>CAVSJY010000006.1:0-365991 GCA_963728465.1 uncultured Solirubrobacteraceae bacterium
ACGGCGCTCGCTCTCGGCCTGGATCGCGTCGAGCGAGGCCGCCACCGCCCGCTCCCACGGCGCGGCCACACGGTTGCCCCACCACGCGCCCAAGCGCCCAGAAGTCGGTTCCCATCTCCCCGGAATGGACGAATCGCGTGCCCTCCGGCAGTTCACGCAGCTCATATGTCTCAGCGACGTGCGGAACGGGCCCGCGCAGCAGGCGGAACGAGATCTGGGTGCGGATGCTCGAAGCGCACGGTCTCGACCGTGGTGTGGTGAGCCGGCCGGCGGTCGTGAAGTGCGCGGCGAGCGCCATGTCGCTGCTGCGCTCCCAGACCTGGAGCTTGTCCTGCATCGCGCGGGGGCGTGCGCCCGAGGTACGGCCCCGCGATCACGTCGAAGACGGTCTCCGGGGGGCCGGCGATCGTGCGCGTGGAGCGGACCCAAGCGGACGCGTGGGCGGCCGATGCCGAGATCAGCGTCAGCGCGCCGCGCACGACCAGGACGTAGATGCCGGCGAGCGGAGCGAGCAGCGCGAGCAGGCGGCGCATCGCCCGCAAGCGTAGGCCGCTCCCGCCTCGGGCGGCGCCTAGCCCATTCGTCCACGCGAGCCCAGAAAGCTCCAGCGAGCCGATGAGAAGATGTGGAACCCATCATGCCGGGACAATGGATCGCCCCGTCCGCCGAGGATCTCGCATCCCGGCCCGCTCCTGCGCCTTCGTCGCCGATCGCGAAGGCCGCGCGCGCGTTCGGCGACGACTACCCGCCCGTGCGCGATCACCGGCGGGTGCCGCGCGGCCGGGCTGCTGCTGGTGGCGACCACCTGCTGTACGTGCCGTGGATGATCGCCAAGCTCAACCATGACGCGCCGTGGGTGGCGTGGCCGTTCGCTGGCGGCCAACGTGTCTCGCGTGGTGTACGCTGCTGCTGACGGTGTCGAACGCCTGGCACCGCACGCGTTCCGACCGCCGGCCGCTCCCCGCGGGTCGCGAGCCGCACGTCGCGGTGATCATCCCCACGTGCGGCGAGGCCGTGGCGATGGTGCTGCGCACCGTGGTCTCGGTACTGCGAGCAGGACTGGCCGGAGGAGCGGCTGACCGTCGTCGTGTCCGACGACGGCCACGACGCCGAGCTCCACGCCGCAGTGGCGGGCTGCCCGGTGCATCTACCACTCGCCGCCGCCCCGCGACGCGCCCGGCCGCGACGGCGCGGCCAAGGCGGGCAACCTGAACTCTGCCGTGGCGCTGCTCGACACGGAGTTCCCCGAGATCGCCTACATCGAGACCCGCGACGCCGACGACGAGGTCGGCTCGAGCGGCTTCCTGCGCGAGGTCGTCGGGCAGCTCGAGGTCGATCGACGGCTCGGCGTACGTGCAGACGATCAAGGAGGCCCAGGTCAGCGCCGGCGACCCGTTCAACAACCGGGAAGCGATGTTCTACCGCGGCCAGATGCTGGCCCGGAACGCGGCCAACGCCGTGTTCCCGTGCGGCTCGGGAGTCGTGTGGCGGCGGAGCGGCGCTGCGCGACATCGGCGACTTCCCGACGTGGAACCTCGTCGAGGACCTGCAGTCCGGCGTCGAGGCGCTGCGCCGCGGCTGGCGCGGGCATGTACCTGCCGATCGTCGGCGCGGTCGGCCAGCACGCGCCGGAGGACCTCCCCAACGTCTACAAGCAGCGCGGCACGTGGGCGCTCGACACGGTTCGGCTGATGCTGTGGGGCGACCTCCGGGGCCTGACCCTGCGCCAGCGGGCCCACTTCGCCGAGATGCTCGCTGTACTACCTCACGTCCTTCTCGGTGCTGGTCTACTTCTGGTGCATCGTCTGCGTCGCTGCTCGGCAGGGCGCCGGTGAACGCACGACGGGATCGGCGACGCTGCTGGCATCCTGCCGTTCGTGTTCGCCAACGAGCTCTGGCTGCTGGTCATCAACCATCCGTACAACGACCGCCGCAAGCGCCAGCGCAAGCGCGTGCGCACCCTGTGGCAGGTGCGGATGCATGTGGACCGGGATGGCCCCGATCTACACCAAGGCCGTGCGTGCTGGCGGTGCTCGGCGGCCGGCACCGCAAGCCCGTGTACAGGGTGACCCGCAAGGAGCACGACCTGCGGTGGCACTGGCGCCAGACCGTGCCGCACACCATCGTCTGCTGGTCGTGTTCGTCGGGATCTACGCCCTGCGACACGGGGCGCTGCCGAGCGCCAGCCTGCTCGCCGGCGCCGTCTACTGGGGCGGGCTGAACGTCGTGCTGCTCACGGGCTTCGTCGCACGCGGCTGGCACGGCGTCCGGTGGGCGCGGGGGTTGAGCCGGCGCAGCGCCACGGCGGTCGGCAGCGCGCGCCAGCCCGCACTTCTCGCAGTGGCCCAGGACGCGTACGACGCCTCAGTAGTGGAACCGCAGCCCGGCGAGCGGAGCCGTCTTCTGCACACCTCCGTCTACTGCCTGGTGCCCGAGGCGCTGGCGGAGGAGCTGCTCGCACCGCTGCGCGCCCACTACCGCTGCGATCCCGACGTCAAGGTCATCGCCGATCGGCGCAAGACCACGCAGCCGTCAGAGTCCGACTCGGCCGCGATCGACGACGGGCGTGCGAAGAGCGACCGGCGCCGCCCGGTGGTGCCGCGGGACCTTGCGGCCGCTCTTCCTCCCGCGCTTGCGGCTCGCGCGGGGGAACTGCGCTGGGAGCAACGGCTGCGGCCGGTTCGCCGCCGGCTACAGGACACCCCGCTCGACGCGCTGCTCGGGCTGATCGTCGACGGCGACGACGATGCGCACTCGGAGCTGTACTGGCGCTACGCCAGCCGCGTTCGCTGGCGGCTCGCGCGCCGGCTCGAGGACCGCCGCCAGCTCGACGCCGCTATGAAGCGGTCCTTCGGGCGCCTGTTCGACGCGATCGTCCACCGGGATCCCGGCAGCCGCTCGTTCGACGCGTTCGTCGCAGCCGTGGCGGACGCCGTGGCGGGCGAGTGCATCATGCGCTGAGATGCTCCCCGTGCCCGGGAAGGTCCGGACGCATGAGGGCGGGCCCATGGTGTGCGGGGGGCCGTGGCCCCGGCGACTCGACGGCGAACGCCGCGGCCGTGCGCCGGCGCCGCATGGACCGGATCGGACCGGCGGGTAGGCTCCAGATTCGATGCCCCAGGTCCGCTTCCCCGGCGAGTCCCGCGAGACCCAGCGTGCGCGCGCGCTGCGCACTCGGGTCGATGACCTGCGCGACGCCCGGCAGCGCATCCTCACCGCGGCCGACGAAGAGCGCCGGCGGATCGAGCGTGATCTCCACGACGGCGCCCAACAGCGGCTGGTCGCCGTCACCCTCACCCTCCGCCTCGCCCAGTCACGGATCGCAACCGATCCCGGGGGCGCGGCCGAGCTGGTGGCCCAGGCGCGGGAGGAGGCCCAACTCGCCATCCAGGAGCTGCGCGAGCTGGCGCGGGGCATCCACCCGGCGCTTCTCAACGACCGCGGGCTCGGCGCGGCGCTGGAGGCACTCGCCACGCGCGCTCCCGTGCCGGTGCAGATCAGCGGCGTGCCCGCTGACCGGCTGAGCCAGAGGGTCGAGGCGTGCGCCTACTTCGTCACCGCCGAGGCGCTGACCAACGTGGCCAAGTACGCGAGCGCCAGTGAGGCGTTCGTGGACCTCTCACTCGAGGACCACTGCCTCCGACTGCAGGTTCGCGACGACGGCGTGGGCGGCGCGGAGCTGTCGACGGGAAGCGGCCTTCGCGGTCTCCGCGACCGCGTCGACGCACTCGACGGTCACCTCGAGCTCGACTCACCCCCCGGCGGCGGAACCACCATCACCGTCGAGATCCCGGTCGAGCCCGCCTGAGTCCCGGGAGCGGCGATCGAGTGGACGGGCGGGAGGTTCGTCGCCACCTCGAACCAGCTCGTCCCCGCGTCGCCCGACCCGAAGACGGTTCCCGAGGTCGCGCCGAAGTAGAGCTCGAGGGCGGTGCTCTCGCCGAGCCAGTCGAATGCCTCGCGAAGGACCGTGAGGTAGGCGTTCTCGGCCGGGAGGCCGTCGCCGCGCGGCGACCAGCTCGCGCCCGCGTCGCGCGTCTCGTACACCCGCACGCGGCCCTCGGGCGTTACGCGGTCGGTGTCGGCCACAAGCGGGATCACGTACGCGCTGGCTGGGTCGGCGGGGTCGAGCGCGAGCGGGAAACCGAAGTCCGACGGCAGGCCGCGAGCGATGTCGTGCCACGACTCGCCCGCGTCGTCGGAGCGATAGACGCCGCCGTGGAACTGCATGAAGATCCGCTCCGGCTGCGTCGGCGCGCGCTGCAGGCGGTGTACGCAGAGACCGATCTCGTCCTCCGGCACGTCTTCGGGCAGATACCGCGGGACGATGCCCACGTTGCCGCTCCGCCAGGTGTCGCCCCCGTCGTCGGTCAGCCACACGCCGGCCGCGGAGATGCCCACCGCGAGCCGCTCGGGCTCACCGGGCCAGGTCGCGATCGAGTGCAGGCAGAGCCCGCCGGCGCCGGGTTGCCACTTCGGCCTGGTCGGGTGCTTCCAGAGCGCACGGTTGAGCTGCCAGCTCGCGCCGCCGTCGCGGCTCTCGAACAGCACGCCCGGATCCCCGCCGGCGTAGAGCGCGCCGTCGGCCTCGGCGGTCACGATCACCCAGATCCGCTCGAGCACGGCGTCGGGCCCTGGCAGCGAGACGCCGGCCGCCTGCTCCCAATCCGTCGCGAGGTCGTCCGTATAGAAGATCTTCGGCCCGTAGAAGGGCGAGGTCACCGACGCGTGCACGCGTCCCGAACGCGGATCGCGGAGCGCGTACTCGACCGGGTCGCCCGCGAACGCCCGAGCCGTCACCTCGAACGGCGCGCCCGGCTCCCCCTCGAGTACGAACAGGCCCTTCTTCGTCCCGACGAGCAGCTCGGTCATCGTGGGCATCCTACGCGCGTCGTTACCGGGACTAGCTGTAGTTCCTTGGGAGCGTTCGGCCCGGATCGGAGCGAAGTCGCTCGCGCCGTGACCCGATTGAGAGTAGGGTGGAGTTCGAGGCTGGCCCTGCGGCCAACAATTCCGGCCCGAGAGCGGTTCTACGCCGACATGCGCCTAGCGCGACGAGGTAACGCACCCTTGAGGCCAACGGGATCGACTGCGGGGCCGGTCCCGTCTTTTGAGCGGGGCCGCTGCGGGGCCCGGAGGCGGCTGACTGTGCAACGTCGTACGTCTACCGTCGTCAGGACGGTCGAGCGCATGCTTCAGCCCTTCACCCCGCGCTACAAGGGCACCGTACACGAGGTTGGCCGAGTCCCAGAACGAAGCTGAACTCCGGCAGGTTCGTCTTGCCGAGCAGGATGGCGCCGGCCGGCGCACGCGCCGCGTCAGCCGCGCGCGCCTCCTCGAGCGCCTCGTCGAGCCGCGGCAGCACGATCGCGTTGATCGCCGGAGCGGACCGCGTTCGCCATCCACGTCGCGGGTCGCTTGACCAGATCGTGCACCCGACGATTGTGCGGCATCCTTCGGCATGCCGCGCGCGCTGCCCACGGCCGGCCGTCCCGAGGACGTGCTGGCCCACGTCGGCCCGGGCGCCGACGTGATCCTCCCGCTGGCCAACGGCGAGCCGGTCGGCCTCCTGGACGTCCTCGAGCGCGAGAACGAGCGCCTGGACGGCGTCCGCGTCCACCAGATGCACGCCCTGCACGAGCGGCCCTACATCCACGGCGCCTACGGCGACCGCATGCGCCACGTCGCCTACTTCCTGTCCGGCGCGACGCGCAAGGCGTACTGGGAGGGCGGCTGCGATCTCGTGCCCAACCACTTCTCGGAGATGCCGCGGCTGCTCGAGGCGAGCACGCGCCGGCCGATCGTGCTCGCGGCGGCGAGCCCGCCGGACCGCGCGGGCTACTTCTCGCTCGGCACCAACGCCGACTACGTGGCCGCGCTGATCGGGAAGGTGCCGTTCTTCCTCGAGGTCAACCACCGCATGCCGCGCACGTTCGGCCTCAACCAGGTCCACGCCTCGCAGCTGCTCGGCTACTGCGAGGCCGACCGCGCGCTGGTGGAGGTCCCGCCCGCCGAGCCGGACGCGCGCGACCGCAAGATCGCCGCCTCGATCGTCGAGCGCATCCCCGACGGCGCGACGCTCCAGGTGGGGATCGGCGGCGTGCCCAACGCCGTGCTCGAGGGCCTGCGCGACCACCGCGACCTCGGCATCCACACCGAGCTGCTGGCCGACGGCATCGTCGACCTGGTCGAGCGCGGCGTCGCGACCGGCGTGCGCAAGCAGCTGCGGCGCAACAAGGTCGAGGCGACGTTCTGCCTCGGCACCCAGCGGCTCTACGACTGGCTGCACGACAACGGCGCCGTCGAGCTGCTGCCGGTCGACCTCGTCAACGACCCGCGCCGGATCGCGCGCGAGGACGACTTCATCTCGATCAACGCGACCACGGAGGTCGACCTCTACGGGCAGTGCGCGTCCGAGACGATCGCCGGGCGCTACTGGTCCTCGAGCGGCGGCCAGGCCGACTTCGCGCGCGGCGCGATGTACTCGCGCGGCGGCCAGGCGTTCATCGTCCTGCACTCCACGACGAGCAAGGGCCGCAGCCGGATCCGCGTGCGGCTGACGGAGGGGTCGGTCGTGACCACGCTCAAGAACACCGTCGACAACGTCGTCACCGAGCACGGCATCGCGCACCTGCGCGGCCGCTCGATCGCGGAGCGCGCGCGGGCGCTGATCGCGGTCGCCGATCCCGAGCACCGCGAGGCGCTCGAGCGCGAGGCGTGGGAGGCGGGCGTCCTGCGCGCCCGAGGCGGGGACGGTGGGCCGGCGGGCCGCCGCGCGCACGCGAGCGCGCCGACCGGGTAGCCCGTGCCGGCGTCCGCGATCCAGCCCGTCGACGTCGCGCTGCGCGACGGCTCGACCGTGCGCGTGCGGCCCGTCGAGCCCGGCGACCTCGAAGGGCTGAAGACGCTGCTGGCCGAGATGTCGGAGGACTCGCGCTGGCTGCGCTTCCTGTCGGCCGGCGTGAACCTCGACAAGGCGGCCGCCTCCGCCGCCGAGCCGGGCGACGGCGCGGGGCTCGTCGTCACCGCCGGCTCGCCGGAGCGGATCGTCGCCCACGCCACCTACGCGCGCGAGACCGCGGACCGCGCCGAGGTGGCGTTCGAGGTCGCCGACGCGTGGCACGGCCGCGGGATCGCGACGATCCTGCTCGCCCACCTCGCCGGCGCGGCGCAGGCCGACGGCGTGGGCACCTTCGTCGCCTACGTCCACCCGTCGAACAAGCGCATGGTCGGCGTGTTCCGTGAGTCCGGCTTCCCCGTCGAGGTGCGCGCGACCGCGGGCGAGCTGGAGGTCGTGATGCCGGCGGCCCTGGGCGAGGAGGCGCGGCTGCGGTTCGAGGATCGCGGACGCGCGGCGGCCGCGGCGGCGGTCGCGCACGTGCTGCGGCCCGCCTCGCTGGCGCTGCTGACCTCGGGCGGGACGGCCGCCGGCGCGACCGTGATGCGCAACCTGCGCGACACCGGCTACACCGGCGACCTGAACGTCGTCGTGACGTCGCCGGCGACCGCCGGCCGCGAGTTGCCGGCCGTCGACCTCGCGCTGCTCGCGGTGGCGCCCGACGAGGTCCTCGAGCAGGCGCGGGTCTGCGGCGAGGCGGGTGTGCGCTCGCTCGTCGTCCTGTCCGGCGGCTTCCTCGACGGCGGCGACGAGGGGCGGGCGCGGCTCGCGCAGCTGCTCGCGGTCTGCCGCCGGAGCGGCATGCGGCTCGTCGGCCCGAGCTCGCTCGGCGTCCTCAACACGGACCCGGCGCTGCGGCTGAACGCGACCGCCGCGCCGGTGGCGCCGGCCGCCGGGCCGGTCGCGCTCGCGTCGCAGAGCGGGGCGATCGGCGTCGCGTCGATCGCCGCTGCGGCCGCCCGCGGCATCGGGCTGTCCTCGTTCGTGTCGACCGGCGACAAGGCGGACCTGTCCGGCAACGACTTCCTCCAGTACTGGGAGGGCGACGAGGCGACGCGCGTGATCCTGCTCTACCTGGAGTCGTTCGGGAACCCGCGCCGGTTCGGGACGATCGCCCGCCGCGTCGGCGCGTCGAAGCCGATCGTGGCGGTCAAGAGCGGCCGGCCGGCGGCAGGGGAGGCGGCCCCGTCGTCGCGCATGCGCGAGCTGCTCGGCGCCTCCGACGTCACGGTCGACGCCCTGTTCGAGCACGCGGGCGTGATCCGGACCGACACGATCTTCGAGCAGCTCGACGTCGCGGCGCTGCTGGCGTCGCAGCCGCTGCCCGCCGGCGACCGCGTCGGGATCGTCTCCAACGGCCGCGGCCCCGCGATCTCGTGCGCGGACGCGTGCGCGGCGGCCGGCCTCCGCCCCGACCCGCCGGTCGACCTCGGCGGCGCGGCGACGCCCGCCGACTACGCCGCCGCGCTCGAGCGGATCGCGCCCGAGGTCGACGCGATCGTCGCGGTCTACGTCCCGACGGCGGGGAGCGGCAGTGAGGACCTGGTGGCGGGCGCGCTGCGCGACGCGGACACGGGGAAGACGACGGTGGCGGGCGCGTTCATGGCGCTCACCGAGGCGGAGCTGGCCGCCGCCGCCCGCGGCGCGCACGTGCCGCTGTACCGGAGCCCCGTCGAGGCGGCGCGGGCGCTCGGGCGCGTCGGCCGCTACGCGCGCCGGCGCGCGCGGCCGGAGGACGATCCGGCCGGCCTCGAAGGCGTCGATCCCGATGCGGCGGCCGCCGTGCTCGCGGCCGCGCTGGTCCGCGGCGAGACCCTGCTCTCGTCCGAGGAGACCGACGCGCTGCTGGGCGCGTACGGCATTCCGACCAAGGGCGGGAGCGACGAGGACGAGGTCGAGATGGTGGCCGGCGTGCTCGCCGACCCGGACCTCGGCCCCGTCGTCGCGTGCGGCCTCGGCGGGCGGACGGTCGAGCTGCTCGGAGACGTGGCGGTGCGGCTCGCGCCGCTCGGCCGCCATGACGCCCACGAGCTGGTGCGCTCCCTGCGCGCGTTCGGAGTGCTGGACGGCTACCGCGGCGCGCCGAAGGCCGACGTGGCCGCGCTCGAGGACGTGCTCGTGCGGATCTCGGCGCTCGCCGCAGCCCATCCGGAGGTCGTGGAGATCGACTGCGACCCCCTGCTCGTCACCCCCGGCGGGGCCGCCTGTGTGGACGCGCGCGTACGTGTGCGGACGACCGGCCCGCCTCGCCCGTTCCCCGCGCTCGATCGCTGACCGCCGCGGCAACTAGAGTTCGGCCGACAGTGGCGGAGCCGGACGGTCTGATCACGATCGTGCTCGCCGACGACCATGCGCTGGTCCGCAGCGGGCTCCGGCACCTGCTGGAGGCCGAGGAGGGCTTCGCGGTGGTCGCCGAGGCGGGCGACGCGGACAGCGCAGTGGACTTGACGCGCGCGCACAAGCCCAGCGTGGTGCTGCTCGACCTCAACATGCCGGGCACGCCGAGCATCGACCGGATCCCGGACATCATCGAGGCGTCGCCGGGCGTGGCCGTCGTCATGCTGACGATGCACGACGACGCCGGCTACGCGCGCGACGCGCTGTCCGCCGGCGCGAGCGCGTACGTGCTCAAGGACGCCGCCGACGCGCAACTCGTCGCCGCCGTCCGCGCCGCGCTGGCCGGCCGCCACTACCTCGATCCCGGGCTCGGCGCGCGGATGGCCACCACGCCGCCGCGGCCGGTGCCGGCGACGGCGCACGAGACGCCGACGGGCGACCTCGCGATCGGCGCGAAGTTCGCCGGCCACCGGATCGACGCCGTCGCCGGCCGGGGAGGGATGGGGGTCGTGTACCAGGCGACCGACCTCGTCCTGCACCGCCGCGTCGCGCTCAAGCTGATCGCGCCGGCGCTGGCGCGCGACCCGGTGTTCCGTGCGCGTTTCGAGCAGGAGTGCCGGTTGGCCGCCGCGATCGACCACCCGCACGCCGTCGAGGTCTACCACGCGGGCCAGGAGGGCGGCCTGCTGTACGTGACGATGCGCTACGTCCACGGCACCGACCTGCGGGCGCTGCTGCGCCAGGAGCAGCAGCTCGAGCCGGCGCGCGCGATCCGGCTCGTCTCGCACGTCGCCGGCGCGCTCGACGAGGCGCACGCGCACGGCCTCGTGCACCGCGACGTCAAGCCGGCGAACGTGCTGATCGCGTCGCGCGGCGGCGTGGAGAAGGCGTTCCTCACCGACTTCGGCCTCACCAAGGAGCGGGCCGTCGCCGCCGACCTCACGGGCACCGGGCTCGCGATCGGGACCGCGGACTACATCGCCCCGGAGCAGGCGCAGGGCACGGAGCTCGACGGGCGCGCGGACGTCTACGCGCTCGGCTGCATGCTGTTCCAGACCGTCACGGGCGCCGTCCCGTTCGCGCGGCCGAACGACCTCGAGAAGATGTGGGCGCACGTCCACGACCCGCCGCCGGACCTGCTCGCCGTGCGCCCGGAGCTGCCGCGCGCGCTCGGCGACGTCGTCGCCCGCGCGATGGCCAAGCGCCCGGAGGAGCGGCAGGCGACCGCCGGTGAGCTCGCCCGCGAGGCGGCCTCCGCGCTCGTGGACTAGCTACGCGCCGAGCGCGTCCGCGAGCGCCGCGCGGTGCGCCGGGCGGGCCTGCTCGTAGCGCTCGCGGCCGGCGTCGGTGATGGAGACGTAGACGCCGCGGCGGTCCTCGGGGCACATGCCGCGCGTGGCGAGCCCGTCGTCCTCGAGCCGGGCGACCGTCCGCGACAGCGCGCTCTGGCTCAGGTGCACGGCCTCGCCGATCTCCTGCATGCGCTGCTCGCCGTTGGCGCCGGCGAGGCGCTCGAGGATCTCGAACTCGCTGACCCCGAGCTCATACGGCTTGAGCGCGCGCTCCAGCGCCCCGTGCGTGCGGGCGTGCGAATCGAGCAGCGCTCGCCATGCGTCGACGAGCTGCTCGCCGGTGACGGCGGGCGCGGTGAACACGGCGCCGCAGTATACCGGGCGCATGCATAGATTGCAATTACATCAAATGCACTTGCAATGAATGCGTAAGCATGTAGTCTCGGTCGAATGACCCATCCCTCCCCAACCTCCTCATCCACGCCGAAGTGGGACGCGTCGATCTGGGGGCTGATGGCCGTTCTCTGCGGCATCGTCTTCCTCGACGGCCTCGACGTGTCGATGGTCGGCATGGCGCTGCCGTCGATCGACTCCGACCTCGGCCTGACGACCTCGCAGCTCCAGTGGGTCGTCTCCGGCTACATCCTCGGCTACGGCGGCTTCCTGCTCCTCGGCGGCCGCGCCGCCGACCTGCTCGGCCGGCGTCGCGTGCTGCTCGCCGGGCTCGCGGTCTTCACCGTCGCCTCGGCGGTCGGCGGCCTCGTGAACGACGGCACGCTCCTCGTCATCGCTCGGTTCCTGAAGGGCGCCGCGGCCGCGTTCACCGCGCCCGCGGGCCTGTCGATCATCACGACCCGCTTCGCCGAGGGGCCCGAGCGCAATCGCGCGCTCAGCATCTACACGGCGACCGCCGCGAGCGGCTTCTCGCTCGGGCTCGTCGCGGGCGGCCTGCTCACCGAGCTCGGCTGGCGCTGGACGTTCCTGCTCCCCGTCCCGGTCGCGCTCGTCCTGCTCGCCCTGACGCCGCGGCTCATCCCGCGCGACCGTCTGGTGGCGACCGACGGGCGGCGCCGGTTCGACATCCCCGGCGCGGTGACGCTGACCGCCGGCATGCTGCTGCTCGTCCGCACGATCGTCGAAGCGCCCGCGCAGGGCTGGGGCTCGCTCGAGACGGTCGCGGCGCTCGCGATCGCGGTCGCGCTGCTCGGCCTGTTCGTCACGATCGAGCGGCGCACCCCGACCCCGCTGGTGCGGCTCGGGATCCTGCGCTCCGCCCCGCTGGTGCGCGCGAACCTCGGCATGATGGCGCTGTTCGGGTCCTACGTCGGGTTCCAGTTCGTGATGACGCTGTACCTCCAGCAGATGAACGGCTGGTCGCCGATCGAGACCGCGCTCGCGTTCCTCCCCGCCGGCCTGATGGTGGCCGTCGGCTCGCCGCGGATCGGCCCGCTCATCGACCGGATCGGCGTGCCGCGGTTGTTCGCGATCGGCGCGGCCGCTTCGGTGGCCGGCTACGCGCTGGTATTGCGTGTCGAGGCCGTGCCCGACTACGTCGGCGTGTTCCTGCCGACGATCCTGCTGATCGGCATCGGCTTCATGCTGCTGTTCCCGACGCTGAACATCCAGGCGACCGCCGGCGTGGCGCCGCACGAGCAGGGCCTGGCGTCCGGGCTCGTGCAGACGTCGTTCCAGGTCGGCGGCGCGCTCGGCCTCGCGATCGTGTCGGCCATCGTGTCCGCGCGCGCGGGCAACTCGACCGACACCGGCGACCTCATCGGCGCCTACCAGACCGCGATCGTCGCCGCGCTCACGATCGCCGTGCTCGGCCTGGTCGTGGCGCTCAGCGGCCTGCGCCGCCAGCCGCGCCCCGAGCTCGCGCTCGAGGGCGCCGACTGACGAACCCCGGGGTCAGGTCTTGCATTCGGTCACGACGTGACCGTTTGCAAGACCTGACCCCCTTTACGCGGGCGGGACGTTCTGGTTGAGCCGGAAGACGTTGTCCGGGTCGTAGCGGCGCTTCACCGCCGCGAGCCGGTCCCACGTGTCGCCGGGGTAGGCGGCGCGGACGCGCTCCGGCCCCTCGTCGGCGAGGAAGCCGGCGTAGGCGCCGTCGTCGCCCTGCCACAGCTCGCGCGCGAGGGCGCCGACCCATTCGGCCGCCGCCTCGCGGTCCTCGGGCTGCGCGTAGATCGCGGCGACGTTGGTCATCAGCCCGCTCTTGCGGTGCGCGAACGCGGTGGCGTCCACCGGCACGCGCGCCATCGCGCCGCCGAGCACCCGCAGCTGGGTGACCGACATCGCGGCCGTCGCCGACTCGAGCGCGGCCATGATCGCCTCCGCATCCGTGCGGTCGACCTTGCTCATGAACATCGTGTGCGCGGCCGCCGTCGGGTGGTAGTCGTCGGGCTCGGGGCCGTACATGCCGGGGTACGGCATCGCCTTCACCATGTCGGCGATCGGCGTGGCGAGCGCGCGGAAGGGCGCGATCGCGCGCTCGCCCGCGTCCACGTCGCCGGCGTAGGCCATCAGCGCCATCACGATCGGCCGCCCGTGCTGCTCCGCGGGGATGAACGGCATCGGCGGGGCGTTCATGACGTTGGCGATCGCCGACAGCTCGTCGGGCGCCGCCTCGGCCTCGGCCACGAAGCGCTCGACGATCTCCGCCGTCGCGGGCAGGATCAGCATCCCGCCGACGACCTGCGGCACCTCGTGCAGCCGGAACCGGAAGCCGGTCACGACGCCGAAGTTGCCGCCGCCGCCGCGGATCGCCCAGAACAGGTCGGGGTGCGAGTCGCCGTCGACGTAGAGGATCTCGCCGTCGGCGGTGACGATCTCCGCGGCGAGCACGTCGTCGATCGTCAGGCCGTGCTTGCGGACCAGGAAGCCGGCTCCGCCCGCCAGCGTGATGCCGCCGATGCCGACCGTGGCGGCGTCGCCGAACGGGGTGGCGAGCCCGTGCTCGGCGGCGGCGATCGTGTAATCGCCGGCGGTCAGGCCGGCGTCGGCCCAGGCGACGCGCCGCCGCGCGTCGATCTGGAGCCCGCGCATGGCGGACAGGTCGATGACGATGCCGCCGTCGGTGGCGCCGTGGCCGGCGGGGCTGTGTCCGCCGCTGCGGACCGCGAGCTCGTGGCCGGTCTCTCGCGCGGTGGCGATGACGCGCGCGACGTCGGTCGCGTCGACCGGGCGCACGACGGCGGCGGGCCGGCGGTCGATGCCGCCGTAGAACACCGTGCGGGCGCTGTCATAGTCCGGATCGTCCGGCGCGATGACGCGGCCCTTGACGGTGTCAGAGAGCTGGGGAGTGAACAGCATCGACCGAGGCTTGCACCCGGCCGCCGCCACCTGAGTACGGGAGACCGGCCTACGGCGTTGCGGCTGCCCGCACGAACCGCTCGCGGGCGAAGGCGGCGAAGCTGCGCGGCTCGCGACCGGTGAGCTCGCGCACGGTGCCGGTGGTCTCCGCCATCGCGTCGTCACGGATCAGCCGGAAGACGCCGACGAGCTGCGTCACCAGCCAGTCGGGCATGCCGGCGGCGCTGAGCTCGGCGCGTGCCGCCTCCTCTGGCACGTCGACGTACTCGACCCCGAGCGCGGCGGCGACGGTGGCGTAGTCGATCGCCTCGGGGCCCGTGAGCCGGTACGTCTGTCCGGCGTGGCCGTCTCCGGTGAGCACGGCGGCGGCGACGGCGCCGACGTCGGCCGGGTCGATCATCGCGACGCGGCCGTTCCCGGCCGGTGCGACGAGCGGGCCGCCGGCCGCGGCGAGGAGGTTGGTCATGTAGAAGGCGGAGGCGAGGACGACCGCCGGCACGCCGGAGGCCCGGAGATGGGCCTCGCTGCGGCCGTTCCATGCGGCCGCCGGGAGCGGCGAGCCGGGATCGGCGCCGATCGTCGACGCCTTGACGATCAGCTCGACGCCGGCGGCGCTGCGCGGCGTCGACGACCGCCGCCTCGTGGTCCGCCTTGCGCGGCCCGTCGGCGGAGGACAGGAAGACCCTGGTCACGCCGGACATCGCCCGGGCGAGCGAGCCGGCGTCCTCGAAGTCGCCGACCGCGACGTCGACGCCGTCGTCGAACGCCGCCGCGTCGCGCACGAACGCGCGGACCGGGGCGCCGCGCTCCAGCAGCGAGCGGACGACGTGGGCGCCGACGTTGCCGGTAGCGCCGGTGACGAGGACGGTCATCGGGAGACCTCCGTGGTCGGAAGGATGTTGGCGTTGCGCCGGAACACGTTGTCCGGGTCCCAGCGGTCCTTGAGGGCCGTGAGCCGCGCGAGCCGATCGCCGTAGGCGGCCTCGACGCCGGCGGCGCCCTCGTCGGAGATGAAGTTGGCGTACACGCCGACGCTGTGCTCGCGCAGCGCCTCCCAGCCGGCGCGCGACCACGCGCGGTGGCGCTCCGGCTCGGGATCGCCGGCGGGCCAGCCGACGGCGAAGCTGAGGTCGAAGCCGACCTCGCGCGGGCCGACCGCGGTCGCGTCCGCGGCCACGCGGGCCACGGCGCCGCCCATCGCCCAGCCGTTGATCTGCGCGAACGGGCTCGTGGAGGACACGAGCCGCTCGAGCAGCACGTCGATCGCGTCGTCCGACAGCGTCGCCAGCCGGTGCGACTTCCAGTAGTAGTGGCGGCCGTGCGGCGCGCCGCCGTCGAGCATCGACTGGAGCGCCACGTACGGCACGACCCGGACCACGTCGGCCAGCGGCGTGCCCAGCCGGCGAAGCGGCGCGAGCGCGCGCTCGCCCGCGTCCGGCTCGCCGGCCCACACGAGCACGAGCCCGAGCACCGGCGTGCCGCGCGCCTCGGCCGGCAGGAACGGGAGCGGCGGCGCGGGCATCATCGCCAGCGTGATGCCGAGCTCTTCGGGCGCCTCGGGCGCGAAGTCGCGCAGGAAGGCCAGGACGCGCGGGGCATCGGTGACCGGCCAGAACACCGGCCCGCCGAGCACGAGCGGCCCGACCGGATGGAGGTCGTACTCGAGCGCGGTGGCGATGCCGAAGTTGCCGCCGCCGCCGCGCAGGCCCCACAGGAGCTCGGGGTCGCTGCGCGCGTCCACGCGGATGCGCTCGCCCTCGGCGGTGACGAGGTCGACCGTGCGCAGGTTGTCGACGGTGAGCCCGTGCTTGCGCATGAGGTGCCCGAGGCCGCCGCCGAGCGTGAGCCCGCCGATGCCGGTGTGGCTGATGATGCCGCCGGTCGTCGCGAGCCCGTGATTCTGCGTCGCGCGGTCCAGCTCGCCCCACAGCACGCCGCCGGCGGCTCGCGCGGTGCGGGCGGCCGGGTCGACGCGGATCGCCTTCATCAGCGAGAGGTCGATCATCACGCCGCCGTCCACGACCGCATGGCCGGCGACGGCATGGCCGCCGCCGCGCACGGAGACCGGCAGCCCGCGCTCGCGCGCGAACCGGATCGCCGCCGCGACGTCGTCGGCCCCTGCGCAGCGCGCGATCAGCAGCGGCCGGCGGTCGATCGCGCCGTTCCAGACGCGGCGCGCCTCGTCATAGCCCTCCTCGCCGGGGTGCAGGAGCGCGCCGCGGAACCGGGCGCGCAGCTCGCTGGTCTCGATCGCTGCAAGGTCTGTCTCGGTGATCATGGAGGGGCAGTATGTGCCCGCGGGCGTTCCGCGAGCGTTCCTCGCGGGACACCCACTCCCTACCCCGAGTCGTTGACGTCCGCCGGCGCTACGCCCCACGCCGCGAGGCTCCCCACGCCGCGAGGCTCTCCACCACGCGTCCCTCCAGCGCCACGGCGCCCTGCGAGCGCGCGACGGCGAGCGCCTGCTCCAGCTCCGCCCGGACGGCGGCGGGCCCCGCTCCCAGCTCGCCGCCGGAGACGGCTCGCCGGCGCAGCGCCTCGGCGCGCCAGAGGCCGCCGGCCGGCGCCGCCAGCAGCTCGTCCGCCGCCTTCACGGCGCCGGTCGCGTCCCCGGCGACGGCGCACGCCTCGAGCAGCAGCCGCAGCATCGAGGCGCGGTGCCCCGGGGCGATGTCCCCGCCGTCCAGGCCGGCCAGCACGGCGCGGATGCGCGCGAGTCCTTCGGCGGGCCGCCCGCCCACGACGTCGAGGTAGCCC
The DNA here is from genome assembly GCA_963728465.1 of uncultured Solirubrobacteraceae bacterium. Classification (GTDB taxonomy): domain Bacteria; phylum Actinomycetota; class Thermoleophilia; order Solirubrobacterales; family Solirubrobacteraceae; genus DATFQI01. The sequence goes on from CAVSJY010000006.1 coordinate 16,600, forward strand.
TCCAGCGCCTCGAGGTTGGTCCGGATCGGCGCGAAGTCCTGCTCGCGCGGCCGGGCGGCGAGCGCGGCGACATGGCCGCGCAGGCCGTCGTCGTCGTGCAGCTCGAGCGCGAGCATCGCCGCGAACGCGCGGGCCGTCGCGCTGCTCGCCGGCTCGCCGAGCTCCTCGGCCAGCGCCAGCGCGGCGTCGCGCGCGGCGGCGGCCTCCTCGGTGCGCCCGAGGAACCAGAGGGTGTTGCCGAGCCGGCTGAGGCAGACGACCTTCGGGTCCATCCCGTAGCGCAGGAGATGGGTCACCGCCTGCTCGGGCCGGTAGCGCGCGACCGCCGACTCGAAGCGCTCGCGCGCGGCCTCCAGCCGGCCCTCCCAGAACGCGGCGATGCCGAGCACGTAGTCGCTCTCCACGAGCAGCACGTCGTCGCCGTCGCGCTCGCCGCGCGAGCGCAGCCGCTCCGCGAAGTGGCGCGCCCGCTCGAACTCGCTGCTCGACAGCGCGGTGACCGCGGCCGAGCGCAGCAGCGGCGGCGCCGGCTCGGCGCCGAGCGCCTCCGACAGCCCGAGCCCGCGCGCCTGGAGCCACCGCAGCCGCTCGTCCGAGTAGCCGCCGAGCGGCACGAGCGGCGCCAGCGCGGCGGTCACGAGCTCGAGCTCCTGCTCGTCGCGCGCCCGCCCGGCCGGCAGGGCGGCGACCGTCCGCCGCCCGCGCTCCAGCGACTCGAGCGCGTCCGCGTTGAGGTGCAGCCGCTGCGCCGCGTCCGCGGCCCGCAGGTAGCAGCGCACCGCGTCCGCGGAGGCGCCGCCGCGCTCGTAGTGCGCCGCCAGCACGGCGGGCGGGCCCGTGCCCGAGCGCTCGAGCGCCTGGGCGAGGAGCAGGTGCGTGCTCCGCCGCCGGGCCGGGCTCAGCGCGCCGTACGCGACCTCGCGGATGCGGCCGTGCGTGAAGTCGTAGCCGTCGGGGCCGCGCTCGCGGACGATCCGCCGCTGCCACAGCTCGTCGAGCGCGGGCACGACGTCCTCCTCGCGGACCGCGGACAGCACCTCGGCGGTGAACTCGCGGCCGAGCGCCGCCGCCACGCCCGCCAGGTCGCGCGCGGCCGGCGACAGGCGCGCGAGCCGCGACTCGATGACCGCCTGCACGCGCGGGCTCACGCGGTCGTCCCAGCCGGCCCGCAACGCCTCGACGACGAACAGCGGGTTGCCCTCGGTCTTCGCGAACAGCCGAGCGGCGGCCGCCTCGTCGAGCGCCTGCCCGGCCAGCGCGGCGGTCTCGGCGCGCGACAGGCGCGGGATCTCCAGCTCCATGCAGCGATCCAGCGCGCGAAGGGCGGTCGCCAGGGCGTGCAGCGGCTCGGGGTCGTCGGCGTCCTCGCGCCGCGCGGTCGCGGCGAGGAGCAGCGGCGCGCCCGCCGCGGAACGCAGCAGGTAGTGCACGAACTGGAGCGACTCGCGATCGGCCCACTGGAGGTCGTCGGCGACGAGCAGCAGCGGCGCGCCGCCGGCCAGCAGCGCGCGGGCGGCGGCGTCGAACAGCCGCTGCCGCTGCTCGCGCTCCGGGAGCTGCGCCGGGGGAGGGCCGAGCTCTGGGAGCAGCCGCCCGAGCTCCGCGAGGCGTCCGGGATCGAGCCGCTCGCGTCGCGCCGCGAGCGGCGGAGCGCGCAGCCAGGCCACGACCGGGGCGAACGCCAGCCCGCCCTCGGCGGGGTACGAGCGGGCCTCGGCGACCACGGCTCCCCGCCCTTCGCACCACGCCCGCAGCTCCTCGACGAGCCGCGTCTTCCCGATCCCCGCCTCGCCGGTGACGAGCGCGAGCCGGGCGTGGCCGCGCTCGGCGTCGCGCCACGCCTCGGCCAGCGCCTCGAGCTCAGCCTCGCGGCCGACGAACGCGCGATCGCGCGGCACGGGCGCTGCGGTCGGCGCCGGCACCAGCGCCTCGTAGGCCGCCCGCGTCTCGTCCGAAGGCGCGGCGCCCAGCTCGCGCTCGAGCGCCGCGCTGGTCGCGTGGTAGACCCGCAGCGCCCGGGCGCGGTCGCCGTGCGCGTCGTGCAGGCGCATGAGGAGCCGGCACGCCGGCTCGTGCAGCGGGTCCTCGCGCAGCAGCCGCTCGGCGTCGCCGATCGCCCTCGTCGCGCTCGGCGAGGCGCCACAGCGCCTCCAGGTAGCCGCGCCGCAGCCGCTCGCGCTCCTCCAAGACCCAGTCGTCGTAGACGCCGGCCAGCAGATCGCCCGCATAGGCCTCGACCGCGGCGCGGAGCCGCCCGGCCGCGAGCGCCGCCTCGAACTCCGCGACGTCGAGCCGGAACGGGGCGTCGCCCCGCCATCGCAGCGTCCGCGGGGTGACCTCCAGCCGCTCGTCGGCGTCCGGCAGCGCTCGCCGCAGCTTGTGCAGGACGTGGCGCAGGTTGGTGCGCGCCTGCGGCTCGCTCGAGTCGGGCCACAACAGGAACGCGATCCGCTGGCGAGGCTGCGGCGCGTCGCGGTGCAGCAGCAGATAGGCGAGCAGCGACTCGACGCGCGCCGAGTCCAGCGCCGGCAGCGGGCGGTCGCCGAGCCGCAGGTCGAGCTCGCCCAGCAGCCGGATGCGGAGGGTCGCGGGCGCCACTCCCCGCCAGTGTCCGGCCCTGCGTCCCCGCGGTCAACCGCCTCCGGTTAGTGTCGCGCCATGCCGCTCCAGACGCTCAGGTTCAACAGCTCCGGTCCGATGCCGCGGGAGGTCAGCGAGACGAAGCAGGCGCTGGACGCGGCGCTCGACGAGCTCGTCCCGGGGCGCCAGCTCGACCGCAACCTGCTGATCGGGAGCTGGAACATCCGCGGGCTCGGCGGCTACACGCCGAGGTGGGACACCGGGCCGAACGACAGCCCCAAGCGCAACCTCGCCGACCTCCACTACATCGCCGAGGTGCTCTCGCGCTTCGACATCGTCGCGGTCCAGGAGACGAAGGACAACCTGGAGGCGCTGCGGACGATCATGAGCCTGCTCGGCCCCGACTGGGGGCTGCTGATGAGCGACGTCACGTTCGGCGCCAAGGGCAACGTCGAGCGCCTCGGCTACGTCTTCGACATGCGGCGGGTGCGGCCCAGCGGCCTGGCCGGCGAGCTGGTGCTCTCCCCGGAGGACCTCCAGGCGCTGCGCAAGGTCCGCCAGGAGAAGCCCTTCCGCAGCGACGACCTGGCGGGCAAGAACCCCGCCCAGGTGGCGGCGATCCTGCTCGAGAGCGAGTTCGGCGGCCAGCTCGACCGCACGCCGTACATCGCCTCGTTCAGCTCGGCCGGCCGCCCGTTCATGCTCGCCACGGTCCACGTCGTCTGGGGGGAGTCGGGCGACGTCGAGCGCCGCGCGGAGGAGACACGCCTGCTCGCCGAGCTGCTCGAGCGGACGATCCGGGCGCCGAGCGGCCGCCAGCCCGACGCGTTCCGCGCGAACCTGCTCGCGCTCGGCGACTTCAACGCGGAGGGCGACGACGACCCGATCGTCGGCGCCCTGGCCGAGCGCGGCCTGGTCACCGCCGAGCCGCTCGCGGGCGTCCGGCGGACGACGGCGGACAGCCCGGGCACCGCCGGCAAGATCGCCTACGACCAGTTCGCCTGGTTCCCGCCCGCGAGCAACCTCCCGGGCGCGCTGCACCTCCCGGTCACCGACGGCGACTCGTTCGCGTGGGACGACCACATCCTCGCCGACGCCCCGAGCAAGGACTTCCGCATCTCCGACCACTACCCCCTGTGGCTGGAGCTGTCCGTGCGCGACGGCTGAGCCTCAGCCTCAGCCCAGCGTTTCGAGCGGCGAAGCGGGGTCGGCCGAGTGCCCGCGGCCCTTGCGCCGCGCCACGCCGCCGGCGATGGCCGCCTCCGCGACCGCCTCGGCCACGGCCGCGGCGACCCGCCGGTTGAACACGCTCGGGATGATGTAGTCCGGGTGCAGCTCGTCCGCCGGGATGACCTGCGCGATCGCCTGGGCGGCGGCGAGCTTCATGTCCTCGGTGATCGTGCGGGCGCGGACTTCCAGCGCGCCCTTGAAGACTCCCGGGAAGGCGAGCACGTTGTTGATCTGGTTCGGGTAGTCCGACCGGCCGGTGGCCATGATCGCGACGTCGTCGCGGACCTCCTCCGGCTGGACCTCCGGCACCGGGTTGGCCATCGCGAAGACGATCGGCTCGGGCGCCATCGTGCGCACGCCGGCGGCGGTGACGGCGCCGGGAGCGGACAGGCCGAGCATGACGTCGGCGCCGGCCAGCGCGGCGTCGGCGGGGCCCTGGAAGCCGCGCTTGTTCGTGCGCTGGGCGAGCGTCGCGCGCTCGGCGTCGAGCCCCGGCCGCCCGTCGTACAGCGCGCCGTCGATGTCGCACACGATCACGTCGCCGACGCCGTGGGCCAGCAGGATCTCCGTGCAGGCGACGCCCGCGGCGCCCGCGCCGACGACGACGACCGTGACGTCCTCCGCGCGCTTGCCGACGATGCGCAGCGCGCCGAGCAGCGCGGCCAGGACGACGATCGCGGTGCCGTGCTGGTCGTCGTGGAACACGGGGATGTCGAGCTCGGCGCGCAGCCGCCGCTCGATCTCGAAGCAGCGCGGGGCGGAGATGTCCTCGAGGTTGATGCCGCCGAACGCCGGCGCCGCGGCCTTCACGAACGCGACGATCTCGTCGACGTCCTTGGTGTCGAGGCAGAGCGGGAAGGCGTCGACCCCGGCGAACTCCTTGAAGAGCATCGCCTTGCCCTCCATCACGGGCATCGCCGCGGCCGGGCCGATGTCGCCGAGCCCCAGCACCGCCGTGCCGTCGGACACGACGGCGACGGTGTTGCTCTTGATCGTCAGCGCCCAGGCCTTCGACGGGTCCTCGTGGATCGCCATCGAGACGCGCGCGACACCGGGCGTGTAGACCATCGAGAGGTCGTCGCGCGTGGTGATCGGGAGCTTCGAGGTCACCTGGATCTTGCCGCCCTTGTGCATCAGGAACGTGCGGTCGGAGACGCTGTCGACGCGCACGCCGTCCAGCTCACGGACCGCCCGCACCACCTCCTCGGCGTGGGCGGAGTCGCCGCACGCGACGGTGACGTCGCGGATCACGACGTCCGACACGACGCGCACCAGGTCGATCGCGCCGAGCATGGCGTCCGTCTCGGCGATCGCCTGGGCGACGCGCGCGAACGTGCCGCCCTGCTGCGGCAGGTGCAGCCGCATCGTGAAGCTGTAGGACGCCGACGGTTGGAGACGCTGTGAGGGCACGACGGTCGCCTCCACGATACGCGGGTTTAGTCTGAGGTCGCGATGACGGCCCTGGACCTCGACGCGGCGGCCGGCGGCGACGAGGCGGCGTTCCGCCGGCTGTTCGAGCCCTACCGCGCGGAACTGCACGCGCACTGCTACCGGATGCTCGGCTCCGTCCACGACGCCGAGGACGCGCTCCAGGAGGCGTCGCTGCGCGCGTGGCGCGGGCTGGCCGGGTTCGAGCGCCGCAGCAGCCTGCGCTCGTGGCTGTACACGATCGCCACCAACGCCTGCCTGACGTTCATCGAGCGGCGGCCGAAGCGCGTGCTCCCGGTCGACTACGGCCCGGCGAGCGACCCGCGCGACGGGCCGGGCGAGCCGCTCGCCGAGACCGTCTGGATCGAGCCGTACCCGGACGTGCCGGACGCGAGCTACGAGCAGCGCGAGGGCGTCGAGCTGGCGTTCATCGCCGCGCTCCAGCACCTGCCCGCCACGCAGCGCGCGGTCCTGATCCTGCGCGAGGTGCTCGGCTTCTCCGCGCGCGAGGCCGCCGAGGCGCTGGACACGACGGTGGCCGGGGTCAACAGCGCGCTCCAGCGCGCGCGCCGGGCGATCGACGAGCGGCTGCCCGAGCGCACCCAGCAGGCGACCCTGCGGACGCTCGGGGACAGCCGCCTGCGGGCGATCGTCGAGACCTACATGGACGCGATGCAGCGCGGCGACGTCGACACCGTCGTCGGCATGCTGGCGGAGGACGCGGCGTGGGCGATGCCGCCGCTGGCGAGCTGGTTCCGCGGCGACGACCTGCCCGAGTTCCTGCGCCGCGGGCCGCTGTCGGGCGCCTGGCGCTGGAACCACCGCGCGACCAGCGCGAACGCTCAGCCCGCCATCGGCGCCTACACGTGGGACGAGGGCGAGCGCGCGTTCCTGCCGTTCGCGCTCGACGTCATCACGCTCGACGGCGACCGGATCGCGACCGTCACGGCGTTCATCGTGCGCGACGCCGGGCCGGAGGATCGGGAGTACTACGCGCGCTGGCCCGAGCAGCCGCTCGACGCGGGGCGCGTGACGGCCGTGTTCGAGCGCTGCGGCCTGCCCGCGCGGCTGGGCGATGAGTTCCCGGGACGAGGAGGGTCATAGGAGGCATGTTCAAGGACACGAAGGCATTCAGCGGCTTCGCCGTGCCGGACGTCGACGAGGCGCGCCGCTTCTACGGCGACACGCTCGGCATCGACACGTCGGTCGAGCACGGGTTGCTCACGCTCCACCTGGCCGGCGGCGAGCGGCCCACGCTCGCGTACCCGAAGCCGGACCACACGCCGGCCGACTACACGATCCTCAACTTCCCCGTCGACGACATCGAGGCGGCCGTCGACGACCTGACCTCGCGAGGAGTGGAGTTCCTCCGCTACGACGGGATGGAGCAGGACGAGCGCGGCATCATGCGCGCGGTCGGCCCGTACATCGCCTGGTTCACCGACCCGGCCGGCAACGTCCTGTCCGTGCTCCAGGAGCGCTAGGACCCAGCGTGCCCGTGCTCTGCCTCCGCGAGCCCCTCAAGCGTATGGCCGGCGACCGCGCGGATCACGCGCTCGAGGGGGCCACCGTGCAAGAGCTGCTGCGCGCGCTGGAACGCGAGCATCCGGCCACCGCCGGCTGGCTGCTCGACGAGCGCGGCAGGCTGCGCCGGCACGTCAACGTGTTCGTCAACGGCGAGCCGGCCGGCCAGGACACACCGGTCGCCGGCGACGACCGCATCCACGTCATCCCAGCGATCTCGGGAGGCTGAGCCCGCAGTGACCGAGCTCATGGTCGGTACGAAGAAGGGCTTGTTCGTCCTGCGCGGCGAGCCTGGCGCGCCGTTCGAGGTGGTCGCACGCGCGTTCGCGGGCGAGCCGGTCGAGTACGCGACCCGCGACCCGCGCTCCGGTCGCGCGCTCGCCTCCGTCACGTCGCCGTTCTACGGCCCGAAGCTGTGGTACGCCGACGACGCGGCGGGCGACTGGCAGCAGGCCGCCGGCATCACGCTCCCGGAGGGCGGCGACGCCGCGCTGGAGCGGATCTGGGTGATCGTGCCGGGCGAGGACGACGGCACGGTCTACGCCGGCGGCGACCCGGGCGTGCTGTTCGAGAGCGCCGACGGGGGAGAGAGCTTCGCGCTCAACCCCGGACTGTGGGAGCACCCGACCAGGCCGAAGTGGCAGCCCGGCGGCGGCGGGCTCTGCCTGCACTCGATCGCGACATGGCCGGGAGAGCCGGACCGGCTGGCGGTGGCGATCTCGGCCGCGGGCGTGTGGCTCACGGACGACCGCGGCGCGACGTGGCGGCGCGGCAACACGGGGCTCGTCGCGCGCTACGTCCCGGACGACACGCCGGAGGACGAGATCGGCCTCTGCGTGCACCGCCTGCAACGGTCCGCCGCGCGACCCGAGCGGATCTTCATGCAGTTCCACGGCGGGGTGTACCGCTCCGACGACGCCGGCGCGAGCTGGATCGACATCGCCGCGGGACTGCCGTCGGACTTCGGCTTCCCGCTCGCCGTCGACCCCGCCGATCCCGACGCGGCGTACGTCATCCCGCTCGTCGCCGACGTGGACCGCGTGACGCCCGACGGGCGCGTGCGCGTGTACGAGACGCGCGACGCCGGCGGCACGTGGACGCCGCGCGGCCAGGGGCTGCCGCGCGAGCACGCGTACCTGACCATCCTGCGCGAGGCGTTCGACGCAACCGGCGAGGGGGAGGGGCTCGAGCTGTACTTCGGCGCGACATCGGGCGCGGTCTTCGGCTCTGGCGACGCGGGAGGAGCATGGTTCGACGTCGCGTCGCACCTGCCGCCCGTGCTCTCGGTCGCCGCGACGCGCTAGCGGAGCCCGTCAAAGAAACCGACACGCCCGGATACGGACGCGTCGCACTTCTTTGACGGACTCCTAGCCAATCCGGACGCGCGCCTGGACGAGGCAGTCCAGCGTGCCGTCCTTGGCCGACAGCGCGACGGCCTCGAGCGTGCCCGCCTGCCGCGCGATGGGGCGGAAGCGGAAGCGCGAGCGCCAGCGGTCCGCCGCGGCCGTGACTGCGCGCTGCGCGTGCATGCGGCCGTCGGCGCGGCGGATGACGACGGCCAGCGAGTGCTCGAACAGGTCCTTCTCGCGCCCGCGCGCGCTGACCCGGCGGCCCGTGACCGAGAACCGGCCGAGCGTGAGGCAGCGGTCGGGCGCGCGGCGGATGGCCGCGCCGCGCACCGGCGGGCGAGCCTTGAGCAGGTCGATGACCAGCCGCTGCGGCGCGCGCCGCGCGTGGTAGCCGACGTACTTGAAGCGCCGTGCCGCGCCGGTCAGCCGGATGACGATCCGCCCGCGCCGCTGGAGGATGCTCGCGCCGACGCCCTGGGCGAAAACGGGCGCGGCGGTGGTGCGGACGCCGCGCCGGCTGAGCGGCAGCCGCACCCGCCCGTCGGGGAACGGGTTCGGGTCCGTGGCGACGACCTCGCCGGTCAGCACCCGCCCGCCGCGGAAGTCCACGACGACGCGGACGAAGCCGGGGTGGTCGCCGATCCGCAGCTGCGTCGCGGTGAGCGCCGCGCTTGCCTGGGGCGCGAGGATGGCGGGCGCCACGAGCGCCGCGGCGAGCACGAGCAGGCGTTTCATGGGCCGAGGCTAACCGCTGCGGATGACGCCCGCCAGTCGCTCGACGGCGACGTCGAGCTGCTCCCCGCTCAGGTGGCTGAACGACAGCCGCAGCTCGTTGGCGCCCGCGCCGCTCGCGTAGAACGGGCGACCGGGCACGTAGGCGACGCCCGCCTCCGTCGCCGCGGGGCGCAGCGCCATGGTGTCGAGCCGCTCGGGCAGCGCGAGCCAGGTGAGGAAGCCGCCGTCGGGGGCGGTCCAGTGGCAGCCGTCCGGGAGGTGGCGCTCGAACGCGCGCTCCAGCGCGCGCCAGTGCGAGGCGTACAGCTCGCGCGCGGCCGGCAGGTGGCGCTCGAAGTGGCCGGCGCGGCCGTACTCCTCGAGCATCCGCTGGCCGAGCGCGCCGGAGCACTGGTCCGTCGTCTGCTTCGCGGCGGCCAGCTGCTCGACCAGCTCCGGCGGGCCGACCGCCCAGCCGAGCCGCACGCCGGGGAAGAACACCTTGGAGAACGTGCCGGCCTGCACGACGACGTCCGGCGCCAGCGACCACAGCGACGGCAGCGCCGTCCCGTCGAACGCCAGCTCGCGGTAGGCGACGTCCTCGAGGACGAGCACGCCGTGGCGGCCGCAGGCCTCCACGAGCGCCTCGCGGCGATCGAGCGGCAGCGTCCGGCCCGTCGGGTTCTGGAACTCCGGGATGACGTAGAGGAACTTCGGCCGCAGCCCGGCGGCCAGCCGCTCCTCGAGCGCGTCGACGACCAGGCCGTCGGCGTCCATCGGGATCTCGTGCACGTCCGCCTCGGCGCTCGCGAACGCCAGCAGCGCGCCCAGGTAGGTCGGGGCCTCGACGGCGATCGCGTCACCCGGGTCCACGAACGCCCGGCACGCGAGCGCGAGGCACTCCATCCCGCCGCTCGTCACGATCAGCTCGGCGCGCTCGGGCCGCCGCCCTTGGAGCTGCTCCTGGCGGTCGAGCAGGTACTCGCGCACGCCCGGGAGGCCCTCGCACGGCGTGTACTGGAGCGCGACGGCCGGGTCGTCGCGGACCACGCGGGCGGCGATCTCGTCGAGCACGCCGGCCGGGAACGTGGCCGGGTTCGGGAAGCCGCCGGTCATCGACAGCACTCCGGGCGGGCTGCCCGCGAGGATCGCGGCCAGCTCCGCGCCGTCGCGGTTGCGCGCGCGGCGTGCGAGCAGGTCAGCGGTCGTCAGCATCGATCGTGAACGCGAGCGCGCTGTCCTCGCCGCGGTCCAGCGCGGCGACGTGCTCGGCGTAGCTCGTCTGGTCGTGCAGCGACTCGCCGCGGCCCATCGCGGCGAGGCTCGCCCGCTCGGCGCGGCCGATCGCCTCGGCGGCGTCGAGCGCGGCGGCGATCCGCTCCGGCGGGGCGATGACGACGCCGTCGTCGTCGGCGAACACGACGTCGCCGGGGCTCACCTCGACGCCGCCGCAGGTCACGCGGCCGTCGAGCTCCGCGCGGCTCACCGTGGACCCGGAGCTCGGGTTGGTCCCGCGCGCGAACACGGGGAGCCCGAGCCGGCGCAGGCCGGCGACGTCGCGGCAGTGGCCGTCGATCACCGCGCCGGCGAGCCCGCGGCGGCGCGCCTCGGTGGCGTACAGCTCCCCGAGCACGGCGCGCTGCCCGCCGCCGGTCACGATCACCAGCACGTCGCCGGGCCGCGCCTCGGCGAGCGCGCTGAACACGGGCAGGTGGTCGTCCTGCGCGACGACGGTGAAGGCCGGACCCGCCATGCGGACGTCGGGCACCATCGCGCGGATCGCGGGGTCCACGACGGGCATGCCCTTGTCGGCGTCGCACAGGGCGGACACCTCGATCTGCATGAGGCGGTCGATCACCGGCCCAGACGATACGCCGAGCGCACTCCTGCACAGAGCTGACCCGTGGGTCCGATGTGCGAAGGTTGGCGCATCGGACCTTTCGGGAAGACGGACCAGCCCGCGAGCCCCGGTGAGGCCGAGGAGCGGCTGCGGGAGAGCGACGCGCGGAAGAGCGCGATCCTCAATGCGGCCTTCGACTGCATCATCACGATGGACGCCGAAGGCCGCATCGTCGAGGTCAACCGCGCGACGGAGGAGACGTTCGGCTATGCGGCCGACGAGATGGTCGGCCGCGAGCTGGCCGAGCTGATCGTCCCGCCGCACCTGCGGGACGCGCACCGGCGCGGCGTCGAGCGCTACGTGAAGGGCGGCGAGGGAAGGCTGATCGGGCACCCCACGGAGCTGCCGGCGATGCGCTCCGACGGCAGCGAGTTCCCCGTGGAGATCGCGATCAGCCGCCCCGACCTTCCCGGGCCGCCGCAGTTCACGGGCTATGTCCGCGACGTCACCGAGCGCCGCCGCGACGAGCTGGCGCTGCGTTCGCTCGCCGAGGAGCAGGCCGCGCTCCGGCGCGTGGCGACCGCGGTGGCGAGCGAGGTGCCGCAGGAGCGGCTGTTCGCCGTCGTCACCGAGGAGGTCGGGCGCCTGCTCGGCGCCGACACGGCGAACATGCTCCGCTTCGAGCCCGACGGGACCGCGCTCGTGCTCGGGGGCTGGGGCATCGGCGGCGCACCCGCCGTGCCGGTCGGGATGCGGGTGGAGTTCGACGGCCCGACGCCCACCGCGCAGATCCTCGCGACCGGCCTGCCGCAGCGCTCGGACGACCTCAGCGGCATCCCCGGCAAGACCGCGGACATGCTGCGCGGGCTCCGCTTCAAGTCGATCGTCGGGACGCCGATCAAGCTCGGCGGCCGGCTGTGGGGCGCCGTGATGGTGTCGACCGTGCAGGAGATCCCGTTCCCGGAGGGCGCCGAGCAGCGGATGTCCGACTTCGCCGAGCTGGTCGCGCTGGCGCTCGCCAACGCGGAGGCGCGCGAGGAGCTCGCCGCCTCGCGCGCGCGGATCGTTGAGGCGGCGGACGCCGAGCGCCGGCGGATCGAGCGCAACCTGCACGACGGCGCGCAGCAGCGGCTCGTGGCGCTCTCGCTCATGCTGCGGCTGGCGCGGACGAAGCTGGCCAAGGGCGACGCCGACGCGGTCTCGGTGCTCGACCGCGCGAACGCCGAGCTGGCCGACGCGGTGCAGGAGCTGCGGGAGCTGGCCCGCGGCATCCATCCGGCGATCCTCACCGACCGGGGCCTGGTGGCGGCGCTCGAGATGCTCGTCGGCCGCGCGAACGTGCCGGTCGAGCTGTGCGCCGAGCTGAGCGGGCGGCTGCCGCAGCCCGTCGAGGCCGCGGCCTACTACCTCGTTTCGGAGGCGCTGACGAACGCGTCCAAGCACGCGGGCGCCTGCACCGTCAGCGTGCAGGTGCGCCGCGAGGAGGGCGACGCGGTCGTCGAGGTCGCCGACGACGGCCGCGGCGGCGCGGAGGCCGGCGCCGGCTCCGGGCTGCGAGGCCTCGCCGACCGCATCGAGGCGCTCGGCGGCCGGCTGGAGGTGGAGAGCGAGCCGGGGGAGGGGACCGCCCTGCGAGCCCGGATCCCGTGCCCGGGGTCGCCGCGCGCCTCGGCTCCGGCCGGGGGCGTGGCCCGGCGGGGGCCCCGGCGGACGTCAACGGCGGGCATTGAGGGGGTGGGCCGGGGCCGCTTGCAACTCCCGTGTGACGTTTTGGGCGCTATAGCCCCCAAAACGTCACAAGCCGCGATCCGGCCGGCGCCCTCACCACCCCACCCAGCCGCCGTTGAAGACGCTCGGTGCTCAGCCCCGCAGAGCGCGCACGCCCGCCCCGATGAACAGGAGCGCGCGCTCGACGACCTCCATCGCCCTCGCGGGGTCGTCCTGGACGGCGGGGTCCTCGCCGAGGAGGACGAAGATCGTCATGGTGGCCGCGGCGGCCATCCGCGGCTCCAGCTCTCCCACTGGCGACGTCGAGGTCGCGCGCGAAGGCCTCCGCGAGCGCCGCCTGCGCCTTCAGCACGTAGCGGTGCTCGTAGGCGCGCAGGCCGTCGTCGGCGTCGATCACCCGGCGCTGCATCCGGCGCTGCTCCTGCTGGCCGGCCACCTCGTGCATCCACCCGCCGAACCAGGCCAGCAGCGCGTCGGCCGCGGTCTCGCCTGGCTCGCGGTCGCGCAGGCGGGCGGAGAGCGCTTCCAGCGGCGCGTCGCCGTCCGGGAACGCGAGGTCCTCCTTGTGCGGGAAGTAGGCCGAGACCGTGCGCGGCGAGACGTCCGCCGCCTCGGCGATCTGCGGGATCGTCGTCTGGTGGAAGCCCTGCCGGTCGAACAGCTCCAGCGCGCAGCGCGCGATCGTCTCGCGCGTGCGGGCCCGCTTTCGCTCGCGCAGCCCGGGCTCGACGGATTCGGCGGTCATCCGAATGCACATCGTAGCCCAAGTTGCATTACTTGCAAACTTGCAATCCTTGCGAAGTTGCAAGCACTGCGCTAGTGTGCCCGCCGCACGCGTACCCAGATCGCCGGAGACCCCTGCCGTATGTCAGCCATCCTCGCGCGGCTCGCCCGCACGCTCACGCACCACTGGAAGCGCAGCCTCGCCGCCGCGATCATCGTCATCTTCCTGCTCGGCGCCGCCGCCGGCGCGGGCGGCGAGGCGGCCGACGACTTCACCGTGCCAGGCACGGAGTCGCAGCAGGCGATCGACCTCTTCCGCGCGCACAGCCCGGCGTTCGCGGGCGCCGACTCGACGCTCGTCTTCACCGTGGAGCAGGGCCGCGTCACCGACGCCGGCCCGCGCGCCGCGATCGAGAAGGCGCTCGGCGAGGTCAAGGACATCAAGGGCGTCGACCTCGTCGCCGACCCGTTCGCCGACCAGGGCGGGGCGATCTCGCGCGACGGCCGTCTCGCGGCCGTCGACGTCCGCTACTCGACCGAGCCGCAGGACCTCGACAAGGCCGACGGCGAGGCGCTGCTCGATGCGGCGCAGACCGCCGAGCAGGGCGGCCAGGTGGACGTCGCCGCGCGCGGCATCCTGATCGACCTCGCCTCCGAGCAGGAGGCGCCGGTCGGCGAGCTCATCGGCGTCGCGATCGCGATCGTGCTGCTGACGCTGCTGTTCCGCTCGCTCGCCGCCATGGCCGCGACGCTCGTCGGCGCGCTGCTCGGCGTGATGGTCGGCCAGATCCTCCTCGCCGCGCTCGCCAAGCCGCTCGGCCTGCCGTCGTTCGCGACGGTGATCGCCGTGATGCTCGGCCTCGGCGCCGGCATCGACTACGCGCTCCTGATCATCGGCCGCTACCGCGAGCAGCGTGCCGCAGGCGACTCGCCGCGTGACGCGTCGGCCAAGGCCGCCGCCACGTCCGGCGCCTCGGTCGTCGCCGCCGGCCTGATCGTGATGGTCGCCATCGCCGGCCTGCTCGTCATCGGCATCCCGTTCATCGGCAAGCTGGGCATCGGCGCGGCGATCGCCGTCGGCGCCGTCGTCGTGTCGGCGCTCACGATCCTCCCGATCATGATGGGCGCGCTGGGCAAACGCCTGCGCCCGAAGAAGCCGGAGCACGTCCAGGCGTCGCCGTTGTTCGCCCGCTGGGGCGAGATCGTCACCGCCCGCCCGTGGCTGTCGATCGCGGCCGGCGTGCTCGTGCTGCTCGTCTTCGCGTTCCCGGTCACGCAGATGCGGCTCGGCCAGCCCGACGACGGCAACCAGCCCGCGGAGCGCACCCAGCGCGTCGCCTACGACAAGCTGAGCGAGGCGTTCGGCTCCGGCTCCAACGGCCCGTTCCTGCTGGCGGTCGACACGCCGAAGGGCGCGCCGCAGACCGAGCAGCAGCTCGAGCGGCTCCAGCAGGCCGTCGCCAGGACGCCCGGCATGCAGAGCGTCGCGCCCGCGCAGCCCAGCGAGGACGGCGAGATGGCGACGATCTTCGCGATCCCGAAGACCGCGCCGCAGGACGAGCGCACGAGCGCGCTGCTCGAGCGCCTGCGCGAGGACGTCCTGCCGAAGGCGACCGCCGGCACCCCGCTGAAGGTCTACGTCGGCGGCAACACCGCCGGCTTCGAGGACCTCTCGGACAAGGTCGCAGGGCGGCTGCCGCTGTTCATCGGCGTCGTCATCGGCCTCTCCGTGCTGCTGCTGATCGCCGCGTTCCGCTCGCTGCTGGTGCCGCTGGTGTCGGCCCTGCTCAACCTGCTGTCGGTCGGAGCGGCCTACGGCGTGGTCGTCGCGGTGTTCCAGGAGGGCATCGGCGCGAGCCTGATCGGCGCCGACAGCGGCGTCCCGATCGTCTCGTTCATCCCCGTGATGCTGTTCGCGATCCTGTTCGGCCTGAGCATGGACTACAACGTGTTCCTGCTCTCGCGGGTCCACGAGGCCTACAACGAGGGCGACCGCCCGCGCGAGAGCGTGATCCACGGCATGGGCCGGATCGGCAAGGTGATCCTGTTCGCCGGGCTGATCATGGCCGCGGTGTTCCTCGCCTTCGTCAGCCAGCCCGACATCATCGGCAAGATGATGGGCCTCGGCCTCGGCCTGGCGATCCTGATCGACGTCGTGATCGTCCGCCTCGTGATCGCGCCCGCCGTCGTCACCCTGCTCGGCGACCACGCCTGGTGGCTGCCGAAGTGGCTCGACCGGATCCTGCCCGACGTCTCGCTCGAGGGCCATCTCGAGCAGGCGAAGGACGCCGAGCCCGAGCGAGCGGGTCAAGGTCCCGGCCTGAGAAGGGGGGCGCCCCGGAGTCCTGCTCTGCGATCGCTTCGAGGGTTCGGAACTGCGGCTGGGTGGGGTGGTGGGGGGCCGGCGTGCGCGAATTCGTCGACCGATCCGCCGCCGAGCCGGCCGCGCGCTGCGAACCTCGGCCACGTGCCGGGTTTCGCGGACGAATCGGCGGCGCGCGGCGATCGGTCGACGCAGCAACCGCCGGCCAGGCCTCGGGCGGCACCGTCACCACCCCACCCTGCCGGTGTTGACGTTCGCCGGCCCGGAGAGCAGCGGCGACCCCTCGCGCCGGTTCTCGCTTGACGGTCGGCGACCCGTGGTTCATAATCCCGCCTTCACCGGATGACAACGTTGTCATCCGGCGGGGCACGGGAGCTCGGGAGCTGGGAGGCGCCGACGATGACGTACCGATTGGTTTGTAGGACGCTGCTGGCCGCGGTCGCGACGCTGTTCGCGATCGCCGCACCCGCGTCAGGCCGCGCCGACGAGCTTCTCGTCGTCGTTCGAGCCGTCCGATCCGCAGCCGGCATGGGTCGACACGGTCGACAACGGCCGGGCGTCCGGCGTGACCGGGCCGACCCGCACGGGCGGCATCCCCGGCAACCAGACCGACAAGGTGCATCAACGTCAAGGCGAGCGGCGAGAACGCCGGCTCCGGCGAGGTCAAGGAGAACCTCGTCGACGGCTCGTCGCAGACCAAGTGGCTCGTGTTCGAGCCGACGGGCTGGGTGGAGTTCGAGTTCTCCCAGGCGTTCGCGGGCGTCCACTACGCGCTCACGTCCGCCAACGACGCCATCGGCCGCGACCCGAAGAACTGGACGCTGTCGGGCTCCAACACCGGCACGAGCTGGACCGTGCTCGACACCCAGACGACCAGAACTTCCCCGCCGAGCGCCTCCAGACCAAGGAGTACCGGTTCACCAACACGACCGCGTACCGCTTCTACCGGCTCGACTTCACCGCCAACCACGGCGACGGCCTGCTCCAGCTCGCCGAGTTCCAGCTCTCCAACGGCGACACCACGCCCCCGCCGCCTTCCGACGCGCAGAGCCGCATCGGCAGCGGCCCGCGCGGCGGCTACACCGCCAAGTCCGGCGTCGGCTTCACCGGCCTGAAGGCGCTGCGCTACGCCGGCACGCACAAGGCCGACGGCCGCGCGTTCACCTACAACAAGGTCTTCGACGTCGACGTCGCGGTCACGCCGAAGAGCGAGCTGTCGTACCTCATCTATCCCGACTTCGTCGAGGACGACCTGCGCTACCCGAGCACGTACGCGTCCGTCGACCTCGCGTTCACCGACGGCACCTACCTCAGCGACCTCGGCGCCAAGGACCAGCACGGCGCGACGGTGAGCCCGCAGGGTCAGGGCGCCTCCAAGACGCTCTACACGAACCAGTGGAACTTCAAGAAGTCGCGGATCGGCGACGTCGCGGCCGGCAAGACGATCGACCGCATCCTCGTCGCCTACGACAACCCCGACGGGCCGACCGACTTCGGCGGCTGGGTCGACGACGTGAAGATCGACGGCAGCCCGGCGGTCAAGCAGCGCTCGCGGCCGTCGGACTGGGTCGTCACCACGCGCGGCACGAACTCGACCAGCTCGTTCTCGCGCGGCAACAACATCCCCGCCGCCGCCGTCCCGCACGGCTTCAACTTCTGGGCCCCCGCGACCAACCGGGGCAGCTCGAGCTGGTTCTACGACTACCACCGCGACAACAACGCGCAGAACCTGCCCGAGCTCGAGGGCTTCCGCATCAGCCACGAGCCGAGCCCGTGGATGGGCGACCGGCAGACGTTCCACGTGATCCCGTCGTTCGAGGGGCCCGGAGGCTCGTCGCTGGCCTTCCGGCACGAGAACGAGATCGCCTCGCCGCACCACTACGGCGTCACGTTCGAGAACGGCATGACGACGGACATCGCGCCGACCGACCACGCGGCGCTGATCCGGTTCCGCTTCCCCAACAGCCCCGGGAGGCTCGACTTCGACGGGCACGTCGATCAGCGTGGACGCCGCCCAGGGAGTCGTCACGGGCTACTCCGACGCCCGCAGCGGGCTGTCGAACGGCGCCACGCGGATGTTCATGTACGCCACGTTCGACAAGCCGATGAGAAGCGACCAGACGTTCGACGCGCGCGAGGTCAACATGCGCATCGCGACCTCGCTGATCAGCGTCGAGCAGGCGAAGCGCAACCTCGCGCAGGAGATCGCGCCGACCGACACGTTCGAGACCGTCCGCGACCGCGCGCAGAACGCCTGGGACGACAAGCTGAAGGTCGTCGAGGTCGAGGGGGCGACCGAGGACCAGCAGACGACGCTGTACTCGAACCTCTACCGGCTGTTCCTGTATCCGAACTCGGCGCACGAGAACGTCGCCGACAGCGGGCAGGCCCCGAACTGGCGGCACGCCGTCCAGTCCTCGACCTCCACGCCGCCGAGCATGCCGACGGAGACCGGCGCGCCCGTGGTGGACGGCAAGGTCTACGTCAACAACGGCTTCTGGGACACGTACCGGACGGCGTGGTCGGCGTACGCGCTGTTCTCGCCCGGCAGCGCCGGCGAGCTGGTGGACGGCTTCGTCCAGCAGTACCGCGACGGCGGCTGGGTCTCGCGCTGGTCCTCGCCGGGCTACGCGAACCTGATGACCGGCACGAGCTCCGACGTCTCGTTCGCCGACGCGTACGTGAAGGGCGTCAAGGGCTTCAACGCCCGTGACGCGTACGACGCGGCGGTCCGCAACGCCACGGTGGCGCCGCCGGGCTCGGACCCGAACAACCCGAGCGTCGGCCGCAAGGGCCTCGTGACCTCGACGTTCCTGGGCTTCACGCCGTCGGCCGTGTCCGAGGGCGTGTCATGGGCGCTCGAGGGCTACATCAACGACTTCGGCATCTCGAACATGGCGAAGGCGCTGGCCGCCGACCCGGCGACGAGCGCGGCCGACCGCAAGCGCTACCTCGAGGAGCACGAGTACTTCTCCGAGCGCGCCCGCAACTACGTGAACATGTTCGATCCCTCGATCGAGTTCTTCCAGGGGCGCAGCCGCGAACGGGCGCTGGAAGTCCTCGCCGGAGGACTACGACCCGCGCGTCTGGGGCCACGAGCACGACTACACGGAGACCGACGGCTGGAACTTCGCGTTCCACGTGCCGCACGACGGCAACGGCCTGGCCAACCTCTACGGCGGCCGCGGCGACCTCGGGAAGAAGCTGGACAAGTTCTTCAGCACGCCCGAGACCGCCAAGTTCACCGGCTCCTACGGCGGGATCATCCACGAGATGGTCGAGGCCCGGGACGTCCGGATGGGCCAGTGGGGCTTCAGCAACCAGGTGTCGCACCACATCCCGTGGATGTACGCCTACGCGAAGCAGCCGTACAAGACCGCGGAGAAGGTGCGCGAGGTCCTGCGCCGCATGTACATCGGCTCGGAGATCGGGCAGGGGTACGCCGGCGACGAGGACAACGGCGAGACGTCGGCCTGGTACCTGTTCGCGGCGATGGGGCTCTACCCGCTCCAGGTGGGCAGCCCCAACTACGTGATCGGCTCGCCGCTGTTCAAGAAGGCGACGATCCACCGCCCGGGCGGCAAGGACATCGTCGTCAACGCGCCGAACAACAGCGATCGCAACATCTACGTGCAGGGCCTGACGGTCAACGGGCAGCGGCACGACAAGACGTGGCTGAGCCACTCGCAGATCGCCAACGGCGCGACGCTCACGTTCGACATGGGCCCGCGGCCGTCCGCTTGGGCGACCAAGGGGAACACGTCGCCGCCTTCGCTGACGGAGGGCGACGACCCGGCGCGGCCGCTGCGCGACGCGACCGGCGGGCAGCGCGGCACGGCATCCGCCACGGGCGGCGGGCGACGCCGCGGCGCTGTTCGACGACACGTCGCTCACGAGGACCTCGGTGACCGGCGTGCAGTACGCCTTCACGGGCGGGGCGCGGCGCGACCTGAGCTTCTACACGCTGACCTCGGGCGCGGGCGACGCCTCCGAGGATCCGCAGGACTGGAAGCTCGAGGGATCCAACGATGGCGGGACGACCTGGACGCTCGTCGACCAGCGCGCCGGCGAGACGTTCAAGTGGCGCTCGCAGACGCGGGCCTTCAAGGCGCAGCGGCCCGGGAGCTACTCCAGCTACCGGCTCACGTTCGGCGCGGCGAAGACGCTCGCCGAGGTCGAGCTCCTCAACCACGACGCCCCGGCGGCGCTGGGCGCGGAGGTCGGCTCGGCGGCCACCTGGGCCGGCCTGACCGTTCCCGTCGAGGTCGAGGTGTTCAACACGGGCGGCTCGCCGCTCAGCGGCAACGTGGCGCTGAGCGCGCCGAGCGGCTGGACCGTCACCCCGGCGTCACGCGCGTTCGGGCCGGTGGCGCCCGGCCGGGCCCAGACGGTCGCGTTCGACGTCAAGGTGCCGGCCGGGACGGCGCCCGGCGAGTACCGCGTCGAGTCGACCGCGACCTCCGGCTCGGAGACGGCGAAGGGCTCTGCGTCCGTCCACGTGCTCGGCGACACGATCGAGTTCGCGCCCAACACGTCGGCGGAGGAGCCGTGGATGTTCGAGGACGTGGGGGTCGCAGTTCGACGGGCGCGGGCGCTTCACCGACAACGGGCGCTACTTCATCTATCGCTTCGACCTGCCGTCGGACGTGACGGGCGGGAAGCTGAGCCTCGACATCGGCAACCAGTTCCTCGTCAGGGCGTCGGGCGACGGCCAGAACTGGACGCACGGTGCTGGAGGAGACGCGGCGAGATCCGCGACCTCTCGAACCGCGCGTGGCGCGAGCTGGATCTCAACACGCTGCGAGGGCAGAGCCGCACGCTCTACCTGCGGGTGGCCGACAGCCATCCCGCGGACGGCTGGGGCGGCTGGCTCGCGCGGACGCGGTTGGCGCTCCAACGGGGAGGCTAGAGCGCCACCGCGGCCGCGTTCCGCGCCGACTCCTGCGCCGCCGCGAACAGCTCGTGGCTGGCGACCGCCTCGCGGGGCGTGACGCACCCGAGGCGGTCGCCGAGCGCGCCGGCGCGCTCGGCGAGGAACGCCGCCCACATCTGGAGGATCGCGTCGGCGAAGCCGAACTCGAAGATCGGGCCGGTGACGGTTCCGAACGCGGACTGGCTGCCGGTCTCCAGCCGCTCCCAGATCTGGCGGCCGTCCCTGACCGCGAAGCGGTGCACGGCCTTCGGGCTCGCGGTCGAGAACTCGACGCCGCCGTCCATGCCGACGGCCCGGATCCGCCACGTGTTCGTCTGGCCCGGGGCGATGCGCTTGGTCTCCAGCGTGAGCGGGAAGCCGCCGGCGTCCGTGTGCAGCGTGGCGTTGTCCCAGGTGTCGCACGGGACGGGCTCGCCGGTGCTCGGGTCCGGGCGCTCCGTCACGACGTTCTGGAGCTGGGCGTAGACGCTGCGGGGGCGCCAGCCGAGCCGCAGCGGCAGGTGCAGCACGTGCATCCCGAGGTCGCCCATCACGCCGATCTCGCCGCAGAAGCGCGCCTGGCGCTTCCAGTTGATCGGCTTCCCGCGGTCCAGGTCGCTCGAGTGCAGGAACGCGTGCTGCGCCTCGAGCGGCTCGCCGAGCGCGCCGCTCGCGATGTGCTCGTACGCGAACAGGGCGCCCGGGAAGTACGGCATCTCGCTCGAGCAGCGGGCGAACACGGCGGGGCTGTCGTCGAGCGCGGCGGCGATGCGGCGCGCGGCCTCGAGGTCGATGCCGAACGGCTTCTCGCCCATGAAGTCCTTGCCGGCCGCGATCGACGTCGAGGTAGAGCTCCTCGTGCAGGTGGTGCGGGACGGCGAGGTAGAGGACGTCGAGGTCCGGGTCCTCGAGCAGGCGGCGGCGGTCGTCGGTGATCGTCCGGACGGTCGGGATGCGCTCGAACCAGCGCCGGGCGGGCTCGCTCGGGTCGCACACCGCGGTGAGCTGCGGCGTGACGGGGTGGTCCGTGAGCGCGTGCCAGCGGCCGATCGCGGACGCCAGCTCGCGGCCCATGAGGCCGCCGCCGACGATCCCGATGCGGACGCGCTCGCCGCCGGCGGTCACGACAGCTGGGCCAGCGCCTGCTCGGGCGTCGCGCCCTCGTGGACGACGGCCATCAGCGCCCGCGTCATCCCGGCGGGGTTGGCGTGCTGGATGACGTTGCGGCCGTAGACGATCCCGGCGGCGCCCTGCTCGAGCACGGCGTGGGTGCGCTCGAGGATCTCGCGGTCGCTCACGCGGCCGCCGCCGCGGACGAGCAGCGGGACGCGGGCGACGGTCACGACGCGGTGGTACTCCGTGATGTCGTCGCTGGGATCGGCCTTGATGACGTCGGCGCCGAGCTCGACGGCCTGGCGGACGATGCCGACGATGCGATCGATGTCTCCGCTCGAGTCATAGCCCGCCGCGCCCTCCTCGAAGGCGAGCGGCTCGACCATCAGTGGCATCCCGACGTGGTCGCAGTCGGCGCGCAGCCGGCTGATGTCCTCGACGCACTGCCGCCGCACCTCGGGGCGGCCGGGCACGTCGAGCAGGTTGGCGACGACACAGGCGGCGTCGAGCCGGACGGCCTGGCCGACGGGGTCCGTCGATCATCAGCGTCCAGCGCGTCGGCGGGGATCTCGGGCGCGTAGATGTTCGCGGTGTCGGTGCGCATGACCAGCGCGGGCTTGTCGCGGCCGGGGTGGCGCTGGAGCAGGTCGGCCTGGCCGGGCGCGAGCTGGATGGCGTCGGGCGCGGCGTCGATCAGCGTCGCGATCGCGGCCTCCATGTCCTCGATGCCGGTGAGGAAGTGGGCCTCGCCGGGGAAGCCGTGGTCGACGGCGACGTCGAAGCAGCGGCCGGAGGTGGCGTGGAAGAGTCGGTTCAGGCGGTAGGACTTCACGCGGCCATCAAACCATGCTGATCGCCGGACCCAACCTCACGATCGATCGCACGCTCTCGATCCCGGAGCTCCGCCCCGGGGAGGTGCTGCGGTTCTCGCGGGTCGTGGTGACGCCCGGCGGGAAGGGCCTGAACGTGGCGCGGGCGGCCCGCGCGCTCGGCCATCCCGCGGTGCTGGTCGGCTTCGTGCCGGGGCACACCGGCCGCGCGGGAGCGGCGCTGATCGCCGCGGAGGGCGTGGACCTGGCGGGCGTGGAGTGCGGCGGCGAGCTGCGCTCGACCGCGGTGGTGATGGAGGACGGCGGGCGCGTGACGGTGTTCAACGAGCCCGGGCCGCCGGTGGGGGAGGACGACTGGGCGCGCTACTTCGGCGAGGTGCGGGCGCGGCTGGGCGACCACGGCGTGCTCGTCTGCTCGGGCAGCGTGCCGCCGGGCACCGGCCCGGACGTCTACGCGCGGCTGTCGGAGCTGGCGGCCGAGGCCGGGCTGCGGGCGGTGGTCGACGCGGCGGGGGAGACGCTGGCGGCGTCGTTCGGCGGCCGGCCGTTCGTGGTCGTGCCGAACCTGGGCGAGGCCGAGGAGGTGCTGGGGCTCGGCCGCGGCGGCGAGTCGGTCGAGGCGGCCGAGGACGCCCGCCCGCGCGCGCTCGCGGCCGCCGAGGCGCTGGTCTCGCGCGGCGCGCGGGCGGCGGTGGTCACCGCCGCGGCGGCGGGCGCGGCGCTGTTCGCCGACGGCGCCGCGACGTGGATCCCGGCGCCGGCGATCGCGGAGGTGCGCAACCCGATCGGCGCCGGTGACGTGTTCACCTCCGCGCTCGCCGCCGCGCTCGAGCGCGGCGAGCCGCTCGAGGGGCGGCGCGGGCCGGCGTGGCCACCGCGGCGGCGAGTGTGGAGTCGTTCACGGCCGGCGAGCTCGATCCGGCGCGTGCTCGGGAGCTCGGGGCGTCTTGAACGGCGGCTGGGTGGGGTGGTGAGGGTGCCGTCGGGACGGTCGCTCGCGACGTTGTGGGTGCTATAGGCCCCAACGTCAGGCCGCTCGCCTCCCGCCGAAGTTCGACCGCGGCGCACCACATCCTCCGCTTCCTCCTTGACACACCGTCCGCGCGCCATGTAGCTTCCCGCCGGAACCGTGGACAACGTTGTCAGACAACGTTGTCAACCACAGGAGAGAGGGAAGTTTGGGTACGACGGGGACGCCGGCGCCGAGGCCCACGATGCGGGACGTCGCACAGACGGCCGGCGTGAGCCTGAAGACGGTGTCGCGGGTCATCAACGCCGAGCCGGGGGTCGCGCCGCACACGGCCGAGCGGGTCAACGGCGCGATCGAGCAGCTGGGCTTCCAGCGCAACGACCTCGCGCGCTCGCTCCGGCACGGCCACTCGTCCGCCACGCTCGGCCTGGTCATCGAGGACGTCGCCAACCCCTTCTACTCGGCGATCGCCCAGGCGGTGGAGACCAAGGCGCGCGAGCGCGGACTGCTGCTGATCACCGCCTCGGCCCGCGAGGACCCCGAGCGCGAGCAGGAGCTGGTCACCGCGCTGCTCAGGCGCCGCGTCGACGCGCTCCTGATGGTCCCCGCCGGCCCCGACCACCGCTACGTCTCCCGCAACGGCGGCGGCCACGCCCGCGCCGTGTTCCTCGACCGCCCGCCCGGCATGATCGAGGCCGACACCGTCCTCTCCGACGACGCCGGCGGCGCGCGCACCGGCGTCGCGCACCTGATCCGCCACGGCCACCGCCGGATCGCGCTTCGTCGGCGACGCCGCCGACCTCTACACGGCCAAGGAGCGCCTCGCCGGCTACCGCGCGGCGCTCACCGACGCCGGCATCGAGCCGGACGACGGCCTCGTCCGCACCGGCAACCACGACGCCGGCGAGGCGGAGGCCGCCGTCCGCGAGCTGCTCCGGCTGCCGCCCGACCAGCGGCCGACCGCGCTGCTCGCCGCCAACAACCGCAACACGGTCGGCGCCATCCGCGCGCTCAACGCGCACGACGGGCGCATCGGCCTCGTCGGCTTCGACGACTTCGAGCTGGCCGACGTCCTCGGCGTCACCGTCGTGCGCGCCGACCCGGGGCTGATGGGCGAGCGCGCCGCCGAGCTCGCGTTCGCGCGCCTCGACGGCGACGACGCGCCGCCGCGCCGGGTCACGATCCCGACGACGCTGATCGAGCGGGGAAGCGGGGAGGTGCCGGCGTGAACGGGCCGAACAAGCCGCTGGTGCTGCCACCCAACCAGTTCCACCGCTTCTACCGCGGCGGCGCGCGCATCGACGCGCTGCGCGGCGTGCCCCAGGGCGAGGACGGCCGCCCCGAGGACTGGGTCGGCTCCACCGCGACCTCGTTCGGCCACCAGACCGAGGGGCTCAGCCGGCTCGAGGACGGCAGCGTTCCTGCGCGACCTCGTCACCGCCGACCCCGAGAGCTTCCTCGGCGCCGAGCACACGCGGCGCTGGGGCGCCGATCCCGCGCTGCTGGTCAAGCTCCTCGACGCGGGCGAGCGCCTGCCCGTCCACTACCACCCGGGCCGCCGGTTCGCCCGCGAGCGGCTGGGAATGCGCTTCGGCAAGACGGAGGCGTGGATCATCCTCGAGGCGGAGCCGGGCGCCGCGGTCCACGTCGGCCTCAAGGAGCCCGTCGACAACGACACCGTGCGCGGCTGGGTCGAGCGCCAGGATGCCGGCGAGATGCTCGCCGCCCTCAACGAGCGGCCGGTCAGCGCCGGCGACGCGATCCTCGTGCCCGCCGGCGCGCTGCACGCCATCGGCGAGGGCATCCTCCTGCTCGAGCTCCAGGAGCCGACCGACCTCTCCGTCCTGCTCGAGCACCGCCGCTTCAATGTGGACGACGGCACGGAGCACCTCGAGCTCGGCTGGGACGCGGCGCTCGAGGCCCTCGACACCGGCGCCATGGCCGAGACGGGCGCCGGCGAGGGCAACGGCGCGGTGACGCCGCTGCTCCCCGAGGACTCCGCGCCGTACTTCCGCGCCGAGCGGATCCGCGCCGGCGCCGAGCTGGAGCCGAGCTTCGCGATCCTGCTCGTGACCGGCGGCGAGGGCACGCTGGCCACCGAGCACGGCGACGAGCTCGCGCTGGCCCGCGGTACCACCGCGCTCGTCCCGCACGCCGCCGGGCACACGACAATCTCCGGCACGGTGGACGCCATCCGGTGCCTGCCGCCCGCACCCGACGCAGAGGAGGGACGTTGGTGACGGACCAGCGACAGGCCGTGCTGGAGGCCCGCGACATCGTCAAGACGTTCGGGAAGGTGGAGGCCCTGCGCGGCGCGAACTTCACCATCTACGAGAACGAGGTCGTCGCGCTCGTCGGCGACAACGGCGCCGGCAAGAGCACGCTCGTGAAGACGCTCGTCGGCGTCCACCCGCCCGACAGCGGCGAGATCACCTTCGAGGGCCGGCCGGTCCACCTGCACACGCCCAGCGACGCGCGGGCGCTCGGGATCGAGACCGTCTACCAGGACCTCGCGCTCGCCTCCGAGATCGATCCCGCCGCCAACATGTTCCTCGGCCGCGAGATCGTGCGCCCCGGGCTGCTCGGCAAGCTCGGCTTCCTCGACAAGGCCGAGATGCGCAAGCGCAGCGACGAGGCGTTCAAGCAGCTCGGCGTCCGCATCCAGGACCTCACCGCGCCCGTCGCGAACATGTCCGGCGGCCAGCGCCAGGGCATCGCGATCACGCGCGCGGTCAAGTGGGCGGACAAGGTCGTGTTCATGGACGAGCCGACCGCGGCGCTCGGCGTCGTGCAGACGCGCAACGTGCTCGACCAGATCAAGCGCGTGCGCGAGCAGGGCAAGTCCGTCGTCCTGATCAGCCACAACATGCCGGAGGTCTTCGAGGTCGCCGACCGGATCGAGGTGCTGCGGCTCGGTACCCGCGTCGCGCGGCTGAAGCCGAGCGAGGTGTCGATGGAGGACGTCGTCGCCGCGATGACCGGCGCCCAGAGCTTCCACGAGGGGGAGGCGGCATGACCACCCCGACGGAGCAGCCGCCGGCCGAGGAGCCCACCGCCGCCGACGCGGTCGAGGAGCGCGAGCTGTGGTGGCACCGGCTGATCACCGGCTCCAGCGCGTGGATCGGGTTCATCCTCGTCGCGCTGATCGCGATCTTCGCGATCCTCTCCTTCGAGGAGTTCTTCGCGGTCTCCAACGGCCGCAACATCGCCACGGACGCGGCCGTGCTGCTCGTCCTCGCCGTCGGCCTGACGTTCGTGATCGTCACCGCGGGCATCGACCTCTCGGTCGGCTCCGTGCTCGTGTTCTCCGGCGTCATCGCCGCCAAGTTCATGAACGAGCTCGGCGGGGAGAGCTGGGGCGTGCTGATCGCGGGCTGCGTCGCCGCGCTCGCGTCCGGCTGCGCGTGGGGGGTGCTCAACGGCTTCCTGATCGCCAAGGCCAAGATCCCCGCGTTCATCGTCACGCTCGGCACGCTGGGCATGGCGCTCGGCTCGGCGCTGCTGATCACCGGCGGCGTCGACGAGCGCAACGTGCCGTTCAAGCTGATCACGTCGATCGGCTCCGGGCGGCTGTTCGACCAGATCCCGTGGCTCGTCGTGATCGCTGCGGTCGGTCGCGCTGGTGTTCGGCATCGTGCTCGCCCAGACGCGGTTCGGCCGCTACACGTACGCGATCGGGTCGAACATGGAGGGCGCGCGGCGCAGCGGCGTCAACGTCGACCGCCACCTGATCAAGGTCTACGCGCTCGCCGGGACGCTGTCGGGGCTGGCCGGCTACATGGCGCTGGCGCGCTTCGGCACCACGTCGATCAGCGGCCACTCGACCGACAACCTCAACGCGATCGCCGCCGTCGTGATCGGCGGCACGAGCCTGTTCGGCGGTATCGGCACGATCCTGGGAACCGTCTTCGGCGTGTTCATCCCGGTCGTGCTCCAGAACGGGTTCGTGATCGTCGGCATCCAGCCGTTCTGGCAGCAGGTGGCTGTCGGCGCGGTGCTGATCGGCGCGGTCTACCTCGACCAGCTGCGGCGGGCGAGGCTCCGGCAGTGACGAAGGCAAACCACATCCGAGGAGGAAGCGGGACATGCACATGAGGAAGGGGATCGCCCTGCTGGCGACGGCCGCGCTGGCGGCCGGCGTCGCGGCGTGCGGCGACGACGACGAGGGCGGCGGCGGCGGCTTCGTCGTCGTCGTCCAAGGACTACAAGCTCACGCTGCTCGCCGGCGTGAAGGGCGACGAGTTCTACATCACGATGAACTGCGGAGCCCAGGAGGAGGCGCAGAAGCAGGGCGTCACGCTCGACTTCCAGGGCCCGGACCAGTTCGACCCGTCGCTCCAGACCCCGATCGTCAACGCGATCGCGGCCAAGAAGCCGGACGCGCTGCTCGTCGCGCCGACCGACACGAAGGCCATGTACGCGCCGATCAAGGCCGTCGCGGACGCCGGCTCGAAGGTCGTGATGGTCGACACCACGCTCGAGCAGGCCGACTTCGCGGTCTCCCAGATCGCGTCGGACAACGAGGGCGGCGGCCGCGAGGCGGCCAAGGCGCTGTCCGAGCTGATCGGCGGCAGCGGCAAGGTGTTCGTCAACAACGTCAAGCCCGGCATCTCCACCACCGACGCGCGCGCAAAGGGCTTCCAGGAGGAGGCCGAGAAGCTCGGGCTCGAGTTCGTCGGCCTCGAGTACAACAACGATCAGCCCGACAAGGCGGCGTCGATCGTCAAGGCGCAGCTCGCCAAGCACCCGGACCTGAAGGGCATCTTCGCGACGAACCTGTTCGGCGCCGAGGGCTCGGCCGCCGGCCTGCGCGAGGCGGGCAAGCGCGACCAGGTGAAGATCGTCGGCTTCGACGCCGGCCCGAAGCAGGTCAAGGACCTCGAGGAGGGCATCATCTCGGCGCTCGTCGCCCAGAAGCCGGCCGACATCGGCGCCCAGGGCGTCCAGCAGGCCGTCGCGGCGCTGAACGGCGACTCGACCAAGCCCGAGATCGGCACCGGCTCGGTGATCCTCACCAAGGACAACCTGTCCGAGAACCAGGACGCGGTCTACAAGTCGAGCTGCTGAACCCGGAGTGGGAGGGGTCGCGGGGCGTGCGGGACGCCCCGCGGCCGTCCGGGCTGGCACCATGACGGGCGCCGTGCTGCTCGGGCTCGACGTCGGGACCACCTCCTGCAAGGCCGCCGTGGTTTCCGAGGGCGGCGAGGAGATCGCGCACGGCCGCGCCCGGACGCCGTGGCGGGAGGTCCCGACGGGCGCGGAGATCGACCCCGAGGACCTGCTCGGCGCCGCGCTCGCGGCGGCGCGCGAGGCGCTCGGGGCGGTAGAGGACCGGGGGCGCGTGGCGGCGATCGGGGTGGCGTCGCTGGCCGAGACGGGCGTGCTGCTCGGCGCCTCCGGCGAGCCGGTGGCGCCCTCGATCGCGTGGCACGACTCGCGCGGCGAGGAGCAGGCGCAGTCGCTCGCTGCGGCGCTGCCGGGCTTCTCGGAGCGCACCGGGCTGTCGCCGCGCCCGCTGTGCGGCCTCGTGAAGTACCGCTGGCTGCGCGACAACGACGCGGGCGCCGGCGGCGGCGTGCGCTGGCTGAGCGTGGCGGAGTGGGTGGTGCACCGGCTCGGCGGGGAGCAGCGCGCCGAGCTGTCGCTCGCCTCGCGCACGGGCTGGCTCGACATCCACGCGCGCGGCTGGTGGGACGAGGCGCTCGAGTGGGCGGGCGCGCCGCCGGACCTGCTGCCCGAGCCGGTCGTCGCGGGCACGCCGCTGGGGACCGCGGGCGATCTCCTGGGCGAGGCGCGCGGCGCCGTGCTGGCGGTCGGCGGGCACGACCACCTGAGCGCGGCGGTCGGCGCGGGCGCGACCGGCGAGGGCGACGTGCTGGACTCGTGGGGGACGGCGGAGGCGTTCGTGCGCGCGGTCGCGCCCGTGCCCGCGGAGCGCGTGGCGCGCGGCGGTCGCGGACGGCATCAACGTCGGCTGGCACGCGGTCGAGGGGCGCCAGTGCCTGCTCGGCGCGATGCGCTCCGGCGCCGCGATGCAGCGCGTGCTCGACCTCCTCGGCGGCGACCGCGAGCGCCTCGAGCGGCTCGCGCTGGAGGCGTCCGACGGCGGGATCGAGCTGCGCGGGCTCAACGAGGACCGCAACGACCTGACCGGGATCGGCGCCGGCGTGACGCCGGGATGGTCTGGCGGGCGGCGCTCGAGTCGACCGCGCGGGCCGCGGCGGACATCCTCGCGCGCATGGACGGTGTCGCGGGCGTCCCGAAGAACCGGCTCGTGATGGCGGGCGGCTGGGCCGAAGGGGACGCCGCGCGCGCCGTCCGCAACGCGGTGCTCGGCCCGATCGAGCGCACCGAGGCGGTCTACATGGGCGCCCGCGGGGCGGCGCTGACCGCCGGCCGCGCCGCGGGCGTGCTCGCCTGACTCACATCGCCGGCGGGTTCGCCGTTGCACGGGGATGACGCCGATCCCCGACCGCATCGCCGCCCTCCCGTGGGAGGACCTGCACGCGTCGCTGGACGCGCGCGGGTTCGCCCAGACCGGCCCGGTGCTCACCGACGCCGAGTGCGAGCGGCTGTCCGCGCTGTACGACGACGGCAGCTTCCGCAGCACGATCTCGATGGCCCGCCACCGCTTCGGCGAGGGCGAGTACAAGTACTTCGCGCACCCGCTCCCCGACGCGGTGGTGTCGCTCCGCGAGGCGCTCTACCCGCCGCTCGCCGAAGCCGCCAACCGCTGGGCCGGGCGCCTGGGCGAGGACGTCCGCTATCCCGAGACGCTCGCCGCGTTCCTCGACCGCTGCCGCGACGCCGGCCAGGCGCGCCCCACGCCGTTGATGCTGCGTTACGGGGCCGGCGACTGGAACGCGCTGCACCAGGACGTCTACGGGGACGTCGCGTTCCCGTTCCAGGCGGTCACCCTGCTCGACGCGGAGGACGCGTTCGAGGGCGGCGAGTTCGTCCTGCTCGAGCAGCGCCCGCGGGCGCAGAGCCGAGCGCACGTCCTGCGTCTCTCACGGGGCGCGCTGACGCTGTTCACGACGCGGCAGCGGCCCGCGCAGGGCAGCCGCGGGTACTACCGCGCCGCGATGCGCCACGGCGTGAGCACGCTGACCGCCGGCCGGCGCACCACGCTCGGGGTCGTGTTCCACGACGCGAGGTAGGGTCTGGCGATGGCGGTGGACTTCAGCGCGTTCGAGGCGATGACGTTCGACTGCTACGGCACGCTGATCGACTGGGAGACCGGCCTGCTGGCGGCGCTGCGGCCGGTGGTCGCCGGCCACGGCGCGGAGGCGGACGACGAGCGGCTGCTCGAGGCCTACGGCCGCCACGAGGCGGCGATCCAGGCCGGTCCGTACGTGTCGTATCGCGAGGTCGTCGGCGGCTCGCTGCGCGGGATCGGCGCCGACCTCGGCTTCGAGCCCTCGGACGACGAGGTCGCCGCGTTCGCGGACTCGGTGGGCGACTGGCCGGCCTTCGAGGACAGCCCGGACGCGCTCGCGCGCCTGAAGCAGCGCTACCGGCTCGGCGTGATCACGAACTGCGACGACGACCTCTTCGCCCGCTCCAACGAGCGGCTCGGCGTCGAGTTCGACTGGATCGTGACCGCCCAGCAGGCACGCGGCTACAAGCCGGGCCCGCAGCCGTTCGCGCTCGCCGCCGAGCGGATCGACGTGCCCGAGGCGCGCGTCCTCCACGTCGCCCAGAGCCTCTTCCACGACCACGTGCCGGCCAAGGCGGCCGGCCGCACGACGGTCTGGGTCGACCGCCGCGGCGCGCGCGTCGGCGGCGCGAAGCCGCCGGCCGAACCGGACCTCACCGTGCCCGACATGCGCACGCTCGCCGACCTGGCGAGCTAGGTCTAGGCCGCGGCGGGCAGCGCGCCGGCGCGCAGCGGCAGCGCGACCGTCCCGCTCAGCAGGCCGTCGCTCAGCGCGAGCCGCGCGCCGAGCGACCGGGCGAGGCCGAGCATGATGCGGTTGTCGGGGTGGACGTCGAGCGTGAAGCGGCGCAGGCCGCGCGAGCAGGCCTCGGCGGCGACGGCCTCGGTGAGCGCCCGTCCGAGCCCGCGGCCCTGGTGGGCGTCGATCACGGTGACCGCGAAGTCGGCGACGGTCGGGTCGGCGCCGCTCACGACGTAGCGGGCGACGCCGATGATCGCGCCGTCGTGGACGGCCGCGAGCGCGACGTGGCGCTCCTGGTCGACGTCGACGAGCCGGTCGAGGAGGCCCCTGGAGAGCCGTGGGATCGGTGAGAGGAACCGCAGGAAGCGCGAGCGGGGGGAGAGGCGCTCGAACGCGACGGCGATCAGCTGGCGGTCTTCGGGCACGAGCGGGCGGACGCCGATCGGCGTGCCGTCGCGGAGCGTGACCTCGACCGGAGCGGGGAGACAGCGGAGGCCGGGCATGCGTACCAGGATCCCGGCGGCGCCGCGGCGCGGAAAGCCTGCCAACCCCCGAGCCGCGCGGCGGCCACCCGCACCGGCGCGCGGGCCGCCCCTACTCGATCGGCTTGCGCTCCAGGCGGTGGACCGCCGGGCCGTGCAGCACCTCGCCCGCGGGCGTGAAGCGGGAGCCGTGGCACGGGCAGTCCCAGCTGCGCTCCGCGCGGTTCCAGTTCACCTGGCAGCCGAGGTGCGAGCACACGGGGGAGACCGCCGTCAGCGTGCCGTCGTCGTCCCGGTAGCCGGCGACCTTCTCGCCCGCGAGCCGGACGATGTCGCCCTCGCCGGGGGCGAGGTCCTCGATCGGGCGCTCGCCGCGCTTGGTCAGCCGGTCGCCGAAGAACCGCACGCCGACCTGCGCGTTCTCCTCCACGAACCGCGAGAGCGACGCGCGCGCGGCCTTCACCCGGTTCGGGTTGAACAGCTCTCCCCACGCGTTCTCACGGCCGAGCAGCCGGTCGGCGAGCATCATCGCGGCCGCGGTGCCGCCCGTCATGCCCCACTTGGCGAAGCCGGTCGCCATCAGGACGCGGTCCTCGCGCGGTCTCACCGGCCCGACGTACGGCACGGAGTCGAGCGTCATGTTGTCCTGCGAGGACCAGCGGTACTCGACCGACTCGACGTCCCAGTGCTCGCGCGCGAAGCGCTCGAGCGCCGCGTAGCGCTGCTCGGTGTCGCCGCCCTGGCCCGTGCGGTGGCCT
Source organism: uncultured Solirubrobacteraceae bacterium (assembly GCA_963728465.1). Taxonomy (GTDB): domain Bacteria; phylum Actinomycetota; class Thermoleophilia; order Solirubrobacterales; family Solirubrobacteraceae; genus DATFQI01. The sequence continues at coordinate 49,005 of CAVSJY010000006.1, forward strand.
TCGCCGCCGACGAGCAGCAGCTCCTCGCCGCCGACCGGCACGGCCCTCACGGAGCGCGTGGGGGAGCCGGCGCTGATGAACATCCCCTCGGGCGGCTCGCCCGCGATCCGGCACGACCAGCGCGTACGACCGCTCCGGGTGCACGCGCGCGAACGCGAGCGAGCGGTCGAGGAACGGGAAGTGCGTGGCGACCACGACCTTGTCGGCGACGACGCGGCCGCCGGGGGACTTGACCATGCAGTCCTCGTCCGTGTCGACCTCGACGGCACGCGAGCGCTCGAACACGTCACACCCCAGCTCGCGCAGCCGCTCGGCGAGCGCCAGCAGGTACTTGCGCGGGTGGAACTCGGCCTGGTCGTCGAACCGCACGGCCGCCTCGACCGCGTAGGGCAGCGGCGTGGTGTCGGTCAGCGACGCGGGAAGGCCGGCCTCGACCGCCGCCTCGGCCTCCTGCTCGGCCTGGGCGCGGTCGCCGTACGCGTACGAGGCGCGGCGCCGGAAGTCGCAGTCGATGCCGTCCGACGCCACCCGGCCGGCGATCCACTCCAGCGCCGCCTGGTTCGCCGCGCCGTAGGCGGCCGCGCCGCCGGCCCCGAAGCGCTCCCTCAGCCGCGCGTAGACCATCCCGTGCTGCGAGGAGACCTTGGCGGTCGTGTAGCCGCTGACGCCGTGGGCGATCCGGTTCGCCTCGAGCAGGGCGACCCGGACGCCGGCCTCCGCGAGCAGCAGCGCCGTGGTGACGCCGACGATGCCGCCGCCGAGCACGGCGACGTCCGCCCGGACCTCGCCGTCGATCTCCGGCAGCTCCGGCTGCTCTGGGCCCGTCTCGATCCAGACGGACCCTCCCGGGGCGGCGCGCACGCTCATGCCACGCCCGCCTGCCGCAGCGCCAGCTCCTCCAGGCGCATCAGCGACTCCGAGTTGCGGAGCTTCGTCGCGACGTGCAGGAACGGGTTGAGCGCGAGCGGGCGGTAGATGCCGTCCGGGTTCTCGACCATCTCGACGACGGTGCCGCCGTCCTTCACGCGCATCTTCAGCGTCACGGTCGCCGTGCCGAGCGGCCGCCCCTTGGCGCGCAGCTTGAGGAGGTGCGGGCGCTTTGCCTCGAGCGAGACGGTGTGGTCGCTCACCTTCAGCGGCCCGACGCCGACCGTGTGGTGGAACTTGGTGCCGGGCTGAGGCCAGCCCGGGTCGGCGTCGCGGATGACCTTCGAGCCGACGACCCAGTAGCCGTAGTGGCCGGGGTCGGCGAGGGCGTCCCAGACGGCCTCGGGGGGAACGGGCATGAAACGGCGGTTCGTGGCCACGGAGCCGGGCTACCCGAGCGATCCGGCGCGAAACGAGCAGGGCGCTCAGCTGGCGCGCAGGGCGCGGTAGACGGCCTCGCCCGCCGCCGCGTAGACGAGGTGGTGGGCGGCGCTGATCGCGAGCTCGGCAGCGCCCCACTTCCACGGCGGCGGCGCGGCGCCCGCGGCGGGCACCGCGATCAGGTCGGGCGTCCACGCGATGGCGAAGAACGCGACGGGCGCGGCGGGCGCTCCGGCGACGTCGAGCAGGCCGCGTACCGCGCCGAGCGAGATGCCCGCCGCCAGGTGGGCGATGGCGCCGAAGCGCTGCTCGTCCTTCGGCTCGACGCCGAGCACCTTGGCCGCCACTTCGGCCGGCGCGGTGCTCGGCGGGCGGCCGCGGAGCTTCATCTCGGCCGTGGAGGAGACGGTCATCGCCGCGGTCGCGGCGGCGCCGGCCACGAGGCCGCGGCCGATCGCGACGGCGACGCGGTCGGCGGCCGCGATCACGCTCTGCCTTCGAGTCGGCTCATGCCGTCGCGCTACCCGACCGCCCGGCGCGGGAACCGGTGTCGGCGCGCTGACCCGCGCGAGCGTTAGCGCGCCGATAGGCCGGGTACTCGGACGGACAGATTTGTTGCGCGACAGGGAAGACACGACTCCGGCGGAGGGGCTGCGGGTCGATGCGATCGGCGGCGTGCTGTTGATCAGCGCGTCAGGCCCCACGCACCCCGAGGACGCCGGGCGGCTCGAGGAGCAGCTCGAGCGGGCAGGCGCCGGCTCGCGACCCGTCGTGCTCGATCTCAGCGCCGCCGGCGAGCCGGACAAGCGCGTGCTCGACGTGCTGCGCGCCGCCTGGCGCCGGCTCGGCGACCGGCTGCGCGTGGTGGCGCCGCCGGGCAGCCCCCCGGCGGCCGCGCTCAAGCGCGCGGGCCTCCGGCGGTTCGCCGTCCATGCGACGCTCAGCGGCGCGATGACGCAGGCCGGCGGCGGCCGGCAGACGCCCCGCTAGCCCGCTAGGGCAGCGGCTTCAGCCCGCCGCCGCGCTTGGCCTCGGGCCGGTAGTCGACCTTCTCGCAGTTACGGAACCGGTAGCCGCGCTTGCGCGACTTGGCGACGTGGTAGATGTCGCGGCCCGACCCGCAGTCGACGAACCCGCGCCCGAAGTGGACCGAGATCGCGTCGTTGCCCGAGCCGCCGTAGACGATGTTGCGGCCGTGCGAGCCGTAGATGAAGTCCGTGCCGCGGCCGCCGTAGATGCGGTCGGTCTGGCCGGTGGGCTGGTCCGCGCCGCCGTCCCAGTCGCCCCACAGGACGTCGGAGGACCGCTTGCCGTGCAGCCGGTCGGACCCGTGGTGGCCGAGCAGCTCGTCGGAGCGCCGCGTGCCGCGGATCTTCTGGCCGCTCGCGTGCGCCTTCTTGAACTTGCCGTCGATCGTCGGCCAGTGCTTGTGCGACGCACAGTTCGAGCAGGGGTGGCCTGGGATGTGGTTGGCCGCGGCGGGAACCGCGGCGAGCAGCGCCAGCGTGCCGGCGAGCAGCAGCTTGATTCTCATCGAGCCCTCCTGAGGTAGGAAGCTACCGCAGGCTAGCGATCACCCGACGGTCGTCCGATGGCGAGTTGACGGTGGCGTGACTACGCTGCCATTCGTGCGGTCGCGCTCCCGCCTGCTCGCTCTCGCCCTGCTCCCCCTGGTCCTCGCCGCCTGCGGTGGCGCCGATTCCCGCCGGGCGGAGGGCTCGAAGGTGTTCGCCGACGCCGGCTGCGCCGGGTGCCACACGCTGGCCGACGCCGACGCGAGGGGCACCACCGGGCCGGACCTCGACAAGCTCAAGCCGAGCGTCAGCCTCGTCGTCCGCCAGGTCCAGCACGGCGGACGCGGGATGCCGTCGTTCCAGGGCCGGCTCAGCGACAAGGAGATCCTCGCCGTCGCGCAGTACGTCGACGGCGTGGCCGGCCGCGGCACGCAGGCCGCCGCCGCGTTCGAGCCCGACGACAAGACGCTCGACACCTGCCGCGCGAAGCCCTCGCAGGCCTGCTACGAGCAGGCCTGGGGCAACCTCGTCTACCGCGAGGGCTCCAAGCCCGCGCTCGCGCAGCTCGAGCAGGTGCTGCGCTCGCCGGAGCCCGGCTTCTCCTGCCACCGCGTCGCGCACACGATGGGCGGCGCCGCGCTCGTCCGCTACAAGGGCGACGTCGCGCAGGCCTTCATCGACGGCTCGCCCGTCTGCGCGTCCGGCTACTACCACGGCGTGCTCGAGCGGGCCTTCAGCGGCCTCGAGGACTCCGAGCTGGCCGCGAAGGCGAAGGAGCTGTGCTCGGACCCCCAGCTGGTCGCGCAGCCCTTCCTCCAGTTCCAGTGCTACCACGGCCTCGGCCACGGGCTGATGATCTACACGTCCTACGAGCTGCCGCTGTCGCTGAAGACCTGCGACGCGCTGCCGGACTACTTCGGCCAGTCCTCGTGCGCGGGCGGCGTGTTCATGGAGAACTCGAACACCTCGTACGGGACGGAGTCGTCGTGGCTGAAGGACGACGACCTGATCTACCCGTGCAACACGGTCGCGGAGAAGCACAAGTACGCCTGCTATCAGCTCGTCACCGCGCGCTTCCGGCTGGTGACCACCGACTGGACGGCGATCGCCAAGGAGTGCCGCAAGAGCGAGCGCGACTGGGTGCCGGTGTGCTTCGAGTCGATGGGCCGCGACGTGTCCGGCGACGCCGGCAACGACATCCGCGAGGCGGCCCGGCTGTGCCGCTTCGCCGGTCGCGACACCGGCGACTGCCTCTACGGCGTCTCGCGCGAGATCGTCAACGCCGACAGCAAGGGGGACCGCGCCGCCGACTTCTGCCGGATCGTCCCCGCCCGCTTCCGGTCGCGCTGCTTCGTCGGCGTCGGCACCGTGCTGTCCACGCTGGAGACCGAGGACGCCGGCCGGCGCCGCGAGTGCGCGCGCCTCGCGGGCCGCTACGCGCAGGCCTGCGAGCAGGGCGCCGGAGTCACCAGCTAAGTGACATATTCCCCGCCGTGGACGTCTTCGGCATCGTGCTCGCCGGTGGCGAGGGCAAGCGGCTCGCTCCGCTCACGGCCGACCGCGCCAAGCCGGCGGTGCCGTTCGGCGGCAACTACCGGCTGATCGACTTCGCGCTCTCGAACCTCGTCAACGGCGGGCTGCGGCGGATCGTCGTGCTCACGCAGTACAAGAGCCACTCGCTCGACCGGCACATCTCGACCACGTGGTCGCTGTCGCCGCTGCTCGGCAACTACGTCACGCCGGTGCCCGCGCAGATGCGCCGCGGCCCGTACTGGTTCTCCGGCTCCGCCGACGCGATCTACCAGAACCTCAACCTGATCAACGACGAGCGGCCGGACCACGTCGCGGTGTTCGGCGCCGACCACATCTACCGGATGGACCCGCGCCAGATGCTCGAGCAGCACGTCGAGAGTGGCGCGGCCGTGACCGTGGCGGCGCTGCGCGTGCCGATCGAGCAGGCGAACCAGTTCGGCGTGATCGAGACGGCGTCCGACGGGCACACGATCAGCGCCTTCCGGGAGAAGCCGTCGGATCCGGTCGGGCTGCCGGACGCCCCGAACCAGGTGTTCGCCTCGATGGGCAACTACGTCTTCACGACCGAGGCGCTGGTCGACGCGGTCTGCGTCGACGCGGAGGCGAAGTCGTCGAGCCACGACATGGGCGGCAACATCGTGCCGATGCTCGTCGAGAGCGGCTCGGCGCACGTCTACGACTTCTCGCGCAACGAGGTGCCCGGCGCGACGCCGCGCGACCGCGGCTACTGGCGCGACGTCGGGACGCTGGACGCGTTCTACGACGCGCACATGGACCTGATCTCGGTGCACCCGATCTTCAACCTCTACAACGCGGAGTGGCCGATCCTCACGCGGCCCGACCCGCTGCCGCCGGCGAAGTTCGTGTTCGAGGACGACGACCGCACCGGGCACGCGCTCGACTCGATGGTCTGCTCGGGCGTGGTGGTGTCGGGCGCCAGCGTCCGCCGGTCGGTGCTCTCCCCGGGCGCGCACGTGCACTCGTACGCGGACGTGGAGGGGTCGATCCTCATGCAGGGCGTCGACGTCGCGCGGCACGCGGTCGTGCGCAACGCGATCCTCGACAAGAACGTGCGCGTGGAGGAGGGGGCGCAGGTCGGCGTCGACCTGGACGTCGACCGCGAGCGCTTCACGGTGTCCGACGGCGGCGTGGTGGTCGTCGGCAAGGGCGAGGTCGTGCCGGCGGCGTGAAGGTCGCGCTGCTCACGCGCGAGTTCCCGCCGGACGTCTACGGCGGCGCGGGTGTGCACGTGGAGTACCTCGCGCGCGAGCTGGCGAGCGCTCGAGGAGCTGACCGTGCACGCGTGGGGCGAGGACCGCGACGGGGTGGTCGGCCACGGGGCATGGGACGCGCTGGCCGGCGACGCCCCGCACCTGGCGGCGCTGCGGACGATGTCCGTCGACCTGTCGATGGCGGCGGCCGTCGAGGGCGCCGAGCTCGTCCACAGCCACACCTGGTACGCCAACTTCGCCGGCCATCTCGCGAAGCTGACTCTACGAGGTGCCGCACGTGGCCACGGTGCACAGCCTCGAGCCGCTGCGGCCGTGGAAGGCCGAGCAGCTCGGCGGCGGCTACGCGCTGTCGAGCTTCTGCGAGCGGATCTCGCTGGAGGCGGCCGACGCCGTGATCGCCGTGTCGCAGGGGATGCGCCGCGACGTGCTCGACGCCTACCCGGCGATCGACCCGGAGCGGGTCGAGGTCATCTACAACGGGATCGACGCGGACGAGTACCGGCCGGCTGGCCGAGACCGACGTGCTGGAGCGGTGGGGCATCGACCCGTCGCGGCCCTCCGTCGTGTTCGTGGGCCGCATCACGCGCCAGAAGGGCGTCCCGTACCTCGTGCGCGCGGGGCTGGACGTGGATCCTTCGGCGCAGCTGGTCCTGTGCGCGGGCGCGCCGGACACGCCGGAGATCGGCGCCGAGGTGCGCGAGGGCGTCGACCGCCTGCGGGCCGAGCGCGGCAACGTGATCTGGATCGAGGAGATGCTGCCCAAGCGGGACGTGATCCAGATCCTCAGCCACGCCACCGCGTTCGCCTGCCCGTCGATCTACGAGCCGCTCGGGATCGTGAACCTCGAGGCGATGGCGTGCGAGACGGCCGTCGTGGCCTCGGCCACGGGCGGGATCGTCGAGGTCGTCGAGGACGGCGTCACCGGCGTCCTCGTGCCGATGACGCTGCGCGAGGGCGCGCTGGAGCCCGAGGACCCGGAAGGGTTCGTGCGCGGGCTGGCCGACGGGATCAACGCGCTCGTGCGCCGACCCGACCGGGCGGCGGAGATGGGCCGGGCCGGCCGCGAGCGCGCCGTGGAGCACTTCGCCTGGCCCGCGATCGCGGAGCAGACCTCCGCGACCTACCGCCGCCTCACTGCCGCGTAGGGGTCAGACCCCTCGCTTCATTTCGCCGTCGCGAGGGGTCAGACCCTCCTATCCGTCGCGAGCGGTCAGACCCTCACGGCGGCACATAGCGGGGGAGTAGCGCCGCCGAACGTCAACTTCGGCTGGGTGGGGAGATGGCGGATTGGGCGGGGGTGACGAAGTGGAGTCGGTTTGCGGGCTATAGGGGGGTCAATCGACTCCACATCGCCCCGCGCGGCCGATCCACCGCCACCCCACCCAGCCGCCGTTGACGTTCGCCGGCGCTACCTGCCCTGGCGGAATGTTCGATTGGCTGGGTGCGATGGCCGCTCTACCTTCCGGGCCATGTCCACCCCCTCTCCCGTCGGCTGCCACGGTCGCGTGACCAGCACGGGCGCGATCCGCCCAGGGCGGACCGGCGAGGTGATGGTCGCGGTCGGCGGCGGCGTGCAGGCCTACATGGCCCGCGACGCCGACGACGGCGCGATCGGCGCCTACGAGGAGATCGCGGTGGTCGAGCAGGTCGCGCCGCGCCTCGTGCTCGTCACGCGCCTGTACGCGCAGTCCCCTCCCGAGGAGAGCCCGCAGTGACCACCACCCTGATCATCGTCATCGCCGCGGCCGCAGCGTTCGTGCTGCTCGCGATCGCGTTCAAGTTCCTCTACCGCGTCCCGTCGGCCGACCAGGCCCTGATCATCACCGGCGCCGGCGCCAAGGGCCAGACCGCCGGCACCGAGGGCGAGACCTACAAGATCATCACCGGCGGCGGGGCGCTCGTCGTCCCGGTGCTCCAGAAGGCGCAGTACCTCTCGATGAAGGCCGACAAGGCGATCCTGGACGTCGAGGGCGTCGACACGCAGAAGATCCCGGTCGGCGTCCGCGGCGTCGCGATCTTCAAGGTCGGCGACGACAGCCGGTCGATCACCAACGCCGCCACGCGCTTCCTCGACGACCAGGACGCCGCGCGCGGGACGACCTCGCAGATGCACGACCTCGTCCGCGAGGTCTTCCACGGCCACCTGCGCTCGATCATCGGCGGCCTGTCGGTGGAGGACCTGATCGCCAACCGCAACGAGCTGGCGCAGCAGACGCGCGACGCGAGCGCCGACGAGATGCAGAAGCTCGGCCTCGTCGTCGACTCGCTCCAGATCCAGGAGATCATCGACCCGACCGGCTACATCAAGGCGCTCGGCGAGCCGCGCGCCGCCGAGGTGAAGATGAAGGCCCGCATCGCGCAGGCCGACGCCGACCGCGCCGCGACCGAGCGCGAGCAGCAGGCGCAGACGCTCAAGGCCGCCGCCCAGCGCGACACCGCGATCAAGCTCGCCGAGTACCAGGCCGACCAGGACCGCGCCGCCGCCTCGGCCGCGCAGGCCGGCCCGCTCGCCGACGCCGAGTCGCGCAAGCAGGTGGTCGTGCAGGAGACGCAGGTCGCCGAGCTGGAGGCGCAGCGCGAGGAGCGCCGGCTCGACACGCAGGTCCGCAAGCCGGCCGACGCCGCCGCCTACCAGGCGCGCGTCGAGGCCGAGGGCCAGCGCGAGGCGCGGATCGCGCTCGCGGAGGCGTCCAAGCGCGAGACGGAGCTGGCCGCGGAGGCCGACGCCCGCAAGGTCGAGCTGTCCGCGGCGGCCGACGCGCGCCGCGTGGAGCTGGCCGCCGCCGCGCAGGCCAAGCAGACGCGCGAGGTCGGCGAGGCCGAGGCGGCCGCGACGACCGCCAAGGGCACGGCCGAGGGCGAGGCGGTGCGCGCCCGCGGGCTCGCGGAGGCCGAGGCGATCGCCAAGCGCGCCGAGGCGCTCGAGCGCGAGTCCGACGCGGTGATCGGCCAGCAGCTGGCCGAGAAGCTCCCCGAGATCGTCGCCGCGGCGGCGGGCGCGTTCGGCAAGGTCGACAACCTCACCATCCTCAACGGCGCACAGGGGATGAGCGAGATCATGAACCAGATCATCGGGCAGGCCGGGCCGGCGCTCACGCTCGCACGCGAGACGCTGGGCGCGCGGCGCGACGCGCCGGCGGAGAACGGGCGCCCCCCGGCGAAGCACGAGGGCGACGCGGCCGGCTGATCCGCGGCCCTTCCGTGGGCCGGGGGTATGCTCGGCCCATGGAGGGAGCCGGGGACCGGGTGAAACCCGTCCGCGGAGGAAGCGGGCGCGAGCGGATCCTCGAGACCGCCTACGAGCTCTTCAGCCGCCACGGCACGCGCGCCGTCGGGGTGGACCGGATCATCGCCGAGTCGGGGGCGGCGAAGATGACGCTCTACCGCAACTTCGCCTCCAAGGACGAGCTGATCATCGCGTTCCTCGAGCGCCGCGGCGAGCGCTGGACGCGCGGCTGGCTCCAGGCCGAGGTCGAGGGGCGCGGCGGGACCGCGGCCGAACGGCTGCTGGCGATCTTCGACGTGTTCGGCGAGTGGTTCGGCCGCGAGGACTTCGAGGGCTGCTCGTTCATCAACGTGATGCTCGAGGTGGTCGATCCGGACGACCCCGTGCACGAGGCCACCGTCCGCCACCTGAGCCTGATCCGCGACTACCTGCGCGGCCTGGCGGCCGAGGCCGGCATCGCCGATGCCGACGCCTTCGCGCGCCAGTGGCACATCCTCATGAAGGGCAGCATCGTCGCCGCCGGCGAGGGCGATCGCGACGCCGCCGCCCGCGCGCGCGAGCTCGGCGAGCTGCTGCTCGCCCGCCACGGCGTCGCGTAGCCGCCCGGCCCGGCGAACGTCAACGGCGGCTCATAGCGGGTGAGTAGCGCCGCTGGACGTCACTTCGGCTGGGCAGGCCGGATCGACGACGAAGTGGCGTCGGCTTCGCGCTACAGCGGTGTCGACGTCGCCACGCCACGCCCCCGGCCGGAAGGTTCGCGGTCTGACCTCTCATGAGAAGTAGTTGCATCTGCAATCGAATGCGCTACTCTTCTCCTCGTAACCGGAACGCCCTCCGTTTACGCAGACGAATCGTACAGGGTCCGACAACCCAAGGGGAAAGACACGCATGTCCACCACCACCGCTCCGCTCGCCGGCACCTACGCCGCCGATCCCGTCCACTCCAGCTTCGGCTTCGCCGTCCGCTACCAGGGCGTCAGCCTCTTCAAGGGCACGCTCGACCAGGTCGACGCGAAGCTCGCCGACGGCCGCCTCGACGGCGCCGCGAAGGTCGAGTCGATCTCGATCCGCACGCCCGAGCAGTTCCGCGCCCACGTCCTGAGCCCGGAGTTCTTCGACGCCGCCGGCCACCCCGAGGTCACGTTCGCGTCCAGCGCGCTCGACCTCCGCGAGGACGGCACCGTGACCGTCGACGGCGAGCTGACGATCAAGGGCATCACCCGCCCGATCGAGGCCACCGGCACGTGGATCGCGCCGGCGCCGGACGCCTTCGGCTCCACGCGCGGCCACCTGAACCTCGAGGCGCAGATCGACCGCACCGAGTTCGGCATGAACTGGAACGCCCCGCTGCCCTCCGGCGGCAAGGCGCTCGCCAACGAGGTCACGCTGACCGTCGAGCTGTCGCTCGTCGAGCAGGCCTAGTCCAATGAGGATCCTCGGCATCGCCGGCAGCCTGCGCCGGGGCTCCCACAACCGCAGGCTGCTCCGGGCGGCGGGCGACGCGCTCCCGCCCGGAGCCGAGCTCGTCGAGTGGGAGGGCCTCGCCGGCCTTCCCGTCTTCGACGAGGACCTCGAGACCACGCCGCCCGAGGCGGTCGAGGACTTCCTGGCGGAGGTGGAGGCGGCCGACGCGCTGCTGATCGCCACGCCGGAGTACAACGCCTCGGTCCCGGGCGGCCTCAAGAACGCGCTCGACTGGGCCTCGCGGCCCTTCCCCGAGAACGTGCTGCGCAACAAGCCCAGCGCGGTGATCGGGGCGAGCACCGGCCTGTTCGGCGCCGTCTGGGCGCAGGCCGAGGTGCGCAAGGCGCTCAAGGCGTCGGGCGCGCACGTGCTCGAGTCCGAGCTGCCCGTCGGCATGGCCGACAGCGCGTTCACCGACGACGGCGCCCTCGCCGACCCCGAGCTGACCGACCGGCTGGGAGATCTCCTGGCCGATCTGTGCAGGGAGGTGGCGGCGCCACTCGAGCAGGCGGCATGATCGCGGAGGTGACAGACCTCCCGGTCATCCAGCCCGACGAGACGCCGCGCGAGCGCGCCGACGCCGCGCGCAACCGCGCGCGGATCCTCGAAGCCGCCGCGGCGCTCGTCGCCGAGCACGGCATCGAGGACGTCTCGATGGAGGACGTCGCCCGCGCGGCGTGCGTCGGCACCGGCACGCTCTACCGCCGCTTCGGCGACCGCGCGGGCCTCGCGCTGGCGCTGCTGGACGCGCACACGCGCGCGTTCCAGAACGCGCTGATCGCCGGCCCGCCGCCGCTCGGGCCGGGCGCGCCGCCCGCCGAGCGCCTGCGCGCGTTCGGCGACGGCTACATCGACCTGGTCGAGCGCCACGCGCCGCTGCTCATCGTGGCCGTGCCGCAGGGGCGCTACGCCGACGGGCCGCACACGATGTACACGACCCACCTGGCGATCCTCCTGCGCGACGGCCGCGCCGGACGCTCGACGCCGAGTTCACCGCCCGCGCCCTGCTGGCGACGCTCGACCCCGGGCAGCACCTGTTCGCGCGCCGGGGCCTCGGCTGGGAGCTGGACCGCCTGCGCGCCGGCTGGCGCGGGCTGGTCGACGCGCTCTGCGGCGCGTAGGCCCTAGGCGGCGCGGAAGCCGACGACGATGCGGGCGTGGCCGCCCGCGCTCGCGAGCCGGTGCGCGGCGCCCGCCGGCACGATCGCCTCGTCGCCGATGCCGAGCAGCCGCTCGGCGCCCTCGACCACGAGCCGGACGATGCCGTCGATGACCCGCAGCAGGGTGTCCTCGCCGCGGTGGACGCGCAGCGGCGCGTGATCCTCGCCCAGCGTCTCGAAGGTGAGCTCGGCGCCGTGGCGGGCGACGGCAGGTGTGGCGGACCGGACGGTGGGCATGCCTCCAATCCTGGAAGACGCGGGCGGAGGTCACAGCCGGGCAGGCCGCCCGAACCGGGTGCGGGAAACCCGCCCCTCATACTGCGCGGCATGCCCGAGCCGTGGTGGAAGAGCGCCGTCGTCTACCAGATCTACCCGCGCAGCTTCGCCGACGCGGACGGCGACGGCATCGGCGACCTCGCCGGGATCAGTTCGAGGCTCGGCTACCTCGAGCAGCTCGGCGTCGACGTCCTGTGGCTGTCGCCCGTCTACCCGTCGCCCCAGGACGACAACGGCTACGACATCAGCGACTACCAGGACATCGACCCGATGTTCGGCACGCTCGCCGACTTCGACGCGCTGCTGGCGGACGTCCACGCCCGCGGCATGCGGCTGATCATGGACCTCGTCGTCAACCACACCTCCGACGAGCACCCGTGGTTCGCCGAGTCGCGCTCCAGCCGCGACAACCCCAAGCGCGACTGGTACTGGTGGCGGCAGCGGCCGAACAACTGGCGCTCGGCGTTCTCCGGCCCGGCGTGGGAGCACGACCCGGTCACGGACGAGCACTACCTGCACCTCTTCTCGCGCAAGCAGCCCGACCTCAACTGGGAGAACCCGGAGGTCCGCGAGGCGATCTACTCGATGATGCGCTGGTGGCTGGACCGCGGGGTCGACGGCTTCCGGATGGACGTCATCAACCTGATCTCGAAGCCGCCCGACCTGCCCGACGGCGACACGGCCGGCCGCTGGGGGCCGGGCGCCGAGCACTACGTGAACGGCCCGCGGATCCACGAGTTCGTGCACGAGATGCACCGCGAGGTGTTCGAGGGCCGCGACGCGCTCCTGAACGTCGGCGAGATGCCCGGCGTCACGCTCGAGCACGCGCGGATGTTCACCGACCCGGCGCGCGGCGAGCTGGACATGGTCTTCCAGTTCGAGCACGTGGACCTCGACCACGGCGCGAGCAAGTGGGACGCGCACCCGCTCGACCTGCGCGACCTCAAGGCCTCGTTCGGGCGCTGGCAGCGCGGCCTGGCGGACACCGGGTGGAACTCGCTCTACTGGAACAACCACGACCAGCCGCGGATCGTCTCCCGCTGGGGCGACGACGGCGAGCACCGCGTGCGCTCGGCGAAGCTGCTCGGCACGGTCCTGCACCTGCACCGCGGGACGCCGTACGTGTACCAGGGCGAGGAGCTCGGGATGACGAACGTGCCGTTCGAGGGCGTCGACGACTTCCGCGACATCGAGACCCGCAACCACTACGGCGAGGCGGTCGCCGCCGGCGCCGATCCGGCCGAGCTCCTGCCCGCGCTGCGGCGGATGAGCCGCGACAACGCCCGCACGCCGATGCAGTGGGACGGCTCGGAGCACGCCGGCTTCACGAGCGGCATGCCGTGGATCCCGGTCAACCCGAACCACGCCGAGATCAACGCGGCCGCCGCCACCGCCGATCCGGACTCCGTCTTCCACCACTACCGGCGCCTGATCGCGCTCCGCCACGACGAGCCGGCGGTCGTGCACGGCGACTTCACGATGCTGCTCGAGGACGACCCGCGCGTCTACGCGTTCACCCGCAGGCTGGGCGACGTCGAGCTGCTGGTCGTCGCGAACCACTCTGGCGAGCCCGCGAGCGCCGCGGGCGTGCCGGACGCCGGCGACTGGGCGCGCGCGGAGCTCGTCCTCGCCAACGCGGAGCCCGGCGCGGCCGGCCTCGAGCTGGGGCCGTGGGAGGCCCGGGTCTACCGCCGCACCGTGGGCTAGGCGGCTCGCGCCTCGAACGTGAAGCCCGCGGCGCGGAGCCGGTCGGCGAGCACGGGCCCCATGGCCGTGGCCGGCGTCAGCACGCCCGCCGCCTCCGGCAGCTTGGCGCCGTCCAGGGCCAGGCACAGCGCGCTCTCGCCGAACATCACCGCGGTCGCCTGGTATCCGGGGTCGCCCTGCCCGGCGGCCGTCGCGACGTAGCGGGCGCCGGACGGGGTGCGCGTGCGGATCTCGAACTTGAAGAACCCCTTGCGGCGCGCTTCCTCGCTCGGCCCCTCGCCCGGCGAGGGGAGCACGCGGTCGAGCACCGCGCGGGTCGGCGGGAAGCTCAGGCCGGCGACGAGCGCGCCGAGCCCGCCCGTGACGGCCGCCGCCTTGGCCGGCGCGAGCAGGTCGCGGCCGGTGCTCATCACCTCGCTGTACTTGAACGCCTTGCCGTAGGCCCAACCCTGGAGCGCGTTGCTGCGGCGGACCACGCGCGTGTTGAGCGACGCCATGATGAACGGCGCGAGCCACAGCCCCTTCTCGGAGTCGCGCGAGACGCCGGAGACGTCGCGCTCTGAGCCGTGGTCGGGCTCGGCCGCGCGGTCGGGGCTGAGCGAGTACGGGTCCATCAGGAGCCTGCGGGCCTCGCGGCTGCGGCGGGCCTCGTCGAGCATGCCCCGCATCGAGTCGACCGTCCCGCCGCTGATGCCGCCGCGCAGCCCGACGACCAGCGTGGTCGTCTCGCCCAGCTCGCCGTCGGTGTCCGCGCGGACCGTCTCGTGCAGCGTCTGGACGCCGAGGTCGGAGGGGATCGAGTCGAACCCGCAGGCGTGGACGATCCGCGCGCCGCTGCCGGCGGCGACCGCGTGGAAGCGGTCGATCGCCTGGCGCATGAACAGCACCTCGCCGGACAGGTCGGCGTAGTGGGTGCCCGCCTCGGCGCACGCGCCCAGCAGCGGCATCCCGTACTTCGCGTAGGGCCCGACCGTGGTCGCGACCGTCCGCGCCCGTTGTGCGATGTCGCGCACCGCCGCGGCGTCGGAGGAGTCCGCCACCAGCAGCGGCCAGTCCGCGGCCCGCCCGCCGATCCGCTGCCGCAGGCGCTCGAGCTTCTCCTGCGAGCGCCCGCCGAGCCCGATCCGGGCATCCGGCGGCGCGTGCTCCGCGAGGTACTCCGCGGTGAGGGCGCCCACGAACCCCGTGGCCCCGTAGAGGACGATGTCCAGCTCTCGTTCGGCGCTCATGCGCCGGAAGCTACCGGCACCTCCGCGGTGACGACCGTTCCCTCGCCCGGCGGGCTGGTGACGAACAGCCGGCCGTCGAGCGCCTCGACGCGGTCGGAGAGGCCCCGCAGCCCCGAGCCGGCGGCCTCGTCGGCGCCGCCGACGCCGTCGTCGGCGATCTGGACGACGGCCATGCCGTTGCTGCGGACGACCGTGACGGAAGCGTTCGTCGCGCCCGAGTACTTGGCCACGTTGGTGAGCGCCTCGGAGGCCACGAAGTAGGCCGCCAGCTCAACCGGCTCCGGCAGGCGCTCGGCCAGCTCGCACGAGACGACGGTGGGCACGGGCGTGCGCATCGCCAGCGAGCCGAGCGCCGCCCCCAGCCCGTGGTTGAGGATGGCCGGGTGGATGCCGCGGGCCAGCTCGCGCAGCTCCTCCAGCGACCGGGCGAGCTCCTCGCTGGCTGCCGTGACGAGCTGCTCGGCGGCGGCGGGGTCGCCGCCGCGGATGCTGCCCTGCGCGAGCCGCAGCTGGAGCGACAGCGCCACGAGCCGCTGCTGGGCGCCGTCGTGGAGGTTGCGCTCGAGCCGCCTACGCTCGGAGTCGCCCGCCGCCACCAGCCGCTCGCGCGACGCCCGCAGCTCCTCCATCTGGGCGTGCGACTCCGCGTGGAGGTGCTCGTTCTCGAGCGCGATCGCCGCCGCGGCGCCGACCGCCTCGACGAGCTCCGGGTCCTCGTCCAGCGCGGCGTCGTAGACCAGGGCGGCCACCTCGCGCCCGTCTCGCTCCACCGGGGTGACCGCGCGCTCGCCACCGGGCGCGGGGAACGTGAACGGCGCGCCGCCCGAGTCCACGTACGCCGTGCTGCCCGGCACCGCGAAGGCGACCTTCAGCGACTGGTCCCCGATCGCGCGGGCCAGCGCCCGCTGGAGCGCCTCGCCGCGCATCGAGCGCAGCTCGAGCAGCAGGTCGGCGAGCCCGTGCCGCGCGAGCCGCGACCGCAGCTGCCCGAACAGGAACGCGGCCGGGACCGTGATCAGCGAGGTCAGCGCGATCCACAGCAGGGTCTGCGAGCGCTCGCCCGTCACGAGGTCGTTGACGAGCAGCGACGTGAACAGCAGCATCGGCGAGGCAGCCGGCGAGGCTCGGCAGCATCGCGCGGCGCCGGGGCTTCGACGCGGCCCTCCAGCGGACGCCCAGCACGGCGGCGGTGGCGAGCGCCCGCCACAGCGGCCAGCGCAGCGCTGCGCCTTGTCGATCACGTTCTCGATCCCCTCGTGCGGGAAGATCGCGAGGACGTTGCCCTCCGCCTCCCAGAACAGCATCCACGCGAACTGGAGCACGACCAGCGGCAGCGCGAAGGCGGCGAGGAGAAGCCAGTCGATCCGCCCCGTCATCCGGCCGCCGTTGAGGTACCCGAGGATGAGCGGGACGAAGGCCAGCGTCCAGAAGTCCGTCGTCAGCAACGCGAGCGTCTGGACGACCGGGACGTGGATCTGGATCAGCAGCGGGAACAGCAGGAAGCCGGCCCCGGTCGCGATCATCAGCAGCCCGGCGCGGCTGTCGGGACGCCGGCGCCAGGCGATGAGGCCGCAGGCCGCGAACGATGCGCCGACGAGGCGGTAGACGACATCGGAGGCCGGCACCGGCCCCTCGGGCCACAGCACCGGGATCAGCGCGACGAACTCGGCCCCGGCGAGCAGGACCCACATGGCGACCCAGAACAGCGGCCCGCGCTTCGGAATCGCGAGCCGCCCAAGGATCGCGGGACGGCCGACCGGTCTCCTGACGAGATCGCTCGCGAGGTCCGCCCACGATGGAGACCAACGGATCATCTAGGCTCCTCGGCTGCGACTGAGCCGATCCTAGCCGCGCCGGGGCGCTCGCGCAGTATTTCTCAGGCGTGCAGGCCGCACTCGGTCTTCGCCGAGCCGGCCCAGCGGCCGTCGCGACCCGCGCCGGGTCGCGTGCAGTGGGTGCAGCCGATCGTGGGGTAGCCCTGATCGTGCAGCGGGTTGTACGGCAGGTCGTGGTCCGTGATGTACCGCCACACGTCGGCCTCCGTCCAGTCGGCCAGCGGGTTGAACTTCCAGCGCTCGTGCTTGGCGTCCCAGGCCAGCTTGGGGGTGCCCGCCCGCGACGGCGACTGCTCGCGGCGCAGGCCGGCGATCCAGGCCTCCGTGCCCTCCAGCGCGCGCTTGAGCGGCTGGACCTTGCGCAGGTCGCAGCAGGCGTCGGGCTCGCGCTCCCACAGCTTGTCGCCGTGCAGGGCGGCCTGGCGGCCGAGGCTCGGGCCCTCGAACACCTCCACCTGGATCCCGTAGCGCTCCTCGACGCGCTTCCACGTCTCGTAGGTCTCCGGGAACAGCACGTGCGTGTCGAGCGTGAAGACCCGCGCGTCCGGGGCGATCCGGAGCACGAGGTCGAGCACCACCGACGCCTCCTTCTGGAACGAGCAGGCCACCGCGAGGCGCGGGTGGAAGCGCTCGACGGCGTACTCGAGCACCCGCTCGGCGCCGAGGTGCTCGAGGTCCGGGGTGATCTGGATCGAGGCCACGAAAGACAAAGTACTAAATCCGCATCGGGTTTCGTGCTTTATCGGCCGGGGACGGCTCGCGCATGAGCGGCGGCGGTCAAGTTCCACGGCTGTCCAGCCGACTACGCGGGCGTGGGAACCTCCGTCCCCGAGCGCATCTCCGATCCCCTCCAGCCGGAAGGCGGCGAGCGGGCGTGCGCCAGGCTGCGCCAGGCCGGCGCGCTGCTCTTCGGCGCCGGCGCGGTGACGCTCGGCGCCGTGCTCGGGGCGCCGGACCCGGACGCCTCCGACCACCGCGCGCTGGCGCTGGCCGCGGGCGCGTACGGGCTCGTGGCGATCCTGCTCCTGCTCTGGCGCCGCCCACCGGCCGCCGTCCTGCACCTGATCTGCCCCGCCGGCACGGTCGCGGCGACCGCGGCCGTCGCGCTGTCCGAGCCCGTCGGCCTGACGCCGGTCTTCTACCTGTGGCCGATGCTCGTGGCCTCCTACTTCCTGAGCCGCCGCGAGGTGGCCGCCAACTTCGCGTTCATGGCCGCGGCGTGCGCCGTCGCGCTGGCGCTGTGGGTCGAGCCGGTGCTGCGCGTCGCGATGTTCGTGGCCGTGCTGGCGATCGTCGGCGTCGTGTCGGTCGTCATCGTCGTCCTGCGCGAGCAGGTGCAGGCGCTCGTGCGGCGCCTGCGCACGCTGGCCAGCCACGACTCGCTGACCGGCGCGCTCAACCGCGGCGCGTTCGAGCAGCGGCTCGACGCGGAGACCGCGCGGGCGGAGCGCACGGGCGCACCGCTCTCCCTCGTGGTCTTCGACGTCGACCACTTCAAGGCCATCAACGACTCCTACGGGCACGCGGCGGGCGACGCGGCGCTGCGGGGCATCGGCGACGCGGTCATCGGCTCGCTGCGCCGCTCGGACGTGTTCGGCCGCCTCGGCGGCGAGGAGTTCGCGCTGATCCTGCCCGACACGGACGCCGCGGGCGCGGCGGTCGCGGCCGACAAGCTCCGCCACCTGCTGTCGGCGCCCGTGATCGTCGGCCGTGCGCTGACCGTCTCGTTCGGCGTCGCGGAGGCGCGCAAGGGCGCGAGCGACGGGCCGCTGCTCCTCCGCGAGGCCGACCGCGCGCTCTACGCGGCCAAGCGCGCGGGGCGCGACCGCGTGGTGCGCGCCGACCAGATGCTCACCGCCGCCTGACGCGGGCTAGCGGCGCTTCTCGTCGGGCCAGTGGCCGTGCTCGGCCATGTACTCGCGCGCGGCGTCCTCCTCCTCGCGCTCCTGATCGCCCTTGGCGCCGAAGCGGAACAGGACGTTGAGGAGGAGCAGCGCGAGACCCGCGCCGACGCACATCGAGAAGCCCTCGTAGCGGCTGCTGTCCGGAGCGGCGAACAGGAGCACGAACCCGGCGACGATGAGCCCCGCGGGGAGCCCGTAGCGGACGAGCGGCAACATGCCACTCACACTACGCCGCGCCCATGTCCGCGACGCGGACGTGCACCGCGCGGCCGTCGCGGACCCGCCACGTCCACACCGCCGAGCGCCGGATCTCCTCGCCGCCGGCGACGCCCGTGACGTGCCCCATCACGATCACGGAGCCGGGGATGACGCGGAAGTCCTCGGCGTGCACGGCCAGCTCGTCCCAGTAGCGCTCCACGTCGGCGAAGTACTGGCGCATCCCGTCGTGGCCGACGTACGGCTCGTCGCGGCCGACGCGGCGGGCCGTGCCCACGAGGTCGATGACGCAGTCCGGCGCGACGAACGCGAGCGCGGCGTCCAGGTCGCGCACCGCGAACGCGTCGTAGATCGCCCGCACGACGTCGATGTCGTCGGTCAGTCCCGCCGGGTTGCCGTAGTACTCCGGGCGCTCCACCGCGCGAGCGTGACAGATGTGAGCGATAATCGACCGTTGCGAGATGGCCAACCTCGCCGACATGCTGCTGGAGACCGCCGCCGAGCACGCGGACCGCCCCGCGATCAAGCTCGACGACCTCCAGCTGCCGTACTCGGCCGGCGCGGGCGCCTCGGCGCACGTGGCGGGGCTGCTGGCCGCGAAGGGCGTCCGCGAGGGCGACCGCGTCGGGCTGATGCTCCCCAACGTCCCGTACTTCCCGGTGCTGTTCTACGGCGCCCTGCGGCTCGGCGCGATCGTGGTCCCGATGAACCCGCTGCTCAAGCAGCGCGAGGTCGCGTTCCACCTCGCGGACTCGGGCGCGAAGCTGCTGTTCGCGTGGCACCAGTTCGGCGAGGCCGCGCAGGCGGGCGCCGCCGACGCCGGGGCCGAGGCCGTGCTGGTCCGGCCCGGCGAGTTCGAGCAGGCCGTCGGCAGCGCGCAGCCGCTCACCGAGGTGGCGGAGCGTGACGACGACGACACGGCGCTGATCCTCTACACGTCCGGGACCACCGGCACGCCGAAGGGCGCGGAGCTCACCCACGGCAACCTGCGCGCGGCGGCGCAGATCTCCGTCGACCTCGTCGACTCGGGTCCCGAGACCGTCACGTTCGGCGCGCTGCCGCTGTTCCACGTCTTCGGGCTCACCAGCGGGCTGAACGCGGCCGTGCGCGTCGGCGGCATGCTCACCCTGCTGCCGCGCTTCGACCCCGGCAAGGCGCTGGAGATCATCGCCCGCGACCGGGTCAACACGTTCCTCGGCGTGCCGACGATGTACGCGGCGCTGCTCCACCACCCGGGCCGCGAGGAGCACGACGCCTCCAGCCTCGAGCTGTGCGTCTCCGGCGGGGCGGCGATGCCGGTCGAGGTGCTGCGCGAGTTCGAGGAGGCGTTCGGCTGCAAGGTGCTCGAGGGCTACGGGCTGTCCGAGTCGACCGCGATCGCCTCCTTCAACCGCCCGGACCGCGAGCGCAAGCCGGGCTCGATCGGGATCCCGGTGCCCGGCACGGAGATGAAGCTCGCGGACGACGACGGCGAGGAGGTCCCGCCGGGCGAGATCGGCGAGATCCTCGTGCGCGGGCCGACGGTGATGAAGAGCTACTGGAACCGGCCGGACGCGACCGCCGAGGTGCTCTCCGAGGACGGCTGGCTGAAGACGGGCGACATGGCCCGCATGGACGAGGACGGCTACTTCTTCATCGTGGACCGCAAGAAGGAGCTCGTGATCCGGGGCGGCTTCAACGTCTACCCGCGGGAGATCGAGGAGGTGCTCTACGAGCACCCGGCGGTCCGCGAGGCGGCGGTGGTCGGCGTCCCGCACGAGTCGCTCGGCGAGGAGGTCGCGGCCGCCGTCGTGCTGCGCGAGGGCGAGGAGGCGACGCCCGAGGACCTTCGCGAGTACGTCAAGCAGCGCGTCGCCGCCTACAAGTACCCGCGGGTCGTCTGGCTCACGGACGAGCTGCCGAAGGGCCCGACGGGCAAGATCCTCAAGCGCGAGATCGACGTCCCCGCCGACAGGTGAGCGGGCGGCGACCGCTCAGCGCGACGCTCCGCGACGGCGCGGAGATCCTGATCCGCCCGATCGAGCCGGAGGATCGCGAGGAGCTCGCGGCCGGCTTCGAGCGGTTGAGCCCCGAGTCCCGCTACCGGCGGTTCTTCGGCGCCGATGCCGGCGCTCAGCCCGCGCGATCTCGACTACCTCACGCAGGTCGACCACCACGACCACGAGGCGCTCGTCGCGATCGACGCCGGCACGGGGGCGGGCGTGGGGGTCGCCCGCTACGTGCGCACGGCGCCCGGCGAGGCGGAGCCGGCGGTCGTGGTCGCCGACGACTGGCAGGGGCGCGGCGTCGCCGGCCGGCTGCTCGACGCGCTCGCGGCCCGGGCGGTCGAGGAGGGCGTGGAGACCTTCCGGGCGCCGGTGCTGGCCCAGAACCGCGGAGGCGATCGCGCTGCTCAAGCGCCTGGGGGAGGGCACGACGACGCCGCTGGGCCGCGAGGTGGAGGTCACGATCCGGCTGGCGCCGGGGCGCGAGGAGGGCCGGCGCGACCTGCTGGCGCTCCTGCGCGAGGTCGCTGCGGGCACGCTCGCGCCGGGCCGCTCGCTGCTCCGGCGGCTGCTGCCCGAGCCGCGCCGGGCCGCTCGATCGCTCCGCGCTGCGCAACACGATCGTCGTCGGGACGGACGGCTCCGAGCTCGCGCAGGCGGCGGTGCGCGGGGCGGCGGAGCTGGCGCCCGCGCTCGGCGCGTCGGTCGAGCTGGTGGCCGTGCACTGGCCGGTGTTCGGCGACCGCGACGCGATGGACGCCGTGCTGCGGCGGGCCGAGCGCGAGCTGTCCGAGCGCGGCGTGGCGGTGACGACGCATGTGCGCCGCGGCGACCCCGCGGCGTCGCTGATCGACGTGGCCGAGGAGGAGCGGGCGCGGATGATCATGCTCGGCGCGCGCGGCGAGACCACCGCGGCGCAGCTGCTGCTCGGCAGCGTGAGCGAGACGGTGGCGGCGCACGCGCCGTGCGATGTGATGATCGTTCGCGAGCGATGAGACGCCCGCATCCCGTCCGGAGGCTGATCGACGGCAGTCCCGACGCGCCCGGCCGCGCGATCGCGCGCCGCGCGATGCTCCTCATGATCCCCGCGACGGTGACCGCCAACCTCGCGGGCGCCGTCGTGGTGTTCGTGCTGGCCGGGTTCGTGCTGCCCAAGCCGGAGCTCGAGGAGCGCGACACGATCCTGCTCGTCAACCTCGCGGCGGCCGGCGCGTACGTGCTGGTCGCCGCGCTGATCGGCACGCTATGGGGGCTCGGCCGGTGGCGCTCGACGCGCCGCTGGCTGGTGGAGGACCGCGAGCCGACGGAGGCCGAGCGGCTCACCACCCTGCGGGTCCCGCTGCGGCAGGTGCACGTCAACGCGGCGCTGTGGCTCATCGCCGTGATCGGCTTCACGGCGCTCAACGCCGTCTGGTCGTGGCTGCTGGCCGGGATCATCGCGGCGACGACGCTGCTCGGCGGCGTCACGACGTGCGCCGCCGCCTACCTGCTGTCGGAGCGGATCATGCGCGCCGCGTCGGCGCGCGCGCTCGCCCACGGGCTGCCCGAGCGGCGGGTGCTGCCGGGCGTGACGCCGCGGGCGCTGCTGGCGTGGACGCTCGGCAGCGGCGTGCCGCTGCTCGGCCTGACGGCGGTGGCGATCGTCGTGCTGGCGGGCGAGGACGTGTCCCGCACCGAGCTCGCGGTCACCGTGCTCTCGCTCGCGGGCGTGGCGATCGTGGTCGGGCTCACGATCACCTGGCAGGCCGCGCGTGCGGTCGCGGACCCGGTGCACTCGGTCCGCGACGGTGTAGAGCGGGTCCAGTCGGGCGACTTCGGCGCGCAGGTGCCGGTGTTCGACGGCAGCGAGCTGGGGCTGCTCCAGGCCGGCTTCAACCGCATGAGCGAGGGGCTGCGCGAGCGCGAGGAGCTGCGCGACCTGTTCGGCCGGCACGTGGGGGAGGACGTGGCGCGCGCGGCGCTGGACCGCGGGATCGAGCTGGGCGGCGAGGAGCTCGACGTCGCCGTGCTGTTCGTGGACATCATCGGCTCGACGTCGCTCGCCGCCGAGAAGCCGCCGCAGGAGGTCGTGACCTGCTGAACGAGTTCTTCGGCGTGGTCGTGGAGGTGGTCGAGGACCACGGCGGGCTGGTCAACAAGTTCGAGGGCGACGCCGCGCTGGCGGTGTTCGGCGCGCCGCTGCCGCTCGACGACGCGGCCGGCTGCGCCTTGCGCGCGGCGCGCACGCTGGCGCGGCGGCTGGCGGACGAGGTCGACGGGCTGTCGGCCGGCATCGGCGTGTCCGCGGGTCGCGCCGTGGCGGGCAACATCGGATCGGAGTCGCGGTTCGAGTACACCGTCATCGGCGACCCGGTCAACGAGGCGGCGCGGCTGTGCGAGCTGGCCAAGGAGGCCGACGACCGCGTCCTGGCCTCCGCCGGGGCGCTCGAGCTCGCGCGCGCGGACGAGAAGGAGCACTGGCGCGAGGGCGACGAGGTGCGGCTGCGCGGGCGCAGCGAGGAGACGCGGCTCGCGGTGCCGGCATGAGCGTGACCTACCGGGCCGCGAAGCCGGCCGACGAGCCGTTCCTCGTGGAGATGCTGCGGCTCGCCACGGGCTGGCGCGACGAGGCGGCCGACCCCGGGCCGCTTCCGCTGAAGTACGTCGAGGGCTTCGGCCGGCCGGGCGACGCCGGGGTCGTCGCGGAGGAGGATGGGGTACCGGTGGGCGCCGCCTGGTACCGGTTCCTGCCGGCCGCCGATCCCGGATACGGCTACGTGGAGGGCGTGCCGGAGCTGACCCTCGCGGTCGCCGCGGGCGCGCGCGGGCGCGGCGTGGCCGGCGAGCTGATCCGGCGCCTGCTCGATCGGGCGCGAGCCGACGGC
The DNA here is from genome assembly GCA_963728465.1 of uncultured Solirubrobacteraceae bacterium. Classification (GTDB taxonomy): domain Bacteria; phylum Actinomycetota; class Thermoleophilia; order Solirubrobacterales; family Solirubrobacteraceae; genus DATFQI01. Next base: position 72,458 of record CAVSJY010000006.1, read on the forward strand.
CTGCCCGGCGTGAGCCTGAGCGTCGAGCCCGACAATCCGGCCCGCCGGATCTACGAGCGGCTCGGGTTCGAGAAGGCCGGCGTGGTCGGGGGCGCGTGGACGATGCTGCGGCGCTTCTAGCGCCGTGCCGGGTCCGGAACCGCGGCTGGGTGGGGGAGGTGCGCGGGTTTCGTCGACCGATTGCCAGGCCCGCCCGATCGTTCCGCGAAACTCGGCCGCGTGCCGTGTTTCGCGGAACGATCGGCGCGGTGGCTCGGATCGCGCGACGAAACCCGCGCACTCACCACCCCCACCCAGCCGAAGTTCATCCCTAGGTGCCGCCGCAGTTATATGCCGGATGAGTTATACTCACGACCAGTGCCGACCACCTTCGCCGCACTGGCCGACCCCCACCGCCGCAGGATGCTCGAGTTGATGCTCGAGCGGCCCCGTGCCGTGGGTGAGATCACGGAGACCCTCGGGCTGAGCCAGCCGGGCACCTCGAAGCATCTCCGGGTGCTCCGGGAGGCCGGGCTGGTGCGCGTCCACCAGGACGCCCAGCGGCGGGTGTACGCGCTCGAGCCGGAGCCGTTCGCGCAGCTCGACGAGTGGCTCGCGCCGTACCGGCGGCTGTGGACGGAGCGGCTGGACGCGCTCGAACGGCACCTGGACGAGCAAGCGACCGGGAAGGACTGAGCTGTCATGCACGGGACCTACGAGGAGATCGAGAACCGGCCGGCGCTGCGCTTCGAGCGCCGCATCGCCCATCCGGTCGAGGACGTCTGGCGCGCCGTCACGGACCCGGACGACCTGAAGCACTGGTTCCCGGCGGCGGTCACGCTGATCGACGAGCCGCGCGCCGGCGGCCGGCTGCGCTTCGAGTTCGCCGGCGACGCCATCCCGCCGTCCGACGGCGAGATCACGGACTACGAGCCGCCGCGCCGTTTCGGCTTCGACTGGGGCGGGGAGCACATCCGCTTCGACCTCGAGCCGATCGAGGACGGCACGCTGCTCCGCTTCACGCACATGCTCAGCGCCCGCGACCAGGCCGCGCGCGACGCCGCGGGCTGGCACGTGTGCCTCGACCAGCTCGAGGAGCGGCTCGCCGGCGGCGCGCCCGAGGCGCCGGGCACGGAGCAGACGCCGGAGCACCGCTCGCTGTACGAGGACTACGAGCGCCGCGGGCTGCCGACCGGTGCGCCGATGCCCGGGTGAGCGCGGCGCCCTTCACTCCCGCGCACCGGGGCGGCGCCGGCGAGCCGCTGGTGCTCCTGCACGGCTTCAGCGACACCTGGCGGACGTGGGAGCTCGTCCTGCCCGCGCTCGAGCGGCGCCATGACGTGCTCGCGCTGACGCTCGCCGGGCACGCCGGCGGGCCGCCGCTGGATCGCGAGCTCGACGGCGCCGATCTTCCCGACGCCGTCGAGCGGGCGATGGACGAGGCGGGCTTCGAGACGGCCCACATCGCCGGCAACTCGCTCGGCGGCTACGTCGCGCTCCAGCTGGCGGAGCGCGGCCGCGCGCGCTCGGTGGTCGCGCTCGCGCCCGGCGGCGGCTGGGGCGCCGGCGACCCCACCGTGGACCGGACCTACGCCATCCAGCACGAGCTGCTCGACGCCGTGAAGGCGGTCGCCCCGCGCGCGCACTCGCTCCTGTCGACTCCGGGAGGGCGGCGCCGTGCCACCGCGTACACGGCCGTCAACTACGAGCACATCCCGGCCGAGCTGCTCGCCCACCAGATGCTCGCCGCGGCCAGCCTGGCGGACGGCCGCGGGATGCTGGCGTTCGCCCGCCGCTTCGACTGGCCGCCTCGACCCCGAGCGGATCGGCTGCCCGGTCCGCATCGTGTGGGGCACCGCCGACGCCCTGCTCCCGTGGCCGTCGGCCGCCGCCCGCTACCGCCGCGACCTGCCGCACGCCGACTGGGTCGAGCTCGACGGCGTCGGCCACTGCCCGCAGCTCGACGTCCCGCTCGAGACCGCGCAGTTGATCCTCGGGTTCACGGGCTAGATTCACCGCCATGGCCTACTCCACCGCCGAGGCGAGGCAGCAGCTGCTCGACGACCTCGCGTACGCGGTCGACGAGATGGGGGTCGCGCTGGCCGCGCTCGGCGCCGCGTACGACCAGCTGGACGAGCGGACCGCCGACCGGCTCGAGGAGGAGCTGTTCCGGCCCGTCCAGCTCGCCTACGGGCGGATGCAGCGCACCCACTCGGGCTTCGCGGACCGCGTCAAGCTGCCGGGCCGCGCGTTCCAGCCGTCGGGCGCCGGTCGCGTGTCCGCCCGCCCGCGCGAGCAGCTCGACGCCGCCACGGAGGCGATCGCCGAGGCCGACCACCTGCTGGCCGAGATCCAGGACTCGATGATGCCGGTCGAGGTGGGCGACGCCGAGCTGCGCGCCGGCCTGGCCGACGTCCGCGAGCGCGTCGGCCCGCTGCCGGGCCGCGCCCGCGAGCTCGTGCGCGTCCTCGGCCGCTGACGCGCTAGCGCCCGGCGGCGAGCCAGTCGATCATCCCCGCCACGGCCGGCCAGTCCTCGCGCGCCCGCGCGGCGACCAGCTCGTCCAGCACCGGCGGCTCGATCGCGAGCAGCGCCTCGGCGCCCGCCGACGCCCAGCGGACGAGCGCGAAGTGGACCAGGTCGTCGAGCGGCACGCCCGTCGCGTCCGACAGGTTGCGCAGCGCCGGCATCGGGTCGACCACACGCGCGTCGGCCACGCGGCGCGCGAACTCGGCGTGCTCCGGCGGGACCGGCATCGCTCAGGCGCCGCGGCGCCGCGCCAGCTCGTGCGCGCTGTGCAGGTGCGCGGTCATCAGCTCGGCCGCCGCATCGCCGTCCCCGCGCTCGAGCGCGGCCGCCAGCTCGCGGTGCTCGGCGATGAAGCGGGCGATCCGCGTGGGGTCGCGCGCGATCGTCGCGGCGGCGATCCGCTGGTGGCGATCGCGCAGCCCGTCGTACTGGCGCACCAGCAGCGCGTTGCCGGCCGCGGCCACGATCTCGCCGTGGAACTGGCGGTCGGCCCACGCGAAGCCCCGGCCGGCCTCCAGCGTGCGCTCCTGCTCGGCGATCGAGTCGGCCAGCGCGGCTGCGAGCGCCGCGCGCCCGCGCTCGTCCGCCGCCGCCGCGCGGCGCGTGCAGTGCTCCTCGATCAGCAGCCGCGCCTCCAGGACGTCCTCGGCCTCCGACGGCGAGATCGGCACGACGAGCGCGCCGCGCTTGGGATAGAGCTCGAGCAGCTGCTCCGCCTCGAGCTGGACGAACGCCTGGCGGACGGGCGTCCGGCTGACGCCCAGCCGCTGCGCCAGCTCGTTCTCGCTGAGCAACGTACCGCCGGGAAAGCGCCCGTCGAGAAGCCGCTCCTTCACGTAGTCGTAGGCCCGCTCGGACGCCGAACGCCCGCGCGGAGCGAGCTCGTGCTCGGTCGTCTCGGGCATCCGGGCCATGCGTCCGATACAGTAGTGCACAGCTTGTACGCAAGTTGCGTCCAAGCTCTCCTCCCCCAGTCGGCACGGGGGCCGGCGGCGACGCCGGCCCCCGTCCGTCTGCTTCCAACTCCCCCGCAACCGAAAGGACCGACGATGACCCGCATCCTGGCCCGGATCGGCCGCGCCCTCAGCGTCAGCGACCCCGAGCCGCACGTGCACTTCCACTCGAGCACGTTCTGGCCCGTGGAGCACTACGAGGTCTGCTACGACGCGAGCTGCTCGCGTCCGCGCGCCGACGTCGCCACGCTGATCTCAAACGCGCGTCCGGACCCACCGGACGCGCGATGACCGGCGCCGTCTCGGCGGCGTCACCGCGATAACCGCCCGGCGCGGCCGGCCGTCACCGGCGTGACCGTCCGCCCGGCCGCTCCTCTCACACTCCCCTCCTGCGCCCTACGTTCGGCGCCGCCTCGCGCCGGATCCCCAGCGGACCGGCGTACATCGGGAAGGGGAGACAATGTCGCCGTCCGGGTTGGTTCGCTTCTGGCTGCTCTCGCAAGGGCGGGCCATCCTGCCGCTCCTGATCGCCGCGAGCGCCGTGCTGGCCCTTCTCGGCGGCGGAGCCGTCGCGGCCGATCCACCGGCCGACATGGTCGAGGTGGTCGATCAGCGCACCGCGAACTCGAAGACGTTCCGGCGCAGCGACGGCGGCACGACGAAGCGCCTGTACGCGGGCAACGTGCACTACCGCGAGGACGGCAAGTGGAAGGCGATCGACCCGACGCTCGTCGCCGCGGCCCCGGCCGAGCAGGACAAGGGCTTCGGCTGGCGCATGAAGTCCAACGGCTTCAACGTCCTCGCCAAGCGCAAGCTCGACGACGGCTACCTGCGGACGGACGTCCTCGGCCGGCCGCTCGAGTTCAGCCTGCGCGGCGCCCGGCCGGCGCAGGCCAATGTCCGCGGGTCGCAGGTCAGCTACGCCGAGGCGCTGCCGGGCGTCGACCTCCGCTACGTCGTGCACCCGGAGGGCGTCAAGGAGCAGCTCCTCCTCAAGTCGAAGGACTCGCAGTCGCGCTTCACCTTCGTGCTCGACACGCCGACCGGGACCGACCTCGTTCCCGAGGAGCTGCCGAGCGGCGACTGGGCCTTCCGGATGCGCCGCGGCGGCCGTCCGCTCTTCGTCCTCACCGACGCCTACGCGACCGACGAGCCGCTCGGGCGCAGCCGGCCCGGGGCCGCGACCCGGCGCCAGGGCCGCGACCGCGCCGACCACGCGACGATGGACGTCACGAAGGTCGCCGGCGGATTCGAGATCGTGCTGGCGGTCGACGAGGCGTGGCTGGGCGCCGAGGGCCGCAGCTTCCCCGTGACGCTCGACCCCACGCTCGTCCTCCAGCCGACCACGAAGGCGGCGGAGTTCGACGCCTCGTGCGGCGCGTGCGAGGGCTGGGACTACTGGGCGCTGTACATCGGCTCCGACGACGTGGGGGGCAAGTACCGCAGCGGCTTCCAGTTCGACCTGAGCAGCATCCCGCCGAGCGCGAACGTCACGAACGCGCAGCTCGGGCTCTTCAACCCGTCGGACTCGTGCGTGTGGACGTCGAAGGACTGCGGCGTCGACAGCCACGTGCTGAACGTGCACGAGATGACGAAGGCCTGGACGCCCGACGTCACGACCTGGAGCCAGGTCGGCTGGAACACCACCTCGATCGCCTCGTACACGCTGCCCGCGGGCGCCGGCGACAACTGGATGAACTGGGACGTCACGACCACGGCCAAGGGCTGGATCGCGGGCACGAAGGCGAACTACGGCGTCCTCGTCAAGCGCGCCACCGAGCCCGTGGACGCGGGCGGACCCGAGGTGCCGGGCGGCGCGTGGGACGGCGACCCCGCGCAGCGGCCGCGGCTCGACGTCACGTACACCGCCGACGCCCCGCGCTTCCACGAGCCCGAGACGCTCTACGGCAACGGCGCCGACCTGCGCTGGGACCGCTTCGACGGCTCGACCGGCAACGCCTTCACGGCCTACGAGGTCCACCGGTCGGCGACCGCGGGCTTCACGCCGTCGGGCGCGACGCGCATCGCCTCGATCGGCGACGTCAACGTCACGGCCTTCCGCGACACCACGGCCGCGCCGAGCCAGACGTTCACGTACAAGATCGTCGTCAACGGCTCCCCGTCGGCGGCACGGACCGTGACGCTGCCCGCCGACGGCCAGGCCCGCAAGGTCCTCCAGCCGGACGTGACGCGGGGCAAGGCCACCTTCATCGACAACGCCGAAGGCGCGACGACCTGCTCCAACTACGGCGCGGAGCCATACGCCTACGTGGGCAACGACTCCTACTCGGAGCGGACGCTGCTCGGCTTCGACCTGCGCGACATCCCGGCGGGCGCGACCGTCACGAGCGCCACGATGTCCGCGTACATGTCCGAGGCGCCCTGGGAGGCGCTGACCGTCGGCGCGCACCGCGTCACCGCCGGCTGGGAGGAGGGCACCGGGAACTGGGACTGCACGCACGACGGCGCGTCGTGGGCGGAGCGCAGCAGCGGAACGAACTGGGCGACGCCGGGCGGCGACTACGTCGCGACGGCCGCGGCGACGAAGGCCCACACCGCGACGGACGTGCCGGGTTGGGACAACTTCGACGTGTCGTCCGTCGTGCGGTCCTGGGTCGACGGCACCGCGCCGAACCACGGCATCCTGCTGCGCGCCACGAACGAGTCGCCCGGCGCGAACAACGCCACGTACCTGGCGTACCACACCGACGACTACCTGTCGCAGTCGACGCTGCGGCCGAAGCTGGCGGTCAGCTACACCGACGCCACCGCGAAGGCCGTCAAGCCCACCGTCGCCGTCTCCTCGCCGTCCGCGGGCGACACGGTGCGCGACACCGTCGCCGTCGACGCCGCCGCGTCCGACGACCGGCGCGTGGAGAAGGTCGAGTTCCTGGTCGACGGCACCGTCAAGTCGACCGACACCGCCGCGCCGTACGCCTACGCCTGGGACACGAAGACGGCGACGAACGGCAGCCACAACGTCACGATCCGCGCGACCGACGACGCGGCGAACATCACGACTCGCCGGCGACGGCGGTCACGGTGGCCAACTCGGCGCCGCCGTCGACCCGCGTGACCTCGCCGAGCGCGAAGTACGAGGACCTCGTCAAGGCGGACGGGCCCGCGGCGCTCTGGCGCCTCGGCGAGGCCGCCGGGGCGACCACCGCGGCCGACGCCTCGGGCAACGCCCGGCCGGGGACCTACGCCGGCCAGCGCACCGGCGCGCAGGCCGGGCTGCTCGCCGGCGACACCGACAAGTCGGTGAGCCTGCTCAACGGGACGCCGGACGGCGGCGTCTCCGCCGCGTTCAGCGGCCTGCTGGGAACGACCCTCACCGCTGAGGCGTGGGTCAGCTACGCCGCCCTCGCGACGAACGGCACCGAGAACCGCGAGTGGTCGCGCAACTGGGGCGCGGCGGGCGGCTGGCGCCTGTCCGTGGCACGCAACGCTACGGGGCAGCAGGTCGCCGAGCTGGCGATCAACAAGGCGGGGCGGTCACCACCGCGTCCGCGGTCGTGACCCCGGGCAAGCTGCACCTCGCCGGCACGTACGACGGCACGACGATGCGGCTCTACGTCAACGGCGCGCAGGCGGCCACCGCCGCGCTCGCCGCGGCGCCGCTGAGCACGACGACGGCCGCGTGGCTCGGCAACGTGCTGACCGCCAACACGACGGTCGACGAGGCGGCGCTCTACAGCCGGGCGCTCTCCGCCGGAGAGCTGCGCGCGCACTACGAGACGGGAGACGGCAAGCCGGTCACGATGACCGGCCAGCAGACCGTCCAGGCCGCCGCGAGCGACGACGGCAGCGTCTCCAAGGTCGAGTTCTACGTCGACGGCAACCGCTTCGCGGAGGACACGACCGCGCCCTACACCGCGACGCTGGACACGAAGAGCCCCGCGGAGCCCGTCTACGACGGCCCGCAGAGCTCACCACCCGCGCGTACGACAACCACGGCCAGGTCACGACCTCCGCGCCGACGGCGGTCGCGGTGCGCAATACGAGCGCGACCCCGTACGCGGCGACCTTCACGTCGACGCCCGCCCCGCAGGCGGTGGTCTACGACCCGGCGGCGGCGACGCAGGACAAGCACGGCATGGACGTGACCGTGACCAACCGCAGCACCGTGACGTGGAGCGCGACCGACATCGTCGTCCGGCCGCGCTGGGTGACGCCCGACGGCGGCACGATCGCCGGCGCCGAGGTCGCGCTCGGCGCCGCCCTCGCGCCGAACGCCGCCAAGCAGGTGCGCGTCTTCGTCGAGGCGCCCGCGCTGCCGGACGGCGTCGACAAGGCGCAGTACCGGCTCCAGCTCGACCTCTTCGAGAAGTCGACGCAGCGCCAGTTCGCCGACCAGGGCAGCGCGCCGCTGGAGAACCCGGTGATCGTGAACAAGGCGCTGCGCGACCGGCCTCGGCCTCGAGAAGTACTACCACTACGACGGCGAGGAGCTCGGCGCCGGGATGCAGCACCTCACCAACGTCGCGAACGGGCAACTCCTCGTGCGCTGGACGCCGTTCGAATCGCCCGGGCGCGGCCTCTCGACCGTGGTCGACCTCACCTACAACTCGCTCGAGAAGAAGAGCGAGTCGCCGATCGGCAACAACTTCTCGCTCGCGATCTCGAGCCTGACCCGGTTCGGCAACCCGATCGACATCCACCCGAACAAGGCGGACGAGATCGCCGGTCGCGGCGCGAACCGGTACGTGGAGGTCACCGACGGCGACGGCACGACGCACCGCTTCACGGGCAAGCAGGCGGCCGACGACACCGTGTACTGGGAGGAGCCCGCCGGCGTCCACCTGTACCTGCGCAGCCTCGGCGACGACCGACCCGCGCGGCCGCTGGGCGCTGACTCGGCCCGACCGCGTGACGTTCTTCTTCGACGTCGACGGCTACCCGACGATGACGTCGAGGACGCCAACGGCAACCGCCTCACGTACACCTTGGAGGCGACGCCGCCCGGCGAGGATCCCGGTGGGCCGAAGAAGCGGATCACCGCGGTGACGGACGCTCGGGCCAGGGCGCGACGCCGGCGCCGAAGCGGTCCTTCGGGATCTCCTACTACTCCAAGGCGGAGGCGAAGAAGGCCCAGGTCCGCGGGAAGATCAAGCGGATCACCGACCACAGCGGCAGCGCGCTCGACTTCGTGTACTACGAGGACGGCAACCTCCTGCGGCTGGCCCAGAAGGGCGGCACGAACGCGGACGGCACGCCGCTCGCCGACCGCTCGTTCGTCTTCACGTACACGACGTCGAGCGGCGACGGCCCGGCGATCCCGGCGGCGGCCGACCGCGTGAACCCCGAGCCGAAGACGTCGAACCAGTCGACGCGCCTCTTCAGCGTGCGCGACCCGCGCGGCAACGAGACGACCTTCACCTACCTCGGCGCCGGCAACGGGCAGGACCGGTGGAAGCTCGCCTCGCGGACGAACCGCGCGAACGAGAAGAGCACGTACGGCTACGACATCGCCACGCGCGTGACGACCGTCGTCGCACCGAGGTCGCGGACCACGAAGTACGGCTACGACGTCGAGGGCAAGATCACCGCGATCACCGATCCGATCGGAGAGCGGACGGCTGTCGAGTGGACGGGCGACCGGCACGTCTTCAAGGTCATCGAGCCGAGCAATCGCTACATCCAGTTCGACTACGACGGCAACGGCTACCTGACCCGCAAGCGCGACCAGCGCGGCAAGGTCACGACGCTCGAGTACGACCACTTCACCGTCGACGGCAACGACGTCGCCGGCAAGTGGAAGACCGGGCGCACGCACGAGCACATCTCCCAGCTCAAGCGCAAGGTCGATCCCAACGGCAACGAAACCGGCGCCGACCCCAACAACCACGACTGGCTGTTCGAGTACGACGCGAAGGGCAACCTCCGCTTCCTCACCAACCCCGACAACAAGCGCAGCGAGCGCTGGCCCAACCCGGACGGCACCGTCGCGTGGACCAAGGACGAACGCGGCAACCAGACCTCGTTCCCCGATTACGACGCGAACGGGCTGCCCGCACGCGTGGTCGACGCGGAGAACCAGACGACGCGCTTCGAACACGACGAGGACGGCCTGCTGCGATCGGTCCAGGATCCGCGCCACGCGTTGGACACCGGCGCCGACGTCCAGAGCTACAAGTCCTTCTTCCACTACGACGCGTTCCACCGGATGGGGCGCCAGAGCGCGCCGATCTGGACCGGGGGCCCGGAGCGGGGCAACCTCGTGTGGACGGGCGTGCGCTTCGACGCGAACGACAACCTCGTCACCGAGATCGGCGCCCACGAGGGCCGCGAGTACACGGGCACCGGCGCGACGCGGACGCATTCGTACGACGCGATGGACCGCGAGACGCTGACCACCGGGCCCGACCGCAAGGTCGACCCCGACGGCGAGCGGACGAAGATCGAGTACGACGAGGCCGGCCGCGTCTCGCGGATCACGGAGCCGAAGGGCGTCGACAGCGAGAGCGTCGCCAACGACTTCACGACCGTGCTCGAGTACGACGATCTCGACCGCGTCATCCGGCGCATCCAGCACAACGTCGAGGGCGGCACGCTCAAGGAGAGCAAGCGCACGCACTACTGCTACGAGGCCCTGACGGGCGACCTGAAGCGGCTGGTCGCGCCGAAGGCCAACCTCACGTCGGTCTCGTGTGCCGGGACGACCGCGCCGCGGTACGCGCAGAAGTACACCTACGACGAGGCGCACCAGCTCCTGAGCCGCACGGACGCCGGTCACGGCACCGGCGGCGCGACGAAGCACACGACCTCGCGCACCTACGACGCCAACGGCAACGTGCGCACCGCGACCGACGAGCGCGGCACGGTCACCGAGACCAAGTACAACGGCCGCAACCTGCCGATCGAGAAGATCGATCTGCTCGACAAGGCGGCCGGTCGCAAGGTCGTCACCAAGATCGAGTACGACGACGCGGGCAACCGCACGAAGGTGATCTCCCCGCGGGCCGTCGACGCCGGATCGACCACCTCGTTCGTGACGGGCATGGTCTACGACAAGGTCAATCGCCCGACCCGCGTCGACCTGCCGAAGAGCGGGACGGAGTCGCCGCTGTTCATCCACCGGCGCTACGACCTCAACGGCAACCTCGCCGCCACGTCGCTGCCGGTCACCGCCCAGAGCGGCGGCGACGCGGCGCTCAACCTCGTCGACGCGCGCAACAAGACGACGTACAGCCACTTCGACACGGGCTGGGTCAAGACGGAGAACCAGCCGGGGACGCCGCGCGTCCGCTTCGCCTACACGCCCGAGGGCTGGCAGCGGTCGCGGGTGCCCGAGACCGACGCCGGCGTCGAGCGCTGGGAGCGCCAGACCACCTGGGAGTACTGGGTCGACGGCATGCTCCGTGCGAAGAAGGAGCGCGACGGCGGCGCCATCAGCTACGAGTACGACGCCAACAACCAGCTGACGCTCGCGCACGACGCCAGCGGCGTCGACGACAGCGCGTCGGACCCGCTCGACGTCCGGGTGACCTACGACGGGCTCGGACGGCAGACCGAGGTGCGCCAGCAGAAGGTCAACGCGGACCGGTGGACCACCACGCGGTTCACGGAGTACAGCCTCGACGACGAGCTCGTGGAGCGGATCGACAACCGCCGCGAGACGACCGCCGGGTCCGTGCTCGACCGTGGCCGGCGTCAGCGGTACGAGTACGACGACGCGGGCTGGCTGGTCAAGCAGACCGACTTCGGTGCCAAGGACGCTGCCGAATCAGACGCCCACGCCGACGACCGGCAGATCACCACGGACTACTTCCCGACCGGGTGGGAGCAGCTGCGCACGATCGCCAAGCGCCCGGCCGGCTCGCCCGCGACGGCCGGCTTCACGGCGGTCAAGCAGCGCACGAGCTGGGACTACTTCGACAACGGCAAGCTGAAGGCCCTGCGCACGCGCAACGGGTCGGACGCCCTGCTCGAGTCGCACGACGTCACCTACACCGACCCACAGGGCCAGTACGTCAACGGGCATCGGGCCAAGGACGTGTTCACGCTGCGCGGGCCGAAGGCGAGCGCGCAGTGCCGTGACGCCGCGACCCCGTGCACGACGCAGTACGTCTACGACGCGCGGGACCGCCTGACCGAGGAGAAGCGCACCCGCGGCGGCAGCGACAAGTCGACGAAGTACACGCTGCTGCCGACCGGCGACGTCGACGTCGAGACGCGCGCCGACGGCACGACGATCGACAACGACTACGTCGGGCAGCAGCTCAAGAAGCGGACGATCTCGATCGCCGGCGACTCGCTGATCCAGAAGTACAACCACAACCTCGACGGCGACCTGGAGTGCGCCTGGGAGGCGGCCAGCGCGGGCGAGGAGCGGACGTGTGCGAGCGCCGAGTCGGCCGGGAAGCTGCTGGAGAAGTACGACTACGACCCGCTCGATCGCGTCCGCAAGGCGCTGCGCTTCAAGCCGCGCGGAGCCGGCAAGGACGACGAGACGACGTACAAGTACGACGCGCTGGACCGCGTCGTCGAGGAGGACGAGAAGCACGGCGCGGCCGGCACCGACGAGGACCGCACCACGACGTTCAGCTACCTCGGCACGACGTCGGACTCCGTCGAGGAGGTCCTGAAGTACACGCACGGGGCCAAGAGCGGCCAGGTGCGGACGAAGACCTTCTCCTACGACGCGTTCGGCAACCGCATCGGGATGTCGGACAAGGCCAACGCCGGCGCGCAGGAGAAGGAGTACACGTACGGCAACGACGTCCACGGCAGCGTCTCGCTGCTCGTCGACGACGCGGGCCAGGCGAAGGCGCAGTACGGCTACACGCCGTACGGGGAGAAGGACGCGGACCTCACGGAGGAGCTCGATCCCGCGAAGGAGCTCGACCCCAACGCCCCCGACAAGCGGGCGAAGGACGAGGACCCGGTCAACCCGTACCGCTTCACCCAGAAGCGCTACGACTCCGGCTCCGAGACGCTCGACATGGGCGCCCGGCGATTCGGCCCGTCGACCGCGCGCTTCCTCCAGCAGGACTTCTTCGACGACGCGCTCGGGAACCTGGGGCTCGCCACCGATCCGATCAGCCAGAACCGGTACTCGCTGGCCGCGGGCAACCCCGTGAGCTTCGTCGAGACGGACGGCCACATGTACCGCACCGACGGCGGCGGCGGCGCGGTGACCGCGCGGCGGCGGACGACCTCGCGCAGCTCCGGCGGCGGCTCGGGTTCGCGGGCGAGCACGAGCAGCGGCGGCGCCGGCAGCCGGGCGGCCGGGACCGTGTTCACGGGCGGCGTCCAGATGAACAACTGGCTCACCCGCGCGCTCGACCGCGAGGCCTTCTGGGACTCCGTCCAGGGCGAGGAGATGCGCCAGGGCACGGCGGTCGACCGCAGTGCGGCGGCCATCGAGGGCTTCTGGGGCGTCAAGCCTCCGTGGGGCGACCGCAACACGACGGGCTACCAGCTCAACAAGGAGGCGTTCGAGGGCTTGAGCTACCTCAGCGGGGTCGGAGCGGTCCGCAAGGTCGGCAAGGAGGGGATCGAGGAGGTCGCCGAGCGCAAGACCGACGACGTCGTCGCCGGCGCCCACGCGGGCACGAACGTGCTCGGCCACCTGGCCCCGGACGCACAGAAGACGCTGCTCAGGGCGTGGCAGAAGGAGTCGTCTTCGGTCGCGGTGATCGGCCGCGGCCCTGACACGGAGATCGCGAAGAACTGGCCGGGACACCAGGTCATGTCGCTCCCCGACGGGCAGTGGTCCCCCGGGATCAACGACGCGTGGGTCGCCGGTCACATCGCCAACCACCGCCGGGTGTACATGGCGTCGCCCACCAAGGGCAACCTGGTGCAGACGTCCGGGCCGTTCGCCGGGCAGGAGTCGATCTACGCCCGCGAGCTGAGACAGTTCCAGCAGGCGGGGTACACCCGCCAGGGAGACTGGATGATGCCGCCGCCGTGAGCGACCTGACTGCCGCCCTGGACACGCCGAGCGCCGCGGGCCTCGAGCGACTGCCGAGCGCATGGGATGAGCGCGTGGCGGCGGGCGTCCGCGAGTTCGCGGGCGCCTCCCGCGACGCCAAGCGGACGGCGCGCGAGGCCATGACCAAGGAGCGCAGCTGGGCTCTGATGGGTTGGGCGCAGCGGATGGCGACGCTCGCCGTGCGGCTCCGGAGTCCTCAGCTCGTCGTCCTCGGGCTCGTCGGGCTCTCGCTCCATCGCGATGTCGACGTGCGCGACGTCCTGGTCCAGGTCCCCTTGCTCCGGCGCGCCGCCGCGCTCATCGGCGAGAACCCCCCGCAGCTGTTCGACGCGGCGGCCGGCCTGACCGACGATGAAGGCGCCGCGTGGCTCGCGGGGCTGCGCGACAGCCCGATGGGCCCCGCCGACATGGGCTACGTCGAGGAGGGCAGCGGCGAGTCCTTCGCGTTCCGGCGCGCCGAGCCGTCGTGGGATCCGGAGGTCGAGCTGAAGGACGTGCTCGACCCCGACCACTTCGACTGACCGTCTCGCGACAACCGGTTTGGATTCCAGAGTGGGTGGGGCAAGTTAATCGACCGTGGCCATCACCGAGCTCGTACGGCTGCTGGATGCAGATCCCGAGCTCGGGCGGCACCTCGACGCCGAGCGCCGTCCGGTCGCGCGGCGCCATCTCGTCGCCGAGGTCATCGCCTTGGGACCCGGCGCGTCGCTCTATGACGCGGTCCCGCGCCGCGACACCACGGACGTGCTCGGGCTGCCTCGTACTCGAGGGCATCCTCCTCCGGCGCGTCGCGATCGTCGGCGAGAACGGCGTCGAGCTGCTCGGGGAGGGCGATCTGATCCGCCCGTGGCAGGTGGACGCGGACCTCGCATCGCTTCCACCGACGCCGCCTGGACCGTCAGGGAGCCGGTGCGGCTGGCGATCATCGACGAGGAGGTGCAGTCGATGCTGCTGCGCTTCCCTTCCGTCCTCCGCGAGCTGGTGTCCCGCGTCGAGCAGCGCGCGAACACGCTGGCGCTCCAGCTGGCGCTGGCGCAGATGCCGCGCCTCGAGGCGCGGATGCTCGCCCTGCTCTGGCACCTCGCCGACCGCTTCGGCCGCGTCGAGCGGGCCGGCGTCGTGCTGCCCGTGCGCCTGTCGCAGGGAATGCTCGCCGAGCTGGTCTACGCGCGCCGGCCCTCGGTGACCACCGCGCTGAAGCGCCTGAGCCAGCGCGGGTTGCTGACCCGGCACAGCGACGGGCGGACGACCCTCCACGGCGCGCCGCCGTCCGGGTCCGCGCGTGGGCTGATGCCGCCGGCGGAGCGCTTCATCCGCGAGGCCGTCGCCACATAGGTAGCTTCCGCTCCCAACGAGAAGAAGGAGGGAGCGCATGTGCCTGCCGGGGACGATCGAGAAGGTTCGTGAGAACGAGGCGCAGGTCACACGCCGCACCGTGCTCGCGGGCGGCGGCGCGGCAGCGCTGGCAGCGCTGCTGCCCGGCGAGGCGGAGGCGCGCAGGCGGCGGCGCAGGCGCCGCACGGCCACGGCGGCGGTCACGGCCGCGGCAGGGTCGTCGACCTCACGCACACGTTCACCGCGGGCTTCCCCGTCTACACCGGCGACACGCCGACGCGCCGCACGCTGAAGAACTTCGACCCCGACGGCTTCTACTCGCAGGAGTGGACGTTCGGCGAGCACTCCGGCACGCACATGGACGCGCCCGGCCACTTCGTGCAGGGCGGCCGCCTGACGCCGCAGCTCGGCGGAGCGAGCTCGTCCTGCCGATCGTCGTCATCGACATCTCCGACGCGCGCGGCCGAGGACCCGGACACGGAGGTCACCCCGGACGACCTGCGCCGCTTCGAGCGCCGTCACGGCCGCATCCCGCGCGGCGCGCTCGTCGCCATGAACTCGGGCTGGGCGTCCAAGCTCGGGACGCCGGCGTTCACGGGCAAGGACGCGGGCGGCACCTACCACTTCCCCGGCTTCGGCGCCGCGGCGGTCGAGGAGCTGCTCGACCGCGGGCGCGCCGCCGCGATCGGCGTCGACACGCTGTCGCTCGACAACGGCCCGTCGGCCACGTTCGCGGTCCACAAGACCTGGTTGCCGGCAGAGACAACTACGGCCTCGAGAACCTCGCCAACCTGGACGAGATCCCGCCGCGCGGCGCCACCGCCATCGTCGGCGTGATCCCGTGGGAGAAGGGCTCGGGCGGCCCGGCGCGGGTGCTGGCCACGCATTGAGCCGCCGCGTGCGCGCTGGGAACATGCGCGCATGCCCGCGACGCTGCTCGAGCGCGCCGACACGCTCGCGGCGCTCTCGCAAGCCGTGGACGAGGCCGCCGCCGGCCGCGGCGCGGTGGCGCTCGTCACCGGCGAGGCGGGCATCGGCAAGACGAGCCTGATCCGCGCGTTCGCCGCCGGCACGGAGAGTCGCGCGCGGGTCCTGCTCTCCGCCTGCGACGACCTGATGGCGCCGCGCACGCTCGGGCCGCTGCGCGACGCCGCGCTCGGCGGCGACGGGCCGCTCGCCGCGGCGCTCGCCGACGGCGGGCCGGTCGAGGACGTGTTCACCGCGCTGCTCGAGGAGCTGGCCGCCGAGCGGCCGACCGTGCTCGTCGTCGAGGACCTGCACTGGGCCGACGACGCGACGCTCGACGTCCTGGCCTACGCCGCGCGGCGCGTGGAGACGCTCGGCGCCGTCCTCGTGCTGACGTTCCGCGACGACGAGATCGACCCCGGGCACCCGCTCGAGCGGCTGCTCGGCGTGCTCGCGACCCTGCGCGTCCAGCGGGTCGCGCTGCCGGCGCTGTCGCGCGAGGCGGTGGCGCGCCTGTCCGCCGGCACGGGCGCCGACCCGGACGCCGTCCACCGGATCACGCGCGGCAACCCGTTCTTCGTCAGCGAGGCGCTCGCTTCGCCGCGCGACGCCGTGCCCGCCAGCGTGGTGGAGGCCGTGCTGGCGCGCGTCCGCCGGCTCGGCGCCGACTGCCGCGCGGCGCTCGACCAGCTGTCGGTCGTCCCGTCGCACGTCGGCCTGGACCTCGTCGCCGACCTGCTCGGGCCGGGGATCGACGCGCTCACCGAGGCGGAGACGGCGGGCGTCCTCGAGGTCCGCCCGCACAGCCTCGCGTTCCGGCACGAGCTGGCCCGGCGGGCGATCGAGCGCAGCCTGCCCGCGCTGCGGCGGCGGAGCCTCAACGCCGCCGTGGTGCGTGCGATGCGGGCGCAGGAGCGGCCGGAGCTCGCGCGCGTGATGCACCACGCCGTGGAGGCGGGCGACGTCGACACGATCCTCGCCGTCGGCCCGAGCGCCGCGCGCGAGGCCGAGCGTGCCGGCTCGCACCGGCAGGCGCTCGCGCACTACGAGTCGATGAGCCCGCACCTGCACCGCGTCGGCGTCCGCGAGCGCGCCGACGTGCTCGACGGCCACGGCTGGGAGCTCTACAACGCCCATCGCTTCCGCGAGGCCGTCGAGGCCGGCCGGGAGGCGGCGCGGCTCTACGAGGACGCCGGCGATCCCGTGGCGCTCGGCGTCTGCCTCGTCCGGCTGTCGCGGCACCTGTTCATGGCGGGGGAGACCGACGAGGCCGAGGCGTGCGCGCAGCGGGCGCTCGCGATCCTCGAGCCGGCCGGCGACGAGGCCGCGCTCGCCCACGCCTCGCTCTACGCGGGCGCGATCCACGCGCTCGCCGACGATCCCGGCCGGGCCGAGACGCTGCTGGAGCGGGCGCGCGAGCTGGCGACGCGCTCGGGCCGCGCCGACCTCGCCGCGCTGTCGCTCAACTACCTCGGCATCGCCCGCACGGAGCTCGGCGACCCCGGCGGCCCGGCGCTGGTGGGGGAGAGCATCGACGCCGCGATCGCCGCCCGCCGCTACGAGTACGCCGCGCGCGGCTACTGCAACCTCGGCGAGCTGCTCGCGCGCTTCGGCCGGCTCGACGAGCTCGAGGCGTGCGTGGGCGAGGGCCTGCGGTTCGCGCGCGAGCGCGGCTTCTGGTCGCACGCGTACAACCTCGAGCTGCATCGCTGCGTCGCGCTCGTCCGGCGCGGGCAGCTCGACGAGGCGCTCGCCGGGCTGCGCGAGCTGGTCGAGGGCGTGGACGACCCCGGGATGCTCTACGCCTACAGCGTGCCGTGGCTCGGGCGCGTGCTCGCCCGCCGCGGCGACCCGGCGGCGGGAGCCATGCTCGCGGCCGCCTGGGAGCACGCCCGCCGCCAGCGGCTGATGCTCGGGCTCGCGTACGCCGGGCTGGCCTCGGCGGAGTGGGCGTGGCTGGCCGGCCGGCCGGACGTGGGCCGTCGTGTCGCCGCCGAGCTGCTGCCGCGCACCGCGCACCCCGGCGGCGCCCCGTTCCGCGCGGAGCTGCTGCGCCAGCTCGCGCGCGCGGGCGAGCCCGCGGCGCCGTTCGACGGCTGCCCGGAGCCGTGGGCGGCCGGGCTGCGCGGCGACTGGCGGGCCGCCGCGGCCGGGTGGCAGGCGGCCGGCGACCCGTACGAGCAGGCGCTCGAGCTCGCGGAGTCGGGCGAGCCCGAGCCGACCGCCGAGGCGGTGCGGATCCTCGACGGCCTCGGCGCCGACGCGGCCGCCGCGCGCGCCCGCGAGCGCCTGCGGACGCTCGGCGGGCGGGTCCCGCGCGGCCCGCGGGCGGCTACCCGGGCGAACCCCGCGGGCCTGACCGACCGCCAGCTCGCCGTGCTCGGGTTGGTGAGCGAGGGCATGACCAACGCCGAGATCGCGGACCGGCTCGTCGGTGTCGGTGCGCACCGTCGACCACCACGTGGCCGCGGTGCTCGGCAAGCTCGGCGTGCACTCGCGCCGCGAGGCGGCCGCCGCGGCGCACGAGCGCGGGATCGTCTAGCGGTCACGCGGCGGCCGTGAGCCGGCGCGCGAGCTCGGCGCGGGCGTGGAGCAGCCGGCTCAGGACGCCGCCCGGCGGGATGTCGAGCGCCCGCCCGGCCTCCTCGTAGCTCATGCCGGCGACATCCACGAGCGCGACCGCGTCGCGGAGGTCGCGGGGGAGGTCGGCGATGGCGGCGTAGATCTCGCCGGCGAGGAGGACCGGCTCGGCGGGGGCGCGGTCCTCGGCGGCGTCGGCCAGCTCGAGCAGCGTGCGCGCGAGCACGGTGAAGTCGCCGCCGGCGCCGCGGGCGAGGGCGAGGGCGAAGGTCTCGTGGGTGAGGTCCTCCGCCAGCGCGCGCGAGCCGCCGATCGCGCGGGCCAGGCGGTAGAGGCGGTTGAGGTCGTCGGGCATCGGGGGCGACTGTCCCGGAACGGGGGTCGCCGCGCATCGGCACGCGTCACCCAACTTGGGCGCGCGGACTACCTACGTCAGGCCGCCCGCGTAGCGTAAGAGGGCAGCATGGAGCCCCGCGAGCGCATCGACACCCTCGCCACGCGCATGACCGAGTTGCGCGACGCCTACTACCGCGGCGACCCGCTGGTCGCCGACGCGGAGTACGACGCGATCGAGGACGAGCTGCGCGAGCTGATCGCGGCCCATCCCGACCTCACGCCCGACCCCAACCCGCTCGAGCAGGTCGGCGCGCCGTCGGTGCTGCACGCGCCGGTGCGTCACAGCCGCCCGATGCTGTCGCTCGAGAAGGCCACGAAGCCCGAGCAGGTCGCCGCGTTCTTCGACCGCTTCCCGCGCCAGCCCGTGGTGGTCATGCCCAAGCTCGACGGGCTGTCGCTGGCCCTCCACTACGAGGGCGGGCGGCTCGCGCGCGCCGTCACGCGCGGTGACGGCACGACGGGCGACGACGTGACGCCGCTGGTGAAGGCGCTGGCCGAGGGGATCCCGCAGAAGCTGGACGCCGGCGGCCGGACGGAGGTGCGCGGCGAGCTGGTGATGCTGCGCTCGACGTTCGCCGCCTACAACGAGAAGCACCCGGACAAGCCGCTGATCAACCCGCGCAACGCGGCCGCCGGGACGATCCGCGCCAAGGACCCCGCCGTGGTGGCCGAGCGGCGGCTGCGCTTCTTCGCGTTCGACCTCGACACCGACGACGGCGCGCACGCCGACGTCGAGGCGGCGCTGCGGGGCTTCGGCTTCGACGCCGCCGACATGCGCCACACGGACGACGCGGAGGCCGCCCAGGCGGTGATCGGGGAGATCGAGGCGACGCGCAACGAGCTCGACTACGACCTCGACGGCGCGGTGCTGCGGCTCGCCGACCGCAACGCCTACGCCGCCGCGGGCACGCGCGCCAACAGCCCGCGCGGCGCGCTCGCGTTCAAGTTCGCCGCCGAGGAGAAGACCACGCTGCTCGCCGACGTCGTGTGGGACGTGGGCAAGATCGGCAAGGTCGCGCCCGTGGCCGTGCTGGAGCCCGTGTTCGTCGGCGGCACCACCGTCACGCGCGCCACGCTCGCCAACCAGGAGGTCATCCGCGCGCGCGACGTGCGGATCGGCGACACGGTGCTCGTCCGCCGCGCCGGCGACGTGATCCCGTTCGTGGCCGGCGTGCTCGACGCGTCGCGCCGCACGGGCGAGGAGCGCGAGATCGAGCCGCCCTCGGAGTGCCCGTCCTGCGGGCAGCCGCTGACCGAGCAGGGCAACAGCCGCGAGCTGTACTGCACGAACGTCGCCTGCCCGGCGCAGACCGTGCGGCGGCTGATCCACTGGGCCTCGCGGGCGGCGGCGGACATCGACGCGATCGGCCCGGTGTGGATCGAGCGGTTGAACGAGGCGGGGCTGCTCGAGCGCCCGTCGGACTTCTACGCGCTCGAGCGGGACACGCTGCTGGGGTTCGACCGGATCGCCGACGTGTCAGCCGACCGCATGCTCGAGTCGATCGACCGCAGTCGCGCGGTGGGCCTGCGGCGGGCGCTGATCGGGCTCGCGATCCCGATGGCCTCCGAGGGCACGGCCGCGAAGCTGTGCCGCGCGGGCTTCGCCTCGCTGGAGGCGATCGCCGATGCGAGCGAGGAGGAGCTCCAGCAGGTCGAGGACGTCGGGCCGAAGGTCGCGGCCAGCCTGCACTCGCACCTCAACCGCGAGACGACGCGCGCGGAGCTGGCCCGGCTGCGGGAGCTGGGCGTGAACCTGGACGTCCGCGACGAGGACCTCCCACCGCAGGTCTCCGCCGACGCGCCGCTGGCCGGCAAGACCGTCGTGGTGACCGGCACGATCGCCGACCCGCGCAGCGGCGAGAAGGTGCCGCGCCCGGCGTTCCAGCGGCTCGCCGAGCGGGCGGGCGCGAGCACGGCCTCGTCCGTGTCGGCGAACACGGACCTGCTCATCACCGGCGAGAACGTCGGCGCGAGCAAGACCGCCAAGGCCGAGAAGCTCGGGGTCGAGGTCGTCGACCAGGGCGAGATCTGGCGGATGCTGATCGACGCCGGCGTCGCCTGACGCCTGACGCCTGACGCCTAGCGGCAGACCACGAAGCGGCGCGAGACGGTCTTGCGCCGGAGCTTCTTCGAGCCCGCCGCGCGTGAAGACCACGCGCGCGAAGACGCGGCCGCGGTGGCCGGCGGGCCGGCGGATCCGCAGGGCCGCACGGTAGGGCCTCCTGCGGTCGACCTTGCGCGGGCCGTTGCGGACGAAGAAGACGACGCGGCGCACGCGCGGGCGGGCGGCGCCGGGACGGCGGCGGATCTTGAGGTTGACGCGGAGCCTGCCGCCGGGCGGGGTGCACCGGATCCCCGCGCGCAGCTTGGCGATGCCGTCGGGCAGCGGCGCGCTCGGCGGGGCCGGGGGCGGCGGTGGAGGCGCGGGCCGCGGCTTGTCCCACACGAGCATCAGGTTGACGATGCCGCCCCAGCCGGAGCCGATCAGCTCCCCGCGGCCGGTGACCCAGCCGCCGGCGCCGTTGCCGCGGTACATCAACAGATGGCCGTCGGGCTGCCGGGCGAGGATGTCGGGCTTGCCGCCGCCGTTGAAGTCGCCGCCGGCGAACAGCGCGTCGAAGCCCTGCCAGCCGGAGCCGATCTGCTCCGCGCTCCCGGTGACCCAGCCGCCGCGGCCGTTGCCGCGGTACATGAGCAGCGCGCCCGCCGCGTTGCGCGCGAGGATGTCCGGCTTGCCGTCGCCGCTCCAGTCGCCGGGCGCCAGCAGCGCGGTGAAGCCCTGCCAGCCCGAGCCGATCTGCTCCGCCTGGCCGGTCAGGAAGCCGCCGTCGCCGTCGCCGCGGTACATCAGCAGCGCGCCCTCGGACGTCCGGGCGAGGATGTCCGGCCTCCCGTCGCCGCTCCAGTCGCGCGGCGCGAGCAGCGCGGTGAAGCCCTGCCAGCCGGCCCCGATCTGCTGCGGGATGCCGGTCGCGAAGCCGCCTCTGCCGTTGCCGCGGTACATGAGCAGGCGGCCGTCGGAGTGGCGGGCGAGGATGTCGGGCCTGCCGTCGCCGCTCCAGTCGCCGTTGGCGAGCAGCGCGGTGAACTGCTGCCAGCCGGCCCCGATCTGCTGCGCGGGCGCCGCCCAGCCGCCGCGGCCGTTGCCGCGCCACATCAGCAGCCGGCCGTCGGAGGCGGCGCCGAGCACGTCGGCGGCGCCGTCGCCGCTCCAGTCGGCGCGCGCCGCGCCGGGGACCAGCGCGAGCGTCGCCGCGGCGAGCAGCGCGGTGGCGAGCGATCGCCGCATCATCGCCGCCCAATGTAACGCGCGCCGCGTGATGATCGATGTCGTGGAATCGGTCATCTAGGGTGTCGGGCATGACCGACGACGCGCTCGAGCGCCTCTCCTCGAAGGAGCTGCACGACCTCGCCGTCTCGTACGCGAAGCGACATCTCGACGTGAAGTTCTTCTGGGAGCTGATGAAGGTGCTCCCGGCGGCGGAGGCGGCGGCGGGGGAGATGGACGACGCGGCCTCCGACGTGCAGACGCTGTCGGGCCATCTCGACGACGTCACGGACGCCGGGAAGGGCGAGGTGGCCGAGATGCTCCGGCCCTTCTACCTCGACTACCTGCGGCGCCACAATGTGACGCCGAAGAGCTAAGTCCGGGCTAAGCCAGCGCGCGGACGATCGCGACGACGATCTCGAGCGCGGCGAACAGTCCCGCGGCGAGCAGCGCGACGAGCGCTGCGCACACGACGACGGCCGCCTGCGCGGTGCGGCGGGCCAGCATGCGGCCGGCCTGGCGGGCGGGCTCCGGCAGGCGCCGCTCGGCGGCGAGCAGGAGCAGCGCGCCGAGCAGGCCGCGGCCGTAGACCGCGCGCTCGGCGTCGGCGACCCGGACGCGCCAGCGGGCCGCCATCTCGCGCGCCTCGCGTCGGCGGCGGACGGCGCGGCGGGGCAGCCGGTGGACGCGCTGCTCCCAGTAGGAGAGCGACTCGCGCGCGTCCTCTAGCGACGGGTCGACGGTGAGCGCGGTCACCCCTCCAGAGTAGCTCCGGAGCGGGCCGCCGCGAAGCGGTCACTCGTCACACTCGGGGCTCCGTTAGGACGTGTTGAGCCGGATTAGGGTGGACCGCGGGAGCGCCGCCGCGGTGCCAGCATCGCGGCCCGTGCAGGAGCCGTCGAGCCGGGCGCAGCCGATCGCGATCGTCGCCGCGCTGGCGGCCGCGGTCGGGGCGTCCCTGCTCCTGCGCACGGGCATGCTCGACGCCGGCTACTGGATCGACGAGGCGATCGCCGTCGGCATCGCGTCGCGCGACCTCGCGGACATCCCGGCGGCGCTGCGACAGGACGGCTCGCCGCCGCTGTACTACCTGCTGCTGCACGGCTGGATGGCGGCCGCCGGCACGAGCGAGGAAGCGACCCGGGCGCTGTCGCTCGTCTTCGCGCTGCTCTCGGTGCCCGTGGCGTTCTGGGCCGGGAACGCGCTGTTCGGCCGCCGCGCCGGCGCCTTCGCCGCCGCGGGCGCGGCCGGCTCCCCGTTCCTCACGTACTACGCGCAGGAGACGCGGATGTACACGCTGGTGGTGCTGCTGTCGCTGCTCGCCTCCGCGAGCTTCGCGCTGGCGTTCCTGCACGGCCGCCGCCGTCACCTGCCGCTGCTCGGCCTCTGGAGCGTGCTGCTGCTCTACACCCACACCTGGGCGCTGTTCCTGGTGGCGGGGATGGCGTTCGCGTGGCTGCTGCTGTGGCGCGCCGGCCGCGTGGACGGGCGCGACGGCGCGTGGCTCGGCGGCGCGGTCGCGCTGCTGTACGCGCCGTGGCTGCCGACGCTCCTGTTCCAGGCGTCGCACACCGCGGCGCCGTGGGCGTCGCGGCCGTCGCCGCTGCTGCTGCCGGCGATCCCCGGCGCGCTGTTCGGCTACGCCGCGCTGCCGCTGCTGCTGGTCGCCGCCGCCGCGGGCTGGCGCCGGCTCGACGCGGGCGCGCGGACGCTGCTGGGCGTCGTGGCCGCGGCCGCGCTCTACGCGTGGCTGGCCTCGCAGCTCCAGCCCGCATGGGCGACGCGCTACCTCGCCGTGCTGTTCGGCCCGCTGCTGCTCGGGCTCGCCGCGGCGGTCGCGGGCGGGCGGCGCTGGTCGGCGGCCGCCGTCGCCGGCGTCGCGGTCGTGTGGCTGCTCAGCGCGCCGCCGGCCGAGAAGAGCAATGCGCGCACGGTGGCCGGCGAGATCGCGCCCCAGCTCCGGCCCGGCGACCTCGTGCTCTCGACGCAGCCCGAGCAGGTCCCGGTGCTCTACCGCTACCTGCCGGCCGGCGTCGTCTACGCGACCCCGCTCGGCATCGTCCCCGACCCGGGCATGACCGACTGGCGCGACGGCCTCCGGCGGCTGCGCGCGGGCCGCGCCGAGCGGCGCCTGCTGCCGCTGCTGCGCGGCCTGCCCGCCGGCCGGCGCGTCCTGCTCGTCACGCCCGTCGCCGTGCGCCGCCGCTCGCACGCGCCGTGGAACCGTGCGGTGCGGGCGCGCACGCGCGAGTGGCGCGCCGCGCTGCGCGCGGATCCGCTGCTGCGCAGCACCGGCCCGGCGCCGCTGCGCCTCACCCCGCGCCTGCGCACCGCGATCCGCGCCGAGCTGTTCGTGGTCAGGGCGCGGCCGTGACCGCGTAGCCTCGCAGGCCATGCCGACTCCCACGGTGCTCCTCCGCAGCGAGCAGTCCGGCGGTCACGTCTCGGTGATCGAGAGCGCGATGCCGGCCGGCGCCGCCGGCCCGTACCTGCACACCCACGACTTCGACGAGGCGTTCTACGTGCTCGAGGGCGAGCTGACGTTCCGCGTCGAGGACGAGCTGCTGACCGCCACGGCCGGTGACGTGGCGTTCGCGCCGCGCAACGTGCCGCACACGTTCACCAACAGCGGCGACGGCCCCGCCCGCTACCTGATCGTCTGCACGCCGGCGGGCTTCGAGCGGCACTTCGCGCGGATCGCCGCGCGCAACGCCGGCGTCGAGCCGCCGGAGTGGGCGCTCCAGGAGATCCCCGAGGTGGTCCGCGTCGGCCCGCGGATCGGCGAGGAGGGGAACTAGCCGCTCGCGGCGCGCACCGCCTCGGCGAGCAGCCGCACGCCGGGGCGGATCGCGGGCTCGGGCGTGTGCGCGTACCCGAGCATCAGCGTCGCGGGCGGCGCCGGGTCGGGCCGGTAGTCGCTCATCGTGTTGAACGCGATCCGGCGCTCGCGCGCCTGCTCGCGGACCGCCTGCTCGTCGATGCCGTCCGGGAGCGTGAGCGTCACGTGCAGGCCGGCGGCGATGCCGGTGACCCGGGCCTCCGGCAGCAGCTCGGCGAGCGCGGCGACGACCGCGTCGCGCCGGCGGCGGTAGCGGACCCGCATGCGGCGCAGATGGCGGTCGAGCTCGCCGCGGGCGAGGAAGTCGGCGAACGCGAGCTGTTCGATCCGCGCCGTTCCGTGGTCGGCGATCAGCTTCTCCTCGGCGACGGCGTCGTGCAGCACGGGCGGGACGACCATCCAGCCCAGCCGCAGCGCCGGGGCGAGCGTCTTGCTGGCCGAGCCGGCGTAGACGACGCGCTCGGGGTCCATTCCCTGGAGCGCGCCGACGCCCGGGCGGTCGTAGCGGTACTCGGCGTCGTAGTCGTCCTCGACGGCGATCGCGTCGTTCTCGCGCAGCCATGCCAGCAGCGCGTTGCGGCGCTCGCCGGTGAGCACGACGCCGGTCGGGTGCTGGTGGGCGGGCGTGACGACGACGGCCGCGGCGCCGGTGCCGGCGAGCTCGTCCACGACGAGGCCGTCCTCGTCGACCCGGATCCCGATCGGCTCGAGACCGCAGCGGGTCGCGACCTCACGCTGCTCGGTGTTGCTCGGGTCCTCGATCGCGATCCTGGTCGCCCCCGCGGCCTTGAGCGCCTGGCACACGAGGCCGAGACCCTGCTGGTAGCCGCTCGTCACGATCACGCGCTCCGGGTCGGCGACGACGCCGCGGACACGGCCGAGGTGGTCGGCGAGCCTGCTCCGCAGCGCCTCGACGCCGGAAGCGTCGCCGTAGCCGAGGTCGAACTCCGTCATCGTCGTCACCGCCTCGCGGACGGAGCGCAGCCAGGCGGTCCGCGGGAACGTGGAGACGTCCGGCGTGCTCGGCCGGAAGTCGAAGCGGGGAGGCGGGGCGGAGGCGACGGCGGGCGGCTGGAGCGAGGTGCTCGCCGGGACGTCCGGGGCGACCCGCGGGCGGGCACCCTGGCGCAGGCTCAGGTAGCCCTCGGCGGCGAGCTGCGCGTAGGCGTCGACGGCGATGCGGCGCGAGACGCTGAGCTGCCGCGCGAGGTCTCGCGTCGACGGTATGCGCGCCCCGGGCCGCAGCGCGCCGTCGCGGATCGCGCTCCGCAGCTGCTGCTCGATCTGGGCGCCGAGCGTGCCCGGGCGGTCGCGGGAGACCGTCAGGAGCAGCTCGATCGGCTGACTGGTCTCATCTTTCAGCACGATTCTGGATCTGGACTGTACACCAGTCTGGAGGCAGCATGCTCCTCATGACTTCCATCGCCTCCGTCACCGGCGCGCGCCGCCTGCTCGCCGTGTCGATCGTCGCCCGGCTCCCGCTGACGATGCTCAGCATCGCCCTGCTCGTGCATGCGGAGCACCTGACCGGCTCGTTCGCGGCCGCCGGCGTGGTCACCGGCATCTACGCGGTCGCGCTGGGCGTCGGCGGTCCGTTGCTGGGGCGGCTCGTCGATGCTCGCGGGCAGACGCCGGTACTGGTTGCGAGCGGCGCGGCCGCCGCGGCGCTGCTGTGCGCGATGGCGGCGCTCCCCGTCGGCGCCCCACTGCCGCTGCTGGTCGTGCTGGCGTCCGGGGTCGGCCTCGCGACGCCGCCGGTCGGCGCCTGCCTGCGCTCGCTGCTGGCGGCGACGCTTCCCGACGCGCGGCAGCTGCGCGCCGCGTACGCGGTCGAGGCGTCCGCGGTCGAGCTCACCTGGGTCAGCGGCCCGCCGCTGGCGCTCGCCGTCGGCGCGGTCTGGGGATCCGGCGCCGCGCTCGCCGCGGGCGGTGCGGTCATGCTCGTCGCGACGCTGGCCTTCGCGGCCGAGCCGGGCTCGCGGGCGTGGCGGCCGGCCGAGCGGCCCGTCGAGCGGCAGCGCGGCGGCTCGCTCCGCTCGCCCGCGATGCGGACGCTCGTGATCGTGCTCGTGGCCGTCGGCGTCCTGTTCGGCGCCGTCGAGGTGGCCGTCACCGCCGCGGCGAGTGCGATGCACGGCGCCACCGCCGCCGCGCCCCTGCTCGCGCTGTGGGGGGCGGGCTCGCTCGTGGGCGGCATGCTCGCCGCCCGCCTCGGCGACGGCATCGGCCTCGGACCCGTGCTCGCCGCTCTGGCCGCCGGACACCTGATGCTGCTGCCCGCGGCGGGCAGCCTCGTCGCGCTCGGGGCCGTCCTGCTGCTCGCGGGGAGCGCGATCGCCCCGACCTACTCGGCGATCTACGCGATGGTCGACGATGCGGCGCCGGCCGGAACGATCACCGAGGCGTTCGCGTGGCTCGGCACCGCGACGGCGATCGGCGCGGCGGCGGGCTCGGCCGCCGCGGGTGCGCTCGCGGACCACGCCGACCCGGCGACGGCGTTCGCGCTCGCCGGCGCCGCCGGCGCGGTCGCCGTCCTGGTCGCGGTCATGCGGTCGGAGACGCTGCCGGCCGCGGTCGCCCTGCCGGAGCCGGCCGCCGCGTAGCCCGCTTGGTCATGCGTCCCACACGGCGTCGACGCGCGGCGGCTTGCGGAAGACGAGCCCGTGGACCGGCGGCGGGCGGCCGTCGCGCAGGCGGAGGTTCGGCAGCCGGTCGAGCAGCGCGGCGATCGCGGTGTGCGCCTCCAGGCGGGCGAGGTGCATGCCGACGCAGACGTGCGGCCCGGCCGCGAAGGCCAGGTGGCGGCCGGCGTTCTCGCGCCGCGGCTCGAAGCGGTCGGGGTCGGCGAACGTCGCCGGGTCGCGGTTGGCGGCGGTGATCGAGATGCGGACGAGGTCGCCGGCCTCGATCCTCGCGCCGCCGAGCTCCGCGTCCGCGGTCGCGTAGCGGTCGATCACCGCGGCCGCCGGCTCGAGTCGCAGCGACTCCTCGACCGCCGCCGGCAGCCGCTCCGGCTCCTCGCGGACGAGCCTCAGCGCGGCCTCGTCGGCGAGCAGGTGCGCGACCGCGTTGGCGATCATCCCCTCCGTCGTCTCGATGCCGCCGAACAGCATCACCGCGGCGTTCGAGGTCAGCTCGGGCGGTGACAGGGTGGCCGCCGGGACGGTGCGCACGGCCTCGCCGAGCGCGGCGACGGCCTCCTCGGCGGCGGGCGGCGCCGGACGGCCGGCGGTGAGGTCGGTCACGGCGCCCACGATCGCGTCGTACCACCCGAGCACGGTCGGGACGGCCGCGTGCTCGAGCCCGAGCGCGCGGGTCACGACGGCCGTCGCGAGCGGGCCGGCGAACCCGCGCCGCAGCTCGCCCGCGCCCGCCGGCGCGAGCCCGTCGACCAGGCGGCCGACCTCCTCGTCGACGGCGCCGGCCAGGCGCTCGCGGACCTGCCCGAGCCGGAGCGGCGCGACGAACGGCGCGCGGTGCCGGTCGTGCTCCTCGCCGTCGAGCGACAGCATGCTCGGCCCGACCACGCGCGCGGTCGTGAAGCGCGGGTCCTCGACCGTGAACGTCCGCGCGCCCCGCATCGCCTCGAGCGCCAGATCGCGCCTGGTCACCAGCCAGCCGCCGATCGCCGGCAGCCACGACACCGGCTCCCGCTCGCGCAGCCGTGCCAGCAGGGCGTACGGCGCCGGCCCCTCCAACTCGGCCAGCGTGGCCGCCGCCCCGATCGGGAACTCGTTCACGCTTCGCACGATGACACCGTGGAACGGCGGCTGGGTGGGGTGGTGCGGGAGCCGCTCGCGCGGTGGTCAACGTCGTAACGACCGATGTGACTCGGGCCCATTACGACGTTGACCACCCATACGGTGTTCAACGTCGTAACGCCGGCCGCGGGCATCACCCGTTACGACGTTGAACACCGCGCGGGCGGCTCCCTCGCCACCCCACCCAGCCGAAGTTCGACCCGGCAGCCGCGCCCAACCCCTCAGACGTCAGCCACCGTCACCGAGAAGACCGCGACGAACGGCTCGCCGGGCCGGGCCACCGGGAAGTCGCCGTCGCTCAGCGCGTTGGTGCGCGCCGTCATCGGCTCGAAGCACACGAAGTCCTTGCCGGCCTGGGCGAAGACCTGCGCGACCGGGAAGCCCTGCTCGAAGCGCACCGCGATGCGCCGCCCGCCGCCGCTCGCGGCGAACTCGGCCGGCGAGTCGAGCTCGTCGTAGCCGTCGTCGAACTCGAGGTCGCCGAGCGGCCCGGCGAACGGCTCGACCGGCTCCGTCGCGCCCGAAGGCACGCTGCGCTCGTCGGGCACCAGGCGGCGCCGCACCGGCAGCTCGATCTCGTACTCCGCGCGCGGCACGCCCGGCAGCGTGAAGTAGGGATGGAAGCCGAACGAGACCGGCACCGGCCCGTCGCCGAGCGCCTCGACGACGGTCACCAGGCGCAGCGCCGAGCCGGACAGCGAGGCGTCCAAGCGCACGCGATGGTCGAACGGGAACGCCTCGCGCGGGCTCGGCTCCTCCTCGGCGATCAGCCGCGACGAGTCGGCCGAGACGATCCGCCACGGGCCGGGCAGCGTCCCGTGGATCGGCAGCCCCGTGCCGCCGTCGACACCCACACGACCCTCGACCGCCCGCAGATCCACGTCCGCGTCCAGCGCCGAGTACGACCAGTCCCCGAGCCGGTTCGCCCACGGGTAGAGCAGCGGGATGCCCATCGTCTTGCCGGTCGCGGCGTATGCGGCGAGCCCGCGCCGCTGGCCGAGCAGCTCCTCGCCGCGATGGCGCAGCGAGCAGCAGATCATCCCCGCGTCGGGGACGAACGTCGCCTCGAGCTCGGCGGTGGCCAGCGTGACGGTGTCGAGTCCGTCACGCCGGCCCCTCTGCGGTCCGGCGCCGGGCGCGCTCAGCGCTCGACGAAGTAGGCGCCGTGCCCCTGGCCCGACGAGAACCAGCGCGAGGTCACGGTCTTCTTGCGCGTGAAGAACTCGACCGCGTCGGGCCCGTGCGCGTGCAGGTCGCCGAGGAACGAGTCCTTCCAGCCGCTGAACGGGAAGAAGGCCACGGGCGCGGCGACGCCGATGTTGACGCCGATCATGCCCGCCTCGACCTCGTGCCGGTAGCGCCGCACCGATGCGCCCGACTCCGTGAAGATCGACGTGCCGTTGCCGAACCGGCTCGAGTTGACGAGCTCGATCGCCTCGTCGAGCGTCTCGACGTTCACGATCGAGAGCACCGGGCCGAAGATCTCCTCGGTGGCGGCCTCCATGTCCGGCCGCACGCCGTCGAGGATCGTCGGGCCGACGAAGGAGCCGGCCCCCTCGGCCTCACGGCCGTCCGTCACGAGGGTGGCGCCCGCGTCCTCGGCGCGGGAGATCGCGTCGCGGATGCGCTCGCGGGCCGACTCGGAGACGACCGGGCCGACGTCGACCCCGTCCTCGAGCCCGTCGCCCACCTGGAGCGACTCGGTCGCCTCGCGCAGAGGCGGCAGCAGCTTGTCGTGCGCCTCGCCGACGGTCACGACCACCGAGCCCGCCATGCAGCGCTGCCCCGCGGCGCCGAACGCCGAGCCGATGATGCCGTTGACGGTCTTGTCGATCACCGCGTCCGGCATGACGACCATGTGGTTCTTCGCGCCGCCGAGCGCCTGCACCCGCTTGCCGGCCTTCGCGGCTCGCTCGTAGACGATCTTCGCGACCGGGGCCGAGCCCACGAACGACACGGCGTCGATCCCCGGGTGGTCGAGGATCCCCTCGACGACCTCGCGGCCGCCGTTGACGAGGTTCACGACGCCGTCGGGCAGCCCGAGCCCGTCGAGGATCTCGAACGCGATCTGCTGCGTCATCGGGACCTGCTCGGACGGCTTGAGCACGAACGTATTGCCGCAGCCGATCGCGAACGGCAGGAACCAGAACGGCACCATCGCCGGGAAGTTGAACGGGACGATCGCGGCGCAGACGCCGACCGGCTGGCGGATCGTCTCGGCGTCGACGTTGCGCGAGACGTCCTCGAGCACGCGCCCCTGCATGGTCGTCGGGAGCGCGCACGCGGCCTCGACCATCTCGATCATGCGCGAGACCTCGGCGCGGGCGTCGACGATCGTCTTGCCCATCTCGGTGGTCACGGAGCGCGCGAGGTCCTCGTGTCGCTCCACCAGCCCCTGGCGCAGCTCGAACAGCTTCTGCGCGCGGGCGATCGCGCTCACCGCGCGCCACTCGGGCAGCGCGGCGCGCGCGGCGGTCACCGCGGCGTCGAGGTCAGCGGACGAGGACAGCGGCACGCGGGCGAT
Source organism: uncultured Solirubrobacteraceae bacterium (assembly GCA_963728465.1). Classification (GTDB taxonomy): domain Bacteria; phylum Actinomycetota; class Thermoleophilia; order Solirubrobacterales; family Solirubrobacteraceae; genus DATFQI01. The sequence continues at coordinate 103,528 of CAVSJY010000006.1, forward strand.
CACCTCGCCGGTGGCCGGGTTGGTGACGTCCAGCTCGTCCGTGCCGTTCGCGGCGGTCCAGCTCCCGCCCACGTAGTTGTCGAGCAGCCTGGTCGCAGTCGTCGCCATCACATCGTCCATTCGTGGTCGGGGTCGTTCGAGATGGCCCAGGCGCGCGTCGGGCCGGCCATCACGTTCAGGTAGTAGAGCTCGTAGCCGGGAGGCGCCGAGACGGTGTGATAGCCGCGTGGCACGAGGACCGTGTCGCGGTCCGACACCGCGACGCTCACGTCGAGCTCTCGATCGTCAGTGTAGACCCGCTGGAGCGCGAAGCCCTGGGCGGGGGAGACCCGGTGGTAGTAGGTCTCCTCGAGGAAGGACTCCTCGGGCATCGCGTCGCGGTCGTGCTTGTGCGGCGGGTAGCTCGACCAGTGCCCGGCCGGGGTGAGCACCTCGCAGACGAGCAGCGAGTCGGCTTCCTCTCCGCCCATCAGGATCGGGCGCACCTGCCTGGCGTGCGAGCCGCGGCCGCGGTGCTCGACCTCGCCGGCTCCGAGCACGCGCGCCGGCGCCCCGCCGTTCGCCGGCGCCCAGCACAGCGCGATCTCGCCCTTGCCGGACAGCTCGAAGGCGGTGCCGGGCGGGAGGTAGGCGGCGCCGGGCGGGCCGGACCACGGGTCCTCGCGGCCCGCGAGCGTCCAGTCGCCGACGCGGCACTCGCCCGCGACGACGACCACGCACACCTCGCGGTCGCCGGTCTCGCGGGAGGCGGTGCCGTCGAGCGCGAGCACCTCGAAGCCGACGTGTCCCCAGCCCGCCGACTCCGGCGTGACGCGGACGAACGTGCCGTCCGCCTCGGGCTCGCTCGGCGCGACGAGAAGATCGGCGGTGACGGTCATGGCGCCTCCACGTACTGCCGCTGGGCGCGCCGCGCCGCCTCGTACTCCTCGCGCGCGGCCTGCACGCCCGGGTCGTCGGCGACCTCGGCCACCGGCACGTCCCACCACCCTTCGTAGGCCGGCACGCCCTGGTAGCGGTCGACCTCGATGTGGACCGCGACCGGCCCGTCCGCGGCACGCGCCTCGTCGAGCGCCGCCCGGAACTCGTCGATGCCGCGCGCCCGCAGCACCTTCAGGCCCAGGCTCTCCGCGTTCGCCGCGAGGTCGATCGGGAGCGGCCCGGCCTCCGTGCGGCCGTCGACGTCCAGCACCGGCCGCCCGTTGAGCAGCCGCCGGTAGTGGGTCCCGAAGCCGGAGCCGCCGAGCGAGCGCGACAGCGCGCCGATCGAGGCGTAGCCGTGGTTGTCGACGATCACGACCACGATCTTGATGCCTTCCGCGACCGCCGTGGGGAGATCGCCGGGCATCATCAGGTACGAGCCGTCGCCGACCATCACGAACACCTCGCGCTCGGGCGCGGCGAGCTTGACGCCCATCCCGCCCGGGATCTCGTAGCCCATGCAGGAGTAGCCGTACTCGACGTGGTAGCCCTTGCCGTCGGGGTCGCGGGCGCGCCAGAGCTTGTGCAGGTCGCCGGGCATCGAGCCGGCCGCGCACACCACGACGCCGGTCTCGCCCGCCGCGTCGTTGACCACGCCGATCACCGCCGCCTGGTGGGGAAGCTCGCCGTCGCGCGGCGCCACCAGCCGCGCCACCTCCTCGCCGAACGCCGCCGACTCCTCGCCCGCCCGCTGCTCCCACCGATCCGGAGCGCGGTGGCCGGCGAGGGCGCCGGTCAGCTCCTCGAGCGCGACGCGCGCGTCGGCCACGATCGGCAGCCCGCTGTGCTTGGCCGCGTCGAAGGACGTGACGTTGACGTTGACGAACCGCACGCCCGCGTCCTGGAACGCGGACTTCGAGGCGGTCGTGAAGTCGCTCCAGCGGGTGCCGACGCCGATCACCACGTCCGCCTCGCGGGCCAGCCGGTTCGCGGCCGTCGTGCCGGTCGCGCCGACCGCGCCGAGGCTCAGCGGATGGTCCGACGGCAGCGCCCCGCGGCCCGCCTGCGTCTCGGCGACCGGGATGCCGGTCGCATCGGCGAACGCGCGCAGGGCGGCGGTCGCCTCGGAGTAGATGACGCCGCCGCCGGCCACGACCAGCGGCCGCTGGGCGCCGCGGATCAGCTCCGCCGCGCGGGCGATCGCCGCGGGCGGCGGCGGCTGCCGGAACACCGTCCATACGCGCGGCGCGAGGAACGCGTCCGGCACCTCGAACGCCTCCGTCTGCACGTCCTCGGGCAGCGCCAGCGTCACCGCGCCGGTCTCCGCGGGATCGGTCAGCACGCGCATCGCCTCGAGCGCCGCCGGGACGAGCTGCTCGGGCCGCTGGACCCGCTCGAAGTAGCGCGACACCGGCTTGAAGCAGTCGTTCACCGAAAGCGTCGCGTCGTGCGGCGCCTCGAGCTGCTGGAGCACCGGGTGCGGCGTGCGGGTGGCGAACGTGTCGCCCGGCAGCAGCAGCACCGGCAGCCGGTTGATCGTGGCCAGCGCGGCGCCCGTGACCATGTTCGTCGCGCCCGGGCCGACCGAGCTCGTGCAGGCGAACGTGCCGAGCCGGTTGCGCTGGCGCGCGTAGCCGGCGGCGATGTGCACCATCGCCTGCTCGTTGCGGGCCTGGTGGTAGGGGAGGAGGTCGCGGTGCTGCTGGAGCGCCTGGCCGAGGCCGGCGATGTTGCCGTGGCCGAAGATGCCGAAGCAGCCGGCGAAGAACCGCTCGCGGCGGCCGTCGCGCTCGACCTCCTGGGCGGCGAGGAAGCGCACGAGCGCCTGGGCGACGGTCAACCTCATGAGCGCACCTCCTGGACGTACGGCTCGAGCTCGGCGAGCGTCGGCATCGCGTCCGAGCACAGCAGCTGCCCGGCGACGTGCGAGCCGGCGGCGTTGGCGAGCCGGATCGTCCGCTCGAGCGGCCAGTCGTGGAGCAGGCCGTGGACGAGCGCGCCGCCGAACGCGTCGCCCGCGCCGAGGCCGTTGACGACGTCGACCGGCACCGGCGGCACCTCGACGGTCTCGTCGCGCGTGCGCGCGAGGACGCCGGCGGGACCCTGCTTGACGATCGCCAGCTCGACGCCGAGCTCGAGCAGCGCGGCGGCCGCCTCCTCGGGGTCGCGCGTGCCGGTCACCACGGCGGCCTCGTCGCGGTTGCCGACGGCCACGGTCGCGTGCTCCAGCGCGAGCCGGCCCTGGCGGCCGGCCTCGGACTCGTCGGGCCAGAACATCGGGCGGTGGTCGAGGTCGTGGACCGTGATGCCGTCCTCGCGCGCGGCCAGCGCGGCGAGCGTGGCGCTGCGGCTCGGCTCCTCGGCGAGCCCCGTGCCGGTCGTCCAGAACACGCGCGCCGAGCGGATCGCGTCGAGGTCGAGCTCGCCGGCGGCGAGCGTCATGTCCGGCGCGGTCGGCTCGCGGTAGAAGAGCAGCGGGAAGTCGTCGGGCGGGAAGACCTCGCAGAACACGACCGGGGTGCGCAGCGTCGGGTGCGTGCCGACGTAGCGCGGGTCGACGCCGAAGCCCTCGAGCGCCTCGCGCACGAACGGGCCGAACGGGTCGTCGCCGACCTTGGTGATCACCGCGGCGCGATTGCCGAGCCGCGCGGCGGCCACCGCGACGTTGGTCGCGCTCCCGCCCAGCGACTTGGCGAACGTCCTGACGTCCTTCAGCGCCACGCCGGTCTGCTCCGGGTAGAGGTCGACGCCGACGCGGCCCATGGTGATCAGGTCGTAAGGCATGACAGCTCCTCGCGAAGGCGTCCGAGCTGGTCCTCCACGCTCGGAAGGTCGGTGTCGAGCGCCCGCGCCGTGGCGGTGGCGTCGAGGCGGGTGTCGTACGGGACCGGCGCATCCGGCGCCTCGTCGGGCGGCCCGAAGCGCAGCAGCTCCGGGTCGAGCTCGAACGCGCCGACGGCGGCGCGCGCGAGCTCCGCGCGGGTGACGGACTCGCCCCCGCAGCAGTGGAAGATGCCGGTGCCGCCGCGCTCGACGATCCGCCGCATCAGCTCGCCGGCGTCGGTGGCCAGCGTGGGCGTGGCGACCATGTTGATGTCCTCGCTCTCCCAGACCGTGAACGGCCGGCCGGCGCGCAGCGCGTCGACCAGCGAGGCGACGAAGTAGCCGAAGCCGTGGTCCTGGTTCCGCGGCGCGTCCGGCCGCGCGCGGTGAAGGCCCTGGACGCCGGATATGCGGGCGACCGCGCCCTGCTCCGCGCGCTCGGCGACGACCAGCTCTGACGCCGCCTTCAGGAACCCGTACGCGTTGACCGGGTTCGGCGGCTCCTCCTCGCTGGCGGGGCCCTGCGTGCCGTCGAACACCCAGTCGGTCGAGACGAGCACGACGTGGGCGCCGGCCTCGTTGGCCGCGTCGACGACGTTGCGGGTCGCGCCGACGTAGGCGTCCCATGCCTCGCGGCGGCGCGCGGCGAGCCGCGTGAGGTCGTTGAGGATCGCGCAGTGGACGATCGCGTCGGGCTCGAAGTCGGCCACGGAGCGGGAGACTGCGACCGGGTCGGCGATGTCGACCTCGGCGCGCGGGGGCGCGGCGATCTCGTCGCCGTGGCGCGCGAAGACCTCGACGAGGTTGGAGCCGACGAAGCCGCTGCCGCCGGTGATGAAGACCCTCACGCGCGGACCTCCTGCACGCCCTGTGCGACGTGCTCGCCCGCCGGCCCGTGGACCGTCTGGTCGAAGTCGATGACCGAGCCGGTCACCATCTTCGCCGCGTCGCTGAGCAGGTACGTGACCGCCGGGGCGATGTCCTCGTCCGGCCGCAGCAGCCGGCCCAGCGGCGCGGCGGCGTCGGCGGCCGCCAGCCAGTCGTCCGGCTCGCCCTCGCCCGTCTGCACGACGTGCTCGCCCTCCGTCGCGGTCCAGCCGATGTTCAGGCCGTTGACGCGGATGCGATCGGGCTGGAGCGAGTAGCCCGCGTTGCGGGTGAGGGTGGCGAGCGCCGCCTTCGACGCCGCGTAGGCCATCAGCTCCGGCGTGCCGCCGTGCGAGGCCATGGTGACGATGTTCACGACGCTGCCGCCGCCGCTCCGGCGCATCAGCCGCGCGGCCTCCTGGATGAGGACGAACGGCGCGCGGACGTTGATCGCGAACAGCCGGTCCCACAGCTCGACGGTCGTGTCGTCGAGCGTCCCGCGCGAGCTGAGCCCGGCGGCGTTGACGAGGCCGTCGAGGCGGCCGAAGCGCTCCTCCGCGCAATGCACGATGCCGCGGACCTGCGCCTCGTCCTCGAGCGAGGCCCGCACGAACACGCTGTCGCACTCCAGCGTGTGGCGCACCGCCTCGCCGCGCTCCCTGTCGCGGCCCGTGACCACGATGCCCGCGGCGCCGAGCGCGGCGGCGCGGCGCGCGATCGCCGCGCCGAGGCCCTGGGTCGAGCCCGTGACGGCGATCACGCGGCCGTCGAGACGGAGCGATGAAAACGGGTTTCGCCCTCCGGTCCTCGCAAGCTCGGACCTCCGGTCGACGTTACGGGTCACGACACCTCCTCCACACGCACCGCCCGCCCCTCGCGCAGCGAGCGCCAGGCGGCCAGCCCGATGACGAGCGGCGCCCGCGCGTCGACGACGCCGACCGGCGGCGTCTCGCGGTTCGAGATCGCGGCGACGAACGCCTCCCACTCGCGGATGTAGCTGGGCAGGTAGCGCTCGAGGTAGAAGTACGGCAGCGGGCTGGCCGCCATGCCGGCCGCGGTGCGGACGATGCCGGCGTGCGCCATCGGGTTCTCCGAGCTGGCCATCCCGAGCGAGCCGAACGCCTCGACCCGCTGGTCGTAGCCGTAGACGGCCTGGCGCGAGTTGTCGATCGCCGTCAGGCAGCCGTTCGCGTGCTCGAGCGTGACCAGCGCGGTGTCCACGTCGTCCGCCTCGGCGAAGCCGGGGTCGATCCGCACGGCCCCGCGCGCGTGCACGTCCACGACCTCGCTGCCCGTGACGTAGCGGGCCATGTCGAAGTCGTGGATCGTCATGTCGAGGAAGATCCCGCCCGAGACCTTCACGTAGGACAGCGGCGGGGGAGCGGGGTCGCGGCTGGAGATCCGCACGAGGTGCAGGTCGCCGATCGCGCCGCCGGCGACGGCGTCGCGCACGGACTGGTGCCCCGGGTCGAAGCGGCGGTTGAAGCCGATCTGGAACGGCACGCCGGCCTCCGCCACCGCGCCCAGCGCGCGGTCGACCTCCGCGAGGTCGAGCGAGACCGGCTTCTCGCAGAAGATCGCCTTGCCGGCCCGCGCCGCCTGCACGATCAGCTCCGCGTGCGTGTCCGTGCTGGTGCAGATCGCGACGGCCTCGACGGTGTCGTCGGCCAGCAGCTCGGCGATCGACCCCGCCACGGGGACGTCGAGCTGCGCGCCGACGGCGCGCGCGCTCTCGGCGTGCGCGTCCTGCACCGCCGCGACGCTCGCGCCCGGGACCCGGCGCGCGAGCAGCTCGGCGTGCATGCGCCCGATCCGCCCGACGCCGATGACGCCGACGCGGACGGGCGGTGCGGCGGTGGCGGTCATCTCCATCACTCCTCCCGCAGCGATACGACATCCTCCCAGCGGCCGGACTCGGCCGACTTCAGCAGCGCGGCCTGGACGCTGACCCACGCCAGCGCGTCCTCGAAGCCGGGCCGGTGCGGCCGCCCCTCGGCGACCGAGCGCATGAACTCGTAGTCCTCGATCACCACGAGGTCCTCGAACCCGATGCCGTTCGCGCTGCCGGGCACGAAGTTGCCGTGGTACGGGAAGCGCTCGCCGCCGTAGACGGTCGTGTAGCCCGAGCCCGGGTCGTCCGTGAGCCGGTACAGCCGCAGCTCGTTGAGCGTCTCCAGGTTCCAGCCGAGCGCGCCGCGGGTGCCGTGCACGTCGAACGCCATCTGCGACTCCGGCCCGACGATCGTCCGGCTGGCCTCGAACGAGCCGCGCACGCCGTTGGCGAACTCGCACAGCATCCCCGCGTAGTCCTCGTTCGTGACCTCGCCCGTCGGGTCGCCCGGCGCCCCGCGGCCGTAGTGGCCCGCGCCCGGGACGGCGATCGGCCGCTCCGGGATGAACGTCGCGGTCTGGCCCACGACGCGCGTGATCGGCCCGATCAGCATCTGCGCGAGGTCGACGGCGTGGCTCAGCAGGTCCGACGTGACCCCGTATCCGCCCTCGTCGAGCTTGAAGCGCCACGACAGCAGCCCCAGCGGGTCGCTGCCGTACATCGAGAAGAAGCGGCCGCGGTAGTTGGTGATCTCGCCCAGCTCGCCGCGCTCGATCAGGTCCGCCGCGTAGCGGACGAGCGGCGCCCAGCGGTAGTTGTAGCCGACGCCGGAGATCACTCCGGCGCGGCGCGCGGCCCGCTCCGCCCGGACGGTCTGCTCGGGCGTGCCGCCGACCGGCTTCTCGCAGAACACGTGCTTGCCGGCCTCGGCCGCGGCCTCGACCAGCTCGACGTGGACCATGTTCGGCGCCGCGATGTAGACGACCTCGACCGCGGGGTCGTCGATCACCGCCCGCCAGTCCGCCGCGCCGCGCGCGAACCCGAACGAGGACACGGCGTCCTCGACGCGCGCGGGCACCGTGTCGCTGCACACCACCAGCTCGGGGTCGAACCCGCGGTCTCCGAACAGCGTGCGGATGCGCTGGAGCGATCGGCTGTGGGCCTGGCCCAGCCAGCCGAAGCCGATCACGCCGACGCCCACCCGCCGCCGGGAAGGGGTCAGGTCTTGCAAACGGTCACCCGACCGTTCGCTGGACCTGACCCCGGCGGTGGCGGGGTGACCGTTTGCAAGACCTGACCCCGTCATGCGGGCCGCTGGAGCTGCTGCTCGATCTCGTGCGTCAGCTGATCCAGCTCGGCGCCGCCGGACATCGCCTTCACCAGCTCGTCGCGCGAGATCTCGTCACGCGCCCAGTTGCCCTGGAGGCGGCCGCGGTTCAGGATCACGAACCGGTCGCCGACCGGGTACGCGTGGTGCGGGTTGTGCGTGATGAAGATCACGCCGAGCCCGCGCTCGCGCGCCTGGACGATGTACTTGAGGACCACGCCCGACTGCTTGACGCCAAGCGCCGATGTCGGCTCGTCGAGGATCAGCACCTTGGCGCCGAAGTACACGGCGCGGGCGATCGAGACCGCCTGCCGCTCGCCGCCCGACAGCGTGCCGACGGGCTGGTCCGCGTCGCGCACGTCGATGCCCATCTTGCGCATCTCGTCGTGCATCACGGACTTGGCCTCCTTGACGTCGATCCGTCGCAGCGGCCCCGCGCCGACCGTCGGCTCCGACCCGAGGAAGAAGTTGCGCCAGATCGACATCAGCGGCACGGTCGCCAGGTCCTGGAAGACGGTGGCGATGCCGCGCTCGCGGGCGTCGCGCGGCGAGTTGAACTTCACCTCCTCGCCCTCGCACAGGTACTGCCCCTCGCTGTGCTGGTGCACGCCCGAGAGGATCTTGATGAACGTCGACTTGCCCGCGCCGTTGTCGCCCAGCACGCAGGTGACCTGGCCGGCGCCGACGTGGCACGAGACGTCCTTGAGCGCGATCACGTTGCCGAAGTACTTCGACACGTTGCGCACCTCGAGCAGCGGCGCCGAACCGTTGCCGGTGTGGCCGCGCTCGGCGGCTTCCTGGGCGCTCATCGCCGCGCTCCTTCCGCGCTCTTTCGCACGAGGTTGTTGACCAGCACCGCCATCAGCAGGATCACGCCGAGGAACAGGAACCGCCAGTCGGTGTTCCAGCCCGAGAACTGGATGCCGATGAAGGCCATGCCCACGATCAGCGCCCCGAGCGTCGCGCCGATCGCCGACCCGTAGCCGCCCGTCAGCAGGCAGCCTCCGACCACCGCGGCGATGATGTAGGTGAACTCCTCGCCGATGCCCTGGCCGGCCTGGATCGAGCCGAGCCGCAGGGCGATCATCGTCCCGACCAGTGCGGCCGAGATCGAGACGGTCATGAACAGCAGGATCTTGACCTTCTGGACCGGGACGCCGACGTTGCGGGCGGCGTTCGCGTCGCCGCCGACGGCGAAGATCCAGTTGCCGAACCGCGTGCGGGAGAGCAGCCAGGTGGCGGCGAGCGTGATGCCGAGCCACCAGAGCACGCTGATGCGGAAGTTGTGCGGCTCCCAGAACGTGCTGGCGAAGATGTGCTCGGCGCTGTCGGCGCCCGGCACGTCGGACAGGCCGGCCACGCGCACGGTGCCCGTGATCGCCTTGGTGACGCCGAGGTTGACGCCCTGGAGGATGAAGAACGTCGCCAGCGTCACGATGAAGCTGGGCAGCTTGGTCTTCATGACCATGTAGCCGTTCGTGAAGCCGATCAACGCGGCGAACGCGAACGTCACGATGATCCCCGGCCACATGCTGAAGCCCCACTCGGTGGTGAGCACCCCGAGCAGCAGGCCGCTCGTGCCGGTCATCGCGCCGGCCGAGAGGTCGAACTCGCCGCCGACCATCAGCAGCGCGACGACGACGGCCATGATGCCCAGCGTCGACGCGACGTCCGTCCAGTTCGCCATGCCGCTCAGCGTGCGGAAGTTCTCCGCGGTGACCGCGAAGAAGATGCCGACCGCGAGCGCGCCGATCAGCGCTCCCAGCTCGGGCCGGCGCAGCAGCTTGGTGACCAGGCTGACCTCGGCCAGCCGGTCGTCGACCACGCTGACCGGCGCCCCTTCGACCGCCGGCGGTGGCGTGACGGCTTGTGACATTCCCGTTCTCCTCTCCCAGTGGCGCCGCGTCCGCCCGGGCCGTGATCCGGCCCGGGCGGCAGCGGTGTGCGCTGTCTAGCGCGTGCCGTCCTCCGCCAGCTTGGCGACGGTCTCGGCGTTGTCCTTGGTCACGAAGCCCGGTCCGGTGAGGACGGGCTGGCCGCCGCCGACCGTGTTCAGGTTGCGCTTGTTGAGCGCCAGGAACACGACCGGGAGGTAGCCCTGGAGGTACTGCTGCTGGTCGACGGCGAACTCGATCTCGCCGTCCTGGATCGACTTCACGACGTCGCCCGAGAGGTCGAACGTCGCCAGCTTGGCCTCCGAGTTGGCGCCCTTCACGGCGTCACGGGCGGCGATCGCGATGTCGGGGTTCAGCGCCAGCACGGCGTCGATCGCGTCGTCCGACTGGAGCTTGGACTGGATCTCGGTCAGCGTGGTCGCGACGTCCGCTGTGCCCTTGACCTGGAGCGTCTCGACGTCGCCGCCGAAGCCCTTCTCCGCGCCCTCGCAGCGCTGGTTGAGGCCGAGGTTGCCCTGCTCGTGGATGATGCAGAGCAGCTTCTTCGCGCCGGACTCCTTGAACTTCGCGCCCGCGCCCTCGCCGGCGATCTCCTCGGACTGCCCGACGTGGGTGATCGCGCCGAGGTCCTGGTAGGAGTCGACGCCCGAGTTCAGCGTGATGACCGGGATGCCGGCGTCGACGGCCTTCTTGACGGCGCCGCTGATGGCGTCCGGGTCCGGCGCGGAGACGGCGAGCCCGTCGACCTTCTCGGTGACGGCCGCCTCGATCATCTGCGCCTGCGTCTGCGCGTCGTTGTTGGACTCGGAGTACTTGAGCTCGACGCCCTCGGCCTTGGCGGCGTCCTCGGCGCCCTTCTTGGCGACCGCCCAGAACGAGCCGCCGTCGCCATGGGTGACCATCCCGATCGTGAGATCGCCGCCCTGGGTCAGGTCGACCTGAGTCCGACTTCTGGGAGCTGTCGCTCGAGTCGTCTCCGCCGTTGTTCTCGTTGGTGCCGCACGCGGTCCCGAAGACCGCGAGCGCGAGGACGAGAACGAGAACCCACAGCTTCTTGCCCCTCATCACATGACCTCCTCTTTGGCCGGAGCCACGGTGGCGAGGAACTCGATGCTGCCTTGCACATCGAGGACCGGTCCGCTGCCCACCGGCGGCTCCTGGCCGGTGATCGCGGTGTCCTGCTCGAGCACGAGCCAGCGCTCGTACCCACTCGCTTCGAGGTTGCGGACGACCTGCGCGATGTCCGCGTCGCCGGTGCCGAGCGGCCGGAACAGCCCGGCCTGGACGGCCTGCACGAGCGTCAGCTCGCCCGCGCGCAGCCTCTGTGCGACGGCCTCGTCGACGTCCTTGAGGTGGACGTGGACGATCCGGCGCGCATGGTCGCGCGCGAAGGCGGCAGGATCGGCGCCGCCGATCAGGAGATGGCCCGTGTCGAGGCAGACGCCGGCGTCGGTGGACTCGATCATGCGCTCGACGTCGGCGGCGCGCTCGAGCAGCGTGCCGGCGTGGGGGTGGACGGCGAGCGCGAGCCCGTGGGCGGCGGTGGCCTCCTCGAGCCGGCCGAGGTTGGCGGCGAGGTGGCGCCACTCCGTGTCGTCGAGCCGGTGCGGCGCGGACCAGTCGGCGTCTTCGACGACGGCGGCGCACATGACGTCGGCGCCGGCGGCGGCGAGCAGGCCGGCCATGCGGTCGGCCTCCTCGGCGGGGAAGTCGGCGGTGTGGAGGACGAAGGGGACGAAGCCGCCGACGAGCCGCAGCCCGTGGCGGGCGAGGACCTCGTTGAGCGCGGCGGGCTCGAGCGGCAGCCAGCCGACGGGGCCGAGCTCGGTGGCGCGGATGCCGAGCTGCGCCATCTCGGCCAGCACGCGGTCGGGCGCCAGCTGGAGGCCCCAGCCGGGCACCTCGCACACGCCCCACGAGATGGGGGCCGCGGCGACCCGTTGCTTCCTGCTGTTGCGATCCAAGACCCTCTTGCCCCTTCCTCCGGTTAGAGCGCTCCAAAAAATTAGCGCGCTCTAACGGCGAGGAGTATGATCGGCGCCCTGGTGGCTGTCAAGGGTGGACGCACCGCAGTGTCAGGCCGTCGCACTCCGACGATGGAGGACGTCGCGGAGCATGCGGGCGTCTCCCGTGCGCTCGTGTCGCTGGTCATGCGCGACAGCCCGAAGGTGAGCCGCGAGCGGCGCGAGCGGGTGCTCGAGGCGGCGGCCAGGCTGGGCTACCGGCCGAACCGGATGGCGCGCAGCCTGGCGAGCCGGCGGACCCACACGGTGGGCGTGCTGCTCAACGACCTCCACAACCCGTTCTTCGCGGAGATCGCGGCCGGGATCGAGCAGCTGGCCTCGACGATCGGCTACCAGGTGGTCATCAGCACCGGCGGGCGCCGGGCGCGGCGCGAGCGGGCGATGGTCGAGGCGCTGCTGGAGGGCCGGACCGACGGGATCATCCTCGTGAGCCCGCGGATGGACGCGGGGCGATCGCGGAGGTGGCGGCGGCGGTGCCGGTGGTGCTCGTGGGGCGGCGGATCCGGGGTGGCACGACCGACTGCGTCATGACGGACGAGCGGCTCGGCGCGCGGCTGGCCGTGCAGCACCTGGTCGAGCTGGGGCACGAGCGGATCGTCCACGTGGACGGCGGCGCGGGCGCCGGCGCGGCGCAGCGCCGCTCGGGGTACAAGCGGGCGATGGAGGAGGCGGGGCTGGCCCGCTTCGCGACGATCCTGCACGGCGACTTCACCGAGGAAGCGGGCGTGGCGGCCGCTCAAGCGATGGTGGCGAGCGGCGCGCTCCCGACCGCCGTCTTCGGGGCCAACGACCTGGTCGCGGCGGGCATGCTCGACCGCTTCGAGGACCACGGCGTGCAGGTCCCGCAGGACATCTCGATCGTCGGCTACGACAACACCTTCCTCGCCGGGCTGCACCGGATCGCGCTGACCACGATCGACCAGCCGCGCGCCCGGATGGGCCGGCTCGCGCTGGAGCTGCTGCTGGAGCGGATCGACGGGCGGCGCGAGCCGCGCACGCACCTGACCGAGCCGACGCTGGTGGTGCGCAAGACCTCGGGGCCGGCGCCGTGAGGGCCGCGCTGGTGGTCGCCGTCGGCGCTCTTGGCGCTCGCCGGCTGCGGAGGCGGGCGGGCCGGGGGTGGTCGACGTGCTCGTCGAGCGCCCGGGCGGCGTGCCGGAGCACGCGACGGGCTTCGTCGCCGCCGACGGGCGCGTCGTCACGGTCGCGCACGTGCTCGACGGCGGCGGCGCCGTGTCCGTGGGAGGCGGCGGCGCGGCGCGGGTGCTGCGCGTGGACCGGGCGGCCGATCTCGCGCTGCTCTCGGCCGACGCCGAGGGCGACTCGGCGGGCCGGGGCGTCCGGATCGTCAGCGCACGCGACGGCGCGGCGCGGGCCGCGCCGGTCTCGGTGCGGCGCCGGATCGTCGCGCGCGTGCGCGACTCGGCCGGCTCGCGGGTCTACTCACGCCGCACGCTCGAGCTGGCGGGCGACGTCGCGGCCGGAGACTCGGGAGCGCCGGTGCTCGACGCCGACGGCGACCTGCTCGGCGTCGTCTTCGCGCGGTCGCGGCGCCACGACGGGACGGCGTACGCGGTCGACGCGTCTGCCGTGGATCGGCTGCTCGGGCGCCGACGAACGGCGGGCATTGAGGGGGTGGGTCCGGGGCGTGAGCGAGAGGGTGGAGTCGATTTGCACGCTATAGGGGGGTCAATCGACTCCACTTCGGCCGCTCCGGCCGATCCACCGCCACCCACCCAGCCGCCGTTGACCTTCGTCGGCGCTACGCCCCGGCCCGAGATCCAGCAACAGAAAGCCCACCCCAAACGCGAGCGCGACCACCGCGGCACCCGCGAACAGCGCCCACAGCACCGCATCCACCCGGCCATGCCGCCGCCCGATCCAGCCGGCCAGCGCGGCCGGCACGAGGACGCAGCGCGCGCCACCGCGGCCGCCGCGGTCCCGCGTCGGCCAGTCGCGCAGGTCGCCGCCGGCGGACTCCAGCACGGCGAGCAGCGCCGCCGCGCCGGCTGCCGGGATCGGCACGAGGCAGAGCAGCCACGGCAGGAGCCGGCGCCGCCGGTCGCGCCGCTCGATCTCCGTCCGCCGCTCGGCGCTGCGGGCGTCGAGCCGGACCTCAGCGTCTTCGACGGCCTTGAGATCCATGCCCCGCTAGTTCTAGCGAGGCCGCGCAGACCCTTCGACCGGTGAGGCGGAGGGGCGTCGCGGCGCCGCGACCTCGGGGTCGCGGCGCCGCGCGCGTTTCAGGCCGCCCGCCCGCCGAGCGCGGGGCGGAGGACCGGGAGGCGCATGCTGCCGGCGCGGCTGGCCAGGATGCCGAGGCCGTAGCCCGCGGCGGCGGCGACCATGCCGGCGGCGATGTCGAACACGTAGTGGTTGCCGGTGGCGACCACGGCGAGCGCGATGGCCGGGCCCCAGAGGTGGGCCAGCAGCTTCACGAAGCGGTTGCTCGTCGAGGCGGCGATCGCGATGCCGACGGCGAAGGCGAAGCCGACGTGCAGCGAGGGGACGGCGGCCAGCTCGTTGTAGAAGGACGTCGTCAGGCTGGAGTCCATCGCGAAGCCGGTCTGCTGGCTGATCGTGTCGACCATGCCGATGTCGGCCAGCCGCGGCGGGGCGACGGGGAAGAGGCCGTAGATCGGGATCGACAGCAGCCAGGTGGCGAGGATCGTGTTGCGCAGGCGCTCGTAGCCGCCGCGCGACTTCTTGTAGAGGTAGTACAGCGCGCCCGGGAGGACGACCAGCTGCGCCGCCAGGTAGAGGTGGTTGAGGACCCACAGGACGACGGTGCCGGTGAGGGCGTCCTGCACGTTGGACTCGACGTTGACCGCGAGGTCGTCCTCGAGGTTGACGATCCAGTGGGCGTTGGCCACCGCGTCGGGCAGCTCGCCGATCGTGACGAAGCGGGCGAGGCTGTAGACGAGGTACGCGAGGAGGAAGAGCGCGACCTGGATGCCGCCGCGCGACAGCCGCGGCATCCGCAGCGTGCCGCCGGGGGCGGGAGCGGTGAGGGGTGCCGTGGACATGTGATGAACCTACGCCCGGCCCTGGGGCGCCGCACGGGTGAAGCCTTGAGTGTCTGCGTGTGGGGAACCGCACCCACCGCTGGGGGCGTCCGGGGGGTCGCGGTGCGCGGCGCCGAAGCGGGGGTGGCCTACGCGGCCTCGGACGGGCGCGCCCGGCGGCGCGGCGAGACCATCCGCCAGACGGCGGCGAGCGCGCCGGGACCGGCGGCGAAGGCGATGATCCCGAAGGTGATCGCGGCGCCCGCGACGGTGAGCACGGTGCTCATCCCGATCATGAAGGCGGCGACGGCGCTCGCGCTGACGGCGGCGCCGGTGGCGGGCGCGAAGCCCGCTGTGAGCATCCCGACCGCGGCGGCGGCCGACGCGGGAGCGAGCGGCAGCACGCGCCCGCCGGTCTGGGCCATCATCACGAGCACGACCGCAGCGACGCCGGCCGGCAGGTGGAACGCGGCGAGGAAGCACGCGATCGCGCCGCCGCGCAGCACGCGCGAGCGCGGTCTGCCACGGCAGCACCGTGCACCCGTAGGTCACCGGATGGCCGAGCGAGGCGCAGCCCTTGCCCACGCCCGCGAGGATCCGAGCGCATGCGCGATGGCCCGGTGGCGGTGGCGGCGCGCCGGCGGCGCGCGATCTGGCACGCGAGCGCCAGCGACAGGAGTGCGACCGCGACCCAGCCGGCCGTCTCCGCTCCCGGCAGCCCGAGGGCCGGCGCTGCGCCCAGCATCACCGCGGCCACCAGCACCAGGACGCCGACGAACGTGTCGCCCGCCGCCTCGGCGACGAGCGTGCCCGCAAGCACCGACGTCCGGGTCTCGGGCACCCGCCGCGAGATCAGCAGGACGCGGATCGCGTCGCCGCCGCGTGCGGAGAGGACACCGCCCGCTCCGGCGCCTGCGAGCCAGGTGAGCAGCACGTCGCGCAGCCGGGGCCTGTCGCCCTCGCACGCCCCGCGCAGCAGCGCGTACCAGCCGCAGGCGCGCGCGACCTGGTTGGCCACGTGCAGCAGGACGCCGAGGAGCAGCCAGCCGCCGGACGCCCCCGCGACGGAGGACGCGAGGCTGCTCAGAGCACGCTCCATCGCGTCAGCGATCACGGACGCTGACTCCCCAGCGAGTTCGACCACAGGTACATGGTACGGGCACTACCCCCATATCGGTACGGCCACCCGTACCCTCGATGGCTAAAGGGGCAGATCGCCGCCGATCGCGCGGGCGTATCGCTCGGCCGAGCGCCGCACGATCGCCTTCCCGTCACGGGGCACGATCGTGCCCCACCACGCGCCGTAGATCGCCTCGAACGGGTACGGCTCCAGCGCCGCCGCGATCCGCTCCACCGCCGCCGCCGGCAGCGGGATCAGGTTCGGATAGGAGTACATGAAGCCGACGTGCGTGCGGTCCGGGATGACCTGCACGATGTCGCCGCTCAGCAGCGCGCCGGCGCCGTCCGCCCCGTCGCGCCACCACAGGACCGTGCCGCCGGCGAAGTGGCCGCCGAGCCGGATCAGCTCGAGGCCGTCGCCGAGCGATCGCGTCTCGCCCTCCCACAGCTCGATCGCCGGATCGGGCCGCATGATCCAGCGCGCGTCGTCGGCGTGCAGCAGGACGGGGCAGTCGAAGCGGTGCGCCCAGTCGACCATCGCGGAGTAGTAGTGCGGGTGGGAGATGGCGATCGCGCTCAGCCCGCCGCGCCGCTCCACCTCGGCCGCGCTCGGCTCGTCGAGCAGCGTGACGCACTCCCACATGACCGTCCCGGCCGGCCCGGGAACCAGCAGCGCGCGCTGGCCGATCGCGAAACGCGGCGACGTGCCGATCCCGGTCAGCTCGCCGTCCTCGCGCACCTCGTTCGAGTGATCGGACGCCAACTCCGGCGCGGTGGTCCAGCGCTGGCCGTCCGGCGGGACCCACTGGCGGGGGTCCTCGCAGACGGGACACTCCGGCGGTGGCTGCTCCGACGCGGCGAACTGGACGCCGCACGTGGCGCAGACGAAATGCTGCATCGGCGCGGCGGAGGTTACTTGCGCGCGTTGATCAACGGGAGTACGCTCCACGCATGGTGGCGACGGTCGAGGTTCCGGATGCGACAGACTCGGACGCTCGACGCGCACCCGACCGCGGTCGGCGAGGCGCGGCGCTGGGTCGCGCAGGTGGCGGGCGACCTCCTCGGCCCCGAGGAGGCCGAGAACCTGCGGCTGATCATCAGCGAGATCGTCACCAACGCGCTGCGCCACGGGGACAACGGCGAGCGCATCGACCTCGCCGTCACGCCGAAGAGCGACTTCCTGTGCGTGCAGGTCACGGACGACGGCCCCGGCCTGGCGCCGCGCCCGCGCGCGCTGGAGACGGAGGAGCACGGCGGATTCGGCCTGTTCTTCGTCGAGCAGCTCACCCGCCGGTGGGGCGTCACCCGCGAGAACCGCCGCACGCGCGTGTGGTTCGAACTGGATTACGGGACGTAGCCGTTCACTGACCGGGGCGGCGGGTAGGAACCCGTCGTGACGAATTCAGAAGACACGGAACGGGTGGCCGGCGGTCTCGCCGGCAAGCTCGCAGGAAAGACCAAGGAAGCGGCCGGCTCACTGCTGGGCAACGAGGACCTCGCGCGCGAGGGCCGGCTCCAGCAGGCGGCGGTCGATGCCGACCAGCAGGCCGACGAGGAGCGCCGCGAGGCGCGCCAGGCCGAGGCGGAGGCGGAGCTCGAGGAGGAGCGGGCCCGCAACGAGGCCGAGCGCCGGCGGCTCGAGAACGAGGTCGCCACCGAGCAGCGCGAGGAGGCCGCCGAGCGCGACCGCGCGCGGGCCGAGGCCGAAGCGGCCGCCGAGGCGCAGCGCCGCGAGCGGGCCGCCGAGAGCGAGGCGCGCGCACGCGAGTCCGCGGCCGACGCCGAGGAGCGGCGCGCCCAGGCCGGCTACGCCGACGACGCCGCCGAGGCCGCGCGCCTGGAGCAGGCCGCCCGCCAGGCCGAGACGCGCGCCGACGCCATCGATCCCGAGGAGCGCTAGATGAACCTCCGCAGCATCCCCCGAGCCGCCATCGGCGGCTACATCAAGGCCGTCCGCTGGCCGATCGACCGCGTGCTCGGCCGCGGCGCGCCGGCGCGGGCCGTCGACCGCGCGGACGCCACGGCGCGCGGCGCCGCCGGCACCGTCCTCGGCGACGACGAGCTCAAGCGGCAGGCCGCGCGCCGCAGCACCGCCACCGACGAGCGCGCGCGGGCGGAGAAGCTGCGCGGGGCGGCCGACGCCCAGACCGAGGTGGCCGCGGAGCGGCTCGACGAGCGCCGCCGCGAGGCGGAGCGCCGCCGCGAGCAGGCGGCGAGCACCGCGCAGCGCAAGCGCGAGCAGGCCGAGAAGGACCGCGAGGCCAAGCAGAAGCGCGCGGAGCAGGCCGCGCAGCGCCGCAAGCGGACGGCCGAGAAGGCGGCCGCCCAGCGCGCGGAGGCCGACGAGGCCAAGGCGCGGCGCGACCGGCTCGAGGCGCTCGAGGCCGAGAAGAACGCGCTGGACGAGAAGCAGGAGGCCGTGACGGCCGCGGACGAGGCGCAGCGGCTCGAGGCCGCCGCCGGCCGCGCCAAGGCGCAGCGCAAGAGCTAGGAGGGGAGAGCGGCCGGCGGGCGTCCCCCGCCCGCCGGCCCGCTACTCACCCAGGTCGCTCGGGCGCGAAGCTCAGGCGTCCCAGCGCACGGGCAGCGACTCGAGCCCGTAGATCCCGTCGATCGAGCCGTACTCCGGCTCGCCGTCGAGCGCGAGGTTGCGCATGCGCGGCGCGAGGAACGCGAGCGCCTCCTGCATCTCCGCGCGCGCGAGGTTGGCCCCGAGGCAGTAGTGGATGCCGGCGCCGAACGTGAGCGGCTTCGCGCTCTTGCGGTCGGCGGTGATGTCGAACCCGGGTGGGTCGACGCCGTCGCGGTTGCCGGTGAACGCGCACACGAGGACGACGGTGCCCTCGGGGAACGTGACGTCGCGGTACGTGACGTCCTCCAGCGCGATCCGGGCGGTGAACGGCGTGATCGGCTCGAAGCGGACGACCTCCTCGACCGCCTGCGGCGCGAGCAGCGGGTTGTTCGCGAGCAGCGCCCACTGGTCCGGGTGCTCCGCGAACAGCCGCAGGGCGTGTGCGAGCTGGCTCTGCGTGGTGTCCACGCCGCCGACCAGCACGTTGAGGACCAGGTTCAGCAGCTCGACGTCGTCGAGCCGGTCGCCTTCCTGCTCGGCCGCGATCAGCGTCGAGATGAGGTCGTCGCTCGGGTCGGCGCGGCGGTCGCCGAGCAGCTTGCCGGCGTAGGCGTAGAACTCGATGACGGCCTGCTCGATCTGCTCGCGCTCCTCGAGCACCTTCATGCCGAACTGGCGCTGGATCCAGCGCGACCAGTCCCACAGCCGCTCGGCGTCCTCGGTCGGGGCGCCCATGACCGTGGCGATGACCTCGGACGGGTAGGGCTTGGCGAAGGCCTCGACGGCGTCGGCGTGCGTGGCGCCGCCCAGGCCGTCGTGGAGGCGCTGGAGGATGGCGCGCATCGCGGGGCGCCAGCGCTCCACCGCGCGGGGCGTGAAGGCGGGGTTCACGAGGCCCCTGAGCCGCCGGTGGTCCGGGCCGTTGAGGTGGAGGATGTTGCGGCGGATCTCCTCGAACAGCGGGCCGTCGGCGATGCCGAAGATCTCGGCGATCTTCATGCCGGGGAACGTGAAGCTGCGGCTGCGCAGGAAGAACTCGCCGGCGTCGCGGTCGGTCGCGACGAAGCCGAGCGGCATCGTGGCCAGCCAGCCCTGCTCGGCGAGGTCGGCCATCGCGGCGTGGAAGCGCGTGCCCCGGAGCTCCGGATCGAGGTAGTCGAAGGCCGGCAGCTCGAGGTCGGTGACGGCGGTTGCGGTCATCCCTCGGACCGGCAGCCTATCCGGCCCCGGTACCGTCGGAGGCACACAAGTGTCCAGCCTTCTCATCGTCCTCCTGCTCTTGGCCGTCGTGTACGGCCTGCTCATCGCGGCGCTCTTCGTTGCCGGCCGCGACACGGACGCGCGCTTCCTGGCGCGGCTCGTCCCCGACTGCGTGGTCCTCGGCCGGCGGCTGCTCGGCGACCCACGCGTCCTGCTGCGGCACAAGGTGGCGCTCGGGCTGCTGGTCGGCTACCTCGCGATGCCGATCGACCTCGTGCCGGACTTCATCCCGGTCGTCGGCTATCTCGACGACGCGGCGCTGGTCGTCGTCGTGCTGCGCGCGCTGGTGCGCCGCAGCGGGCCGGCGCTGCTGCGCGAGCATTGGCCGGGGTCGGCGCGCGGGCTCGAGCTGCTGCTGCGGCTGACCTACAGCCCCGGCGGGTGGCGCACGACGTAGCCGGCCGACGAGCGGTCGGACGCCTGCCAGCGCGTGCCGGACTCCGAGCGGCCCGTGGTGTCGAACCGCCGGCCGTTGACGACCATGTAGGCGTGGCTCGGGTGGGCGTAGATCGTCACCCAGCGGCCGCGGCCGGGCGCGCCCCAGCGCATGAAGCCGCTCGAGTCGAGCGCCGTGTCGAGCAGGCCGGCGCCGTGGAGCGCGTAGGAGACCGAGCCGGAGCAGTCGTAGCCCGAGTCCTCCCACTGGCCGTGCCCGCCGCCGTACTTGTACGGCTTGTCGGCGATGCGGTTGGCCGCGGCGATGATGCGGCGCACCGTGGCGGGGCCGGAGCCGCCGCCGGGCGAGCCGCCGCCGCGGCGCTTCAGCACCGTGGCGATCGTGGGGTGGCCGAGCGCGGCCCACGTGGCCGGGCCGACGATGCCGTCCGGCGTGAGGCCGTGGTGCGCTGGAAGCGCTTGACGGCGCGTTGCGTGGCGGGGCCGAAGATGCCGTCGACGCCGATCCCGAGCCTGCGTTGGACGAGCCTGACGCGGCCGCGCTTGGACGCCGTGCCGGTCCCGGCGCTGCTCGTGCGGCGAGTCGCGCGCTTCAGCGCGGCCCACGTCGCCGGGCCGACGATGCCGTCGGCGGCGAGCCCGTGGCGGCGCTGGAAGCGCTTCACCGCGCGCTTCGTGCCGGAGCCGAAGATCCCGTCGGCGTCGATGTGCAGCCAGCGCTGGACCTGCTCCACGCGCGGCCCCTTCGAGCCCTTCTTCAGCGGCTTCGCGTCGGCGGCGGCCGGCGCGAGCAGCGCGAAGCACGCGAGCGCCACGAGCGCCCAGCGCATACCGAACCGACCACGTACGACCAAGTCCCTTCGAATCCCCTCGCGTTGCGTCCGTCGGCGCCTACGAGGTGAGCTGACGGGCTCGCGCGACGTGCGCTACGCCACCATCGATCGGCGGCGATTCGCCCCCGCGGCCTTTCACGGCCGCTCCGGGTCCCCCGTTCGCCCGTCCACAGGGGACCGGCGATTCGGCGGCCGTCGTTCTACCACCGGAATGTCCTGCTCCTGCACGATTCCTTGCAGACGCGAGTTTCGTCCACCGCATTGCAGCGGCGCGAGATCGATCCGCGAAACCCGGGACATGGCCGGGTTTCGCAGCGCAGATTGCGCGCCGGTCACGATCGATCGACGAAACACGCGCCGCTCGCGACGCTCGGTAAGCTGGACGGTCTGCGGCTGTGGTGAAATTGGTATACACGCGGGCTTCAGGTGCCCGTGGGCTTTACGCCCGTGGAGGTTCGAGTCCTCTCAGCCGCACTGCTTCGCTACCCTGAGCCCCGGGTTCCTGCCGCTATCGTCTAGGGGACTAGGACGCCGCCCTCTCACGGCGGAAACCGGGGTTCGAATCCCCGTAGCGGTACCTCTGAGACCCGCCCGGCGAGGCGGGTTTCGTCGTTAGTGGGCGTGGGCCCCTTGCGCGGCGCGTTCCGATCGGTATACGCTCACGAGTCGGCTCATCGGTCGGCAGCCAGGAGGGATCCGTGCCGGACGCGCTTGTCCGAGGTCTATCGCTCGTCGCAGCCGGTCTCTTCCTGCTGGCGGCGGCGCATAAGGCCCGCGTCATCCACGCCACGGACGGCCCGGCAGCAGCCCCTCATCCGCGTGAGCGCTTGGCGCCGGCGGCACGCGCCGGCGCTGCTCGTCCTGACGGGCCTGATCGAGTTGGGGATCGCGGCGCTGGTGGTCGTGGCGCCCGGCCCCGGGCTCGCCGGCGTCGCCGTCGTCGCGGCGCTCTACGCGGTCGAGTTGCGACGGCTGCCCGCCGGCGCGCCGTGCAACTGCTTCGGCGCCGTGCTCGACCGCACCCGGGAGAGCGCGGTACGCCGGAACGTGCTGCTGGCCGGATTCGGCGTCGTCGGCAGCCTCGCGTACCTGATCGGCGCGCTCGAGTCGACGGCGATATCGGAGGGTGCGGCAGGCGCTGCGCTGATCGCATGTGCCGCGATCGCGGCCACCGACGCGCTGGCGCGTCTGCCGCGGCCCTCACACGGCGCCCCTGTCAGGCCGGAGTAGGAGGGAGCAAACGGTGCTCATCAACGAACTGGCGCAGTGGGCGGCGCTGATCTTCCTCGGGATCTTCGTCGTCGGGCTCACCCGGCAGCTCGGCCGGTACATGGTCAGCGAGCGTGAGGAGATCGCCCACTCCGTCGGCCCGGACGTCGGCAAGGCGCTTCCGCGCGATCTGCTGCCGACGGCCGACCGGGAGCGCCTGGCCGAGCTGATCGGCGCCAGCGAGGCTGGATGGGGCGTCGTCGTCGTGGTCGACCCGGACTGCCCGGGTTGCGCCGCGCTGCTCCAGCAGGCCGAGCGCGAGGGCATGCCCGAGCATGCGCCCGCGGCCGCGGTGACGCGCTCGGACGAAGCGGAGTTCGCCGAGTACCTCGGCCGCGTCTTCGACGTGGCCGTCGCGGACGCCGGCCGCGTCGAGCGCGCCGGACTCCAGGTGACGCCGTTCGTGCTCATCGTCGACGGCGCGCTGCGGATCGCCCACAAGGCGCTCACCGCGGACGTCAGCGCGGCCGTCGCGCACTGGCGCTCGCAGAACGGGCGCGCGCCGGCGAGGAATGACGACCGCCTGGTCGTCGAGACAAGGGGGAGTTGACATGTCGCGAAGGCTGCTCTCGATGTCCGATCGCCTGGTCGCCCGTGCGGCGCACGGGATGACGCGGCGGCGCATGTTCCGCAACGTCGGCGGCGCCGCGCTCGGCGCTTCGCTCACGACCGCGCTCGGCGGCACGGGGCTCGCGTACGCCCATCCCGACCACGCGTGCGGACCGTCGCCGATGTGCCCGGACGCGCGCTGCCAGGCCGACGACAAGCAGCGCTGCGCGGGCGGGCGCGCCGACACCACATGGCGGCGCTACAACGGCACCACGTGCTCGGGGTTCCTCGGCACGCTCAGCGCGCACTGCTGGACCGCCTCGGCGCATGGCGAGACCTATCGGTGCTGCGACTGCTGCGTGAAGAACACCGCGCTGTCGGGCCGCCCGTGCTCCGGCTGCGACGGCGGCGGCTGGCAGCGCTGCATCTGCGGTAAGCGCATCAGCTGATCCGGGCACCGCGTGCTCGGCGGGCTCGAACTGGAATTCGTGGCCGTTGCCGCGCCGCTGGCCGGGCTGCTCGCGCTCGCCCAGACGTCCAGCGCCTGAGGGATCTCGATGACCGAGGTCTTCACGTGGCCGGTCGGCCGCGTCGCCGAAAGCGAGTTCCAGGGCAGGCGCAGGGGCACGCCGCTGCGCTTCCTTCTCCTCCACATGGTCTTCTCGACGCTCGGTGGCGCGCTGACCGGACTGGCCCTCGCGGCGGCCGGATCCTGGGTCGCCGGGCTCGGCGCCGTGCCGGCGTGGCTCGTGCTGCTGATCGCGGGCGCACTGGCGGTCGCCGCGATCGTGCTGGAGCTCCAGGGCCGCATCGCGCCGCTGCCGCAGCGTCGCGCCCAGGTGCCGCGGCGCTGGCTCGCATGGCGGCGCCAGTCCCTGACCGCTGCCGCGTTCGGCTTCGTGATCGGCTCGGGGGCGCTGACGTACCTCCAACACGCCAGCGCGTACGCGCTCGTGGCGGTGCTGGTGCTCATGCCCTCCGGCGCCGAGGGCGCGGTCGTCGGCGGGCTGTACGGCTGGTGCGCAGCGCGACCACGCTCGCGAGCTGGACGGCGGCGCGCGTCGCGGGCACGGAGATCAGGTGGGAGCGGCTGATCGAGCTGCGCGCGCCGATCGCACGCGGCCTCGCGGCCGCGAGCGCGCTCGCGCTGGTGGCCGTGATCGTCACCGGGCTGTCCTCGGAGCGGTTCCTCTAGCCACGACATGGACGCGCCGAACGACCGGCACGCCATCCGGTTCCTCTCGGAGCCGCGCGCGTACGTCTGCGCGCTCCCGGCATCGGTCGACCGCGACCGCCCTGAGATGGGCAGCGTCGTCACCCTCGTCACCGGCGAGCGGCGCATCGGGTCGTCGCGCGCGATCCACGTCACCTACCGCTCCGATCCCGCCGACGACCCGGAGCTGATCTCGATCGGCGACGTCGAGCAGGGAGGCGTCAGCGTCTCGCGCTATCGCGTCGACGACTCGCCGCCGTTCCTCGTCGCCTACTGGCGGCTCGGCGGCGATCGCTACCTGACGACGTTCATGCCGGCGCGAGACGCGCTCGACGCGCGCCTGCGCGGCGCGCCGGACCTCGAAGGCCTGGATGCCGTGATCGGCAGCGTCGTGGTGGGATCGGCCCACGGGCTGCCGCTGCTCGCGCTCACCGCACCGCTCCGGCACGGCGACCTCCGGGACCCCGAGCAGCGCGACGAGACGCAGTTCTCGCCGCCGGAGGACGCGGCCCGGCAGTGGCCGGTGGTCCACTTCCGGCGCGAGCCGCCGTGGACGCTGGAGAGCGGCGCGGTCCAGGTGTCGATGCCGCTCGAGGACGACCCCGACTCGTGGGCCGAGGCGTGGGCCGTGACCCAGCATCAGGTCCGCGTCGCCTGTCACGGGCCGGCCGCCGCGGTCGACGAGCTCCGCGAGCTGGTGGACCAGCTCCGCGGGACGCTGTCCTACATCGACTGAAGGCGGGTTTCGTCGGTGTTACGGGCCCGCGGGAAAGTGCGGTTGCCCGCATCGATGAGTTCCGGGCTCGATGGGAGTCTTATGAGTCGATGACTCATCGCTCCCCTCTCGCCATCGAGGCCTCGGGCCTCGCGAAGTCGTTCGGGGAGGTCCGCGCCGTTGACGGCGTCGACCTCGCCGTGCGCAGCGGCTCGGTCTACGGCGTCCTGGGCCCCAACGGCGCCGGCAAGACCACGACCATCCGGATGCTGGCGACGCTCCTGCGGCCCGACGCCGGCACGGCCAGCGTGCTCGGGCACGACATCGTCAAGGAGGCCGACGCCGTCCGCGGGCTGGTCTCGCTCACGGGCCAGCTGGCCTCGGTCGACGAGGACCTGACCGGGCGCGAGAACCTGATCCTGCTCGGCCGGCTGCTCGGGCTCAAGCGCGCGGGCGCGAAGGAGCGGGCGACCGACCTGCTCGAGGCGTTCGACCTCGCCGACGCGGCGACGCGGCTCGTCAAGCACTACTCCGGCGGGATGCGGCGCCGCCTCGACATCGCGGCCAGCCTCGTGGTCACCCCCGAGCTCATGTTCCTCGACGAGCCGACCACCGGCCTGGACCCGCGCTCGCGCAACCAGGTCTGGGAGATCATCCGCTCGCTCTCGGGCCAGGGCACGACGATCCTGCTGTGCACGCAGTACCTCGAGGAGGCCGACCAGCTCGCGGACGGCATCGCGGTGATCGACCACGGCCGCGTGATCGCGGAGGGGACGCCGAGCCAGCTGAAGGCTTCGGTCGGCTCCGGCGCGCTGCACGTCCGCCTGCTCGACCCCGAGCAGCGCTCCGACGCCGAGCGCGTCCTCGCGGCCAAGCTCGGCAGCGTCCATCTGGAGCCCGACCCCACGGCGCTCTCGGCGCCCTGCGCCGACGCCGAGCTCGCGGCCGAGGCGGTGGCCGAGCTCGCCGCCACGAACGTCCGGATCGCCGGCTTCTCGCTCGGCCAGCCGAGCCTCGACGAGGTGTTCCTCGCCCTCACCGGCCACACCGCCGAGGACCAGACCGCCGACGCCGTCAAGGAGGAGGAGCGGGCATGACGACCGATCAGGCCGCACTTCAGAAGGTGCTCGCGTCCGGCCCCCGCCCGCCGCGCGCCACGCCCCTCAGCGCCGCCCTCACGTTCGGCTGGCGCGGGATGCTCAAGGTCAAGCACGTGCCCGAGCAGCTGGTCGACGTGACGATCACGCCGATCATGTTCACGCTGATGTTCACGTACCTGTTCGGCGGCGCCATCGCGGGCTCCACGAGCGAGTACCTCCAGTACATCCTCCCGGGCATCCTCGTCATGTCCGTGCTGTTCACGACGGTCTACTCGGGCATCGCGCTCAACACGGACCTCACCAAGGGCGTCGTGGACCGCTTCCGCTCGCTGCCGATCTGGAAGCCGGCGCCGCTGCTCGGCGCGCTGCTCGGCGACAGCGTCCGCTACGTCGTCGCCGGCACGGTGATCATCGTGCTCGGCATGATCCTCGGCTTCGACCCGGGGGCGGGCATGGGCGGCGTCGTGCTGGCGCTCGGGCTGGTCGTGGTGTTCTCGTTCGGCCTGTCGTGGGTGTTCACGACGCTCGGCCTGCTCCTGCGCTCGCCGAACGCGGTGATGAACGCCGGCTTCATGGGGATCTTCCCGCTGACGTTCCTGAGCAACGTCTTCGTCGAGCCGAAGACGCTGCCCGGCGCGCTCGAGGCGTTCGTCGACGTGAACCCGATCTCGATCCTCGCGACGGCCTCGCGCGGCCTGATGCACGGCAACGCGGACGCGACCGACGTCGTCATCGTCCTCGCCGTCGCCGTGGCGATCACGGCGATCTTCATGCCGATCACGACGAGGCTGTACCGCAGCAGAGGATGGTCAGTAGCGACGGTACATGATCAGGGCGTGGAGATCTCCACCGACCGCGCCCGGATCGACCGCGACCTCGTCCACCGCTTCCTGAGCGAGCACAGCTACTGGGCTCGCACGCGCACGCGCGAGCAGAACGACCGCATCATCGAAGCGTCGCTGTGCTTCGGCGCCTACGAGGACGGCCGCCAGGTCGGCAACGCGCGCGTGGTCAGCGACACCGTCAGCTTCGGCTACCTCGCCGACGTCTTCGTCGTCCACGAGGCGCGCGGCCGCGGGATCGGCAAGGCGCTGCTGACCTCCGTGCTCGCGCATCCGGCCGTCCGCGACCTGCGCCGCTTCACGCTTCTCACCGAGGACGCCCACGGCCTCTACGAGCAGTTCGGCTTCCGGCCGCTGGAGGATGTCCGGCGATGGATGGAGCGCGTCCGCTGACGAAGCCCCACGGCCAGCTTCCTCGCCGGCGAGGCCGGCGAGCTGGCCGGCGTGTCCGGCAACACGATCGGCCAGTGGGCGCGGTGGGGCTACATCCGGGCTTCGCAGTCCGACGGCGACCCGCACGTCTACTCGGTGGAGGACGTCGCGGAGGCGGCGATCGTGCACGACCTGCTCGAGCGCGGCGTCCGCCACGCGGACATCCGCCGCGCCGTGGCGAGGCTGGGCGACTACGGCGAGTGGCCGCTGAGCGAGGCGCCGGCTCGCCACGACGGTCGGCAACGGCCGCCCGCAGCTCGTCCTGCGCGAGCGCGACGGCGTGTACGCGCTGACCGCGCGCGGCTGGCAGCGGCTCGTGGCGCCGCCGCCGCTCGAGGACGTCGCTGCGTCTGCGCCGGGTGAACCGCCGCGGCCGCGTAGTCGTCGGCGCCGTACGCGCCGCGCGGCGCGCCCGATGCGTGAGCCGTCGATCGCCTCGCCGATCGTGCCGAGCCCGTTCGCCACGCCGTGGCCGGCGCGGCCGAGCGCGGTGGGG
The DNA here is from genome assembly GCA_963728465.1 of uncultured Solirubrobacteraceae bacterium. Taxonomy (GTDB): domain Bacteria; phylum Actinomycetota; class Thermoleophilia; order Solirubrobacterales; family Solirubrobacteraceae; genus DATFQI01. The sequence goes on from CAVSJY010000006.1 coordinate 131,014, forward strand.
GAGGCGGGCTCGACGGCCGCGGCCGGATCCTCGGCCAGCGCGACGACGGTGGCCATCACGCGCTCCTGCTCGTCGCGCAGCCGCGTCTCCCAGCGCCGGTGCCAGGCGGCGAGCGCGGCGTCGCCGCGGCGGTCGGCGAGCGCGGAGAGGTAGGCGAGCAGGGTCGTGACGTGCGTGACGTCGAGCACCGCCGCGCGCAGCGCCTGGTTGCGCTCGAGCAGCGAGGTCGCCGGCGTAGTTGCGCAGGTCCGCGAGCCGGCCGCCGACGCCCTGCGCCGCCGGGAAGCCGTGCAGCCCGTGGGCGCCGGTGCGGTCCTCGAGCTCGCGCAGCAGCTCGCGCGCCGCGGCCGCGCCGCCGGAAAGCGCCTCGCCCGCGTCGTCGCCGAGCCGCTCGGCGAGCCGGTCCCAGTGCGCGGCCAGCTGCCGCGCCATCGCGTACAGCTCCCGCAGCGCGCGGTGCTCGGCGGGGAACAGGCCCTGGGCGGACGGCTCGCTCACTGGTTGGCGCCCGGCTCCCACAGCGGCTCCTCGCCCGAGCCGGCGAGGTTCGCGCCGCGCGAGAGGATGAAGAGCAGGTCCGACAGCCGGTTGAGGTAGCGGACGCACTCCGGGTTGACCTCGTCGCCGCAGTCGATCGTGCGCCGCTCCGCGCGGCGGCAGACCGTGCGGCAGACGTGCAGCTGCGCCGCCGCCGGCGTCCCGCCGGGCAGCACGAACGAGCGCAGCTTCGGCAGGTCGGCGTTGACCTCGTCGCAGGCCTTCTCCAGCCACTCCGTCTGCTCGGGCACGACCCGCAGGCGCGAGCGGTCGCCGCCGTGGGGGACGGAGATGTCGGCGCCGACGTCGAAGAGGTCGTTCTGGATCCGCCGCACCCAGTCGGCGTAGCGGTCGGGCAGGCCGCCGCCGGCGAGCGCGACGCCGAGCTGGGCGTTCAGCTCGTCGACCGTCCCGTAGGCCTCGATGCGCGGGTGCGTCTTCGGCACCCGGCTCATGTCGCCCAGGTGGGTCTCCCCGCCGTCGCCGAGACGGGTGTAGATGCGGGTCAGGTTGACGGTCATGGCCCCGGTATAGAATCACGACCGACCAAGGTCGGTGGACAGGGAAGCCGGTGAGAATCCGGCGCGGACCCGCCACTGTGACCGGGGGAGCCCGCCGCACGCGGTCGTCATGACCGCAGCCACTGGCGCCGCCTCGCGCGGCGCCGGGAAGGCGCGGAGAGGGTCATGCCCGGGAGCCAGGAGACCTCCCTCCGGCCGGAAGCCCGACAGCCCTCGTGGAAAGGGTGGCTCCGTATGCATCTTCGTCGTAAAGCCGGCCTGGCGGCCGGCCTCGTCCTGCTCGCGCTCGCCGCTCCGGCGGGCGCCGTCGGGCCCGCGCAACGTCACCGTCCGCGTCGAGGGCGCGTCGGACACGCTGGTCGAGCAGACCGGCGTGCGCACCAACATCGCGCCGGTCAACAAGAGCGGCCAGCCGGGCGAGAGCTGCACGGGCACGCAGCGCGGCCGGCGCGCTCGAGCAGGCGACGGCCGGCGACTGGGCCGGGACCTACAACAGCGCGTGCGGGCTACTCCGTCGACCGGATCCGGGCCGAGGCGTATCCGTTCGGCAACCCCGACGACGCCTTCTGGAGCTTCTGGCTCAACAACCGGCTCAGCCCGGTGGGCGTGTGCGGCGCCGAGCTTCAGGAGGGCGACGACGTCCTGTTCCTGGTGGACCGCTGCGTGGACGCGCAGCCGCCGGACTTCGAGTGCCAGAACGACCCGGTCCAGCCGCTCGAGCTGCGCGCGCCGGCGAGCGCGCGGACCGGCGAGGCGGTGGAGCTCTCGGTCGTCCGCTACGCGTCCGACGGCAGCGCGAGCCCGGAGCCGGACGCCCGCATCGTCGGCGGCGGCGTCGACGCGCCGGTCGGCCCGGGCGGCCGGACGACCGTCACGTTCGAGACCGCCGGGCAGTACCGGTTCAAGGCCGAGAAGGCCGGCAGCGCGCGCTCCGCGCCCGTCGACATCACGGTCTCCGACGCCGCCGCCGCGACGCCGGGGGCGCCCTCCGGCGGCGGCGGCACGTCCGCGCCGGTCGCGCGCGACACGACGGCGCCCGTCGGGCGGATCCGCGGCATCCGCAACGGCCAGCGCTTCAAGCGCCGCCGCGCGCCGCGCATCCTTCGCGGCACGGTGAGCCCCGATCCGGCGGGCCTGCGGGCCGTCAAGCTCAGCCTCACGCGCTCGCACCGCGGCCGCTGCCAGCTCTACTCGCCGACCCGTGAGCGCTTCCGCCCGTCGCGCTGCGGGCGGCGCGTGAACTTCAAGATCGGCGACCGCCAGGACTGGAGCTACCTGCTGCCGCGCCGGCTCCGGCGCGGGCGCTACGTGCTCGACGTGATCGCCGTCGACAAGCTCGGCAACCGGGACACGCTCGCCCGCGGGCGCTCGCGGGTGGTGTTCTTCGTCCGATGAGGCGCGCGCTGGTCATCGGGATGCTGGCGCGCGGGCGCCGTGGCGGCGCCGCCGGCCGCGGTGCCTGCGGCGTCGGCCGCCGCGCCGCGCGTGACGACGATGGTCGTCGGCCGCGAGGCGGTGGTCCGCGACGCCCGCCGCGTCCGCGCGGCCAAGCGGCGCGTGAAGGCCGGCGGCCGGCGCTGCACGGTCGGCGCCGGCACGCCGCTCGCCGCGCTGGCGGCGCTGCGCGTGCCGATCCGGGTCCGCGACTACGGCTCCTGCGGCCGCCGCCCGCGTGACGCGAGCGGCCTGTTCGTGACCCGCATCGCGGGCGAGCGCAACCGCGGGCAGGACGGCTGGGTCTACAAGGTCGGCCGGCGCGTGGGCACGCGGCGGCGCGGCCGACGTCGCCGGGCCGTTCGGCACCGGGCGCCGGCTCCGCGGGAGCGACCGGCTGCTGTGGTTCTGGTGCGACACGCAGGCCACGGGCGGCTGCCAGCGGACGCTCGAGGCCACGCCGGACCGCCGCGCCGCGGCGCCGGGCGAGACGATCGCCGTGACCGTGCGCGGCTACGACGACAGCGGCCGCGGCGTCCCGGTCGCCGGCGCCACCGTCACGCTCGGCGACGCCGTCGCGGTCACCGGCGCCGACGGCAGGGCGAGCGTCCCCGTCCTGGGGCCCGGCCGCCTGCGGCTGACCGCCGAGGCCGACGGCATGGTCCGCGCCTTCCCTGTGGGGGTCCGCGCCGGATGAAGCGCCTGCTCGCCCTCCTCGCCTGCCTCGCGGCCGCCGCGTTCGCGGCGGCCGGCTGCGGCGCGGGCGAGGGCGAGCAGCAGGCGGGCGACGGCTCGCTGACCGTCACGCGCGACTTCGGCCTGGAGTCGCTCGGCCGCAGGAAGACGGGCAGCGTGAGCGAGAGCGACACCGTGATGCGGCTGCTCCAGCGCGACTTCGAGGTCGTCACCCGCTACGGCGGCAACTTCGTGCAGGAGATCGACGGCGTCGCCGGCGGGCGCGCGAGCGGGCGGCCCGTCGACTGGTTCTACTACGTGAACGGCATCGAGGCCGGCGTCGGCGCGGCGGAGAAGCGCGTCGCGCCCGGCGACCGGATCTGGTGGGACCACCACGACTGGCGCGGGGCGATGCGGATCCCGGCCGTCGTCGGCTCGTTCCCGGCGCCGTTCGACACGCCGATCGACGGCCGCCGGATCCCGGTGCGGCTCGTGTGCCTGGACGGCGCCGGTGCGGCCTGCGACGAGGTCCAGACGCGGCTCGAGGACGCGGGGATCGAGGACCTCGCCCGCTCCGTGCTCGAGCAGTCGGCGGGCGAGGAGGTCCTGCGCGTGCTCGTCGGCCCGTGGGCGGAGATGCGCCGCGACACGGCGGCGCGCAAGCTGGAGTCCGGCCCCGCCGCGTCCGGCGTCTTCGTCCGGCCCGACGATGCGGGCGACCGGCTGGAGCTGCTCGACGCGGACGGCCGCGTCGAGCGCACCCTCGGTCGCGGCGGCGGCTTCGTGGCGGCGACGCAGATCGAGGCGCAGCGGCCGACCTGGATGGTCACGGGCGTCGACGGGACCGGCGTGGCGGCCGCCGCCGCGGCGCTGACCGAGGACGAGCTCGAGGACCACTTCGCGATCGCGATCGACGAGGGCCGCACCGTTCCGCTGCCGATCGTGGAGCCACGGTGATCCACCGGCGCCGCGCGAGCCCGCTGCACGCCGCGCGCGCGGGCGCCGGCGCTGACCTGGTGCGTGGTGCTCGGGCTGGTGGCGCTGTCGCTCGAGCACCCGCTCGTGCTCGCCGCGATGCTCGGCTGCGTGCTGGCGGCGGCGGCCGCCGCGCGGGTGGGCCGCCAGGTGCTGCTGGTCCTCGCCTGGGGCGTGCCGTTCGCGGCGGTGATCGCGCTGGTCAACGCGCTCGTCGTCCGCGACGGGCTCACGGTGATCTTCCGCGGCGGGACGCTGCCGGGCATCGGGCGGCTCGACGTGACGCTCGAGGCGCTGGTGTACGGCGGCGTGCTCGGGCTGCGGGCGCTCATCATCATCGGCGGCGCCGCGCTGCTGGCCGCGGCCGTCGACCCGGACGAGCTGCTGCGTGCGCTGCGGCGCGTGTCGCTGCGGTCGGGCGTGACGGCGGCGGTGGCGACGCGGCTGATGCCGGTGCTGGCGCGCGACGCGCGGCGGCTCGCCGACGCGCAGCGCTGCCGCGGCGGCGCGCCGGACCGTGTCGCGGTGCTGCGCGCCGTCACCGGCGGGGCGCTCGACCGCGCGACCGACGTCGCCGCGACGCTCGAGGTCCGCGGCTTCGCGATCGGCCGGCGGCCGCAGCGCCGCCCGCGCCCGTGGTCGCGCCACGATCTCGCGTTCGCCGCGTCCGCGGTCGCGCTCGCGGCGCTCGGCGTGGCGGCGGAGCTCGAGGGCTGGGCCGCGTTCGCCGCCTACCCGCGGACCGAGGCGCCCGTGGACGCCACGACGCTGCTCCTGACCGCCGCGCTGGCGCTGTGCGCGCTCGCGCCGTTCGCCGACCGCCGGGGGATCGAGTCGTGAGCGCGCTCGAGCTCGAGGCCGTCACGTACTCGTATCCGGCAACGGGCGAGCCGGCGCTGCGCGACGTCACGCTGGCCGTCGAGCCGGGCGAGTTCGTGGTCGTCGCAGGTGGCTCCGGGTCGGGCAAGTCGACGCTGCTGCGCGCCGCCGCCGGCCTGGTGCCCCACTTCCACGGCGGCACGTTCGCCGGCACGCTGCGCTGCGGCGGGCTCGACACGCGCGAGCACGGCCCGGGCGCGCTCGCCGCGGTGGCGGGCACGCTGCTCCAGGACCCCGAGACGCAGGTCCTGATGGGCACGGTGCGCGCCGAGCTGGCGTTCCCGCTGGAGAACCGCGGGTTCGCGCCGGCCGCCGTGGCGCGGGGCGTCGAGGAGGCGGCGCTCGCGCTCGGGATCGCCGGCCTGCTCGACCGCTCGACGCACGAGCTGTCGGGCGGCGAGCTCCAGCGCGTGGCGCTCGGCGCGGCGCTGGCCGGGCGGCCGCAGGTCGTCCTGCTCGACGAGCCGACCTCCCAGCTCGACCCCGTGGCCGGCGACGAGCTGCTCGGCGTCCTGCGGCGCATCAACGAGGAGTGGGGGACGGCGGTGCTGCTCGCGGAGCACCGGCTCGAGCGCTGCCTGCCCGCCGCCGACCGGGTGATCGCGCTCGAGGCCGGCGCCGTCGCGTTCGACGGCGCGCCCGGGGCGTTCCTGCGCGAGCGGCCGGAGACGCCGATCGCGCGCCTGTTCGCGCTGGCGGGGCGCGAGGAGCGCCCGGTGAGCGTCAAGGCCGCCCGCCACTCCCTCGGGGGTCAGGTCTTGCATTCGGTCACACCGACGGCCGCCGATGACCGAATGCAAGACCTGACCCCGGTGTTGCGGTTCGAGCGCGTCTGGTTCGAGCGCGCCGCTCCGGTCCTGCGTGGCGTCGACCTGCGGGTCGCGCCTGGGGAGACGGTGGCGCTGATGGGGCGCAACGGGGCGGGGAAGTCGACGCTGCTGCGGCTCGCGGCGGGGCTGGAGAAGCCGAGTCGCGGCAAGGTCCGCGCCGCGGGGCGGGTCGCGCTGCTGCTCCAGCACCCGGGCGACTACTTCCTGCACGACCGCGTCGACGCCGAGCTGCCGGCCGAGCGGCTCGCCGGTGCCGGGTTGGGTGGGCTGGCGGCGCGGCACCCGCGTGACCTGTCGGGCGGCGAGCGCCAGCGGCTGGCGCTCGAGATCGTGCTCGACGGCGCCGAGCCGCCCGCGGTGGTGTGCCTGGACGAGCCCACGCGCGGGATGGACTGGGGCCACAAGCAGCGGCTGGCCGAGCGGCTGCGGCGCCTGGCCGCCGGCGGCGCGGCCGTGATCGTGGCCACCCACGACGCCGAGTTCGCGGCCGCGTGGGCCGATCGGACCGTCCTGCTCGGCGACGGCCGGCCGGTGGCCGACGCGCCGACCGCCGAGGTGCTCGGCGGCGGCTGGTACTTCGCCACCCAGACCGCGCGCGTGCTCGGCGGCGCCGCGCTGACGCCCGAGCAGGGGGCCGCGCTGATCGCGGCCGGCGAGGCTCTCGAGGTGGCGCGATGACGTGGATCGCGGCCTCCACGCTCGTGCTCGTCGTCGCGCTGGCGGCCGGGTTCGCGTGGTACGAGCGCGAGCACCCGACGACGCGCGTGCTCGCGCTCGTGGCCACGCTGGCGGCGCTCGCCGCGCTCGGGCGGATCGCGTTCGCGCCGCTCCCGAACGTCAAGCCGATGACCGACATCGTGCTGATCAGCGGCTTCGTGCTCGGCGGCGCGCCCGGCTTCATGGTCGGCGCGGTCGGCGCGCTGGCCTCGAACCTGTTCTTCGGCCAGGGGCCGTGGACCCCGTGGCAGATGGCCGGCTGGGGCGGGGTCGGCGTCGCCGGCGCGCTGCTGGCGCGGCTCACGGCGCGGCGCTTCCGGCGCCTGCCGATGGCGGTGGCGTGCGGCGTCGCGGGCCTCGCGTTCGGCGCCGTCATGAACCTCCACCTGTGGGTCACCTACTCGGGCGACCACACCGCCGCCAAGCTCGGCGCGACGTTCGCCACCTCGCTGCCGTTCGACGTCGCGCACGCGGTCGGCAACATCGTGTTCTGCCTCGCGTTCGGGCCGGCGCTGGCGAACGCGCTGGAGCGGTTCCGGACGCGGATGGAGGTGACTTGGAAGCCCGCCCACCCGCCGCGCAACGTGGTCGTGCCCGCGCTCGCCCTCGTCGCCGCCGCCACCGTGCTCGCCGCGCCGGCCCCGGCACGCGCCGATGCGCAGGCGGACGCCGCCGCCGCGCGGGCGTCGCTGCGCTACCTCACCGCCGCGCAGAACAGCGACGGCGGCTGGGGCGGCGCGCCCGGGCAGCGCTCGACCCAGCTGCACACGGGCTGGACCGCCCTCGGCCTGGCGGCCGCCGGCCGCAACCCGCGCGACGTGGGCGATCCGAGCGCCATCGACTACACGCGCGCCGGCGCCGGGGACCTCGGCGACCTCGGCGCGCTGTCGCGGACGATCCTCGTGCTCGCGGCGTCGGGGTTGTCGCCGCGCGACTTCGGCGGCCGCGACCTCGTCGCGCGGCTGGTCTCCCGCCGCCGCGCCGACGGCAGCTTCGCCGGCCGCGTCAACACGACCGCGTTCGCCCTGCTCGCCCTGCGCGCCGCGGGGCGGCCGGCGTCCTCGCGCGCGGTCCGGTCCGGAGGCCGCTGGCTCGCGCGCCAGGCCAACGCCGACGGCGGCTTCAACTTCGCGGGCCGCGGCGGCCCGTCCGGGATCGACGACACCGGCGCCGCCGTCCAGGGCCTCGTCGCCGCGCGACGGCGCGCGACCAAGACCGTCCGCCGCGCCGTGCGGTTCCTGGTGCGCCGCCAGAACGCGGACGGGGGCTTCCCGCTCGTCCCCGGCGGCGCCTCGAACGCGCAGTCGACGGCCTGGGCGGTGCAGGCCCTGCTGGCCGCGCGGCGCGACCCCGCGCGGGTCCGGCGTCGCGGCTCGCGCGACCCGCTCGCCTACCTCCGCTCGCTGACCGCGCCGTCCGGGGAGGTCCGCTACTCGCGCACCAGCCGCCAGACGCCGGTGTGGGTCACCGCGCAGGCGGTGATGGCGCTGGCACGCAAGCCGCTGCCGCTGGCCGCCGTGCCGCGCGCGCGCCGCTCCGCGCCGAAGGCGGCCCCGACCGCGCAGCCGACCCCGACCGCCACGGCCCGCGCCGAAGCCGGCCGCGTCGCCGCGCGCGACGAGCCGTGCGCCGCGCCCGCGGGCGGCGCCGCCGGCGCGCACCGGCGAGGCCCCGCCCGCTGCGCCCACCGCCGAACCCGCGCCCGGCGCGGCCTCGCCGGTCGCCGCGGCCGCCCTCGCGACCGTCGCGCGGCCCGCCTCGGCCCGCCGCGCCGGGTTCCTCGCCGGGCTGGCAGTGGGTGCGCTGATGTAGGTTCCGCCCCCGATGAGAGTGGGAGTCCCAAAGGAGACCGCCGAGGGCGAGCGGCGGGTGGCCGTCGTGCCCGACGTCGTGCGGCGGATGACCGCTGCCGGTCACGAGGTCGTGATCGAGCCGGGCGCCGGAGCGGCGGCCGGGCTGGCCGACGACGCGTTCGCCGAGGCCGGCGCCACGATCGGCGACCCGTGGGGGGCCGACGTGGTGGCGAAGGTCGTCGCGCCGTCGGACGCCGAGACCGCCCGGCTCAACGGCGAGTCCGTGCTGATCGGCTTCCTCGGGCCGCTGACCAACGGCGCGGGCATCCGCGCGATCGCCGCCAGCGGCGCCACGAGCTTCGCGATGGAGGCGATCCCGCGCATCTCGCGCGCGCAGTCGATGGACGCGCTGTCCAGCCAGGCCACGGTCGCCGGCTACCGCGCCGTGCTGATCGCGGCGCAGGAGCAGGACCGCTTCTTCCCGATGCTGATGACCGCCGCCGGCACGATCCCGCCCGCGCAGGTGCTCGTGCTCGGCGCCGGCGTGGCGGGCCTCCAGGCGATCGCGACCGCCCGGCGGCTGGGCGCCGTGGTCACCGCGTTCGACGTCCGCGCCGCCGTGAAGGAGCAGATCGAGTCGCTCGGCGCGAAGTTCTTCGAGGTCGAGGGCGTCGGCGACGCCGAGGCGGCCGGCGGCTACGCGCGTGAGCTCACGCCGGAGGAGCAGGAGATCCAGCGCAAGGCGCTCACCGTCCAGATGGGCAAGTCCGACGTGATCATCACCACCGCGCTGGTGCCCGGCCGCCCGGCGCCGAAGCTGATCTCGGCCGAGGCCGTCGAGGGCATGCGGGCGGGCTCCGTGATCGTGGACCTGGCCGGCGAGGCGGGCGGCAACTGCGAGCTGGCGAGGCCCGGGGAGACGTTCGCGACCGACAACGGGGTGACGATCGCCACGCCGCTCAACGTTCCGTCCAGCATGGCCGAGCACGCGTCGATGCTCTACGGCCGCAACGTGCTGTCGCTGCTCGAGCTGATGAGCGGCGACGAGGGCGCGCTGGCGCTCGACTTCGACGACGAGGTGATCGCCGGGGCGTGCATCACCCGCGGCGGCGAGATCGTCCACGAGCGCGCCCGGGAGGTGGCCACGGCCTGATGGACCTGCTCACCGAACTGGCGATCCTCGTGCTGGCCGCGTTCGTCGGCTTCGAGGTCATCTCGAAGGTGCCGAACACGCTGCACACGCCGCTGATGTCCGGCACCAACGCGATCCACGGCATCGTCGTGCTGGGCGGCCTGCTGCTGATCGGGCCGGCCGACGGGTTCCTCGAGGAGCTGCTGCTGGTGATCGCGATCGCCTTCGGGACGATCAACGTCGTCGGCGGCTTCCTGGTGACCGACCGGATGCTCGGGATGTTCAAGGCGAGGCCGCGCCAGCGGATGCCGGTGGCGAGCGTCGAGACGACCGGACCCGAACGAATGAGCCGCGACGACGCCATCAGCCTGCTCTACATCGTGGCCTTCGTGCTGTTCATCACGGGGCTGCACATGCTGCGCGGCCCGCGCACGGCGGTGCGCGGCAACCAGATCGCGGCCGTCGGCATGGCGATCGCGGTGTTCGCCACGCTGCTGCACGAGGAGACCGGCGACTGGGCGCTGATCGTGCTCGGCGTCGCGATCGGCACCGCCGTCGGCGTCCCGAGCGCGCGCAGCGTGAAGATGACCGCGATGCCGCAGATGGTGGCGCTGTTCAACGGCGTCGGCGGTGGCGCGGTGGCGCTGATCTCGTTCGTCGAGTTCCGCGAGGAGGGCGGCGACCTGGAGCTGGAGACGCTGATCCCGATCCTGTTCGCCGCGATCATCGGCTCGATCTCGTTCTGGGGCTCGAACATCGCCTTCCTCAAGCTCCAGGAGACGCTCAAGCGCGGGTTCAAGATCCCGCGGGCGGTCAACGCGACGCTCGCGCTCGTCTCCGTCGCCCTGGCCGTCGTCATCGCCGCCGGCAGCGACTCCGAGCTGCTGTTCGTCGGGATCCTGCTGGCGGCCGGCCTGCTCGGCGTGCTCGCCGTGCTGCCGATCGGCGGCGCCGACATGCCGGTGGTGATCTCGACGCTCAACGCGTTCACCGGCCTCTCGGCCGCCGCCGCGGGCATCGCGCTGGACAACACCGCGCTGATCGTCGCCGGCATGCTGGTCGGCGCGTCCGGCTCGATCCTCACCAAGCAGATGGCCGACGCGATGAACCGCTCGATCGGCAACGTGTTCTTCGCGGGCGTCGGCGCGGGCGGCCCAGCGCTGGCGGCCGGCACGGACGGCGGCACCGTGCGCTCCACGAGCGCCGCCGACGTCGCGATCCAGCTCTCCTACGCGCGGCTCGTCGTCGTCGTGCCCGGCTACGGCATGGCGGTGGCGCAGGCCCAGCGGGCGGTCGCCGACCTCGCCACGGAGCTCGAGAAGCGCGGGGTGGAGGTGCTCTACGCCATCCACCCCGTCGCCGGGCGCATGCCGGGGCACATGAACGTCCTGCTGGCCGAGGCCGACGTGCCCTACGACAAGCTCAAGGAGATGGACGACATCAACGGCGAGTTCGCCCGGACCGACGTCGCCCTCGTCATCGGCGCGAACGACGTCACGAACCCCGCCGCCAGGACCGTCGCCGACTCCCCGATCTACGGCATGCCGATCCTCGACGTCGACAAATCCAGCTCGGTCATCGTGCTCAAGCGCTCGATGTCCAGCGGCTTCGCCGGCATCGACAACCCGCTCTTCTACGACCCCAAGACCTCGATGCTCTTCGGCGACGCGAAGGCCTCAGTTTCCGAGGTCCTGGGCGAAGTACAACAACTCTGACACACGGGCATCGCGAACCGCACTAGGTTTGCGCCATGCATTCACGCTTCCTTGCGGCCGGGATGGCCGCGGGCGCGCTGCTCGCGCTGCCCGCGGCCGTACAAGCCGCACCATCACCCAACCTCGTCGTGAGCCAGGTCTACGGCGGGGGCAGCAACTTCGGCGCGCCGTACACCCACGACTTCGTCGAGCTGTTCAACCGCGGCCGGACCGACGTCCCGCTCGGCGGCAAGTCGATCCAGTACACGAGCGCGGCCGGCACGGGCAACTTCGGGGCCTCCACGACGCAGCTGACCGAGCTGCCCGCGGTGACGCTGCGCGCCGGCGAGTACCTGCTCGTCCAGGAGGCCGGCGGAACGGTCGGCCAGCCGACGCCCGCCAACTTCGCGGATTCCACGCCGATCAACATGTCGGCCACCGCCGGCAAGGTCGCGCTCGCCAACGGGACGACCGGGCTTGGGTGCAACGGCGGCTCGACGGTCTGCGACGCCGCCCAGACGGCGCGCATCATCGATCTCGTCGGCTACGGCGGGGCGAACTTCTTCGAGACCGCCCCGACGCCCACGCTGAGCAACTCCAGCTCCGCGATCCGCATCAGCGGCGGCTGCCAGGACACGGACAACAACCTGGCCGACTTCGAGGTCATCGACCCGCCGGCCCCGCGCGGCCTCCAGACGGATCTCGCGGTCTGCCCGCTCGACGCCGCCCCGTCCGTGGCCTCCACGACGCCGGCGAGCGGCGCGACCGACGTTCCGCTCGACAGCGACGTCTCGGTGACGTTCAGCGAGCCCGTCACGACCGACGCCGAGGCGTTCTCGCTCTCGTGCGCCGACAGCGGTGTTCACACGCTGACCGTCACCGGCGGCCCGACGACGTTCGCGCTCGAGCCGGCCGGGACGTTCTCCCGCGCCGAGCAGTGCACGCTGACCGTGCACGCCGAGAAGGTGCACGACGTCGACGGCGATGACCCGCCGGACGCGATGGGCGGCGACACGAGCGCCTCGTTCACGACGCTCGGCCTCGAGCTGAAGATCCGCGAGATCCAGGGCCTGGCCCACGTCTCGCCGCATCTCGACGACGCCGTGTCGAACGTGACCGGCGTGGTCACCGCCCGCCGCACCCGCGGGTACTTCATGCAGGACCCGCTCCAGGACGGCAACGACGCGACGTCCGAGGGCATCTTCGTGTTCACCGACGTCGCGCCGGCCGCGGAGATCGTCCCCGGCCAGCAGGTGCGCGTCAGCGGCCGCGTGGCGGAGTTCCGCGGCGCCGCGGCGTCGCTCGGGCTCACGCAGATCGTCACGCCGTCGACGACCGTCCTCGGCGCCGGCCCCGCGATCCCCGCGGTGGTGCTCGGCGAGGGCGGCCGCGTGCCGCCGAACCGGGTCATCGACAACGACTCGGTCGACGACGTCGACTTGAACCCGATGTTCGATCCCGACGAGGACGGCATCGACTTCTACGAGACCGTCGAGGGCATGAAGGTGCGGGTGAACGACCCGCGTGTCGTCGGGCCGACGGGCTTCGGCGAGATCCCCGTGGTCGGCGACGGCGGGAAGTTCGCCGGACCGTTCACCGCCCGCGGTGGGCTCCAGGCCGTCGCGGACGACTTCAACCCGGAGCGCATCCACCTCGACGACGAGGTGCTGCTCGCGAACGCGCAGCGCATGCCGCTGGCCGACGTCCGAGATCGCCTGAGCAGTGTCGAGGGCGTCATGGACTACACGTTCAACAACTTCAAGGTGCAGGTCCTGAGCCCGCCGACCCTCACGGACGGCGGCCTCGAGAAGGAGGTCACGGAGGCGCCCGACGACGACGAGCTGTCCGTCGGCTCGTTCAACGTCGAGAACCTCACCCCGCTCGGCGCGAACCCGAGCGCGGCGCAGCGCGCCAAGTACGCGGCGCTCGCGGCGACGCTCGTGACGCGCATGCAGGCCCCCGACATCGTCGCCGTCGAGGAGATCCAGGACAACAACGGCACGTCGGGCGGGGCCAACAGCCCGGTCGTCGACGCGTCGCAGACCTGGACGGACCTGATCGGCGCGATCAGCGCCGCCGGCGGGCCGGCCTACCAGTACCGGCAGATCGACCCGGTCGCCCACCAGGACGGCGGCGCGCCGGGCGGCAACATCCGCGTCGGCTTCCTGTTCCGCACCGACCGCGGGCTGGAGTTCGTGGACCGGCCGGGCGGCACGTCGACCAACGCGGTGGGCGTGGTCGACACGAGGCACGGGCCGGAGCTGACGCTCAGCCCGGGCCGGATCGAGCCGGGCGACGATGCCTGGCTCGCCAGCCGCAAGCCGCTCGCCGGCGAGTTCCGCTGGCGCGGCCGGACGCTGATCGCGGTGGCGAACCACTTCGCCTCCAAGGGCGGCGACGACCCGCTGTTCGGGCACCTCCAGCCGCCGGTGCGGCACACGGAGATCGGCCCTGACGGCCGCCACCAGCAGGCGACGCTGGTCAACGAGTTCGTGGGCGACGTCCTCGCGGCGGACAAGCAGGCACGCGTGATCGTGCTCGGGGACATCAACGACTTCGACTTCTCGGAGACGGTGGACATCCTCGAGACCGACGGCGCGCTGACCACGCTGTTCGACCTGCTGCCGCAGAACGAGCGCTACTCGTACGACTTCGAGGGCAACTCGCAGGTGCTCGACCAGATCCTGGTCAGCCCGGCGCTGTTGGCCCCGACGCCCGAGTACGACTCCGTGCACATGAACGCGGAGTTCGCGGACCAGACGTCCGACCACGACCCGCAGGTCGCGCGGATCAAGGTGACGGGCCGCAACGACGCGGCCCACGCCGCGAGCAGGTAGCCGTCCCGAACGGCCGCGCCCCGGCGGATAGCCGGGGCGCGGTCGTGGGGACGGATCTGACGCAGGACGGGCGGCCGGGGCCGCCGGGTGCTACTTGCCGGGCGGCGGCGTGCTGGAGGCGGCCGGGACGGCCGGGGCGGCCGGGGCGGCGGCGGGCGTCTCGCCGGTGAGCATCCACTGCACCTCGGAGGCCGGGTCGGCCGACTGGCCGGCGCGCGGCTCGCGGTGCACGGACAGCAGGCGCTCGGCGCCGAAGCGCAGCACGGCGATGCTGAAAGTGGAGATCTCGACGCCGTGGCGGCGGCTGAGCCAGGACGCCGTGGCGAGCGCGCTCGGGTCGAACGCGCCGGCGATCACGACGATCTGCGGCGAGTCGCCCGGGACGGCGGCCTCGAGCGCCTCGTGGAACGACGCGAGCTGCGCGGCGTCCATCGCGGCGACGGCGGCGGCAGCCTGGAGCGAGCGGATCAGCTGCCACTCGACGGTCTCGCCGGTGACCTGCACCACGACGGTGCGGCCGGCCTGCTCGTCGAAGGCGAGGATGTCGATGCCGGGGATGGGCTCGGCGGCGAGGTAGCGGAGCGTGGGCATGCCCAGCTCCTGCGCGAAGGCCTCCCATGAGGCGCCGACGAGCGCCAGGAGCTCCTCGCGCTCGGGCGCGGCGCCGGCCACGAGGCCTCCGGCCTGCGGCGCCACCAGCGTCTTGGACGACTCGTCGATGCGAAGCACTTCTTCCTCCAGTGGGGATCGGGCGTGTCCCTTATCGGCCGCTTAGGCCGGAACCTGAAGTCTCGATCCGGACCGTCTCGCCCGCGGCGACGCGCCCCGGCTCCACGACGCGCACGAGGACGCCGAAGTTCTGCTCGTGCTGCGCGGCCAGGTGGGAGAGCAGGCCCGGCCACTTGACCTGCGTGTCGGGATGGCGGGTCGGGATCGCGCAGCGCTCGCACGGCCCGTCCACGCGGAGCCGCACGCCGCCCTCGAACGCGAGCTCCGCGCCGGCCCAGCCCGCCTCGGACCACGGGGGCGCGTCGACGTCCAGGTGCAGGGTCGGCCGGAACCGCCGCACGTCGACCGGGCCGCCCAGCTCCTCGCCCAGCGCGCGCAGCGTCGCGTCGCTCGTGACCAGGAGCGTGCCGGGCACGTCGAGGACGCCGTCCGTGTCGCGGATCAGCCGCACGCCGCGGCCGAGGTCGGCCTCCAGCGCGCTGCGCAGGTGCGGGTCGCCCCAGCGCCAGGACCGCCGGCCGCCGGGCGCGTGGACGATCGCGTGCGGCGGGCGGGCGGGGTCGAGCCCCGCGTCGAGGTCGAACGGGTAGCTCGCGGACCAGGCGAGCAGGCCGGGCGCCTCGCGGGCGGTGAGCGGCTTCCACTCGCCCTTGTGCTGGTGCAGCACGGCCTGGATCCGGTCCCCGCCGACGCCTCCGGGGCCGACGCTGAGTGCGCGCACCTCCTCGCCCGCCATCGACTTCACGGGCCACCGCCACAGCCGCGCCACGCTGCCGGTCGCCATGAGCGCGGCACAGTAGCCTGATCGAGCGTGGAGTTCGACGAGCTGATCCGCACGCGGCGCACGCAGAAGGCCTACGACCCCACGCCGGTCGAGCCGGCGATCCTGGACGAGCTGTTCGAGCTGGCGCGCTGGGCGCCCAACCACCACCTCACGAACCCGTGGCGGTTCCGCGTGATCGGCCCGCGCGCGCTGGAGGCGCTCAAGGAGGCCGCCGGGCCGGAGTCGGCCGCCAAGCTCGACCGGGCGCCGACGCTCGTGGCGGCGTCCGTGGTGCAGTGCGGCGACGATCCCGTCGCCGACGAGGAGGACCTGGCCGCCGCCGCCTGCGCGACCTACATCGTGCTGCTCGGCGCGCACGAGCGCGGGCTCGACGGCTACTGGCGGACGCCCGAGGTCCTGCGCACGCCCGCGGGCCGCGCCGCGTGCGGCATCCCGGACGGCGAGCGGGCGCTCGGGCTGATCCACCTCGGCCGCGGCAAGGGCTCCAAGCCGGCGCCCGAGCGCGAGCCGATCGAGGCCTTCCGGAGCTTCCTCGACTAGTGCTCGCGCGCGCCGACGCCATCCGCGCGCTGGAGTCCGATCCCTTCGACGTGCTCGTCATCGGGGGCGGGATCACGGGCGCGGGCGTGGCGCTGGATGCCGCGACCCGCGGCTACTCGGTGGCGCTGGTCGAGCGCGGCGACTTCGCGATCGGCACGTCGTCGCGCTCGAGCAAGCTCGTCCACGGCGGGCTGCGCTACCTCCAGAACTTCGACCTCGGCCTCGTGCGCGAGGCGCTGCTGGAGCGCCAGATCAACGTCGCGCTCGCGCCGCACCTCGTGCGGCCGCTGCCGCTGATCGTGCCCGCGTTCGACGGCGCGCGCCCGGACCGGCTGATGGGGCTCGGGCTCAACATGTACGACGTGATGGCCGTCGACCGGCTGTCCCCGCTCGCCCGCCGCCGCGCGCGCGAGGACACGGACTGGAGCCCGGCGCGGCACCGCGTGATCGGCGGCGACGAGGCGCTCGAGCTGGTGCCCGCGCTGGAGGAGCGGCGGCCGTCCGGCGGCTACCTGTTCTACGACTGCCAGACCGACGACGCCCGGCTCGTGCTGACCGTCCTGGCCGAGGCGGAGCGCTTCGGCGCCGTGGCGGTCAACGGCGTGGAGGCGACCGAGCTGCTCGAGGAGGGCGGCCGCGCGGCCGGCGCGCGCCTCCGCGACACGGCCACCGGCGCCGCGCTCGACGTGCGCGCCGCCAACGTCGTCAACGCGACGGGCGTCTGGGCCGACGTCCTGCGCCCGAACGAGCTGCACGACGAGGCCGAGGTGCCGGTGATCCGGCCGAGCCGCGGCACGCACCTCGTCATCGACGGCGACGCGCTGCCGCTGGTGGCGGGCGCCATCGCCCCGGCCGGCGGCGGGCGGACGATCTTCGTGCTGCCGTGGCTCGGGCAGACGCTGATCGGCACCACCGACAACGACTACGAGGGCGACCTCGAGCACGTCCGGCCGGCCGAGGCCGACGTGGACTACCTGCTCGACGCGGTCAACTCGTTCTTCGCCACCGCGCTGACGCCGCGCGACGTGGTCGGCGCGTTCGCGGGCGTCCGGCCGCTGATCTCGACCGGGGACCCGAAGAAGTCCGTCGACATCTCGCGCAAGGCGGAGCTGTACGAGACGTCCAGCGGGATGGTCACGATCACCGGCGGGAAGCTGACGACCTGGCGGCGGATGGCGAAGATGACCGTCGACCGGATCGTGGAGCGCGAGGGCCGCGACGCGCCGTGCCGGACGCACCAGGTCCCGCTCGGCATGGCGGTGGACGCCGCCGACCTGCCGCGGGTGCCGGGCGTGCCGGCCGACGCCTACGACCAGCTGGCGGGGCGCTACGGCTACGCGGCGCACGAGGTCCTCCGGATCGCCGCCGAGCGCCCGGAGCTGGCCGAGCCCGTGGTCCCGGACCGGCCCGACCTGTTGGCCGAGGCGGCCTACGCCGCCCGCCGCGAGCAGGCCCGAGCGGTCGGCGACGTGCTGCTCCGGCGCACCCGGCTCGGGCTGACCGCCGCGCGCCTACTCGGCTCGGAGGCGCCCCGGCGGGTGGCCTCGGCCATGGGCGGCCGAGCTGGGGTGGGACGCGGAGCGGGTGGAGCGCGAGGTCTCGGCGTGGGGTGTGGAGGCGGAGGCCGAGGGGATCGTGGTCGGGTGAGTCCCGGCCGGGGGAGTTGCGCCACCGGACGTCAACTGCGGCTGGGTGGGGGAGGCGAGGGGGCGAGGGCGTTCCCGCGAGATGCGACTTTGTTGCGCTGAGCGGCACAAACTCGCATCTCGCGAACGGTCGCCTCACGAGATGCGACTTTGTTGCGCTGAGCCGCACAAACTCGCATCTCGCGGGCGTGGCACTCCCTCGCTTCCCCACCCAGCGCCGTTGACGTTCGTCGTCGCAGCACTCCCCCGGCCAGAGGCGACAGCCCGCAACGACGCGTCACGAACCGGACCCGTCCTGGGCACGCCGTAACTTTCCCCGCCCCCGCCGGTTGCACAGCACCGTATGCCACGCCTCGCCGCCCTCCTCACCGCACTCTTCTGCCTCGCCCTCGCCGCCCCGGCGCAGGCGGGCTGGTTCCGCTCGGTCGCCGTCGACGGCCCGGGCGAGATCGACGCGCTGGGTGACGTCGACATGGCCCGTGACGGCACGGGCGGGATCGTCTACATCAAGCGCGAGGCGGGCGTGCCGCAGGTGTTCCTGTCGCGGATCCGCAACGGCGGCTTCGCCCGGCCCGAGCGGCTGTCGGCGGGCGCCGCGGTCAGCGAGGCGGCGGTCACGGCCGTCGACCGGGGCCGCCTGGTGGTCGCCTGGATCGCCGGCGGCGAGGTCGTCGCCACCCAGCTGAAGGGCCGGGGCAGGCCGGCCGCGCCCACCGTCCTCGGCGGCGGCGGCGCGTCGGGCCTCGCGGTCGACATGGGCGTCAACGAGGCGGCCTACGCGATCTGGTCGGCGGCCGGCGACGTGCGCGCGGCGCGCTACCAGGGCGGCTGGACGCCGATCCCGGCGCCGCTGGACATCGACCCGGCGCGCGCGGCCGGCGGCGGCGCGCTGCGGCCGCGGGTCGCCGTGAGCGCCGAGGGCAACGCCGTCGGCGTCTGGGGCGAGGACGGCGGCGACGGCCGCACCCACGTCTTCTCCCGGCGGCTGACCGGGACGACGCTGTCGAGCTTCCCGCAGGACCTCACGCTCCCCGACTTCGAGGGCGGCGCGGGCGGCAGCGCGGACTCGCCCGACATCGACATCGAGGACGACGGGTCGTTCGCATGGGTGGCGTTCCGCCAGGACATCGGCGGGCGCTCGCGCAGCATCGCGCGGCGGCTGCTCGGCTCGACGTACGAGCCGCCCGCCGCGATCGACGCCGGGCAGACCAGCGGGGCGCCCAGGCTGGACTTCACGGGCCGCGGCCTCGGCGCGTCGGTCGCCCAGGCCGGCGACAACGCGGTCTTCTCCTCCTACCTCGACGTGTTCGACCGCTTCAACCGCGCCGTGCGCCTCGACACGGCGCAGAGCGCGGCCGCGCCCGGGCCCGTCGTCGCCGCCTCGGAGCGCAACGACACGTTCGTGGCCTGGCGCGCCGGGACGGCGGACGGCGGCGGCAGCGTGATCGCCCGGCGCAAGGAGGGCTCGCGGCCCTTCGAACGGCCGTTCACGGCCTCCTCGCCGAACTTCGGCGCGCCGCTGCCCGGCCATCTGGCGATCAGCGCCGACCTGGGCGGCAACGCCAGCGTGGCCATGCTCCAGGGCGGCCCCGGGGCCAGCCGGCTCGCCGTGGCGGTCTACGACCGGCCGCCGACGCGCTCCGGGCGTCCGGCCCTCGACGGTGCCGAAGCCCCCGCGCCCGCTGCTCAAGTGGACGCCGGGCTTCGAGCGCTGGGGCCCGCAGCGGTTCACGCTCTACGTCGACGGCCGCAAGGTGGGGACGACGCGGCGCACGCAGATGCGGGTCCGCCGCAAGCTCCGGCCCGGGCGGCACCGGTACTCCGTCACGGCGACGGACCGCCGCGGCCAGGCCACGCGCGGCCACAGCGCCACGTTCCGGGTCCGCGGCTGAGGCCGTGACCGCCCCCGTCCTGCGGGCCGCCGGGCGCGAGCTCGAGCTCGGCGGGCGGCCGCTGCTGATGGGGATCGTCAACGCGACGCCGGACTCGTTCTCGGACGGGCAGGGGTCGCTGTCGCACGCCGAGCGGCTCGAGCATGCGCGCCGGCTGCTGGAGGCGGGCGCGGACATCCTCGACGTCGGCGGGGAGTCCGCGCGCGGCGACCGGCCGCCCGTGCCGGCCGGGGAGGAGATCGAGCGGGTGCTGCCGCTCGTCGAGCAGCTGGCGGGGGAGGGCGCGGTCGTCTCCGTCGACACGCACAAGCCGGAGGTCGCCGAGGCGGCCGTGGCCGCCGGCGCCGCGATGGTCAACGACGTCTCCGGCCTGCGCGACGAGCGCCTCGCCGACGTCTGCGCGCGCTCCGGCGCCGCGCTGGTGGTCATGCACACGCGCGTGGAGCCGAAGGGCACGCTGCTCGAGCCGGGCCGCTACGAGGACGTCGTCGCCGACGTCGTCGGCTTCCTGCGCGAGCGGATGGCGGCGGCCGTCGCCCGCGGCGTCGCGGAGGAGCAGATCGTCCTCGACCCGGGGCCGGACTTCGCCAAGACCCCGGCCCAGACCGTCGCCGTGCTGCGGCGGCTGGACGCCGTGCGGGAGCTGGGCCGGCCCATCCTGCTCGCCGTCTCGCGCAAGGACTTCGTCGGCGCGATCACCGGCCGCGGGCCGCGCGAGCGCGAGGCGGGCACGCTCGCCGCGCTGTCGTACGGCGTCGACGCCGGCGCGCAGATCCTGCGCGTGCACGACGTCGCGGCGGCCGCCGACTTCCTCGCGGTCCGCGCCGCGCTGCGCGGCGAGCGCGAGCTCGCGCCCGACGAGGGCCTGACGCCGGACCGCTATCCCGACGGCGGGCCGCTAGCCTGAACGGGCGAGAACGGTCGCCGGCCGCTGCGCTCAACGCGGCCCGGTGCCCACCGACCGACACGACGAAGGGGGAAGACATGTCTTCCGTGCTGGACCGCTCCGAGCTGGAGCAGAGCCCGCTGGCCGACCTGCATCTGCTGGCCAACGAACTGGGCGTGGACGGCTTCCGCCGGCTGCGCAAGGCCGATCTGGTGGAGGCGATCCTCGCCCGCCAGGCCGGCGCCGAGCCGTCCGCCGAGGCCGCCGAGGCCGCCGAGGCCGCCGACGCCGCCGAGGCGGGCGAGGCCGCCGAGGCCGCCGAGGACGATGAGCCGGAGCGCCGCCCGCGCCGCGGCCGCCGAGGCGGCCGGGGCCGCGCCCGCCCGCGCGACGCCGACAGCGGCGACGACGACGGCGCCGCCCCGAGGCCGAGGCCGAGCCGGAGGCGGAGCAGCCGCCGGCCGCCGAGGAGCGCGCCGTCGAGGGCGTCGTCGAGCTGCTGGCCAACGGCTCCGGGTTCGTGCGGCTCGCGCCGCCGGAGCCGACCGACGACGACGTCTACATCTCCGCCGCGCAGGTCAAGCGCTGCGAGCTCGTCTCGGGCGACCGCGTCGGCGGCCCCGTGCGCGGCCCGCGCCGCTCCGAGCGGTTCCCGTCGCTCGTCCGCGTCGACACGATCAACGGCCGCCCCGCCGACGAGGTCGCCGAGGGCACGCCGTTCGAGGAGCTGCCCGCGGCGTTCCCGGCCGAGCGCTTCGAGCTCGGCTCGGACGACCCGACGGTCAAGGCGATCGAGTGGCTCACGCCGTTCGGCAAGGGCTCGCGCGTCGTCATCGCCGGCGGCCCGCGCGCCGGCAAGACCGAGGCGCTGCGCCGCCTGGCCGGCGTGCTCGCCGGCCGCGACGGCGTCGAGCTGACCGTGGTGCTCGCCGGCGTCCGCCCGGAGGAGGCGTCCGAGTGGCGCGAGGGCCCGGTCGCCCCGGCCGCGGCCGTGTCGTTCGCCGGCTCGCCCGACGCCCAGGCGCAGGCGATCGAGCAGGCGATCGAGCAGGGCCGCCGCGTGGCGGCGCGCGGCGGCGACGCCGTCGTGCTCGTCGACACGCTCGAGTACGTCAGCCCGGCCGCCGCGCGGCGCGCGCTCGCGGCCGCCCGCAACATCACCGACGGCGGCTCGCTCACCGTTGTCGCGACGGCGCCCGCGCCGGTCGGCGGCGAGACGACGGTCGTGGCGCTCGACGCCGGGCTGACCGCGCTCGGCCGCTTCCCGGCGCTCGACCTCGCGCAGTCGGGCACCCTGCGGCCCGAGCTGCTGGTCGGCGAGGCCGGCGCCGAGGCGATCGCCAAGGCCCGGGCCGAGGCCGCGAGCTAGTCGGACCTAGCGGGGCTGGTAGGCGACCCGGCCCCAGTTGGGCTCGGGGGAGAGCTCGATCGGCTCGCGATCGCGCTCGGGCTGGACGTAGCCGAAGGAGTGCGTCAGGTCGTCGAACACGACGTCCAGCTCGCCCTCCTTCACCCGCTGGTCGAGCCAGGCGGAGCGGAAGACGAGCCGGCGCAGCCAGTGCACGAGCGAGCGCTCGGCCGGCCCGACCAGCTCGGGCCAGCAGTCGTTCACGTGCTCGCCCAGCCCGGACGCCGGATCCTGCACCTCGCCGTTGACCGTGAGGTTGACGAGGTCCTCCAGCTCGGTGCCGTCGAGCCGCCCGTCGACGAACCCGAGCTTGCGCGCCGACTGCTCGACGCGCTCGGCGAAGTCGCGCTCGTTGAAGGTGAAGCGCAGGTCGCCGTATTCCAGGACGTAGTCCTGGCCGGAATCGTAGTTGCCTCGGCGCATCGGGTCCATCGGGTCTCAGATGCCCGGCTCCGGCCGGGGCGTCTGCATCTTATGCCCGGCTCCTGCCTGCGAAGACCCCTGAAAAGAAAATCTCACCCGTCCGAGCTGGTCGCGCAGGTCGAACGCGCGGATCGCGTCCCGGCCGCTGTCCGGCCAGTCGTAGAAGCGCGGGTTGACGCACGTGCGGGCGCCCTCGCGAGCAGCCTCCACCTCGAACGCGCAGCGCGCCAGCGGCACGCCGGCGAGGCGCACCGTGCCGAAGCCCGCCCGCGTCCGCTCCGCGGCACGGAACAGCTCCACGTCGATCTCCGTCGCGAACACCTTGTGCATGCAGCCCATGTAGCGGCGGCCCGTCAGCGGGTCGTCGTAGCTGTAGAGGGACGGGCACGCCTGGGCGACGCAGGCGGCGGGCGCGATCACGCGGTCGCAGAACGTGGAGCAGCGCCGGCACTCGTTGACGTCGATCTGGCGGGCGATGCGCGCCATCGCGGGATCCTACGGCAGCGGGGGATACTTCACCCAGTGAGCGCCCGCATCTCCAGCCGCCGCATCGTCGAGCGCCAGGCGGAGCTCGACGTGCTCGACGACCTGCTGGCTCGCGCCGCGGCGGGCGCGCCTTCGGTGGCGCTGCTGATCGGGGAGGCCGGGATCGGCAAGTCGCGGCTGGTGCGCGAGGCCGAGCGCCGGGCGCAGGAGCAGGGCGCGATCGTGCTGCGCGGCGACTGCGTCCAGCTCGACGGCGGCGAGCTCCCCTACGCGCCGCTGGCCGCCGCGCTCCGTGGCGTCCCGCCTGCCGACCTCGCGGCCGCGCTGGAGGAGCTCGGGCCCGAGATCCGCGCCCAGCTCGTGCGCGCGTTCCCGCACCTGTCGGCCGGCGTGGCGGTGGCCGGCCAGGCACAGGCCGACCGGTACGCCCAGGCGCGGCTCTACGAGTCGCTCGTCTTCCTGCTCGGCGTGCTCGGCCGCCGCGCGCCGGTCCTGGTCGTGCTCGAGGACCTCCACTGGGTGGACCGCTCGACGCAGGACTTCGTCCGCTTCCTCGTGCGCGCGCTGCGCGCCGAGCGGGTCGCCGCGGTGATCACCTACCGCACCGGCGAGCTGGCGTCCGACCATCCGGTGCGCGAGATGCTCGCCGAGCTCCAGTACCACGACCGCGTGACGCTGGCGGAGCTGCGGCCGCTGGACCGCGCCGGGGTCGCCGAGCAGCTGGAGGGCATCCTCGGCGAGCCGGCCGAGCACGACCTGGTCGACGAGGTCCACGAGCGCTGCGGCGGCAACCCGCTGTTCGCCGAGGAGCTGCTGTCCGCGCGGCTGTACCCGTCCGGCGCCGAGCTGCCCGCCAGGCTCACCGACGCGCTGCGCGTGCGGGTACGGCGCGTGCCGGAGTCCGTGCGGCGCCTGCTGCCGTTCGTGGCGGCGATCGGGCGCCCCGTCGGCGTCGAGGTCCTGGGCGCGGCGTCCGGCGTGGGGGAGCCGGAGCTGTCGGCGGCGCTGCGGATCGCGGTCGACCATCACCTGCTCGCGCACCGGCGCGACGGCGACACGTTCTCCTTCCGCCACGACGTCGTGCGCGAGGCGGTCTACGCGGACCTGCTGCCGGGCGAGCGGGCGGCGGTCCATGCGGCGGTCGCCGACGCGCTCGGCGCCGCGCGGCGGGCGCGCGGAGCTCGCGTTCCACTGGCGCCTGGCCGGCCGCCACGACGAGGCGCTCGAAGCCGCGGTGGCCGCCGGCCTCGAGGCCGAGGACGCGAGCGCGTTCGCCGAGGCGCTGCGCCACCTCCGCTTCGCGCTCGACGTCTGGCCGGGCGACGGCGAGCCGCCCGCCGCCGTCCCGCTCGACCGCGTCGAGCTGCTCGGCCGCGCCTCCGACATCGCCAAGTACACGGGCGACTACCCGCAGGCCATCGCCTGGTGCGAGCAGGCGCTCGCGCAGCTCGACGGGACGGCCGACGCCGCCCGCGCCGCCGCGTTCTTCGAGCGCCTCGGCCGGCTCCAGACGTTCGAGGGCGACAGCGGCCAGGCCGCCTTCGCCGAGGCGCTGCGGCTGCTCGACCCCGCGGACGGCGTCGGCCGCGCCCGCCTGCTCGGCGCCGAGGGCTACGCGCTGTGGGCGTCGCACGAGTTCGAGGCGGGGCGCAAGCGCGGCGAGGAGGCGCTCGCGCTGGCGGAGGACGCCGGCGCGGCCTTCGAGGCGGCCTACGCGCGGATGGTGCTCGGCCTCGTCGTCGGCCACGACGGCGACCCGGAGGGCGGCGAGGCGCACCTGCGCCGCGCGATCGACGAGCTGGCCGGCCTCGGCCGGCCCGACGACTTCCTCTACGCGCACCTCTACCTCGCCGAGGTGCTGCGGCTCGAGGGCCGCTTCGCCGACGCGCTGGCGGCCACGGAGGAGGGCGAGCGCCACGCGCGGCGGCTCGGCATGGAGGCGTCGTTCGGCCGCTTCCTCGCGCTCAACGCGGCGACGGACGAGTTCCTGCTCGGGCGCTGGGAGCGAGCCGACGAGCGCCTGGCTTCGATCGACGCCGACGAGCTGGAGCCGTGGAACGCGATCGTGCGCGGCCAGGTCGCCGGCCAGCTGCTGCTCGCCCGCGGCCGGCTCCAGGAGGCGGCGCGCGAGCTCGAGTCGGCGCGGCTGCTGTGCGAGGGCGCGCCCGCGGAGTGCGTGCCCGCCGTCTACGCGGGGCTGGCGGAGGTCGCGCTGTGGCAGGACCGGCCCGGCGAGGCGCGCGCGATGGTGCGCCGCGGGCTGGACTCCGTGCGCGGCAGCGAGGACCTGCTCTACGGCCCGGCGCTGTACTCGATGGGCGTGCGGGTGGAGGCCGAGGCGGCGCGGGCCGCGGCGGCGGTGGGGGAGGACTCCGAGCAGGCGCGCGCCGCGGCGGCCGCGCGGGCGCTGCTGGCCGAGCTCGACAAGCTGCTGGAGCGGCACGGCCGCAAGTACAGCCCGCCTTCGGCGCTCGCCCATCGCGAGGCCGCCCGCGCCGAGGCGGCGCGCGCCGCCGGCGGCGAGGACGCCGGCGCGTGGGCGGAGGCCGAGGCGGCCTGGCAGGCGGTCGGCGCGCGCTATCCCGCGGCGTACGCGCGCTGGCGGCGGGCCGAGTCGGTGCTGCGCGGCGGCGGCTCCCGCTCGGCGGCGGCGGCCGCGCTCCAGGAGGCGCACGCGGACGCCGGGCTGCTGGGCGCCGACCTGCTGCGCGGCGAGCTCGAGGCGCTGGCCCGGCGCGCGCGCGTGGACGTCGGCGCGCCCGCGCCGGCGGAGGCCGCGCCGGAGCCCGCGGGCGGCGGCGCGGCCGAGGCGCTGTCGCTGGACCAGTTCGGGCTGACGGCGCGCGAGATCGAGGTCCTCGCGCTGGTCGGCGAGGGCCTGACCAACCGCCAGATCGCCGCGATCCTCTTCATCTCGCCCAAGACCGCGGGCCTGCACGTGTCCCACATCCTGGGCAAGCTGCGGGTCACGAACCGCACGCAGGCGGCCGAGATCGCCCACCGGGCGCGGCTGCGCGCGCCCGCGCGGGCCTAGCGCCAGCTGCTCTGGTTCTGCTTCTCGGCGGCGGCGGCGGCCGCCAGCCCCGGGATGTCGACCTCGATGTCCGGGCCGTTCTCCTGCGGCAGGTAGAGCGTCGGCCCCTTGATGTACGGGCCCTTGATGTAGGTCGGCTTGACGTCGTTGTGCGACTGCTGCCAGATCGTGCCCGCGCCGTCGCCGTCCTCGATCGTGATCGTGACCTTCATGTTCGTTCTCCTGTTGGTGGTCGTCTCGGGGGGTGCTGAATCCATCGCCCAGGCGATCAGGCGCGGAAGGTTGGGCCGGTTGCCGATGCGCTCGATCTTCCCGCCGGCGCCCGCGGGCTGGGTCGAGCCGGTCTCGCGCAGGGCGGTGCGCGCCTGCTGGGGCGTGAGCGGGCGCCGGCCGGCGGCCCGGAGGATCCCCTGCACGCAGGCCAGCGCGCCCGCGACGATCGGGGCGGCGCTCGACGTGCCGTTGAAGTTCGCGGTGTACCAGCGGTCCTCGACCGGGCCGGGGCGCAGCTTGTCGGCGCCGGGGCCGAGCCCGCCGGTGGTGGCGACCTGGGAGCCCCAGCCCTGCGCGTCGAGGGCGCTGCCCCAGTTGGAGAACACCTGGCGGGAGCGGTCGGGCGCGCCGCCGGGGCTGCCCGGCGGGACGCCGGCGCCGACCAGGATCGCGCCGGAGTCGAGCCCGTCGCGGGTGAACGGGTTCGGCCGGCGCTCGCGGAAGCCGACGCCGGGTCCGGCGTAGAGGTCGTCGTCGTCCAGGTGCTGCGCGCCGTTGCCGGCCGCCGCGACCACGACGATCCCCTTGCTGACCGCGTACTGGATCGCCGTCATCTCCGCGGGCCAGTACTCCATCGGCAGGTAGCCGAGCTGCGCCAGCTCGCCGGCGGGCGGCTCCGGGGGCGCCTGCGGGCCGCGCCCCTGCATCTCGACGAGCAGGATGTCGCCGGGGCGCAGGATGTCGGCGGCGGCCTTGATCGCCTGCGCGGCGCCCCAGGTGGCGATCGGCTCGTAGGAGACGCCCTTGATCGCGGCCTCCGGGCAGATGCCGTGGACCCCGCGGCCGTTGTGCACGCCGTTGAGGATCCCGACCACGTTCGTGCCGTGGTTGCGCGCCTCGACGTCGCCCGTCGGGCTGCCGGCGACGATCCCGCCCGGGTTGTGCTGGAGGTCCTCGTGGGTGAAGCGCCAGTCGCCCTCGACGTCGACGATCCGCACGCCCGCGCCGAGGCCGCCCTTCATGCGCCAGGCGGCCTCGGCGCCGATGCCGTCCGGCGCCGGCGCGAGGTAGCCCTGGAGCGGGCGGAGGTTCTCGATCGGACTGTCGGGCTCCGGGGCGTCGACCGGCTCGTGGCCGAGCGCGCGGGGCGGCAGCATCGGCAGGGCGATGGAAGGCTTCGGATAGGCGAACTCGACGTCGGCGGCCTCGCGCACGCGGTCGGCGAAGGCGGGGTCGAGCTCGTCCGCCTCGACGGCGAAGTAGCAGGCGAGATCGGCGATCGCGCGATCGCCGGCGGGGCGCTTGCGCAGCCGGTCGGGCGGCTCGCCCGCGACCGGCGCGAGGCGGGCGCCCGCCTCGTCGAGGAGGGTCTGGAGCTCGCGCGCGCGGGGGCCCTCGAGGGCGCCGTCGTGGCGGACCCAGACGCCGGAGTCCTGGTGGGTGCGGACGATCAACATGTGCGCTGAGGGACGTGGGTCACGCCGCCACCCTGCCATGGCCGGCCCGCGGGCGTCAACGCGCCGGCGGGCTCAGGCGGCGACGACGGCGACCAGCGCGACATCGTCGCGCAGGCGGCCGAGCGCCCGCTCGCGGGTGGGGCCGATCGAGCCGACCGGCATGTCCAGCGCCTGCGAGATCTCGTCGTAGGACGCGCAGGGGCGGTGCAGCATCGTGGCCAGGAGGGTGCGCTGGCGGCCGGACAGCCGCAGGACGGCCTGGCGGACGGCGGTGCGGCGCTCGCGCTCGAGCGTGGCGGTCTCGGGCGTGCCGCCGGCGGGCTCCTCGCCGTGCAGCGGGTCCTCGGCGGGGAACTCGCGGACGCCGCGCTGGAGGGCGCGCAGCGACTCGCGGCGGGCGGTGATCGCCAGCCAGCCGCCGATCGCGGCGGGCTCGTGCAGGCGGTCCAGGCTGCGGAAGGCGCGGATCCAGGTGGTCTGGACGACGTCCTCGAGCTCGGCGGCGTCGAGCCGGTAGCCGCGCACGATGCGCCGCAGCATCGGGTCGAAGCGGGCGACCAGCTCGCGCCAGGCGCGCTCGTCGCCGCGCGCCGCGCTGCGCGCGACGCCGGCGACGGACGCCGTCGCGGGGCTCGACCACTTCATCCCGCCTGTCGGGTGGGCGGGGTGGGCCGGGTCCCACTTTCGGGTGCGGGCCCCAGGGGGGTTGGCGGGGACGAGTCTCACGCTCAGATCCCCCGCGGCTCGGCGATGGGCAGCTCGCCGCGGCGCAGCAGGCTGTCGCGGACGCGCTCGAGCTGGCGCTGGTGCTCGCGGTCCTCGGAGGGGAACTCGAGCTTCTTGGGGCGGGAGCGCTCCATGACGAGGAGCGAGAGCTGGACGTGCTGCATGTGGAGCATCGGGGACCTCCGGGGCGGGGGCGGTGGGGTCGATGCCGATCCTTCCGGGGGCCGCTCCTCGACGCATCGGGCAGATGCCCTATCCGAGCGCCCTATCTTGCGGAGGGCCTTAAGCCCGCGCGCTGCGCTCAGGCCTTCGCGGCGAGGCGCGCTTGCGGCGCGGCGGCGCGGGGCTCACCGCGATCCGCAGGCCGAAGCCCACGATCGTGTTCACGGCGACGACCAGCACGCCGATCTCCTCGGCGTCGAGCGTGATCAGCCGCAGCGCGACCAGCGCGGGCAGGACGGAGGCCACGAGGCTGCCGACGGCCGCGGGCTCGGCCGCCAGGCGATGAGGATGGGTCGCATGTCCTGGAGGACCCGCTTCTCTGGTGCGCGGATACGTGGGTGGGGGCGAGATTTCGCGCGCGCTCGACTATGGCGTCGCCGCCATGTCCGCCACGCTCCTGCTGATCGAGGACGACGCGATCGTCCGCGAGTTCCTCACCGACAACCTCACCGCCGACGGCTACGCGGTCCTGACGGCCGACACGCTCGCCGACGGGCTGCGGCTGCTCGAGTACAAGCGGCCCGATCTCGCGCTCGTGGACGTCGGGCTGCCGGACGGCTCCGGGCTGGACCTGATCACGCGCGTGCGCGCGGCCGACCGCGTGGCCACGCGGCTGGACCCCTCGCTGCCGCTGCTCATCATCTCGGGGCGGGCCGGCGAGCTGGACCGCCTGCGGGGGTTCGACCGGGGGTGCGACGACTTCGTGTCCAAGCCGTTCTCGTACGGCGAGCTGCGGCGCCGGATCGAGGCGCTGCTGCGCCGGACGGGCGAGCGGCGGGGCCAGGGCCGGCTCCGCATCGGCGAGCTGGAGATCGACCCGCCGAGCCGCGAGGTCCACGTCCGCGGCCGCCGCGTGTCGCTCTCGCAGAAGGAGTTCGCGCTCCTGCTCGCGCTGGCGGCCGAGCCGACGCGCGTGTACACCAAGGAGGAGCTGCTGCGGGACGTCTGGGGCTTCCGGTCGATGGGGACCACGCGGACGCTCGACAGCCACGCCTGCCGCCTGCGCCACAAGCTCGGCGCCGCCGGCGACCGGTTCGTCGTGAACGTGTGGGGAGTGGGCTACCGCCTCGTCGACGGGCCCGTGGCGGAGGCGGTGGCGGCGTGAGCCTCGCGCTGGCGATCACCGTGCTCGCGGGCTTCGTCGCGCTGGGCGGCGCGCAGCTCCGCACCCGCCGCTGCCTTGCGCTCGTGGCCCAGGCGAGCCACGAGCTGCGCGGCCCGCTGTGCGCGGCCCGGCTCGGCCTGCACGGGCTCGACGCCGACGACGGCGGCGCCCGCGTCGCGGCGATCGACCTCGAGCTGCGGCGTGCGGCGCTCGCGCTCGACGACCTGGCGGCGGCGCCGCGCGGCCGCCGCGCGCGCGAGCGCGCCGGGGCGGGTCGACCTCGCGCGGCTCGTCACGGAGGCGGGCACGGCTTGGCGCGCGCTCGCCGCCGAGCGCGGCGTGGCGCTGGAGGTCGACGCGCCGGACGAGCCCGTCGTCGTCGACGCCGACCGGCTGCGGCTCGCGCAGGCGTGCGGGAACCTCGTCGCGAACGCGATCGAGCACGGCGGCGGCGCGGTCCACGTCCGCGCGCGCGACCACGGCCGGCGGCGCCCGCGTAGAGGTCACCGACACCGGTCCCGGCCTGCCCGCGCCGGTCCCGGAGCTGGTCTCGGCCGCCCGCGGCCGCCGCTCACGCCGCGGCCACGGCCTCGCGCTCGCGGCGGGGATCGCGCGAGCGCCACGGCGGCCGCCTGGCCAGCGCACCCTCCCCCCGCGGCGCCCGCCTCGTGCTCGAGCTGCCCAGCGCCACGCCGTGAGCCCGCGGCGGCGGGCCGCGCTGCTGCTCGGTCTCGCGCTCGTGCTCGGCGGGCTCGCGGCGTCGGACGTCGCGCGGCGGGAGGACGCCATGCGCGCGCAGCTGGCGCCGCTCGTCGAGGTCGTCGTGGCCCGCCATCCGATCGACGGCGGGGCGGCGGCTCCGGGCCGGCGACCTCGCCGTCCGGCGGATCCCGGAGCGCTTCGCCCCGCCCGGCGGCAACGCGCCGCCCGAGCTGCTGACCGGGCGCCGGCTCGCGGTGCCGGTGCTGGAGGGCGCGGCGATCGACGAGCTGCTGCTGGAGCGCCCGCAGGCGCCGCCGGCGACCGCCGTCGGCGCGCGGGGAGCGTGCGGTCGAGGTCGTCGCGGCGGCGGCGCCCGGCACCGTCGAGGCCGGCTCGCGGGTCGACGTCGTCGTCACGCGCGACCGCGGCGGCACCCAGGTCGCGCTTCAGGACGTCGAGGTCCTCGCCGTCCGCGCGGCGCCGGCCACCGACGACCACGCAGACAATGCGAGGATCGCCGCCACGCTCCGCGTCCCGCTCCAGGAGGCCGTCCGGCTCACCGCCGCCGGCGCCTTCGCCCGCGAGCTGCGGCTGCTCGCGCGCGCGCCCGGCGACCGCCGCCGCCTGCCCGTCTTCCCGACTTCTTAGTCTGTTCTCAACCAGCGCGCCGATGCTCCTCACATGACCGGTAAGGCGAGAAACACAGCCGTCGTGCTCGGCGGCGCCATCGCATTGTCCTTCGGCGCGTACGCGCTCGGCTCGCAGACCGGCGGTGGGAACGCATCCGCGACCGCCGGCTCCGGCTCGGCCGCCGCGAGCACCGCGAACGCGACGATGACCCGGCCCGCCGGCTTCGGCCGGCGCGGCGATCACGGCCCCGGCCCCGGCGCCCGTTCGGCCCCGCCCTCGACGAGCTCGCGAACGACCTCGGGGTCTCGACCGCCGACCTCCGCGCCGCGCTCGAGGACATCCGCGCCGACCTCCCGCGCAGGGAGCGCGAGGACCACCTGAGCGAGCTGGCCACCGCGCTCGGCGTCTCCCAGGCCAAGCTCCGCGCAGCGTTCGAGAAGGTCCGGCCCGACCGGGGCGAGCGCCACGACGAGCTCGCCGCCGCGCTGGCGAAGAAGCTCGGCACGACGCAGGCCAAGGTGGAGGCGGCGTTCGACAAGCTCCGCACGCAGCGTCGCGGCGACCACGAGCAGGCCCTCGCCCAGGCGCTCGGCGTCTCCCGCGCCAAGCTCCGGCAGGCCTTCGAGGACCTCCGCGGCGACTTCCGCCGCGGCCACGAGCAGCGTCACGAGGACCACGCGGCTGACCTGGCGAAGGCGCTCGGCATCAGCGCCGACAAGGTCGAGGCCGCCTTCGAGAAGCTGCGCGCCGCCGAGGAGAAGGAGCACGAGCAGCGGCGCAGCGAGTTCGCCGCCGCGCTCGCGAAGCGGCTGAACATCGCGCAGAGCAAGGTCGAGGACGCGCTCGGCGACCTCCCGCCATGGGGGCCGCATCACCACCGGCCATCGATACCCCTGAGCCACGCGTCCTCGTCGTCGACGACGAGGCATCCGTCCGGCTTGCCCTCGAGCGCGCACTGCGCCTCGAGGGCTTCGCCGTGTCCACGGCCGCCGGCGGGCGCGAGGCGCTCGAGGCGGTGACCGCCCACCCGCCGGCTGTCATCGTCCTCGACGTGACGATGCCCGACCTCGACGGCGTGTCGGTCGTCCGGCGCCTGCGCGCCGGCGGGATCGACGTGCCCGTGTGCATCCTGTCCGCCCGCGACGAGGTCGAGGACCGGGTGGCCGGGCTCCAGGCGGGCGCCGACGACTACCTCGTCAAGCCGTTCGCGATCGCGGAGCTGACCGCGCGCCTCCAGGCGCTGCTGCGCCGGCGCGGCGAGCCCGGGAACGGGCCGCTCGTCGTCGGTGATGTCGTGATCGACGCCCGCCGCCACGTCGCCACCCGCTCCGGGCGCGACCTCGAGCTGACCCGCCGCGAGTTCGACCTGCTCGAGGTGTTCGCCCGCCACCCGGGGCAGGTCCTCTCGCGCGAGCAGCTGCTGCGCCTCGTCTGGGGCTACCAGTCCGACGTCGAGACGAACGTCGTCGACGTCTTCGTCGGCTACGTCCGCCGCAAGCTCGAGGCGGCCGGCGAGCCGCGCACGCTGCACACGGTGCGCGGCGTCGGCTGGGCGCTGCGGCCATGAAGCTCCCCGGGAGCCTTCGCGCGCGGCTGACGCTGGCCGCGCTGCTCGCGGTCGCGCTCGGAGGCGCCATCGCCGGCGGGCTGCTGCTCGCCGCGGTGGAGCGCGACGGCCGCAAGGCCGTCGACGAGGACCTCCGCGCGCAGGCGGCCGAGGTCCTGCGGGGGCCGCCCGGCCGCGGGCGCTTCGACGGCGGCGACGGGCGTCACGGCCCGGAGCCGCTGCTCGCGGGCTCGGGCACGTTCGTGCAGGTCGCGTACCGCGGCGAGGTCGTCGAGCAGCGCGGCGACGTGCCGGCGAACGCGCCCGCGCCGCCGGCGGACGACGGCTTCGCCACGGTGGACATCGACGGGCGCGACTGGCGCTCGCTCACCGTGTCGGTCGGCTCGCTCGGCGAGGCGCGCCTCCAGGTGCTCTCGACGCTCGCGCCCGTGAACGAGCGGGTGAGCAGCATCCGCCGGCTGATCATCCTGATCGGCCTGCTGGCGCTCGCGCTCGTCGGGCTCGCGGCCTGGTTCTTCACGACGCTCGCCGTCCGGCCGCTCGCGCGGCTCCAGGAGGGCGCGGCGCGCGTGAGCGGCGCCGAGGACCTCAGCACGCCGCTGCCCGACGAGGGCCCGGACGAGGTGCGCTCGCTCGCGGGCGCGCTGAACGGGATGCTCGCGCGCCTCCAGGCGTCCTCGGCGGCGATGGCGCGCGCGCTCGAGGCGACCCGCCGGTTCGCCGCCGACGCCGGCCACGAGCTGCGCACGCCGCTGACCGGCCTGCGCGCGAACCTCGACACGCTCGAGCGCAACCCGGACCTGCCGGCGGCGCAGCGCGGCGCGCTGCTGCGCGAGAGCGCCGCGGAGCAGGACCGGATCGTCCACCTGCTCGACGGCCTCCAGGCGCTCGCCCGCGGCGACGCGGCGGACGCGCTCCCGCGCGAGGAGGTCGAGCTCGGCGACCTCGTCGACGCCGCCGTCTACTCCGCGCGCCGCCGCCACCCGGGCGTGACGTTCGAGCTGCACGAGGCGGCCGGCGACGCGAAGCTCAACGGCTGGGCCGGCGGGCTGCGGCTCGTGGTCGACAACCTGCTCGACAACGCGGCGCTGCACGGGGGCGACCGCGTCGTCGTGGACCTCGAGGACGGCGACGGCGACGGCGGCTGGCTGCTGCGCGTCGGCGACGACGGGCCGGGCATCCCGCCGCAGCAGCGCGAGCGGCTGCTCGAGCCGTTCGCCCGCGGCGACACGCCCGCGCCGGGCAGCGGCCTCGGCCTCGCCATCGTCGCGCAGCAGGTGGCGCTCCACGGAGGCGAGCTCCGGCTCACGGAGTCCCCGCTCGGCGGCCTCGCCGCCGAGGTGCGCCTCTGAACGGTCACGTCGCCTGGCACTCCGTCACCGAGCGCTCGACCCGCACGACGCCGTGAGGATCCACGACCAGCCGGAACCGATCCCGGAACGTCAGGCCGCCTGAGCCGTCCAGCGCGGTCGCCCTGAACACCGCCTCGCCGACGATGTGCTGCCGGAGGTCGTCGACGTGCTCGACGAACGTCACCTTCGACCGAGAGGCGTAGGTGGGGAGTCCGGCGAGCAGCGGATCGACCGTCGCCGCCCGGTGGAACGCCACGTGGATGCGGAACGGTGGGACGAACTCCCCGGAGGCGTCGACGCCGGCGGCGGTGATCTTGATGTTGCGGGTCTCGACGCCGGTGATCAGCGCCTCGTCGTCGTCCATCCCCTCCTCGCCCAGGCAGGGGAAGACGTTCGACGAACGAGACGGGCTCGCGGACGTGCTCCTCGAACACGACGGACTGACCGGGCGGCGCGGCGGACGCGGGCGGTACGGCGAGCAGCGGCAGCGCGCAGAGCAGCAGGAACCGGCGACGGCCAGACATCCGAGCCCCCTTCGAGAGTGGTGGTGACGCGTCCTACATCGCTCGGCCCGCCGGCTCATGTGACAGGCGGATGAGCAGCGGCGATGATCGGCATGAACCATGCGCCCTGCCGCAATGAGCGACGAGCAGATCCTGGCCTCGCACGACACGCAGGCGTTCGGCGTGTTCTACGACCGCCACGCCGGCGCGCTGCTCGGCTACTTCGCGCGGCGGACCGGCGATGCGCAGGCGGCGGCCGACCTGACGGCGGAGACGTTCGCCTCCGCGATCTCCGCCCAGGACCGCTACGTGCCGACCGGGGCGCCGGCGACCGCGTGGCTCTATACGATCGCGGCCCGGCGGCTGGCCGACTACCACCGGCGGGGCGCGGTCGAGACCCGCATGCGGCGCTCGCTGGCCATGCGGACCCCGCGGCTCAGCCCCGAGGACGCGGCGATGATCGCCGTGCTGGCCGACGACGCGGCGCGGGCGCTGCTCGAGGAGCTGCCGGCCGACCAGCGGGAGGCGGTCGCGGCGCACGTGATCGAGGGGCAGGACTACGCGCAGCTGGCCGGCGAGCTCGAGACGTCCGAGGCGGTCGTGCGCCAGCGCGTCTCGCGTGGGCTGGCGAAGCTGCGGAAGCGGCTGGGAGGAGCGGCATGAGCGACTACCTCGACCAGCTGCGCCGCGAGGTCCTCGACGCCCATGCCGCGCACCAGGTCCGGAGCCGCCGCCGTCGTCGGACGGTCCGGGTCCTGCCGCGCCTCGCGCTCGGCGCGGCGGTCGTTGCGGCGCTGCTGCTCGTGCTGGCCGTCATCGCGCGTGAGCCGGAGCCGGACGTGGGCGCTCCGCGGATCGTCGGCGAGGTGCGCGTGGGCGGTATCCCGGCCGACGGCACGTTCTTCGAGGGCTCGATCTGGGTGCCCGATACGGACGCCGGGACCGTCGTGAAGGTCGACCCGGCCGACCGGCGCGTGCTTGCGCGGGTCCAGGTCGGCGGGCAGCCCGAGTTCGTGGCGGGCGCCTCCGACGGTGGGCTGTGGGTGCACGCCGGCATCGCGCAGCGCGTCACGTCGCGCCTGAGCCGCATCGATCCGGACGCCGATCGCGTCATCGGCCGGGTGACGACCGCTCCGGAGGGCCCGCTGACGGTCGGCGGCGGCTCCGTGTGGAGCTGGGTCGGCGTCGACCGACGACAACGAGCCGCCGAGCGGCCTCTACCGCTTCGACGCGCGCGACGGGCGACCAGCTCGGCCGGCTCCGCCTCTCGAACCCCGATCGCCTCGCGGCAGCGGGTGGGTCGGTGTGGGCGCTGGAGGTCAACGGGACGCTGGTCCGGATCGGCGCCTCGAGTGGCCGGATCGAGCGGCGGCTGGCGCAGCTGATCCCGGGCGTGGGGGTGGCCGCGGGCGGCCACGCGCTCGCCGCGGATGCCGGCGGCGCGTGGGTGCTCAGCACGCCCGAGGTCGGCGAGGGGATGCTGCTGCGGGTCGAGGGTGACGACGTCGCTCGCCGGCTCCCGCTGCCGTCGGCGATCGTGCCGGTGCTGGCGATCGCGCGCGACGGGCTCTGGACCGCGGTCGGCGACGACCTCCGGGCGCGGTACGAGGCGCTGCGGATCGATCCGCGCAGCGGTCGCATCACCGCGCGGGTCGAACCTGCGCGGCCACCGCCCGGTGGCCCTGGTCGCCGCCGGGCGGGAGCTGTGGGCCGTCGGCGGCGACGGGACGCTGGTCGCGATCGGCTCCTGACGGGGGCGAGTTTCGCTCGGCGCAGCCTCTCTCTGGCGTGGACGCCGATCTCGACACGCTGGCCTGCGAGCTGCGCGAGCGGCTGCTGGCCGCGGCGGGCGAGCCGGACGGGGGAGAGGCGGTGCACGAGCGCATCGAGGCGCTGGTGGCGCGCGAGGCGGGGGTGCTCGACGAGGCGGCGCGGTCGGGGCTGGTGGAGCGGATCGCCGAGCGGGCGTTCGGGCTCGGGCCGCTCGAGCCGCTGCTCGCCGACCCGGACGTGGAGGAGGTGATGGTGTGCGGGACGGCGCCGGTGTGGGTCGAGCGCGGCGGGCGGCTCGAGCGCACGGAGGTGCGGTTCGGCTCCGAGCGCGATCTGCGGGAGGCGATCGAGCGCATCCTCGCGCCGCTCGGCCGGCGGGTGGACGAGGCGGAGCCGTTGTGCGACGCCCGGCTTCCGGACGGCTCGCGGGTGAACGTCGTGATCCCGCCGCTGGCTTTGGACGGGCCCGCGCTGACGATCCGCCGCTTCCGCCGGCGCGGCTTCACGCCGGAGGATCTGGTGGCGAACGGGACGCTGGAGCGGCCGCTGCTGGACTTCCTGGCGCGCGCGGTCCGTGCCCGCTGCACGCTGCTGATCTGCGGCGGCACCGGCTCGGGCAAGACCACGACGCTGAACGCGCTGTCCTCGTTCATCGGGGAGGACGAGCGCGTCGTCACGATCGAGGACGCCGCCGAGCTGGCGCTGCGGCAGCCGCACGTGGTGCGGCTGGAGGCGCGGCCGCCGAACTTGGAGGGCCGCGGCGAGGTCACGATCCGCCGGCTCGTGCGCAACGCGCTGCGGATGCGGCCGGACCGGATCGTGGTCGGCGAGGTGCGCGGGGCCGAGGCGCTCGATCTCCTGACCGCGCTCTCGACGGGCCACGACGGCTCGCTCTCGACCGTGCACGCCGGCAGCCCGGCCGAGGCCCTGCGCCGGATCGAGACGCTGGCGCTGATGGCCGGCCTCGGGCTGCCGCACGCGGCGCTGCGCGAGCAGGTCGCCGACGCCTTCGACCTCGTGCTCTGCCAGGCCCGCGGCGCCGACGGCGTCCGCCGCGTCGTCGCGGTCGCCGAGGTCGTCCGCGTGGCCGGCGGCGCCGCCGCCCGCGAGCTGTACACCTGGCGAGAGGGCAGAGGCCGCTGGCGAGCCGCCCTCGGCGACACCCTCGCCACCCGCCTCGCCGCGCCGAGCGCGCTCACGGCCTCGCCGGAGGCGCGCCGTGACGGTCGCCGCCCCTGAACGCCTCGCCGGAGGGCGCCGTGACGGTCGCCGCCCCTGAACGTCCTCGGCGGAGGAGGTCGTGACGGCGGCGGTGCCGCTCTCGTTCGGCGCCGCCGTCGCCGCGGTGCTCGGCGCGTGGGAGCTGCTGGCCGTCGCCGAGCGGACGCGGCTCGCCGCGGCGGTCGGGCGGATCGTCGAGCCGGTCGCGCGGGCGGGGCGCGAGGGGCGGGAGCCGAGCCGGCCGGAGCGGCGTGCGGCTGGCCGTGCTCGTCCGCGGCCGCGCTCACGGCGGCCGGCTGGCTGGTCGGCGGGCCTCCGGTGGCGGTCCTCGCGGGCGTGAGCGGGCCGGTGCTCGCCGTGTCGGCCGTCCGGGTCCGGCGCCGGCGCTACGCCGGCGAGTTGCGGCGCGGCGCGCCCGAGGCCGCCCGCGCGCTCGCCGACGCGCTCGGCGCGGGCCACTCGATCCGCGGCGCGATCGCGGCGTCCGGCGCCGCGGTGCCGGGCCCGGCCGGCCACGAGCTGCGCCTGACCGCCCGCGCGACGGCGCTCGGCGAGCCGACCGAGGTGGCGGTCGAGCGCCTGCGCGCCCGCGCCGCCTCGGCCGCCTGGGACACGATGGTCGCCGGGATCCTGCTCCAGCGCGACGCGGGCGGCGATCTCGCCGCGCTGCTGCGCGACCTCGCCGCCTCGCTCGAAGCGGCCGCCCGCGCCGAGCGCGACGCCCTGGCCGCCACCGCGCAGGCCCGGTTCACCGCTCGGATCGTCCTCGGCCTCCCGGTCCTCGCGGCCATGCTCGCCGAGCT
Organism: uncultured Solirubrobacteraceae bacterium; assembly: GCA_963728465.1. Lineage (GTDB taxonomy): Bacteria > Actinomycetota > Thermoleophilia > Solirubrobacterales > Solirubrobacteraceae > DATFQI01. The sequence continues at coordinate 169,140 of CAVSJY010000006.1, forward strand.
GGGCAGCCCCGGGCTGATCGCCGCCCGGCTCGCCGACCCGCTGCCCGCCGCGCTGATCGCCATGGCCGCCGCGCTCCAGATCGTCGCGCTGATCGCGATCCGCCGGCTCACCAGGGAGCGGCGGTGATGGCCGCGGCGGTGACGCCCGCCGCCGCGCTCGCCGGCCTCGCCGTCGCGCTCGCCACGGCCGGGGTCGCCGAGCTCGTCCGGCTGGCGCGGCCGCGGCGGCGGCGGTCACGGCGGGGCCTCGCGCTGGTGGCGCGGATCGGGCGAGCTGCTCGGGCCTCGCGCGCCGCGGTCGCTCGAGGCGCGGATCGCCGCCGCGGGAGTCACGATGCCGGCGGCGGACCTGATGGCGATCAAGGCCGGCGCCGCGCGTGGTCGGGCTCGCCGCCGCGTTCGTGGCCGCTCCCGCCGCGCCCGGCCGGCTCGGCCCGGCGGCGATGGCCGCGGCCGCCGCAACAGGCGTTCCTCGCGCCCGACCTCTGGCTGCGCCGCCGGACCCGCGCGCGGTCGCGGACGATCGAGGCCGAGCTCGCGGACGTGCTCGACCTGCTGCGCGTCGCGGTCGCCGCCGGCCTCGCGCCGAAGCGCGCGCTCGCGGAGGTCGGCCGCCGCCATCCCGGCGTGCTGGCCGGCGAGCTCCGCCGCGCGGCCGCCCGGACGGCGCTCGGGACGCCCGCGGAGACGGCGCTCACCGAGCTCGAGGCGCGATGCCCGGCCACCGGCATCGCGCCGCTCGTCGCCGCGCTGCGCCGGGCCGAGCGCCACGGCGCGCCGCTCGCGCCCGCGCTCACCGCCCAGGCCGCCGAGGCGCGAGCCCGCGCCGCTCAGCGCGCCACCGAGGCCGCCGCCCGCGCCGCTCCGCAGATCCAGCTCGTGGTCGCGCTGCTCCTCGTGCCCGCCGTGATGCTGCTCGTCGCCGCCGCCCTCCTGCCCGCCCTGACGGGGAACGCGTGAGGCGGCGGCCAACCGGTCGCCGCGAGGTCCCAGAGCCGCGGCGACCGGTCGACGAGAACGAGCTACTTCAGGCCGGCCACGAACCGCGAGCGCCCGCGGTCGTCTTCGATCTTCCCGCCCGAGGCGATCACGGAGAACGCCTCGATGTAGGGACGCGCCTTCTCCCACTCCTGATCCGCCTCGCCAACCGACTCGACGAGCGCGACGATCGGCTCGATCCCGAGCAGGAACGCCGGCTCGAGGTCGTCGCCGAGGAGGTCGGAGGCCTCGCCGAACAGGTCGCTGTCGGACAGCTTCGCGCCCGGCGAGAGCGCCTCCTTCGCCGCGTCGGGCCCGTAGGCGATCGCGACCCGCTCCGTGCTGCGCGCGATGACCAGCGGCTTCGGCGCGTCGGGCAGCGCCACCTCGAACGCGGCCTCGGCGCCGTCGACCTGCGTCGGCCGCGCGTCGACGCCGCCGCGGGTCCGCAGCACGCCGATCAGCTTCCCGAACGCGGTCGCCGCCCGGTCCTGGTCGGTGACCTGGATCACGAGGCCGCCGTCGATCGTGTCGACCGTCGAGCCGCGCGCGAACAGCGCGACGTCGCCGATCCAGGAGAACACGTCCTGCTCGAGGTCGAGCCCGAGCTGCGAGCGCAGCTGCTCCTCGATCGCCGCGCCGCCGAACGCGCCCGCCGCCTGCTGATAGATCGCGCGCGCCGTCTCGCCGAGCTTCGGGGAGCCGAGCGCCGCCCACGCGTCACCCGGCAGCTCGCCGAGCAGCGGCGTCGAGCCCGTGCCGGTCAGCGCGCCGAAGCGCTTGAACACCTCGGCGCCCTCGGCGGTGGTGACGGCGTCGACCGCCAGCCGGTCGCCGTTCGCGGAGAACGACCCCGTGACGGGCCCGAGCTTGTCGAGCGGGAACAGGCTGCGGAACTGCTCGAACTGGGCCGCCGCCTCGGGGTCGGCCTTCAGCGCGGCGTCGACGAACGCCTTCGAGTCGACGAAGAAGTGCGCCAGCCGGTCGTCCTCCAGCTCGTCGATCGCGTCCTTGTAGCGGTCGGTCTCGGCCAGCGAGTCGCCGTCGATCGCCGTGATCGTGCGCTTGAGCGCCGGCTCCGTCCCGGCCAGCACCCAGCCGTCCGTCACCGCGACCGCGCCGTCCGGGCCCGCCTTGTAGGAGACGCCCTCGAACTCCCGCTCGGTGAACTTGTCGCTGCTCGAGCTGATCGCGCGATCGACCGCCTCCCGCGCCTTGTCCTCGTCCTTGGCCGAGATGATGCCGACGCCGTTGGCCTCCTCTGCCGAGGAGTTGCCGCTCGGGGCGGAGAACCAGGCGGCGACCTTCTCGCCCAGCCACGGCTCGATGTCGCGCGCGTAGTCGAGCTTCGGGTCGTCCGAGTCCGCGAACGCCTTCGCGACCAGCTCCTCGATCTTCGCCTCCGGGTCGTCCGTCTGGAGCACCTTCCCGGCCGCGGCCAGCGCGTCGTCGCGCAGCGAGCCCTCCGGGCGCACGGTGGCCTCGAAGTAGATCGGCGCGTCGCGCGGGACGGCGCTCGCGGGATCGTCGCCGCCGGAGGTCGTCCCTCCGCCGCAGCTCGCGAGCCCGACGGTCAGGAAGAGCAGAAATGGCGCGGCGGCACGGCGGAGATATGGCATGGCGGGAAGCGTAGGGACCGCGCGGCGGAACGCAAAACCGCGTGCAATTGACGCTCGTGCAACGCGCCGTGCGCTCGCGCGGCCCGCGACACGCCGACCCGTCCCACCGCGAATAATGCCCGATTTGCAGGGAATTCGTGGCCGGAAGCGCGGAATGCTCAAGTCAAGTGGGAGAGATGACGACAATCGTGTTGCAGAGTGGGATGAAGTGGGGTACCTTCATCTCGCGAAGCCGGTCCGGGGTGGCGGGGCTCCTCCCACTCCGCCACCTCGGATCGACTGACCACCTTCGCAGTAGGACCATGAGCCTTGGCCTTTCACGGCACCTTCGAACACACGCTCGACGCCAAGAACCGGCTGACCGTGCCCTCGAAGCTGCGGACAGCGTTCGCCGAGGGCGCCTTCCTCGTGCGCGAGGCCGACAAGTGCATCTCCCTCTATCCGGCCCAGACCTATTCGTCGCTGACGCAGGCGGCCCTCTCCGGGCTGAACCCGCTGTCCGCCCAGGCCAAGCAGCTCAAGCGCTACTTCCACTCCAACGCGCACGCGGTCGAGCTCGACTCGGCCGGCCGCGTGATGCTCAGCCCCAGGCACCTGGAGCACGCGGGCATCGGGCGGGACGTCGTCGTCACCGGCGCCGGCGACTGCTTGGAGCTCTGGGACCGCTCCACCTGGGAGGACTACGACCAGGACCTCACGGCGCGCGCGCCTGACCTCACCGCCGCTCTTGGCCATCCTGCTTGACATGCCACGCATCCACGTCCCGGTCCTGGCCGCGGAGCTGATCGAGGCGCTCGACCCGCAGCCCGGCCAGGTCGCGATCGACTGCACGCTCGGCGCCGGCGGCCACGCGCGCCTCGTCGCCGACCGCCTCGGCCCGGCCGGCACGCTGATCGCGATCGACCGCGACCCGCTGGCCGAGGAGGCGTTCGCCGAGCTCGCCGCCGAGGTCGCCGTGCGCCACCCGCTTCCTGCGCGCCGACTTCGAGACCGGCCTGCGCACGCTCGCGCAGGAGGGCGTGACGGCGGACCTCGCGTACCTGGACCTCGGGATGTCCTCGATGCAGGTCGACACGCGCGAGCGCGGCTTCTCCTACGCCTACGACGCCCCGCTCGACATGCGGATGGACCCGCAGCAGGCGCTGACCGCCCGCGAGCTCGTCAACACGTGGGAGCGGCGCCGGATCGCGCGCGCGCTGCGCGAGTACGGCGAGGAGCGCTACGCGGACCGGATCGCGGGCGAGATCGTCCGCCGCCGGCCGCTGGAGACCACCTTCGAGCTGGTCGAGGCGATCACCGCGGCGATCCCCGCGCCGTCGCGCTTCGCCGGCGGGCATCCCGCCAAGCGCACGTTCCAGGGGATCCGGATCGCCGTCAACGAGGAGCTCGCCCAGCTCGACGCCGCGCTGCCGCTCGCCTGGGAGGTCCTCCAGCCGGGCGGGCGCCTCGCCGCGATCTCGTTCCACTCGCTCGAGGACCGGCGCGTGAAGCGCTTCCTCGCCGACCGCACGCGCGGCTGCATCTGCCCGCCGGACCTGCCCGTCTGCGGCTGCGGCCGGACGCCGGAGGCCGAGCTGGTCTTCCGCCGCTCCGTCGCGGCCAGCGCCGGCGAGGTGGCGGCCAACCCCCGTTCGAAGTCCGCGCGACTGCGGGCCGCCAAGAAGCTCAAGGAGGAGCACTGATGCCGCCCACCACCGCGCGCCGAGCGCATCACAGCCGCACCCGCCACACCGCCGCGCCGCGCCACCACCGCCGCGTGTCCGGGCCGATCGCGCGCCCCATGCCGGCCGTCGCGCTGCCGGCGCCGACCCGCCGCGGCTCGACCGGCGCCTTCGAGCGCCTGCGCGCGCTGCCCGAGCACCGCGTCGTCGACCGCCTCCTGCGCGGGCGCGCGTGGATCTGGCTGATCGGCCTGATGCTCGGCGGCATCGTCGCCATGCAGGTCAGCCTCCTGAAGATCAACTCCGGCATCTCGGCCAGCGTCGAGCAGGCCGGCACGCTCGAGCGCCGCAACGCGGCGCTGGAGACCGAGGTCGCGCGGCTCGCGTCCGGCGAGCGCATCCAGCAGGCCGCCGCGGCCGAGGGGATGGTCGCGCCGCCCGCGGGCGACGTCGCCTACCTCACCGCCCGCCCGGGCACCGACCCGCGGCTCGCCGCGCGCCGCATGCAGTCGCCGAGCGATGAGGCGCGCGACGTGATGGCCAACGGCGGCCGCGAGCTCGCACCGCTCGCGCCGGTCATCGACCCCGCCGCCGCCACGACCATCGTGCCCGATCCCACGGCCGCCGCCGTGCCGCCCGCCCCGACGCCCACGCCCGCGCCCGTCGTGACGCCCGCCCCCACGCCTGACCCCGCCGCCGCGGTCGCACCCGCGGCGACCGACCCGGCGACGGGCGCCACGACGGCCCCGGCGGGCTGATGCGGCTGATCGAGCGCCGGATCGGGCTGCTCTTCGCGGTCTTCCTGACCCTGCTCGTCGTCGGCGCCGGCCGCGCCGCCTGGCTCGGCGTCGTCAAGGCCGGCCAGCTCAAGCAGGCGGCCGCCACCCAGCAGGAGTCCGACCTGGTGGTCCCCGCCCGCCGCGGCACGATCACCGACCGCACGGGCGCCGAGCTGGCCGTCTCGCAGCCCGCGATGACGATCGCGGCGACGCCCTACCTGATCAAGGACCCGACGAAGCTCGCCGCGCGCCTGGCCGGCGTGCTCGGCCGGCCCGAGGACGAGCTGCTGCGCCAGCTCGCCCGCCGCGACACCGGCTTCGCCTACCTCGCCCGCCACGTCCCCGCCTCGCGCGCCCGCAAGGCGCAGGACCTGAACGTCGAGGGGCTCGAGTTCATCCCCGAGTTCACCCGCGTGTACCCGCGCGAGTGGATGGCCTCGCAGCTGCTCGGCCACGTCGGGATCGACGGCCAGGGCCTGTCCGGCCTCGAGTACTCGCTCGACCCGCAGCTGCGCGGCCGTGACGGCGAGCGCCGCCTCGTCAAGGACGCGCTCGGCGACGCGATCGAGATGCGCGAGACCAAGGCCACCGAGCGCGGGCACGACATCCGCCTCACGCTCGACGCCAACATCCAGGACAAGGCGGAGGAGGTGCTCGCGGAGGTCGGCGAGGAGTGGAAGCCCAAGGGCGCGACCGCGATCGTCATGGACCCGCGCGACGGCGCGCTGCTCGCGCTCGCCAACTGGCCGCGGGTGAACGCCAACGAGCCGGGCGAGGCGCCCGAGTTCGCCCGCCAGAACCGCGCGATCGGCGCCACCTACGAGCCCGGCTCCACGTTCAAGGCGTTCACCGTGGCCGGCGCGCTGGAGGAGAAGGAGGTCACGCCGGAGACCCAGTTCAACCTCGCGCCGACGATCATGGTCGCCGACCGCGAGATCGGCGAGTCGCACCCGCGCGGCTACGTCACGCTCAACACGCGCGAGATCCTCGAGCAGTCCTCCAACGTCGGGGCGATCACGATCGGCCAGCGGCTCGGCGCCGAGCGCTTCGACAAGTGGGTGCGGCGGTTCGGCTTCGGCCAGCCGACGGGGATCGACCTGCCGGGCGAGGAGCAGGGCATCGTCCTCCCGCTCGAGCGCTACTCCGGCTCCTCGATGGGCAACCTGCCGATCGGCCAGGGCATCGCGGTGACGCCGATGCAGATGGCGACCGCGTACTCGGCGATCGCCAACGGCGGCGTCCTGCGGCCCGCGCACGTGGTGGAGGAGGCCAACGGCCGCGTCGCGCGCAAGCCGCGCGGGCATCGCGTGATCGCCGCGACGACCGCCGCGTCGCTGCGCCGCATGCTCGAGGGCGTGCTCGGCCCGGGCGGCACCGCCTCGGGCGCGGCGATCCCCGGCTACGTGCTGGCGGGCAAGACCGGCACCGCGGAGAAGCCGGACCCGATCACCGGCGGCTACTCCGAGAGCAAGTACGTCTCCTCGTTCGTCGGCTTCGCGCCCGCCAAGCAGCCGAAGCTGCTGGTGGCGGTCGTGGTCGACGAGCCGCAGGGCGAGATCTACGGCGGCCTGGTCGCCGGCCCCGCGTTCCGCCAGATCACGAGCTTCGCGCTGAACTACCTCAAGATCCCCCCTGAATGACGGTCATCGAGGTCAGGGGACTGCGGAAGGCGTACGGCGACGTCGAAGCGCTCCGCGGCCTCGATCTCGAGGTCCACGAGGGCGAGGTGCTCGCCTTCCTCGGGCCCAACGGCGCCGGCAAGACGACCGCGGTCGAGATCCTCGAGGGCTTCCGCGAGCGCGACGCGGGCGAGGTCACCGTGCTCGGCGAGGACCCGGCGCGCGCCGGCCGGGCGTGGCGGGCGCGGATCGGCGTCGTGCTCCAGGAGTCCGAGCCGCCCGGCCTGCTCACCGTCCGCGAGGCGCTCGAGCTCTTCGCCGGCTACTTCCCGCACCCGCTCGGCGTCGACGACATGATCGCCCGCGTCGGGCTCGCGCCGCAGGCCGACCAGCGCGCCCAGAAGCTGTCCGGCGGTCAGAAGCGGCGCCTGGACGTCGCGATGGCGCTGGTCGGCGACCCCGAGCTGCTGTTCCTCGACGAGCCGACCACGGGCTTCGACCCGGCGGCGCGGCGCGAGGCCTGGGAGGTGATCGGCTCCCTCAGCGCGACCGGCAAGACGATCCTGCTCACCACGCACTACCTCGAGGAGGCCGAGCGGCTGGCCGACCGCGTGGCGGTGGTCAAGGACGGCGTGATCGTCGCCGAGGGGACGCCCGCGGAGCTGGCGGGAGCGCGCGCGGACACGGCGACGATCGCGTTCGCGCCGGTCGGCGGCGAGCTGCCCGCCGGGCTGTCGGCCGCGCCGCGGCCGAACGCGCGCGGGATGCTGGAGCTGCGCACCACGCGCGTCGTCGACGACCTCGCGATCCTGACCGGCTGGGCGCGCGAGCGCGGGATCGACCTCCCCGGCCTCGTGGTGACGCGCCCGACGCTCGAGGACGTGTACCTGGAGCTCACCGCGTGAGCGTGCTCGTCCACCAGTACCGCTACGACCAGCGGCAGTTCTGGCGCGAGCCGGCGTCCGTGTTCTTCACGGTGATCCTGCCGCTGATCTTCCTCGTCCTGTTCGTCGCGATCTTCGGCGACGGGAACATCGAGACGAGCGACGGCGAGCTGATCGACGGGGCCACGTACTACGTCCCCTCGATCCTGGCGCTCGCGCTGCTCAACGCCACGTTCGTCAACCTCGCGATCTGGCTCACCATCGAGCGCGAGCGCGGGCACCTCAAGCGCGTCCGCGCGACGCCCGTGCCGGCGTGGGCGGTGGTCGGCGGCCGCGCGCTGACCGCGGTCGTGGTCGCGGCGCTCATGGTCGCGATCGTGTGCGCGGCCGGCGCGCTGCTCTACGGCGTCGAGCTGCCGACGACGACGCTGCCCGCGTTCGTGGTGTCGGTGGTGCTCGGGACGCTCGCGCTCGCCGCGCTCGGGTTCGCGGCCGCCGGCCTCGTGCCGTCGGAGAACGCCGCGCCGCCGATCGCCAACGCGATCGTCCTCCCGCTCGAGTTCATCTCCGGCATCTTCGTGCCGACGGAGGCGATCCCGGACTGGATGAACGCGATCGCGAGCGTGTTCCCGGTCAAGCCGCTGTTCGACTCGATCCTGAAGGCGTTCGATCCCACGACCTCCGGGGCCGGGTTCGCGTGGGGCGATCTCGCGGTGCTGGCCGCGTGGGGCGTCGCCGGGCTGCTGCTCGCGCTGCGGACGTTCCGCTGGTCGCCTCGGCGGTCCTAGGCGAACCTGAGCACGCCGTCGTCGACGCGGCCGAGCCGGATCTTCGGCACGTCGAGCACGTAGCTCATGCTCAGCCGCCACGGCTCCTTCGAGCCCTGCTTGGGCAGCGTGTCGATCGAGCGCAGCACGTAGCCGGGCTCGAAGTCCAGGAACGGGCGCTCGCTCACCGACGGGTCGGGCACGGGCACCGCGTGCGTGTAGCCGTGCGCGTCCATGTGGTTGATCAGCCGGCAGGCGTACTCGGCCACGAGGTCGGCCTTGAGCGTCCACGAGATGTTCGTGTAGCCGACCGTGAAGACGTAGTTCGGCACCCCGCTGAGCATCATCGCCTTGTAGGCCATCGTGCGCGGCAGCTCGATCGCCTCGCCGTCGACCGCGAACCGCACGCCGCCGAACGCGAGCAGGTTGAGGCCGGTGGCGGTGACCACGATGTCCGCCTCCAGCTCCTCGCCCGAGCGCAGGCGGATCCCGCCCGCCGTGAACGACTCGATCTCGGCGGTGACGATCTCGGCGCTCCCATCGGCGATCGCCTTGAACAGGTCGCCGTTGGGCACGAGGCACAGCCGCTGGTCCCACGGGTCGTAGCGGGGGTTGAAGTGGGTGTCGATCGCGTAGCCGGCGGGCAGCTGGCGCAGGGCGCCGGCGCGGTAGAGGCGGCGCATCGGGCCGCGGCAGCCGCTGGCTGAGCTGGAAGAGCAGCGTGGCGAGCGCGACGTTCTTCCAGCGCACGATCCGGTACGCGCGGCGGTCGCCGAGCCGGCGCCGCAGCGCGGTCGCGATCGCGTCCTCGTCGGGCAGCGAGAGCATGTAGGAGGGCGAGCGCTGGAGCATGGTCACGTGGGCGGCGCCGGACTCGGCGAGCGCCGGCACGAGCGTGACCGCGGTCGCCCCGCTGCCGATCACGACCACGCGCTTGCCCTCGTAGTCGAGGTCCTCGGGCCAGAACTGCGGGTGGACGACCGGGCCGCCGAACTCGCCCTCGAACGGCGGCGTGTAGCCCTCGTCGTAGCGGTAGTAGCCGCTGCACATGAGCAGGAAGCGGCAGGTCAGCGGCTCGCGGCCCTCGACGTGGACGGTCCAGCGCGAGTCGGGCGTCGACCACTCCGCGCCCACCACCTTGTGCCCGTAGCGGATGTGCGCGTCGATCCCGGCCTCGGCCGCCGTCTCGCGGACGTAGCGCAGGATCGAGGGGCCGTCCGCGATCGCCTTCTCGCCCGTCCACGGGCGGAAGCGGTAGCCGAGCGTCTGCATGTCGGAGTCCGACCGCACGCCCGGGTAGCGGAAGAGGTCCCAGGTGCCGCCGCTGCGGTCGCGCATCTCGAGGATCGCGTAGGACTTGCCGGGGCAGCGGTCCTGGAGGTGCCACGCGGCCCCGATGCCGGAGAGCCCGGCGCCGACGATCAGGACATCGAGGTGCTCGCCCACGAGGTAAGAGTACGTGAACTGTGATTCACTTCTTCGTGAGATGGCTTACAGACCGACAGAGCGCACCCGCGCCCGCGCGGCCGCCGTCCGCGAGCGGATCGTCGCGGCCGCGCTCGACCAGCTCGCCGAGGGCGGCTACGCGTCCGCCTCGATGGTGACCGTCGCCCGCCGCGCCGGCGTGGCCACGGGCAGCGTCTACCGCCACTTCCCGTCCAAGGCCGACCTGTTCGCCGAGGTCTTCCGCCGGGCTTCGCAGCGCGAGGTCGACGTGCTGATCGAGCTCGGGCACCGCTCGATGCCCGTTCCCGAGCGGCTCGCCGCCTGGGTCGACGCCTTCGTGCACCGCGCGCTGGCCGAGCCGGTGCGCGCCTACGCGCTGATCGCCGAGCCGGTCGACCCGGCCGTGGAGGCCGAGCGGCTCGCGTTCCGCCGCGCCTACGCCGACCTGTTCGCCCGCGCGCTGGCCGACCTTCCGCACCCGCGGCCGGAGCTGGCCGCCGCCGCGATCGTCGGCGGCCTCGCCGAGGCCCTGCTCGGCCCGCTCGCCCAGCGCGACGCCGACGCCGACGAGCTCACCGCCGGCCTCCAGTCCTTCGTCCTGTCCGCCGTGGGAGCCGAGACGCATGCTGCTGTCTGACGTGGCGAACCAGTCCGTCCCGTTCGAGGACGTCGACCTGCTGGAGGCCGACGTGCCGCTGCGCGAGGCGCTGGAGCGCGAGGGCGCGGGGTGGGCCGTCGACCGCGTGCGCGACTGCGGCGTGGTGGCGGGGTCCGCCGAGGCGCAGGAGCACGGGCGCCGCGCGGAGCGCAACGAGCCGCGCCTGCTCACCCACGACCGCTACGGGCATCGCATCGACCAGGTCGACCTCGACCCGAGCTGGCACTGGCTGCTGCGCGGGGCCGTCGAGCGCGAGATCCACGCGCTGCCGTGGCGCGACCCGCGGCCGGGCGCGCACGTGGCCCGCGCCGCGCTGGAGCTGCTGTGGACGCAGGCCAACGCCGGCGTCATCTGCCCGGTCTCGATGACGTACAGCGCCGTGCCGGCGCTGCGGGCGGACCCGGCGCTGGCCGCCGAGTGGGAGCCGAGGCTGACGCTCCCGGACTACGAGCGCGGCGCGCTGTGCGGGATGGCGATGACGGAGAAGCAGGGCGGCTCCGACGTGCGCGCGAACGTCACCCGCGCGGAGCCGGCCGGCGACGGGTGGTGGGAGCTGACCGGCCACAAGTGGTTCTGCTCGTATCCGCCGTGCGACGTCTTCCTCGTGCTGGCGCAGGCCCCTGGCGGGCTGTCGTGCTTCGTGCTGGAGCGCGGCCCTGGGATGGAGTTCCAGCGGCTGAAGGACAAGCTCGGGACGCGCTCGCTGCCGTCGAGCGAGGTCGAGTTCCGCGGCGCCGCCGCCCGCATGCTGGGCGAGGAGGGCCGCGGCGTGCCGACGATCATCGAGATGGTCACCCACACGCGGCTGGACTGCGTGATCGGCTCCACCGCGGGGATCCGGCGGGGGGTGGCCGAGGCGGTCTGGCACGCCCGCCACCGCAGCGCGTTCGGCGCGCGGCTGTACGAGCAGCCGCTGATGCGCAACGTGCTCGCCGACCTGGCGCTGGAGTCCGAGGCGGCCACCGCCACCGCGCTGCGGCTGGCGCGGGCGTACGACGAGGAGGACAACCGGCTGCGGCGGTTCGCGACGGCGGTCCTGAAGTACTGGATCTGCAAGCGGGCCACCCCGCACGCCGCGGAGGCGCTCGAGTGCCTGGGCGGCAACGGCTACGTCGAGGAGTCGCCGATGCCGCGGCTACTGCGCGACTCGCCTCTGAACGGGATCTGGGAGGGCTCGGGGAACGTCATGTCGCTCGACGTACTGCGCGCGATGGCGCGCGAGCCCGAGGGGCTGCCGGCGTTCCTGGCCGAGTGCGAGCTGGGGCGCGGCGCCGACGCACGGCTCGACGCCCACCTCGACGCGCTCCCCGCCACGCTCGGCGCCCTGGCCGGCGACGACGGGCAGTGGCTCGCCCGGCGCGCGGTCGAGGACCTCGCGCTCGCGTTCCAGGCGTCGCTGCTCGTCCGCACGGCGCCGCCCGCGGTGGCCGACGCGTTCTGCGCGGGCCGGCTGGGCGAGGCGCGAGGCCGCGCCTACGGCACGTTGCCGGCGGGCGTGGACGCCGAGGCGATCCTGGGCGAGCGCTCGCTATTAGTTTCGCCTGCCAGGCGAGCGGCTCTACGTCGCCGCTCACCTCGGCGATGTTACGCTCGTAGACTCCCCGGGCCATGACCCTGCGCGACCTGCTGGGCGAAGGGCCCGACGACGTGCGCATCACGGGCCTCGCCTTCGACAACCGTCAGGTGGAGCCCGGGACCCTGTTCTTCTGCGTGCCCGGCTTCACCCGCGACGGGCACGACTTCGCCGCCGACGCCGTCGCGCGCGGGGCCGCCGCGCTGGTCGTGCAGCGGCCGCTCGGCCTCGGGGTGCCGGAGGTCCGCGTGGACGACGTGCGCGGCGCGATGGCGGGCGCCGCCGCCCGCTTCTACGGGGACCCGACGGCGCGGCTGCCCGTAGTGGGGATCACGGGCACCAACGGCAAGACCACGACCGCCTTCCTCGTCCGCTCGCTGCTGGAGGCGAGCGGCCGGCCGTGCGGCCTGCTCGGCACCGTCAAGTCGGTGATCGGCGGTGAGGAGCATGCCGTCGTGCGCACGACGCCGGAGGCGATCGACCTCCAGCGCACGTTCGCGGCGATGCTCGAGGGGGGCGACGAGGCGTGCGCGATGGAGATCTCCTCGCACGCGCTGGAGCTGCGGCGGGCGGACGGGATCCACGTGGCCCTGGCCGTCTTCACCAACCTCACGCAGGACCACCTCGACTTCCACCCGGACATGGAGGCGTACTTCGCGGCCAAGCGGCTGCTGTTCGCGTCGCCGCTCACCCGCGCCCGGATCGCGAACGCCGACGATCCCTACGGCCGGCGGCTCGCCGAGGAGTTCCCGGGCACGATCACGTTCGGCCTGGAAGGGGAGGCGGACTACCGGGCGAGCGGGCTGCGCTCGAGCTTCACCGGCACGGAGTTCACGGCCCACACGCCGGGCGGCGAGTTCGCCACGCGCGTCAGCCTCCCCGGGCGCTTCAACGTGCTCAACGCGCTCGGGGCGTGGGCCGCCGTGCGCGAGCTGGGCGTCGGCGACGAGGAGATCGCCGCCGCGCTGCCGGGCGCCGGCGCGGGCGCCGGGGCGCTTCGAGCCGGTCGACGACGGCCAGCCGTTCGCCGTGCTCGTCGACTACTCGCACACGCCGGACTCGCTGGAGAACGCGCTGCGCGCGGCCCGCGAGCTGGCCGAGCACCGCGTGATCGCCGTGTTCGGCGCGGGCGGCGACCGCGACCGCGGCAAGCGGCCGGTGATGGGGGAGATCGGCGCGCGGCTCGCCGACCTGGCGATCGTCACCTCCGACAACCCCCGCTCGGAGGACCCGGACGCGATCGTCGCCGGAGATCCTGGCCGGGATCGAGGACCGCTCGGGCGTCGAGGCGGAGGTCGACCGGCGCGCCGCGATCCAGCGCGCCGTCGGGCTCGCCGAGCCGGGCGACGTCGTGGTCATCGCCGGCAAGGGGCACGAGCAGGGGCAGGAGTTCGCGGGCGGGCGCAAGGAGCCGTTCGACGACGTGACGGTGGCGCGCGAGGCGCTGCGCTCGGTGCGGGCGCGCGCATGAAGCACTGGAGCGACACGCGGGTGGCCGGCACGGCCGGCGCGGAGCTGGTGCGGGGCCACCCCGACGGCCGCGCGGGCGACGGCCCGACCCGCGTCGTGATCGACTCGCGCGAGGTCGGCCCGGGGGACCTCTTCGTCGGCATCCCCGGCGAGCACGCCGACGGCGGGGCGTTCGCCGCCGACGCGCTGCGGGCGGGCGCCTGGGGCGTGATGATGGGCGCGCGCTGGGTCGACGACGCGCTCGCCGCCGAGGGCGGCGCCGTGCTCGTCTCCGAGCTGCCCGTCCCCGCGCTGGGCGCGCTCGCGCGGGCGTGGCGGCGGGACCTGGCGGCGCACGTGATCGCGGTCACCGGCTCGGTCGGCAAGACCTCGACCAAGGACCTGATCGCGGCGCTCGTCGCGCCGCACCGGACCGTGGCGGCGAGCCGGGAGAACTTCAACACCGAGATCGGGATGCCGCTGGAGATCCTGCGCGCGCCGCTCGGCACCGAGGTGCTCGTGCTGGAGGCGGCGATGCGCGGGTTCGGCCAGATCGCCGAGCTGGCGGCGATCTGCGAGCCGGACGTCGCCGTCATCACCAACATCGGCCCGGTCCATCTCGAGCAGGTGGGCTCGCTGGCGGGCGTCGCGCGGGCCAAGGCCGAGCTCCTCGAAGGGCTCTACGACGGCGCGACCGCGGTGGTGCCCTCCGACGAGCCGCTGCTGGAGCCGTGGCTGCGCGAATCGCTCGACGTCGTGACCTTCGGCCCCGGCGGCGACGTCGCCTACGAGGGCAGCTCGCTGCGCGGCGGCTCGGTGCCCGACGCGCTTCCGCAGCAGCACGTCATCGTCGCGCGCGGGAAGCGGTTCGAGCTCGAGCTGCCGTTCGACCAGGCGCACAACCTGATGAACACGCTGGCGGCGGTGGCCGCGGCGCAGGCGGTCGGCGTGGAGCCCGGCGGCCGGCTCGACGTGCGCTTCTCCGGCCTGCGCGGGGAGCGCGTGCTGCTGAGCACCGGGACCACCGTCATCAACGACTGCTACAACGCCAACCCGCTCTCCATGCGTGCCGCTCTCGACGACCTCGCGACCCACGAGACCGCCGGACGGCGCGTCGCGGTGCTGGGCGACATGCTGGAGCTCGGCCCGGCGGAGGACGAGCACCACCGCGACATCGGCGGCTACGCGGCGACCGCGGGCGTGGACGTCCTGATCACGGTCGGCCCGCGCGCCGCGCGGATGCTCGACCGCTTCGACGGCGAGTCCTACGCGGTCGCCGACGCCCGCGAGGCCGCCGCGCTGGCCGGCGAGCTGCTGGGGCCGGGCGACGTGCTGCTGGTCAAGGGCTCGCGCGGGGTCGGGCTCGAGGTGGTGGCCGAGACGCTCGCGGCGTCCGGGCACGAGGGCCCCGGCTGATGGGTCAGGTCCTGATCGCCGGGACGGCCTCGCTGCTCATCTGCATCTTCCTGTCGCCCAAGTTCATCTCGTTCCTGCGGCGGCGGGAGTTCGGCCAGCAGATCCGCGAGGAGGGGCCGCAGGAGCACCACGCGAAGGCCGGCACGCCGACCATGGGCGGGATCATCATCTTCACCGCGATCGCGGTGCCGTTCCTGCTGCTGACCAACTTCGAGGCGCGGTCCGTGGGCGTGTTCGCGGTCGCCGTGGCGTGCGCGCTGCTGGGGTTCGCGGACGACTACGTGAAGGTCGCGCGGCGGCGGTCGCTGGGCTTGCGCGGGCGGACGAAGCTGATCGTCACGATCCTGATCTCGATCGGCCTCTGGCTCGTCGCGACCGAGTGGGCGGGGCTGCCCGGCACGATCAACCTGCGGATCGTCGACGCCTCGGTGGACGTGGGGATCCTCTATCCGGTCTTCATCTACTTCGTGCTGGCGGGGACGACGTCGGCGGTGAACCTGACCGACGGGCTCGACGGCCTGGCGGCCGGCTGCGCCGCGATCGTGCTGCTCTCCTACATCGCGATCACGTTCACGAGGGGGCAGACCGATCTGGCGCTGGTGGCGGGCTGCCTCGTGGGCGCCTGCGTCGGGTTCCTGTGGTTCAACTCGTTCCCGGCGTCGATCTTCATGGGTGACACCGGGTCTCTCGGGCCTGGGAGGCGGGATCGCCGCGCTGGCGGTGATGACCAAGACCGAGGTGCTGCTGATCATCCTCGGCGGGATCTTCGTGATCGAGGCGCTGTCCGTGCTGATCCAGGTGTTCTCGTTCCAGGCGTTCAGGAAGCGCGTGTTCCTGATGGCGCCGATCCACCACCACTTCGAGCTCCAGGCCTGGTCGGAGACGAAGATCATCCTGCGCTTCTGGATCGTCGCCGCCGTGTGCAGCGCGATCGGCTTCACGCTGTTCCAGCAGTCCGTGGTCTAGCCGCTCCGCGGCCGCGGCCCGATTGTCGGGCCGCCCCGCTTCGCCGCGGTCCGATTCGTCGCCGCCGCCGCTTCGCCGCGGCCCGTCACGCGGGCGCTCCAACTTCGTGCCGATTCTGTGCCGTTGGGGGCGAGGGGGCGGGGCGGCGGCCTCTGGGTGGGTGACCGTCCCCCACCCGAGAGGAGCACCCCATGGACCCCGACCGCCTGCGCGAGATCGTCGGCTCGATCCCGTCCGGCGCCTGGATGAGCTACGGCGACGTCGCCCGCGCCGCCGGCGGCGGCGACACCCACGCCCGCACGCTCAACGGCCGCTTCATCCGCGACGCCACGCCCGGCGCCCACCGCGTCCTGAAGTCCGACGGCAGCGTCGGCGCCACCGCCCTCGGCGACCCGGCGGAGGTCCGCCGCCGGCTCGAGGCCGAGGGCGTCGAGTTCGAGAACGGCCGCGCCGCCGCCGGCGCGCGCGTGCGGCCCGAGATCCCGGAGCCGGCGGCGTGAGGCGCGCGGCCCTGATCGGCGCGCCGCGCCGGCGCGCCGCGGCGATCGTCGCGCTCGCGCCTGGCGCGCCGTCGCCGCGCTCGGCCTCGCCGCGCCGGCCCCGCGCGGGCACGTTCACGCTCTCCCAGTGCAACGCGGCCGCGGGAGGCGCCGGTCCTCGTGGCTACGACGCGGCTGCCTGGAGGTACGAGGGCGGCTGGGCGCTGGTGGACTGCGGGCGGCAGGGCGGGCAACTCGCCTTCGCCACGACGAACAACCGCCTCGCCAACGACCGGCACGCCGACGCGGCTCTTCGAGGTCCCGCGCTCGCTGCCGCGGACGTCGATCGGCACGGCGTGGCTCGGCTGGCGCTCGATGCCGCAGGCGCCGAGCACGAATCCCGCGTACTTCACGCTGTTCTCGGCCGGCGTCCGGCTCGTGCAGGCGAAGACGGGACAGGGCACGCTGCCGGGCAGCCCCCAGCGGATCGCCGTGCCGGCGGGCGCCCGCGGGCTGCGGTTCTCGACGTGGTGCTCGTCCGCGAACGGTCCGGGCTGGTGCAACTGGCCGCGCCACCACTTCGAGTTGCAGAGCATGACGCTGGAGCTCGAGGAGCTCGGCGCGCCCGACCGCGTCCGCGACGGGCCCGCTCACGGCCGGCGGGGAGCACCGCGGGGTCGAGCCGCTGTCGATCGGCGCGTCGGACGGCGACTCGGGCGTCCGCCGGGTCGAGGTTCTGCTCGGCGGCAGGCCGGCCGGCTCGCTCACGCCCGCCGGCGGCTGCCGGGACGACCGGCTGCCGCCGTGCCCGCAGAAGCTGCGCGGGACGGTGGACGTCGACACGACGCGGGTCGTGGACGGCCGGCATCGCCTGCGGCTGCTGGTCACCGACGCGGCCGGCAACCGCACGCACGGTCGACGCCGGCACGGTCCTCGTCGCCAACGACCCGCGCCGTCCAGACGCCGCCGCCGCCTCCCGCGATCGACCCGGGGACACCGGCACGCCGGCGCCCCCGCCGCCGGCTGCCGGTCAGCGTCCGTTCCCGCCGAACCCGCTGGCGGGGCGGGGCGGGGTCCGCAACGGCCGCAACGCCTCGGAGCGGGCACGCGTGCGCGCCTGGCTCGAGCTGGACCGCCGCAGCGGCGCCCGGGCGGGCGCGGTGATCCGGCGCCGCGCCGTCGTGGTCCGGCCGGGCGTGCGCGTGCGGATCCGCGGCGTGGTCACGGACCCCCGCGGCCGCCCGATCGGCCGCGCGATCCTCGCGGCCGTCCGCCGCGAGCGCCACGGGACCTGGCGCGCGATCACGGGCGTCCGGACGCGCCGCAACGGCCGCTTCACGGCCTTCGCCCGCATCGGCCCCTCGCAGGACCTCCGGTTCGTCTACTACGCGACCGGGACCTCCGCGACGAGGCATCCGCAGCCCGACCCTCCGGGTCACGGTCCGCCGCTGACCGCGCGGCCGCCGGCCTCGGCCGCCGCCACGCCGTGGCGTCATGAACGGCGGGCACTGAGGGGGTCGGGCCGAGGCCGGCGGTGTTGACGTCGTGGCGGCCGCCGGCGGGCCCCGGACGTCGACATGTCCCGACGTGTGGTCAGGGCCTAATGGCCGCCCGAGCCAGGACGTCGGAAGCCGCGCCGCGACCGGCGCCACTCGCCACCCCCACCCAGCCGCCGTTCGAGACGCCGGCGCGACCGCCGAGTCAAGTCGCGCCGCGCTCGGAACGCCCGCCCGCCACGCCGCCACGCCCCGACCGCTTGAATGGACGCCCGTGATCCCTCGCCCGCCGCTCCCGCCCGGCCCGTTCGTCGTCGCCGGCCTCGCCCGCTCGGGCGTCGCCGCGGCGCTGGCCCTGCGCGCCCGCGGCGAGACCGTGATCGGCTGCGACTCCGGCACCGTCCCGGCCGAGGCGATCGAGCGGCTCGAGGCCGCCGGCGTGACCGTGCGAGACGGGCGCGCAGGGCGCCGAGCTGCCCCGCGGCGCGCGCGCCGTCGTGAAGAGCCCCGGCGTCCCCAAGGAGGCCGGCCTGATCGTGGCGGCCCGCGAGCGCGGCATCGCCGGTGCTCGGGGAGGTCGAGATCGGGCTGGCGCCTGCTCCCGAACGAGTTCGTCGCCGTCACCGGGACCAACGGCAAGACGACGACGACCGAGCTGATCGGCCACATCCACCGCGAGGCCGGGCTGCCGGTCGCGGTCGCGGGGAACGTCGGCACGGCGCTCACGTCGCTCCCCGGCAGCCTCGCCCCGGACACGACCGTCGTCTGCGAGGTCTCCTCGTTCCAGCTCGAGGACACGGAGGCGTTCGCGCCCGAGGCGGCGGTGCTGATCAACCTCACGCCCGACCACCTCGACCGCCACGGGACCTTCGAGGCCTACACGCAGGCCAAGCTCGAGATCTTCGCCCGCCAGCCCAACGAGGCCGTCGCGGTCGCGCCGCTCGGCCTCGGCGTCGAGGACCTCGGCGGCTGCGCGCGGCGCGTCTGCTTCGGCGACGGCCCGGGCGCCGAGCTCGCGCACCGCGCCGGGCAGCTGTGGTGGGACGACACGCCGCTGCTCGCCACCGGCGAGATCCGGCTCCGCGGCGCCCACAACCTCGAGAACGCGATGGCCGCCGCCGCGGTCACGCTCGCCCGCGGGACAGACCCGGAGGCGGTCGCAACGGGCCTCACCACCTTCACCGGCCTCGAAGCACCGCCTCGAGGAGGTCGCGAAGGCCAACGGCGTGCTCTACGTCAACGACTCCAAGGCCACCAACGTCGCCTCCGCGGTCGTCGGCATCCGGTCGTTCCCCGGCGGCGTCCACGCGATCCTCGGCGGCCGCAGCAAGGGCGGCGGCTTCGCCGAGCTGGTGCAGCCGGTCGCGGAGCACTGCCGCGCCGCCTACCTGATCGGCGAGACCGCCGCCGAGCTGCGCGAGGCGCTGACGCCCGACCAGCGTCCCGCTGCACGACTGCGGCGACCTCGAGCACGCGATCGACGCCGCCCGCCGCGACGCCCGCCCCGGCGACGTCGTCCTGCTCTCGCCCGCCTGCCCGTCCTTCGACCAGTACGGCTCCTACGAGGAGCGCGGCGACCACTTCCGCGAGCTCGCGAAGCGGGCGGCCGGGCGATCGCCTGAGCCGCGGCCGGCGCCGGGAGGCGTCCGGCGCGGGCCTGTCGAATGCAGGTCTGATGGCGCGCCGGAAGCAGCAGCCGCTCGAGCACCGACTGCTGCTCACCGCCACCTTCTGCCTCCTGGCGGGCGGCGCCGTGATGGTCTACTCGGCCTCCGGCGCGCGCACGCTGCTCGAGGGCCAGGGCGACGGGACGCTGTACCTCGTCAAGTACCTCTCCTACGGCGCCGCCGGGCTCCTCGCGATGCACCTGCTGTCGAAGTACGGGCTCGCCGGGGTCCGCCGCTACACGCCGATCTTCCTGCTGATCGCCTTCGCGCTGCTCGTGCTCGTCCTGATCCCCGGCTTCGGGCGCGAGATCAACGGCGCGCGGCGCTGGCTGGGAGCCGGCCCGCTCCAGTTCCAGCCGTCCGAGCTGATGAAGCTCGCGCTCGTCCTGCACGCGGCGTCCGTGCTCGCGGCACGGCCGAAGATCGCCCGCAGCCTCAGGACGGTCGCCGCGCCGGTCATCGGCGTCGGCGGCGCCGCCGTGCTGCTGGTCATGGGCCAGCCCGACCTCGGCACCTCGCTGGTGATCTGCTTCACGATGGCCGCGCTGCTCGTCGCCGCCGGCCTGCCGATGCGCCAGCTCGCGCTGGTCGCCGCCGTCGGGGCGTTCCTCGTGCTCCTGTTCGCGCTCTTCGAGCCGTACCGGCGCGCGCGGCTGACCACGTTCCTCAACCCGTGGGCCGATCCCGGCGGGGCGGGCTTCCAGTCCGTCCAGGGGCAGATCGCGATCGGCTCGGGCGGGATGTTCGGCCTCGGGCCCGGCCAGTCCGTGCAGAAGATCTTCTACCTGCCCGAGGCCCACACCGACTTCATCCTCGCCGTGATCGGGGAGGAGCTGGGCGTCGCGGGCGTCACCGGCCTGCTGTTCCTCTACGGCATGATCGGGTACGCGGGCCTGCGGACCGCGAAGAACGCCAAGGGCGCGTACGCCAAGCTCCTGGCCGGCGGCCTGACCTCACTGATCCTGTGCCAAGCCCTGCTCAACGTCTACGCCGTGCTCGGCCTCGCCCCGCTGACCGGGGTGCCGCTCCCGTTCGTGTCCTCCGGCTCGACCTCGCTGATCGTGCTGCTGTGCTCGATGGGCCTGCTGCTCAACATCGCCGCCGGCGGCTCGGCGCACCTGCGCGCCGTCCCGCAGCGGCCGCGCCGTGACGCGCGGCCAGCGGCGAAAGGCCGCCGCGGATCGTGATCGCGGCCGGCGGGACGGCGGGCCACGTCGTGCCGGCGCTCGCGGTCGCGGACGCGCTGCGGGCTGAGGGCGCCGAGGTCTCGTTCGTCGGCGGCGAGCGCGCCGAGGCCGAGCTGGTGCCGGCCGCCGGCTACGAGCTCGACCCGATCGAGGCCGAGGGCATCTCGCGCAGCAACCCGCTGAAGGCGGCGCGCGCCGCCGCCAAGGCCGCGAAGGCGCTGGGCACGGCGCGCGCGATCCTGCGCCGCCGCCGACCCGACGCGGTCCTCGGCGGCGGGGGCTACGTCGCCGGCCCGGTCGGCCTCGTCGCGGCGCTGAAGGGCGTCCCGCTCGTCCTCACGGAGGCCGACTCGCACCTCGGCCTCACCAACCGCGTGCTGGCGCGCCGGGCCCGCCGCGTCTGCCTCGCGTTCCCGCTCGAGGGCCGCGAGCCGCCGCGCTACCGCGTGACCGGCCGGCCCGTCCCGCCACGCGTCGGCGACCGCGACACCGCGCGCAGCGAGCTCGGCATCGGCCCCGACGAGACCGTCGTGCTCGTCTTCGGCGGCTCGCTCGGCGCGCGCTCGATCAACGAGGCCGCCGTCGCAGGCGTTCGCCGGCGCCCCCTACCGCGTGCTGCACATCGCCGGGCGGCGCGACTTCGCGAACCTCCGGGCGCCCGACGAGCGCTACATCCTGCTCGACTACCTCGTCCCGTTCGGGACCGCGCTCGCGGCCGCCGACCTCGCCGTCGCCCGCGCCGGCGGCTCGATCTTCGAGCTCGCCCAGTACGGCGTGCCCGCCGTGCTCGTCCCGTACCCGCACGCCTCCGCGGACCACCAGACCACCAACGCCCGGTGGATGGAGGAGGCGGGCGCGGCGGTGGTGCTGGCGGACGGCGAGCTGACGCCCGGCCGTCTCCGCGCCACCGTCGACGCGCTGACGAGCGACCCGGCGCGCCTCGCGGACATGGCGCGCGCGTCGGCCGCGCTCGCCAGGCCGGACGCCGCCCGCGACATCGCCGCCGAGGTACTAGAGGCGGGGCGCGGCACCGAAGCGCCGCGCCCCTAGACCTGGTCAGGGGGTCAACCGATCAATGGCCAGGCCTGGTTCGTAGTGACGGCAGAACTCCCGCAGGGTTTCAACCCCGGCACACCGAGAAGTAAGCGCTCGGACCCTTGACGGGACCGCGGCCGAGGAGTACGTTCCGCAAACACGATTCGATAATGTCGAATCACAGTCCCGATTCGTGAAGGAGGGTGAGGATGGAGACGTACTCGCTGGGGCAGCGCGCGTTCGCCGAGACACTGGGGACCGCGCTGCTGGTCCTGGTCGGCCCAGGATCGGTGGTGGCGACGCTCGCGCTCGCGGGCGACAGCGTCCCCGCCATCACGGGCGCCGACCTGCTGGGCATCTCGTTCGCCTTCGGCCTGATCATCACGGCGCTCGTCTACGCGCTCGGCAAGGTCTCGGGCTGTCACATCAACCCGGCCGTGACGTTCGCGCTCGCGGCGACCAAGCGCTTCCCCTGGCGCGAGGTCCCGACCTACTGGGCCGCGCAGGTCGTCGGCGCCGTCCTCGGCGGTCTCGGCATCTGGGCGATCTTCGCCTCGCAGGCGATCGACCTCGGCATGGGCCAGACGAGCTTCAACGAGGACACCGCGACGTGGGCCCAGGCGATCTTCGCCGAGGGCATCGGCACGTTCATGCTGATGTTCGCGATCCTCGGGATCGTGGACTCGCGCTCCCCGAGCGACCTCGCCGGGATCGTCATCGGCGGCGTCGTGATCGCGATCATCATGATCGTCGGGCCGATGACCGGCGCCTCGCTCAACCCCGCCCGCGCCTTCGGGCCCGAGCTCGTCTCGGCGTTCGGCGGCGGCGCGACCCACTGGGGCCAGCTGATCCCGGTCTACGTGCTGCCCGGCCTCGTCGGGTCCGGCCTGGCCGCGTTCGTCTACGACTTCCTGGCCGAGCCGCGCAAGGTCGCCCGGCCGATCAAGACCGCCGTGACGACACCCGACCCCGGCGGCGTGGCCGCCGCCAAGTGAGAGGAGGCGGTATGGCCACGGTCACGCCGACGCTGCGCAAGCTGCTCAACGACCCCGAGCAGATCGTCAAGGACGCGCTCAAGGGGCTGGCGGCGGCGCACGCGGACGTCCTGAAGGTCGACGCCGACGCCCAGATCGTGGTGCGCGCCGACGCTCCGGTGCAGGGCAAGGTCGCCCTCGTCTCCGGTGGCGGCTCGGGCCACGAGCCGCTGCACGGCGGCTTCGTGGGCCGCGGCATGCTCGACGCCGCCTGCCCCGGCGAGGTCTTCACCTCGCCGGTGCCGGACCAGATGCTCGCCGCGACCAAGGCGGTCGACGGCGGCGCCGGCGTCGTGCACATCGTCAAGAACTACACGGGCGACGTCATGAACTTCAAGCTGGCGGCGGAGGATGCCGCCGACGAGGGGATCGGCGTCGAGCACGTGCTGATCGACGACGACGTCGCCGTGCAGGACTCGCTCTACACGGCGGGCCGCCGCGGCGTCGGGGCGACCGTGCTGGCGGAGAAGATCGCCGGCGCGGCCGCCGAGCGGGGCGACGACCTCGCCGCGGTGGCCGGCGTCGCCCGGCGCGTGAACGAGCGCTCGCGCTCGTTCGGCGTCGCGCTGTCGTCGTGCATCCCGCCCGCCTCGGGCCAGCCGATCTTCGACCTGCCCGCGGGCGAGATGGAGGTCGGCATCGGGATCCACGGCGAGCCGGGCCGCCGCCGCGAGGCGCTCGGAACCGCGCACGACGTCGCCGGGCTGATGGTGCAGGCCGTGATCGACGACCTCGCGCCGGACCCGGGCACGCCGCTGCTCGTGTTCACGAACTCGATGGGCGGCACGCCGCCGCTGGAGCTCTACGTGCTGCACGGCGAGATCGAGAAGGCGCTGCGCGACCGCGGGCTCGAGCCGGTGCGCCGGCTGGTCGGCCCGTACATCACGTCGCTCGAGATGGCGGGCGCGTCGCTCACCGTGCTGGCGCTCGACGACGACCTCACCGCGCTGTGGGATGCTCCGGTGCACACCGCCGCGCTCCGCTGGGGGGCGTGAGCGTTGAGCGCTGAGACCACCGTGGCCACCGCCGTCGACGTCACCGGCTGGATGCAGGAGATCGCCGCCGCCGTCGAGGCGGACGCGGCCCACCTCACGCAGCTGGACTCGGCGATCGGCGACGGTGACCACGGGGTCAACATGACGCGCGGCTTCCGCGCGGTGCTCGAGGCGCTGGGCGCGCAGGACGGCGCCCAGCCTCCGGGCAAGCTGCTGATCACGGCCGGGAAGACGCTCGTCTCGACGGTCGGCGGCGCGAGCGGGCCCCTGTGGGGGACGGCGCTGCGCCGCGCGGGCCGGGCGGTGGGCGACGCGCCGGTGCTCGACGGGCCCGCCCTCGCCGCGGCGCTCGAGGCGGCGCTGGCCGGCGTGACGGAGCTCGGCGCGGCCGAGGAGGGCGACAAGACGATGGTCGACGCGCTCGCGCCGGCCGTGCGGGTGCTGCGCTCGAAGGTCGCCGACGGCGACGAGCTGGGCCGCGCGATCGAGGCCGCGGCGGCGGCCGCCGAGGAGGGCGCGCGGGCCACCGTGCCGCTCCAGGCGCGCAAGGGCCGGGCGTCGTACCTGGGCGAGCGGTCGATCGGGCACGAGGACCCGGGCGCGTGCTCGACGGCGCTGATCCTGGCGGCGCTCGCGCGGGCGGTCGACCGGCCGGGCTGATGGCCGAGCGGCTGCTGACGGGCCTGCCGGCCTCGCCCGGCGAGGCGTTCGGCTACGCGCGCGTGCTCTTGGTGTCGGTGGACGCGGGGGCGGCGCCGCTGCCTTCGGCGGAGCGGCCGGCCGCGCTCGAGGCCGCGCGGGCGGCGCTGGCCGCGGCCGGCGCCGAGCTCGACGAGCTGGCCGCCCGGCTGCGCGCCGACGGGCGCGACGCCGAGGCCGAGATCGTCGAGACCGGCGTGCTGATGGCCGCCGACCCGGCGCTCGACGCCGCGCTCGAGGCCGAGGTGATCGGCGACGGCCGCCCGCCCGCCGCGGCGCTGGTCGCGGCCTGCGGCGTGCACGCGGACGCGATCGCCGCGCTCCCCGATCCGGTCCTGGCCGCCCGCGCCGACGACGTCCGCTCGCTCGGCCGCCGCGCGGCCCGGCGAGTGGGGGGCGGCGACGATCGCGCGGAGTGGCGCGGCCGCCGAGGCCGGCGCCGATGGCGCGGACGGCGCGGCCGCCGAGCCCGGCGCGCTGATCCTCGTCGCGGACGATCTCGGCCCGGCGGACGTGGCCGAGCTGGACTCGCGCGTCACGGGCGTCGCGCTGGCTCGCGGCGGGCCTTCGGCGCACGCGGCCGTCGTCGCCCGCGGGCTCGGCCTGCCGATGGCCGTCGGGCTCGGCGACGAGCTCCTCGCGGTGCGCGACGGCGAGCCGCTGGCGCTCGACGGCGCCGCCGGGACGCTGGCGGTGCGGCCCGTCGCGGCTCGTGCGGGCGCGGCGCGGCGCTCCCAGGCGGCCCGCGAGCGCGAGCGCGCGGAGACCGAGGCCGCCGCCCAGCTTCCCGCCGTCACCACCGACGGCCGCGCGGTGCGCGTGCTCGTCAACGCCGCCACGCCGGCCGAGGTGCAGGCCGGGCTGCGGGCGGGCGCCGAGGGCGTCGGCCTGCTGCGCACGGAGCTCGCGTTCCTGACCGCGCCGGACTGGCCGGACGGGGCCGCCCACCGCCGCGCGCTCGCGCCGGTGCTCGCGCCGCTCGCCGGCCGCACGGCGACCGTCCGCGTGCTCGACTTCGGGGCGGACAAGACGCCGCCGTTCCTGACCGGGATCGCCCTGCGCGGCCTGGCGCTCATGCTCGAGCACCCGGACGCGCTCGCCGCGCAGCTGGAGGCGATCGCCGCCGCCGGCGCGGCCACGGACCTGCGCGTGCTCCTGCCGCTCGTCGAGGCCCCGGAGCAGGTCGAGGCCGTCCGGACGCTCCTGCCCGCAGGCGTCCGCGTCGGCGCGATGATCGAGACGCGTGCGGCGGTCGCCGCCGTGGACGAGATCGCGCTCGCGGCCGACTTCCTCTCGATCGGCACCAACGACCTCACCGCCGACGTCCTCGGCGCCGACCGGTTCACGCCCGCGGGCGCCGTCGCGCACGATCCGCGCGTGCTGGCCGCCGTGGCGGCGACGACCGCCGCGGCCCGCCGCGCCGGCCGGATCGTCGAGGTCTGCGGCGAGGCCGCCTCCGAGCCGCTCGTGCTGCCGCTGCTGATCGGCCTCGGCGTCGACGAGCTGAGCGTCGGCGCCGCCCGCGTGGGCGCCACCCGGGCCGCCGTCCGCGCGCTGGACGCGAGCGCCGCCGCGCGCATCGCCGAGGCGGCGCTGCACGCCGCCGACGCGGCCGCCGTCGCCGGGCTACTCGGTCAGGCCGGCGACGCAGCCGGCCAGCGTCTCGACCGCGACCGGCCCGTCCTCACCCTCGGCCAGCAGGCGTAGGGTCGTGCCGGCCTTGGCGCCGAGGGCCAGGACGGAGAGCAGGCTCTTCGCGTCCGCCTCGCGATCGCCGGCGCCGACCACGATCCGCGAGCGGAAGCCGAGCGCCGTCCGGACGAAGTGGGCCGCGGGCCGCGCGTGGAGATCCACGTCCGGCGGCAGCGCCACGGTGACCTCGACCGCGGTCGGGGTCGGCGGCATCCGGTCGGGCGCGGCCGGCACGTCATCGGCGCGCGCAGCGCGCGCGGCCGGCGCTGTCATCGGCGCGCACAGCGCGCGCGGGCTCAGAGCTTGGGGGCACCGGCGGCCTCCTTCGCGGCCCGCTCGACGTCGCCGAGCGGGAGCCCGGCCGAGGCCATCACCGCCGCGGCCACGGCGCCCTCGACGAGCGGGGCGTCGACGAGCCGGACGTGGCCGTTCTCCTGGTTCGCCAGCACGGCGCGGGCGGTGAGGATCGCGCTTCCGAGGTCGCCGAGGACGATCACGCCGTCGCCCTGGTCGGCGCGCTCGATCGCCTCTCGGACGCGGTCGGCGTCGGTGCCGAGGCCGCCGTCGGGCGTGCCGCCGGCGGGCTCGATGCGCACGTCCGGACCGGCCATCTGCCCCGCCAGGGCGACGGTCCCGGAGGCGATCTCACGACTGTGCGATACGACTACGATCCCGACCACGCTCGCTCCTGTCCCCGTCCGGCTCGTGGGTCCGGCGTCTTGGCCGCATCGTAAACTATCGAAGCCGATTCGACAATGCCGAACGCAAACGAGACACAGCGAAGGCGCGGGACGATCCAGTCGGTCGACCGCGCAGCCCGCATCCTGAAGGCGCTGGCCGGCGGCCCGCGGCGCCTCGGGGTGAGCCAGCTCGCCGATCAGCTGGGTCTCTCGCGCCCCACGGTGCACGGCCTGCTCCAGACGCTCGCCGCCCACGGCTTCGTCGAGCAGGACCGCGATTCCGACAAGTACCAGCTCGGCGCGGGCCTGCTGCACCTCGGCAACTCGTACCTGGACCTCAACGAGCTGCGCGCGCGCTCGATCGTGCACGCCGAGCGGCTCGCCAACCGCACCGGCGCGGCCGTCCGCGTCGGCGTGCTGCACGGCGCCTCCGTGACCGTCGTGCACCACGTCTTCCGCCCGGACGCCGCCTTCCAGGTGCTCGAGGTGGGCGCCCAGCTGCCGGCCCACGCGAGCGCGCTCGGGAAGGCGATGCTCGCCTTCGCGCCCGAGCCGGTCGTGGCCGAGCTGCTCGCCGAGCCGCTGCCGAAACTCACCAACCGCACGCTGACCGCCCGGGCGCTGGAGGCCGAGCTGGCGACCGTGCGCGAGCAGGGCATCGCCCGCGAGCGCGACGAGGCGGTGCTCGGCGAGGCGAGCGTGGCCGCGCCGATCAGCGACCACGCGGGTCACGCCGTCGGCGCGATCGGCGTCGTGGGGGAGACCGCCGAGCTGCTCCCGCGAGGCCCGTCGAAGAGCGTCGTCGCCGCGGTCACCGAGGCCGCGCGCAGCATCTCGCGCGAGCTCGGCGCCGGCCGCTGGCCCGGCTGAGGGGTCAGACCGCGGAGGGGTCAGTCTTCATTTCACTGCGCGGAGGGGTCAGACCCCTTCGAGGATCTCGCGCTCTCGCACGACCTCGAGGGCGAGGGTCTTGTAGCCCACCTCGTCGAACAGGACCACGACCGCGTCGTCGTCGTAGCGCTGGACCACGCCCTCGCCCCACTGCCCGTGGGCGACGCGGGCGCCGACCTCGAACGGCACGTCGGAAGGCGCCGCGGCGGCCGCGCTGCGCCCGCTGAGGCAGTTGTCGCAGTTCCCGCACGGCGGCTCGAACGGCTCGCCGAAGTACGAGAGCACGAACGCCCGCCGGCAGCCGTCCGTCTCCGCGTAGGCCCGCATCATGTCCACCCGCGAGCGGTCGAAGCTGCGCCGCTTCTCCTCCGCCTCGGCCGCCGCCCGCACGGCCTCCGCCTGCGCTCGCGAATCGTCGGCCGGCGCGATCTCGCCCGTCGGCAGCACCTGGACCGCGCCCGCCTCCTCGAGCCGCGACACCGCGGTCGTGAGCTTGGTCTGCGAGAGCTCGGTCTCGTCCTGGAGTGCCGCGGGCTCGACCGGCTCGCCGTGCGAGCGGACCGCCTCGAGCACCTGCGCGATCTCGTCGACCTCGACGTGGCCGGTGCCGGAGAAGAACCGCCGCAGGCCGAGGTCCTCCGTGCGGTAGAAGAGCAGCGCCTCGGCCGGCTCGCCGTCGCGGCCCGCGCGGCCGACCTCCTGGTAGTAGGCGTCGAGCGACTCGGAGACCTCGCTGTGGAACACCCAGCGCACGTCGGCCTTGTCGATCCCCATGCCGAACGCGGTGGTGGCCGCGACGACGTCGACGTCCCCGTCCATGAAGCGCTCCTGCACGTCGTCGCGCTCGGAGCCCTTCATGCCGGCGTGGTACGAGGCGGCGCGCAGGTCGCGCGAGCACAGCGTCTCCGCCAGCTCCTCGGCCTGGCGGCGGGTGGCGACGTAGACGATGCCCGGCGGCGGCGATCCGGCGATCCGGTCGGCGAGCGCCCGCAGCTTGCGCTCCTCGCCGCCCTCGCCGTGGAAGCGCTCGACCGCCAGCCCGATGTTCGGGCGGTCGAAGCCGCGGATGACGATCGCAGGGTCCCGCAGGCCGAGCCGCTCGACGATCTCGTCGCGCACGGGCGGCGCGGCGGTGGCGGTCAGCGCGAGGATCGCGGGCCGGCCGAGCGCCTGCGCAGCCGCGCCGACCCGCAGGTACTCCGGCCGGAAGTCGTGGCCCCACTCCGAGATGCAGTGCGCCTCGTCGATGACCAGCAGCGACGGCCGGGCGACCGCCAGCTCGTCGAGCACCTCCTGGTTGGCGAGCTGCTCCGGGGCGAGGAACAGGAACTCGAGCGCGTCCTCGGCCAGCTCGGCCAGCGCGCGGTCGCGCTCCGAGGCCGGGATCTGGGAGTTCAGCTGCGCCGCCCCGCCGGCGGCGCGCTCCGCGAGGTCCTCCACCTGGTCGCGCTGGAGCGCGATCAGCGGCGAGACGACGACGGTCGAGCCGGGGGAGAGCAGCCCGGCGATCTGGTAGATCGCCGACTTGCCCGAGCCGGTCGACATCACCGCGAGCGCGTCGCGGCCCTCGAGGACCGCCTCGATCGCCTCGCGCTGCCCGGGCCGCAGCCCCGCGAAGCCGAACGCCTCGCGAGCGACGCGCTCGATCCGGTCCTTCGGGGCCACGTCGGCGGCATCCCCACGCGGGCGCGCCGGGAAACGAGCGTCGGCGACGCCCTCTATGTTCAGCCGCCGTGGAGACTCCCTGGAGCGGACGGCGGCTGCACTTCGTCGGCATCGGCGGCGCCGGGATGAGCGGCCTCGCGCTGGTCGCGCGCTCGCTCGGCGCGGAGGTCACGGGCTCCGACCGGGCGCCCGACTCGCCGTACCTGGCGCCGCTGCGCGCGCTCGGTGTGGAGCCGAGCGCGGGCCACGAGGCCGCGCACGTGCCGCCCGAGGCCGAGGTCGTCGTCTCGAGCGCGATCCCGCCGGACAACCCGGAGCGGGCGATCGCCCGCGAGCGCGGCCAGCGGGAGCTCCACCGCGCCGACCTGCTCGGCGAGCTCACGCGGCTGAAGCCGACGATCGCCGTCACCGGCACGCACGGCAAGACGACGACGTCGAGCATGCTCGTCCACGCGCTGATCGCCGCCGGCATGGACCCCGGCTACCTGGTCGGCGGCGAGGTCCGCTCCACGGGCTCCAACGCCGGCTGGGGGGCGGGGGAGTGGCTGGTGGTGGAGGCGGACGAGTCCGACCGCTCGCTGCTCAAGCTCACGCCCCGGATCGCCGTCCTCACCAACGCCGAGCTGGACCACCACACGACGTACAGCTCCCGCCGCGACGTCGACGAGACGTTCCGCGCGTTCCTCGCGAGCGCGACCCAGGCCGTCGTCTGGGACCGCCCGGAGCTGCTCGCGCTGGCCGGCGCCACGCCCGTCACGCCGTTCGACGTGCCAGAACCGGAGCTGAGCGAGCAGGGCTCGCGGTTCAGCTTCGAGGGCGTCGAGGTGGCGCTGTCCGTCCCGGGCGCCCACAACGCCCGCAACGCCGCCGCCGCGCTCACGGCCGCGGCGCCTCGCGGACGCGGACCTCGCGACCGCCGCCGCGTCACTCAGCGACTTCAGCGGCGCCGGGCGCCGCTTCGAGCGCCTCGGCCACACACCCGCCGGCGCGCTCGTCGTCGACGACTACGCGCACCATCCGACGGAGGTCCGCGCCACGATCGAGGCCGCGCGCACGCTCCGCCCCCGCCGCGTCGTCGCCGCCTTCCAGCCGCACCTGTACTCGCGCACGCGTCACACGGCGCGCGAGTTCGGCGTTGCGCTGGCGCTCGCCGACCTCGTCGTGGTGCTCGACGTCTACCCCGCCCGCGAGCGCGCCGAGGACTTCCCAGGAGTCACCGGGCTGCTCGTCGCGGAGGCGGCCGCCGACCACGCCGGCGGGCGCCCCGTCGCCTGGCTGCCGGGCTTCGACGAGGCCGAGCCCTACCTGCGCGCGACCCTGCGCGAGGGCGACGTCCTGCTCACGCTCGGGGCCGGCAACATCGACGCGCTGGGCCGCCGCCTGCTGGCCTGAGTGGCAGGAGTCCCGGCCCCGGGGTCGAACGCCGAGGCGGTGAGCCTTCAGCAGACCCTGGCCAGAGGCCGCGCGCGGCCGCGGCTCGCCCGGATCCCGCGCGTCGGGTTGCGCCGGATCCTCGCCCTCGCCGTGCTCGCCGCCCTCCTGGCCGGCGCGTGGCTGTGGCTGCGCGACTCGTCGCTCGTCGAGGTGCGGGACGTGCAGGTCACCGGCGCGACCTCCAGCGAGGAGGCGCGCGTCCGCACGGCGCTCGAGACCGCCGCGCGCGACATGACCACGCTCCACGTCCGCGAGGACGCGCTGAAGGCGGCCACCGCGCAGTTCTCGTCCGTCGCGGACCTCCGCGTGGCCACCGACTTCCCGCACGGCATCACGATCGAGGTGATCGAGCACCGCGCGGTCGCCGCCCTCGAGGTGGGCGACCGCCGGATCGCCGCCGCCGGCTCCGGCCTCCTGCTCCGCGGGGTCACGCCGGACGAGAACCTCCCGGTCATCCGCATGGCCGCCCCGCCCGCCGGCGAGCGCGTGGACAACCGCAACACGCTCACCGCGCTCGGGATCGCGGCCGCCGCGCCCGCCGCCCTGCTCGCGCGGATCGACCGCCTCTGGACGGGCGACGA
Source organism: uncultured Solirubrobacteraceae bacterium (assembly GCA_963728465.1). GTDB lineage: Bacteria > Actinomycetota > Thermoleophilia > Solirubrobacterales > Solirubrobacteraceae > DATFQI01. The sequence continues at coordinate 200,490 of CAVSJY010000006.1, forward strand.
CGGGATGATGCTGTCGCTCGTCGACGGCCCCGACGTCATCTTCGGCGACGCCTCCGACGCCCGTCGCAAGTGGCTCGCCGCCGCCCGCGTGCTGGCCGACTCGAGCGCCGCCGGCGCGACCTATCTGGACGTCCGGATCCCGGAGCGCGTGGGGGCCGGAGGCCTCGGTCCAGTGCCCGAACCGACCCCCGAAGCCACCGTCCAGGCCAACCCTCAACCGTAGAGTGAGAATGAGGCAACCCTCAACTCGAACTCAAGACTTTGGCGGTTTGCAACGTCTCTTGCCGACGTTCGCCGTTTTTGACATCGGGAACGAAATGCGCCTAACGTGCGGGATTCCGCGCGCTCGGGGGGCGTGCTAAAACGCTCGACTCCAACCTGAAGGTCGGAGAACTCCTTACATGGAAGCTGGCAGCTATCTCGCAGTCATCAAGGTCGTCGGCGTCGGCGGCGGTGGCACCAATGCGGTGAACCGCATGATCGACGCAGGCCTGAGCGGCGTCGAGTTCATCGCGTGCAACACGGACGCGCAGGCGCTCCAGATGACCGATGCCGACATCAAGCTCAACATCGGCCACGAGCTGACCAAGGGCCTCGGCGCCGGCGCCAACCCGCAGATCGGCCAGGGGGCGGCCGCGGAGTCGCGCGACGAGATCAAGGAGGCCCTCAAGGGCGCGGACATGGTGTTCGTGACCGCCGGCGAGGGCGGCGGCACCGGCACGGGCGCCGCGCCAGTGATCGCGGAGATCGCCAAGAACGAGATCGGCGCGCTGACCGTCGGCGTCGTCACCCGCCCGTTCGACTTCGAGGGCTCCCAGCGCGCCCGCCAGGCGCAGGAGGGCATCGACCGCCTGCGCGAGATGGTCGACACGCTGATCGTGATCCCGAACGAGAAGCTGCTGTCGATCGTCGAGCGGCGCACGAGCATCCTCGACGCGTTCCGGGAGGCCGACAACGTCCTGCGCCAGGGCGTCCAGGGCATCACCGACCTGATCACGATCCCGGGCCTGATCAACCTCGACTTCGCGGACGTCCGCGCGATCATGCAGGACGCCGGCTCCGCGCTCATGGGCATCGGGTCCGCGAGCGGCGAGTCGCGCGCGTCCGAGGCCGCCAAGGCCGCGATCTCCAGCCCGCTGCTGGAGGAGTCGGTCGAGGGCGCCACCGGCATCCTGCTCAACATCACGGGCGGCAACGACCTCGGGCTGTTCGAGGTCAACGAGGCGGCGGAGCTGATCCACTCGGCCGCCGACGCCCAGTCGAACATCATCTTCGGCGCCGTGATCGACCCGGCGATGGGCGACGACATCCGCGTCACCGTCATCGCCACCGGCTTCGACCACGGCCGCGCGCGGCCCCGCTCGGCCCGCGAGGAGGCGCGCGCCGGCCGCCGCGACCGCGACGTCCGGATGGACGAGCGCCAGCGCTCGTCGCTCGAGATCTCCGACGACGAGCTCGACATCCCGCCGTTCCTCAGGTAGCGGCGCCGTCCCCGCGCACGCGCGGGAAGGCAGGCGCGCCGGCGAACGCCCGATTGACGGCGTCTGAAAAACGCTTGAGTTCGAGCGGGCGCGCGCCGATAGCAGCCGCATGATGGGGCTCCGCCCGTTCGCCGCTCGCTGGCATCTCCCGCTGTTCTGGGCCTGCGCCGCATGGCTCGTCCTGTACGAGCTGCGGGCCGTCGCCGCCCCCTCGCTCGAGCTGGGCCCGCTGACCTCGCGCTTCGCCCACGACGCCGTCCTGCTCGCCTCGGCGCTGCTGTGCCTGGCGCACGCCTTCCGCGCCCGCAGAGAGCGGACCGCGTGGCTGCTGATCGGCGCCGGCGTCCTCGCGTGGTCGCTCGGCGAGGTCTACTACACCGCCGTCCTGTGGACCGCCGAGGAGATCCCGATCCCCTCGCCCGCCGACGTCGGCTACCTGCTGATGCCGCCGCTGGCGCTCGCGGGCCTCGTCCTGCTGCTGCGCGCCCGCGCCCGCTCCGTGCCCCGCACGCTGTGGGTCGACGGGCTGATCGCGGCGCTCGCGGTCGGCGCGCTGAGCGCGGCGATCGTGTTCGAGGCCGTGCTCGAGAACGTCGAGGGCCACGGCCTCGCGGTCGCCACCAACCTCGCCTATCCGCTCGGCGACATGGTCCTGCTGGCGCTGATCGTCGGCGCGCTCGCCGGCACGGGCTGGCGGCTGGACCGCACCTGGATCCTGCTGGCGATGGGCGTGTCGACGTTCTGGCTCGCCGACTCGCTGTACCTGGTCAAGACCGCCGAGGGCACGTTCGAGTCCGGCGGCCCGATCGACACGGGCTGGTGGGCCGGGCTGTTCCTGATCGCCGTCGCCGCCTGGCAGCGCCCGCCCGTGCGCGAGCGGCGCCCGACGGGCGAGAGCCTGCGGCTGATCTCGGTGCCGCTCGGCTTCGGCCTCGTCGGCCTGGCGCTGCTCGTCTACGGCTGCTTCTCCGGCATCAACACGCTGGCGATCGCGCTCTCGGCCGCCTCGCTGCTCGCGGTCATGGCCCGGCTGACGCTGACCTTCCGCGAGAACGTCGCGATGCTGCGCACCTCGCGCGACGAGGCGCTGACCGACGCGCTGACCTCGCTCGGCAACCGGCGCGCGCTCACGCGCGACCTCGACGAGCTGCTGCCGGAGGACGACGAGGCCGAGACCGCGGAGCCGCTGGTGCTCGCGCTGTTCGACCTCGACGGCTTCAAGCACTACAACGACACCTTCGGCCACCCGGCCGGCGACGCGCTGCTCGTCCGCCTCGGCGGCAACCTCGCCGCGTGCCTCGAGGGCCGCGGCCGCGCCTACCGCATGGGCGGCGACGAGTTCTGCGTGCTGTTCGAGCCGGGCGCCGACCACCCCGCCGCGCTGGTCGAGTCCGCCGCCGCGGCGCTCTCGGAGTCCGGCGAGGGCTTCACGATCGGCTGCTCCTACGGCTCGATCCGCCTGCCCGACGAGGCCGCCGACCCCGCCGAGGCGCTGCGGATCGCCGACCAGCGGATGTACGCCTCCAAGCACGCCGGCCGCATGTCGGCCGGGCGCCAGAGCAAGGACGTGCTGCTGCGCGCGCTGGCCGAGCACAACCCCGTGCTGGGCGGCCACCTCAGCGGCGTCGCCGACTTCGCCGAGCGCACCGCCCGCCGCCTCGGGCTCCCGCAGGACGAGGTCGAGCGCATCCGCCACGCGGGCGAGCTGCACGACGCCGGCAAGGTCGCGATCCCCGGCGGGATCCTCAGCAAGCCGGGTCCGCTCACCGAGGAGGAATGGGCGTTCGTCCGCCGCCACCCGCTGATCGGCGAGCGCATCGTCGGCTCGGCCCCGTCGCTCAGCCATGTCGCCCGGCTCGTGCGCTCGACGCACGAGCGCTGGGACGGCAGCGGCTATCCCGACCGCCTGGCGGGCGACGCGATCCCGCTCGGCTCGCGGATCGTCGCCGTCGCGGACGCCTACGACGCCATGATCTCGTCGCGCCCGCATGCGGCGCCGCGGACGCCGCAGGAGGCGATCGAGGAGCTGCGCCGCTGCTCCGGCACGCAGTTCGACCCGGCCGTGGTCGAGACCTTCCGCGCCGTGCTCGCCGAGGGCGCGCTGCGGGCCGCCGCCTGACGGCTTAACACGCCCAGACCGGCTGCTAGCGTCCCGGCGCTGATGGCCGCCGGCGCAGATGCACTCGAGCGCACGCCGCTCCACGACCGCCACGTCGCGGCCGGCGCGCGGCTCGTGCCGTTCGCGGGCTGGGAGATGCCCGTCCAGTACGCCGGCGGGATCCGCGCCGAGCACGAGACGGTGCGCGAGCGCGCCGGCGTGTTCGACGTCTCGCACATGGGGGAGATCGAGACCTCCGGCCCCGACGCCGAGGCCTTCCTCCAGCGCGTGCTGTCCAACGACGTCACGAAGATCGCCGAGGACGGCGCCCAGTACAGCGTCCTCTGCCGCGACGACGGCGGCGTGCTCGACGACCTCTTCTCCTACCGGCTCGGCGACCGCTTCCTGACGGTCACCAACGCCTCCAACCACGCGCGCGACCTCGCGTGGTTCCAGCAGCACGCCGAGGGCTTCGACGTGACGCTCACCGACCGCCTGCACGACCTCGCGATGCTCGCCGTGCAGGGTCCCGAGGCACGCGGGATCGTCGCCGGCCTCGCCGACGGCGAGCTCCCGAAGCGGTTCCGCACCCGCACGCTCACCGTGGCCGGCGTCGACGACGTCCTGGTCTGCGGCACCGGCTACACCGGCGAGGACGGAGTCGAGCTGATCGTGCCGGCCGCGGGCGCCGGCGCGGTGTGGGACGCGGTCGTCGAGGCGGGCGCGCAGCCCGCGGGCCTGGGCGCGCGCGACACGCTGCGCCTGGAGGTCTGCTTCCACCTCTACGGCAACGACCTGATGGAGGAGCGCGGCCCGATCGAGGCCGGCCTCGGGTGGTGCTGCAAGGAGGACACGGGATTCGTCGGCTCGGAGGCCGTGCGCGCCGCGCGCGAGGCGGGCCCGGCGCGAGAAGCTCGCGCCGTTCGCGATCACCGGCGCGGGCATCGCCCGCCAGGGCAACCCGGTCGTGGGCGGCGGCGAGGTGACCTCCGGCACGATGTCGCCGAGCCTCGGCTACGGCATCGGCATGGCGTACCTGCCGGCCGACCGCGCGGAGCCCGGCGCGGAGATCGAGATCGACGTCCGCGGCAAGATCCGCACCGCCGAGGTGCGGGAGAAGCCCCTGTACACGAAGGAGACCTGACGACGTGGCCGACGCCAGCTATCCCGACGACCTCCGCTACCACGCCGAGCACGACTGGGCCCGGATCGACGGCGACACCGCCACGCTGGGCATCACCTGGTACGCGCAGGACCAGCTCGGGGAGCTCGTGTTCTTCGACGCGCCCGAGGTCGGCGCCACGATCTCGAAGGACAAGCCGTACGCCGAGATCGAGTCCGTGAAGGCCGTGTCGGACGTGATCGCGCCGCTGTCCGGCGAGGTCACCGAGGTCAACGACGGGCTCGGCGACGAGCCGGAGAAGGTCAACGAGGACCCGTACGGCGACGGCTGGCTGGTGAAGATCAAGCTCTCCGAGCCGTCGGAGGTCGACGACCTCATGGACGCCTCGACCTACGAGGGCTCGCTGAGTTGAGCCGCTACACCTCCGCCACCGACGCCGACCGGAAGGCGATGCTCGAGCGCATCGGCGTCGAGTCGATCGACGAGCTGTTCGCCGCCCTGCCCGAGGGCGTCCGCCTGGACCGGGCGATCGACCTGCCGGACGGGCTGCCGGAGCAGGAGGTGTTCGCCCGGCTGCGCGAGCTGGCGGCGCGCAACGTGTCGACGGACGACGAGCTGTCGTTCCTCGGCGCCGGCATGTACGACCACTACGTCCCGGCGCTGGTGGACTCGATCATCTCGCGCTCGGAGTTCCTGACGCCGTACACGCCGTACCAGCCCGAGGTGTCCCAGGGCACGCTCCAGCTGATGTTCGAGTACCAGACGGCGATCAGCGAGCTCACGCGGACTGCCGGTCTCCAACGCGACGCTCTACGAGGGCCCGAGCGCGCTCGGCGCGGCCGGCTTCCTCGCCTACCAGCACCACAAGCGCACGCGCTTCTTGATCTCCCGCGGCGTGCACCCGCACTCGCGCGAGACGCTCCGCACGATGAGCGCGGGCTGGGGCATCGAGGTCGAGGAGCTGCCGCTGGCCGACGGCGTCACGGACGCGGACGCGCTGGCGAGCGCGCTCGGCGACGACGTCTCGGCCGTGTTCCTCCAGCAGCCGAACTTCCTCGGCGCCGTCGAGGACCTCGAGGCGCTGATCCCCGCCGTCAAGGAGGCTGGCGCGCTGTCGATCGTCGCCTGCGACCCGATGACGCTCGGCGTGCTGCGGCCGCCCGGTGACTTCGAGGTCGACATCGCGGTCGGCGAGGGCCAGCCGCTCGGCAACCGGCTCGACTACGGCGGCCCGTCGTTCGGCTTCTTCGCCGCCCAGCAGGCGTTCCTGCGGAAGATGCCGGGCCGGATCGCGGGGGAGACCACCGACGTCGACGGCCGCCGTGGCTTCGTGCTCACGCTCCAGACCCGCGAGCAGCACATCCGGCGCGAGAAGGCGACCTCCAACATCACCACCGCCCAGACGCTCAACGCGCTGGCGGCGACGGTCTACCTCAGCTGGCTCGGGCGCCGCGGGTTCGCCGAGATCGGCGACCTGATGCTCCAGCGGACCGCGTACGCGCGGCGCGCGCTGGCGGAGGTCGAGGGCGTCGAGCTGCTGCACGAGCAGCCGGTCGTGCGCGAGTTCGCGGTGCGCGCTGGACGCGGCCGGTGGCCGAGACGTGATCGAGCGCTGCGCCGACGAGGGCGTCAACCCCGGCTACCCGCTCGGCGCCGACTACGAGGAGTTCGACGACGGGCTGCTGGTGGCGATCACCGAGCAGCGCACGCGCGCCGACATCGACCGCCTGGCCGAGGTGCTGGGGCGCGCGATCGGCGCCGCGAAGCGCGCCCGCCGGCCGGAGCAGGTGCACGCGTGATCACCGAGACCCCGCAGCAGCGCGACCGCGCGGTCACGATCTTCGAGCGCTCGCAGGAGGGGCGGCGCGCGTTCGTCGCCCCGGAGCTCGACGTCCCGCGCGACGAGGACGCGCTGCCCGAGCGCTTCCGCCGCCGCGAGCCGCCGCGCCTGCCCGAGGTCTCCGAGCCGGAGATCGTGCGCCACTTCAACCGGATCTCCAAGCGCAACTTCGACCTCGACACGGGCTTCTATCCGCTCGGGTCGTGCACGATGAAGCACAACCCGAAGCTGCACGAGCGCGTCGCGGCGCTGCCCGGGAACGCGCGGCTGCACCCCGCGCAGGCGCCGAAGCGGGCGCAGGGCGCGCTCCAGCTGATGTGGGAGCTCCAGAACGCGCTGGCCGAGATCGCCGGCCTGCCGCACGTGTCGCTCCAGCCCAGCGCGGGCTCGCACGGCGAGCTGGCGGGCGTCCTGCTCACCCGCGCCTACCACGAGGCGCGCGGGGAGCAGCGCACGAAGGTCCTCGCCCCCGACACCGCGCACGGGACCAACCCGGCCACGGTCACGATGGGCGGCTACCAGGTCGTCAAGCTCGGCACCGACGACCAGGGCGGCGTCGACATGGACGACCTGCGGGCCAACCTCGGCGACGACGTCGCCTCGCTGATGCTCACCAACCCGAACACGCTCGGCGTGTTCGACACGAACATCGAGGAGATCGCGCGGCTGGTCCACGAGGTGGGCGCGACGCTCTACTACGACGGGGCGAACATCAACGCGGTGATGGGACGGGCGCGGCCCGGCGACATGGGCTTCGACATCGTCCACTACAACCTGCACAAGACGTTCACGCAGCCGCACGGCGGCGGCGGGCCGGGCGCCGGGCCGATCGCGGTGTCGGACCGGATCGAGCCGTACCTGCCGCGGCCGCAGGTGGTCAAGCGGGACGACGGGACCTTCGACCTCGACTTCGACCGCCCGAAGTCGATCGGCCGCCTGCGCGGCTTCCAGGGCAACTACGGCGTGTTCGTGCGCTCCTACGCGTACATCATGTCCCTGGGCGCCGACGGGCTCCAGGAGGCGTCGGAGACCGCGGTGCTGAACGCGAACTACCTGATGGCGCGGTTGCGCGAGGTGGACGAGCACCTGCCGCCGGCGTTCGACCGGCTGTGCATGCACGAGTTCGTGCTGTCGGGCGCGCCGATGAAGCGCTCGCTGGGCCTCCGGACGACCGACCTCGCCAAGCGGCTGCTGGACCACGGCTTCCACCCGCCGACGGTCTACTTCCCGCTGCTGGTCGACGAGGCGCTGCTGATCGAGCCGACTGAGACCGAGACGCGCGAGACGCTGGACGCGTTCGCGGACGCGATCGCGGAGATCCTGTCGGAGGGCGCGGAGGACCCCGAGATCGCGCGCAACGCCCCGTACACCACGCCGGTGCGGCGGCTCGACGAGGCGGGCGCCGCGAAGCGGCCGGTGATCCGCCAGCCGATGGACTGAGCTGTCTCGCGCGGTTGACGGCGGGCGTCCGGTGTCTGACGACCGCCGGAGGCCCCGATCGGCCGCCCGCCGGGCAACGCCCAGCGCTCAGCTTCCTGGGTGATCGCCGACGGGCTTTTGGCAGTTCGGGGCGGTTGGGGAGGCCGGTCGGCAGTCAACCGACCCCCAGGAGGGCCCCATGAACAGACTCCGCATGGCCGCTGTCGCGGCCACGACCGCGTGCGTCTTCGCGCTGGCAGCCGCCGGCACCGCGAGCGCACAGGATCCCACGCCGCTGACGCAGAAGGTCGCGGTGACGGGCACGAACAAGGGCAAGGACTTCCGCGGCACCTACACGGTCCGCCGCTTCGTCTCGTCCGGCGGCAAGGTGTACGCCGTCGGCAAGCTCACCGGCACGCTCAAGAACCGCCACGTGTCGCGCTCGGGTGTCCGCATGCCGGCCACCACGACCCGGCTGGCCCAGTCCGCGCAGCTGCCGCCGCTTCCGGGCGGCTGCCAGGTGCTCAACCTGGTCCTCGGACCGATCAACCTGAACCTGCTCGGGCTCGTCGTGCGCACGAACCGGATCAACCTGCGGATCGACGCGCTGCCGTCGACCCAGCCCGGAGGCGGCCTGCTCGGTGACCTCCTGTGCGGCATCACGAACCTGCTGAACCCGGCCAGCACTCCCGCCGGCCAGCTGGCTTCGGCGCTGAACGCGCTGCTCGCGCTCGTTCCGCGAACGGCCTGACCACGGCCGGGCGCGCAGGGTGCCTCGCGGTACCCTGCGCGCTCGGTGGTCATCTTCTCCGGCATCCAGCCGACGGGGCGCAAGCACCTCGGCAACTACATCGGCGGGTTCCTCCAGTACGTCGCCGGCCAGGACCGCGGCGACCCGTCGATCTACTGCATCGTCGACTCGCACTCGATCACGGTCGACTACGACCCCGCGGTGCTGCGCGAGCGGCTGTACGACCTGCTGTCGCTCTTCCTCGCCTCGGGCCTGGACCCCGATCGCTCGATCCTCTTCCGCCAGAGCGACGTCTCCGAGCACACGGAGCTGACCTGGATGCTGTCGAGCGTCATCCCGCTCGGCGAGCTCAACCGCATGCACCAGTTCCGCGACAAGTCGGTCCAGCAGCGCGAGATGGTCACGTCCGGCCTGCTCTTCTACCCCGTCCTGATGGCGGCGGACGTGCTCGCCTACCGCGCGCACGAGGTGCCCGTGGGCGAGGACCAGCGCGAGCACATCGAGGTCATGCGCGACGCCGCGAAGCGCTTCAACGCCCGCTACGGCGACATCCTCGTCGTGCCCGAAGGGCGGTTCCCGGAGGTGGGAGCGCGGGTGCTCGATCTCCAGGACCCGACCCGGAAGATGTCGACCACGGGCTCGAGCGAGCAGGGCACGGTCTACGTCCTCGACGACCCGGACACCATCCGCCGCAAGTTCAAGCGCGCCCAGACCGACTCGGGCCGCGAGATCGTGCGCGCGCCGGACAAGCCGGGCGTCACGAACCTCATCGAGATCCTCGCCGTCGCCCGCGGTACCGAGCCGGAGGCGATCGAGCGGGAGTTCGCCGATCGCGGCTACGGCGACCTCAAGGAGGCGGTCGGCGACGAAGTGGCCGCGTGGCTGGAGCCGGTGCGCGAGCGCTACGCCGAGCTGCGGTCGGACGAGGATCGCCTCGAGGACATCCTGGCCATGGGGGCGGAGAAGGCTCGCGCGATCTCCTCGGTCACCGTCGCCGACGTCCGTGCGGCGATGGGCCTCGGCCCTCCTGCCTCGCCCCAGGGGGCTCGTCACCGGCTTCGCCTCGGCCGGTCCGTCGGGCCCGCCGCCTAGCCTCCCGGAGCGATGGCCTCCCCCGTACACGGGCTGGAGCTGGACCTCGACGTCTTCTCGGGGCCCTTCGACCTGCTGCTGTCGCTGATCCTGCGCGAGGAGCTCGACCTCATGGAGGTGGAGCTCGCCGACATCGTGGTCGCGTACCTCGACGTGCTGGAGGCTCGCGAGGAGCTCGACCTGGAGGCGGCGACGGAGTTCCTGGTCCTGATCGCGGCGCTGCTGGAGCTGAAGTCGCGGCTCATGCTGCCGGGCGAGGAGCTGCCGGAGCTGGACGAGCTGGCGCCCGCCGAGGCGGCCGAGGAACTGCTGGAGCGGATGCTCCAGTACGCGCGGTTCCGAGGGGCGGGCGGCTGGATGCGCGAGCGTCATGACGATTCGCAGGGGTTCCTGTGGCGGTCGGCGCCGCTGCCGGAGCAGCTGCGGCGGGCGCCGCTCGAGTCGGCCTCGCAGGCCTACGAGCCGGCGGTGCTCGGTGCGTCGCTGGGCGGGCTGCTGCGCACGCCGCCCCCGATCGACCTCACGCACATCGCGATGCCTCGCGTGTCGCTCGCGGACCGGCTGGGCGTGCTGCGGGGCCTGCTGCGCCGCGGCGGGGCGTTCTCGTTCGACGAGGCGGTGCGCGACGCCGACCGCGTGACGGTGGCGGTGACGCTGTTCGCGCTGCTCGAGCTCTACAAGCGCGGTGAGGCGTCGTGGGAGCAGGCCGAGCCGTTCGGCGAGATCACCGTGCGCGGTGATCGCGTGGCGCCCGCCGCGGCGGCGTCATGACAGGGCTCGCCCGCCTCATCGAGGCGCTGCTCTTCCTCGCGCCGGATCCCGTGCGCGGTCGAAGAGCTGGCGGACGCGCTCCAGGCCGGCGAGGAGGACGTGCGCGAGGCGCTCGGCGAGCTCCGGCACGGGCTCGGCGGCCGCGGCGTGGTCCTGCGCGAGGTCGCGGGCGGCTGGGCGCTCGCCTCGCACCCGGACGCCGAGGAGGCCGCGCGCCGCCTGCTCTCGCGGCCGCGCACCCCGTCGCTGACGCCGGCCCAGGCCGAGACCTTGTCGATCGTCGCCTACCTCCAGCCGGTCTCCCGGCCCGAGGTCGCGCGGATCCGCGGCGTCGCCTCGGAGTCCGCCACCGCCGCGCTCACCGACCGCGGCCTGATCGAGGAGTCCGGCCGCTCGCAGTTCGGCGCCGTGCTGTACCGCACCACGCCGCTGTTCCTGAAGCTCTTCGGCCTGCGCTCGCTCGACGACCTTCCCGATCCGGCCGGCTGGGACCCGAGCCCTGAGGACGAGGCCGCGTTGCGCGACCGGCTGCTGCGGGCCGGCGAGCAGCGCGCCGAGGGTGCGCGGACGGGCTGAGCGCGGCTCGTTCGGCCGGGGGAGTTGCGCCGCCGGACGTCAACGGCGGCTGGGTGGGGGAGGTGCGCGTGTTTCGTTGACCGATTACCGGGGCCCGCCCGATCGTTCCGCAGAAAGTCGGCCACGTGCCGTGTTTCGCGGAACGCGCGGCGCCGTGGCTTGGATCGCGCGACGAAACCCGCGCACTCACCACCCCCACCCAGCGCCGTTGCCGTTACGGCGGCGCAACTCCCCCGGCCCGAAGACTCAGGCGGCGAGAGCCTGGCGAGCGGCGAGCTGGCCGCAGGCCGCGTCGATGTCGCGCCCCCGCGTGAGCCGGACCGTCGCGCGGACGCCGTGCTCCTCCAGCGCCGCCTTGAAGGCCGCGATCGCCCCGCGCGAGGAGCCCTCGTAGACCGAGCCGGTCGGGTTGAAGGGGATGAGGTTGACCTTGTAGATCGCCGGATCGAGCAGCTGCGCGAGCTGGACCGCCTGGGCGTAGCCGTCGTTGACGCCCGCGAGCATCACGTACTCGATGAAGATCCGGCGCCGGCGGCGGGCGTGGTAGCGCTCGCACGCGGCGAGGACGTCGCTCAGCGGGTAGCGGTCGTTGACCGCCATGATCCGCGAGCGCAGCCCGTCCTCGGGCGCGTGCAGCGAGAACGCGAGGCGGATCGGCATGTCGGACTCCGCCAGCCGGTCGATGCCCGGCAGCCAGCCGACCGTGGAGATCGTGGTCCGCCGGTGGGTGATGCCGACGTCGGGCAGCCGCCGCGACGCGGCGAGCACGCTGTCGAGGTTCATCATCGGCTCGCCCATGCCCATGAAGACCAGGTGGTCGACGGGCTCGATGCGGCGGAAGTGCAGCACCTGGTCGAGGATCTCGGAGGCCGTGAGGTTGCGGCCGAACTTCATCGAGCCGGTCGCGCAGAACGTGCACGTCAGCGGGCAGCCGGACTGCGAGGAGACGCAGACGGAGCGGCGGCCGTCGCGGTAGCGCATGAGCACGGCCTCCACGGCCCGGCCGTCACGCGTGTGGAAGAGCGCCTTCACGGTGCCGTCCACCGAACGGGCCTCGTTGACGACCTCCAGCGAAGAGAAGGGCACGTCGGCCGCGAGCCGCTCGCGCAGCGCGGCGGGCAGGTCCGTCATCTCGTCGTAGCCGCGCGCGCCGTTCGCGGTCCAGCGCCAGACCTGGCGCGCGCGGAAGGCGGGCTCGCCGGCGGCGGCGAGGGTGCTGTCGAGCAGGGTGAGGTCCATTGGCGGGCTTCGCCGCCCGCGAGCGGGCGCGATCTCAGGTCTATGGTGGCAGCCAGATGCGCCTCGGCAAGTACCTCGCGCATGCCGGCGTGGCCTCGCGCCGCGCCTCGGAGGAGCTCGTCTTCGGCGGGCGCGTCACCGTCGGCGGCGAGATCGTCCGCGATCCGCGCGCGATGTCGACGGCAGCGAGGGGATCGAGGTCGACGGCCGCCCCGCGAAGGCGTGGAAGGGCGAGCGCGCGGTCTACCTCGTCAACAAGCCGGCCGGCGTCGTCTCCACGGCGAGCGACCCGCAGGGGCGCCCGACGGTCGTGGAGCTCGTCCCGAGCGGCCGGCGGCTGTACCCCGTCGGGCGGCTCGACGCCGACTCCACCGGGCTGATCCTGCTCACGGACGACGGGCCGCTGGCGCACCGGCTCACCCATCCCTCGTTCGAGGTCCCGCGCGTCTACCGCGCGACGGTGCGGCGGCCGCCCGTCCGCAGCGAGGCCCTGCGGCGACTTCGCGAGGGCGTCGAGCTCGACGACGGCGTCACCGCCCCGGCGCGCGTGCGGCGGCTCGCCCCCGACACGATCGAGATCACGATCCACGAGGGCCGCAAGCGGCAGGTCCGGCGGATGTGCGACGCCGTCGGCCACCCCGTCGCGGCGCTCGAGCGCGTGGCGTTCGGCCCGCTCGGTCTCCGCGGCCTCGCGCCGGGCGAGCACCGGCGGCTGACCGGGGCCGAGGTGGAGCGCCTGCGGCACGCGGGGCGGCGTGACGAGAAGGGGCGGCGGGACGAGAAGGGGCGGCGCGACGAGAAGGGGCGGCGGGACGAGAAGGGGCGGCGCCCAAGGCCGGCCGGCGGCCGTGGCCGGGCCGGCGGCCCGAGGCGCGGCGCCGGGCGCGTTGATTGAATGGCCCGCCGATGCGGCTGATCGCGCTCCGCGGCGCCACCACCGTGCAGGACAACGCGGCCGAGCCGATCCTGGCCGCCACCGAGGAGCTCATGCACGAGCTGCTCGCCCGCAACGCGCTCGAGGCCGAGGACCTCGTCAGCTGCATCTTCACGCTCACCGACGACCTCGACGCCGAGTACCCGGCCGTCGCGGCGCGCCGGATGGGGCTGAGCAAGGTGCCGCTGCTCTGCGCGCGCGAGATTCCCGTCCCGGGCAGCCTCCCGCAGGTGATCCGCGTGCTCATCCACGCCTACGCGCCGGCCGGCGCCGCGCCGCAGCACGTCTACCTCGGCGAGGCCCGCGCGCTGCGGCTGGACCTCGAAGGGGCGCAGTGACCGATGCCGGCGCCTGAACGCCACCGGAGGCTCGCCGCCGCGCTCCCTGAGCCGGACCCGCCCGTGATCGCCGACCTCGGCTCGGGCACCGGCCGCACGCTGCTCGCCCTCCGCGAGCGGCTCGGCGACGCCGTCGAGCTGATCGCGCGTCGAGCGCCACGAGCCCGAGCTGGTTCCCGAGCTGACCGACGACGCGAAGCTGCGCACGGTCCTCACCGACCTCAACAAGCGCCTCCCGTTCGACGACGCGAGCCTCGGCGCGGCGGTCTGCCACAACACGCTCGAGGCGCTCGTCTCCGCCGAGTCCTTCCTCGCCGAGGTCGCGCGCGTCCTCGTCCCGGGCGGCCATTTCCTGCTCAGCCACACCGACCTCGACACCGTCGTCTTCAACTCCGCCGAGCTGGACCTGACCCGCGCGCTCGTCCACGCGTTCGCGGACACCCAGGAGGAGTGGATGGACTCCGCCGACGGCACGATCGGCCGCAAGCTCGTCTCGATCGCGCGCCGCTCGGGGTTCGAGCTCGTCGAGTCGCTCGCCTAGGTCGAGATCGACACGGAGTTCGCCGAGGGCGAGGTCGCCGACCGCGCGGTGCAGCGGATCAAGGCGCGCCGTCCGCCGCGATCACCACCACGAGCTGGCGTCGCGCCTGGAGGCGTGGATCGAGGACCAGCGCGTCCGCGCCGCGCAGGGCGAGTTCCTGTTCAGCGTGAACGACTACGCGGTCCTGCTGCGGCGCCCCGGGTAGCCTTTCGGGCCCGATGACCCTGGAGTTCGCCGAGCGGATCCGCCGCATCCCGGTCTACCCGGCCGCCGACGGCTACGCGTCCGAGGGGCCGATCGCGAAGCTGGCCTCCAACGAGTCGCCGTACCCGCCGATCGCCGCGGTGGTCGAGGCGGCCGCCGCCGCGCTGAAGGGCGCGCACCGCTACCCGGACCCGACGAACGCCGCGCTGCGGCGCCGGCTGTCCGACATCCACGAGGTGCCGGCGACGCGGATCGCGATCGGCAACGGCTCGTGCGACGTGCTGCTCGCCGCCGGCGAGGCGCTGCTCGAGCCGGGCGCCGAGATCGTCTACGCGTGGCCGTCGTTCTCGATCTACCCGCACCTGGCCGCCGCGTCCGGCGCCCGGGCGATCGAGGTCGCCGCTCGACGCCGGGCATCGCCACGACCTCGAAGCGATGCGCCAGGAGGTCACCGCCGCCACCCGGCTGCTGATCGTCTGCAACCCGAACAACCCGACCTCGACCGCGCTGCCGCTGGACGAGATCGCGGAGTTCGTGGCGAGCGTCCCGCGGCACGTCTGCGTGATCCTCGACGAGGCCTACGTCGAGTTCAGCCTGCTCCAGGACCCCGCCGACTCGGTCGACCTCCTGAAGAAGCACCCGAACCTCGTCCTCCTGCGCACGTTCTCGAAGATCTACGGGCTCTGCGGGCTGCGCGTCGGCTACGCGCTGTGCGGGTCCGACGAGCTGCGGACGGCGGTCGACCAGGTGCGCCAGCCGTTCTTCTGCAACGCGGCGGCGCAGGCCGCCGCGGTGGAGGCGCTCAACCACCAGGACGAGGTGGCGCGCCGCGTCGAGCGCAACCTCGCCGAGCGGATCGGGCTCGTCGACGGGCTCGCCGAGCTGGGCATCGAGTGCGCCGACTCGCAGGCCAACTTCGTCTGGTTCGACCTGGGGGACGGGCGCGAGGAGGCCGAGATCGTCCGCGGCCTCGCCCAGCGCGGCGTGCTGGTCCGCGCCGGCGCCGCGCTCGGCCGCGAGGGCGCCCTGCGCGTCACGGTCGGCACCCAGGCGGAGAACGAGCGCTTCCTCGAAGCCCTCGGCGCGCTGCTGGCGTAGTGGAGCACGAGGCGGCGCTCGACGCGGTCGCCGCACGGCTGCTCGAGGCGGGCGTGCCGTTCCTGCTCGGCGGGAGCGGGCTCGCTGCACGCGCTCGGCCTCGACGTGGAGGTCCGCGACATCGATCTGATGCTGCGCGCGGAGGACCGCGAGCGCCTTCGAAGCGGCGGCACGCGACTGGCTGGTCGCCGTCACCACGGATCCCGGCCCGGTGCTGACCAGCGCGTGGAAGGCCACGCTGGACGTCGACGGCGTCGAGGTCGAAGGCCTCGGCGGGCTCGGCTTCACGGGCGGGCCCGAGCTCCCGTTCCGCGCCCGCGGCGCCTGGCGAGGCGTCCCGCTCGCCGCCCCGGAGATCTGGTGGGCCGCCTATCGCGCCTACAAGCCGGAGCGCGCGCGGCTGCTCGAGCCGCTCGTCCCCCGGAGGCGCGCGAGCGCATCCTCGCGGAGCTGGGCGCAGCTAGGCCTCGAAGCCGAGGTCGAGCGCGCCGAAGTCGCGGCGGATCGCCGCCTCGTCGATGCCGCGCTCGCGCAGCCAGGCGGCGACCTTCTGGTCGCGCAGCGCGATCGCGAGGAGGAGCCGGGCGTCCGCGCGTGGATTGCCGAGATCGCCGAACGGCCGCTCGTCGAGGGAGACCATGACCGGGACCTCGACATCGCGCGGGTCGATCGCGGGCGGCGGCTCCGGCGGGCGGCCCGCGCGGCGCATGATGTCGGCGATCCGCTCCGCGCACCGCTCGCAGATCGCCGCGCCGGTGAGGACGCCGACCGTGACCTGCCGGTCCGAGTCGCCGCAGAACGAGCACGGCGGTGGGTCCTCGCCGAGCGGTGCGTAGGCCGTCCAGCCCTCGGAGCTCATGTCGCCGCCAGGTGCGCGGTGTCGTTGAAGCAGCGCAGCAGCCGGTGCCCGTGCGCGAACGCGACGAGCCGCGTGATCGAGCCGTTGTCGGAGTGGATGAACGCGAACGGGCGGCTGCGGGTGACCTGGCGGCAGATCTCGCCGATGACGCCGCCGTGCAGCACCGCGGCGCCGACCTCGCCCGGCCCGAGCGCGGCGAGCATCGCGTCGAGCCCCCGGCCGACGCGCTCCGCGAGGCTGTCCATCGGCTCCCCGCCCGGGATCAGGTCCCAGCGCTCCTCCATCAGCGCGCGCATGGCGACCGGGTCGCGCTCGGTGAGCCGGATCCGGTACTCGCCGCCCTCCCACTCGCCGAGGTGGACCTCGCGGAGGTCCTCGATCACCGCCGGCTCGAGGCCCGTGGCGGACGCCAGCGGCGCCGCCGTCTGCGCGGTCCGCTGGAGCGGCGTGACGAACAGCGCCCGCAGCGGCTCGCCGCGCAGGCGCGCCGCCACCGCCTCCGCCTGCGCCTCGCCCGAGGGCGACAGCGGCGGGTCGCTGTGGCCGCCGACCAGCGCGAACGGCTTCCCGCGCTCCAGGGTGGCCGACGCGCCGTGCCTCACCAGCACCAGCTCGGCCGCGTCGGCCGGCACGGCGAACGGCCGCTGGGGATAGCTCTCGCTCACGGCAGCGAACCCTAGAGCCGATGCACGCCCAATGACTGTGCTGGCGGGCCCGGTGTTCACGGAGTGGTACTGGGGCCCGCTGTTCGCCGTGCTGCTGTTCGGGCCGCCGGTCAGCGTGCTCGCGGCCGTCCTGTACCTCGTGCTGCGCCGGCGAATGCCCGGCGGACGGATCGCCCGGGGCGCCGCCGCCTACGCGCTCTCCACATTGCTGATCGTCGGCGGCTGGGCGGTGGTGCGCGCGTACCGCTTCGAGAAGCAGGAGGAGCGTGAGGCGCGCGGGCTGGGCTTCACCCTGTACCAGCCCCGCGACGGCTTCCGCGTGAGCCGCGCCGAGGTCTACAGCGGGATCAGGGGGACCATGCACTGGACGCTGGAGCGCGGGGACACGTACTTCTTCGCCACCCAGGCCCCGCTCGGCAGCGCCGACCTCGAACCGCCGCGCTGCGGGACCGGGAAGGCGTACGTCACCCGCGGCGGGGGCTTCGAGGACGAGCCATGCGTCGCGGCGCTGACGCCGGGCGGGCGCCGCGTCGTGCTCGCCCGCGAGTCGCGGATGCCCTTCGACCGCTACCTGTTCGCCGATCTCGGCGGCACGCTGCTGGCGCTCTCCACGCTCGAGGCGCCGCAGGAGGACCTGCTCGCCTACGTCGACGCGCTCGAGCCTGTAACACCGGACAACATCGACTACGAGCCCTGAGCCTGGTACAACAGTCGCTCGCGACCATGCCCGCCGGCCGGAACCACAGCACCAGCACCGCCTCCGCCGCCTTCGGTCGCTTCTACGCGTTCTCCTATCGCGCCTGGCGATTTAGCTAGGCGCTCGGCCGGCTCCGCCCGCCCGGGCGTGCCGTCCGTCACACGGGCCCTCGGGCCGAGCGCCACGCCGCTGCGAGACCCGTACCAGCTTCTAGAGTTCAAGGGCCCAAGGAGAACGCCCAGATGATGATCGTGATGAAAGCGACGGCCACGGAGGACCAGGTCCAGGCCGTCATCGACAGAATCGAGTCCTGCGGGGCACGAGCGCACCCCTCGCGCGGCGAGGAGGTCACCGTGATCGGCGCGGTCGGCGACCGCGAGCACGTCGCCCGCCTCGGGCTCGAGGGCGCGCCCGGCGTCGAGCAGGTCGTGCCGATCCTCAAGCCGTACAAGCTCGCCTCCTCGCAGATGCGCGAGCCGACCGTCGTCGAGATCGACGGCCGCCGGATCGGCGGCGAGCACTTCTCGCTGATCGCCGGGCCGTGCACCGTCGAGTCGCGCGACCAGACGCTCACCACGGCGCGCGCGGTGCGCGACGCCGGCGCCTCGCTGTTCCGCGGCGGCGCGTACAAGCCCCGCTCGTCGCCGTACTCGTTCCAGGGCCTCGGGCAGGAGGGCCTGCGGCTGCTCGCCGAGGCGCGCGAGGAGACCGGCCTGCCGATCGTCACCGAGCTGATGGACGCCCGCGACCTCGAGGCGGTCGTCGAGGTCGCCGACGTGATCCAGGTCGGCGCCCGCAACATGCAGAACTACCCGCTGCTGAGCGAGATCGGCCGCTCCGGCAAGCCCGCGCTGATCAAGCGCGGCCTGTCCTCGACGCTCGAGGAGCTGCTGATGGCGGCGGAGTACATCCTCAAGGAGGGCAACCCCAACGTCCTGCTCTGCGAGCGCGGCATCCGCACGTTCGAGACCGCTTACCGCTTCACGCTGGACCTGACCGCGGTGCCCGTGCTGAAGGAGCTCTCGCACCTGCCGGTGATCGTCGACCCGAGCCACGCCGCGGGCCGTCGCGACCTCGTGACGCCGCTGTCGCTGGCCGCGGCCGCCGTCGGGCGCCGACGGGATCATCGTGGAGGTGCACCCGCACCCGGAGGAGGCCATCTGCGACGGCCCGCAGGCGCTCTACGCCGACACGTTCGGCGAGTACGTCGCGCGCGTCGAGCAGGCCGCCGCGGTGGCGGGCAAGGCGCTCTCGAACGTCCCCGCGTGACGCTCGCCTACCTCGGGCCGGAGGGCACGTTCACGCACCAGGCCGCGCTCGACATGGCGCGGCCCGGCGACGTGCTGGCGGCGGCGTCGACCGCCGTCGACGTCGTGCGGGCCGTCGCGTCGGGCGAGGCGGACGGCGGCGTGGTGGCGTTCGAGAACTCGCTCGAGGGGTCCGTCGCCGCCAACCTGGACGAGATCCTGCGCTCGCCGGGCGCGCTGCTGGCCGGCGAGCGCGTGCTGCCGGTGTCGTTCGCGCTGCTCCGCCGGCAGGACGACGGCGGGCCGCTGCGGGCGGTGGCCAGCCACCCGTTCGCGCTCGCGCAGTGCGCGGGCTTCGTGCGCGACGCCGGGGTCGAGGCGATCGAGACGGCGAGCACAGCGGCGGCGTGCCGCGACCTCGAGGACGGCCACGGCGCGCTCGCGCCGGTCACCGCCGCGGAGGTCTATGGCCTGCGCGTCGAGCGCGAGGCGCTCGAGGACGAGGCGGCGCCGATGACGCGGTTCGTGCTCCTGCGCGGCGCGTCCCCGCCGCCCACGGGGCGGGACCGCACGTTCTTCGTCGTGACCCCGCGGCGCGACGAGCCGGGCTCGCTGGTCCGCCTGCTCCAGGAGTTCTCCGTGCGCGGCATCAACCTCACCACGATCGAGTCGCGCCCCACGCGCACGCTGCTCGGCGAGTACCGCTTCCTGATCGAGTGCGAGGGCCACGTCGCCGACGCGCACGTCCGCGACGCGGTGCTCGGCCTGCTGCGCTTCCCGGGCGAGATCCGGTTCCTCGGCTCGTTCCCGGAGGACCCGGCGCGCCACGCCCACCCGTCCGGGCCGTCCGCGAACGAGGACGCCGTGGCGGGCTACGAGCGGATGCTGGAGCGCGTCGAGCGGTGAGCACCGGCGTGGTCGGCCTCGGCCTCATCGGCGGCTCGATCCTCCGCGGCATGGAGGACGCGATCGGCTACGACGCCGACCCCGGCGTGCGGGCGGCCGCCGGCGCCGACGGGTTCGCCGTGAGCCGCCAGGCTGTCCGGCCTCGCGGGCTGCGACCTGGTGATCGTCGCGGTGCCGCCCGCCCGCACCCCCGAGGTCGTGCGCGCCGTGCTCGACGCCGCGCCGGACGCGGCCGTCGCCGACACCGCCTCGGTCAAGGCGCCGGTCCTGAGCGCGCTCGGCGAGACCGGGCGCTTCGTCGGCGCCCACCCGTTGGCGGGTGCCGAGACGTCCGGGTGGGCGGCCTCGGCGCCGGAGGTGGTGGCCGGCGCGGTGTGGGCGGTGTGCCCCGCCGGCGACGACTCGCTCGAGCCCGTGTGCCGGCTGTCGGACGCCGTCGAGCGCCTCGGCGGCCGCCTGCTGGCCTGCACGCCCGACGAGCACGACGCCGCCGTGGCGCGCACGAGCCACCTGCCGCACGTCGTCGCCGCGGCGCTCGCGGAGCTCGCCGCCGAGCCGCTGCGGGCCGCGCTGTCGGGCACCGCGCTGCGCGACATGACCCGCGTCGCGCGCGCCGAGCCGGCGCTGTGGGCCGACATCCTCGCCGCCAACCGCGAGCCGGCGCTGGCCGCGCTCGACGAGCTGGAGGCCGCGCTCGCCGGCCTGCGGGTGGCGCTCGCGGGCGGCGATCGCGAGGTGATCGCCCGCGTCTGGTCCACGGCACGCGACGCGCTCGCGATCGCCGACGCGGTCCGGTGGGAGGAGCCGGCGTGGGAGGACGGCAGCATCGAGGGTGGGTGGGACGGGCTGCTCGCGCTCGGCCGCGAGGGCCGCGCGGTGCGCCGCCTCGCGCCTCGACGGCGGCGCGCTTCGCGCGGACATCGCACGAGGTTGTCGAGTTAGGGCCGCTGAGCGGCCCGAAGTCGACAACGAGGGCCGGGATGAGGCGCCGGTTCGAGCCCTCCGGGCCCGCTGCGCGGCACGATCGCCGCGCCGCCGGACAAGTCGCTCTCCCATCGCGCGGCGCTGCTGGCGGCGATGAGCATCGACCCCGTGCGGGTCACCGGCTACCTCGACGCGGCCGACACCAACTCGACCCTGGCGGCCGTGCAGTCGCTGGGCGCGCTCGTGGAGCGCCAGCCCGACGGCCTCACGATCCGCGGCACCGGGCTGCGCGCGGCGGCGCCCGCGCCCGGCCCGATCGACGTCGGCAACGCCGGGACGCTGATGCGGCTGCTCCCCGGCTGGCTGGCCGGCCAGCCCGGCGGCAGCTGGACGCTCGACGGCGACGCCTCGATCCGCCGCCGCCCCGTCGACCGCATCGCCGAGCCGCTGCGGCGGATGGGCGCCGAGATCGACGCCCGCGACGGCCGCTTCGCCCCCTTCACGGTCACGGGCTCGCAGCTGCGCGGGATCGAGTACGAGCTGCCGGTCGCCTCCGCGCAGGTGAAGTCGTGCGTGCTGCTCGCCGGGCTCGTCGCCACGGGCGAGACCACGGTGGTCGAGCCGGAGCCGAGCCGCGACCACACCGAGCGGCTGCTGCTGCGCTGCGGCGCCAGGCTCACGCGCGACGGCCGGCAGGTGCGCGTGTGCCCGCAGGACGAGCTGGAGCTCGGCGAGCTGCACGTGCCCGGCGACCCCTCGTCCGCCGCGTTCCACGTCGCCGCCGCCGTGCTCGTGCCGGGCTCGCGGATCGTCGTCGAGGGCATGGCCGCCAACTGGACCCGCGTCGGCTTCCTGCGCATCATCGAGCGCATGGGCGCCGTGCTCGTGGGGGAGCTGGAGGCGCCGCACGCGCCGCTCGCGCCCGACGAGCCGGTCACGGAGCTCGACGTCGCGCACGGCCCGCTCCACGCGACCACGGTGGACGCGGACGAGGTGCCGCTGGCGATCGACGAGCTGCCGCTCGTGGCGCTGCTCGGGTGCTTCGCCGAGGGGGAGACCGTCGTCCGCGGCGCCGCCGAGCTGCGCGTCAAGGAGACGGACCGCATCGCGACCGTCGTCGACGGCCTGCGCGGCCTCGGCGCCGACATCGAGGCGACGCCGACGGGTTCGTCGTGCGCGGCACCGGCGGCCTGCGCGGCGGCGTCATCGACAGCCACGGCGACCACCGGCTGGCGATGCTCGGCGCGGTCGCCGGCCTCGCCTCGCGCGAGGGCGTCGAGGTCGAGGGCATGGAGGCCGCCGCGGTCTCATATCCGACGTTCGAGGACGACCTGGCGCGGCTCCATGTAGCGTCGCTCTAACGGCCACGGAGGAGGAAGTCATGCGCAGGATGCCGCTCATCGCCATCGCACGCTCGCCGCCGCGCTGCTGCTGCCGCAGGCGGCGTCCGCTCAGGCGCCGCCGGACGCCTGCCTCAGCCTCGTGACCTTCGAGGTGCTGCCGGCCACGATCGTCGGCACGGAGGGCAACGACGTGCTCCGCGGGACGGCCGGTCCCGACGTGATCGTGGGCTCGGCGGCAACGACGTCATCCTCGGCCGCGGCGGCGACGACACGATCTGCGGCGGGCTCGGCAACGACCGCATCGACGGCGGCGCGGGCGGCGACTCGATCCTCGGCGACACCGGCGAGAGCTTCCTGCTCGGCAACCCGGCCGGCATGCTCGTGCCCGGCGGCGACGACGTGATCGACGGCGGTGACGGAGACGACGCGATCGGCGGCGAGGCCGGCGTCGACAACGATCCGGGCCGGCGCGGGCAACGACTTCGCGACCGGCAACGTCGGCAAGGACGTCGTCGACGGCGACGCGGGCGACGACGAGCTGTTCGGCGGCCCGGCCGACGACGTGGTGCGCGGCGGCGACGGCAACGACGGACTCGATCGGCAACTTCGGCAGCGACACGCTGCTCGGCGGCAACGGTGACGACCTGTTCCTCGGCGACAACCCGATGGGGCCGCCGGACCCGTCGCACGACGTCTGCAACGGCCAGCAGGGCACTGACCTCGCCGTGGAGGACACCTGCGAGCAGGAGAACCAGATCGAGGGGCTCATCCCG
Source organism: uncultured Solirubrobacteraceae bacterium (assembly GCA_963728465.1). GTDB lineage: Bacteria > Actinomycetota > Thermoleophilia > Solirubrobacterales > Solirubrobacteraceae > DATFQI01. Next base: position 223,409 of record CAVSJY010000006.1, read on the forward strand.
TTTCCCGAGGGCTGAGATCGCGGGCGGTCTTCTAGCCTGACCGCCCATGGTCATCGCCATCGACGGTCCCGCCGGGGCCGGGAAGTCGACGGTCGCCCGCGGGGTCGCGGAGCGGCTGGGCTTCACGTACCTCGACACGGGGGCGATGTACCGCGCGGTCGGGCTGGCCGTGAGCGAGCGCGACGGGGCCGATCCGGCGAGCGTGGCCGAGAGCGTCGAGATCGAGGTCGGCGACCGCGTGCGGCTCGACGGCCGCGACGTCACCGACGCGATCCGGACCCCGGAGGTGTCGGCGGCCGCCTCGCGCGTCGCCGCCGACCCCGGCGTGCGCGCCGCGCTCGTGCGCAAGCAGCAGCAGATCCTCGAGCAGGGCGACTGGGTCGCCGAGGGCCGCGACGTCGGCACGGTCGTCGCGCCCGACGCGGCGGTGAAGGTGTTCCTCACCGCCTCCGCCGAGGAGCGCGCCCGCCGCCGCGCGGCCGAGTCGGGCGGCGACCCGGAGCAGGTCCTGCGCGAGCAGCACGAGCGCGACCAGCGCGACGCGAGCGCCGACCGCACCGTGCTCGAGCCGGCGCCGGACGCCGTGCCGGTCGACACCACCGGCCTGTCGCTCGACGAGGTCGTCGCCCAGATCGAGACGCTGGCCGTGGAGGCGCAGGAGCTCCGGTGAAGAAGATCGCCGTCGTCGGCTATCCCAACGTCGGCAAGTCGTCGCTCGTCAACCGCCTCACGCAGTCGCGCGAGGCCGTCGTCCACGAGCGCGCCGGCATCACGCGCGACCGCAAGGAGCTGCCGACCGACTGGAACGGCCGCCGCTTCGCGCTGATCGACACCGGCGGCGTCGACCTCGGCGACGGGGACCCGCTGGCCGTCTCGATCCAGGACCAGGCCCGCGAGGCGCTGGCCGACGCCGAGGTGGCGCTGTTCGTCGTCGACGCGCGCGCCGGCATGCGGCCGGGCGACCAGGAGATCGCCGACATCCTGCGCCGCGGCGGGATGCCGGTCGTGCTGGCCGCCAACAAGATCGACTCGCCCGGCGACGTCGCGCTCGCGCACGACTTCCACGGGCTCGGCCTCGGCGAGCCGATGGCCGTCTCCGCCGCGCAGGGGCTCGGCACCGGCGACCTGCTCGACCGCCTCGTCGAGCTGCTGCCGGAGGGCGAGGACGACGAGGAGGAGGACGACGACGTCGTCCGCCTGGCGGTGATCGGCCGCCCGAACGTCGGCAAGTCGCAGCCTCGTCAACGCGTTCCTCGGCCGCGAGCGGGTGATCGTGTCCGAGTTCGCCGGCACCACGCGCGACGCGATCGACACGCCGATCGAGGTCGACGGGCGGCCGATGCTGCTGATCGACACCGCGGGCATCCGCCGCGGCGCGAAGGTCCAGGAGGCCGTCGAGTACTACACGGCGCTGCGCTCCCAGCGCGCCGCCGAGCGCGCCGACGTCGCGCTCGTGGTGTGCGACGCCACCGACGGCGTGACCGCCCAGGACCTGCGGATCGCCGAGCTGGCGATGAAGGCGGGCTGCGCGACCGCGCTCGTGCTCAACAAGTGGGACCTCACGGGCGGCGACCCGGAGGAGATAGCGGGGCCTGGCGGCGGCATCGGCGCCGCCGAGCTGGACCGCGAGCGCGCGCGGGTCAACCGCAAGCTGCGCCTGCGGCCGAAGGTCCTGACCGCCTCGGCGAAGACGGGCCGCAACATCCAGCGCCTGCTCCAGGAGTCGCTGTCGCTCGCCGAGCGCGCCCGGCACCGCCTCCCGACGCCCGAGCTGAACCGCTTCCTCGGCGACGTCAGCGCCCAGCGGCAACCGCCGGCGCGCCAGGGCCACCGGCTGAAGATGCTCTACATGGCCCAGATCGGGGTAAAGCCTCCGCGGTTCTCCATTCAGGTAAATAGCCGCGCCCGCCTCACCCGTGATTACGCCTACTTCGTCGAAAACCGCCTCCGCGAGCGCTACGCCCTCGAGGGCATCCCGCTCGTCATCGACTTCGCCGAGCGCAAACGGCGCCGGCGCGGCGAAGCCGCATAGCCGGCGGCGGCTGGTCGCCGCGGCCGTCCTGCTGCTGGCGGCCGCGCTCGCCACGATCCTGGTGACGCGCGGGGACGCCGCCGCGCCCGACACCACCGCCCGGCTCGTGCCGCCCGACGCGCTGCTCTACGCGCACGTCTCGACCAGCGAGGGCCGCACGCAGGACGCCCGGCTCCAGGCGCTCGCCGGCCGCTTCACGACGCTGCGGGCAGCAGCTGCCCGCGATCGCGATGGCGTTCACGCCGGCCGCGGGGGAGATCGACTTCGCCCGCGACGTGCGGCCGTGGCTCGGCGACGACGCGGCGCTCGCGCTCCTCCCGGGCGCGGCCGGCGCGCCGCAGCCGCTGCTCGTCGCGTCCGTGCGCGACAGCGGCAGCCGCGGTCGCCGCTGCTGCGCAAGCTCGGCGCGCGGCCCGCCGGCACGCACCGGGGCACCCAGCTCTTGACCATGCCGCCGCGCACGTGGGCCGCGTTCGCCGGGGAGCACCTCGTCGCCGGTCCGGAGGCCGCCGTCCGCGGCGCGATCGACCGGGCGGCCGCGACCGGCGTGCCGTCGCTCGCCGACGGGCGGGCGTTCCGGCGCGCCGCCGGCGACCGCGAGGGAGCGGCGAGCGTCGACGTCTTCGCGACCGCCGCGGGCCTGCGGCGCCTGCTCGACGGCCGCGCCGGGATCGCCGGCGTGCTGGGCCGGCTCGCCGCCGCGCCGCAGCTGGAGGGCGTGGCCGCGCAGGTCGCCGCCGAGGAGGCCGGGGTGCGCGTCTCGCTGCGGGTGCTGCGCGCGGACGGCGCCGCGCGCCGCCCCACGTTCGAGCCGTCGCTCGCGGGCCACGCACCGGAGGGCGCCGCCGCGCACCTGTCGCTCCCCGGCCTCGCGGCCGCCGCCGGCCTGCTCGAGCGCGCCGGCGGGTCCGGGCTGCTCGACGGCGTGCGCGCCGCGATGCCGAAGGCCGCCGGCATCGAGCTCGACGACGTCCTGGCGCCGTTCGGCGGCGACGCGGCGCTGACCGTCACGGCCGGCGACGAGGCGCCGGTCTTCTCGCTCGCCACGAGGACGCGCGACGAGCGCCGTGCCCGCGAGGTGCTGGCGCGCCTCCAGGAGCCGGTCTCCGCGCGGCTCGCGGGCGGGACGCCGTTCGCCCAGCGCGAGCTGGCCGGCGCCGACGCCTTCGCGCTCGACGTGACGCCGCAGCTCCAGCCCGGCTACGCGGTGTCGAAGGGCGTCGCGGTGGCCGCCACGCAGCCGTCCGGGCATCGCCCAGCTGCGCGCGGCGAAGCAGCCGCTGGACGAAGACTCCACCTTCGAACAGGTCATGCCCCCGGAGGACGCGCGGGTCGAGGCGCTAGGCTTCGTCGACCCACGCCAGCTCCTCGCGCTGGGCGACCGGAGTGGCCTCCCGCCCTTCGGCTCCCCGGCGTTGCGTGACGACCTGGGCCGGATCCGCAGTGCGGCGGCCGCGGTCGTAGAGGACGCGAACCACCCGTCCGACACGACAGCGGAGCTGTACCTCGAGATCCCATGAGCCACTACGCCGACAACGAGTTCCTCTTCACGTCCGAATCCGTGACCGAGGGGCACCCGGACAAGATCGCCGACCAGATCTCCGACGGGGTCCTCGACGCGGTCATGCGTGACGACCCGCAGGGCCGCGTGGCGTGCGAGACGCTCGTCAACACCGGTCTCGTCGTCGTCTCGGGTGAGATCTCCACGGAGACCTACGTCGACATCCAGGACGTCGCGCGCGAGACGATCCGCAAGATCGGCTACAACGACGCCGACCTCGGCTTCTCGGCCGACTCCTGCGCGGTCATCAACGCGATCGACAAGCAGTCGCCCGACATCGCGCAGGGCGTCGACTCCGCCTGGGAGTCGCGCAACGACCCGTCCGACGACGACGAGCTGGACGTCGCCGGCGCCGGCGACCAGGGCATGATGTTCGGCTACGCCACGCGCGAGACCGACGAGCTGATGCCGCTGCCGATCTCGCTGGCCCACAAGCTCGCGCACCGCCTCGCGGCGATCCGCCACGCCGACATCGTCCCCTACCTGCGCCCGGACGGGAAGACGCAGGTGTCCGTCCGCTACCGCGACGGCGTGCCGGTCGAGATCGAGAAGCTGCTGATCTCGACGCAGCACAAGGAGGGCGCGGAGTCGCTGATCCCCGACGACCTCTGGGAGCACGTCGTCGAGCCGATCCTGCCCAAGGACCTCTACGACGCCAAGAAGCTGCGCAAGAACTTCCTCGTCAACCCGACGGGCCGGTTCGTGATCGGCGGCCCCGTCGGCGACGCGGGCCTCACCGGGCGCAAGATCATCGTCGACACCTACGGCGGCATGGCCCGCCACGGCGGCGGCGCCTTCTCGGGCAAGGACCCGTCGAAGGTCGATCGCTCGGCGGCCTACGCGGCCCGCTACGTGGCCAAGAACGTCGTCGCGGCCGGGCTCGCCGACCGCGCCGAGGTGCAGGTGGCCTACGCGATCGGCGTCGCCCACCCGGTGTCGGTGATGGTGGAGACGTTCGGGACGGAGAAGATCGGCCGCGCGCAGATCCTCGACCTCGTGCTGGAGCACTTCGACCTGCGCCCGGGCGCGTTCCGCGAGTACCTCCGGCTGCACCGCCCGATCTACCAGAAGACCGCGGCCTACGGCCACTTCGGCCGCGAGGACCACGACTTCACGTGGGAGCGCACCGACAAGGCGCAGGCGCTCGCCGCCGCCGCCGGCCTCGCCGCGCCGACGGCCGCCGGCGCGCGCTAGCCGCCGTCAGCCCTCGCCGCCGCCGCCCTCGGGCGCCGGCCGGCTTCGCTCGGCCCGCTCCGCCGCGCGCTTCTTCCTCGGCTCGCCGCCGCCGGACGCCGGCGGCGGCGCGGCCGCGGGCGGCGCCTGCACGGCGGCCGGCGGCGCCGCGGTCGGCACCGGGGTGGCGACGGCGACGACCGGCGTCTCCGCGACCGGCGGCGCCGCCACGCGCACGGGCGCCTTCCGCCGCGCGGGCCGGCGCTTCTTCGGGCGCGCGCGCTCGCGCCGCACCGCTCGCGCCCGCGCCGGCGGGTCCGCGACCAGCCGCGTCGCGGCGCTGATCGGCGGCAGCGCGAGCCCGGCCGGTGGCGCGGCCGCGCGTGTCGGCTCGCTGACGTCGGAGCCGGAGACGATCCGCCCGAACGGCTCGCCGCCGGCGAGGATCCAGCCGACCAGCATCCCGGCGAGCGCCAGCGCGACCGCCGCGGCCACGTGACCGAGGAGGCCGACCGGCTTCGCGCGTCCTTGCATCAGAGGCCGAGTCTCCCAGGACCGGTGGCTCGCGTCGAGTGGAGCGGGTAAGCATCGCCGCATGCGCGACTTCCCCGAGACGTTCCTGTTCGGCAGCTCGACGGCGGCCCACCAGGTCGAGGGCGGCAACGTCGGCAACGACTGGTGGGCGTGGGAGCACGCCGCCACGCCCGCCGTCGAGCCGTCCGGCGACGCGATCGACCAGTACCACCGCTACGAGGAGGACTTCGCGCTGCTGGCCTCGCTCGGCCAGCGGGCGCACCGGGTCTCGCTCGAGTGGTGGCGGATCGAGCCGGAGCCCGGCGAGTTCAGCCGCGCCGCGCTCGAGCACTACCGGCGCGTGCTCGGCTCGCTGGCCGACCACGGGCTGACCGCGTTCGTCACGCTCAACCACTTCACGCTGCCGCGCTGGATCGCCGAGCGCGGGAGCTGGCTGGCGCGCGACATCGTCGAGCGCTTCGAGCGCTACTGCGAGCGGGTCGCGGCGCACCTCGGCGACCTGATGCCGTACGCGTGCACGATCAACGAGCCGCAGATCGTCGCGCTGTTCGGCTACCGCATGGGGCACTTCCCGCCCGGGCGGACGAACGCGCTCGAGTGGACGCGCGTGACGCCGCGGATGATCGCCGCCCACGAGGCGGCGGTGCGGGCGCTGAAGGGCGGCCGCGGCGAGCCGCTCGCCGGCATCTGCCTCCAGATGCCGCACTTCGAGCCCGCCCGCGACGAGCCGGCCTGCGTCGAGGCGTGCCGGGCGCTCAAGCGCGAGATGACCGACGTCTACCTCGAGGACCTCGCGGGCGACTACGTCGGCGTCCAGTACTACTCGCGGCATGCGCGTCGACCCGGCCGCGGCGATGGGCTTCGCGCGCCCGCCGGAGGGCGAGCCGCTGACGCAGATGGGCTGGGAGATCTTCCCCGAGGGCCTCTACCGCGCGCTCGCCGACGCGGCCCGGACCGGGCTGCCGATCGTGATCACCGAGAACGGCATCGCGACCGACGACGACGCCCAGCGCGATCGCCTACGTGCGCGACCACCTCGCCCAGGTCAAGCGCGCGCTCGACGACGGGATCGACGTGCGCGGCTACCTCTACTGGTCCGCGTTCGACAACTTCGAGTGGAACGAGGGCTACCGCCCGAAGTTCGGCCTGATCGGCATCGATCGCGAGCGCGGGCTCGAGCGGGTCGTGCGCCCGAGCGCGCGGGCGTTCGGCGAGCTCTCACGAACGGGATCTCTCACCGCGTTCGCGTGAGCGCCTTCCCGGGTAGGACGGCCGCCGTGGACGTCCGGCTCGACACGAACTTCGCCGACTACGCGATCCTCGCCATCTACTTCGTCGCGGTGCTCGGCATCGGGTTCGCGGCGAAGCGCTACATCAAGACGAGCCTCGACTACTTCCTGTCCGGCCGCTCGCTGCCCGCGTGGATCACCGGCCTGGCGTTCATCTCCGCCAACCTCGGCGCGCTGGAGATCCTCGGCATGGCGGCCAACGGCGCGCAGTTCGGCGTCTACACCGTCCACTACTACTGGGTCGGCGCGATCCCGGCCATGGTCTTCCTCGGCCTGGTGATGATGCCGTTCTACTACGGCTCCAAGGTGCGCAGCGTGCCCGAGTACCTGCGGCTGCGCTTCAACAAGCCGACGCACGTCTTCAACTCGCTGTCGTTCGCGCTCGCCACCGTGCTGATCGCCGGCGTGAACCTGTACGCCCTCGCGCTGGTGCTCGAGCTGCTGCTCGGCTGGCCGATCCTGCTCGGCATCGTGGTCGCCGCCGTGATCGTGCTCGCCTACATCACGCTCGGCGGGCTCTCGTCGGCGATCTACAACGAGGTCCTCCAGTTCTTCATCATCGTCGCGGCGCTCGTGCCGCTGACGATCATCGGTCTCACGGACGTCGGCGGCTGGGACGGCCTGAAGGAGAAGATCGTCGAGATGAAGGGCAACGACCAGCTGCTCCAGTCCTGGGACGGCACGGGGGTCGGCGCGGTCGACAACCCGCTCGGCGCGTCGTGGATCCCGATCGTGTTCGGCCTCGGCTTCGTGCTCTCGTTCGGCTACTGGACGACGAACTTCGCCGAGGTCCAGCGCGCGCTGTCGGCCAAGAGCCTGGGCGCCGCTCGGCGCACGCCGCTGATCGGCGCCTACCCGAAGATCTTCATCCCGGCCGTGACGATCATCCCGGGCCTCGTCGCGCTGGTGACGATCGACGGGCTCGGCTCCGACAAGCCGAACATGGAGTACAACAACGCGATCCCGCTGCTGATGAACGAGTACCTGCCCAACGGCATGCTCGGGCTCGCGCTGGTGGGGCTGATCGCCGCGTTCATGGCCGGCGTCGCGGCGAACGTGTCCGCGTTCAACACCGTCGTCACGTACGACCTGTGGGAGCCGTACGTCAGGCGGGAGCAGAGCGACGAGCTACTACCTGAACTTCGGCCGCATCGCCACGGTGGCGGGATCCTCATCGGCATCCTCACCGCGCTGATCGCGTCGGGCTACGACAACATCATGGATTACATCCAGACGCTGTTCTCGTTCTTCAACGCGCCGCTGTTCGCGACGTTCATCATCGGGATGTTCTGGAAGCGGATGACGCCGTGGGCCGGCTTCTGGGGGCTGGTCGCGGGCACGGCGGGCGCGGCGGCCGCGTACTACGCGAACAAGGGCGGGCTGATCGACCTCGGTTCGGACCAGGCGGCGGCGTTCTGGGGCGCGACTGTCGCGTTCGGCGCCGACGCGATCGTCAGCGTCGTGGTGACGCTGTTCACGACGCCGAAGCCGGTCGAGGAGCTGCAAGGCCTGGTCTACGGCATGGCGAACCCGGACGACGACGCGGACGGCCTCCGAGCGCGTCTGGTACCGCCGGCCCGTGACGCTGGCCGTGGGCGCCCTGAGCCTGACCGCCGTCCTGAGCGTGATCTTCGCCTGAGGAGCTGTCGAACGTGGCCGAACGCAGCGACGACCCGCTGATCGCCCAGAAGGAGGAGGCGGAGATGGACGCGCGCAGGACCGCGCGCGCGGCCAACCTCTTCGACGTCCGGCGCTTCATCGGCGGCCTGTTCGCGATCTACGGCGTGATCCTCACGATCCTCGGCATCGGGGCGTCCGACGAGGACATCGACCGCGCGGCCGGCATCAACGTGAACCTCTGGACCGGGCTGGCGATGCTCGTCGTCGCGGCCCTGTTCCTGACGTGGGCGTTCACGCGGCCGATGGCCGAGCAGCTCGACGAGGACACCGAGTAGCCCGAGGAGGACCGGGGCTCAGAGACGACGCGCCGGCGGCCCCGGGGCGACCGGGATCGCGCGCGCCGGAGCGACGGCGCCGGGCCGCAGTAGCGCGAGCACCGCGCCGCCGAAGCCGCCGCCGACCATGCGGGCGCCTTGCGCGCCGCCGTCCTTGAGGGCGCGGACGGTGGCCTCGACCTCGGGGGTCGACGCCTCGTAGTCGTCGCGCAGGCTGGCGTGCGAGGCGTCGAGCAGGCGGCCGGCGCCGTCGAGGTCGTTGCTTGCGAGCGCCTCGACCATCGCGTCGACGCGGGCGTTCTCCGTCACCACGTGGCGGACGCGGCGGAACAGGCGGTCGGGGAGGGCGGCGGCGGCGTGCAGGTCGGCGTCGCGCAGCGAGTCGATGCCGAGCGCCTCGCAGGCCTCGCGGCACTCGGCGCGGCGCTCGTTGTAGCCGCCGGCGGCGTGGTCGTGCGCGGCGCCGGAGTCCAGCGTCACGAGCTGCCAGTCGCCCAGCTCGAGCGCGGACGGGGTCGAGCGTGAGGTCGCGGAAGTCGATCCTCAGCGCGTGGCCGGGCTTCGAGCAGAGCGCGGCGAGCTGGTCGAGCAGGCCGGTCTCGGCGCCGACGTGGTCGTTCTCGACCCGCGAGCACAGCTTCGCCAGCTCGATGCGGTCGCCGGTGTCGTCGGCGAGCGCCAGGCACAGCGCGGTGGACAGCGCGGCGGACGAGGAGAGGCCGGCGCCGCGCGGGAGGTCGCCCTCGATCGTCAGCCGGCACGGCGCGACCTCGTGGCCCGCCGCGCGGAGCTCGGCGACGGTGCCGCGGACGAACGCGCGCCAGCCGTCGGCGCGGCCCGGGTCCGCGGGGTCGAACGCGTCGTCCTCGCCGAGGTCGGCGGCGACGGCCTCGATCCGGTCGCCTTGATGCGGCTCCCTCGTCACCGTCACGCCCGGCTCGATCGCGAACGGCAGCGCGAGGCCGTCGTTGTAGTCCGTGTGCTCCCCGATCAGGTTCACGCGGCCGGGGCCGCGGGCGACGACCCGGTCAGCCAAGGCGCTCCCGCATGACGCGGACCGCGTCGGGGCTCTCGTCGATCAGCAGGTAGCGCCGGCCGGTGGCCGCGGCGACGGCGCCGAGGGTGCCCGAGCCGGCGAACGGGTCCAGCACGAGGTCGCCGGGTCTCGAGGAGGCGTGCACGAAGCGGCGGACGAGCCCCTCGGGCTTCTGCGTCGGGTAGCCGGTCTTCTCGCGCCCGGTGGGGGAGACGATCGTGTGCCAGATGACGCTCACGGGCATCTTCCCGCGCGCCGCCTTCTCGGGCGTGACGAGGCCGGGGGCCATGTAGGGCTCGCGCTCGACGGCGTCGCCGTCGAAGAAGTACGCCTCCGGGTCCTTGACGTAGACGAGGATCGTGTCGTGCTTCTGGGGCCAGCGGCGCTTCGGCTTGCCGCCGTAGTCGTAGGCCCAGATCAGCTCGTTGAGGAAGCTCTCGCGGCCGAACAGCTCGTCGAGCAGCAGCTTCACGTGGTGCGCCTCGCGGTAGTCGAGGTGCAGGTAGAGCGTGCCGGTGGGGTGGAGCACGCGGCGCAGCTCGGCGAGCCGCGGCTCCAGGAAGCCCAGGTAGTCGTCGAACGCGTCGCGATACGAGGACCGCTCGAGCAGCGTGCTCGCGTACCGCCGGCCGCCGAAGCCCGTCCGGTCGCCGTTCTCGGACGCCACGGTCGCCATCGTGCGGCGCGTCTGCGTCCGGCCCGTGTTGAACGGCGGGTCGGCGTACGCCATCTGCACGCACCCGTCCTCGAGCCCGCGCAGCACCTCCAGGTTGTCGCCGAGCACGATCCCCTCCACGCGCGGCCACGCTACACCCGCCAGGGGTCAGACCCCTCACTTCATCTCGCCGTCCGGAGGGGTCAGACCCCTCACTTCATTTCGCCGTCGGGAGGGGTCTGACCCCTCGGGGGCGGATCGACCGCCCTCGCGCCTATCGTCGGTGAGTCCCGTGATCGCCAGGATCGAGCCGCTCACCACCACCCGCCGCCTGTCGGGCCCGTTCGACTACGCGCTTCCCGCGGAGCCGGTGCGGGTGGGCTCGATCGTGCGGGTGCCGTTCGGGCGCCAGGCGCTCGACGGCGTGGTGGTCGGGCTCGCGGACGAGACGGAGGTCGCGCCGGAGCGGCTGGTGGCGCCGACCGGGGTGCGCGAGGACGACGTCCCGGCCGACCTGGTGGAGCTGGCGCTGTGGATGGCGGTCGAGTACTGCTCGACCCCGGCGCGCGCGCTGTCGCTCGTGCTGCCCCCGCGCGGGAAGCCGCGGACGGAGCTGTGGGCGCGGCGGACGGACGCGGAGCTCGACGGGCAGCGGCTCACCGAGAACCAGCGGGCGCTGCTCGGCGCGCTGCCGGCGCCCGCGGGCCGCGACCTGCCGGCGCTGCGGCGGCTGGAGGGGCGCGGGCTGGTGGCGATCGAGCCGCGGCAGCGGCGGCGGGCGCCGCGCACCGACGTCGCGCCTTCGCCGCCGGTGGAGCTCACGCCCGAGCAGGCGGCCGCCGTGGCGGCCGTGGAGGCGGCGGCGGCGGGCGGCATCTTCTGCACGGCGTGACCGGCTCGGGGAAGACCGAGGTCTACCTGCGCGCCGCCGCCGCCGCGCTCGAGCGGGGGGAGGGGGCGATCGTGCTCGTGCCGGAGATCGCGCTCACGCCGCAGACCGTCGGCCGCTTCCAGGCAAGGTTCGGCGACACCGTCGCGCTCCTGCACTCCGCGCTCGGCGAGGGCGAGCGCTACGACGAATGGCGCCGCCTGCGCACCGGCGAGGCCCGGATCGCGGTCGGCCCGCGCTCGGCCGTCTTCGCGCCCGTCGAGAACCTCGGCCTGGTCGTGATCGACGAGGAGCACGACGCCTCGTACAAGCACGAGGGGGACCCCCGCTACGACGCGCGGACGGTCGCCGCGGAGCGGGTGCGCCGCGCGACGAGCGGCGCGCGACGGTGGCGCGGCGGCGCGCGCGCGCGGCGCGCGGCTCCTCGCGGGCTCGGCGACCCCGCGCCCGGAGACGTGGCACGCGCTGGACCGGCTGCGGCTGCCCGCCCGCGTGGACGACCGTCCGCTCCCGCCGGTTCGCGTCCTGGACATGCGCGGCGCGCGGCACCCGCTGCACCCCGAGACGCGGCGCGCGCTCGCCTCGTCGCGCAAGTCGATCGTGCTGCTCAACCGCCGCGGCTGGTCCAACTTCCTCACGTGCCGCAGCTGCGGGAAGGTCTGGGAGTGCCCGCAGTGCGACGTGGCCCTCGTGCTGCACCGCGCGGAGCACGCGATCGCCTGCCACCACTGCGGCCACCGCGAGCCGGTGCCCGACCGCTGCGACGTCTGCGGCTCGCTGTCCGTCGCCCGCCACGGCGCCGGCACGGAGCGGATCGAGCACGAGCTGCGCGAGGCGCTCGACCTCCCGGTCTTCCGGCTCGACGCCGACACGGCGGGCACCAAGGACGCGGTCCCCGAGCTGCTCGCCCGCTTCCGCGCGGCGCCGGACGGCCTGCTGCTCGGCACCCAGATGGTCGCCAAGGGCCACGACTTCCCCGACGTCACGCTCGGCGTCGTGCTGGACGCCGACAGCACGCTGCGCTTCCCGGACTTCCGCGCGGAGGAGCGCACGTTCGCGCTGATCGCGCAGCTCGCCGGCCGCGCCGGCCGCGGCCCGCGCGGCGGCCGTGTCCTCGTGCAGACAACGGCGCCGGACGCCGCGCCGATCGCCGCGGCCGCCCGCCACGACACCGAGAGCTTCCTCGCCGGCGAGCTGGAGCGCCGCCGCGCGCTCGGCTACCCGCCGTTCGCGGACCTGATCCGGGTCGTCTGCTCGTCCGCAGGACGGCGGCGCCGCGCGGGCGGCGGCGGGCGCCGTGAGCGGCGCGCTGGGCGGCCTCGCGCGCACCGAGGTGCTCGGCCCAGCGCCGCTGTTCCGGCTCCGCGGCCGCGAGCGCTTCCAGGTCGTCGTGAAGACCGCGGAGCGCGCCGACGCGGTCCGCGCGACCGGCTCCGCGGTGGAGGCGGCGGCGCGCGATCGCGCCCACAAGACGGTCGCCTTCAGCGTCGACGTCGACCCGCAGTGATCGGCGGGCCCGGGGCGGCGTGGCGGGCGGCGCCCGCCCCTCTAGACTTCCGCGCCGTGGCCACTGAAGACCCCGTCCCGCCACGCAGCCAGGAGGAGGCCGAGGAGCTCAGCGAGCGCCTCGACCCCGAGCAGCGCGCCCGGCGCGACGCCGCGCTGAGGGTCGTCCGCAAGTACGGCGACCCGGTCCTGCGGAGTCGCGCGCTGCCGGTCGAGCGCTTCGACGAGGCGCTCGCCGAGGAGGTCCGGCGGATGGGGCAGCTCATGCACGACGCCCTCGGGATCGGCCTTGCGGCGACCCAGGTCGGCGTGATGCACCGCGTGCTCGTGTACCGCGTCGACCCGGAGGCCCCGGTGGCCGCGGTGGTCAACCCGGTGCTCGAGTGGACCGGCGAGGAGCGCGAGCCGCTCGAGGAAGGGTGCCTCTCGCTGCCCGGCGTGCTGGTCGAGGTCGAGCGCCCCGTCCACGTGCGCATCCGTGCGAAGGACGAGCGCGGGGAGGACATCACGATCGAGGCGTCCGGCCTCGAGGCGCGCGTCCTGCAGCACGAGCTCGACCACCTCGACGGCGTCCTGATCCTGGACCGGACGACCCGCGAGCAGCGCAAGCAGGCCATGCGCGCCCTGCGCGAGGCCGGAGCCGGCACGTCGCCGCTCGGCGTCGGCGCCTGATGGCCGCACGCTGAGCCCGGACGTGCGGACCGTCTACCTCGGAACATCGAGCTTCGCCGCCACGGTGCTCGAGCGCCTGGCGGACAGCGCGCACCGGCCGCAGCTCGTCGTCACGCGCCCGGACGCCCCGCGCGGCCGCGGCCGCAAGCTGGCCCCGCCGCCCGTCGCCGTCACCGCGCGCGAGCTCGGCATCGACCTGATCCAGCCGGAGCGCCTGCACGACGACGACGTGCTGGAGCGGATCGCCGCCGCCGAGCCCGACGCGGTCGCCGTCTGCGCGTACGGGGCGCTGATCCGCGAGCCGCTGCTGTCGGCCTACGAGATGCTCAACGTGCATCCGTCGCTGCTGCCGCGCTGGCGCGGGGCGGCGCCGATCGAGCGCGCGATCATGGCCGGCGACGAGGAGACCGGCGTGTCGATCATCGGCGTGATCGCGGAGCTCGACGCCGGGCGCGATCTACCTGCAGGAGCGCGAGCCGATCCGTCCCGACGACGACTACGGCTCGCTGTCCGCGCGGCTGGAGACGCTTTCCGGCGAGCTGCTCGTGCGCGCGCTGGACGAGCGGCCCGAGCCCCGCGAGCAGGGCGAGGACGGGGCTGACCTACGCCCACAAGATCGAGGCCCGCGACCGCGCGCTCGACTTCACCCGCCCGCCCGAGTACGGCGGAGCGGCAGGTCCGCGCGCTGCGCCCGCACATCGGCGCCCGCCTGCCGCTGCCGGACGGCGAGATGCTCGGCGTCCTGGCCGCGAGCGTCGACGGCGACACGCTGGCCCCCGCCGGCGGCCGCGTCCGCGTGGACGGCCACCGGCTGCTGCTGGACTGCAACGGCGGCGCGCTCGAGCTGACCGAGGTCAGGCCGCCCGGCGGGCGGCCGATGCCGGCCGCGGCCTGGCTGCGCGGGCGGCCCGAGGTCGTCGCGGCCGGCTACTTCCTCGACCCGGCGCTCCCGGAGCGCTCGACCGACGAGCTGGTGCGGCTCGCGCGCGAGGAGTGGGACTCCGAGGCCGAGTGGGCGCCGTACCTCTCGGCGCTCGCCTACCGCGGCAACGAGGAGGTCCTGTTCCAGGCGCGCGCGATGGCCGCCGACGGCGACGCGAAGGGGCGTGGCGTGGCGGCCTGCGTGCTCGGGCAGCTCGGCACGCCCGTGCGGACGTTCCCGGCGGAGTCCGCCGCCGCGCTCGAGGGGATGGCCGCGGGCGAGCAGGACCCCGAGGTGCTCGCCGCCGTCGCATACGGGCTCGGCCACCTGGGCCAGCTGTACGGGCTCGAGACGCTCGCTGAGCCTGGCGCGCCACGCGGAGCGCGCGCGTGCGCGAGGCGGCCGCCACCGCGCTCGGCGGGCGCGAGGACGAAGCCGCGCTCGAGGCGCTCATCCAGCTGTCGGCGGACGACTCGAGCGCGGTCCGCGACTGGGCGACGTTCGCGCTCGGCACGCTCGCGCCGCAGGACACGCCCGAGCTGCGCGACGCGCTCGCCGCGCGCCTCGCCGACCCGGACGCCCAGACGCGGCTGGAGGCCGTGCACGGGCTCGCGCTGCGCGGCGACAGCCGGGCCGTGGAGCCCGCGCTGGAGCTGCTGGCCGGCCCGGCTGACAACACCGGGCACGGCGTCTGGCGCCGGCTCGAGCTGCGCGAGACGGCGCAGCGGCTCGCCGACGCGACCGGCGACGAGCGCTTCGCTGAGTACCTCCCTGCTGACTTAGGCCGCGGGCTGCTCGGCGGCAGGCGCGGCGGCCGGGGCCGGAGCGGGGGCAGCCGGGGCGGTCGCCGCGGCCGGGGCCGGAGCGGGGGCCGGTGACGGCCGGAGCCGGAGCCGGCGCGGGCGCCGGAGCCGGAGCGGCCGGCGTCGCGGCGGGAGCGGGCGCGGGCGCCGCCGGGGCCGGGTCGGCCTTCGGCGCGGGCGCCGGGTCGGCCTTCGGCGCCGGAGCCGGGTCGGCCGGTGCCTTCGGCGTCTCGGCCTTCACGTGCGTGACCTTCGGCGCGGCGTGCGAGTCGTTGCTGTCGGGCGGATCGGTCGGGGCCTGGTCGGCCGGCGCGTCCTCGACCTCGACGTCGTCGGGCTCGGTCGCCTGGTCGTCGGCCGGCATGACCAGCGGAGCCTCGTCCTCGGGCGAGTCGTCCGACGGAGCGCCGGAGTCGTCGTCGTCGGCCGGGTCGGTCGGGATCACGGGATCCTCGGGCGTCGTCGGCGTCTCGGGATCGACCGGCGGCGCGGGATCGGCCGGGGTCGGCGTCTCCACCGGGGCGGGCTCGCCGGTGTCGCCGGGCTCGGTCGGCTCGGCGGGCGCCGGGTCCACGGGCGTCTCGGGCGCCGGGTCGACCGGGGTGGGCGGGTCCACGATCGCGGGATCGGTGCCGACGTTCTCCTCGACCGCGTTCGGGACGCCGTCGCCGTCGGTGTCGACGTCGCCGTCGGACTGGCCGTCGCCGTCCGTGTCGCTGTCGGAGGGGTCGGAGCCGAGGCTGACCTCGGTCACGTTGCGCACGCCGTCGCCGTCGGCGTCGTCGTCGCCGTCGCGGATGCCGTCGCCGTTGGAGTCGTCCAGCGCCGCGCTCGTGTGGAGCCGGAACTCCAGCTCGTTCGGGAGGCCGTCGCCGTCCTTGTCAGCCAGCGCGTCGTTCGCCGTCGGGTCCAGGCCGTTGGCGCGCTCGTACGCGTCGGTGATGCCGTCGCCGTCGGTGTCGGCCGACTGGGCGAAGCCGGAGTCGCCGAAGCGGCCGGAGGGAGCTGAGCCGCCACCGACACCGTCGAGGCGCCCGCGCGGCGCCGGGTCAGCGGCGGCCGGGGCGCCGGCGTCGCCGGTCGCGGGGACGAGGACGAGGCCGGCGGCCGGAACGGCCGGAGCGGCGCCGCCGATCGGCGAGAGCACGGTGCCGCCGCCACCGCCCGTGGCGGGCGCGGTGCGGGCGGGCGCGGAGGTGCGCGCCTCCGGACGGGTCAGCGTCACGGAGCCGTCGGTCTTCGGGCTGATCTTCGCGGGCCAGTCGCTCCAGTTGACCAGCGGAGCGGCGAGGGCGCCGACGCCGAGGACGCCGGCGACGAGCCCGGCGGCGACGGTCCCGGCGAAGCGGAGGTCGCGCACCGCGACCGGGCGCTGGTCACGCCGGCTGCGGTCGAAGTTGTCTTGATGCGTCATCTCAGTATCCCCTTCGCCGGATGACTCGGCAGTTTTCGAGAAGAGGATTAGCCCCCTTTAGCGGAGTTGTCAGCATGTGGACAAAGGTATGAGCGGCCCGGATTTCTGTACGACTGCTGCGGCGCGAAACACCGGAAAGCAGCTCGCAAGAATTCCTGCTTGGGGGCGATTTTCGGACGGACCCGCTCGCCGCGCCGGGGAAGCCGGCGGCGGCCGCGTGCGGATCCTGCTCGGTGGGCCCAACGTATCCGAAGGAGACGGGCATTGCCACCCGGTGAGCGCCCCATGACAGCCGGCTCCGGGCCGGGGCGCCGGCGCTCCCCGTCGCCGGGCGGGCGCCCCGCGTCGCCGGGCGGGCGCCCCGCGCCGCCGGGCGGCGTCACGCCCGCCCGGGCGTGCGCCTTCGCGGTCCTGCGCCGGTGCTTCGAGACGGGCGCGTGGGCCGACCGCGCGCTGCACGGGGAGTCGCGCCGGCTCGGCCTCGACGCGCGCGACCACGCCTTCGCCACGCAGCTGGCCTACGGCGCGGTCCAGCGGCGGGCGACGCTGGACCACGTGATCGCCGGCATGGCCGGGCGGCCGGTCGAGAAGCTCGACCCGCCCGTGCTCGCCGGGCTGCGCCTCGGCGCGTTCCAGCTGCTCTTCCTCGACCGCGTGGCCGCGCACGCCGCGGTCGGCGAGTCGGTCGAGCTGGCCAAGGCCGAGTCGCCGGGCGGCGCGCGGCTCGTGAACGCCGTGCTGCGGCGGATCGCGCGCGAGGGGCGCGCACGCGTGGAGGCGCTGCCCGAAGCGACGCCGGCCGAGGCCGCCCTGCGCCACTCCCACCCGCTCTGGATCGCCGAGCTGTGGTTCGACGCGCTCGGCCCCGAGGCCGCCCGTGAGCTGATGGCGGCCGGCAACCGGCCCGCCGAGGCGGCGATCCGCGCCAACGCGCTCCGCATCGCCGCGCCCGACCTCGCGGCCAGGCTGCCCGTCCCGAGCCGTCCCGCGCCCGACCTCCCCGAGGGCCTGGTGCTGGAGGCCCCGTTCGACGCCTTCGGCTCCCCGCTGTGGGAGGAAGGGCTGTTCATGCCGCAGTCGCGCGCCGCCATGACGGTCTCGCGCGTGCTCGCGCCGCGCCCGGGCGACCGCGTGCTCGACCTGTGCGCCGCCCCGGGCGGCAAGACGACCCACCTGGCCGCGCTGATCGAGGACCGCGGCGCCGTCGTCGCCGTCGAGCGGCATCCCGGCCGGGCCCAGGCGCTCGCGCGGACGGCCGCGCGCATGGGTGCGGGCAGCGTCGACGTCCGCACCGCCGACGCCGCGCGGCCGCACGAGCCCGGCGCCTACGACCGGGTGCTCGTCGACCCGCCCTGCTCGGACCTCGGCACGCTCGCCGCGCGCCCGGACGCGCGCTGGCGCAAGCGCCCCGAGCAGCCCGCCGAGCTCGCGCGCGTGCAGGCGGCCATCCTCCGCGCGGGCGCCGACGCGCTGCGCCCCGGCGGCACGCTCGTGTACTCGACCTGCACGATCTCGCCCGCCGAGAACGAGGGCGTCGTGCAGGCGTTCCTGGCCGAACGGCCGGACTTCACGGCCGACGACCTGCGCGCCGAGGCGCCCGTCTGCCAGCATCCCCGCGTGCCGATGTTCCTCCAGACGCTGCCCCACCGCGACGGCACGGACGGCTTCTTCATCGCGCGACTGCGACGCGCCGAGTCCTCGTGAGCGGTGACGACAAGGTCGACCTCGGCGACGTCTGCCCGGACTGCGGGGAGCCGTGGCTGCGGCCCACCAACCTCCCGGGGCGGTATCGCTGCGTGAACTGCCTGCACCGCTTCGAGCTCGCGTCCGTGTGCCCGAACTGCGGCGAGCACTCGACGATCGTGCGCATGTCGAGCTCCGCGCTGTACCAGTGCAACCACTGCCACGCGTCGATGCTGGTCCCGATCTAGTGGCCCCACCAATGTCGGACTGGTCCGGCGTCGCGCCGTCGATCCTCTCGGCCGACTTCGCGCGGCTCGGCGCGCAGGTCGAGGAGGTCCTGGAGGCGGGCGCGCGCGTGATCCACGTCGACGTGATGGACGGGCACTTCGTCCCGCCGATCACCATGGGCCCGCTGGTGGTGGGCGCGATCGCCGACCTGGTGCACGGCGCCGGCGCGGTCGTCGACGTGCACCTGATGATCGAGCGCCCCGAGCGGCAGGTGGCCGAGTTCGCGAAGGCCGGCGCCGACGGCATCACCGTCCACTTCGAGGCGACGCCGCACGTCAACTACGCGCTGGCCGCCGTGCGCGACGCCGGCTGCCGCGCCGGGCTGGCGCTCAACCCGGGCACGCCGGCGAGCGCGGTCACCGAGGTGGCGCAGGACGTGGACCTCGTCCTCTGCATGACGGTCAACCCGGGCTGGGGCGGCCAGGCGTTCCTGCCCGCGTCGCCCGCCAAGCTCGAGCGGCTGCGGGAGCTGCTGCCCGAGGAGACCGTGCTCGAGGTGGACGGTGGGATCGCCGCCGCCACGGCCGCGGAGTGCGCGGCGGCGGGCGCGTCGCTGTTCGTCGCGGGGTCGGCGGTGTTCGGCGCGGAGGACCCCGGCGCGGCGGTCCGGGAGATCGCCGGAGTGGCCGCCGGGGCACACAAGGGGAACCTTCCGTACCGGTAGGTACGGCCAGCCGTACCGTCGGTGGTTGTAGGCGCGATCAGACTGAACGCCGTGGGTCCCAGGGTCCTGATCGTCGACGATCATCCATCTTTCCGTGCGAGCGCGCGCGTGCTCCTCGAGGCTGAGGGATTCGACGTGGTCGGCGAGGCCGCCGACGGCGCCGCCGCGCTGTCGGAGGCGGGGCGGCTCCGGCCAGAGGTGGTGCTGCTCGACGTCCAGCTCCCTGACATCGACGGGTTCGACATCGCGGCGCGCCTCACGGGCTTCGCGGACTCGCCGACGGTGATCCTCGTCTCGAGCCGCGACGGCTCGGATTTCGGGCCGCTCGTCACCCGCTCCGGGGCCCGCGGCTTCGTGCCGAAAGCGGAGCTCTCCGGGGACCGCGTGCAGGAGTTGCTGCCATAAGTAACGTCGCCGAAGGCGCGGAGCTTGCGGAGCGCCTGGCAGGCGAAATCATTTCCGTCTAGGCTCTCGCCCGTGAACTCGACCCTGCGCGTCGTCGTCGCCGATGATTCGGTCCTCCTGCGCGAGGGCCTCGTCCGGCTGCTGGAGGAGTCCGGGTTCGACGTCGTCGGCCAGGCCGGCGACGCCGAGGACCTCATGCGCAAGGTCGGCGCGCACAAGCCGGACGTCGCCGTCGTGGACGTGCGCATGCCGCCCACGCACACGGACGAGGGGCTGCGCGCCGCGCACCGCATCCGCGCCGAGCAGCCGCAGACGGGCGTGCTCGTGCTGTCGCAGTACGTCGAGGAGGCCTACGCGCTGGACCTGCTCTCGGAGTCGACGGAGCGCACGGGCTACCTGCTCAAGGACCGCGTGTCCGACGTGGACACGTTCACCGACGCCGTGCGCCGCGTCGCCAACGGCGGCTCCGCGCTGGACCCGGAGGTCGTCGCGCTGCTGCTCGGCCGCCGCCGCCGCGAGGACCCGCTGGAGAGCCTCACCGCGCGTGAGCGCGAGGTGCTGGGGCTGATGGCCGAGGGCCGCTCCAACAACGCGATCGCCGAGGCGCTGGTCGTCACCGAGCGCGCGGTGGAGAAGCACGTCACCTCGATCTTCTCCAAGCTCGACCTGCCGCCCACGGTGGAGGACCACCGGCGCGTCCTGGCCGTGCTCGCGTACCTGCGCGCCGCGTAGTACCGGACGCTGCTGCGGGCCGTCACGACGGAGTGAGAGGGGCGGCCGGGCGCGCTCTAAGCTGTGCGCCCTTGTCCGCCCCCGCCGCTGCGCCCGATCTCGAGCCGCTCGGCGCCGAGGAGGTGCTCGCGCACATGGTGCGCGAGTTCCACCCGCGCCTGTACGTGGCCTGCTCCTTCCAGAAGGAGGCCTCGGTGATCCTCGACATGCTCTCCAGGATCGAGCCCGGCGCGCGCTTCTTCGTGCTCGACACCGGCGTCCTGTTCGAGGAGACCTACGAGACCTGGCGGCGCGTCGAGGAGCGCTACGGCATCACGATCGACCGCTACACGGGGGAGTGGGTGGACCGGCTGTGGGAGTCGGACCCCGACGCCTGCTGCGGGATGCGCAAGGTCGAGCCGCTGGAGCGCGCGCTGGCCGGCGTGGACGCCTGGATCACCGGCCTGCGGCGCGACCAGGCGCCCGCTCGCGCCGGCACGCCCAAGCTCGGCTGGGACGCCGGCAACGGCAAGTGGAAGGCCGCCCCGCTGGCCGACTGGACCGACAAGGACGTCTGGCGCTACATCGCCGAGCACGACGTCCCCTACAACCCCCTGCACGACCGCGGCTTCGCCTCGATCGGGTGCACGCACTGCACGGCCCCCGGCGCCGGCCGCGACGGCCGCTGGGCCGGCACGGACCGGATCGAGTGCGGCCTGCACCTGGAGCCGGGATCGCCCCGACGCAGCTGATGGACCCCGCGATCATCCTCTTCGGCCTCGGGGTCGGAGTCCTGGTCGGTGCGACCGGGATGGGCGGCGGCGCGCTGATGACGCCGCTGCTGATCCTGATCTTCGGCGTCAAGCCGGTCGTCGCGGTCGGCACCGACCTCGCCTACGCGGCGGTGACGAAGACCGTCGGCGGGTTCCGCCACCTCGTCAAGGGCGCGGTGCACAAGCGGATGGCCGTCTGGCTCGCCGTGGGCTCGTGCCCGGGCGCGCTCCTCGGCGTCTACCTGCTGGACCTGCTGCGCGACGCCTACGGGGACGGCTTCGACGAGTTCCTGATGGTGCTGATCTCCGCCGCGCTGCTGCTCACCGGGCTGCTGATCCTCCTGCGCGCGCTCGCGCTGTCGGAGGCCGGCCGCCGCGAGCGCGAGCACCTCAAGATGCACACGAAGCACAAGGTCGCCGCCGTGGCGCTCGGGTTCTCGATCGGCGTCGTGCTCGGCATCACGTCGGCCGGCTCGGGCACGCTGATCGCCGTCGGCCTGATCGTCGGCTTCCGGCTCACGCCGCACCTGGTCGTCGGCACGGACGTCGTCCACGCGGCCGTGCTGCTGTGGGTCGCCTCGGCCGCGCACCTCGTGTCCGGCAACATCGACTTCGGGCTGGCCGGCACGATCCTGATCGGGTCGATCCCCGGCGTCTGGCTCGGCGCGCACCTGAGCACGAAGCTGCCCGCGGACGCGCTGCGGCCGGCGCTGGCGATCGTGCTGGTCGCCTCCGGCCTGGCGCTGCTGACCAAGGCCGGGCTGGCGCTGCCGGTCGCCGTGCTGGTCATCGTGCCGGTCGGGCTCGCCATCCTCACGTTCTTCGTCCACCGCTCCCGCAACCCCGTGGAGGCCCCTTCGCGATGACCGCACTGTCCGCTCCGTCGCACCTCCAGGTGCTCGAGGCCGAGGCGATCCACATCATGCGCGAGGTGGCTGCCGAGCTGGAGAAGCCCGTGCTGCTGTTCTCCGGCGGCAAGGACTCGATCGTGCTGCTGCGGCTGGCCGAGAAGGCGTTCCGGCCCGGGCCGTTCCCGTTCCCGGTCATGCACGTGGACACCGGCCACAACTTCCCGGAGGCGATCGAGTTCCGCGACCGCCGCGTGGCGGAGCTGGGCGAGCGGCTGATCGTCGCCTCGGTGCAGGAGTCGATCGACAAGGGCCGCGTGGTGGAGGAGACCGGCCCGCGCGCGTCGCGCAACCGCCTCCAGACCGTCACGCTGCTCGACGCGATCGCCGAGCACGGGTTCGACGCCGCGTTCGGCGGCGCCCGCCGCGACGAGGAGCGCGCCCGCGCGAAGGAGCGCATCTTCTCCTTCCGCGACGACTTCGGCCAGTGGGACCCGCGGCGGCAGCGGGCGGAGCTGTGGAACCTCTACAACGGCCGCGTCCGGCGCGGCGAGCACGTGCGGGTGTTCCCGATCTCCAACTGGACCGAGCTCGACGTCTGGGAGTACATCCTCGCCGAGGACCTCGAGGTGCCGCCGCTGTACACGGCGCACGAGCGCGAGGTGTTCGAGCGCGACGGGATGCTCTACGCGGTGTCCGAGTTCCTCGAGCGGATGGACGGCGAGGAGCCGTTCACGGAGTGGGTCCGCTACCGCACCGTGGGCGACATGAGCTGCACCGGCGCGGTGCGCTCGCGCGCCACGACGCTCGAGGACGTCGTGGCGGAGATCGCCGCCACGCGCGTGACCGAGCGGGGCGAGACGCGGGCGGACGACAAGGTGTCCGAGGCCGCGATGGAGGACCGCAAGCGCGAGGGCTACTTCTAGTGGCGAGCGCGCCGTCCCGCGCAGCCGTCGATCCCGCGCCGGCCGCGCCCGCCGCCGCGCCGCAGCTCCTGCGGTTCGCGACCGCGGGCTCCGTCGACGACGGCAAGTCGACGCTGATCGGCCGGCTGCTCTACGACGCCAAGTCGCTGCACGCCGACGCGATCGAGGCGATGTCCAAGAACGGCAGCGTGGATCTGGCGCTGCTGACGGACGGCCTGCGGGCGGAGCGCGAGCAGGGCATCACGATCGACGTCGCCTACCGGCACTTCGCGACGCCGCGACGGCGGTTCATCATCGCCGACACCCCCGGGCACGCGCAGTACACGCGCAACATGGTCACGGGCGCGTCGACGGCGGACCTGGCGGTGGTGCTCGTGGACGCGCGCGAGGGGCTCCTCACCCAGTCGCGCCGCCACGCGGCGATCGCGGGGCTGCTCGGGATCCCGCGGATCGTGCTGGCGGTCAACAAGATGGACCTCGTCGACTGGGACGGCGACGTCTTCCGGCGCATCTGCGGCGAGTTCCGGGGGTGGGCCTCGCGGCTCGACGTCGAGGAGCTGGCCTGCATCCCGATCTCGGCGCTGCTCGGCGACAACGTCGTCGAGCGCTCGGAGAACCTGGACTGGTACGGCGGGCCGACGCTGCTCGAGTACCTCGAGGAGGCGCCGGTCTCGGCCGGCGCGGCGGCGGGGCCGCTGCGGCTGCCGGTGCAGTGGGTGGTGCGCGCTCCCGATCTCGAGCACCGCTCGTACGCGGGGCAGCTCGCCGGCGGCGTGGTGCGCGTCGGTGACGAGGTCGTGGTGCTGCCGTCGGGCGCTGCGACCCGGATCGTCTCCGTGCGACAACGGCTCGGGTGAGGTGGAGGTCGCTTCGGCGCCTCTCTCGGCGTCCGATACCCTCGCCGACGAGCTCGACGTCGCGCGCGGGGCGCTGATCTGCCACGCCGGATTCGCCGCCCCGCGCGGGGCGCACGATCGCGGCGACGCTCTGCTGGCTCGGCGACGCGCCGTCGCGGCCCGCGCGGGCGCTACCTGCTCAAGCACACGACCCGCACGGTCCTCGCGGTGCTGGACGCGATCGACCACACGCTCGAGGTCGAGGACCTCTCGCGAGCGCGCCGGGACCGAGTCGCTGTCGCGCAACGAGATCGGCCGCGTGCGGCTGCGGGTGAGCGCCGAGCTGCACTTCGACCGCTACGCGGACAACCGCGGGACCGGCTCGTTCATCCTCATCGACGAGGCGACGAACGAGACCGTGGGCGCAGGCATGATCACCGATGGCTCCTGACGAGCCCCCTCGCTCCTCCAACGTCGTCTGGCAGCCCGGCGAGCTCACCCGCGAGCAGCGCTGGCAGGCGCTCGGCGGGCCGGGCGGGACGGTCTGGTTCACGGGCCTGCCGTCGTCGGGGAAGTCCACGATCGCCGCGGCGGTCGAGGCGCGCCTGATCGCGGAGGGCCTCGCCGCCTACGTCCTGGACGGCGACAACCTGCGCCACGGGCTGAACGGCGACCTCGGCTTCTCGCCCGAGGACCGCGCCGAGAACGTCCGCCGGGTCGGCGAGGTGGCCGCGCTGATGGCCGACGCGGGCGTCGTCGCGCTCGTCTCCCTGGTGTCCCCGGCGCGCGCCGACCGCGCGCGCGTGCGCGCCGCCCACGACCGCCGCGACCTCCGCTTCGTCGAGGCCTGGGTCTCGACGCCCATCGAGGAGTGCGAGCGCCGCGACCCGAAGGGCCTCTACGCCCGCGCCCGGGCGGGCGAGATCCCGGACTTCACCGGCATCGGCCAGCCCTACGAGGAGCCGGAGTCGCCCGAGCTCGAGATCAAGATGGACGAGGCGCTCGACGCGGCCGTCGACCGGGTTCTTTCCGCACTGAGGGGGTGAGTTTCGGCCGCACCGGCCTATCCGTTGTTGAGCTCACCGAGGAGCCGCACGCCGTCGTCGCCACCCTCGCGGCCGCGCTCAGCGCAGCCAGGTCCGCATGATCGCGTTCGTGAACCCGATCCCGTAGCGGATCACGGCGGGCTTCTTGGAGTGCCCGTGGAGCCGGCGAGACGACGGTGACCGCGACCTCCTTGGCCGGCACCCCGCGCTTGATCGCCTCGATCATGAACTCCGACGTGTGGAACTGCTCCTGGCGCAGCACGAGCTGCGGCAGCACGGTGGAGCGCACCGCGCGGTAGCCGTTGGAGCAGTCCGTGACCCGGGTGCGGGTGATCGCCGAGACCAGGCGGTTGAAGAAGATGATCCCCATCTCGCGGGCGAAGTGGTTGGCCTCGGCCTGGCCGAGGACCCGCGAGCCGTGGGCGACGTCGACCTCGCCGTCGAGCACGGGCTGGACGAGCCGCGACATCTCCTCGGGCAGGTGCTGGCCGTCGGCGTCCAGCGTCACGACGACGCGCGCGCCCGAGTCGGCCATCAGCCGGTAGCCCGTCCGCAGCGCCGCGCCGCCGCCGAGGTTCGTCACGTGCCGCGCCACCGCCGCGCCGTGCTCGCGCGCGATGTCGCCCGTCCGGTCGCGCGAGCCGTCGTCGACCACGAGCACCGCGGTCCCGACGCCGCACACGCTGTCCGGGATCCGCGGCAGCACGGAGCCGATGTTGTCCTCCTCGTTGTAGGCCGGGATGACGACCGCCACGCGGTCGCGGAAGCGCTCCGGCAGGCCGGCGGCGCGGAACTCCTCCCACGCGATCCCCTCGAGCGTCGCGGACAGCTTGCGCTCGATCCGCCCGCTCTGCACGAGCCCGCGCATCGTCATCAGGAACAGCACGACGATCGCGAAGACGGCGAGGCCCAGGATGCGGCCGCCGTTGCCGCGCTCGAACGAGAAGAAGCTCAGCACGGCGTCCAGCAGCTCCGTCGCGCTGACCACGGCGAGCGCGAGCGCCGCGAGGAACAGGACGAGGATGTCGCCGTTGCGCAGCGCCGAGCGGCGCCAGACGGCGAAGGCGACTAGGCCGGCCGCGAGGCCGAGGCCGAGGATTCGGAGGGCGCTGAGCTCCATCGGGCGCGCGGCAGGATAGCTCCACGCCAGGCGGGAACCGCCGCGCAGGCCAGCCACACGACGGTCACGGCGCACAGCGCGAGGACGAACGGCATCAGCGGCAGCGCGCGCCGCGGGACCGCCAGCAGCAGGCCGCCGACGATCGTGATGCCGAGGATCACGAGGCCGACGGGCAGCATCTCCCAGCGCCGCCGCCACGCGAGCCCGACGAGCGCGGCCAGCGCCCAGAACACCAGCACGCGGTGGTAGGCGAACCAGAACTTCGG
This sequence comes from uncultured Solirubrobacteraceae bacterium, assembly GCA_963728465.1. Classification (GTDB taxonomy): domain Bacteria; phylum Actinomycetota; class Thermoleophilia; order Solirubrobacterales; family Solirubrobacteraceae; genus DATFQI01. The sequence continues at coordinate 249,416 of CAVSJY010000006.1, forward strand.
CGACATCGTCGGCGACGAGCCGCGGTCCCACATGTTCTGGATCTTGCGGATGACCATCCAGGCGTAGTCGAACGGCTGCTCGCTCGCGTACTTGGCGAAGTTCTCGCGGCCGATCCGGGCCAGCGCGGCGTCGCGCGACAGCTCGCGGGTACTTCGTGGCGACGCGGTCGAGCAGCGGCGCCATCGGGGTGTCGCGCACGACCTCGTACGGCAGGTCCTTCTTGCCGCGGTACTTCTCGATCAGCGCGCGCTTCACGAGCTGCTGGCGCCCGTCGCCCGGGAGATAGGTGGCGACGAACAGCGCCTTGCCGCCGCCGGTCGTGACCGGCACGAAGCGGTCGAGCACGAGGAAGTTGCGGACCGTCCACGGCGCCAGCACGCCGCAGAACGCCGCCACGAGCAGCGCGCCCGCCGCGAGCCCGGCCGGCAGGCCGGCGCGGCGGCCGCCCGGGTGCCGCCAGGCGACGCGCACGAGCGCGAGCACGGCGAACACCGCCACGAACGGCAGGTACTCCGGCCGGGTCAGCGTCGTCAGGCCGAGCAGCGCCCCCGGCAGCAGCCAGCGCCACGCGCGCCCGCCGTCGGACGCCCAGAAGAACGCCAGCATCGCGGCCGGCAGCCAGAACAGCGCGACCGGCTCGGCCAGCAGCCGGCCCGGTGTTGTCGATGAAGGCCGGGTAGGTCGCGGCCAGCAGCGCCGCCACGAGGCCGGCCACCGGGCCCGCGAACCGCCGCCCGAGCAGGTAGGTGAGCAGGATCGTCCCCGTCCCCAGCAGCGCCACGAGCAGCAGCGCCGCCTTCACGTGCACGCCGCCGGTGAGGAAGTAGACGGCGCCGTAGAGCAGCGGCGCGCCCGGCGACCAGTCGTTCGGGCTCGCCTGCGCGCGGCCGCCGTAGTGGCCGTCCTCGTACAGCGCCTCGGCGATCAGCATGTACGCCGCGGCGTCGTTGCCGGGGTCCTCCGGCGGCGTGAGCGCGGCCTGCACGCGCAGCGCGAGCCCGAGCGCGAGGACGGCGATCAGCAGGCCGAGCACGACGCGTCCGCCGTGCCGGTCCGGCAGCGTGCGCAGGCGCGTCGGCATCGCCGTGAGGGTAGCCACGGGGCCGGCTGTCGGCGGCTCTTGGCTAAGGTTGCCGCCCATGCGCATCCTGGTCCTCGGTGGCGACGGCTACCTCGGCTGGCCCACCGCCATGCGGTTCTCCGCGCGGGGCCACGAGGTGTTCGTCGTCGACAACTTCTCCCGCCGTCGCTGGCACCACGAGCACTCGACGGACTCGCTGACCCCGATCGCCTCGCTCGGCGAGCGGATCGAGGCCTGGCGGGAGGTCTCGGGGCGCAACATCCAGGCGATGATCGGCAACATCGACGACGGCGAGTTCCTCGACCAGGTCGTCGCCGACGTGCTGCCGGAGGCGGTCGTCCACTACGGCGAGCAGCCCGAGCGCGCCGTACTCGATGATCTCCCGCCGCCACGCGGTCAACACGCAGCAGACGAACGTGATCGGGACGCTGAACCTGCTGTTCTCGCTGCGCGACCGGGTGCCGGACTGCCACCTCGTGAAGCTCGGGACGATGGGCGAGTACGGGACGCCCAACATCGACATCGAGGAGGGCTTCATCGAGATCGAGCACAAGGGCCGCAAGGACACGCTGCCCTACCCGAAGCTCCCGGGCTCGATCTACCACCTCTCGAAGGTCCACGACTCGCACAACATCCACTTCGCGTGCCGCGTGTGGGGCCTGCGGGCGACCGACCTCAACCAGGGCGTCGTCTACGGCATCTCGACCGACGAGACCGACCTCGACGAGCGCCTGTGCACACGGTTCGACTACGACGAGATCTTCGGCACGGCGCTCAACCGCTTCTGCGTGCAGTCGGTGATCGGCCACCCGCTGACGGTCTACGGCAAGGGCGGGCAGACCCGCGGCTACCTGAACATCCGCGACACGCTCCAGTGCGTCGAGCTGGCGGTCACGAACCCGGCCCACCGCGGCGAGTTCCGCGTCTTCAACCAGTTCACGGAGCAGTTCACGATCATGGAGCTCGCCGAGCTGGCCAAGCGCACGGCCGCGCAGGTGGGGCTCGACGTCACGATCGACCACTTCCCGAACCCGCGCGTCGAGCTCGAGGAGCACTACTACAACGCGGCCAACACGAAGCTCCGCGACCTCGGCCTCAAGCCGCACTACCTCGGCGAGGAGCTCGTGCGCTCGATGCTGTCGACGATCGACCGCTACAAGGAGCGGGTCGTCACGCGGGCGATCGCGCCGAAGACGCAGTGGCGCCCCGAGGAGCTCGCCGGGCCGACGTTCGTCGACCCGCTCGACGCCACGCCCGCCGGCTGACGCGTCAGACGCCGAGGTCGCGCTTCAGGCGCGCGAGCGCGAGCACGGCCTGCGCGGCGTGCTCGCCCTGGTCGCGCTTGCCGCCGCCCGTGCGAGCCAGCGCCTGGTCCATGTTCTCGACCGTGAGGACGCCGAACGCGCACGGGACGCCCGTGCGCAGCTGGACGTCCTGGATGCCGCGCGCGGCCTCCGAGCAGACGTAGTCGTAGTGGTCGGTCTCGCCGCGGATCACCGCACCGAGGCAGGCCACGCCGGTGTAGCGGCCGGTCGCCGCCAGGTACGCGGCCGCCAGCGGCAGCTCGTACGCTCCCGGCACGTCGTAGACGTCCGCCGCCTCGCCCGTGGCGGCCGTGAACGCCCGCTGCGCGCCCGCGATCAGCCGGTCCGCCAGCTCCTCGTAGAAGCGGCCGACGGCGATCGCGAACCGTGCGCCCGCCTCCGGCGGCGCCATCAGCGCTCGCCCGGCCGGGGCGTGCCGGCGGCGTCGCGGTCCTGCTCGTGCTCCGCGTGGACCATCTGCTCGTCGAGCGCCAGCCCCTGGTGGTGCAGCGTGTGGCCGAGCCGGTCGCGCTTGGCGTCCAGGTAGCGCTCGTTGTGCGGGTTCGCGGCGTGCACGATCGGGATCTGCGCGGCGACGGACAGCCCGTAGCCCTCCAGGCCGCGGATCTTCTTCGGGTTGTTGGTGAGGATGCGGATCGAGCTCAGCCCGAGGTCGGCGAGGATCTGCGCGCCGATGCCGTAGTCGCGCAGGTCGACCGGCAGGCCCAGCTCGAGGTTCGCGTCGACCGTGTCGAGCCCCTGGTCCTGGAGGTTGTAGGCCTTGAGCTTGTTGAGCAGCCCGATCCCGCGGCCCTCCTGGGCCAGGTAGAGCAGCACGCCGCGGCCCTCGCGCTCGATCATCGCGAGCGCGGAGTCGAGCTGCTCGCCGCAGTCGCAGCGCAGGGAGTGGAAGACGTCGCCGGTCAGGCACTCGGAGTGCACGCGGACGAGCACGTCCGCGACACCGTCGACCTCGCCCTTGACCATCGCGACGTGGTGCTTGTCGTCGACGAGCGAGCGGTAGCCGACGACGCTGAACTCGCCGAACGCCGTCGGCAGGCGGGTGGCGACCACGCGCTCGACGAGCTTGTCGTGCCGGCGCCGGTAGGCGATCAGGTCGGCGACGGTGATCATCTTCAGCCCGTGGCGCGCGCAGTAGCGCTGGAGGTCGGGGACCCGCGCCATCGTGCCGTCGTCGTTCATGACCTCGCAGATCACGCCCGCCGGGTTCAGCCCCGCCAGGCGGGCGAGGTCGACCGCCGCCTCGGTCTGCCCCGTGCGCTCCAGCACGCCGCCGGGCTTGGCCTTCAGCGGGAAGACGTGGCCGGGCTGGACGAGGTCGCGCGCCGTCGTCCGCGGGTCGATCGCCACCTGGATCGTGCGCGCCCGGTCGGCCGCCGAGATGCCGGTCGTGACGCCGTCGCGGGCCTCGATCGTGACGGTGAACGGCGTCTCGAACGGCGACTCGTTCTTGGCCGCCATCAGGTCCAGCCCCAGCTCGTCGCAGCGGTCCGGGGTGAGCGCGAGGCAGATCAGCCCGCGCCCCTCCTTGGCCATGAAGTTGATCGCCTCGGGCGTCGCGAACTGGGCGGCCAGCGTCAGGTCACCCTCGTTCTCGCGGTCCTCGTCGTCGCAGACGACGACCATCCGGCCCGCGCGGATGTCCTCGATCGCCTCCTCGATGGTCGCGAAGCTCACCGCGATGCCACCAGCCTTTCAACGTACTTCGCCAGCACGTCCACCTCCAGGTTGACCGGCTGCCCCGGCGCGGCCTCGCCGAGGATCGTGCGCTCCAGCGTCTCCGGGATCAGCGAGACGGAGAACCAGTCCTCGCCGAGGCCGGCCACGGTGAGCGACACGCCGTCGACCGCGATCGAGCCCTTCTCGACCACGTAGCGCAGCAGCTCCGCGGGGGCCTCGATGGTCACGACGCGGGCGAAGCCGTCCTCGGCCACCTCCCGCACCGTCCCGAGCCCGTCGACGTGGCCCTGCACGAAGTGCCCGCCGAGCCGGTCGGCGGCCCGCAGCGGCAGCTCGAGGTTCACCCGCGCCCCCTCGGTCACCGAGCCGAGCGAGGAGCGGCGCAGCGTCTCGTGCATCACGTCGGCGCGGAAGCCGTCGCCGTCGAGCGCCGTGGCCGTGAGGCAGACGCCGTTGACCGCGATCGAGTCGCCCTCCGACAGCTCCAGCCGCGAGGCGACCTCCAGCCGGACGCCGTCCTCCGTCGCGTCCACCGCCCTCACCGTCCCGAGGTCCGCCACCAGGCCCGTGAACACGGTTACCACTCCCGCAGCCGCGCGGTGATCAGCACGTCCTCGGCCACCCGGCGGCAGTCGATCGTGAGCGCGCGGGCCGCCTCGGCGATCCGCTCGACGCCCGTGCCCTCCAGCGGGTCGCGGGCGGCGGAGCCGCCGACCACCACCGGGGCCACGAACAGCCGCATCTCGTCGACCTGGCCCGCGTCGAGGAACGCGCCCGCCAGGTGCGGGCCGCCCTCGAGCAGGATCGAGGTGATGCCGGCCGAGCCGAGCTGCGCGAGCGCGTTGCGCACGCGAGCGGGCTCGTTCTCGCCCGTGGCGACGACGATCTCGGCGCCCGCGGCCTCCAGCGCGTCCGTGGCCATGCGCGGCGCGGCGCGGGAGACGACGACGGTGAGCGGCGGTTCGGGAGCCGTGGTGAGCAGCGCGGACTCCAGCGGCAGCCGGGCCTCGGAGTCGAACACGATCCGGCGCGGCTGGTGGTGGATGCCCTCCACGCGCGCGGTCAGCCGTGGATCGTCCGCCAGCGCGGTGCCGATGCCGCAGACGACCGCGTCGCATTCCGCGCGCCAGCGGTGCGCCTCGCGGCGCGAGTCCTCGCCGGAGATCCACTTCGAGTCGCCCGTGCGGGTGGCGACCTTCCCGTCGAGCGTCATCGCCGACTTGAAGAGCACCCACGGGAAGCCGGTGCGGGCGTGCTTGCGGAACGGCTGATTGAGCAGCCGGGCGCGCGCGGACAGCTCGCCGTCGGCGACCGCGACCTCGATCCCCTCGTCGCGCAGGATGCCCAGCCCGCGGCCCGACGCCTTCTCCGTCGGGTCGTCGGAGCCGACGACCACGCGGGCGATGCCCGCCTCGATCAGCGCGTCCGTGCAGGGCGGCGTGTGCCCGTGGTGGCAGCACGGCTCGAGCGAGACGTACATCGTCGCGCCGCGCGTGTCGGCGTCCCCGCAGGCCGCGAGCGCCTCCCGCTCGGCGTGCGCCTCGCCGTAGGCGGCGTGGAAGCCCTCGCCGAGCACGAGGCCGTCCTTGACCACGACGGCGCCGACCATCGGGTTCGGCGTCGTGCGCCCGCGACCGCCCTCGGCGAGGTCGATCGCGCGGGCGAGGTGGGCGTGGTCGGTCTGGAGCAGGGCGGGCAAGGTCACAGCAGGATATGTGACTCAGCAATCGTCCCCGCGGAGGCGGTAGATCCGGACCTCGGGGCCCATGCGGTCGACGTCGAGCGGATAGGCGTTGAACGAGAAGTCGAACGAGAAGTCGGGACGGCGCCGCTCGCCGTCGTACGGCGTCACCTCGTAGACCAGCTCGCCGCGGCGCTCGAGCTCCGCGTAGTAGCGGATCGCGTCCGGCACCTCGCCGGGCTCCGCGTAGGCGCGGCCGTACTGCGTCGAGCCCGTGACGACCCAGCAGAACCCGCCGCGGGTGTAGGACGAGACCAGCTGTGGCCGCGTCGTGCGCTCGTAGTCCTCGAAGCGGATGACGTCGCCGCGGGAGCGGGTCGTGGCCCACTTGTTCCAGCGCAGGCCGTTGCCGGTGCCGCGCGTGACGCTCTCCTCGTCGGCCGCCCACGCCGCCGGCACGAACGGCTCGACGACGATCTTGGAGCGGATCGGGATGTTCTGGACCATCCAGTCGCGCGCCTGCTGGCGCGTGTCCGGCCGCGCGAGGGCGATGTCGTTGTGGATCGAGAACACGAGCCCCTGGACGCACAGCAGCGCCCCGAGGACGCCGGCCAGAGCGGGGGCGGGGACGCGGCTCCAGCGCGCCGCGGCCCAGCCGGCCGCCGCGACCACCGCCCACGCCGCGAGCAGGCACAGCAGGGGATAGACGGGCAGCAGCCAGCGCGCGAAGAAGCGGTCCTGGAGCCCCATGAACAGCACGAACAGGACGGGCGCGGGCAGCAGCACGGCGGCGAGCCGGCGATCGCGCAGCAGCAGGCCGATCGCGCCGCCCAGCGCCGCGAGCGCGGGCAGCCAGCCGAGCCCCCAGGCCGTCGTGGCGAGGTAGTAGAGGACACCGCTGTCCTGCGTGAGGCCGAGCTTGCCCGAGCTGTCGCTGGACGTCTCGGACTGGTGGCGGATGCCCTCCTGGAACGCGTCCAGGTCGAGCACGGCGTACGGGTTCGCGGCGATGAACGCGGCCAGGGCGAGCACGCCGGCCAGCACGAGCCCGCGCAGGCGGGGCGCCCTGCCGTCCGGCTCGGGGGCCGCCAGCGCGGCCGCGACGATCGTGACGAACAGGATCCCGGCGGTGTACTTCGTCGCGCACGCCAGCCCGAGGCCGACGCCCGCCAGCGCGTAGTCGCCGAGCCGCCCGCTCCGGTAGATGCCCGCGACGCCGACCAGCGCGAGGCAGACCGGGGCGAGCGTCGGGACGTCGTTGAGCGCGAGGTGGGAGTAGTGCACCGGCAGGAACGCGACCGCCAGCAGCGCGCCGGCGATCAGGCCCGCGGCCGTGCCGATCAGCCGCCGGCCGGCCCAGATCAGCAGGCCCGGCCGCGAGCGTCCCGAGCAGCGCGGAGACGACGCGCGCGAGCACGAAGGCGTCCGTGCGGTCGGCCGCGAAGGCGTCGCCGACCGCCTCGCGCGTGCCCCAGCGCAGGTCGAACGCGAAGTGGACGAGGTACGTGAACGCGGGCGGGTTGACGAAGTAGTGCGGGTTGTAGTCGTGCCCGAACATGCCGACCGCGCGCGGCACGAAGTGCGCGTTCTCGTCCGCGTTGTAGACGTACGGCAGCCCGTGCTTGATCCCCCACAGCCGCAGCGCGAGCGCGCCGGCGAGCACGCCGGCGGCCGCCAGCAGCCAGCCTTTTCGTCTCAGCACGCCACGTAGGCCGCGTAGTACGGCGTCCGCTTGACGGGCTCGTAGCCGGCCTGGGGCACCTGCACCAGCGCGGAGTCGCTCTCGCTCGTGAGCGCGTGCTTGAAGATCGCGAACCGGCTCGTGACGTAGATCGCGACGCCCCTGCGCCGCGGCTTGAACCGCGGGTCCGCGCGGGCGCGCACCTTCTCGAACGGCAGGTCGGCGATCCAGCGGGAGTCGGGCAGCAGCTTGTGGTTCGGGAACGTCAGCGGCCCGCAGCGCAGGCCGCGCCCGGACGCGCGGGTCCGTGAGCACCTCGGTGAGGTCGTCGTGCGCGCGGCCGCGGAACTCCAGCTCGGCGCGGAAGACGTCGAAGTCGACCCGGGTCGCGGTGAAGAAGATCCCGAAGCCCACCAGCGCCACGGCGCCGGCCATCCAGAGGCGGCGCAGCAGCGCGCCCGGCTCCAGCATCGTGAAGCCGCCGAGCGCGACGCCGCCGAAGACGAGCAGGGCGACCGCCGCGATCGCGAGGTAGCGCTCGATCGCGGACGCGCCGGCGATGCCGATCAGCACGAACGTGGCGACGCCCGCCGCCACCAGCGCGGCCGGCGCCGCGACCCGGCGCGGCGCCGCGAGCACGGCGATGCCGAAGCCGACGATCGCCGCGATCACGACCGGCAGCTTCACGAGGCTGGCGAAGAAGTCGGGGATGGCCGTCGGCATCTCGGAGAGCGGGAGCTGGCGCCCGAGGTCCTCAGCCGAGCTGCTGGTGTAGTGCAGGGAGAACAGCGGGTCGCCGGTCACCGCGAAGTCCGTCGCCGCCCACAGCACGGGCGCGATCGCCGCCAGCGCCGCGTAGACCGCCCGCTCGCGCCACGTGGCGCGCCACGCGAGCCAGCACCAGTAGAGGCCCGCCAGCACCCACGCCTCGGGCCGCAGCAGGCCGGCGGCGGCGAGCAGGAGCAGGACCGGCGCGCCGCGGCGTGGCCGCGCCGCCTCCATCGCCGCCGCCCATACCACGATCGCCATGTAGGGGATGTCGATGTAGCCGCGCACCGCGAGGAACGCGAAGTCGAAGCGGGTGATCAGCAGCCCCGCCGCGCAGGCGCCCACCAGCGGCGTGAACGCGACCCGCCCGAGGCGGTAGACGCCGGCGACGAGCCACAGGTAGCTCGCGAGGATCATCGCCACCCACACGCGGTCGCCGACGTCGCCGAGCAGGCTCAGCAGCGCGCCCGCGACGATCGCCAGCGGGTGCTCGGTCGGCACCCGGAAGCCCTCGAACGTCGGCGCCTGGAGGTCGAGCACCTCGCGGCCCCACAGCAGCGAGTAGTACGAGTCGTAGTTCGGGTAGGTCGGATAGACGAAGAACCCGACCGCGGTGGCGACGCACAGCACCGCGAACGCGACCCGCGCGAGGAAGGCCGGGTCGGCGACCCGGCCGCTCGCGAGCGCGCGGGAACCGGCCCGGCGGGTTAGCGTCGCGCCTTCCATTGCATGGGAGACGGTAGCCGCCGCGATACCGTCTCAGGCCTCCGAATGAAGCTCATCATCCAGATCCCCTGCCTGAACGAGGAGGAGACCCTCCCGGTCACGATGCGCGACCTGCCGCGCAGCCTCGACGGCTTCGACACGGTCGAGTGGCTGATCATCGACGACGGGTCGACCGACCGCACGATCGAGGTCGCGCGCAAGCACGGCGTCGACCACATCGTGCGGCTGACCAACAACAAGGGCCTGGCCTCGGGCTTCCAGGCGGGGCTGGACGCCGCGCTCAAGCTCGGCGCCGACGTGATCGTCAACACGGACGCCGACAACCAGTACTACGGCGGCGACATCGCCAAGCTCGTCGCCCCGATCCTGGCCGGCGACGCCGACATGGTGGTCGGCGACCGCGAGGTCATGAGCATCGAGCACTTCTCGCCCGCCAAGAAGGCGCTCCAGCAGCTCGGCTCCTGGGTCGTCCGCCAGGCGTCGCAGACCTCCGTGCCCGACACGACCTCCGGCTTCCGCGCCTACAACCGCGAGGCCGCGCTGGCCATGCAGGTCGTGTCCAAGTTCACCTACACGCTGGAGACGATCATCCAGGCGGGGAAGATGACCGTCGCGATCGACCACGTGCCGATCCGCACGAACCCGAAGCTGCGCGAGTCGCGGCTGTTCCCGTCGATGTGGACGTACATCCGCCGCAACGGCGTCTCGATCTTCCGCATCTACGCGATGTACGAGCCGCTCCGCGTGTTCATGACCGCGGCCGTGCTGGTCGGCCTCGTCGCGGCGGTCGTCTGGGGCCGCTTCGCCTACTTCTGGCTCCAGGGCGACGGCGGCGGCCACGTCCAGTCGCTGATCCTCGGCGCCGTGCTCTTCAACGCATCGATGGTGCTGGCCGCGCTGGGCGTGCTCGGCGACCTGCTGTCCAGCCAGCGGATCACGCTCCAGCGCATCTTCGAGCGCGTGCGGCGGGTGGAGCTGGAGCTGAAGGTGCCGCCCTCGCACTACGAGCCCGGGCAGCCGGCGGCCGGGCACGAGCCGACCACGGGGGCCCGCGCCGGCCAGTCCGGCACGACGGAAGAGCGCGAGACGGTGCGCACGTGAGCTCGGCCGTCACGCGCGACGCCGAGGGCACGGTCACCGGCAACACCTACGACAAGTACGGCTCGACCAACCCGGTCGTCAAGCGCCTGATGGCGGGCTTCGAGCGCACGCTCGACGAGCTGTTCGGCAAGGCGGCGCCGTCGTCCGTGCTGGACGTCGGCTGCGGCGAGGGCGTGCTCACGCACAAGTGGGCGGCGCGCGTGGGGCCCGGCCGCGTGGTCGGGATCGACCTCGAGGATCCCGTGCTCCAGCGGGAGTGGGAGGGCCGCACGGCCCCGAACCTCTCCTACCGCGTGATGAAGGCCGAGAACCTGCCGTTCGGCGACGGCGAGTTCGACCTGGCGTCGGCGATCGAGGTGCTCGAGCACGTCCCCGACCCGGCGCACACGGTCGCCGAGATGGCGCGCGTCGCCTCCGGCCACCTGCTCGTGTCGGTGCCGCGCGAGCCGCTGTGGCGGGGGCTGAACATGGCCCGCGGCGCGTACCTGAAGGACCTCGGCAACACGCCCGGCCACGTGAACCACTGGACCAAGCGCGCGTTCGTGGAGCTGCTGTCGCGCCACGGCGAGGTCGTCGAGGCGCGTTCGCCGTTCCCGTGGACGATGCTGCTCGTCCGAATGTGACGTCGCAGGAGCAGGACGGGCTGCGAAGCGCCCGGCGTGCGGAGGCGAAACCGTTCTCCCCCACGCGGTCCTACGGCCGCGGGGCGCGCGTCCTCTCGGTCGGGATCGCCACCACCGGCCTCGTCACCTTCGCCTACTTCTCGCTGGCCTCGCACGCGCTCGACGAGGTCGCCTACAAGGGGATCTCGCTGCTGTGGGCGGTGATGTTCCTGATCATCTCGATCATCTACCGCCCGGTGGAGCAGCTGCTGTCGCGGACGATCGCGGCGCGGCGGGCGCAGGGGCTGCACGGCGGCCACCCGCTGCGGACGGCGCTGGCCATCCAGGCCGCGTTCGGCGTCGTCTTCGTGGCCGTCGCGCTGACGTTCCGCGAGCGGATCGAGGAGGACGTGTTCGACGGCTCGGCGACGCTGTACTGGGTGCTGGTCGTCGGCGTCGTCGCGTATGCGGCGAGCTACTTCGCGCGCGGCTGGCTGGCCGGGCACGGCTACTTCGGCCTCTACGGCGGGCTCGTGCTCCTGGAGTCCTGCTCGCGCTGCCTGTTCGCGCTCGCCGTCGTGGTCGGGATCGCGTCGGGGCAGGGCGCGGTGGCGATGGGCATCGCCGCCGCCCCGCTGGTCTCGCTCGTCGTCGTCCCCTGGGCGCTGCGCCGCCGCGATCCGGCGCCCGGCGAGCGCGGCGAGGGCGCGGGGGCCGGCCTGCGCGAGGGCGGCGCGTTCGCCGGAGCGGTGCTGGTCATCATGGCCGCCGAGCAGGCGCTGCTGAACGTGCCGGTGGTCGCGGCCGACGCCGCCCACTCGGACGCCGCCCTGGCCGGCTTCGTCTTCAACGTCCTGCTCATCACCCGCGCCCCGCTCCAGCTGTTCCAGGCGATCCAGACGTCGCTGCTGCCGCACCTGTCCGGCCTGGCGGCCACCGAGGGGGAGGAGGAGTTCGCCCGCGCGCTGCGGGTCACGCTGCTGGCGATCGCCGGCTTCGCGGCGGCGGTGGTGCTCGGGCTCGCGCTGATCGGGCCGTTCGCGATGGACGTCCTGTTCGGCGGCGACTACGACTACGAGCGCGGCGGCCTCGTGCTCGTCGGCGCCGGGATGGGCTTCCACCTGGCCGCGGGGACGCTCAACCAGGCCGCCCTGGCTCGCGGCCGGGCCGCCCACGCCGCCGCGGCGTGGCTGGGCTGTGCCGTGCTGTTCCTGGCGTGGCTGCTCCTCTCGCCGCTCGACGACCCGCTGCTCGAGGTCGAGCTGGGCTATTTCGTGACCACGGCGTTGCTGGCCGGCGCGCTGTGGCTGATCGAGGACTACGGTCAGCGGCCATGACCTGCCGTGCGCTCATCGTCCTCTGCCTGCTGCTGATCCCGGTCCCGGCCGCCGCCGGATCGGAGCTCCCGCTCGGCCCGAGCGGGCTCGCGGAGACGCGCTCCACGCAGGCGTTCGCGCCCGGCGTCACGTACACGCGGATCGCCCGCGGCGAGCCGTCGCCGCGGGACGTCTGGCGGGTCGACGTGGCCTTCCTCGCCGATCGCGACGCGGCGCGCGACCTCGCCCGGCGGCTCGAGCGCGACGGCTTCGAGGCCGAGGTGCAGCGGATCGCCGAGCGCGCGCCGGACGATCCCGCGCGCGGTCCGCTCGGCTTCCTCGTGCGCTCCGGGAGCTTCGCCACGGAGGAGGGCGCGCGGGCGCACCAGGCGTCGCTCGCGTCCGCGGGCTACTCGGGCACGCGGATCGTCTTCACCGGCGAGGACGGCGCCGCCACGACCGGCCCGTGGGTCGTGCACGTGCTGGAGGTCGCCCCGTGGCGCCTGCGCGACGTCGACGGCCGCCTGGCCACCGACGTGGTCCCCGAGCGCGAGCTGCTGACGTCGCTCGCCGCGCGCACCGGCGCGGTGGCGTCGGTCAACGGCGGCTACTTCGTGATCGGCGCGGCCGACGGCACGCCCGGCGACCTCGCCGGCATCTCCGTGCTGGACGGCGCGCCGGTCAGCGAGGCGGTCGACGGGCGCACCAGCCTGCTGCTCGAGGACGGCGCGCGGATCGAGGCGCTGTCGACGGAGAGCAGCGCGACGGCGTCGGACGGCGCGCGGCGCGAGGTCGACGGCCTCAACCGCAAGCCGGGCCTGATCCGCGCCTGCGGCGGCGACGGCGGCGACCTGCCGACGGAGCTGCCCAAGCACGACTTCACCTGCACCGACGCGAGCGAGCTGATCCACTTCACGCCGCTGTTCGGCGCCGCGACCGAGCCCGGGCCGGGCGCCGAGGCCGTCCTCGACGGCCGCGGGCGCGTGCTCGAGCTGCGCGAGGGCCGCGGCGCGCCGATCCCGGCCGGCGGCTCCGTGCTGGCCGGCACGGGCGAGGGCGCCGACTGGCTGCGGGCTCATGCCCGGCCCGGCGCGCGCGTGGAGGTGCGCCACGGCATCCTGGCCGGCGGCGCGCCGCTGCGCGCCGGCCGGCGGCTCGACGTCGTGAACGGCGGCCCGCGGCTCCTCCCGTCGATCACCGCGTTCGCCGAGGGCTTCCACTGGCCGGAGGATCCGGGCTTCTACTACCGGTTCGGCGTCCGTCGCAACCCGCGCACGCTGGCGGGCACGGGCGGCGACGGGCGGCTCATCCTGGTGGCGGTCGACGGCCGCCGGCCCGGCTACAGCGTCGGCGCGAGCTTCGCGGAGAGCGCCGGGATCCTCGACGCGCTCGGCGCGCGCGACGGCGTGAACCTCGACGGCGGCGGCTCGACCGGCATGACGATCCAGAGCGCGCTCGTGACGCGGCCGTCGGACCCCACGGGCGAGCGGCCGATCGGCGACGCGCTCACCGTCGCGCCCTGAGCCGGGCGCGCCGGACGGCGCGGCGCAGCGCGTTCGCCGCCACGACGGCGAGCGGGCGGCTGGTCTCGACGCGGTAGCGCCGCGGCTCGCCGGGCGCCTTGCGCGCCCAGCCCCACCACTCGTCCTGCACGCGCAGCTCGGTGAAGCTCGGGTGCTGGGCGACGATCAGGTCGAACACCGCGCGCAGGTGCGGCTCCGTGCGCTCGGGCTCGGACAGCTCGCGGTGGACGATGCCGTCGGTGGCCTCGCGGTGCGGGTCCTGCGCGTAGGTCCAGTCGAGGTCGTCCATCAGCAGCCAGCCACCGGGTCTGAGCAGCTTCTCGACGAGCACGACGGCGAGGCCGTCGATCGTCCAGTTCTTCGCGCCGTCGAGGTAGACGAAGTCGAAGCGCGGCTCGCAGTTGCCGTGCGCGTCGGAGCGCGCCTGGACCTGCTCCTTCAGCCACCACGTGTAGGACGAGTACGCGCGCACCACCTCGACGCGCTGCGCGACGCCGGCGCGGGCCAGCACCGACTCGGGGGAGGGGTCGTACGCGGCGCCCTCGAAGTCGACCGTGGTGAGCCTGCCGGCGCCGTTGTCCTCGAGCGCGGCGGCGAGATAGGCGGCGCCGACGCCGTGCGCGGTGCCGAGCTCCAGCACCTCCGCGGGCCGGGTCTCGCGGACGTGCTCGTAGACGATCCGCCCCTGCTCGGGCGACATGAACGGCACGCCCGCCACAGCGGCCGCTACCGCGTCGAAGCTCAGGCTCAGCCCTTGGCCGCCTTCTTCGCGTCCTTGAGCTCTTCCCTGACCTCGGCCGGGTTGTCCGGGTAGTTGTCCAGCCGTGCCTGGAGCAGCGGGATCGCCTCGTCGGGGCGGCCGAGCCGGTTGAGCGCGACGCCCTTCTCGTAGCCCGCGTAGCCGCACGGGTTGAGCTCGGTCGAGCCGGCGCATGCGTCGAGCGCCTGCTGGGACAGGTCGAGCGCCTCCTCGAAGTTGCCGGCCTGGCGGGCGTTGAAGCCCTGGACCTGGAGCCGGCTCGCGGCGGCGAGGTCGGGCTCGCCGCTCTGCTCGGGCTCCGGGGTCGAGGTCGCCTCGGGCGTCGCCGTCTCCTCCGGCGCGGCGGTCTCCTCCGGCGTGGCCGTCTCGTCGGGAGTCGCCTCCTTCGTCGCGTCCGGCGTCGGCGTGTCCTGCTGCGCCTGCCGGTCCCCGCTCGAGGGCTGGCCGTCGTCGCCGCCCGCCAGCAGCACGGCGGCCACGACCGCGATCAGCGCGGCGGCGGCGAGGGCCGCGAGCAGCACGCCGCGACCGAGAGCGCCGCGGCGGCGGGGCACCGCTGTCCGTCGCGTACGCCGGCGGCGGCGTGCGGCGCGGCGGCGGGCCGACGGGGCGGGTGGCGGCCGTCGGCTCGCGCCGCGGCTCCATCGCCTCATCGAGCGCCTCCACGAACTCGCCGGCGGTGGCCCAGCGGTCGGTGGGGTCCTTGGCCAGGCCGCGGTCCAGCACGTCGTCGGCGGCCGGCGGGAGGGCGGGGTTGAGCTCGCTCGCGGCCGGCGGCGGGTCCTCGACGTGGGCGCGCGCCTGGGCAGCGAAGTTCTCCGCCTGGAACGGGCGCTCGCCCGTGAGCAGCTCGAACGCGACGACGGCGAGCGCGTAGCGGTCCGACGCGGCCGTCGCGCCGTCGCCGGTGGCCTGCTCGGGCGAGATGTAGGCCGCGGTGCCGAGCACCTGACCGGTCATCGTCAGCTGGTCCTCGAGCGCGAGGCGCGCGATCCCGAAGTCGGCGATCGCGAGCCGCCCGTGGGTGTCCAGCAGCATGTTGCCGGGCTTGACGTCGCGGTGGACGACCTTGGCCTGGTGCGCGGCGTCGAGCGCCGAGGCGGCCTCGCGCAGCCAGCGCAGCGCCACGCCGGGCTCGATCCGGTCGCCGCTGCGCAGCCGGTCGGCGAGGGTGCCGCCGGTGAGCAGCTCCATCACCATGAACGTGCGGCCGTCGTGCTCGCCGACGTCGAAGATCGTGACCACGTGCGGGTGGTTGGAGAGGCCGGCGGCGGCCCGCGCCTCGCGCTGGAAGCGCTGGCGCGCGCGGTCGTCCTCGGACAGGTGCGAGGCCAGCAGCTTCACCGCCACGGGGCGGTCCAGCAGCTCGTCGTGCGCCTCCCAGACGCTGGCCATGCCGCCGTTCGCGATGTGGCGGACGACCCGGTAGCGATCGGGCAGGGAGATACGCGCTGTGCTCACAGGGGGCACCCCGACACCGTACCCACCCCGCCGACGAATGATTCGGTCGAGGCGCTCCGGCGCGCGCGAACGCTATCCTCACGCCCGCAATGGCCCGTGTCTGTCATTCCTGCGGCAAGCGGCCCGCCTTCGGGCAGTCCCGCTCCCACTCGATGGTCGCCACCAAGCGGCGGTTCGACGCGAACCTCCAGAAGGTGCGCATCTCTGAGGGCGGCGCCCCGCGGCGTGTGTATGTCTGCACGCGCTGCCTCAAGGCGGGGAAGGTCACCAAGGCCTGACGGGCCGGCCATTGGCCGACCCGAGCCTCATCCGCTTCCGCGCCGTGGTCGAGGGCGCCCTGGCGCAGCTCGAGGCTCGGCGCCAGGAGGTCAACGACCTCAACGTGTTCCCGGTCGCCGACGGGGACACGGGCGACAACATGCTGCTCACGCTGCGCGCCGTGCTCCAGGAGCTCGACCGGCTGTCCGCGGTGGGCGAGATCGACGAGATCGGCCGCGACGAGATCGTGGACTCGGTGGCGCGGGCGGCGCTGCTGGGCGCGCGCGGGAACTCCGGCGTCATCCTCTCGCAGCTCATCCGCGGCGCGGCGGAGGAGCTGATCTCGCGGCCCGGCGAGCTCGTCGACCCCGTGCTGATCGCCGCGGCGATGGCGCGCGCCGCCGACCGCGCGTACGCCTCGGTGCGCGAGCCCGCCGAGGGCACGATCCTCACGGTCGTCCGCGAGATGGCGCACCGGGTGGCGCGTGAGATCGCGCACATGGAGTCGCCGCGACTGGACGAGCGCGTCGACGACGAGGCACAGAACGCGCTGATCGCGGGCGTCCTGGAGCAGGCTCTGGATGCGGGGCAGGACAGCGTCAAGCGCGGCCCGGAGCTGCTCGCCGTCCTGCGCGACGCCGGCGTGGTCGACGCCGGCGGCTACGCGCTCACCGTGCTCTTCGCGGGGGTCATCGCCGCGCTGCGGGGGCCGACCCGCCGCCTCTGGAGCATCACGCCCCGGCGCGGGTCACACACCCGGAGCACGAGTCCTCGACGTTCCGGTACTGCACGAACTTCGTCGTCGAGGGCGAGGGGCTGGACCCGTCGGACTGGGTCCTCCCGCTCGAGCTGCTCGGCGACTCCGTGCTGGTGGTCGGCGAGCGCACGACGCTGAAGGTGCACGTGCACACGGACGAGCCGGACCGGGCGCTGGCGCTGTTCGACGGCGCCGGCGCGGTGTCGCATCTGGATGTCGCGGACATGCACGAGCAGGTCCAGGAGCGCAGCGCGCGGCTCGCGGAGCCCGTGCAGACGTGCGCGGCGCTGGCAGTGGTCTCCAGTTCGGGGATGCGAGTGCTGTTCGAGGGGGTCGGCGCGGTCGTGCTCGACGGCGGCGCGACGCTGAACCCGAGCACCTACGAGCTGCTCGCCGGCATCCACGAGGTCTCCCGCCGAGGAGGTCGTGGTGCTGCCGAACTCGCCGAACGTGCTGATGGCGGCCGAGCGGGCGGCCGAGCTGTCGGAGAAGCTCGTGCGGGTCGTGCCCTCGCGCTCCATGCAGGCGGGGCTGGCCGCGGCGGTCGCCCTGGATCCATCGCGCGGGGCGGAGGCGAACGCGGTGGCGATGGGGAGGCGCTGACCCACGTGCGCACCGGCGCCGTGACGGGCGCGGCGCGCGACGACGCCACCGAGGCGCCGCGCTTCCACCGCGGCGACGCGGTCGGCTTCGTCGACGAGGAGCTGGTCGCGTGGGGCGACGTCGAGCAGACGCTCGAGGCCGTGCTCGCCGAGCTGAGCCGCGAGGCCGAGCTGGTGACGCTCATCGAGGGGGTCGGCGCGCCGCTCGCCGGCGACCAGGTCGCCGGCCTCGCTCCCGACGGCGTAGAGCTCGAGTACTCCCGAGGCGGCCAGCCCGCCTACTGGTGGCTCATCGCCGCCGAGTAGGGTCAGACCCCTCACTTCATTTCGCCGCGCTGAGGGGTCAGACCCTTCGCTTCATTTCGCTGCGCTGAGGGGTCAGACCCCTCTCGCGACGCAACGACGCTCGACGGCCTCCAGGTATCTGTGCCACGGATCGCCGCCCGCGGCGCCGAAGTACGCCAGCATGCGGCCGGTCGCAAGCCACGTCGGCCCCGCACCGGTCAGCGCGACGGCGTGGCTTCCCCATGGCCACTGCTCCGGCGAGCGGCATAGGCCTGCCTCGACCGGATTGGCGGCGATGTACGCGACGGTCGTGAGCAGGTGCGCGTCGGTCCTCAGCAGCGCGGAGCCGAAGCGTCCCTGGAACACGTGGCCGCTTCGCCCGCGCCGGTCATTGAGCTCCCGCGCGTACGTGCCGTGCAACCGCTGCATTCCGTACCCGAGGTTCGGCTTCGGCGTCTCGATCAGCAGGTGCACGTGGTTGCCCATCAGGCAGTACGCGAGGCAGTGCCAGGCGAGTCGCACCGCCACGGTGCCGAGCAGCTCCAGATAAGCCGCCCGGTCGAGATCCTCGTCGAAGATCTTCCGCCGGTCGTTTCCGCGCGCATAGACGTGATGCACGCCGCCGGCCAGCTCCTCGCGTGGTTTCCGAGGCACACCGCAAGTAGAGTCCGACGCCTCGGTCTCGCCCCTCCGGCGCTTCATTTCGGTGTCGTGTGGGGTCAGACCCCTCGCTTCATTCGCCTACTGGTGGCTCATCGCCGCCGAGTAGGGGTCAGACCCCCTAGACGGCGGCTGGGTGGGGGTGGCGAGGGTGCATTTCGTCACGCTCGCGTCCCGCCGCATCGGCGAGCGTGACGTTTCGCTCCTCTGGCGTGCATTTCGTCACGCTCGCGCGAAGCGGCCCGACTCCGCGTGACGAAATGCACCCTCGCCACCCCCACCCAGCCGCAGTTGACGTGCCCCGGCGGGAGCGATCCGGGGGGCCGATCATCATTGGCGGCGTGCCGCCGACCGCCTTCGCCAGCTCCGAGACGCTGCCGGACGAGGCGCTGCACGCCGCCGGGCCGCCGCGCTACGCGCGGCCGTCGCGGCTCCGCACGCCGCTTCCGGTGACGCCCGCGAAGGCCGCCGCGGCGGCCGAGCGGCTCGGGCTGAACACCGTCGGGGACCTGCTCGAGCACCTGCCGCGAGACCGGCAGGACGCGCGGACGATCGCGGCGCTGTCCCCGGAGGAGACGGCGACCGTGGTCGTGGAGGTCCGGTCGATCCGCAGCCGGCCGGTCCGCCGCCGCGGGATGAAGCCGCTCGTGACCGCCGTGGTGGCCGACGCGACGGGCACGATGGAGGCGACGTTCTTCAACCAGCCGTGGCTCGAGCGCAAGTACACGCCCGGCACGCGGCTGCTGCTGTCGGGCAAGTACCAGGCCCGCAACCGCTTCCGCGTGCAGTTCCACGCGCCCACCGGCGAGGAGGTCGCCTCCGGATCGGAGAGCGAGATGGCGACCTACCCCGCGACGGACGGGCTCTCGACCACGCAGATCCTCGCCCTGGCGCGGCAGTGGCGCGGCGCCGCGCTGGACGCGCTGGAGCCGCTGCCGGCCCGCCTGCGCGCCATCGAGCGGCTGGCCGACCGCGCCTCGGCGCTCGACGCCGCCCACTTCGGCGACCACGAGGGCGGGCGCCGTCGGCTGGCGTTCGAGGAGCTGCTGCTGCTCCAGATCGCGCTGCTGCGCCGCCGCGCCCGGCGGCGCGAGGGCGCCCGCGCCGAGGCGCTGGACCCGCCGGGCGAGCTCACGCGCCGCTGGCTCGCCGACTCGCTCCCGTTCGCTCCCACGAACGACCAGCGCCAGGCGATGGCCGCGATCGACGAGGAGCTCGCGCGCGACCGGCCGATGCAGCGGCTGCTGATGGGGGAGGTCGGCTCGGGCAAGACCGTCGTGGCGCTCTACGCGATGCTGCGCGCGGTCGAGTCCGGCGCGCAGGCGGCGCTGATGGCGCCGACGGAGACGCTCGCCGAGCAGCACTTCGCGACGCTCCAGGCGCTGATGCCCGGCGAGCTCGTGCAGGCGGCGCTGCTCACCGGCTCCACGCCCGGCGGCCGCCGCGCCGACCTGCTCGGCAAGCTGGCGTCCGGCGAGCTGAAGCTCCTGGTCGGCACGCACGCGCTGATCGAGGAGGCGGTGGAGTTCGACCGGCTGGGCGTCGCGGTCGTCGACGAGCAGCACCGCTTCGGCGTCAACCAGCGGCGCTCGCTGGACCGCAAGGCGCCCGCGGGCGTCGCCCCGCACGTGCTCCACATGACGGCGACGCCGATCCCGCGCACGCTCGCGCTGACCGCCTACGGCGACCTCGACGTCACCGTGCTGCGCGAGCTGCCCGCGGGCCGCCGGCCGATCGAGACCTACGTCGCCTCCACGGAGCGCGAGCGCTCGCGCGCCTACGACCGCATCCGCGAGGAGCTGCGCGCCGGGCGGCAGGCGTTCGTCGTCTGCCCGCTGGTCGAGGAGTCCGAGGCGCTCCAGGCCCGCGCCGCCACCGCCGAGTACGAGCGCCTGCGAGCCGGGGAGCTGGCCGACTTCCGCGTGGAGCTGCTGCACGGCCAGCTGCGGCCGCGCGAGAAGGCGGAGGCGATGGCGGCGTTCGCACAGGGCAGCGCGGACGTGCTCGTGGCGACGACGGTGATCGAGGTCGGCATCGACGTCCCGAACGCGTCCGTGATGCTCGTCGAGAACGCCGAGCGCTACGGGATCTCGCAGCTGCACCAGCTGCGCGGCCGGATCGGCCGCGGCCCGCACGACTCGCTGTGCCTGCTGTTCGGCCCCAAGGAGTCCGCGCGCCTGCGCGCGCTCGCCGCCCACCGCGACGGCTTCGAGCTGGCGGAGATCGATCTCGAGCTGCGCGGGGAGGGGGAGATGCTCGGCACCCGCCAGTCCGGGCTCGCGCAGTTCAGGTTCGCCCGCCTGCCCGACGACGCCGAGCTGCTCGAGCGCGCCCGCATGCGCGCCCGCACGATCCTCGACGCCGACCCGCAGCTGGCCGAGCCCGAGCACGTCCTGCTCGAGGAGGCCGTGAAGCTCGCCTACGGCGCCGAGGCGCTCGAGCCTATCCCCGCGTGAGCCGCTCCGAGACGTCCCACAGGCGGCGGCGGGCGCCGGCGTCGTAGGCGATCGGGTCGGGCGCCGCCTCCTCCAGGCCGTCGAAGTAGCGGCCGGACACGTCGGGCGCGTCAACGAGGCGCACGGTGGCCTCGATCCCCTCCTCGACCGTGCTGTACGGCTCCCCGACGGTCTCGCGGACCATCTTGGTGTCCATGAACGTCGCCGGGTGCAGCGCGGTCGACTCGACGTCCGGCCGCGCGCTCGGCCAGCTCGAACGCGAACATGATCTGGGCGAGCTTGCTCCGCCGGTACGCGCGCCACGGCTCGTAGCCGTGCTCGAGCATCAGGTCGTCGAAGTCCGGCCGCTCCTGGCCGGCGGAGGCGACGTTGACGACCCGCCGCGGCGCCGCCCGCTCGAGCAGGCGCAGCGTGAGCAGGAAGTGCGACAGGTAGTTGACCTGGAACGTCAGCTCGTACCCGTCCTCGGTGACGCGGCGCTCCCGCTCGATGACGCCCGCGTTGTTGACGAGCACGTCGACGGGCGGCAGCTCGTCCGCGAGCGCCCGGACGGCGGCCAGCGAGGCGAAGTCGGCGAGGAACGTGCCGGCCGCGCCGATCTCGCGCGCCACCGCCTCGGCCCGCGAGGCGCTGCGGCCGTGCACGAGCACCCGGGCGCCGCGCCGCGGCCAGCTCCGCCGCGACGCCGCGGCCGAGGCCGTCGGTCGCGCCGGTGACGAGGACGGTCAGCCCGGATTCCATCCCAGCTCACCCTGCACCCGCTTGGGCAGGCCGGCCACCACGAGGTCGTAGGAGTCCTCGACGAGGTCGCGGACCATCGTCGTCGGGCAGCGAGCCGTCGAGCTTGAGCGTGTTCCAGTGCCGCTTGTCGAGGTGGTAGCCGGGGATGATCTCCGGATAGGTGGCGCGCAGCTGCTCGGACAGCTCCGGCTCGCACTTGAGGCTGACGTCGAGCGGCTGCCGGTCCAGGGCGGAGATCGCGAAGATCTTCCCGGACACCTTGAACGTGCTCGTCTCCGGCCCGAACGGCCGCTCCTCGACGGCGCCGGTGAAGCCGAGGCAGAGGTCGCGCAGCGCGTCGGCGTCCATGGACACGACATGCTGCCGGACCATGCGCGTGATCGCAGGCACGTACGGGGGCAGGCGGCTCCAGACGCCGCCGGGCACGGACACGCGGCCGACGGCCGACCGGATCCGCGAGGCGCTGTTCTCCATCCTCGGCGACCGCGTGCGCGATGCGCGCGTGCTGGACCTGTTCGCCGGCTCCGGCGCGCTCGGCATCGAGGCGCTGTCGCGGGGCGCGGCGACCGCGACGTTCGTGGACAACGCGGCGCCCGCGATCCGGGCGATCGGCGCGAACCTCGAGGCGCTCGGCGCGGACGGCGTGGTCTGGCGCGCCGAGGCGCGCCGGTTCCTCGGCGGAGCATCGCGCAGCGGTCATTCCTATGATCTCGTCTTCCTCGATCCGCCATACCGGCTGGCCGCGTCCGTGGGAGGCGACCTGTCGGCGGCCCTTCCGGCCGTCCTGGCGCCGGGGGCGACGGTTGTCGCAGAGAGCGACCGCCGCTCACCCTTGGACATCGACCTCCCCCTCCAAGACGAACGCCGCTACGGCGACACCCTCATCCGCATCCATGGCTCCTGACAACCGCATCGCCGTCTGCCCCGGCTCCTACGACCCGATAACCAACGGGCACGTCGACGTGATCAACCGCGCCGCGCCGATGTTCGACGAGCTGATCGTCGCCGTCGTCAACGCGTCCGTCCGCAAGAGCAAGACGCTGTTCAGCGCCGAGGAGCGCTGCCAGTTCATCGAGCAGGCGACGAGCCACCTCCCCAACGTCTCCGTGGAGCCGTTCGACAAGCTGCTCGTCGAGTACGCGCGCGAGAAGGGCGCGATGGCGATCGTCAAGGGGCTGCGCGCGATCTCCGACTTCGAGTACGAGCTGGAGATGAACCAGCTGAACCGTCAGCTGGCCTCGGACATCGAGTCGATCTACCTGATGGCGTCGCCGCAGTACAGTTTTCTCTCCTCGAGCGGCGTCAAGGAGATCGCCATCTTCGGTGGCGATGTGTCCGAGCTGGTGCCCGAGGGAGTAGCGCGACGCTTGCAGGAAGCGCTCGCGCGCTGACGAAACAGGGAGCGCCATGGACGTCCTGGTACTGATCGACAAGCTGGACGACCTCGTCCACAACGCCAAGCAGGTCCCGCTGACGGACCAGGTGCGCGTGGACAAGGAGGAGATCTACGACATCCTCGACCAGATGCGCGCCACGATCCCCGAGGAGATCAAGCAGGCGCGCTGGATCGTCAAGGAACGGCAGGAGATGCTCGCCGAGGCCAAGCGCGAGGCCGAGCGGATCGTCAAGGAGGCGCGCGAGCGCCAGACGCAGCTCGTCTCCCAGCAGGAGGTCACCCGCCAGGCCGAGCGCGCCGCCGAGGAGATCATCGAGGACGCCCGCGCCCGCGAGCGCGAGATCCGGCTCGGGGCCGAGGACTACGCGGACGAGATCCTCAACACGCTCGAGGTCAACCTCTCGAAGTTCATCGCCGCGGTGCAGCGGGGGCGCGAGCGCCTCCAGGGCCGCGACGAGCCCGCCGAAGTCGGCTAGTCCCCGTTGCTCAGCCGGCTCCGACGGTCAGGGTGCGCGCACGGCTGAGCCCGGCGAGGTGGTCGGCGTGGGCGGCGATCCGCACGCGGTACGTGCCGGACCTGCGCACGCGCACCCGACGGCGGTAACCGGAGAAGACGTTGCCTCGGTCACGCAGGCGCGGCCGCGCGACCGTGACCCATGTGCCGTCGGCGCGGCGGCGCTGGATGGCGACGCGGCGCCCGTCATGCGGCGGGCGGACGGTGCCGCGGAACCGGACGCGCTGTCGCGCGCGGGGCGTCGTGTCGCCGACCCTGAACCCGACCAGCGGGCGGACGCCTGTCGTCACCTCGGCGCTCTGGACGGGTGGCGCCGTCGCGGCCGTGACGCGGAACACGGTGTTGACCTCGGGACGCTGCGCGAAGCTGAAGTCGCCCTGGGCGTCGGTCGTGGCCGTCGCCGCCGGCTCGAACGCAGCGGCGGTCGTGGCGCGGCGCTCCAGGGTGACGAGCACTCCGGCCTTCGCCTGCTTGACCGACCCGGTCAGCGTCACCGGCTGCGAGAACGTGACGAAGTCGGCATCCGGCTTCAAGCTGACGCCCGCCTTGCCCGGCGGCTTAGGGGGCTTCTGAGCGAGGACCGCCGGGACGGCGGCGATCGTCAGCACCGCTGCCGCTGCGGTCAGGAGCAGGACGCGTCTCATGCTCCAACCACCCCGCGAGGAGGCCCGACGTTGGCGTTATCGCGCGCGGGGCTCGTTCTCGTCAGGTACGTCGTCGCCGGCGCCCGCGTGGCGCGCGGTGTAGCGCTCGCGCACGGCCGCGAGCCAGCGGCAGACGGCGGCGTTCCCGGCCGTGCGCTGGAGCTGGAGCACGAACCGGCGCCGTTCCGTCGGCGTGGAGAGCGCGAGGACGTCGTGCATCCCGCCGAGGCTCTCGGGCCCGCGCGCGCCGTACGGCACCGCGACGGGCGGCGCCGTCGCGGCCTCCAGGGGCACGGCGGCCGCCTCGGGCGCGAGCTTGACGACCTCGGCCGGCTCCAGTTGCGGCTCGCCCTGTGGCATGGCGACCATCCTCGTGGTGGCGGCGACGATTCGCAACTGCGGCTGGGTGGGGTGGCGGTGAACTGGCCGCGGTGCTGATGTGGAGTCGGTTTACCGGCCTATAGCCCGCAAACCGACTCCAGCTCGCCAACCACGCCCCCTCGATGCCGCCGTTCGGAGCCCGGCACGGCGGTCAGGCCACGAACCGCACCACGTGCCGGTCGCTCAGCGGCTCGAAGCCGATGCTCTGGTAGATCGCGTTCGACGTCGGGTTGGCGAGGTCGGTGAAGAGGACGACCTCGCTCGCGTCGGAGGCCAGCGCGTCGGCGGTGCAGGCCGCGGTGACGGCCGCCCCATAGCCGCGGCGCCGGGCCTCGGCGGGCGTGTAGACCGGCGCCACGCGGGCGACCCCGGCCGCCGCCGCCGTGCGGCCGGCGAGCGAGACCGGCGCGCCGGAGGCGTCCTCCCACAGCCACAGCCGCCCGCCGGCGATCCGCTCGCGCACCATCGTCTCCATCTCGCCGCCGTGCGCCCCCGTCTCGTCCTGGAAGCCGTCGTACCAGCGGACCGCGAGCGGGATGTCGGACTCCTCGGCGTGCCGCCCGCGCCCTTCTGGCGGCGGTGAGGGCGGGCGCAGCGTCCCGAGGCGGTACAGGCGCTGCCGCCACTGCGTCCGCGGCTCCAGCGTGGTGCCGGCCGTCCACGCGGCCGTGAACCGCTCGACCGTCGCGTCGTCGCCGTGCACGCCCGGCACGTCCACCGCCGCCGCGCGCAGGGCCTCCACCAGCTCGCCCAGCGTGTCAGCGGGAACCGCCGCCAGCAGCAGCTCGAACGGCGGCGTCATCGCGACGGCGCCGCGCACCACGCCGCCGTCCTCGAACCACCCGAACACCATCGGCCGGTCCGACCAGCGGATGCCGGCCCGCAGCGACCCGATGACCGAGAGCGACACCGTGTGCTCCGCCGGGGCGGCGCTGAGCAGCCCCCAGACGCGCCCGGCGTACGCCTCGAAGTCCTCCGTCAGCGTCCAGGGCACCGCCCGGACGCTACTCGTCGGCGTCGTCCGCGCCGGTGAGCAGCACGTCGACCTGCGCGAGATGCGCCTTCACGCGGCGCTCCATCGCGTCGAGGATCTCGCGCGCGGCCTCGACGCCGTTGACGGCGTGGGTGAGCTGCTGGCGGATCCGGCGGCCGTCCTCGAGCGCGCCCACCGCCCGCTCGACCTCCGCGCGCAGCGCCGTGGCGTCCAGCCCGTCGGCGTCGCCGTGGGCCATCAGCACGCGCGCGCGGGCCAGGGCGTAGGCGACCTGGAGCGCGAGCCGGCCCTCCTCGGGGTCGTAGACCACGAACAGCTTGTCGCCGTTGACCTCGCGCAGCGGGAGCGTCCGCGCCGGCAGCTGCTCGTCCGACGGCACGACCCACACGCCGTAGGCGGCGTCGCGGGTCGCCATCGCCTCGTCGAGCTCCGCGAGCGCGATCTTCTTCGGCGCCCGCGAGTTCTTGGCCTCGAACACGATCCGCCCGCGCGGCGAGCCGGAGCAGCCGTCGATCGCCACCAGCACGTCGCCCTTGCGGCCGCCGAGGCCCGGCAGGTCGCCCACCGCGTCGCAGTCGTCGCCCTGCGCGGCGGCGATGGCGTCGATCGCCTCGAACACCGCCTCCTCGTACGGCCGCCCCTTCGCGGTCGAGCGGTCGTGCTCCGCGGCGACCTCGAGCGCCTTCTCCTTCTCCGCCTGGAGCTTCGTGACCTCGAGCTGGAGCGCCGCGATCCGCTGGTTGGTCTCGCGCAGGCTCGCGTGCTGCTGGTCCGACGACTGCCGGATCGCCGCCACCGCGGCGCGCTGGAACGCGGCCAGCGGGTTGGAGTCCTCGGCGGAGGAGAACTGCTTGAACAGCCGCTCGCGCGAGTCGGCGAGCAGCTCGGCGACCGCGGTGCGCACCTGGTGCTGGACGGCGGCGCTCGAGTCGGCACCGAAGTGGCGGTGCAGCACGCGCGTGACGTGCCCGTTGTCCGGCCCGAAGGCCTCCTCGAGGCGGGCCCGCAGCTCCGTGACGACCTCCTCGGACGTCCGGCCCAGCCGCTCCTCGGCCTCGCGCGACGCCTTCTCGAGGTTCTGGGCGAGCACCTCGACCGTCGCGCCCGCCTGCTCGCGGTCCAGCACGCGGGCGCCGATCTCGATCGCGTCCGCCACGACGCGTGCGGGATCGTCACCCGCGTCGGCGCGGCGCCGCACCAGGTCGGACGCCACCGGGTCGTCGACGACGAGGTTGTCGACGATCAGGCGGCCGACGAGCGTGTGGACGCGCGTGGGTCTGAGCGGGGTGGCGGCCTCCATGGGTCCGACGGAGGCTACGTCCGTCAGCGGACGTCAAACCCGCTCAGGCCCTCCGGCTCCTCGGGCTCGACGTCGAGGTTCTCGACGCGCGCGTTCCCCGGCCCGGCGCGGCAGTAGTCGACCAGCGCGGAGACGGCGTCCTGCGGGCCCTCGAAGACCGCCTCGACGGTCCCGTCCGAGCGGTTGCGGACCCAGCCGGCGACGCCGCGCGAGGACGCCTCGTGCCGCACGCTGTCGCGGAAGAACACGCCCTGCACGCGCCCCGAGGCGCGCACCCGTCGCCGCACCGGTGACTCGGCCACGCCGGGTACCGTAGACCCCATGGCGACGGTCGAGGTCCTGGACACGGACATCACGCAACTCGACGTGGACGCGATCGCCAACGCCGCCAATACGCGCCTCGCGCACGGCGGCGGCGTCGCAGGCGCGATCAGCCGCGCCGGCGGGTCCGAGGTGCAGCGGGAATCCGACGCGAAGGCGCCGATCGGGCTCGGTGAGGCGGTGGAGACGACGGCCGGCGACATGCCGTCGCGCTGGGTGATCCACGCCGCGACGATGGAGCTGGGCGGCCCGACCTCGGCCGACATCATCCGCCGCGCGACGGCGGCCACCCTCGCCAAGGCCGAGGAACTGGGCGCCCGCAGCCTCGCGCTCGTGGCGTTCGGGACCGGCGTCGGCGGCTTCCCGGTCGAGGAGGCCGCGCGGATCGAGGCCGAGGAGGTCCGCCGGCACCTCGACGCCGGCTGCGAGCTGGAGCGCGTCGTGTTCGCGGTGCGCGGCGAAGCCGCGCGGGCCGCGTTCGAGGCCGCCCTGAGGTGAGCACGCTCGCGCACGAGCTGGAGGCGTCCGGGGGCGCCTCGGCGCCGCCGACCGCCAAGGCGCGCCTGCGCGAGACGCTCGCCGCCGCGCTCAAGCACGGGCGCGACGAGCTCGCCAAGCCGCGCTCGGGCTACGACGCGCCGGTGGAGGTCGCCATCGCCGCCCAGGACGGGCTGCTGCTGGCCGCCACCCCCGCTCGCGCGCACGTGCGCGCTGATCCCGAGGCGGCAGGCGGCCGCGAGTGGCAGCTCGTCGCCGCCACGGTCGCCCTGCTCGCCGACCTCGCCGACCCCGACCCGCCCGCCACCGCAGCCGACCTCACGCTCACCGCCGGCGAGCTCGACGGCGGCTTCCTCGTGCTCGCGATGCCCGCGCCGGCGGTGCGGCCCGAGGACCTCGAGGAGCTCGTGCCGCTGTGCTTCGAGGACCACGCGGGCGGCATCGACCGCCTGCGCGCGGACGCCGTCGCGCTCCCGCCCGGCGTGATCGAGACACCCGTGCTGCGCGAGCCGATCGGCGCCGGCCATCCGCTGCGGGTCGCCGAGGTCGAGGCGCGGGTCGGCAGCCGTCTCGAAGACGAGCAGCTGCTGGCGATCCTGGACCCCGGCGGCGGCGCGGCGGTGCGGCCGCACGAGGACCCGGACCCGGCGCGGCGCGTCGCCCGCCGCATCCTCCAGCGGCTGGACGGCATGGGGAAGTGGGGCGGCTACCACACGGACTTCGCCCACCTCGCGCGCGGGTTCGCCGGCAACGACCGCGCGCTCGCGCAGGAGGTCGGCGAGGCGCTGCTCGACGCGGGCCTGCTCGCCGAGAAGCCTTCCGTCGGCCAGCGCCACGTGTTCCTCAACCCGCGCCGGGCCGGGGACATCCGCGCCTTCATCGAGCAGGGCGCGGTACCACCGGGTACACGCCTGCCGAAGCATTGAAAGGATGTCGACCATGCCTCCCTCGCCCGGCCAGCTCCTCACCGTCATCTCGACCAAGGCACAGACGATCGTCACGCTCGCCAAGGCGGGCGTGATCACCCCGACACGGCCCGACCGGATCGCCCAGACGGCCGCCGCGCTGCTGCGCTGGGGCCCGACGCTGGCCGCCGGCTACACCGTCGCCGGCGCGCGCCATCCCGACGACGTGGGCGTCGTGGACGAGCTCGGCACGCTCACCTTCAAGCAGCTCGAGGAGCGGCAGAACGCGCTCGCGCACGCGTTCGCGAAGGACGGCATCAAGGCGGGCGACGGCGTCGCGATCATGTGCCGCAACCACCGCGGCTTCATCGACGCGACGGTCGCGTGCGCGAAGCTCGGGGCCAACGCGCTGTTCCTCAACACCCAGTTCTCGAAGCCGCAGCTCACCGACGTGCTGGAGCGCGAGAACCCCGCGGCGCTCGTCTACGACCAGGAGTTCGCGGACCTGCTGAGCGAAGCCGAAGTGGACCTCCAGCGCTACGTCGCGTGGCACGAGCCGGACGAGAAGAGCGACGACCCGCTGATCGAGGACCTGGTCGCCGACGGCGACACGTCGCCGCTGTCGCCGCCGAAGGAGAAGGGCCGGCAGACCATCCTCACCTCGGGCACGACCGGCACGCCCAAGGGCGCCGCGCGCTCCCAGCCCAAGTCGATGGACCCGATCGCGGCGCTGCTGGACCGCATCCCGCTGAAGGCGCGCGAGACGACGATGATCGCCGCGCCGCTGTTCCACTCCTGGGGCTTCGCGCACTGGAGCCTGGGCGTCTCGCTGGCCTCGACGCTCGTGCTCAAGCGCAAGTTCGACCCCGAGGGCACCCTGTCGCTCACCGCCCAGCACCAGGCGACCGCCCTCGTCGTGGTGCCCGTGATGATCCAGCGCATCCTCGAGCTCGAGGACGAGGTGCTCGAGCGCTACGACCTCTCGCACCTGCGGGTCGTGCCGGTGTCGGGCTCCGCGCTCCCGGGCTCGCAGTCGGACCGCTGGATGGACCTGTTCGGCGACAACCTCTACAACCTCTACGGCTCGACGGAGGTCGCCTGGGCCACGATCGCCACGCCCGAGGACCTGCGCGAGGCGCCGGGCACCGCCGGCAAGCCGCCGCGCGGCACCGTCGTGAAGCTCTACGACGACGACGGCAACGAGGTGTCCCAGGGCGACACCGGCCGCATCTTCGTCGGCAACGAGATGCAGTTCGAGGGCTACACGGGCGGCGGGAACAAGGACGTCATCGACGGCCTGATGTCCTCGGGCGACGTCGGCCACTTCGACGAGAAGGGCCGCCTGTTCGTCGACGGCCGCGACGACGACATGATCGTCAGCGGCGGCGAGAACGTGTTCCCGCAGGAGGTCGAGGACCTGCTCGCGGGCCACGACAAGATCGCCGAGGCGGCGGTGTTCGGGGTCGACGACGAGAAGTTCGGCCAGCGGCTGAAGGCCGTCGTGGTGACCAAGGGCGGCGACCTCTCCGAGGACGAGGTCAAGAAGTACGTGAAGTCCAACCTCGCCGGCTACAAGGTCCCGCGCGAGGTCGAGTTCGTCGACGAGCTGCCGCGCAACGCGACCGGCAAGGTCCTCAAGCGCGAGCTCAAGGGCGAGGACGACGAGTCGTCCGAGTCGTCCGGAGACGAGGAGAAGGCCAGAGGGGTCTGACCCCTTGGACCGTTGGGGTCAGACCGCTTGGGCTACCGTGGAGGTATGCCCCAGAGGACCGATTCATTCGATCTCGCACGTCTGGGGCTCACCTCCGGCGAGGGCCGCAAGTTCGACCTCCACACGGCGATCGCGCCGTTCGACTACGGCGGCCAGCGCTACGAAGTCGAGCCCGGGCTCGTGCCCGTGCGCCTGGAAATGTCGCGCACCGTCAGCAGCGGCTGGGCGCTGCGGCTGCGCTTCGCGGCGGGGCTGCGGGGGCCGTGCATGCGCTGCCTGGAGCCCGCGGACCAGACGTTCGAGGTCGACGCCCGCGAGGTCCACCAGCCGGGCGGCGGAGAGGAGCTGTCCTCGCCGTACATGGACGACGACGGCGAGCTGGACGTGGCCGGCTGGGCGCGCGACGCGCTCGCGCTGGCGCTCCCGGCGCAGCTGACCTGCCGGCCCGACTGCGCGGGCCTGTGCCCGCAGTGCGGCGCGAACCTCAACGAGGATCCGTCGCACGCGCACGAGCGCGAGCCCGACGCGCGCTGGGCGAAGCTGTCCGAGATCCGCTTCGAGTAGCGCTCTGTGGCGCCGACGAACGTCAACGGCGCTGGGTGGGGAAGCGAGGGTGCATTTCGCAACGCTCGCGTCGGCCTGTTCGCCGAGCGTGACGTTTCGCTCCTCTGGCGTGCATTTCGTCACGCTCGCCTAGCACGCCGACTGCCGAGCGTGACGAAATGCACCCTCACCGCCCCCACCCAGCCGCAGTTCGAAAACGCCGCGCGGCCAGCGCTTCGCTACCCTTCTCGCCGCCCATGGCCGTCCCCAAGCAGAAGCAGTCGCACTCGCGCACGACGAAGCGCCGCTCGCAGCACAAGATCAGCGCGCCGTCGGTGAACGCGTGCCCGCAGTGCCGCCAGCCGCGCCGCCCGCACCGCGTGTGCCCGCATTGCGGCTCCTACGGCGGCCGCGAGGTCGTGGACCTCTCGGGCCACGACCACGATCACGACCACGACCACTAGAGGCCGGATGGCCGAGCGGGTCACGGTCGCGGTCGACGCGAACGGGGCCGACCTCGGCCCCGCGGAGGTCGCGCGCGGCGCCGCGCGGGCCGCCGCCGCCGGCACGCGCGTGATCCTGTTCGGCCCGGCGGCCGAGATGGAGGCCGCCGAGGGCGTCGAGATCGTCGACGCGCCCGTCTCGATCGCCAAGGCGGCCGACCCCGCCCGGGCGGTCCGGACCACGCCCGACGCGTCGGTCGTGCAGGCCGTCGAGGCCGTCGCCTCCGGCCGCGCGGACGCGCTCGTATCCGGGGGCTCCACCGGCACCGCGCTGGCCGGCTCGCTGTTCCGCTTCAAGCGCGCGCCCGGCATCCACCGGCCGGCGCTCGCGGTCGTCGTCCCCGTCCCGGGCGCGCCGTTCCTGCTGCTCGACGCCGGCGCCAACGTCGCCGTACGTCCCGAGCACCTCGTCCAGTTCGCTCACATGGGCGCGGCGTTCATGGAGGTCGTGATGGGCGTCCGCCGGCCGCGCGTGGCGCTGCTCTCCAACGGCGAGGAGCCGTCGAAGGGGCCCGAGGACGTCGTCACCGCCCACGCGGTGCTGAGCGAGAGCCCCGGGGAGATCGAGTTCGTCGGCAACGTCGAGGGCTTCGCGATCGGCAAGGGCGTCGCCGACGTGCTGGTGGCCGACGGCTACGCCGGCAACGTCGCGCTGAAGGTCATGGAGGGGACCTCGGACGTGCTGCTGCGCTCCGTCCGCGAGGCCGCGATGTCGTCTCCGCGCTCCAAGCTCGGCGGGCTGCTGCTGCGGCCGGCGCTGCGCGCGCTGCGCGACGAGATCGACCCGGAGGCGCACGGCGGGGCCGTCCTGCTCGGGCTGCGGCGGCTCGGCGTCGTGCCGCACGGGTCCTTCGGCGCGCGCGGGTTCGCGAGCGCGATCGAGGTGGCCGCGCGCGGCGTCCGCGAGGACATCCTCGGGCGCACGCACGAGCGCCTCGCGGCGGCCGGCGCGCTGCGGCGCGCGCGAGGCGAAGCCGGCGAGGCGCAAGCCGGTGGCGAGGCCCCCGGCCGAGACAGGGAGCGAAGCGAGGCAGACACGTCCGCTGCCGCCGCTACGGTGCCCGATCAGCCATGACCCGAGACGAAGTCCTCCAGCTGATCCGCTCGCACCTGGCCGACGAGCTCCAGATCGAGCCCGATCGCATCGCCGAGGAGACCCACTTCAAGCAGGACCTCGATGCCGACTCGCTCGACCTCTACACGCTGGTGGTCGAGTTCGAGGACGCCTACGGAGTCAAGATGTCCGACGAGCAGGCGGCGCGCATCCAGACCGTCGGCCAGGCCGTGGACTTCGTGCTCGAACACCTGCCACAAGCCTCCTCGTCCTCCTGATTGCGCAAGCTGAACGACCTGCTGGATCGGCTGCCGGACGACCTCGCCCGGCAGGTGGTCACGCACGCGTCCTGGGTGGAGCGCCGCGCGGACTCCTACGAGCGGCTCGCGTTCCTGGGCGACTCGGTGCTCGGGCTGGCGGTCACGACGCACCTGTGGCCGCGCCTCCAGGCCGAGACGCACGGGGCCGGGCGGCTGACCAAGATCCGCGCGCAGGCGGTCTCGGGGCGGTCGTGCCGGGCGGTCGCGGAGCGGCTCGGGGTGCCGGAGCGGCTGCGGGCGGCGGCGCCCGAGGAGGTGCGGGGGCCGGCGACGGACCAGCTGGCGCAGACGGAGCGCGTGCTCGCCTCGGTGATCGAGGCCGTGATCGGCGCCTGCTACCTGGAGCACGGCTACGAGGAGACGGCCGACGCGGTGGTCGAGGCGTTCGCGCCGGAGATCGACCGCGCGCTGGACTCGCCGGGGGACTTCAAGTCGGCGCTCCAGGAGCGGCTCGCGCGGCGCGGGGCGCTCGTCCACTATCGGGTGACCGACGAGGAGGGCCCGCCGCACGAGCGGATCTTCCAGGTGGCGGCGGTGATCGACGGCGAGGAGGTCGCGCGCGGGTCCGGGCGGTCGAAGAAGGACGCGGAGCAGGCGGCCGCCGAGGCGGCGATGGACGCCCTGACGTCCTGAGGACGGTCCTTCCGTGCACCTGAGATCGGTCAGCCTCAAGGGCTTCAAGTCGTTCCCGGACCGGACGCGGCTGGAGTTCTCCCCGGGCGTGTCGGTGATCGTGGGGCCGAACGGGTCCGGCAAGTCGAACGTGACCGACGCTGTGCTGTGGGCGCTCGGCGAGCAGTCGCCGCTCGCCGTGCGCGGGCAGTCGATGCAGGACGTGATCTTCGCGGGCGCGCACGGCGTCCAGGCGCGCTCGGACGCCGAGGTCGAGGTGGTGCTGGACAACGCGGGCGGCGCCGTGGACCTGCCGGCGGGCGAGATCTCGATCGTGCGGCGGCTCAACCGCGCGGGGGAGGGCGAGTACCGCGTCAACGGCGCGCGCTGCCGTCTGACCGACGTGCTCGAGCTGCTGTCGGACACCGGGCTGGGCAAGGAGATGCACTCCGTGGTCTCCCAGGGCCGGGTCGAGGCGATCGTGACCTCCAAGCCGCGTGAGCGGCGGATGCTGATCGAGGAGGCGGCCGGGCTCGGCAAGCACCGCAAGCGGCGGCGGCGGGCGCAGCTCAAGCTCGAGCGGACGCAGGACAACCTGGACCGGGCGCTGGACGTGGAGCGCGAGGCCCGCACGCGGCTGCGGCCCTTGAAGCGCCAGGCCGAGGCCGCCGAGCTGCACGAGCGGCTCGAGCGCCAGATCGACGAGGCGGGCTGGGCGCTGGCGGGCGAAGCGGCGCGCGTGGCCGCCGAGGCGCTGGCCGCGGCGGAGGCTGCGGTGGGCGAGGCGCGGGCCGCGGCGGCCGCGACCGAGGAGGAGCTGGGCGAGGTGGCGGCGGAGCGGGCGCGCGCGGAGGAGGCGCTGTCGGCGCGCAGCTCGGAGCGCGAGCGGCTGTCGGGCCGCTTCTACGCCGCGCGGTCGGCGGGCGAGCGGATCGGGCTGCGGCTCGAGTCGGCGCGTTCGGCGGCGGCCACTGTGTCGGGGCGGGCCGAGCGCGCGCGCGTGCGGCTCGCGGCGCTGCGCGAGGAGGCGGAGGCCGACGGCGGCGACGACGGCTCGGCCGAGCGGATCGGCGCGCTGGAGGCTGAGCTGGGCGCGCTGGCGTCCGACCGCCGGGCGCGGCTCGACGCGGAGCTCGCCTCGCTCGAGGAGCGCCGCGCGGCCGCGGAGGCCGAGGCGGCGCGGCTTGGCCGCCGGCGCCGAGACCGCGGCTGCCGAGCGCGCGTCGGCGGACTCTGCCGCGGAAGCCGCCCGCCGCACGCGGCGGGAGCTCGAGGCCGCCGCGGATCGCGCGCGGCGCGAGTCCGCACGCGTCGGCGCCGAGCTCGCCAAGCTCAACCAGTTCCTGCGGACGCAGGCCGGCGCCCCCGGCGGCGCGCCCGCGCTGGCCGACGGCCTGAGCGCCGAGCCGGGCTACGAGCTCGCGCTCGCCGCCGCCCTCGGCCCGCGCCTCCGCGCCGCGGTCGCCGCCGGCGTCGCCGAGGCCGAGGCGCTCCTGGACCGCGCCGGCAAGGACGGCGGGGCCGCGCTCGTCGCGCCCGCCGCCGCCCCGGCCCCCGAGGAGTCACCGCCCGCGACCACCTCCGAGTCACCGCCCGCCCCCGGCGCGGTGGCGCTGCTCTCACGGGTCCGGCTCGCCGGCGACGATCCCTCTCGCCGCCTGGCCACGGCGCTGCTGGCGGACGTGTGGGTGGTGGAGTCCGTGGACTCGCTGCCCGAGGACTTCGGCGGCGTCGCCGTGACGCGCGGCGGCCGGGTCTGGTCGGCGCGCTCGCGCGAGCTGCGGCAGGTGCCGGCGGGCGGCGAGGACCGCGTGCTCGCCGAGCGCAACCGGCGTGAAGGGCTGCTCGGCGAGGTCGAGCGCGCCGCCCGCGCCGAGCAGGAGGCGCTGGCCGAGTTGGAGGCCGCCGGCCGTGCGGTCGCCGATGCGGACGCCGCCCGCGACGAGGCCGAGGGCGCCGCGAGGGCCGCCGCCCGCGCCCGCGACGAGGCGGTCGAGGCCGAGCGCCACGCCCGCTGGCTGATGGACCAGCGCCGGAACGCGCCCGACGAGGGGCCGGACGCGGAGCGCCGCGCGCAGATCGAGTCCGCGATCGCCACGGAGCGCCGGCTCGCCGAGCGCGCGGAGCGCGAGCGGGTGGAGCGCGCCAGGCGGATGCAGCTCGAAGAGGCGCGCCTGGCCCGCGACGAGGCGCTGCTGCCCGCCGCCGAGCGTCTCGCCGCGGCGCTCGAGACCGCCGCCCAGGCCGTCGCCACCCGCGCCGAGGCGCTCGGGGCCGAGCTGGACGCCGACCGCGCCGCCGGCGAGCGGCTCGCGGCCGACCTGCGCGCCTGCGCGACGAAGGAGTCCGAGGTCCACGCCCGCCTCAAGCAGCGCGGCGAGGAGGTCACGCGCGGCGAGGTCCGCGCCCAGCAGGCTCGCGACCAGGCCGCCGACGCGCAGGTCGAGGTCGCCCGCCTCGCGAGGAAGCTCGGCTTCGTGAAGCCCGCGCCGCTCGCCGCGCCGGCACGGCCGAGCCGGCCGCCGGGGCGGCGCCCCTCACGGACGCGGACCGCGAGAACCTCACCGCCCGGATCGAGCGGCTCCAGCGGCGCCGCGAGCAGCTCGGGCCGGTCAACCCGCTCGCGCAGCAGGAGTACAAGGAGGCGGTGGCGCACGTCGAGGAGCTGGAGGCCCAGCGCGAGGACCTCGAGGCCGCGATGCGCGAGCTGCGCGGGCTGATCCGCGACACGGACCGCCGCATCCAGGAGGCGTTCGAGGAGACGTTCACGGCCGCCGCCCGCAACTTCGAGGAGGTCGCCCAGCAGCTGTTCCCCGGCGGGCGCGGCCGCCTCCGGCTCGTCCGCGAGGACACCGGCCCGCGGCCCGTGCTCGGCGGCGGCGATGCGGACGAGGAGGCGCCGGAAGTCGAGGAGCGCGCCGAGGCCGAGGCGGAGCAGGAGGCCGATCCCGAGGCCGGGCCGGGCGAGGACCTCGGCGTCGAGATCGAGATCACGCCCGCCGGCAAGGCCACCAAGCGGCTCACGCTGCTGTCCGGAGGCGAGAAGTCGCTGACCGCGCTCGCGTTCCTGTTCGCGGTCTTCCTCGCGCGGCCGTGCCCGTTCTACATCCTCGACGAGGTCGAGGCCGCGCTCGACGACCTCAACATCGACCGCTTCCTCAGCCTCCTCGGCCGCTTCTCCGACCGCGCGCAGTTCATCGTCGTGACCCACCAGAAGCGCACGATGGAGGCGGCCGACTGCCTGTACGGTGTCTCGATGGCCGGCAACGGCGTCTCGCGAGTCGTCTCGCGCCGCCTCCCGCCACGGGAGCGCGAGCAGGCGGCGTGATGGGCGCGGCCGAGTCCGCGGGTCGAGCACCGTGAGCGGCGTGACCGAGTCCGCGGGCGTGGTCGGCTCCACGGCGGTCGCGGGGAGCGCGGGCGTGGTCGGCTCGGCGGCGGTCGTCGGCAGCGCGGGCGTGGTCGGCTCCGCGGCGGTGTCCGGCAGCG
Source organism: uncultured Solirubrobacteraceae bacterium (assembly GCA_963728465.1). GTDB lineage: Bacteria > Actinomycetota > Thermoleophilia > Solirubrobacterales > Solirubrobacteraceae > DATFQI01. The sequence goes on from CAVSJY010000006.1 coordinate 286,066, forward strand.
CCGGCGTCGTCGGCTCGGCCGCCGTCTCGGCCAGCGCGGGCGTGATCATGAGCGTCGGCATCCTCGGCGGCGTCGCCAACGTCGGCTGCGCGGGCTGCATCGGGTGCGTCGCCTGCACGGGCTGCGTCGGGTGCATCGGCTGCGTGGGCTGCACCGGCCTGGTCGGCGCGATCGGGCGCGTGGGGGAGACGGCGTAGACCTGCGCCTCGACGGGCCGCACCCTGCCGCTCCTGCGGATCGCCCGGGCGAACCGCACTAGCGTCAGCGCGCCAACTCGGCTCCCGTCCTTCTCATACGGGTCTCACCGAATACTCTCCGCGCCAAAGCGGGCCGAGGGGGCCCGCACGCACAAATGAGCGGCCGTCGTGGATGGGGCGACGGGCGCAGAGGAGAAGGGGATCACGTGAAGCGACGCTTCGTCGCCCGCACGGCCGTCGTGGCCGCGGGCATGTTCGCACTGGCGGCCGGGACGGCCGCCGCTCACCCGATGGACTGGGTGGAGGACAGCTGGCTCAACTCGGGCCTCGACGTCCACTGGAAGTCGCACGGCGCCGCCGGCGACGTGCCGGGCCGTCAGAGCGTCCCGGCGCAGCGAGGACGGCCTCGACCTCGTGTCGAAGTTCGACCTCGGCAGCCCGCTCGCCGGCGCCGGTCGCGTGGCCGACGTGTCGGCCAAGGGCGACTACGCCTACCTGACCATGTTCCGCGAGCCCGCGTGCGGCCGCGGCGGCGTCCAGATCGTCGACATGAACCTCGACACCGCGGCCGACGACGCCCAGGCGCTCGGCTACATCCCGAGCCACACGGACACGTTCTCCGGCGAGGGCTCGCAGGTCGTCACGCTCAACACCCCGTCGTTCAAGGGCGACCTGCTCGTCTACCAGAACGAGTGGTGCCCCAGCACGACCAACGGCGTCGGCGGCATCACGCTGGTCGACGTGACCAACCCGAAGCAGCCGAAGAAGCTCGTCGAGGGCTTCGGCGACTTCACGAAGAAGGACGGAACGCAGTCCGGCGGCCAGCCGCAGACGAGGGCCAACCAGACCCACTCCGCGTTCGCCTGGACGAACAAGGAGACCGGCCGCGTCTACGTCGTCCTCGTCGACGACATGGAGGAGCTCGACGTCGACATCCTCGACATCACCAACCCGAGCAAGCCGGTCCTCATCTCGGAGACGAACCTCGACCAGTTCGGCCAGACCGGCCCGACGCGGCCGCACGGCGACTCGATCTTCAGCCACGACATGGTCGTCAAGCGGATCGGGACCAAGGACATCATGCTCATGTCCTACTGGGACGGCGGCTACGTGACGCTCGACGTCACGAACCCCGCGAGCCCGAAGGCGCTGTCGGACACCGACTTCGCCGCCACCGACCCGGCGCGCGCGGAGCGCGGCCACACGATCACGCCCGAGGGCAACGGCCACGAGGCGGAGTTCACCCGCGACAACAAGTTCTTCTTCGCGACGGACGAGGACTTCGACCCGTATCGCGTGGAGGCCAAGTTCACGGGCGGCCCCGCGGCCGGCAAGGTGTTCACGGCGATCCAGGGCAGCGCTACGAAGCCGGTCAACAAGGAGAACCCGCTGATCGGCAACACGCGCTACCTCGGGCCTCGGCTGCGACCCGGTCCCGGCCGCGTCGGCGGGTGAGATCGCGGTCGTCGAGCGCGGCGTCTGCGACTTCCAGGTCAAGCTGAACAACGCCGAGGCGGCGGGCTACGAGGGCCTGATCGTCTTCAACCGCACCGGCGAGGACGGCTGCGAGACGCTGGTGACGATGCTGGCGGAGTCGACCACGACGCCGGCGATCTTCGTGTCGCGGACGGACGGGTTCCGCCTGCTCGGCGTCGAGCCGGGCGCGGACTACACGTGCTCGGCCACCGGCGAGGGCACGGCCACCCCGCCCGGGCCGTCGGTGCCGGTCGACATCTCCGCCGTCTTCGACGGCTGGGGCTACACGCACATGTACAAGACGTCGCTGACCCCGGGCGCGAAGATGACGGAGGTCGACTTCTACGCGCCGGAGGAGAACCAGAACGAGGCGTTCGCCGAGAACTTCGGCGACATGAGCGTGCACGAGGTGGCGACGGACCCGGACACGAACCTCGTCTACGTCTCGCACTACGCGCTCGGCATGCGCGTCCTGAGCTACACCAACAGCGGCCTCGAGGAGGTCGGCGCGTTCGTCGAGAACGGGCGGCTCGAACTACTGGGGCGTCGAGGTCCACAAGTTCGGCGGCAAGAAGTACATCCTGGGATCCGACCGCGACCGCGGCCTGCGGATCTTCCAGTTCAACGGCTGACGCGCGAGCGTCAGCGACAGCGGCACAGCGGGGCCGGCGTTCTGCGCCGGCCCCGCGCCGTTGCGCGGCTATCCTGCCGCCCGCGATGGCGCGCGACTGGCACGAGCTGTTCCTCACACCCAACGGCGCGCCGCCGCCGCCCGCCCCGGAGGAGCGCGAGGAGCGCCGCCGCGGGTTCTTCCGCCGGATGCGCGAGAACATGCGCAAGACGCGCGAGGCGCTGGCCGCCGAGGTCCAGGCCACGCTGTTCGAGGGCGACCTGGACGAGGAGACCTGGGAGCGCCTCGAGGAGGCGCTGATCTACGCCGATGTCGGCGCGCGGACCACCGCGCAGGTCGTCGAGAAGCTCGAGCGCGAGGCGGAGGAGGGCGGCCTCGCCGGCGGCGAGCAGCTCACCGCGCGGCTCGCCGAGCTGCTCGCGGAGCTGGCCCGCACCGGCGACGACACGATCGACATCCGGCCCGACCCGACGGTGATCCTCGTGGTCGGCGTCAACGGCACGGGCAAGACGACGACGATCGGCAAGCTCGCCTGGCACCTGCGCAACACGCTCGGCCAGACCGTCGTGATCGGCGCCGCCGACACGTTCCGCGCCGCCGCCGTCGAGCAGCTCGAGCGCTGGGGCGAGCGCGCCGGCGTCGACGTCGTGAAGGGCCCCGAGGGGTCCGACCCCGGGGCGGTCGCCTTCGACGCGGTCGCCCGTGGGCGCGAGCGCGGCGCGGACGTGGTCATCGTCGACACGGCGGGCCGCCTGCACACGCAGAACGAGCTGATGGCCGAGCTGACCAAGGTCCGCCGCGTGATCACCAAGCAGATGCCGGACGCGCCGCACGAGACGCTGATGACCGTCGATGCCACCACCGGCCAGAACGGCGTCCGCCAGGCGAAGCTCTTCGGCGAGGCCGTCGGCGTCACCGGCATCGTCCTCACCAAGCTCGACGGCACGGCCAAGGGCGGCATCGCGCTCGCGATCGCCAACGAGCTCGGCATCCCCGTGAAGCTGATCGGCATCGGCGAGCAGCTCGAGGACCTGCGCCCGTTCGATCCGGACGACTTCGCCCGGGCGCTGCTGACCGCTTGAGCCGCCGCTTATCGAACTGCTGGGATAATCCGCCGCGATGGACCCCTGGCTGATCTGGTTGATCGCGGCCGTGATCTTCGCCGTCGGCGAGATCGCGACCATGGGCTTCTTCCTCGCCCCGTTCGCGGGCGGGGCGGCGGTCGCCGCGGTGATCTCGGCGGTGGGCGCCGGTGAGTTCGCCTCGTGGGCGTCGTTCATCGTCGTCTCGGTCGCACTGCTGGCGGCGCTGCGGCCGCTCGCGCGCTCGCACCTGCGGATGCCGGCGCAGCTGCGGACCGGCACGGCGGCGCTCGTCGGCCGCAGCGCGATGGTCACCGAGCGGATCGCCAACAACGAGGACACGGGCTGCGTGAAGCTGGAGGGCGAGAGCTGGACGGCCCGCGCCTACGACGCCGACGAGGTCATCGAGCCCGGCAAGCGCGTGCAGGTCATCGAGATCCGGGGCGCGACAGCGCTCGTGACCGAGGAGTAGAAGGAGGCAACCGTGGATGCGGGCCTGATCGCACTGATCGTCCTTGCGGTGTTCCTGTTCATCGTGGCCGCGTCCGGCGTCCGGATCGTGCCGCAGGCGCGGGCGGGCGTCGTGGAGCGGCTCGGGCGCTATGCCCGCACGCTCGACCCCGGGCTGACGCTGATCATCCCGTTCGTCGACCGCGTGAAGCCGCTGATCGACCTGCGCGAGCAGGTCGTCACGTTCCCGCCGCAGCCGGTGATCACCGAGGACAACCTCGTCGTCGGCATCGACACCGTCATCTACTTCACGGTCACCGACCCGAAGGCCGCCACCTACGAGGTCGCCAACCCGCTCCAGGCGATCGAGCAGCTCACCGTCACCACGCTGCGCAACGTGATCGGCGGCATGACCCTGGAGGAGACGCTGACCTCGCGCGACCAGATCAACTCGCAGCTGCGGGTCGTGCTCGACGAGGCGACCGGCAAGTGGGGCATCCGCGTCAACCGCGTCGAGCTGAAGTCGGTCGAGCCGCCGCGCACCGTGCAGGAGGCGATGGAGAAGCAGATGCGCGCCGAGCGCGACCGGCGCGCGACGATCCTCACGGCCGAGGGCGTCAAGCAGTCGCAGATCCTCACGGCGGAGGGCGAGAAGCAGTCGGCGGTGCTCAAGGCCGAGGGCGCCCGGACGGCGGCGATCCTGCGTGCCGAGGGCGAGTCGAAGGCGATCGAGACCGTCTTCCAGGCGATCCACGACGGCGCGCCGGACCAGCAGCTGCTCTCCTACCAGTACCTCCAGATGCTGCCGCAGCTGGCGCAGGGCGAGGCGAACAAGATCTTCATCATCCCGTCCGAGTTCACGCAGGCGCTGGCGAACCTCGGCGGCGTCCTCGGTGGCGGAGACAACCAGGCGCGCCGCCCGCGTCCGAAGGGGGAGCGCAACGAGGGGGCCGACGCGGCCGCCGACGCCGCCGCCGAGGATGCCCGGGCGGCCGCCGACGCGGCGCGCGCGGCCGAGCGCGAGGCGTCGGCGGCGAACACCGAGACGCGGCTCTCGGGTGGCTCGTCCCGCGGCCAGTTGGGCGCGGGCGACGAGCCGCCGCCGCCGGCTACCCCATCGCCTTGATGCGGTTCGTGGCGTCGAGCGCCGCGACCTTGTAGGACTCGGCGAACGTGGGGTAGTTGAAGACCGCGGTCGCGAGGAAGTCGATCGTCGAGTCGCCGCCCATCACGGCCTGCCCGATGTGCACGAGGTCGGTGGCGCCCGTGCCGATCACGTGGACCCCGAGCACGCGCCGGTCGTCCGGGGAGACGAGCAGCTTCAGCATCCCGTCCTCGTCGCCGCTCATCAGGCCGCGGGCGAGCTCGCTCCAGCGGGCGACACCGGGCACGTAGGGCACGGCGGCGTCCGTGAGCTCCTCCTCGGTGCGGCCCACCATGCCGATCTCCGGGATCGCGTAGACGCCGGTCGGCACCAGCTCGGGCAGCTCGTGCACGGGCTCGCCGAACGCGTGCAGCGCGGCGATGCGGCCCTGCTCCATCGCGGTCGCCGCCAGCCCGCCGCCGCACACGTCGCCGACCGCGAAGATGTGCTCGACCGCCGTGCGGTGGGCCGAGTCGACCGGCAGCCGGCCGCGGCCGTCGGCCTCCAGGCCGGCCCTGTCGAGCTGGAGCGCCTCGGTGTCGCCCTGGCGGCCGACCGCGTAGAGGACGGTCTCCGAGGTCAGCTCCTTGCCCGAGGCCAGCCGCACGCGCGCGCCGCCGTCGTCGCGCTCGACGCCCGCCACCTGCTCGCGCATCCGGAAGGTGACGTTCGCGCGGCGCAGCAGGTACTGGAACGACTCGCCGATCTCGCCGTCGAGGAACTGGAGCACGCGGTCGCGCTTGTCGACGACGGTGACCTTCGTGCCGAGCGCGCCGAAGATCGAGGCGTACTCCACGCCGATCACCCCGGCGCCGACCACGATCATGCTCCGCGGCACACGGCGCTCGAGCTTCAGCAGCCCGTCGGAGTCGATGACCGTGCGGTCGTCGAACGCCACCGACGACGGCCGCGCGGGCCGCGTGCCGGCGGCGATGACGATCCGCTCCGCCTTGATCTGCTCGTCGCTGCCCTCGACGCGCACCGTGTTCGCGTCCTCGAACCGCGCTCCGCCGGAGAGCAGCCCGACGTGGTTGCGCCGGAACTGCTCGCGCACGACCCGCGTCTCGGCGGCGACGACGCGCAGCGGTGCGGTCGAGCAGCTCCCGGACCGCCTGGCGCTCGGTCTCCTCGCGCCGGGTCGGGTCGAGGACGTCCAGCGGGCGCTGCGCGAGCTGCTCGAGCACCGCCTGCCGCAGGGTCTTGGACGGGATCGTCCCGGTGTGGATCGAGACGCCGCCCAGCCGGTCGCGCCGCTCGGCCACCGCCACGCGCTTGCCGAGCTTGGCCGCCTGGATCGCCGCCCGCTGGCCGCTGGGCCCAGAGCCGATGACCAGCAGGTCGAGCTCCATGTCGCGAGGACCGTACTCCTCGCGGCGGCTCAGCGGCGCTTGTAGCGCACCAGCTCCTCGCGATCGCTGCCGCCGGACACGCTCACGGCCAGCACGGGGCCGATCCCGCGGGCGTAGAACTTGAACTCGAGCACCTTCGGCTCGAGCGGGTTGTCCTCGCGAATCATCAGGACGCGCCGGAAGTGCCCGAACGGCACCTGGGCCTGCTCGCGGCGGCTGACGATCCGCGCGCGGTCCTCGGCGTGGTCCTTGTAGTACTCCTGCCGGTAGCGCAGGCCCTTGCGCGGGTGCGCGGGCATGATCACGCCGGGCTGGGCGCCGTCGACGCCCGCCTCGAAGGAGCCCTCGGTGGAGACCGGCTTGCCGTTCTCGTACTCCGTGGTGGCCTCGCCGAGGTACCAGACGTTGCCCCTGCGGTCCTGCGCGTACCAGTCGTCGGTGACCTCGACGGGCTCGCCGTCCTCCGTCACGACGTCGCGCACGACGCGCGCGCGGATGCCGTTGGCGATCAGCTTCGTGCGCCGTGTCACCGTCACGACCACGCGCTGGTCGGCGCCCTCGGAGTCCGTCTCGCGGTAGATCCAGCGGCTCCCGGGGCGCATCGGCCAGTACGGGTTGGTGATGCGGGTCGTGAAGTCCGCGGGATCGAGGTGGACGGTCTCGTCGCCGCGCGGGAGGGCGGCTTGGGCGGGCGCCGCCGCCGCCGCGACGCGCAGAGCGGCCGCGGCGGCGGCGAGCCGCCTAGTCATTCTCGTCCTCGCCGCTCGTCCTCGTGGTCGGCTTCGGAGCTGATGACGTTGAACGACTTGTCGAGGTGGACGTCGACCTGGCTGCCGTCGGCGCGCGTGACCTCGACCTCGTAGGCGCCCTCCTCGTCGCCCGCCTCGGTCCCCGTCACCTTGCCGCCGCCGGTCTCCTCGAGCGCGGCCGCGCTGGCGCGGTCCAGCGCCGCGCCCGGTGATCGCCTGGTCGCGCCCGTCGTCGTCGCCGCCGCCGGCCGCGCCGGCGATCGCCGCGCCGCCCGCGCGCCGAGCGCCGCGACGGCGCGCGACCACGATCAGCACCCTGCGTCGCATGCGCTGCCTCCTTTCGGTTGACATGCCGGGCACGCTACGTCCGCTCGCTTAGACCGCCCTGAGACGGATTCGCACCGGTCGCGCCCGGCCGCCGGGCACGATCTCGGCCACGCCGCCGTGCGCCTCGGCGATCGCCCTGACGATCGCCAGGCCGAGGCCCGCGCCGCCCCGGGTGCGCGCCGCGTCGCCGCGCGCGAAGCGCTCGAACGCGCGGTCGGCCAGCTCGGGCGGGAATCCCGGGCCGCCGTCCGCGACCTCGACGTCGACCGCCTCGCCGCTCGCGCGCGAGCGCAGGACGATCGGGCCGTCGCCGTGACGGAGCGCGTTGTCCACGAGGTTGCCGAGCGCCTGCCGCAGCCGCAGCTCGTCGGCGCTGACGCGCAGGCCGTCCGCGCTCTCGACGGCGATCGGCCGGCCGCGCTCCGCCGCCCGGTCGCCGAAGCGGTCGCGCACGCCGGCGAGGAGGTCGCCGACGGCGACGGGCGCCAGCCGGACGGGCAGGCCGCCCTCGCCGGTGCGTGCCACCGTCAGCAGGTCCTCGGCGAGCTGCGCGAGGTGGTCGCACTCCTCGATGCCGGCCACCAGCGCCGCGCGCAGCTCGCCCTGGGCGGGCGCGCGCCGGAGCGCCGCCTCGAGCTCGGCCTTGATCACCGCCACCGGCGTGCGCAGCTCGTGGCTGGCGTCGGCCACGAACCGGCGCTCGCGCTCGTAGGAGCGCCGCAGGCGGTCGAGCATCGCGTTCAGCGTCTCGCCGAGGCGGCGGATCTCGTCGCGCGCCGCGGGGAGCGGCAGCGCCTCCGGGCGGTCGAGCGAGACGCCCGCCGCGCGTGCGGCGCATCGCCTCCACGGGCCGCAGCGCGGCAGCGGCGAGGCCGTAGCCGAGCAGCGAGGCCAGGACGATCGCGAGCGGCGCCCCGACGGCGAACGCCCCGGCGAGGTCGCCCGAGCGTCTCGTCGCGGTCCTCGAGCGACTGGCCGATCGACGACGGTCTCGCCGTCGCCCGGCACGGCGAGCACGCGGACCGTCCCGTCGACCCCGTCGACGTCCCGTTCCGTGCGCAGCCGCTCTCGGATCTCGGCCCGCGTCAGCACCGGGCCGGGGCCCGTGGTGTCGAGCACCCGCCCGTCCGGCGACACGCGCTGGGCGAATCCGTCCTCGCGGTCGTCCGGCGCCCCGGCGGTGACCTCACCCGACGCGGCCACCGCGGCCGCTCGCGTGTCGAGCGCGTCGTTCACGCCGTCGTCGAGGTCGGCCCGCAGCCGCACGAAGACGAACAGCCCGGCGGCGACGAGCACCACCATCATCGCCAGCGCGAAGGCCGCGCTGAGCCGCGCGCGGATCGGCAGCCGGCTCACCCGCCGCCGTCCTTGCGCAGCCGGTAGCCGACCCCGCGCACGGTCTCGATCGAGCGCACGCCGAACGGGCGGTCGATCTTGTCGCGCAGGTAGCCGACGTAGACCTCGACGACGTTCGACTTCTGCTCGTAGCCCATGTCCCAGGCGGCCTCCAGCAATTGCAGCCGCGTCAGGACCTGGCCGGGCCGGCGCATGAACGTCTCCAGCAGGCCGAACTCGCGCGCCGACAACTCGATGCCGGTGCCGTCGCGGTGGACCTCGCGCGTCGCGGGGTCGAGCCGCAGCGGGCCGACCTCGATCGCCGCCGGGCGCTCGGCGGGGCCGCGGCGGACGAGCGCGCGCAGCCGGGCCAGCAGCTCGGCGAGCGAGAACGGCTTGGTGAGGTAGTCGTCGGCGCCGCCGTCGAGCCCGCGCACGCGGTCCTCGACGGCGTCGAGCGCGGTCAGCATCAGCACCGGCACCCAGTTGCCGCTCTCGCGCAGGCGCTTGCACGCGGCGAAGCCGTCGAGGCCGGGGAGCAGCACGTCGAGCACGATCGCGTCGTAGGCGACGGCGCCCGCCGCCCGCAGCGCCGCCTCGCCGTCGGGAGCGGTGTCGACGACCAGGCCCTCGTAGCGCAGGCCGCGACCGATCGCCGCCGCCAGCCGCGCGTCGTCCTCGACCACGAGCACTCTCATGGCTCCAATCATCCGCCCGTTCCTTAGAACCGTCTGAGAGCCCTGCGCGCCGTACAGTGGAAGGGGCATGTTCGACTCCCTCTCCGAGAAGCTCCAGAGCACCCTCCAGGGCGTTCGCCAGCGCGGCGCGCTCACCGAGGAGGACCTGACGCGCGCGCTGCGCGAGATCCGCCTGGCGCTGCTCGAGGCGGACGTGAACTTCAAGGTCGTCAAGCAGTTCACCGGCGCGGTGAAGGAGCGGGCGCTCGGGATCGAGGTGCAGAAGCAGCTCAACCCCGGCCAGCAGGTCGTGAAGATCGTCAACGAGGAGCTCACCTCGCTGATGGGCGGGGCGTCCGCCGGGCTGACCTTCTCTCCGCGGCCGCCGACGGTGATCCTGATGGCCGGCCTCCAGGGCTCCGGCAAGACCACCGCCACGGCCAAGCTCGCCAAGCTCCTGCGCGAGCAGAACGGCTCGTCCGTGGCCGTCGCGGCGTGCGACGTCTACCGGCCGGCGGCCGTCGAGCAGCTCGTCAAGGTCGGCGGGCAGGCCGGCGCGACGGTCTACGAGCAGGGGATCGACCGCGACCCGGTCGACATCGCCGGCTGGGCGCTCGAGCAGGCCACGCGCGACGGCAAGGACGTCCTGATCGTCGACACCAGCGGCCGCCTCCACGTCGACCAGGTGCTGATGGAGGAGCTGGCCAACATCAAGAAGCGGGTCCGGCCGCACTCCGTCCTGCTCGTCGTCGACGCGATGACCGGCCAGGACGCCGTCAACGTCGCGGAGCAGTTCGCCGAGGTCGCGCAGTTCGACGGCGTCGTGCTCTCCAAGCTCGACGGCGACGCACGCGGCGGCGCCGCGCTGTCGGTCAAGGCGGTCACCGGCAAGCCGATCATGTACGCGTCCACGGGCGAGAAGCTCGGGGACTTCGAGAAGTTCCACCCCGACCGGATGGCCCAGCGGATCCTCGGGATGGGCGACGTCCTGTCGTTCATCGAGAAGGCCGAGCAGTCCGTCGACGAGGACGAGGCGCGCGCGCTCGAGAAGAAGCTGCGCAAGAACCAGTTCACGCTCGAGGACTTCCTGGACCAGCTCAAGCGGATCCGCAAGATGGGGCCGCTGACGTCGCTGCTCGGGATGATCCCGGGGCTCGCCGGCCACCAGCTCTCGAAGATGCAGGTCGACGAGCGCGAGCTGGACCGCGTGGAGGCGATCATCCTGTCGATGACCCCGGAGGAGCGGCGGCGGCCCGAGCTGATCAAGGGCTCGCGGCGGCTGCGGATCGCCAAGGGCTCGGGCACGACCGTCCAGCAGGTCAACCAGCTCGTCAAGCAGTTCGGCGAGATGCGCAAGCTGATGAAGGGCCTGTCGGCCGGGAAGATGCCCGACCTCGGCGCCCTCATGCGGAAGTAGCCCCGCCGCCCACCACCTTCGCTATCCTGCCGCGCCGTCATGTCCGTCTCCATGCGACTCACCCGCGTCGGCGGGAAGAAGGACCCGGTCTGGCGTGTCGTCGTCGCCGACCGCCGCTCCCCGCGCGACGGCCGCGTGATCGAGACGATCGGGCGCTACAACGCCCAGACCGAGCCGTCGACCATCGTGCTCGACGAGGAGCGCGCGAAGCTGTGGCTCTCCCGTGGCGCGCAGCCTTCCGGCACGGTCCGGAAGCTGCTGAAGATCCAGGGCATCGACGCCCCGAAGCCGTAGCGCCCGGTGCGCGAGCTGCTCGTCTACGTCGCGCGGGCGCTGGTCGACCACCCCGACGCGGTCAAGGTGGAGGAGTTCGAGGAGGACGACGGCACGCTCGTCCTCGAGCTGTCGGTGGACGGCGATGACTACGGGCAGGTCATCGGGCGCGGGGGACGCACCGCGCAGGCGCTCCGCGCCGTGGTCAAGGCTGCGGCGGTCAAGGACAACCGCCGCGTCCTCCTCGACATCGTCGAGTGAGCTGACCGCCGGCTACGTCGGCCGGCCCCACGGGCTCGACGGGTCGTTCCACGTGGTGCGTGCCGATCCGTCGCTGCTCGCCGATCGCGCCGACGTGTTCGTGGCCGGCCGCCGGGTGGCCATCGCGCGCCGCGCCGGCACCGCCGAGCGGCCGATCCTGCGGCTGGAGGGCCATTCCTCGCGCGATGCAGCGGAGGCGCTGCGCGGCTCCGCGCTCGTCGTCCCGGTCGAGGAGGCGCCGGCGCTCGAGGAGGGCGAGTTCTGGGCGCACGACCTCGTGGGCTGCGTCGTCGTCGACGGCGCGCGCGAGGTGGGCGTGGTGAAGCGGATGGTCGCGCTGCCTTCGTGCGAGGCGCTCGAGGTGGGGGACCTGCTGATCCCGCGTCCGCGATCGTCGACGCCCGACGCGTGGATCCGGGTGGAGTCGACTCCCCGACCCCCACGACCTCGGAGCTCGCGGCGCCGGATCGGCACCGTCCGAAGGGGTCTGTGGCGCTGCCACTATTCCCCTTCGGCCGGCACCGCCCGGCATCACGATCCAGGACCGGTGGCCGTGCGGGCCGAGGAGTCGACATCGTGGAGATTGACGTCTTCACGCTGTTCCCGGGGTGGTTCGACTGGTTCCGGACGCAGCGGCACGTCGCCAACGCGCTCGCGCTCGGGCACTCGCTGGAGTGCGTGGACCCGCGGGCGACGACGCCGCTGAGCGGCGGCGCCGTGGACGACACCCCGTTCGGCGGCGGCGCGGGGATGGTCCTGCGGGTGGACGTCATGGAGGCGGCGCTGCGCGCGCGCTACGGGGACGATCCGGTGTCCGTGCGCGAGCGGCGGCGGGTCGTCGCCCTGACGCCCGGCGGTCGGCTGCTCGACGACGCGCTCGCCACCGAGCTGGCCGCCGAGCCGGCGCTGACCCTGCTGTGCGGCCGCTACGAGGGCTTCGACGAGCGGATCGTCGAGCACTTCTGCACCGACGCGGTCTCGATCGGCCGCTACGTGCTGGCCGGCGGCGAGCTCGCCGCGATGGTCGTCATGGACACCGTGCTGCGCAAGCTCCCGGGCGCGCTCGGCCACGCCGAATCGGCGCTGGAGGAGTCGTTCAGCCCGGCGCTCGAGGGCGCGCCGGAGTACCCCCACTACACGCGCCCGGCGGAGTGGCGCGGGTGGACGGTGCCCGAGGTCCTGCTCTCCGGCCATCACGAGCGCATCCGGGAGTGGCGGCGGGAGCAGAGCCGCCGCCGCGCTCATGAATGAGCCACCGCGCGTTCGCTACCATTCACGGCCCTTCCGCGACGCCAGTTTGCCGGCTCGCGGTCTTCTTTTGCCATGAGCACCGTCATCGACAGCCTCGAGCGCGCGCAGCTGCGCCGCGTCCCCCGGTTCCAGTCCGGCGATCGGGTCAAGGTCCACTTCCAGGTGATCGAGGGCACGCGCCGCCGGACGCAGGTCTTCGAGGGCGTCGTCATCAAGCGCCAGGGCGAGGGCGTCCGCGAGACGTTCACGGTCCGCAAGCAGTCGTTCGGCGTCGGTGTGGAGCGCACGTTCCCGCTGCATTCGCCGAAGATCGAGCGGATCGAGGTCGCCGCGCGCGGTGACGTCCGGCGCGCCAAGCTCTACTACCTGCGCGGCCGCGTCGGCAAGCGCGCCCGCGTTCGCGAGCGCCGCTACACGGGCCCGGAGGAGCTGGTCGAGCGCGGCCTGCTGCACGATCCCGCGGCCGAGGCCGCGGCGGCGCAGGATGACGAGGTGCCGGGCGATGCGGTCGACGAGCAGGCGCTGGCCGAGGCCGAGCCCGTCGACGAGGCTGCGGCGGCTGAGGCTCCGGCCGACGAGGCGCCCGCGGCCGAGGCTCCGGCCGAGGAGGCCCCGGCCGCCGAGGCCGAGGCCGAAGAGGCGCCGGCCGAAGACCGCGGCTAGCGCCGCGCGCGCTCGCTCGTGGCGACGAAGCCGAAAACCTCCGCCGGCGGCTCCCTCCTCGAGCTGGTCCTGATCGTCGCGGTCGCGCTCGGTCTCGCGCTCGGCATCCAGGCGTTCCTGGTCAAGCCCTACCGGATCCCGTCGGCCTCGATGGTCCCGACGCTGGAGGTCAACCAGCGCGTGCTCGTGAACCGGATCGGGGCGCGCTTCAGCGACCCCTCGGTGGGCGACGTCGTCGTGTTCCACCCGCCGACCGGCGCCGACGCCGCCCAGTGCGGCGCGCCGCTGCACAAGGACCCCGGCACCGGCGAGGTCGACCAGGTGTGCACGAAGACGACGCCGCGCAAGGCGGACACCAACTTCATCAAGCGGGTCGTCGCCGGGCCCGGCGACACGATCGCCGTCCGCGGAGGCAACGTCGTCCTCAACGGCAAGCGCCAGAAGGAGGACTTCATCGAGCCCTGCGGGGGCGGTGACGTGTGCGACCTCCCGCGCGAATTCCGCGTTCCGGCCGACCACTACTTCATGATGGGCGACAATCGTGGCAGCTCCGACGACAGCCGCTACTGGGGGCCCGTCCCCAGAGACTGGATCATCGGCGAGGCTTTCGCCACCTACTGGCCGCCCAAGCGCATCGGGCTCCTCTGAGCGGAGGCCGTCCGAGCCCGCCCCCGGCTCCCGGAAGGCGCGGCGCCGCAAGCGGTCGAGCGGCAGCCGCCTGTTCCGGTACGACCGCTCGCTCGGCACGCGCTTCGTAGCGGGCGCGGACGAGGCGGGGCGCGGCTGCCTGGCCGGGCCGCTCGTCGCCGCGGCCGTGCTGTTCGACTACGAGAAGCTCACGCTGGGCGACCTGCGGGCGCTGTCCGCGCTCAACGACTCCAAGCAGCACACGGCGGAGGGGCGCGAGGAGCTCTATCCGCGCGTGCTGCGGATCGCCACGCGCGTGGCCGTCACCTCTCGCTGCGTGCGGGGGATCGACGAGCGCGGCCTCCACAACACGAACCTGGCGGCGCTGAGCGACATGCTGCGGCGCGTCGGCTGTCCCGGCGCGCTCTGCCTCTCCGATGGATTCCCGGTGCCTGCGACGGGGTTCGAGCAGCGTGCGGTCGTGGGCGGCGACGCGACGAGCGCGGCGATCGCGGCCGCCTCGGTGGTCGCGAAGGTCTCGCGCGACCGCTTCATGCTGCGGATGGAGGAGCGCTACCCGGGCTGGGAGTTCGCGGCGCACGTGGGCTACTCGACGCCCGAGCACCGGGCGGCGATCGAGAAGCAGGGCGTCTCGCCGCTGCACCGCATGTCGTTCCAGTCGATGGCCTACCAGCAGCTCGCGCTCTAGATGGTTGATGCGAGATCATCCGTGCGGTCGGAACGCGGCTGACCAAGCCGGGCGCCGCACGGGGGTGAAGCCCATAGTGGTGTTATGGGCGAGCCCTCGGGTGGCGATCCGGCGCAGCGTCAGGCGCGTCGTCCGAGCGTGCGGGAATTTCGCATCGACCATCTAGGCTGCGCCGGCATGTCGGGGTCCTGGGAGCCGTTCGGTTCGGCGCGACGGCTGGCCGAGGAGGCCGAGCCGCGGCGCTCGCGCCCGCGGTCGCCCGGCCCTGCCGCACGCCGGCGGCCGAGGCGGCCGCGGCGCCCGCGCGCCCGCTCCGCCGCGAGCCGGCCCGCAAGCTCGTCGTCATCACCTGCATGGACGCCCGCGTCGACCCGCTCCCGCTGCTCGGCCTGCGGGTCGGCGACGCGCACGTGATCCGCAACGCGGGAGCGACGATCAGCGACGACGTGCTGCGCTCCCTGCGCACCTCCGCGGACTCGCTCGGCACCCGCCGCGCCCTCCTGATCGGCCATACGGACTGCGCGGGCCATCCGTCCGACGAGGCGGCCGCTCGCGCCGTCGCCGAGGGCCTGCGCCGGATCCGCGGCTCCAGCGCCGTGCCCGACTCGTTCGGGCTGGACGGGCTGATGTACGACGTCCGCACGGGCTCGCTCCAGCCGCTGGGCTGAGCCGCCTCGCCTCGCCCTCGGGTGCCTCGCTGCGCCGGCGAACGGCGGCTGGGTGGGGGTGGCGAGGGGGCGGCCCGCGGCGCGATCCCGGCGAGGCGGTACGCGAGATGCAGGTTTGTGCGGCTCAGCCGAAGAAACCCGCATCTCGCGAACCCGGGGCTTCACGAGATGCGAGTTTGTGCCGCTGAGCGGCACAAACTCGCAGCCTCGCGCAACGGCCACGCTCGGACCGACCCCGCGAGCCGCTCCCTCACCACCCCACCCAGCCGCCGTTCAACACGCCGGCGCCCAAGACGCGCACCATTCGCCACACATTCGTGACACCTACGCGGTGATCCGTCACGCGACCCGCCGTAGCGTCGCGGGGCATGGCGACCACTCCCCGACAGCACCTCGGCCGGCTCGGCGAGCGGCTCGCCGCGGAGCACTTCAGCCGCCTCGGCTTCGACGTCCTCGCGCAGAACCACCACACGCGCTGGGGCGAGCTGGACCTCGTGCTGTCCGACGGGCGGACGCTCGTGTTCTGCGAGGTGAAGACCCGCCGCCTCGGCAGCGGTGAGCCGTTCGACAACCTGCACGTCGCCAAGCAGGCGCAGGTCCGCCGCATGTCGGCGGCGTGGCTCGCCGAGGTCACGGACCGGCCGTGGCACGAGGAGCTGCGCTTCGACGCCGTCGGCGTCCTCGTCGACGCGCGCGACGGGCTCGTCCGGCTCGACCATGTCGAGAACGCGTTCTGATGATCGCCCGCGTCACCACGTTCGCCGTCGACGGCGTGGGCAGCCGCCGGGTCTGGGTCGAGGCCGACATCCGCCAGGGCCTGCCCGCGTTCACGGTCGTCGGGCTGGCGGACAAGGCGGTCAGGGAGGCCCGGGAGCGCGTCCGCTCGGCGCTCGTGAACTCCGGCTTCGAGTTCCCGCTCAAGCGCATCACGGTCAACCTCGCGCCGGCCGACCTGCGCAAGATCGGCCCCGGTTTCGACCTGCCGCTCGCGCTCGCGCTGCTCGTCGCCGGCGGGCAGGTCGCGGCGGACGACGTCGAGGGCTGCGCGGTGGTCGGCGAGCTGTCGCTCACGGGCGACGTCCGGCCCGTGCGCGGGGCGCTCGCGATCGCGGAGGGCGTGCGCCGGCACGGGATCCGGCGGCTGCTGCTGCCCGAGTCGCGGGCGCGCGAGGCCGCGCTCGTGCCCGAGGTCGAGGTGCTGGCGGCGGGCACGCTCGAGCAGGCGGTGGCGATCGTCCGCGGCGAGCAGGAGCCGCCGGACGTCGGCGGAGCGCCCGCGGCCGAGGAGCAGCCCGCCGAGACGGCGCTCGACCTCGCGGACGTCCGCGGTCACAACGGGCTGATCCCGGCGCTCGAGGTCGCCGCCGCGGGCGGCCACAACCTCTACCTCCACGGCCCGCCCGGGACCGGCAAGACCATGCTCGCCCGCAGGCTGCCGTCGATCCTGCCGCCGCTCGCGCCGATCGAGGCGATCGAGGTCACGCGGATCCAGTCCGTCGCCGGCCTGCACAACGGCGGCGGCCTCGTCACCGCGCGCCCGTTCCGGGCGCCGCACCACACGATCTCCGCGGCCGGCCTGGTCGGCGGCGGCTCGCACCCGACGCCCGGCGAGGCGACGCTCGCCCACCACGGCGTGCTCTTCCTCGACGAGCTGTCCGAGTTCGTGCGCTCCAGCCTGGAGGCGCTGCGCCAGCCGCTCGAGGACGGCCACGTCACGATCGTCCGCGGGCAGCGCGTGATGGCGTTCCCGACGCGGTTCATGCTCGTCGCCGCGTCGAACCCGTGCCCGTGCGGCATGGGGGAGGACGACTGCCGCTGCACCGCGGCCGATCTGTCACGTCACCACCGGCGGCTGTCCGGGCCGCTGCTGGACCGCATCGACGTGCTCGTCGCGGTGGGGAGGCCGGGCGCGGAGGCCCTGCGCGGAGAGGAGGCGCCGGCGTCCGCCGCCGTCCGCGAGCGCGTCGTCGCGGCCCGGGAGCGCCAGGCCGACCGCCTGTCGCGATACGGCCTCGCCTGCAACGCCCAGATGACGCCGCGGCTCCTGCGCGAGCTCTCCGCCGCCACGCCGAGCGCGCTTCGCCTGCTCTACGAGCTCCACGACCGTCACCGCCTCAGCGCGCGGGGCCACGGCCGCGTGCTCCGCGTCTCCCGCACGATCGCGGACCTCGAGGGCAGCGACCCCGTCGGCCCCGAGCACGTCGCGCTGGCGGCCGGCCTCCGCCTCGAAGCGGCCGCGCTCGCGGCGGCGGCATGAGATGGGGGCGGCCCGACCCGCCTCGCTCGCGAGGCGTCGGCGATGAGCGCGCCGGGCGCCTGCGACGCCTGCCTGCGGCGCACGGCGCTGGTCGGCGCCCTGGCGGGATGGCTCGACGTCGAGTGGCGCCGCCGCGACGCGACGGCCCGCGTGCTGGCGCTCCCGGACGAGGAGCTGCTCGGGCTCGCCGGGGCCGGCGTCCGGCACGCGTACCAGCGGTTCTCGGCGAGCGCGGCCCGCGGCGCCGCGCAGGCGGCCGACCTCGGGCTGGTGTGCCGCTGCGACGAGGCGTATCCGCCGCGGCTGCGCGATCTCGCCGATCCGCCGGCCGTCCTGCACGTGGCCGGCACGCTGCCGCCGCCGCGGGAGGAGCAGGCGGCGGTGTCGATCGTCGGCGCCCGTCGCGCCACGTCGTACGGCCTGGACGTCTCGCGCGCGCTCGGGCGCAGCCTGTCGGCGGCCGGGCGTGCCGGTCGTCTCCGGGCTCGCGCTGGGCATCGACTCGGCCGCGCACGCCGGGGCGCTCGAGGCCGGCGGCGACGTCGTGGCGGTGCTCGCCTCGGGAGCGGACGTCCCGTACCCGCCGAGCAAGCGGGCGCTGTACGCCGAGGTCCGGCGGCGGGGCTGCGTGGTGTCCGAGCTGCCGCCCGGCTTCGGGCCGATGCGGTGGTGCTTCGTCGCCCGCAACCGCATCATCGCCGCGCTCTCGGCGGTCACGGTGGTGGTCGAGGCGGCGGAGCGGTCCGGCTCGCTCACGACCGCCGACTTCGCCGCCGAGCTGGGCCGGACGGTCGGAGCCGTCCCGGGGCGGATCACCTGCCGACAGGCCGAAGGAACCAACGGCCTGATCCAGAGCGGCGCGCCGCCCGTGTGCGGCGTCCGCGACGTCCTGGACCTGCTCGCCGACGCCACCGGTCGCCGCGTCCCCGAGCGCGCTTCGCGCCGCGTCGATCCGGCCGAGCTGGACCCGGAGCTCCAGGAGCTGCTCCACGCGGTCGAGGCCGGCCGCGGCACGCTCGGCGCCCTCGCGGCGACGCCGCAGGAGGCCAAGGCGGTGCTGGCCGGGCTGTCCGAGCTCGAGTTCCGCGGCCTGGTGCGGAGGACCTTCGGCGGCCGATACGAGCCGGCCGCCTAACCTGACATGCGTGGGAGAGCGAACACACCCCGTGCCCGCGGTCCTCTCGATCGCCGGCTCCGATTCCGGCGGCGGCGCGGGGATCCAGGCGGACCTGAAGGCGTTCGCGCGCTGCGGTGTTCACGGGATGACCGCGATCACGGCGCTCACAGCGCAGAGCACCGTCGGCGTGGACGCGATCCACCCCGTCCCGCCCGAGATGATCTTCGCCCAGGTCAAGGCGGTGGCGGAGGACATCGGCGTCGACGCCGTGAAGATCGGGATGCTGGGCACCGCCGAGACCGTGTGCGCCGTGCGCGACGCGCTCGAGCTCGTCGGCCGCGGGGTCCCGATCGTGATCGACCCGGTGATGGTCGCCGAGTCCGGCGCGGTCCTGCTCGACGACGCGGCCCGCCAGGCGATCGTGGACGAGCTGCTGCCGCTCGCGACCGTGATCACGCCGAACCTCCCCGAGGCCCGCGTGCTGGCGGGCCAGGACGGCGGCGAGGGCGCGGACGACGCCGAGGCGCTCGCGCGGGCGCTGCACCGGCTCGGGCCCGCGGCGGTCGTCGTCACCGGCGGGCACCGCGACGAGGCGACGGACGTCTTCTTCGACGGCGAGACGGTCGAGCGGATCCCCGGCGAGCGCCACCGCGACGGCGCCGCGCACGGCTCGGGTTGCACGCACTCGTCCGCGCTGGCCGCGCACCTCGCGCTCGGCTACACGCCGCTGGACGCCGCCCGGTCCGCCCGCGCTGTCGCCGGCGCCGCGGTCAGGGACGGGCTGCGCGGGATGGGGGCGGGCGCCGGCCCCGTCGACGTCTTCGAACTGACCGCCCGGGCGGCCGATCGGGCGCGAACGGGCGCGCCGAAACCCCGGCGGGCCACTCCGCGCGTGACATAATCGCCACATGAAGTTCCTGCGGATGCGTCCGGGGTTCGGCGAGCAGCTGATCGCGGAGGGCGATGTCGAGGTGGCCGAGGACGAGGAGCGTCTCGTCGCGGAGTTCCGCCGCCAGCTCGCGCAGGGCATGTGGGCCGCCGTGCCGCTCGTGACGGAGACGGGCCGGCGCGAGGCGGAGATGGTGCGCGCGTTCGAGGACGTCCCGCGCACGACCGACCGCGTGATCTTCTTCCCGCGCGCCGCCGGCGGGGCGTGCTGACGTGCGGGCAGGCCGTCATGACGCGGGGCGCCCGGCGGTGACCATCGCGCTCGCGGCCACCGCGCTCGTCGTGCTCGCCCTGCTGTGGGAGGTCTCGTTCCCCTGGCTGGAGCGCAGGCTCGAGATCCGGCGCGCCAACCGCGCCCGCCCGCCGCACGACGGCACCGTGGGCTACGACCCCGGCCGCGAGCGCCGCGCCGAGCAGCGCGCCCGCGAGCTGCTGAAGTCGTGCGTGAACGAGGAGGAGTGGGCGATGTACCGCGACCTCGGCTTCCTGCGCGTGTGGGGCGGGGAGTCGGGCGCGAGCGGCGAGGAGGTCCTCTCCCGCGACCTCCGCGGCGTGCCCTACGCCTACCTGATCTACCCGCACCGCCCGATCGTCGCCTACCTGCCGCAGACCGGGCAGCTGCTGAACGAGTACTGCATCGAGTTCCCGGACGAGACGCGCCCGTACGGGTCGACGCGGCTGCCCGACTCCGACGACGTGCTGGCCAAGTGGATGGCGCTGAAGGGCGACGAGCGGCGCCTGATCGGCCAGGCCAACATGCACCTCCCGGGCCGGCAGATCGACCCGAAGATGCTCCAGCGCGACATCTGGCGGCTCGGCCGCTGGGAGAGCGAGCGCCTCGAGCGCGCCCGCCGCAGCGCCGCCCGCCGCCCGCCGCAGTCCCCGCGCACGGCCGGCCCCGCCGACCCGACGCTCTGAGCCGCGGACTCCGCGCCGCCCTGCCGCCGTAGGTGGGGTGATGAGGTGTGCCGCGCTCGCCATCGCCGCCGCGCTGATCGTCGGCCGGGTGCGACGAGGGGGAGCGGCGAGCCGGCTCTCCGGCGGCCCGGCGCGGAGCCGACGGCACGCACTGCCGGCGGGCCGAAGCTGCTGCTCGGCGGCGACGGTGAGTTCTGGGTCGTCGACGTCGCGGCCAGGCGCACGCGGCACTACGGCGCGCCCGAGCTGCCCGGGGGCGACCCGCCGCACCGGGTCATCCGCCGCGGCGACCGCTTCGTGCTCTACGGCACCGGGACGTTCGTGGCCGGGCCGCGGCTCGGCGGCCGCCGCCTCCTCAGGCCGCTCGAGCACGGTTCGGCGTTCTTCCTCCCCAGCGCGGACCCGGGACGGCTGTGGCTGTTCACGCCCGGCGCCACGGCGGTCCGCTTCGCCGCCGCCCGCGAGGTCACCGCGACCGGGCGCGAGACGGTGGCGCCCGGCCAAGCCGCCGCCGGGCTGGCCCGAGCGCGCCGCCCGCTCCGGGCTGCTGCTCTCGCCGCAGCGGCCCGAGGCTCGTGCTCTGGGACCCGCGGCACCCGCGCCGTCGTCAACACGCTCGACACGCGCCGGATCGGCGACATCGGCGCCGATCCACGGCGACACGCTCGCGTCGTGCGTGTACCCGTGCCACACGCTGCGCCTCACGGACGTCCGGACGGGCGCCCAGCGGCGGTTCAGGGCGCCCGGCCGCCTGGCGTTCGAGCCCTTCAACGGCGCGTTCTCGTCGACCGGCGGGGAGCTGGCGGTGCCGGTCGCGCCGCCCGGCAGCCACGGCCGCGCCGGCTCGCCCTGGTGAAGCTCGACGAGCTCGCGATGAAGCTGATCGCGGGCAGCCGCGTGCCGCAGGGCTACGTGATGGCCGAGTGGTCGCGCGACGACCGCCACGTCTTCCTGGCCGGCGGCCACCGCGGCACCGCCGTGATCGTCGACTACGACCGCTCGCGGGCGCGGGTGCGGCGGCTCCGCGGTCGGCGCGTTCTACGACATGGCCGCGCGCTGATCGCCGCGAGCGCCGCGCCGCGCGCGGGCGCGCCCGCGCGCGCGGGCGGCCCGGCGCGCGCCGCTAGGGTCACGGGCCATGAGCGCGCTCGACCCCAAGCACAACTCCCGCGCCCTGACCGAGGGCCCGACCCGCGCGGCCGCCCGCGCCTACCTCAAGGGCATCGGCTACGACGCCGAGGCGCTCTCGAAGCCGATCATCGGCGTCGCCTCGACCTGGATCGAGACGATGCCGTGCAACTTCCACCTGCGGGCCCTGGCCGCCAAGGTCAAGGAGGGCGTCCGCGCCGCCGGCGGGACGCCGATGGAGTTCAACACCATCGCCATCTCCGACGGCATCACGATGGGCACCAGCGGCATGAAGACGAGCCTCGTCTCCCGCGAGGTGATCGCCGACTCGATCGAGCTCGTCGCGCGAGGCCACATGTTCGACGCGGTGATCGCGCTGTCGGGCTGCGACAAGACGATCCCCGGCACCGTGATGGCGCTCGCCCGCCTCGACCTCCCCGCCGTGATGCTCTACGGCGGCTCGATCCCGCCGGGCCGCTTCGAGGGCCACGACGTCACGATCCAGGAGGTCTTCGAGGCGGTCGGCGCGCACGCCGCGGGGCGCATCACCGAGGAGCAGCTGATCGCGCTCGAGGAGGTCGCGAGCCCCGGCGTGGGCGCCTGCGGCGGCCAGTTCACCGCCAACACGATGGCGATGGCCTTCGAGGTGCTCGGCATCAGCCCGATGCGCGACTCCGGCGTGCCCGCCCAGGACGAGACCAAGGCCGAGGTCGCGTTCCGCGCCGGGCAGCTGGTCATGGACGTGCTCGCCCGCGGCCAGCGCCCGAGCGACATCATCACCCGCGAGTCGCTCGAGAACGCGATCGCCGCGGTGGCGATGAGCGGCGGCTCGACCAACGGCGTGCTCCACCTGCTGGCCGTCGCGCGCGAGGCCGGCGTGCCGCTCACGATCGACGACTTCGACCGGATCGCCGCCCGCACGCCGCTGCTGTGCGACCTCAAGCCCGGCGGCCGCTTCGTCGCCACCGACCTCCACGCCGCGGGCGGCGTCCCCGTCGTCGCCCAGCGGATGCTCGAGGCCGGCCTGCTCCACGAGGACCAGCAGACCGTCACCGGCAAGACGATCGGCGAGCACGCGCGCGAGGCGGCCGAGACGCCCGGCCAGGAGGTCGTCCGCCCGCTCAGCGACCCGATCAAGCCCACCGGCGGCCTCGCGATCCTGCGCGGCAACCTCGCGCCCGAGGGCTGCGTCGTGAAGCTCTCGGGCCACGAGCGCGTCCACCATCGCGGTCCGGCGCGCGTCTTCGAGGGCGAGGAGCAGGCGATGGCGGCCGTCACCGCGGGCGAGATCCGCGAGGGCGACGTCGTGGTGATCCGCAACGAGGGCCCCGCCGGCGGCCCCGGGATGCGCGAGATGCTGGCCGTGACCGCCGCGATCGTGGGGGAGGGGCTCGGCGAGTCGGTCGCGCTGCTCACCGACGGCCGCTTCTCCGGCGCCACGCACGGCTTCATGGCCGGCCACGTCGCCCCCGAGGCCGTCCACGGCGGCCCGATCGCGGCCGTCCACGACGGCGACACGATCACGATCGACGTCGAGGCCCGGCGGCTGGACGTCGACCTCAGCGACGAGGAGATCGAGCGCCGCGCGGCCGCCTACACGCCGCCGCCGGCCGCCGCGAGCAACGGCGGCGCGACGGGCGTCCTGGCCAAGTACGCGAAGCTCGTCTCGAGCGCCTCGGAGGGCGCCGTCACGCGGTAAGCAGGCGCGGGCGCGGCGCCGCCCGGCGCCACGCCGCGGCGCCACGGCGGCGTGGCTCGTCACCGCGGGGCGTCTTGAACGGCGGCTGGGTAGGGGGAATGCGCGAGTTTCGTCGACCCGATCTGCGCGCCGGCCGCGGATCTTTCCGCGAAGGCCGGGCACGTGCCGGGTTTCGCGGAACGCCGACGCGTCTGGCCGGCGGATCGGTCGACAAAACCCGCGCCGGAACCCTCGCCACCCCACCCAGCCGCCGTTCAAAACGCCCGCGCCCGTAACAACACCCGGCCGCGCAGCCCGTCAGGCGCTGACGCCCTCCACGTCGGTCTCGGGCGCCCGCTCGCCCGCGATGAACCCGGCGACCAGCCGGTTGAAGCGGCTCGGGCGCTCGATCATCGGCAGGTGGCCGGTGTCCTCGAACATCTCCCGCCGCGCGTTCGGCCCGATCAGCTCGACGTACTCGCGGGCGTCCCCGCGCGGCACGAGCATGTCGTGGCGCCCCCAGACGACCAGCACCGGCATCTCGATCCGCGACAGCTGATCGCGGTAGGAGTGGTTCAGCAGCGCCTTCAGCGCCGGGATGAAGCCGGGCTTGCCGGTCCCTCGGGCCAGCTCGTAGGTCAGCGCCGGCGACAGCCGCTCGGGGTAGCGCACGAGCATCTGCATGCCGATCCGGCGCATCCGCGGGCGCGTCACCGACCGCCCGGCCGCGCGCGCCGAGCCAGGTCGCGCACTGCGCCCCACACCCGCGCCAGCGTCACCAGCGGCTCCTGGCGGCGGTACTCGATCGAAGCCCGGCGGCGCTCACGAGCACGAGCTTCTGCACCCGCGTCGGGAACGAGAGCGCGAGCTCCGCGCCGACGAACCCGCCCATCGAGTTGCCGATCACCACCGGCGCCTCCACGCCCAGCGCGTCGCACAGCGCGTCGACCGCCTCCGCGTAGCCGCGGATCGAGACCTCGCCGGCCGGCATCTCCGACTCGCCGAAGCCCGGCAGGTCCGGCGCGATCACGCGGTGCGAGCCCATGAAGGCCGGGATGTTCAGCAGCCAGTTCTGCCAGCAGCCGCCGAGCCCGTGGATGAACAGCAGCGGCGGACCCGACCCGCCGGTGTCGACCACGTTCATCGCGCGCCCCAGCACCGGCACGCGCCGGGTCATCGACGGCCAGTCGACGCTCCGCCAGGTCGCGTCGTCGCCGTCGGCGTACTCGTCATCCGGACCCGGTCGCCGAAGGGCGTTGTCGAAGGCCCAAGCGAGCTCCTGACGCCTCGTCGGCACGGCGCGTCTACCGTATCAGCGCTCGTGCGCATCGCCGTCGACATCGACTCCACGCTGCACCACTACTGGGACCAGTTCCGGGCGGCCGCCAAGCGCCGCTTCGGCGTCGATCTGCCGTACGAGGACCAGCTGTGGGAGATCGACCGCCTGCGGCCCGAGCAGGTGCGCGCGTGCGTCGCCGAGACGCACAGGGACGAGGCGATCCTGGCCGCCGAGCCGTACCCCGGCGCGGTCGAGACGCTGCGCGCGTGGCACGAGGCGGGCCACTTCATCCACGTGACCTCGCACCGCCACGACGGCGCCCACGGCGCCACGGAGCGCTGGCTCCGCGAGATCGGCCTGCCCTACGACGAGCTCTACTGCTCGACGGACAAGATCGCCCGCTGCCGCGAGATCGGGATCGACCTGCTGATCGACGACTCGCCGGTCAACCTGCTCGGCGCGGTCGACTCGGGCATCGCCGCCGCCACGATCGAGCACCCCTGGAACCGCGAGATCTGCGAGGAAGAGGACATCGTCTGCGCGCCCGACTGGCCGCAGCTCGAAGCGCAGGCTCGCGCCGCTGCTGGAGGGCGCGCCGAAGTGAGCCAGCCCCTGCTTCCGGCGCCTGACGACGAGCTGCGCGCCCACCTGCCGGCGATCGAGCCGGACCGCCAGGTCACGGACTGGGGCCGCAGCGAGCGCGTCGAGGGCGCGATGGACCGCCTCGTCTACGACTGGCTCTACCACTACTGGTTCCGCGTCGAGGTCGAGGGGATCGAGAACGTGCCCTCCGACCGGCGGCGGCCTGCTGGTCTCCAACCACGCCGGCGCGCTGCCGCCGGACGCCGCGATGATCGCCAAGGCGATCAAGGAGGAGCACCCGCGCCCGCGGCCGCTCCATCTCACGGTCGAGCACTTCTTCAAGGGCTATCCGCTCTTCAGCATGCTGGTGGCCAAGATCGGCGGCGTGCCGGCGCATCCCGCCAACGTCCACCGGCTGCTGCACGACGAGGAGCAGCTCGTGCTCGTCTTCCCCGAGGGCCGCAAGGGCACGGAGAAGCTCTACAAGGACCGCTACAAGCTCCGCCGCTTCGGCCGCGGCGGCTTCGTGGCCGCCGCCATGCGGGCCAGGGCGCCGATCGTGCCGATCGCCGTCGTCGGCGCGGAGGAGTCCGCGCCGATCTTCGCGCACGTCAGCGTCCTCCAGCGCCTGACCGGGCTCCTGTACTTCCCGATCACGCCGACGTTCCCGCACTTCGGGCTGGCCGGCTTCCTCGGCTACCTGCCCGCCAAGTTCAAGATCCGCTTCCTCGAGCCCATCCCGACCGACCAGTGGGGCGACGAGCCGTGGCACGATCGCGGCCTCGTGCAGACCGTGGCGGACGACATCCGGGCCCGCATCCAGGAGGAGCTGATCGACATGGTGGCCACGCGACGGTCCGTGTGGTTCGGATGACGGCGAGCCGCGTCCTCGTCACCGGCGTGTCCTCCTACTGGGGCGGCCGCCTCGCGCAGGTGCTCGAGCGCGACGAGCGCATCGAGGCGATCATCGGCGTCAGCCCCGAGGACCCGACCTGCGAGCTGGAGCGCACGGAGTTCGTCCGCGTCGGCCTCCAGCACGCGCTGCTGCGCCGGATCGTCCAGGCCGCGGAGATCGACACGGTGATCGACTCGCGGCTCGTCGTCGACTCGCTGATGGCCTCCCCGCGCGAGGCGCACGAGATCAACGTGATCGGGACGATGAACATCCTCGCCGCGTGCGGCGGGCCGGACTCGCCGGTGCGCAAGGTCGTCTTCAAGTCCTCGGCGCACTACTACGGCTGCGAGCGCGACGACCCCGCGTTCTTCACGGAGACGATGCGGCGCCCGCACCCGCCCAACACGCGCCTGGAGTCCGACATCGTCGAGGCGGAGAACGCCGTCCGCGGCTTCGCGGAGCGCAACAAGGACGTGACGGTGACCGTCCTGCGCTTCGCGAACGGCCTCGGACCCGACCTGCACACCTCGCACTCGCGCCTGCTCCGGCTGCCGGCGATCCCCTGCATCCTCGGCTTCGACCCCCGCTACCAGTTCGTCCACGAGGAGGACATCGTCGGCGTGCTCGAGCACGCCGTGGGACACGACCTGCCGGGCACCTTCAACGTCGCCGGCGACGGCGTGCTCGTGCTGTCCGAGGTCGCCAGCCTGCTGGGCAAGCCGCTCGCCCCGATCCTGCCGCCGTGGGGCACCTCGCTCGCCACCGCGGGCCTCGGGCTGGCCGGCGTCCGCATCCCGGAGGAGATGGCGCGCCAACTTCGCTACGGCCGCGGCCTCGACAACCGCAGGCTGAAGGCAGCCGGCTGCACGCCCCGCTACACCACGCGCGAGGCCGTCCAGAAGTACGCCGAGGACCTGCGCGTGCAGGAGCTTCGCCGCGGCGACGGGACGCCATACCGGTACGAACGCGAGGTCGAGGAGTTCCTGCGCTACAGCCCTTCCGTACGGCGGCAGTCACAGAACTGACATGCCAGCTGCGTTGCAGCTATTCCTGGTAGCAGGAATCCGTGCGTACCCTTAGACGCCTTCCCTAGATGCGCTCCCGCTCCCTCGTACTCGCCGGTCTGCTGATCGTCGCGCTGCTCGCCGGCGCCGGCGCCGTCTACGCCTACGACGACGGCAAGAGCGACCGCATCGCCGAGGGCGTCCGCGTCAACGGCGTGAACGTCGGCGGGCTGAACGGCGCGGAGGCCCGCGCCAAGCTGCGCGCGGCGCTGCTCGAGCCGCTCGACCGGCCCGTCGTGGCGCGCTACGAAGGCCACAGGTTCACCCTGACGGCGCGGCAGGCGGCGATCGGCGTCGACATCGACGGCTCCGTCTCGCGCGCGCTGATCCGCTCCCGCGAGGGCAACGTGCTCTCGCGCACCTGGCGCGAGGTGCGAGGCGAGCGGCTGGACGCCGACCTCGACGCGAAGATCACCTACTCGCGCGCGGCGGTCCGCCGCCTCGTGGCGCGCGTCGAGCGCAAGCTCAACCGCGACGCCGTCGATGCCAAGGTCGACCTCGAGCACGGCAGCGTGGACCCGTCGCCCTCGCACGACGGCCTGGCCGTGCGCGTCCAAGCGCCTGCGCCGCGACCTCCAGCGCGAGCTGCTGGACGCGGGCCGCCGCAGCGTGCGCGTGCGCACCGAGGTCGTCCGGCCCAAGGTCACCACCGCCGACCTGCGCGAGAAGTATCCGGCCGTGCTCTTCATCAACCGCGGCGGGTTCCAGCTCACGCTGTACAAGAACCTCAAGCCGGCGAAGACCTACGGGATCGCCGTCGGCCAGGTCGGGCTGGAGACGCCTGCCGGGCTCTACCACATCCAGAACAAGGCCGTGAACCCGGCGTGGACGATGCCCAACTCGGACTGGGTGGCGCCGAAGGACCGCGGCAAGGTCGTGCCCGGCGGTACGGCCGAGAACCCGCTCAAGGCGCGCTGGCTGGGCATCTTCGCCGGCGCCGGCATCCACGGCACCGACGCCGCGAGCTCGATCGGTACGGCCGCCTCGCACGGCTGCGTCCGCATGCGGATACCCGACGTGATCGAGCTCTACGACCAGGTCCCCGTCGGGGCCCCGGTCTACATCGCCTAGACCGCGGCGATCTCGTCGATCGGAACTTCCTCCCAGCCCTGCTCCAGCAGGGAGGCATGGTGGTCCGTGTGGCGAAGTACGAGCGTGCCGATGTACACGCCCTTCTCCTGCCGCCGCAGCACGGCGTACCACATCGTCGAGGCGTCCCGGGTCCCCTGCACGCGGTGCCAGGGCCGCGGGGGCTGCTCGTCGGACCTCACCAGGCCGGCCTCGACGAGCTGGCGCTGGGTGGCGACCTGACCGGTGGCCGTGTCGATGAAGAACGAGGCCATCGCCCCCGAGGCTACCCCGAGCGAGGCGTGGGCCGACGCCCTCCGCCGCTTCGACCGCGAGCTCCAGCGCCGCGGCGCCGCCGAGCGCACGCGGCGGGCGTACGGGGCCGACGCGGGCGAGCTGGCGGCCTGGGCCGCCGCGCAGGGCCTCGGCCCGCAGGGCGTGACCTACAAGGTGCTGCGCCGCTACGCGGCCCGGATCTCCTCGACCGGCGCCGCGCCGCGCACGCTGGCGCGCAAGCTGGCGTCCACGCGCGCGTTCTTCCGCGTCCTCGTCGAGCACGGCGAGCTGCGCGCCAACCCCGCCGACCTGCTGGCCGCGCCGAAGCTCCCGCAGACCCTCCCGCGCACGCTGAAGCCCGCCGAGGTGGCGGCGCTGCTGGACCGGATCCCGGCCACCACGCCGCTCGAGCTGCGCGACCGTGCCATGTTCGAGCTCGCGTACGGCTGCGGGCTGCGCGCCGAGGAGCTGGTCAACCTCGACGTCGGCTCCGTCGAGTTCGACGCGGAGCAGCTGCGCGTGCTGGGCAAGGGGTCCAAGACCCGCTTCGTGCCCGCCGGGGAGCCCGCGCTGCGCACGGTGGCGCGCTATCTCGAGCGCGGCCGGCCCGCGCTGGCCGGTGCCGGCGGCGATGCCGCCCTGCTGCTCTCCAAGTCCGGCCGCCGGCTCTCAACCTCCGACGTCCGCCGCCGACTACATGTCTGGGCGCGCCACGCGGCCGCCCAGGGCGCCGTTCACCCGCATGCGCTGCGCCACTCGTATGCCACCCATCTCCTCGAAGGGGGAGCCGATTTGCGGGCGATTCAGGAGCTGTTGGGCCACAGCAGCATCTCGACCACCCAGGTCTACACTCGGGTAGAGTCAGCCCGCCTGCGGGCGGCGTACGAGCGTAGTCATCCCCGAGCCTAGGCGGGAGCTGACCCTGGAGACCAACGTCAAAGCGATCGAGCTGCGCGAGCTCTGGCGCCGTTACAAGGGCACCGGCTCCGACCGCGCGCGCGAGCAGCTCGTCGTCGCCTACTCACCGCTGGTCAAGTACGTCGCCGGCCGGATGTCCTCCGGCCTGCCCGCGCACGTCGAGGAGTCCGACCTCATCTCGTACGGCCTGATCGGCCTCATCAACGCGATCGAGCGCTTCGACATCGAGCGCGAGATCAAGTTCGAGACCTACGCGATCACGCGGATCAAGGGCGCGATCATCGACGAGCTGCGCTCGCTCGACTGGGTGCCGCGGTCCGTCCGCGCCCGTGCCCGCGAGATCGAGAAGGTCCACGCGCGGCTCGAGCACCGCCTGCACCGGACGCCGACGGACGAGGAGATGGCGTTCGAGCTCCAGATCTCCGTCGACGAGTTCCAGGAGTCGCTGGTCAAGATCTCCAACTCCACGGTCGTCGCGCTGGACGAGCTGTGGGCGGTCTCCGACTCCTCGGGCGACCAGGTGTCGCTGCTCGACACGCTGCACGACCCGGACGCGCCCGATCCCCAGCAGCTGCTCGACGCCTCGGAGCTCAAGGACCGGCTCGCGGACGCCATCAGCGCGCTGCCCGAGCGCGAGAAGCTGGTGATCGCCCTGTACTACTACGAGAACCTGACGCTGCGCGAGATCGGCGAGGTCCTCGGCGTCACCGAGTCCCGGATCTCCCAGCTGCACACGAAGGCCGTCCTGCGGCTGAAGTCGCGCCTCCAGGGCGACGCGCTGCGCTAGCTTTCGCCTTTCCATCTCCCCCTGTGAGGAGAGGGGGAAGCGAGCGAGAGGAGCGCCTGGCATGGCCCATGCCGCAGACAGGATCCGCAACGTGGCCCTAGTGGGCCACCGGGGGAGCGGGAAGACGTCGTTGCACGAGGCGCTGCTGTTCGAGGCGGGTGCGACGACGAGGCTCGGCTCGGTGGCCGACGGAACCACGATGTCGGACGCCGACGAGGACGAGAAGGCGCGCGGCATGTCGATCTCCGCGTCGCTGGCGTCCTTCGACTGGCGCGACGTGAAGGTCAACCTGATCGACACGCCCGGCGAGCCGTCGTTCATCGCCGACGCGCTCGGGGCGCTGCGGGTCTGCGAATCCGCCATCTTCGTCGTCAACGGCGTGATGGGCGTCGAGGTCGGCACGCAGCGGCTGTGGGAGCGGGCGCAGGAGCTGGGCGTGGCGCGACTCGTCTTCGTGAACATGCTCGACCGCGAGCGGGCCGACTTCTTCCGCACGCTGGACTCGCTCAAGGCCGCGTTCGGACCGCACGTCGTCGCGACGGAGATCCCGATCGGCGCGGAGCACGAGCTGCGCGGGCTGATCGACCTCGTCGACATGAAGGCCTACGAGTACGACGGCTCCGGCAAGGACAACTGCAAGGAGATCCCGATCCCGGACGACCTCGCCGAGCTCGCGCAGGAGTACCGCGAGAAGCTCATGGACGAGGTGGCGGAGAACTCCGAGGCGCTGATGGAGCGCTACCTCGAGGGCGAGGAGATCTCACACGAGGAGATCGTGACCGCCCTGGAGGACGGCACCGACCACGGCCACATCTTCCCCGTGACCTGCGGCGTCGCGACCGCGCACCTCGGCGCGGACCGCCTGCTCGAGGCGATCGTCGACGACCTCCCGTCGCCCGTCCAGCACGGCGGCCTGAAGCTCGAGGACATGACGCTCGAGCCGACCGAGGACGGCGAGATGTACGCCTACGTCTTCAAGACGCGCGCCGACCCGTTCGCCGGCCGCATCAACCTGTTCCGCGTCTACCAGGGCGTGATGAAGCACGACACGCAGGTGCTCAACTGCCGCGCCCACTCGAAGGAGCGGATCGGGCAGCTGCTGATGCCCCAGGGCAAGGACGTCCAGCAGGCGGAGTCGTTCGGCCCGGGCGACATCGGCGCGGTGGCCAAGCTCAAGGAGACGCGCGCGGGCGACTGGCTCGCCGAGCGCGACCAGCCGATCACGATGCCGTCGATCAGGCTGCCCGCGCCGGTGATGGCGTTCTCGATCGAGCCGAAGTCCAAGGGCGACGAGGACAAGGTGTTCACCGCCCTGCGGCGCCTCCAGGAGGAGGACCCGACGATCGACCTGCACCGCGACCAGCAGACGGGCGAGCAGATCGTCGCGGGGCTGTCGCAGATCCACGTCGAGGTGATCGTCGACCGCATGAAGTCGCGGTTCGGCGCCGAGGTGGAGCTCAAGCCGCCGCGCGTGCCCTACCAGGAGACGATCCGCGGCAGCGCCAAGGCCCACGGCCGCCACAAGAAGCAGACCGGCGGGCGCGGCCAGTTCGGCGACTGCCACATCGAGATCGAGCCGCTCGGCGGACGGCGAGGGCTTCGAGTTCGTCAACGCCATCAAGGGCGGCGTGATCCCGCAGGGCTTCATCCCCGCGGTCGAGAAGGGCGTGATGGAGGCGATGCGGCAGGGCGCCGTGGCCGGCTACCCGGTCAAGGGCGTGCGCGTGAGGCTGTTCGACGGCTCCTACCACACGGTCGACTCGTCGGAGATGGCGTTCAAGCTGGCCGGCTCGATCGCGATGAAGCAGGCGCTCGAGCAGGCCGGGGCGGTGCTGCTGGAGCCGATCATGCTGGTCAGCGCGTCGGTCCCGGACGAGTCCGTCGGCGACGTGATGGGCGACCTCAGCTCCCGCCGCGGGCGCCCGCTCGGCACGGAGACGGCCGGCGGCATGACCGAGGTCAAGGCCGAGGTGCCGATGGCGGAGATGCTGTCCTACGCCCCGGACCTGCGCTCGATCACCGGCGGCCAGGGCGAGTACACGCTCGAGTTCCTGCGCTACGAGGAGGTCCCCGCGCACCTCGCCCAGAAGGTCGTGGCCGCGGCGCAGGAGGAGGAGGCGGTCGCGCACTAGAGGGCGGGCCGAACCTTGCCATCCGCCCGGCGGGCCGTTGCTAGGCTCGCCGGGCGTACATGGCCCGTTCCAGGGACATCAAGACGAACCAGGCCGACATCGCCTGCGACATCTGCGGCCGCACGCTGCTGCGCGGCGAGCACGCGGAGGGGTTCCTGGCCGCCGGCCAGCGGCGCCAGGTGTGCGAGCTGTGCACCGCCCGTGCCCAGCACGAGGGCTGGATCCGCGAGTCCGGCGGCGACGACCTCGCGCTGCGCCACACGCTCCGCGACGGCCGCGGGCGCTCGTTCCTGGACCGCCTGCGCTCGCGGCGCGAGCGCGCCCGCGAGGTCCAGGACGACATCGCCGCCGAGGCCGCGCCCGCGCCGGCCCCCGAGCCGGCGCGCCACCGCGAACGCGACCGCGAGCCGGCGCTCGAGCCGGTCGGCGCGGAGGCCCCGCGCCGCCCGCGCCACGTGCGCGCCGTGCCCACCAACGCCGACCTCAAGATGGAGCGCGCGCTGGAGGTCTTCAACGCCTCGGATCACACGCGCACGGTCGGCGGCGTCGCCCGCTCGCTCGGCGCGCCCGGGGTCTGCGTGCGCCCGCTCGCCGAGCGCCCCAGCGTCGTCGCCATCACGGTGATGTGGGAGCTCAGCTGGTACCGCTACGAGGTCGACCTCTCCGACGAGGCCGGCGGCGTGCGCCGCGACGCCCAGGGCGACGAGCTGTCCGAGCTCGCCGAGGCCGAGCAGGTCGTCAACGCCGCGGCCGACGAGCGCGGGGCGCTGCACCTCGGCTGACCCGGCGCAAGGCGTCTCGACGGATGGACGACTGTCTTGCCGTCGGGTCGTTGGTTAGCATCCTGCCCGATGATCTACTGCGTCGTGCCCGAGCCGCTCGCGGATGAGCTCTACGACCGGCTCGCCCAGTACTACGAGGACGACCCCAACGTCACCGTGATCGTGGACCGGCGCAAGCAGGAGCGCCGCGAGGCCGGTGGCGGCGGCGGCATGCGCGAGGTGCGCGACCGCAGGCGCCCGCGCGTGACGGGTGACTTCGCGCCGCTCGCCTCCGAGTCCTAGTGGTCTCCGAGTCTCGCCCGGCTGCGTGAAGGTTGTCGTCCACGTGGACGGCGGCGCGCGCGGCAACCCCGGTCCGGCGGCCGCCGCGGCGGTCGTGTCCGCGCCCGGCGGCGAGGTGCTCGCCGAGGCCGCGGAGCGCATCGGCACCGCCACCAACAACGTCGCGGAGTACCGCGGGCTGCTGCTCGGCGTCGAGAAGGCGCGCGAGCTCGGCGCGACGGAGGTGGAGATCGTCAACGACTCCGAGCTGATCGCCAAGCAGGTCAGCGGCGAGTACAAGGTCAAGCACCCCGACATGAAGCCGCTGCACGCGGCGGCGATGGAGGCGCTGAACCGCGTTCGAGCGCTGGTCGATCCGCTCCGTGCCGCGCGCGCAGAACGCCGACGCCGACGCGCTCGTGAACCAGGCGCTCGACGAACCCGGCGGCGAGGTGGCCGACCCGCGGCCGTGCGCCCCGGCGCGAACGCGGCGCGCGAGCCGACCGGCGGCACGGACTACTCGAGCTACCTGCTGATCGACGACCTGCTGTCGCTCCAGCGGCCGATCACCGCCGGACGCGCACGACGAGCTGCTGTTCATCGTCGTCCACCAGAGCTACGAGCTGTGGTTCAAGCTGATCCTGCACGAGCTCGAGCGGGCGCGCGACGACCTGCTGGCGCGCCGGCGCGCACGTCGCGGCGCCGCGGCTGCGGCGGGTCGTCGAGATCGAGCGGCTGCTGCTCAAGCACCTCGACGTGCTGGAGACCATGGGCCCCGACGGCTTCCTCGAGTTCCGCGACCCGCTGGCGCCCGCGTCGGGCTTCCAGTCGGTCCAGTTCCGCCGCATCGAGTGGATCTCCGGGCTGAAGGACGCATTCCCTTCGAGCGCCACGCCGCCCGAGGGGGAGACGCTGTACGAGGCGTTCCGCGCCGCCGCCGGCCTGCCGGACGACCGTGAGGCAGCGGCTGGAGGCGCTGGCCGACCTCTACCGCGACCACCAGGACGACCCCGCCCGCGCCGCGCTGCACGCCGTCGCCGAGCTGCTCGTCGACCACGACGAGCACGTCGCGCTGTGGCGCAACCACCACGTGCTGATGGCCGCGCGCGAGATCGGCAGCCGCCCCGGCACCGGCGGCTCGCCGGGCGTGCCGTACCTGGAGACCACGCTCAGCCGCCGCTTCTTCCCGGAGCTGTGGGACGTCCGCGTCCGGCTCTGAGCGATCGGCCGCTCGCATGCGAACATACGTTCGCATGACGAGCCAAGGAAGCCCCTATGCGAGATTCCAGCGCGCGCTGCGCATCGGCCGGCTGCCGATGGTGCGCGCGGCGGCGGCGGAGCTGCCGCGCATCGACCTCGCATGACGCGCTGGCGATCTGCCTGCTGATCGAGAGCCAGGACGGCGAGCGCTACGAGCGCGCGGTCGTGCGCTGGCTCGCGCGGATGGCGGTCGAGGTGCCGAGCGTCGGGATCGACGACCTGCGCGAGGGGCTCGTCGCCTTCGAGGCGCTCCCGCACAACCCGGCGCGGCCCGCCAGGCCCTCGCCGCGCTGTGCGAGCGCCACGGTCTGCGCCGGGCCGCTGACCGCCTACTTGCGGGCGGGGGCCGCTCCCCTCGGTAGGGTGTGCATGGCCTTGGGACAGCGCGATCTCGCCGTCGATCTCGGGACGGCCAACACGCTCGTCTACGAACGCGGGCGCGGCATCACAGTGTCGGAGCCCTCCGTGGTGGCGGTCGACGCGGAGAGCGGCGACGTCTACGCGGTCGGCGCGGAGGCGCACCGCATGATCGGCCGCACGCCGGCGACGATCTCGGCCACGCGGCCGCTGCGCCATGGCGTGATCGCGGACTTCGAGGTCACCGAGCAGATGCTGCGCTACTTCCTGCGCAAGGCGCACCGCAGCCGCTGGGCGCGCCAGCGCGTGGTGATGTGCGTGCCGTCCGGGCGTCACCGACGTCGAGACGCGCGCGGTCGAGGAGGCGTGCCTGTCGGCCGGCGCGCGCGAGGTCGCGCTGATCGAGGAGCCGATCGCGGCGGCGATCGGCGCCGGGCTGGACATCGCGCAGCCGGCGGGGAACATGGTCGTCGACATCGGCGGCGGCACCAGCGAGGTCGCCGTGCTGTCGATGGGGGAGATCGTCGTGGAGTCGTCGCTGCGGCTCGGCGGCTACGACCTCGACGAGGCGATCATGGCCTACGTCCGGCGCGAGCACAATCTCGCGATCGGGCAGCCGACGGCCGAGGAGGTCAAGCTCGCGATCGGCGCCGCGGGGCCGATCGAGCCGGAGCTGACCGCCGAGCTGCGCGGGCGGGAGCTGATCTCCGGCCTGCCCAAGACCGTGGCGCTGACCAGCGAGGAGGCGCGCTCCGCGCTCGCCGAGCCGGTCGAGGCGATCGTGGAGGCCGTGCGCGACACGCTGGACCGCACGCCGCCCGAGCTGTCGTCGGACATCCTGACGTCCGGGATCCTGCTGGCGGGTGGCGGCGCGCTCCTGCACGGGCTCGCGCAGCGCCTGCACGAGGAGACGCGGATGCCGACCTACGTCGCCGACTCCGCGCTGACGTGCGTCGCCGAGGGCGCCGGCCAGGCGCTCGAGGAGTTCGAGGTCATCGCGCGCCGCCACGCCATGCGGCGCAACGGCACGCGGGCGCGCCACCGGCGGCGCAGCCGCGTCTAGCCACGGCCGCGCCACCCGCGGCACGATCCGCCCGGCGCGTCTAGCGCCGGCGCAGGATCACGATCAGGATCGCGGCCGCCACGCCCGCGACGCCGGCGATCACGGGAACCGGCCGCTTTCGCACGAACCCGAGCGGCCCGCCGCGCTCCGGCTCGGGCCACGACGGCGCCACCGGCTCCGGCCGCGGCGGCACCATCGGGCCCGTGTCCTCGGGCTCCGACGTCTCGCCGGGCGGCGGCAACAGGGCCTCCGGGGCCCGCTCCGGCGTCTCGACCGGCTCGGGCGGCGCGGCCTCGGGGGCCGGCTCGCGGGCTCTGGAAGCGGCGCAGCCTCGGCCGCTCGGGGCCCTCGGCGGCGGCCGCCGCGGCGAGCGGCGGCACGCCGGGCGTGCCGGCGGCCTCCGTCGCATCGGCCGCGGCGTGTCGTCGCCGGACGGCTGGTCGGGATCGGGCAGCAGCGAGTCGGACTCCTCCTCGGAGTAGCGCAGCCCGTAGTGCGAGTACAGGCGCCGCTCCTCCTCCTGCGTGAGCTCCTTCGAGGGCTCGAGGGCGGGGGCGGCCTCGACGCGGTCGGAGTCCTGGGCGACGCTGATCGCGTCGTCGGCCACGGTGGCGTCGGCGAGCGGCACGAACCGCGGCGCCTCGCCCTCGAGATCGACGAGGACCCACTCAGGGCGGTCCGTGGCGTCGTCGAGGTAGATCTCGCGCACCTCGCCGAGGTGGCGGCCGGTGGGGTCGAGGACGGCGCGGCCGGGCCAGCGGCCGTAGTCGCCGAAGTCGCTCGTGCTCGGGAAGCTCGGTCATGCAGCAGGACTCCCCGCTGGGCGCGCGGCCAAACGCGCGGGCGCGCCAGCCACGGCGGCGGGGCGCCGGCGGACGTCAACTTCGGCTGGGTGGGGGTTGTGAGGGGCCGTTTTCGAGGCCCGATCCCCGCCGCTCGGCGACGCGGGTCCCGAAACCCGCGCCAGACGCGGGTTTCGAGACCCAATCCGGGCGCCTTGCGAATCGGGTCCCGAAAACCGGCCTCTCGCCACCCCCCACCCAGCCGCCGTTGACGTACGCGGAGCACAACGCCCCCGGCCCGGCGCGCGCCGCACGGCCCGCGGGGCGGCCGCCCCACGCAAGGGCGGCGGCTAGGCTCCGCGGGCATGGACCTGACCTTCTCGGAGACGGAGACCGCGTTCCGCGACGAGCTGCGCCGCTGGCTCGCGGAGAACCCGCCCGCGCCGGAGCCCGCCGGCGGCGGCGAGGACGAGCACTACGCCTGGCGCCGGGACTGGCAGCGGCGGCTCTACGACGGCGGCTGGGCCGCGCCGCACTGGCCCGCCGAGTACGGCGGCCGCGGCGCGTCGCTGACCGAGTCGGCGATCTACTTCGAGGAGATCGGCCGCGCCCGCGTCCCGCTGCCCGCGAACGTGCTCGGGCTCCTGCTCGGCGGCCCGACGCTGATGGTGTGGGGGACGGACGAGCAGAAGGACCGCTTCCTCGCCCCGATCCTGTCCGCCGAGGAGATCTGGTGCCAGGGCTTCTCGGAGCCCGACGCCGGCTCCGACCTCGCGTCGCTCAAGACCCGCGCGGTCAAGGACGGCGACGACTGGGTCGTCACGGGCCAGAAGGTCTGGACCAGCGGCGCCCAGTACTCCAAGTGGTGCATGCTCGTCGCCCGCACGGACGGCGATGTCCCGAAGCACAAGGGCCTCACCTACTTCCTGATGGACATGGAGCAGGACGCCGTCCAGGTCCGCCCGCTGCGCCAGATCACCGGCGAGGCGGAGTTCAACGAGCTGTTCATCGAGGAGGCGCGGATCCCGGACGCCAACGTGGTCGGCGGCGTCGGCAACGGCTGGAAGGTCGCGCTCACCACGCTGATGAACGAGCGCGCCGGCCTCGGCTTCGCGCTCCAGGTGCGCCTGCGCCAGCAGCTCGACGACCTCTTCGGCGTCGCCGCCGAGCGCGGCCTGCTCGACGACCCGCTGATCGCCGACGCGCTCGCCGACCTCCACGTGCGCACCGAGTCGATCCGGCTGCTCGCCTGGAAGGGGCTCACGGACATCGAGCGCTACGGCCAGCCCGGCCCCGAGGGCTCGCTCGTGAAGTGGCAGTGGTCGGACACCAACCAGAAGCTCACGCAGCTCGCGGCCGACATCGCCGGCCCGGAGGCGCTCACCGCCGGCACGCACTGGAGCTACGAGCTGCTGCGCGCCCGCGGCAACTCGATCGAGGGCGGCACCACCGAGGTCCTCAAGAACATCGTCGCCGAGCGCGTGCTCGGCCTCCCGCGGCTGAAGGCGGTGGCCTGACATGGACTTCGGACTCACCGACGACCAGCGCGAGATCCAGCGCACCGCCCGCGAGCTGCTCGGCAGCCGCGCGAACCCCGAGCGCGTCCGCGAGCACGCCGAGGCCGGCCGCACCGACACCGGCCTGTGGCAGGAGCTCGGCGAGCTCGGCTGGCCGGGCATCGCCGTCGCCGAGGAGCACGGCGGCCAGGGGCTCGGCGCCGTCGAGCTGGCGATCCTGTGCGAGGAGCTGGGCCGCAGCGTCGCGCCCGTGCCGTACCTGCCGACGGTCGCCGCGGCAGCGGTCATCGAGCACGCCGGCTCGCCCGAGCAGCGCGAGCGCTGGCTGCCCGGGCTCGCCTCGGGCGAGCTGACCGGCGCCGTCGCCGACACGCCCGAGCTCGTGCACGGCGGCGCCGGCGCGGCGGTCGTCGTGCTCGTCGACGACGCGGGCGCCCGCCTCGTCGCGGGCGAGCCGGAGCCCGTCGCCTCGATCGACCCCACGCGCCCGGCCGCGCGGCTCACGGACGCCGCGGGCGGCGAGCCGCTCCCCGGAGACATCGCGCCGGCCGTCGACCGCGCGCTCGTCGCGATCGCCGCCGAGCTCGTCGGCGTCGCCGAGCGCGCGCTCGAGATGACGGTCGCCTACGTCAAGGAGCGCCGCCAGTTCGGGACGCCGGTCGGCGCCTACCAGGCCGTCTCGCACCGCTGCGCGCAGATGCTGCTCGACACGGAGAGCGCCCGCGCGGCCGTCTCGTTCGCCGCCTGGGCCGCGGACGCGGACCCGGACCGGCTGCCCGAGGCCGCCGCGATGGCCAAGGCCGCCGCCTCCGACGCCGGCCGCGACGTCACCTCCGCCGCGATCCAGCTCCACGGCGGGCATCGGCTTCACCTGGGAGGCCGACGTCCACTGGCTGTTCAAGCGCGCGCAGCTCGACGCGGCGCTGCTGGGCGGCGCGAGGACGCACCGCGCCCGCCTCGCGCGGATCGCCGCCGCCCGCGCGGCGGGCGTCGCAGCTTGAGCCGCGGGATCAGCGGGGCTTCCTCGCCACCACCTGGTAGTTCTTCGGCAGTCCCTTGCCGACGAACTTGTGCTCGAGATCGAGCTTGGCGAGACGGTTCGCGAGGTGGGGAGCGGTGGCCTTGGCGAGCTTCGCGGCCGAGGCCAGCGCGCGGCCGCTGATGCCTCCGCCGTAGGCCGCGGACGTCGAGGGAAGCGCCTTCCCGACCATGCGCGCCTGGTAGCTCAGGGTGCCGAGGTAGCCCTCCATCCAGTCGATCTCGTCGACCACGAAGCCCGCGCCCTCCAGCAGATGGCGCAGCCCGAACTGGGTGTAGCGGAAGAAGTCGTACGGCCGCTCGTGCTCCGCGTAGAACAGCGGCGCGGTCAGCCACAGGGTTCCGCCGGGCTTCAGGACGCGGTGGAGCTCCGCCAGCACCGTCGCGGGCTCGGGCAGGTGCTCGAGGACCTGGGTCAGCAGGACGTGGTCGAACCGCGCGTCCTCCACGGGGATCTCGCGCAGGTCGCAGACGTAGTCCGGCTCGGTGTACTTCTTGCCCTTGACGGCGAGGAAGTCGGCGGTCTCGTAGCGGGCATGGGCGAAGAGGTCCCGGTAGGGCGCGCGTCCCGCGCCCGCGTCGAGGACGAGATCCCCGGGGGCGGTCGCCTGGCCGGCACGCGCCAGGAAGTGATGGAGATAG
The DNA here is from genome assembly GCA_963728465.1 of uncultured Solirubrobacteraceae bacterium. Classification (GTDB taxonomy): domain Bacteria; phylum Actinomycetota; class Thermoleophilia; order Solirubrobacterales; family Solirubrobacteraceae; genus DATFQI01. The sequence continues at coordinate 326,101 of CAVSJY010000006.1, forward strand.
ACGCGGCTGCTGTTGCCGCGGGCGGCGTAGACGCCCATCGATCAGTGGCACGCGTTCGCGCCGGCGTCCGTGAACGTCGCGCCGGTCTCGGGGACGTACGCCCACAGGTAGCCGGCAGGGCGCAGCGTCAGCTTGAGCACGCCGAACGTGAGGTTGTTCCGGACCTCGCTGTTGGCGAGCGTGAGGAGTTGCTGCTGCTCGCTCTTGCCGCCGAGGCCCACGACGAACTGGCGCACGCCGCGAGCGCCGTCGCGGTTGGCCGCCGCGTCCATCGGCGCCAGGCGCTCGTAGGCGTGATCGTGGCCCGTCAGCAGCACGTCCGCGCCGCCGTCGTACAGCGCCTGGAAGAGCGGCTGGACCCGGCTGTTGAACCGCGGCACGCCGGAGCTGAGCATCGGGTGGTGCCAGTAGGCGAGCGTGCAGCGCGCGGGATGGGCCGCGAGATCCGCGCGCAGCCACTGCTCCTGCGCCGACCCCGCCGCGCAGTCGGAGGCGTACGGGTTGTCGCTCGTCGGGTGCGAGCACTGCGAGTTGAGCGCCACGATGTGCCAGCGACCGAGGTCGAAGCTGTAGTAGCCCCTGTCGCGCGGCCCGGCCGGGCCGTTGTTGACGACCGACGCCCGTTGAAGTAGTCGAAGTAGCCGGCGGCGCCCGGGACGCGGTACTCGTGGTTGCCCGACCACCGGTCGCATGAGGTTCTTCAGGCGTCCCCAGGTGGGGTCGAACGAGCGCAGGAACTTGTCCAGGGTGCCGTCCTCGTACTGCGTGTCGCCGAGCGGCAGGATCGCGGACAGGTCCATTCGCATCAGCAGGTCGGAGGTCTGGAGCATGTGACACGCGCCGGCGGTGCCGAGCCCGACCTCGAAGCGCCCGCCGCCCGGGTCGCAGGCGATGTCGCCGGCCGCCGCGATGATCGGATCGGCCGTCGCGCGGCTGCCAGTCCAGCGAGCGGGCGCTGCGCGCGATGGCCGCGATGCGGCGCAGGCCGCGGCCGTCGCTGCGGATCGTGTACAGGCCGCGGCGCCCCTTGACCGTCATCACGAAGGCGATCCGCTTCCCGTCCGGCGACCATGCGGGCGCGGCGACGGGGCCCGGGAGCAGCTTCACGCGCCGCTCGACGGCGCCGCCGGCGCGCATGACCCACAGCTCGCGGATCGGCTCGGGCGGGCGCGGGCGGCCCTTCTTGCGCGGCCGCTGCGCCGCCAGGCGGGTGAAGGCGATCCGGCGGCCGCTGGGCGACCACGCCGGCGTGCGGTCGTCCGCGGCGCCGCTCGTGAGCCGCCGGACCCGGCCGCCGCGGCCGGGCAGCGAGTGGACGTCGCCGTCGCGCACGAACGCCAGCCGGTCCTGCGACGACCACGCCGGCGCCTCGTCGTCCCCGGACCCGGACGTGAGTCGCCGCAGCACCCGGCCGTCGGCGCTGACCGCGAACAGGTCGCGGCGGCCGCGCCCGCCGGTGGTGAACGCGAGCTCGTCGGCGGCCGGGCGACCACGTCGGATCCCGGTTGGGCTCGGTGCCGAGGGTCACCTGCCGCACGTTCGTGCCGTCCTCGTACATGACCCAGATCTCGTTCCGGCTCGTGAACGCGAGCCGGCGGCCGGTGGCGGAGAACGCCGGGTCCAGCGGCGTGCCGGGGGCGGCCAGCCGCCGCACCGCCTTGCCGCCGGGGGCGCGCAGCAGCAGCGCGCCGGACGAGCTGGCCTCGTAGGCGATCTGGCCGTCGGCGCGCGCGCCGGCCGGAAGGGCCAGCAGGAGCGCGGCGGCGGCGATGACGGCGGCACGGACGGGCATGGGGAGCGGCATTCTCAACACGCCCGCCGGACGTTCGGTGCGGCAAGGGCGCCGACACGGGTACAACTCGACGCAAGCATGGCGGAAGGACGGGACATCCTGCGCGAGTGGCAGGACGCGATGCAGTCGCTGGCCTCCACGGCGCGCAGCGCCGCGGGCGCTCCGAGCTGCCGAAGCAGCTGCTCGCGCCGATGCAGCGCCAGCTCGAGCTGCTCCAGGAGATCGTCGAGCGCGAGCGCCGGATCCAGGGCGAGATCGTCGGCCGCCTGCTCGAGCCCGTCGACGCGGTGTTCGACCTGCTGGAGCAGAGCGGCGCGACGTTCCGCAAGCAGTCCGAGGCGCTCGAGCAGGCCTCCGACGCGCTCGGCGAGACCGCGAAGCTGATGCAGACCCAGGCCGAGCTGTTCGAGAAGACGATCAAGCTGATGCGCGAGCCCACCGAGCTCGCCAAGTCCGCCGCCGGCGTGGAGAAGGGCCGGCGGCGGAAGGCGAAGAAGCGTCGAGCTAGCGCGCGCCCGCGGCCACGCCGGGCGGGTAGATCCGCTCCACGTAGTCGCGGATCATGCGGCCCGCCCCGAACTGCGGGCCGATCGTCCGCAGCGACGCCCGCACCATCGCGAGCCACTCCGCCGGCAGCCCGCCGTCGCCGCGCGAGTAGTACGCCGGGACCGCCCGGTCGCAGAGGAGCCGGTAGAGCTCGTCGGCGTGGCGCCAGTCCTGGGCGTCGTGGTCGGAATCGACCTCGCCGCCGATCGCCCAGCCGTTCGTGCCGTCGTAGGCCTCGGGCCACCAGCCGTCGAGCACGGAGAGCTGGAGGCCGCCGTTGACGGCCGATTTGATGCCCGACGTCCCCGACGCCTCCAGCGGCGGGCGCGGCACGTTGACCCAGATGTCGCAGCCGCGCGTCATCGCGGCGCCGAGGTTGAGGTCGTAGTCGTCGAGGTAGACCACGCGCCGGCCGACCTGCGCGTGCGCCTTCATCTCGAACAGCCGCTGAACGAGCCGCTTGCCGTCGTCGTCGCGCGGGTGCGCCTTGCCGGCGAGGAGCAGCTGGACCGGGCGGTCGACGTTGCCGAGCAGCGCCAGCGCGCGCTCCGCGTCGCGCAGCAGCAGGTCGAGCCGCTTGTACGTCGCGACGCGCCGCGCGAAGCCGATCGTCAGCACCTCGGGATCGAGGCTGGAGACCGCCGCGCGCACGTACTCCGCCGTGTCGCCGCGCGCCAGCCGCTCGGTGACGGACCGTGCCCGCACGAGCTCGATCAGCTCGCGCCGCTGCGCGCGACCGCGCCTCCCACAGCTCCGCGTCCGGGATGGCGTCGACGCCCTCCCAGGTCGCGGGATCGACCGCGCGGTCGACCCATCCGGAGCCCAGGTGCCGGTCCAGCAGGTCGCGCATCGGCTTGCCGATCCACGTCGGGATGTGCACGCCGTTGGTGACGTGCGCGATCGGGACCTCCTCGACCGCGCGCTCCGGCCACAGCCCGTGCCACATCTCGCGCGCCACCTCGCCGTGTCGCGCGCTCACGCCGTTGGCGATCCGCGACGAGCGCAGCGCGAACTGCGTGACGCCGAACGGCTCGCCGTCGTCCTCCGGGTGCGTGCGGCCGCGCCGGACGAACGACCAGACGTCGAGCCCGAGCTCCTCGGCCACGCCGGCGAGCTTCTCGGCCGCCTGCTGCGCCGGGTACGTGTCGTTGCCGGCCGGGACGGGGGTGTGCGTGGTGAAGACCGTGCGGCGGCGGACCGCCTCGAACGCCTCCTCCACCGGCTCCCCGGCCTCGAGCGCCGGCCGCGCCAGCTCCAGGCAGGCGAACGCCGCATGCCCCTCGTTGAGGTGCACGACGCCCGGGTCGACGCCGAGCGCGTTGAGCGCCCGCACGCCGCCGATGCCCAGCAGCAGGTACTGGCTGAGCCGGACGTCCCCGTCGCCGACGTACAGCCGCGAGGTGATCCAGCGGTCGGCGAGGTCGTTCTCCGGCCGGTCGGCGTCGAGCAGCAGCAGCGGCACGCGGCCGACGTCGACGCGCCAGACCTGGGCGACGAGGTCGCGGCCGCCGAGCGGCACCCGCACGGTGACCGGCTCGCCGTCGTCGCCCGTCACGAGCGCACCGGGCACGCGGTCCGGGTCGGTGTCGACCCAGTACTCGTGCTGCCAGCCGGAGGCGTCGATCCGCTGGCGGAAGTAGCCGTGGCGGTACATCAGGCCGACGGCGACGAGCGGCACGCCGCGGTCCGAGCACTCCTTGAGGATGTCGCCCGCCAGCACGCCGAGGCCGCCGGAGTAGACCGGGAGCGAGCCGTGCACGGCGTACTCGGCGCAGAAGAACGCCGCCGGGTGCTCGGGCGTGACCGGCGCCTCGGCCGCCTCGGCGGTCAGCGCGGCCTCGACCGCGTCGACCAGCGCGGACTGCCGCGCGAGGAACCCGGAGTCCTCGGCCAGCTCGGCCAGCCGGTCGGGATGGGTCTCCTGGAGCAGCCGCACCGGGTTGCCGGCACACGCCCGCCAGCGTGCCGGGTCGACCGACTCGAACAGCTCAGGGCCGCCGGGCGTCCACGACCAGCGGTAGTTGTAGGCGAGGCCCGCGAGCGGCCCGAGGGGCTCGGGCAGGCGCGAGCGGAGCGCGGCGGCGGCCGCCGCCAGATCGGAAGTACCGGCTTGCACGAGCGGCTGTGTTAGCAGACGCGCGCGGGGGCGCGTCTACTGGAGCGCGCCGGCGGCCGCGGCGCCCGGCAGCTCGAGCGCCCGCGGGACGAGCAGGCAGGTGACGGAGCCGATCGTCACGCGCTCGGCGGCGCCCGGCCGCAGGTCGCCGCCCGCCGCGTGGAGGTCGGGCGCAGGGACCGGCAGCCCGAACAGCCTGTGTCCGAACTCGGCCGCGCGGACGCGCAGCGCCCGGCCCGCCTGCGGGCGCGACAGCCGCCAGCCCGCGGCGATCAGCGTGGTGCCGTGCCAGAGCTCCCAGCGCCAGCGCTCCGAGCGAAGCGGTGGCGAGGCCCCTGGCCGAGACAGGTGGAGCCGACCCGGTGGGAGCGGGTGCAGCGCGTAGGAGAACTGGAGTCCTTCGAACGTCGGCACTGGCACGTTCACGCTAGCGGCTCGGCGGCGGGCCCGGGTGCGGCCCGCCACACCACCGGATTCGGGCGCGCACGCCTCCGCACGCATGGCTGCTCCCTGTCCCGGCATGCCCCCGAGGCGGAGGATGTGGCCATGTTCACCAGCGCCTCCCAGCCGGCCGCCGACGCCCGCAAGCTGCACGCCACGCAGCGCGCGCTCGTCGCCGCCAGCCTCCTGGCCTGTCCGCCGCGGACGACCAAGCCGACGCCCCGCTGGGCGTAGGCTGAGTCGTCGCCCGTGTCGCCGACCGCCACCGCCACCCAGATCGTCGTCGAGCGCCGCTTCAACGGCCCGCTGACCAGCGCCAACGGCGGCTACGCCTGCGGCCGGGTCGCGCGGTTCGTCGACGGCCCCGCCGAGGTCACGCTGCGGCGGCCGGTCCCGCTCGACACCGGGCTCGACGCCGAGCGCCACGACGACGGCCGCGTCACGCTGCACCACGACGGCGTGCTGCTCGCGGAGGCGGAGCCCGCCCTCCCGCTCGACGAGGTCGTGCCCCCGCGCCGGCCCACCGTCGCCGAGGCGCGCCAGGCGACCCGCCACCGCTGGGACGGCCGGCCCGAACTGCTGGCGCAGTGCTACGTCTGCTCGCCCGACCGCACCGGACGGCCTCGGCGTCAACTTCGGCCCGCTGCCGGCGGACCCGTCGCTCACCGCGGCGCTGCTGATCGCCGACGCGACCGTCCCGAACGCGGACGGCGTGATCGCCCCCGAGATCGCCTGGGCCGCGCTGGACTGCCCGAGCTACGCGCCGCCGCTGTGGGCGCACGCCGAGCCGAGCCTGCTCGCGCGCATGACCGCCGAGCTGCTCGAGCCGATCGAGGTCGGCCAACCGGTCGTGGTCGTCGGCTGGAGCCTCGGCGAGGACGGCCGCAAGCACACGAGCGCCTCGGCGCTGCTGGACGCCGACGGCCGGCTGCTGGGCCGCGCCCGCGCGCTCTGGATCCGCCTGCGCCCCGCCGCCTGAGGGTCAGAAAATCCCCTCATCTGCGGGCTTGCCTCGCGCGCGGCGGCCCCAATAGGGTCGCCCGAACGCCCGTAGAGCGGATCGGGCACGGAGAAAGGGCAGTCGATGCATAGACGGACCAGACGCGCTGTGGCCTTCGGGCTCGCAGGAGCGGTGCTGGCGCTCCCGGGCGCGGCACAGGCGAAGACCAAGAGCGTGTGGGTCGGCACTCCGCCGAAGAACGCGAAGGCGCTCCAGGATCTCGGAGTCGACCTCAACGACTACTTCCCGCACAAGGTGACGATCCGCCGCGGCGACAAGGTGCGGTTCGTCCCGGTCGGCTTCCACAGCGTCGACCTGCCCCCGCGCGGCGGCGATCCGCTGCCGCTCGCCTCCCCGACCGGCGAGGACGTGGCCGGCGTCAACGACGAGGCCGGGCAGGCGTTCTGGTTCAACGGCCAGCCGCAGCTCGGCTTCACGCCGGCGCTCGGCCAGATGCTCTGGGGCAAGAAGGTCTCGTTCAACGGCTCGAAGCGCCGCCAGAGCGGCCTGCCGCTCGCGCAGGACGTCAAGCCGCTGACGGTGACGTTCAAGCGCAAGGGCAACTTCACCTACTACTGCAACGTCCACGCCGGCATGAAGGGCATCGTCAGCGTCAAGAAGAAGGGCGCGAAGGTGCCGTCGAAGAAGGCCGACAAGAAGGCGGTCAGGCGGCAGGTGAACAGCAGCCTGGACGTCGCGAAGAAGCTCCCCGACACCACGCCGCCGGCCAACACGATCGACGTCGGCGTGGCCGGCCCGGACGGCGAGGAGCTGTTCGCGTTCGTGCCGAGCGCGGTGACCGTGCCCGTCGGGACGACGCTGCGGTTCCGCATGAGCCCCGGCTCGTTCGACGTGCACACGGCGACGACCGGTCCAGGCAACCCGGAGACGGAGCCCGACTCGTACCTCGGGCAACTGGCGGCCGGCCTCGCGGGTGGGCCGGCGTTCGATCCGCGGGCGGCCTATCCGAGCGACGAGCCGCCGAATCCCGCGACGCTCACGCCGCTGTCGCACGGCAACGGGTTCTGGAACACCGGGGTGATGGACACCACCACGGCCAGCCCGCTGCCCGAGGCCGGGGCGGTGACCTTCGGGGCGCCGGGCACGTACGACTTCTACTGCCTGATCCACCCGTTCATGAAGGGCACCGTCACGGTGCAGTGAGGCGAGCCGCCGCACTGGCGGTCCTGGTTGCGACGGGGGCGGCGGTCCACGCCGCCCCCGCCGGGGCTGCCACGCGCCATTACTGGGTCGCCGCGGTCCCCGTGACCTGGAACGCGATCCCGAACCAGCGCGACGGGATCCTCGGCACGACGTACGACCCGGCGGACACCGTGTTCGGCACGGTCGTCTACCGGCGCTACACGCGGAACTGGAAGCGCCCGCTGCCGAACCTGCCGCACCAGTCCGACGGCGGGAACGACCTCATGCCCGGCCCGCTCATCCGGGCGCGCCGGGGCGACCGCATCCGTGTGCACTTCAAGAACCTCGACACCCGCTTCAAGCGGCCGCACTCCATGCACTTCCACGGCGCCCGCTACCCGCCGAGCTCCGACGGCGCCTACGTGCCCGGCTTCTCGGGAGGCGACGCCGACGTCAAGCCCGGCCGCACGTGGACCTACAAGCTCTTCGCCGGCCCCGGCTCGGTCGGCGCCTGGCCGTACCACGACCACTCGCCGTCGATGCACGAGTCGATCGACGGCGGGATGTGGGGGATGCTCTCGATCCGCGACCGCGGTGAGCGCCTGCCCGACCGCGAGTTCGTCGTCGTGTTCGCGCCGATGGGCCGCTACCAGTCGATCGACGGGCGCGCGTTCGTGGGCAACACGCCCGTGTTCGAGTCCAGGACGGGCGAGCTCGTGCAGTGGGACGTGATGGCGATGGGCTCCGAGCACCACACGTTCCACGTCCACGGCCACCGCTGGTTCGAGCACGGCGTCGGCCGCGACACCAAGACGGTGGGGCCGGCCGAGAGCTTCCGGATCCGCTGGCGCGAGCGCGATCCGGGGACGTGGCTCTACCACTGCCACGTCGAGTCGCACATGGAGCAGGGGATGATCGGCATCTACCGGGTGGCCCGGCGATGAGGCGCGCGCTCGCGACCGCGCTGGTGGCCGCCGCCGCGGCGGCGCCGGGCGCGCATGCGCAGGAGCACGGCGGGCACGGCGCCATGGGGGAGGAGACCGCCGAGGGCATCCTCTTCGCCGCCTTCGACCCCGTCGCCACCGATGTCCTGGCCGGCGACACCGTGCGGTGGACCAACCGCAGCGTCCGGCGGCACGACGTCACCGCCGACGACGGCAGCTGGACGTCGGGCAACCTGCTCGGCGGCGCGACGTTCGCGCGCGCCTTCGACGCGCCGGGAACGGTGGCCTACCACTGCTCCGTCCACCCGTTCATGCGCGCGACGGTCGGCGTCCACGAGCTGCTGCTGGCCCGCCCGGAGGCGCCGCCTCGCCGGCGCGGCCGTTCACCGTCCGCGGGCGCAGCGCGCTCGAGCCCGGCACGCCGATCGCGATCGAGGCCGACGCCGGCGGCGGCTTCGCGCCGGTGGCGAGCACGACCGCGCGGCGACGACGGGGCGTTCGCCGCGAGCTTCCGGCCCTCCGGCGCCGCGCAGCTGCGGGCGGTGGCCGGAGACGCCGCGAGCCCGCCCGTGCAGCTGCTCGTGCTGGACCGCACCGTCGAGGCGACCGGCCGCGTCCACCACCGGCGCGCCCTGGTGCGCACGCGCGTGCTGCCCGCCTCGCCCGGCGCGACGGTCGTGCTCCAGCTGCACCTGCGCGAGCGCTTCGGCTGGTGGCCGGTGCGGCGGGCGCGGCTCGACGAGGACTCCACCGCCCGCCTGCGCGCGCGGATCCCGCGCTCCGTGCGCGCCCGCGTCGTCCTCACGCTCGCCGACGGCGCGACGCCGCTGGCCGTCAGCGAGACGCTGCGGCTGGGCGCGCCGCGCCGGAGCGGCCGGGCGCGGTCATCACCACTGAGCACGGCCATCGCCGCGTTGTGGCCGGGGATGCCGCTGACGCCGCCGCCGCGGCGCGCGCCGGCGCCGCACACGAGGACGTTGGGATGCGCGGTCTCCACGCCCCACGTGCCGGCCTCGCCGGGCGCCTCGGCGTAGGGCCAGGCGAGGTCGCGGTGGAAGATGTTGCCCGCCGGGGAGGCCGAGCTCGGCCTCGAGCTCGGCGGGCGTGCGCGCCTCCAGGCACGGCGTGCCGTCGGGCGCGCGCCACAGGCAGTCCTCGATCGGCTCGGCCAGCACGGCGTCGAGCGAGCGCAGCGTGGCGGCGACCGCCGCGTCCTTGGCGGCTTCGTCTCCCGCGGGGAACAGCCTGGCCGGCATGTGCAGGACGAAGCAGGTGAGCGTCTGGGCGCCGGCCGCCCGCAGCTCCGGCCCGAGGATCGTGGGATCGGTCAGCGAATGGCAGTAGATCTCGCACGGCGGCAGCTCGGGGATGCTCCCGGCGCTCGCCTGCGCGTACGCCGTCGCGAGCTGGCTCGCGGACTCGTTGACGTGGAAGGTGCCGGCGAACGCCTCGCGCGGGTCGACCGACTCGTCGCGCAGCCGCGGGAGCCGCGAGAGCAGCAGGTTGACCTTGAGCTGCGCGCCCTCGGGCGCCGGCTCGGGCGCCGGCTCGCCGAGCAGCCGCGCCAGCACCGCGGGCGCGACGTTCGCGAGCACGTGCGCCGCCTCGGCCGCGCCGCCGTCCCAGCGGACCTCGGCGCGCTCGCCGTCGGTCGCGATCGCCGTCACCTCGGCGCCGCTGCGCAGCTCGGCGCCCGCCGCCGCGGCCGCCTCGGCCAGCGCGGCGGTCAGCGCGCCCATCCCGCCGACGGGCACGTCCCAGTAGCCCGTGCCGTTGCCGATCACGTGGTAGAGGAAGCAGCGGTTCTGGCGCAGCGACGCGTCGTGGGCGCCGGCGAACGTGCCGATCAGGCCGTCCGTGAGCGCGACCCCGCGCTCCACGTCGTCCTCGAACACCTCGTCGACGACCTCGCCGAGCGGGCGCTCGAACAGCGCCTCCCACGCGGCGTCCTCGGCGACCTCCGCGCGCAGCTCGTCCCGCGTCGGCAGCGGCTGCGTGAGCGTGGGGAAGACCCGGCGCCCGACGCGCGCGGTCATCGCGTAGAACTCGCGCCAGCGGTCGTGCGGCGCCTTGCCGGTGCGGACGAGCAGGCCACCGCCGTCGGGCCGCGGCGTGTACGAGGAGATCGGCCGCCGCCGCAGCTCCAGGCCGAGCCCAAGGTCGCGCGCGATGAACTCGGGCAGCAGCGAGACGAGGTAGGAGTAGCGCGACAGCCGCGCGTCGACGCTCGGCCACGGGCGCTCGGACACGGCGGCGCCGCCGAGGTGCTCGCGGCGCTCGAGCACGAGCACGGACCGCCCGGCGCGGGCGAGGTAGGCGGCGGCGACCAGCCCGTTGTGGCCGCCGCCCGCGATGACGACGTCGTAGCGCTTCACGGGGCGCACCACGATACGGGGGCGCGAAGCGTTAACCTCCCGGCCGTGATCGCGATCTTCGCCGATGCGGCCCTCACGACGACGATCGTCTACATCCTCGTCTGGTTCGTGCTGTTCCCGGCCTTCGTCACCGCGCTGATCGCCTACGCGGTCATCGTCGCCCGCGGCGAGAAGACCGAGAACGACGAGAACCGCAAGTACCCGCGCTGAACCTCCGCGCCCCTCGGCGCGTATGACGGTCCGCCAAGCCCTCGACAGGAGGAGGAAGGGTCGTGAGGAAAACGCTCGGGCTGTTCGTGGCGACGACGGCGGTGCTGGGGGTGGGCGCCGTAGCGGTGGCCGGGAGCGGTGGCGACATCAAGGAGACGCTCAACGGCTACGAGGAGAACCTGGCGATCTCGACGCCGGGCGTGGGCGAGTTCCGCGCGCAGATCGATCCCGCCGCCGAGACGATCACGCTACACGCTGTCGTTCGCGGGGATCCCGACGGAAGTCAGGCAGGCGCACATCCACTTCGAGAAGCGCACGAACAACGGGCCGATCGTCGCCTGGCTGTGCGACTCGGCGGCGAATCCCTCGCCGCGCGCGAGCACCCCGGAGTGCCCGGCCGGGGGCGGCACGGTCTCGGGCGTGATCGAGCGGGACGACGTCGGTACCGGATCGGCCGCGCAGGGCATCAGCGCGGGCGAGTTCGAGGAGTTCGTCCAGGCGATCCGCGCAGGAGTGACCTACGTGAACGTCCACAGCGTGGCCTTCCCGGGCGGGGAGATCCGCTCGCAGATCGGGCGCCACGGCGGCCACCACTGACCCTCGTCGGCGGGGGCAGGGATGCCCCCGCCACGGCGCTTTCAGGGTCGCGGATCAGGGGGTGCCCCCGATGTCAGGGGGCGTGCGCGAGTCCATGCTCTCGCCATGCCCCCTCGCAAGCACGCCCACCCCAAGCACCCCACCGGTTCACGCTCCTCGCAGGCGGACGATGCGATCGCGGCCGCGACCGGGCTCCGCCCCGGCTCCGAATGGCAGATCGCCGAGCGCCGGCCGGACAACTCGCCCGCGCTCGAGTCGGTGTTCGCCCTCGGCAACGGCTACCTCGGCGTGCGCGGCACGCACGACGAGGGTGCGGGGGCGCACGACCCGGGCGTGGTCCTCAACGGCTTCCACGAGACGTGGCCGATCGAGTACCCCGAGGACGCCTACGGGCTGGCGCGGACGGGGCAGACGATCGTCAACGCCACCGACGGCTCGATCGTCCGGCTCACCGTCGACGGCGAGCCCTTCGACGTCCGGACCGCCGAGGTCCTGCGCTACGAGCGCGTCCTCGACATGCGCACCGGCGTCCTGCGCCGCGAGGTGGAGTTCCGCACGGGCACGGGGCGGCGCGTGCTGGTCCGCTCCCGCCGGCTCGTCTCGCTGGCCGACCGCCACCTGACGGCGATCGAGTACCAGGTGATCGCGCGCGACGGCGCCGTCGCGGTCGAGCTGTCGTCCGAGCTCGTGACGCACGCGCCGGAGCAGACGGGCGACGACCCGCGGCGCGGCAAGGGCTTCGCCGAGAAGGTGCTCGTCCCGGTCGCCGCCGGCGCCGGCGGCACGCGCGCGGTCCTCGAGCTGGCCACCCGCCACAGCGGCCTGAGGCTCGCGGTCGGCATGGAGCACCGCGTGGAGGGCGCCCGCACGCTCTCGGCGACCGTCGAGGACGATCGCGCCGAGCTCGCGGTCACCGCGTCGCTCGACGCGGGCGAGATGCTCGTGCTCACCAAGTACGTCGCCCACCACTGGGCGCCCGAGGCGTCAGCCGGCGACCTGGGGCGGCGCGTGAAGCGCACGCTCGATCGCGCCGCGGGAGCGGGCTTCGCCGCCGTCGAGCGCTCCCACTCGCGCCGCGTGGCACAGTTCTGGCGCCGCAGCGACGTGCGCATCGACGGCGCTCCCGGCGTGCAGCAGGCCGTCCGCTTCAACCTCTTCCAGCTGATGCAGGCGACCGCGCGGGGCGAGGGGCTCGGCGTGGCGGCCAAGGGCGTCACCGGGCACGGCTACGAGGGCCACTACTTCTGGGACACGGAGATCTACGTCGTCCCGTTCCTCATCCACACGAACCCGCGGTGGGCGAAGCAGGTGCTCGAGTTCCGGGTGTCGATGCTCGACGCCGCGCGGAAGCGGGCCTCCGAGATCGGCCACGGCGGCGCGGCCTACCCGTGGCGGACGATCAACGGCGACGAGGCCTCGGCCTGGTACGCGGCGGGCACGGCGCAGTACCACATCAGCGCCGACATCGCCTACGCCATTCGCCACTACCTGTGGGTCGCGGGCGACCTCGACTTCGCGCTCGGCCCGGGCGCCGAGGTGCTGATCGAGACCGCGCGGCTGTGGATGGAGCTCGGCTTCTTCTCCGAGCGCCGCGGCGGGGCGTTCTGCATCAACGGCGTGACCGGTCCCGACGAGTACACGACGGTGGTCGACAACAACGCCTACACGAACCTGATGGCGCGCGAGAACCTCGAGGGCGCCGCGCGGGTGATCGACTGGCTCCAGGGCCAGGATCCCGAGGCGCACGAGCGGCTCGTGAGCTCCCTGGGCGTGACGCCGGAGGAGGTCGCCGGCTGGCGGCGGGCCGCCGCGCTGATGTACGTCCCGCGCCACGAGGAGCTCGGCATCGTGCTCCAGGACGAGAACTTCCTCTCGCGGCGGCGCTGGGACTTCGAGAACACGCCCGACGACCGCTACCCGCTGCTCCTGCACTACCACCCGCTCGAGCTCTACCGCCACCAGGTGATCAAGCAGGCCGACGTCGTGCTGGCCACGTACCTGCTCGACCGCGCGTTCACCGAGGAGGAGACGCGGCGCACGTTCGACTACTACGACCCGCTCACGACCGGCGACTCCACGCTCTCCGCGGCCGTGCAGAGCGTCGTGGCCTCCGCGGTGGGTCACGCGGACGCGGCCATGGACTACTTCCTCGAGTCCCTCTCGGTCGACCTGCTCGACGCGCACGGCAACACCCGCGACGGCATCCACGTCGCCTCCGCCGGCGGGACCTGGCTCGCGCTGGTGGCCGGCTTCGGCGGCCTGCGCGACTTCGACGGCGAGCTGCGCTTCCACCCGCGGCTGCCGGCCGAGTGGACGCGGCTGCGCTTCCGCGTCGAGGTCCGCGGGCAGCTCATCGAGGTCGACATGACGCCGCGCGCGACCAGCTACGAGCTCGTGAAGGGCAACGGCCTCCTCGTGCAGCACTTCGGCCAGGAGTTCCGGCTCGGGCCGGGCGCCCCGGTGGTCCGGCCTGTGGTCTCCGAGGCTGCCGACGACACCGATCTCCCGCTCGCCGCCTGAGGCGAGCTCTTGACTTCGGCCGGTCACGCGGCTGAGGGGTCAACAACACAGCGGCCGCCCGGGATCGGAGCCCCGGGCGGCCGCTTTTTTCGTTGTGGTTGTTGCCGGCCGGGGGCGTTGCGCCGGCGAACGTCAACGGCGGCTGGGTGGGGGTGGTGGAGGGGCCGGCGGCGGCGGTGAGAACGTCGTAACGGTTGGTGCCGGGCGGGGCGGTTACGACGTTTGCCTCGCCATGCGGTGGAAACGTCGTAACCGCCGATCTGGGCGGTGGGCGTTACGACGTTTTCGTCGCTCGCGGTGTTCAACGTCGTAACGGCGGGACGAATCGCCGCGCGTTACGACGTTCGACACCGTATGGGTGTCCAACGTCGTAATCACCGCCCCGAGCAGCGACCCGTACGACGTTGAACACCGCCGCCGGTCCCTCCACCACCCCACCCGGCCGCCGTTGACGTCCGCCGGCGCAACGCCCCCGGCCGGCGGCAAACGAAACGGCCGCCCGGAGAACCGGGCGGCCGCTCGTGTTGGACTCCGTAGAGCCGGGTGCTCAGGCCGGCGCGGGAGCTGGTGCGACGGCGGGCTCGCGGCGGCCTCGCAGCGAGGCGAGCGCGAGCAGCCCCGCGCCCGCGACCACCCAGGCGGCCAGGACCGCGACGTGGCCGCCGGCGGCGGCGCCGTCGAAGAACCCCGTGCTGCGCAGCAGGTTGCCGCCGGCGCCCGGGGGAAGGAGCTGGCCGAGCCCGCCGACGGGCTGCGGCAGCAGCTCCGGCGCGGACTGCACGCCGGAGAACGGGTTGCCGATCAGGACCATCGTCAGCGCGCCGAGCAGCACGCCCGGCTCGCCGAGCAGCGCCTTGAGCCCGGCGATCACGGACCCGATCGCGAGGATCGTCAGCGAGAGCGCGCCCGCGTTCGACGCCCAGGAGCCGCCGACCACGCCGAGCCAGCTGTCGACGATCAGGGCCGAGACGACGCCCGCGAGCGCCGAGCCGGCAACGAGCAGCGCGCCGCGCCGCCAGGCGCCCGAGGCCAGCACGGCCGACAGGACGCCGGTCAGGATCCCGGCGATGACGAGCGGCAGCACCGAGGAACCGAGCGACGAGCCGCTGCGGCCCGCCTCGACCACGTCCTGCACGGGCGCGCCCTCCGGCGCGGCGTGCGTGATCAGCTGCGCCACGGCCGGGCTCGCGCCCGAGGCGACGAGCACGGACGGCGCGCCCTCGTCCGACACGACGAAGGCGCCGTAGACCTCACGGTCCTCGATGCCCTCACGAGCCTCGCCGGCGCTCGCGTAGCGGACGACGTCGAACGCGCCGTCCTGCGCCGACAGGCGCTGCTCGAACGGCGCCACGGCGTCCGGCGAGCCGGCGAGCCCGATCGGGAGGTCCCGCGGCTCGAGCCGCGCGCTCGGCCACGCGAACAGCGTGAGCACGAGCGCGACGATCACCGGCACCAGCAGGATGGCCGCCGGGCCGGGGCGCTTGTGCGCCCCAGACCCGGCCGAGTTGCGGCTCGTCATCACGCCGTCCCCTTCGCGAGGCTGGACCCCTCGATGTCGAGGTTCGGCACGAACCGCTCCATCCAGCGCGGCAGCTTCCACGCCGACCGCCCGAGCAGCGCCATCACGGCGGGCACGAGCGTGAGCCGGACGAGGAACGCGTCGGCCAGCACGCCGAACGCCAGCGACAGGCCGATCGACTTCGTGATCGGGCTCGGGTCGAGGATGAACGCCCCGAACACCGCGATCATGATCGTGGCCGCGGCGACGACGACCCGCCCGCTGTGGGCGTAGCCGGTGATCACCGCCTCACGCGCGTTCCCGGTCTTCGTGAAGTGCTCGCGCATCCGCGAGACCAGGAACACCTCGTAGTCCATCGCCAACCCGAACAGGATCCCGATCAGCAGGATCGGCAGGAACGACAGGATCGGCTCCGGACGGGCCACGTTGAACAGCTCGGCGAAGTTGCCGTCCTGGAAGATGAACACCACGACGCCCATCGAGGCGGCGACGCTCAGCACGAACCCGGCCGCCGCCTTCAGCGGCACGAGGATCGAGCGGAACACGATCGTCAGCAGCATCAGCGCCAGCCCGACGACCACCAGCGCGTAGCGCGGCAGCGCCTCGCTCAGCCGGTCGGCGGTATCGATGTTGACGGCCGTCGTGCCCGTGACGAGGCCCTCGATGCCGGCCGAGGCCGGGATCGTGTCGGCCTTGTCACGCAGCGCCGAGACCAGGTCGCGCGTCGCATCCGACGACGGGCTGCCCTCGGGCGTCACCGCGACGATCGTCAGGTCGCCAGCCTCGTTCTGCGCCGGCGGGGAGACCGCCGCCACGCCCGGGAACTCCTCGAGCCCCTCCGCGACGTCCTTCGCGAACTGCTCCTGCTGGGACTTCTCGACGCCGGGGGCGTCCACCACCACGGTCAGCTGGCCGTTGAAGCCGGGGCCGAACGCGTCGGTGAGGATGTCGTACGCGCGCCGCTCGGTGCTCGTCGTCGGCGACGAGCCGCCGTCCGGCAGCCCGAGCTTCATGTGCAGGGCCGGCAGGGCAACGAGCGTGAGCATCGACAGGCCGACGATCAGCACGGCGAGCGGGCGCCGCGTGACGAACCGGACCCAGCGCAGGCTCATCGAGTCCTTGCGGGCACGGCGCTCGCTGCCGTAGCCGAGCACGCGGTTCAGGCGCGCGACACGCATCCCGCAGAAGCCCAGCATCGCCGGGAGCAGCGTCAGTGCGATCAGCACGGCGATCGTCACCGTGCCGGCGGCCGCGAGGCCCATGACGGACAGGAACGGGATGTTCACCACGAGCAGGCCGACCAGGGCGATGACCACGGTCGCGCCCGCGAACACCACGGCGCTGCCCGCGGTCGCCGTCGCGTGCGCGGCGGCGTCACGTGGGCTCATCCCGTCGCCGAGGTTCTGCCGGTGGCGGGCGAGGATGAACAGCGCGTAGTCGATGCCGACGGCGAGGCCGAGCATCGTCGCGAGGATCGGCGCGGTCTCGGAGACGTTCATCACGCCCGAGAGCGCGGTCAGGCCGGTGATGCCGATCGCCACGCCGATGATGGCCGTGATCAGCGGCAGGCCGGCGGCGAGCAGCGAGCCGAGCGTGATGGCGAGCACCACGTAGGCGATCATCATGCCGGCGCTCTCGGAGCCGGCCTCCTTGCTGTCGTCGACGAGGCCGCCGCCGAACTCGACCTGCATGCCGGCGTCACGCGCCGGGTCGGCCACCTCGGCCAGCTCGTCGCGCGTCTCCTCGTCGATCTCGCCGGCCGGGACCGGGTAGATGACGTCGGCGTAGCCGATCTGGCCGTCCTTCGTGATCGCGTTGGCGGAGTACGGGTCGATGACCGCGGTCACGTCGGCGGCGTGCTTGGCCTCCTCCACGGAGGCCATCACCGCCGCCTTGTTCTCCGCGTCGGTGAGCGACTCGCCCTCCGGCGCCTTGTACACGACGCGTGCGGATGCGCCGCCCGCGCCGGGGAACTTCTCCTCGAGCAGGTCCTGGGCACGCTGGGACTCCGTGCCCGGGACGCTGAAGCTGTTGTCGGTCTGGCCGCTGAACGCGGCGGCGGCGAAGCCGACGCCGACCACGACGATGAGCCAGAACGCCAGCACCCTCCGCCGGCGCTCGAACGCCCATCCGCCCAGCCGATACAAGAACGTAGCCATCTTTACCCGTCACTCCTTCATGAGGTTGCGGAACGACGGCGAGCGTCTCGTGACGGGCGTCACGCGACATCGGGCGGCGACCCGGATTCGCCACCCTGACGAACCGCTCCGGGTGCGGCTAGCCGAACTACTCGCGTTCGGCGCGCTCGACGGCGCGGGCGACCTCGACCCGCGATGAGACGCCCAGCTTGTGGAAGAGGTTGCGGATGTGCGTCTCGACGGTCTTCTGGCTGAGGAACAGCTCGGCCGCGATCTGCGGGTTCGTCCGGCGGTCGACGATCAGGCGCGCCACCTGGAGCTCGCGCTCGGTCAGCGCATCGACGCCGGCGCCGTCGGCGCGGCCCGCGCGCGTGCGCCGGTGGGTGCTGCGGAAGCCGAGCCGCCGGAGCTCCCGCTCGGCTTCGTCGCGCAGCCGTAGCGCGCGGCAGGCGTCGAGCACGGTCGCGGCCTCCTGGAGCTCCGCCATCGCCCGGTCCGGCCTTCCCGCCTGCGCGAGCGCGCGGCCCGCGAGCGTGCGCGTGATCGCCAGCTCGATCGGCGCGCCGCTCTGCTCCCCGGCCGCGACCGCGGCGACGGCGTGGTCCGCCGCCGCGGCGGTGTCGCCGGCGTCGAGCGCCAGGTGCGCGGCCGCGCGGCGGGCCGCCATCCGCGCGAACGGCAGGCCGGTCGTCGCGGCGATCTCCGCGGCGGTCGCGGCGCTGCGCTCTGCCTCCGCCCGCCGGCCGGTCGCGAGCCAGGCCGCCGTGAGGTTGGAGAGGTGCTGCGCCCGCCAGATGCCGGTCATCATCGTCAGCGCCTCGCCGCCGCCGCGCTCGGTCACCAGGGCGAGCCCGCGCGCGGGGTCGCCCGCGGCGATCGTGCCGAGCCCGCGAGTGATGCCCGCGTAGCAGGCCACGATCCCCGGCTGGCCGTCGTCGGTCAGCTCGTAGCTCTCCTCGGACGCGGCGAGCGACGCCTCGAGGTCGCCCGCCTCGAGCGCGATCACGGCACGCGTGAACAGCGCCCACGCGAGACCGTGGGCGTGGCCGACCAGCCGCGCCTGCTCGATCGCCCCGTCCACGACGTCGGCCGCCTCGCCGAGGCGGCCGAGCAGCTGCCAGAAGCTCCCGCACAGCGGCGCGAGCATCGGGAACAGCAGCACCTGCCCCGTCGCCCGCGCGACGACGAGCGCGCGCTCGGCATGACGGCCGCCGTCCTCGAAGCGGTCCAGGTACAGCTCCGAGACCGACAGCTGGCTGAGGGCGGCGATGTGCCCGGCGACCTCCTCGTCGGACATCGGGTCGAGGATCCCCGCCGCGACCGCGTGGTGGCGCTCGGCCTCCGCGACGTCGCACAGGAACGCGTTGGTGAGCGCGCACGCCGCGGCCGGATGGGCGACGTGGGCCGGGTCGCCGAGCGTCTCGGCCACCTCCAGCGCACGGCCCGCCCAGTCGCGTGCGAGCTCGTAGTCGTGGAGGTAGATCCCGCTGGCGGACAGGCTGAGCATCAGCGTGATCGCGAGCGGCGAGGCGAGGTCGGGCAGCGCGTCGATCGCGCCTTCCAGCCGCGCGCGCTCGGCCGTGCGGTGGCTGAGCAGCCCCTCCATCCCCGCGCACGCGACGGTCAGCTGGACCCGCACGCCCAGCGCCTCCGGCGGGACGATCTCGAGGCTCTCGAGCAGCGCGGCGTGCGCATCGGCGAAGCGGCCCGCCGCGGCGAGCGCGCCGGCCGACGCCATCAGCAGCCCGATCCGCTGCTCGGCGGCGGCGTCCGCGGGCAGCAGCCGCAGCGCGGCGGCGTACCAGCGCGCGGCGCCGGCGGGCGTGCGCTGCGCGGCCGCCTCGCCCGCCGCCGCCAGCACCGCGACCGCCTCCATGTCGGCGTGCCGCGCCGAATGCTCGACGTGGTGGGCGCGCGCCACCGCGGGCGCGCCGCGCGCGGCCAGCGCGGCGGCGCAGCGCTCGTGCGCCCCGAGCAGCCAGCCGCCGGGCACGCCCTCGTAGACGGCGCCACGCACCAGCGGATGGCGGAAGCGGAAGCGGCGCGGGACGTCCGTGTGGCGGACGAGGTCGCGCCGCAGCAGCTCGTCCAGCGCCTCGACCGCCGCGAGCTCGGCGACGCCGGCCGCCGCGGCCGCCAGATCGGGCTCGAACGGGTCGCCGGCCACCGCGGCGCCTTCGAGCACGAGCCGCGCGGTCCCGTCCAGCGCGGCCAGCTCCCCGGCCAGCGAGGCGGCGACGGCGCGCGGCACCTCGACGCCGCCCAGCTTCAGTCCCGGGGCCGCGGACGCGCCGCCGGCCGAGCGCGACAGCTGCTCGAGGTAGAACGGGTTGCCGCCGCTGTCGGCGTAGAGGGCGTCGGCCGCGGCCGGGCCGACCAGGTCGCGCGCCTCCTCGCGGCTGAGCGCGCGCAGGTCGAGCCGGGTCAGCGCCCCGGCTCGGTGGGCGCGGTCCAGCGGCGCGGCCAGCCGCTCCGGCACCTGGCGCGGGCGGACGGCCAGCGCCAGCAGGACGGGCGCCGCGAGCGGGCGGCGCAGCAGCGCGCCGAGCAGCTCGATCGAGCCCGAGTCGGCCCAGTGCAGGTCGTCGAGCAGCAGCACCAGCGGCCGCTGCTCCGCGAGCGCCTCGAGCAGCGCGCGGACGGCACGGTGCGTGCGGTAGCGCTCGATGGCCGGCGGCGCGGCGGCGTCCGGCCGCGGGGCGGAGGGGAGGACGTTGGGCAGCTCGGCGCGCGCCTCCGCGTCGAGCGCGTCCAGCCGGTGCGGCGCGAGCGCCTGGACGTACTCGTCGAGCGCGTCGACGAACACCCAGAACGGCAGGTCGTCCTCCAGCTCGGACGCGGTGCCCGACAGCACGAGCTGCCCGCGGGCGGCGGCGAGCGTCTCCAGCTCCGCGAGCAGGCGCGTCTTGCCCATCCCGGGCTCGCCGAGCAGCTCGATCGCGCCGGGGCGCCCGCGCGCGAGCTCCGCCACCGCTGCCTCCAGCGCGCCGAGCTCCTCGGCGCGCCCGACGAGCGGCTGGGCAAGCAGGGCCATGTCGCGCGGCGAGCATAACCCAGCGCCCCGGAGAAATCAGGGTGTCCGTTCAGGGGAGCGCCCGGATGTCGGAAGGCGCTCGCGGCGCCAGTCTTGCTGCCATGGCCCGCTTCCTGATCCAGCACCGCCGAGAGGTCCAGATCCCATGAGACAGCACGTCATCCATCGAGTTGCGCGAGGAGGCACGCTCGTCCTCGGCGGCGGCTTCGCCGGCGCCCAGGTCGCGCGCCGGCTCGGCCACGCCGGCGCGACGATCGTGAACCCCACGAACTACATGCTCTACACGCCGCTGCTGCCCGAGGCGGCCGCCGGCAGCATCGAGCCCCGGCACGTCGTCGTGCCGCTGCGCACCATGTGCCCGCACGCCGACCTCCTGCTCGGCCGCGCCACCGCGGTCGACCACGAGCGCCGCGTGGTGCGCGTGGAGTCCGACGCGGGCCGGTTCGACGTCTCCTACACCGACCTGGTGGTCGCGCTCGGCTCCGTCACCCGGATGCCGCAGGTCCCCGGTCTCGCCGAGCACGCGCTCGGGCTCAAGGACCTCAGCGACGCGATCCGCCTGCGCAACCACGTCCTGCGCCAGATCGAGCTCGCCGACGCCGCGCCGCACACGGCGACGCAGCGGCTCACGTTCGTCATCGCCGGCGCCGGCTTCGCCGGCGTGGAGGCGATCGCCGAGCTGCGCGAGCTGGCCGAGGCGGCGCTGCGCCGCCACCGCCGCCTGCGCGGGATGGAGCCGCGCTGGGTCCTGGTCGACCACGCCCCGCGGATCCTCGGCCAGACGCCCGAGCGGCTCGCCGGCTTCGCGGCGCGCACGCTGTGCCGCAACGGGATCGAGGTCATCAACGGGACGGCGCTGAAGTCCGTCGACGCGACGGGCGCGCAGCTCGACGACGGGCGGCGGATCCCCACGCGGACCGTCGTCTGGACGGCCGGCGTCTCCGCCAACCCGATGGCCGCCTCGCTCGGGCTGCCGGTCGACGACCGCGGCCGCGTGCTCGTCGAGCCCACGCTCGAGGTCGTCGGCATGCCCGGCGTCTGGGCGCTCGGCGACGGCGCCGCCGTCCCGAACACGGCGACGCCCGGCGAGCTGGACCCGCCGACCTGCCAGCACGCGCTCCGCCAGGCCCGCGTGCTCGCGGCCAACCTGACCGGCACGCCGGCGCCCTACGGCTACAAGACGCGCGGCCAGATGGCCACGCTCGGGAGCCGCCACGGGATCGCCGTCGTCGGGCGGCTGCACGTGCGCGGGATCGCCGGCTGGACGTTCGCCCGCGCCTACCACCTGCACCAGCTCCCGTTCGCCTCGCGGCGCCTGCGCGTGCTCGGCGACTGGTGCACCGCTGCGCTGTTCCCGCGCGACGTGTCGGAGCTGACGCTGTCCGGAGGGCGCGCGTGATGCGCCGCTACACCGAGCTCAAGATGTTCGTCGGCGCCTACGTTCTCTACAACGCCGGCCGCTGGGTCAGCGCCGGCGACATGGGCTCGCGGTCGACAACGCGGAGTGGATCGTGGGCGTCGAGGACGACCTCGGCGTGGGCGTCGAGCACGCAGTCCAGGACGCGTTCGACAGCGGCTTCGCCTCGTGGTTCCTGAGCCACACGTACCTCGCCGCGCAGCTCGTCGTGCTGCCGCTGGTCCTGCTCGCGCTCTACCGCTGGGCGCCGAAGGTCTACCGGCCGCTGCGCGACACGGTGCTGGCGACTTGGCTGATCTCGATCCCGATCTACGCGGCGTTCCCGGTCGCCCCGCCGCGGCTGGCCGGGCTCGGGCTTCACGGACTCGGTGAGCGCACCGGCGCGGTCGTCATGACCGGCCGCTCGAGCGTCTTCTACAACGAGCTCGCCGGCGGTGCCCGAGCCTGCACTGCGGGTTCGCGATGGCGATCTCGTTCGCGCTCGCCGCGGCGGCGAAGCGGCCGCTGACGAAGGCGCTCGCGATGCTGTGGGGCCCGCTCGTGTGCCTCACGGTGGTCGCCACCGGCAACCACTACGTGTTCGACATCGCCGCCGGGCTCGTCGTGGCCGCCGCCGGCTACGGCGCGGGGCGGCTCGCCCGCCGCTACGCCGAGGGCCGCCGCCCCGTCCTCGCGATGCGCCCGGTGCTGGCGCCGGAGCCGGCGTGATGGTGCGGCTCGCGGTGGTCGACCAGGAGCCGGCCGTGCGCTGCGGCGTGGAGTCGATCGTGCGGCGCCAGGCGGACATCGAGTCCGTCGGCGCCGCCGCCGACGCGCGCGGGCTGTGGCCGCTGCTCTATCGCGCCGACCCGGGCGTCGTGCTGGTCGGCGCGCCGCGGGACGACGAGCCGCTCGGGCTGTGCCTGCGGATCCGCCGCCGGTTCCCCGGCGCGCGGCTCGTGCTCTACGCCGACGGCGGCGACGTCCTGGTCGCGGCGCGGCTCGCCGGGGTCCACGCGATCGCCGGGCGGACGGCGGACTCCCGCGACCTGGTCGACGCGCGTGCGCGCGGCCGGCCGCGGCGAGCGTGCCCTGCCGGAGCCGACGGCGGGCCAGCAGCGGCGGGCCGCGGCCGGGCTCGGGCACGTCGACCGCGCGATCGTCGCGATGCGCCTGGCGGGCACGGCGAGCCAGGACATCGCGATGACCGTCGGGCTGTCGCGAGCGCAGCTCGCCGGCCGGCTGGCCGAGATCGTCGCGGTGCTGCGCGGCGGCGAGCCGCCGGAGCGCCGGGTCGAGCCGGCGGTACTGTTCGCGGCGTGAGCCTCCCCCCGAGTGCGGCGTGGCGCCATCGGGAGGCGCGCGACGGGTTCGAGGTGCTGTTCGTCGAGGCTGTGGGCGGCGGCGTGCGCTTCCACGGCTCCACCGCGGCGGTCGAGGACGGGGTGGCGTGGACCGTCGGCTACACGATCGAGGTCGACGAGCGCTGGCACACGCGCCGCGCGCGGATCACCGGCCGCTCGCCGTCGGGCGAGCACGCGGTCGAGGTGCGCGCGGACGGCGAAGGTGGGTGGGTGGCCGACGGCATCGAGCGCGCGGAGCTGGCGGGCTGCCTCGACATCGACCTCGAGTCCTCCGCGTTCACGACGCACTGCCGATGCACCGCCTCGCCCTGGCGGTCGGCGCGGCCGCCGAGGCCCCGGCCGCCTACGTCCGCGCGGACGGCCTCGCGATCGAGCGGCTCGAGCAGCGCTACGAGCGGATCGCCGACCGCCGCTACGACTACCGCGCACCCGCGTTCGACTTCCGCTGCGAGCTGGCATACGACCGGCACGGCCTCGTGCTCGAGTACCCCGGGATCGCCGTCCGGGTCGCCTGACCGCGGCAGCCGGGGCTATACTCGCCCCCTCGCGCGGATGTAGCTCAGTTGGCTAGAGCGTCTGCTTGCCATGCAGAAGGTCGAGGGTTCGAGTCCCTTCATCCGCTCTCCGTAGAAGCCCTGCAGATCGCAGGGTTTCTTCGTTTCTCGGGTCGGATGCGGGGTCGATCAGGCGCCCGGGCGGACCAGCCGGGCGGACCAATCTGCAGGCTTGGCACGTAGCCACTCGTCGATACGCTCCGACGTCCTGGTCGATCAGCCGGTAGGCGGGAGACCGGTGGGCCGATGTTCGCCGCTCCCGTGGAGTCTCCGAAGGTCCAGGCCAGCTCTGGCCGCTTCCCCGGGAGGCATCGGCGGTGATGTCGCCGCGAACGCAACCGCGCGGCAACGGCAGGCCTGCTCGGTGCGGGAGTGCTGGTTGCATGGAACGCGATAGCGGGAGCATGACGCGGCTAGCTTTCCACGGATGCGGGAGCGCGGCTGCCGGCCGATTGCGCGTCGGCGAACGACTGGTCTTCGTCCGTTGCAGTGCGCGTCGGCGCAGATGAGCGCAATCAGGCGGTAGCAGCTCCAGATTGCGACGAGCGGGCTCGATCTAGACTCGCGCGATGGCGACGGCGCGCCCGCGATGGTCAGATCCGGCTGGCGGAGCTGATGGCGGCGTTGTCGCTGGCGACCGATCTCGGTCTGGGCCGGCCGCTCGAGCATGAGCTTGGGGTGTGCCTGTCGGCGCTCGAGCTTGCGGACCGGCTCGGCTGCGCCCCGGAGGAGCGCTCCGACGTCTACTACCTGGCGCTGCTGGTCCACCTGGGTTGCACCGCGGCGGCGAGTGACTTTGCGAGCTGGGTCGGCGGGGACGAGATCCACTTCCACCGTGGTGCGCAGGTGCTCGGCCCGGCGTCTGAGGCCTCGGAAGCTGCGAGCCATCTGGTTCGCCGGCTGGCGGACGACAGACCGCTGCCCGAGCGCGCGCGCTTGGTCGCCAGGCAGCTGGTCGGGGGCCGGAGGCGGTTCGGGTTGGCGGCGGCGCACCTGTGCGAGGGCGGGCGGCTGCTCGCCCGGCGCCTGCGCCTGCGCGACGAGGTCGTCCGCGCGCTCGGCCAGGTGACGGCGCGCTGGGACGGCAAGGGCGTGCCGGCGGACGTGGCCGGGGAGCAGATGTCGCGGCCGCTGCGGATCGTGCACGTCGCTCACGACTTCGTCGCGGTCGCCCGGGCGCGCGATCGCGCCGCGGCGCTCGAGGCGCTCGCCAGGCGCCGCGACCGCGGCTACGATCCCCAGATCGTCGATGCGGCGCTCGCCGAGCCCGAGGCGTTGCTGCGCGCAGCGGACGCCCCCGATGGCTTCGGGCGGGTCCTGGACGCCGAGCCGGAGCCGGTCGCGACGATCTCAAGCGCGGGGGTCGAAGTGGTCGCCCAAGCGTTCGGCGAGTTCGTCGACGTCAAGCTGGTGTTTTTGACCGGACACTCCGGCCGGGTGGCCGAGCTGGCGGCGGCCGCCGCCGCGGCGCTCGGCTGCTCGCGCGTCGAGATCACGGCGGTCCGGACCGCGGGTTCTTGCACGACCTCGGTCGGGTGGCGGTGCCGAACGGGGTCTGGGAGAAGCCCGGCGCGTTGAGTACTGGCGAGCGCGAGCGCGTTCGCCTTCACCCCTACTACAGCGAGCGCGTGCTCGAGCGCTCGCCCGCGCTGGCGCCGCTCGCGCTGCTGGCCGGGTCGCATCACGAGCGACTGGACGGCTCCGGCTACCACCGGGGCGCGACGGCGTCGCAGCTCGGCGTCGGCGCGCGGCTGCTGGCGGCGGCGGACGCCTATGACGCGATGACCCATGATCGCCCGCACCGGCGGGCGCTGGCTCCCGCCGGCGCTCGGGCCGAGCTCGGCGAGATGGTCGGCGCTGGGGCGCTTGAGAAGCGCACGGTCGACGCCGTGCTGGAGTCGGCCGGTGCGGACCCGCTCAGGCTGCGCCAGCGCCACCCGGCGGGGCTCACCGATCGCGAGGTCGAGGTGCTGCGGCTGATCGCCCAGGGGCGCACGAACAAGCAGATCGCCGAGGCGCTGGTGGTCACCGAGAAGACCGCCGGCCACCACGTCGAGCACATCTACGCCAAGGCCGGGGTCTCGACGCGCGTCGGCGCGGCGCTGTTCGCGATGCGCCACGACCTGGTCGAGTAGCGACCGCCGCGCGCGGCCGCGCGCGAATCCCGCGCAGGCCAAAGATGGGGTGTTCGCCCGATGCTGCCGCCGCGGAGCGCCCGTACGGTCGCCGGCATCCGATCATCGAGTGCCGGAGGCGGCCATGCCCACGACGACCAGCATTCTGTCCGATCTGCATCACGAGCTGCGCGGCTCCGGGCCAGCGGTGCTGTTCATCTCGGGCGCGACCGGCGACGCCGGCCACTTTGCCCGCGCCACCGAGCGCCTCGCCGACGAGTTCGCGACCGTCGCCTACGACCGCCGCGGCTGCTCGCGAAGCACGCGCCTCGGCGCCGGAGAGATGATGCAGATCGCCGCGCAGGCCGATGACGCGGCGGCGCTCATCGACGAGCTCGGGCTCGCTCCTGCGATCGTCTTCGGCAGCAGCGGCGGTGGCGACATCGCGCTCGAGCTGCTCGCGCGCCATCCCGAGCGCGTCCGCGGCGCGATCGTGCACGAGCCGGCGCTCATCGCCCTGGCGGGCGAGCCGGAGGAGGGCGACCACGAGCTGCAGCCGATCTTCGAGCTGGCGGCGGTCGATCCCCGCCGCGCGATGGAGGCCTTCCTCCGCTTGAACATCTCCGACGCCGCCTTCGAGGCGCTCGACCCCCAGCTACGCGAGCGCATGCTGGGCACCGCCGTTCACTTCTTCACCAACGAGCTGGCGGCGTTTGTCGGCTACGTGCCGGACGTCGACAGGCTCCGGACCAACCGCGTCCCCGTGCGCATGCTCGTCAGCCAGCACGGCGCGCCGCAGCTGATCCGCGCTACGACGCGACTCGCGGAACAGCTCGGACTGGCGGTACAGCCGATCTCGGGCGTCCACGCTCCCTACCTCCAGCAGCCGGAGGCATTCGCAGAAGAGCTGCGGCCGATCCTGCGCGAGATCTAGGTCATGGGCACGCCGCATGTCAACGGGATCCGGCTCCACTGCGAGGAGCACGGCGGCCGAGTCGCGCTCTTGTTAGGCGCGAGGCGACGAAGCTCGGATGGCTTCCGCGACGCGTCGCCCGGACGCCCGGCAGCAACGCAGCAGCGCTAGTGCGCATCATTCTGGGGCCTGCGCAAAAGGGTCGAGACGCGTTGCCGTGTGACGCCGAAGCGGTCCGCGATCTGCTCCATCGTCAGGCCCTCGGCGTAGAGCGCGCGCGCCTCGACCCGGCGTACGTTCGCCCCACTCCTATCGAGCGCCGTTGAACTCTCGGTGAGCAGCTGCACGAGGAGCGGGCCGTCGCTTCTGGCGACGATCTCGGCGTACGACGCGCCTTTCGAACGCAAGCGCCGGAGCTGGGCGATTCGCTTCTTGATCAGCGTCGTCCGCTTCTGGTTGTCGGCGAGCGTGTCCTCGAGCGCCGTCAGAGCTTCAAGGAATGCGTCTTGGGCCATAGATCCAGACTCGTGCATGCGGTTGACAACGGGCCGTGAGCAACGACTATTGCGGCAACCCCTGTTGCCGCAATAGCTATTGCAGTACTCTACCGGGCCTCGGCCGAGTTCGCGTCGTGCGTGAGCCGCACGCGAGCGTCCAGCGTGCCACCCCGCGTCCCTTACGAACCGGAGACTCGCCCTGGACCTCATGACAACCACACAGAATTCACCGTCTATGCTCGTGAACGTGCCATCGCCGGGCACTCCAGTTCCCGTGGTCCCCAGCAGGAACGTGCGACCGCGACGGGACGCAGTGAACGACGGCCGCCGCAACGGCGCGAGCGACGATCGGCTGGCGCGCACGCTCACGGAGCGGCGGCTGTTCGCGCGCTATCGCGAGCATGACGATCAGGCGGCCCGCGACGCGCTGGTGGAGCGGTTTCTCCCACTGGCCAGGCAGCTGGCGCGACGTTACCACCGGGGCAACGAGCCGCTGGAGGACCTCGTTCAGGTCGCGGCCGTAGGCCTGCTGAAGGCGGTCGACCGGTTCGACCCAGCACGCGGTACCGCGTTCTCGTCGTTCGCCGTACCGACGATCGCGGGAGAACTGAAGCGCCATTACCGCGACAAGGGCTGGGCTGTCCGGGTCCCGCGCGACCTGCAGGAACTGGCGCTGCGCGTCGACCGCGCGACCGATCCCCTCTTTCATAAGCTCGGGCGCGCGCCGACTGCGTCCGAGATCGCTGACGACCTAGGGGTCACCATCGAGCAGGTGCTCGAAGCGCACGAGGCGGCAGCCGCCTACCGAGCCGACTCTCTCGATCGCCCCGTCTCCGACGCCGACCAGGACGCTACGCGGGTCGGTGACACGCTGGGCGGCGACGAGCCGGGCTACCGTCACGCCGAGGACTCCGCCACAGTCGAGTCTATGGTGTCGGTCCTCAGCGAGCGCGAGCGGGAGATCCTGAGGCTGCGCTTCGAAGAGGACCTCACGCAGTCTGAGATAGGCGACCGCATGGGCCTCTCGCAGATGCACATCTCGCGGCTGCTGCGCCGAGCCGTCGCCCAGCTACGCGACGCCGCGCAGCTAAGCGAGGAACCGGCATAACTGCCGACACATCCCGAAGGTCCTGCGGCGCGCTCGTTACGGGTGGCAACGGCGGGGTCGGCCGCGCCCTGGGCCGCGCCGTCGGGCGCGTCGGCGCCAGGGTTGCCGTACGCGGCGTGACCCGGCGACGAATTCCGCTGCCCAGCGACGCACCCCGTGGCCCAGGCGCGGCGCGTGTGCGCGTCGCTGGCGAGGAGGGGCTGGCGGCAGGTGCGGCCCCTTTCATCGTCGGCTACGGGCATCGTAAACAACCGCAAGCGCCCACACGTCCGTCATAGCGGCGGCGAGCCGATCGGCAGACACGAGGTCGAGTTCGCCGACCGCGCCGCCCGCTATCAGCCGCATCTTCGACACCACAGGAACGCGAGGATTATTCGCCTGGCGAAGTGATCGTCCGCTCGCTTGACAGCACGGAGTGCACCCGGCTGTTCAAGCCGAAGGGGAATGCCGTCATGGTCGTTACGCCAGCGGAGTCGCGGCGGCGCTCGCTGGGAAAGTCGCGTTGCACGTGGACCGTCGACGACGCAAAAGGCTTGTCCTCGTGACCAGCACAAGCGTGTGCTGGCGGAGTGTGGCCGAGCCGCCGGCGAGGAGGTGGGGCGCTGCGGCGTCGCGCACGGTGATCGTCGCGTGAACGGTCGGCGCCACCTGACTGAAGTGAGCGAGGCGGGTGCGATGAATCTCGCCGATCACGCGACGTTCGCCCGGGTGCACCGCACGCATGCCCCATCCGTGCATCGGACGGCGTTACGGATCTTGCATGACCACGGCCGAGCCGACGACGTTACGCAGGAGGTCTTCTTGCGCGTATGGGCCAATCCGGCAGGATTCGACCATCGTCGGGGTGAGCTTGGCTCGTACCTGCGGCTGATGGCCCGCAGCCGTGCGATCGATCTCTGGCGACAGGTCAACGCGCCGTCGGCGCCCGTTGTGAGCGGTACCGGTTCGAACGATGAACTGGAGCGCTCGGTTGAGCAGCATCCGGCGTCCGTGCTTGAGCGGCAGGAGGTGGCAACTGCGCTCCGCCGGGCCGTGGGCGACTTGCCAGTCGATCAGCGGGAAGCGCTCGTGCTGTACTACTGGGGTGGGCTGACGAGCGAGCAGGTCGCGCGCTACGTCGGCGTGCCGCTCGGAACGGCCAAGAGCCGCATCCGCCTGGCACTCGGCCGACTTCGAAGTGGGCACACGGCAGTCGACGTCCTGGTCTGACGCTGACCGGCAACCGAGCGAGGCGCGGTTTCGCGGTGCGAGCTGCCGTCGCGCCCGCAGTTCAGCTAGCTTCGGAGCGCCTCGGCAATCCTGGCGATGACGAAGAGGAGCCCCGCGGCCCCGATCGCGCGGCGCATCCAGTTGGCGCCGTCCTCGAGCTCCTTCCAAGCCCAGGCAGCCAGGCTGGTGTAGAACGTCGCGCGAGCGCAGTCCTGCGTGAGCCCGTGGGTCAGTGCCGCCACCAGCCACGCCGCCAGCGCGGCCAGCAGGGGTACGTTCGGGACCTGCATGACGGGAGAGCTCCTGGGCCACCCGTGCTGCCCGCGTCTCCAGAGCTTCTTGAGTGTCGGCGCATCGACGGTCACAGGCGTGCTCGTCCCAATCGCGTGCGGCGCCGATGCGCCCGGCGCACCGTGTCACCGACCAGCCAGAACATCGGCGGCCACAGGCCGACGAAGAGCGCCCGCCGCTCGGCGTTGGCGCGTTCGTCCTCGCCGACCGTCTTTGCGCGGATCCACAGCGCGATGCACAGCGCGATGGACGCAAGCGACGTCGCGTGGAGGAACCGGCTGGCGGGAACGGCGTGCTCCTGCAGCGCTCGGCTCATCGTCTCGACGGTCATGCCCATAGCGGGCGGTTGCGACACGAAGGCCGGCGGTAGTACCTGAACATGCCGCCTCGCCAGAGCTTCCGGAGGCGCTGGACGACGGCGGCGCGCTGGCCGCTCGGCGTCGGGCTGGCGTCCTGGCGCTATCTCTGGCGCGTCGGCGCCGTCCACCGATGGGAGATGCCAGGCTCGCTGCCACAGGACGGGGAGCCGATGCTTCCCGAAGGAGTCAGCCAGGAGATGCTCCAGACGCCCGACGACGGTGTCGGTCCGCTCGTCCATCGCATCTACCGCACTCGGATCGTCGGCTCGGCGATGACGCCCGAGGCCTTGATGAAGCGGGTCAAGCAGGATCTCGATCGTATCGCTCCGTCGGAGTTCGCCTCCTTTCAGAAGGAGAGCGACGATCAGCCGCTCGCTCTCGGCGACGAGTACGTCGTGCGCATGCCGGGACCATGGGACGGGCCGGTGCGCGTGATCGCGGAGACGCCGACGTCATTTCGACTCGCGACTCTGGACGGCCATCTCGAGGCCGGCCAGATCGAGTTTCGCGCCGGCGCGGACCATCGGGCTCTCGGCTTCGAGATCGAGTCGTGGGCGCGCAGCGGAGACCGGGTCTCCGACGCTCTCTACTCCCATCTGCGCCTGGCCAAGGAGGTCCAGCTGCACATGTGGGTCAGCGTCCTCGGCAAGGTCGCCCAACTCGCCCACGGCCGCAGCGAAGGCGGAGCAATCGTCACGACGCGCCGCCTCGACCCGGCCGGCCCTCAAGAGACGACCCCTCCGAAGCGGCGCGCGGAGCGGCGGCTGACCGCGCTCGCCGGCCGGCCCGTCAACTTCGATACGTCCCGGCTCGACGACTACACGCCCGAAATTGGCTGGCGCCGCGACGACATGGTCGAGTCGCTGCCCGCGGAGGCTCCAGGGCCGCCCGAGCCGGGCGGCAGCTGGGAGCTCACGCGGCGGCTGGTGATGGACTACCAGCTCGCCGATACCGGCCAGGTGCGCGCCGTTTATGACGACCGGACGCCATTCGAAGGGCGCGACATGCTCCTGCAGATCCGGTTCGCCGGGGTGCGCTTCGGCGTCGGCGTGCGGATCGGCGGCACTTACGAGTGGACGCGCGATGTCGACGGGCGCCCCGCTTGCGTCTACGGCTGGTACTACGACACGCTCGAGGGCCACTTCGAGCAGGGACGGATGCACTATGAGGTCTGGAAGTGGCTCGATTCGGGGGAGGTGCAGTTCCGGCTGCACGCAGTCTCCAAGGCCGCAGAGACCGGGCCATGGATCTTGCGCACCGGCTTCCGCCTGGTCGGCCGGGTCAACCAGCTGCAGTTCTACCGCGGCATCTGCCGGCGCGCGAAACGGTTCACCGAAGCCCAACTGGAGGCCGACCGCGCGTGGCGCGACCTCGAGCGCGAGCGACCCTCGGCACAGGACCGGCAGACGCGGATTCCGTAGCTGAGGCGATCCTCACCGGCGCGTACCGTGGCTGCGTCATACCCTCGGCACGAGCGACGCACAGACCGCCGCACGCTCGGTGAAGGGCAGGTTCGGACGCGCTGGGGCCGAATCACCGAGCGCACGGTGTAGCAGCCGGTTGAGGCTGGTACCTGCCTAATCGAGGAGCGGCCATGGCCAATCGACGCGCTTTCGCGGAATTCGTAGGAACCTTCATCTTGGTGTTCGGCGGTGTGGGCTCGGCGGTGATCGCCGGAGAGGCCATCGGGAACGTCGGAGTCGCGTTCGCGTTCGGCCTGTCCCTTCTGGCGATGGCGTACGCGATCGGCCCGATCTCCGGTTGCCACATCAACCCGGCGGTGACCGGCGGGTTGCTGCTTTCCAGGCGTATGAGGCTCGACGAGGCGATTCGCTACTGGATCGCCCAGGTTCTCGGCGCGGTCCTGGCGGCGCTTGTCCTGTTCATCGTCATCAAGGCCCGCACGGGTGGATACGACCTCACCGACGAGGGCTTCGGCGCCAACGGGTACGGCGATCACTCGCCGAGCGGCTTCCCGCTGGGCGCTGCGCTGCTCGTGGAGATCGTCTTGACCTTCTTCCTCGTGTTCACCGTGCTCGCCGCGACCGATCGGATCGCGAACGCGGCCTTCGCCGGCATCCCGATCGGGCTCGTGCTCACACTGATCCATCTCGTCGGCATCCCGGTGACCAATACGTCGGTCAATCCGGCGAGGAGCATCGGCCCGGCGATCTTCGTGGGCGACTGGGCCTTGACGCAGCTGTGGCTCTTCATCGTCGCCCCGTTCATCGGCGCTGTGCTCGCCAGCATGGCGCACAGGTTCCTGTTCACCGGGGCGGCGCCTGTAGAACCGGAGCAGTCTGCCGTTGCCGCCGAGACACCGGGCGACGCGACAGCGCGCGCTGCGGCCCGCCGGTCCCGAGGACGGCCACGGCAGTGAATGCGGCGGGGAGGCGCGCGACCTCCTCGTTGATTCCAAGATTCGGCGCGTGCGGTGCTGCCCTTGGGCGAAGCAGGCGGGTTCGACAAATCTGACCGGAAGAGATCGACGCCCCTCTCGGCATGGCCCTGGAAGCTCCGTATACAAAGAGGGGCGTCGGACGATCAGGATGGTCCTGACCGCCGCTCAGCGCAAGAAGCTATTCGTCCAGTGGCAAGTCGCTCGGCGGGCCTGGCGCAGTTCGCCACTCGTTGCGTAGAGACGCGGGTTAAAGATCAGCCGTCGTCTTCCGCGACCGAGGACCAGCGAATCGCTCCCTAACGCCCGTAATCGGATCCAAACCGAATTGTTCAGCGCTGCGATCCGGGCGACCCCCTCGTCGTCTAGGTCGAGCAGTGCGTGGATGTGGGCGACAAGCCATGCGGCTTCTCGGGTGCCGACCCGGAGGAGCACGTCGCGGCAGGCGATCAGCAGTTCGTCGCGGAACTCGAGAGCTTCGGCGAGATCATCATCCAGCTCGTTCGGGAGACCGGACTGCGGCCGGCCGAACATAGAGCCCTCGCCCGCGACGTCTGGCGACTCCTGCAACCGCCCCACCCGGTCCAAGGAACACCGACATACGCATCAATTTCTTGACATAGAAGCGACACGAGGAGCAGTCCGCACGCCTCTCCAGCCGGCCGCCTCCTCCAGGCGTAGGCAGCACCCGCAAGCCGCACGGCTCCGACTGCTGCCTTGCATGGAGGCTGTCGCGTAAGTCGGCGTGTCGTCCGGTGGGTTTAAGACCATCTGGTGATGGGACAGCGCTTTGTCGCGTGTGATCGCGAGCAGTCGTTTCTGATGCCGCCGGATGTCCGCGGAGTGGCTGCCCGAAGGGCACCTCGCGTGGTTCGTCGTCGACGCCGTTGGCGAGATGGATCTGGACGGCGTTCTACGCGGCTTATCGCGTCGACGGGCGCAGTCGGCCGGCCTATGACCCGGCGATGATGGTCGCGCTGTTGCTTTACGCGTACGCGCGCGGGACGCGCTCGTCGCGGCAGATCGAGCGGGCCTGCGAGGAGGACGTCGCGTTTCGGGTGTTGGCGGCGCAGCAGCGGCCCGATCACGCGACGATCGCGCGGTTCCTCGAGCGCCACCAGCAGGCGATCGCTGGCCTGTTCGGCGAGGTGCTCTCGCTGTGCGCGAAGCAGGGGTGGCGAGCGTCGGGGTGATCGCCGTCGACGGGACGAAGTTGGCGGGCAACGCGAGTCGCAACGCGAACGTCGACTACGAGCAGCTCGCGCGCGAGATCCTCGAAGAGGCCAAGGCGGTCGATGCGGCCGAGGACGAGCTCTATGGCGAGGCGCGCGGCGACGAGCTGCCCCGAGCAGCTGCGCACCGGCGAGGGCCGCCGCGCGTGGTTGCGCGAGGCCAAGCGCCGGCTCGAGCAACAGCGCGCGAAGGAGGCGCGGCCGGTTGCGCGCAGCCGCGGCAAGCGGCTCAAGGAGGCCAAGCGGCGGCTGGACGAGGAGCTATGGACTGAGGTGCGCGCCAACCGCGCCTACGAGCACTACCGCGAGCGGGCGCATGAAGGACGGGCGGCGCTTCAGCCGACCGCCGGACCCCTACACGCCGCCGGCGACGCCGCAGGGCCAGATCAACCTCACCGATCCCGACTCGCACGTCGTCAAGGGCTCACGCGGCCGCGGGTTCCTGCAGGGCTACAACGCGCAAGCCGTCGCTAACGAACACCAGATCGTGATCGCCGCCGAGGTGATGACCGTCGCCCCGGACTTCGGGCATCTTGAACCGATGCTCGACGCCGCCCAGCGCGAGCTTGACGCCGCCGGCGTCACGGAGGTTCCCGAGGTGCTGCTCGCGGACGCCGGCTACTGGCATCAGCAGCAGATGGAGCGGATCGTCGATCGCGGCATCCAGGTGCTGATCCCGCCCGACGCCAAGAAGCCGCAAAGGCACGCGGCCCGGCTGGGACGGCGGCCTTTACGCGTTCATGCGCAGAGTCCTCGCCAGCGAGCGCGGCGGCGAGCTCTACGGCCAACGCCAAGCGATCATCGAGCCGGTCTTCGCCAACACGAAGTTCAACCGCGGCATCGACCGCTTCCGACGACGAGGCAGAGCCGCCGTCCGCGCGGAGTGGCGACTGATAACCGCCACGCACAATCTCCTGAAGCTCCACCGACACGCCACAGCGGCCGCCGAGCCGCCCGGCGCCCGCCGCCGCCGCGCCGGGCCGAAACTCACCTCATCAAGAGCGTCGGACTCGGCGACGGCGCCTCCCGCACAGACTTACGCGACAGCCTGCATGGAACTCGATAGCGACGGCGGCGCTGCTCCTTTCCACGAGGCTGTCGCGTAAGTCGGGGTGTCGTCCGGCGGGTTTAAGACCATTCGGTGATGGGCCAGCGCTTTGTCGCGTGTGATCGCGAGCAGTCGTTTCTGATGCCGCCGGATGTCCGCGAGTGGCTGCCGGAAGGCCACCTCGCGTGGTTTGTCATCGACGCCGTCGGCGAGATGGATCTCGACGGCGTTCTACGCGGCCTATCGCGTCGACGGGCGCAGCCGGCCGGCCTATGACCCGGCGATGATGGTCGCGCTGTTGCTCTACGCGTACGCGCGCGGGACGCGTTCGTCGCGGCAGATCGAGCGGGCGTGCGAGGAGGACGTCGCGTTCCGGGTGTTGGCGGCGCAGCAGCGGCCTGATCACGCGACGATCGCGCGGTTCGTCGAGCGCCACCAGGACGCGATCGCCGGCCTGTTCGGCGAGGTGCTGTCGCTGTGCGCGAGGCAGGGCCTCGCGAGCGTCGGGGTGATCGCGGTCGACGGGACCAAGGTGGCGGGCAACGCGAGTCGCAACGCCAACGTCGACTATGAGCAGCTCGCGCGCGAGATCCTCGAGGAAGCGCAAGCCGTTGACGCGGCCGAGGAGGAGCTCTATGGCGAGGCGCGCGGCGACGAGCTGCCCGAGCAGCTGCGCACCGGCGAGGGTCGCCGCGCGTGGTTGCGCGAGGCCAAGCGCCGGCTCGAGCAACAGCGCGCGGAGGAGGCGCGGCCGGTTGCGCGCAACCGCGGCAAGCGCCTCAAGGAAGCCAAGCGGCGCCTGGACGAGGAGCTCTGGACCGAGCTGCGCGCCAACCGCGCCTATGAGCGCTACCGCTCGGGGCGCATGAAGGACGGGCGTCGCTTCAGCCGACCGCCGGACCCCTACACGCCGCCGGCGACACCGCAGGGACAGATCAATCTCAGCGACCCCGACTCGCACGTCGTCAAGGGCTCGCGCGGCCGCGGGTTCCTGCAGGGCTACAACGCCCAGGCCGTCGCCAACGAGCACCAGATCGTGATCGCCGCCGAGGTGATGACCGTCGCGCCGGACTTCGGACATCTGGAACCGATGCTCGATGCCGCCCAGCGCGAGCTTGACGCCGCCGGCATCACGGAGGTTCCCGAGGTGCTGCTCGCGGACGCCGGCTACTGGCATCAGCAGCAGATGGAGCGGATCGTCGATCGCGGGATCCCGGTGCTGATCCCGCCCGACGCCAAGAGCCGCAAAGGCACGCGGCCGGGTTGGAACGGCGGCCTTTACGCGTTCATGCGCAGAGTCCTCGCCAGCGAGCGCGGCGGCGAGCTCTACGCCCAGCGCCAAGCGATCATCGAGCCGGTCTTTGCCAACACGAAGTTCAACCGCGGCATCGACCGCTTCCGACGACGAGGCCGAGCCGCCGTCCGCGCGGAATGGCGACTGATCACCGCCACGCACAACCTCCTCAAGCTCCACCGACACGCCACAGCGACCGCCTGAGCGCGCCACTGGCGCGCGCGGCCGCCACGGCGGCCGCCAAAACTCACCCCTCAGAGCTGCCGTCTCAACCACCAGCGACGGCACCGCAGACTTACGCGACAGCCTTCCCACAGATGCAGAAGCGAGGCGGGGCCGATCGTCCGCAGCGGGCATCTCGCGCACGGCTACCGGGACGCTCGGAGACAGGCGATACGGATAGCGCGTGGCCACCGGGGAGAACGCTCTGGTTTTCATGCCCCTGCGGGCGTGATTAGCGCTGGTGCCACGCGCCGTTGTCGGACGGGCGCGGACTGAGCAGCGTGCGCTGAGCACTGTCACAGGCGAGCTGCACCCGTGTCTCATGGGCAAATGAGAACGAGAGGAGCAGCAATGAAGATCTTCATCGCCGGCGCCACAGGCGTCCTGGGCAGGGCGCTCGTCCCGCAACTCGTGGCGCGGGGCCATGAGGTGGTCGGGATGACCAGGGCCGCAACGAAGCAGGACATGGTGCGCGGCTTGGGGGCGCGACCGGTCGTGGCCGACGCCCTGGACCGCGACGCGGTCGCCCGGGCGGTGGCATCGGCCGAGCCCGAGGTGATCGTGCATCAGCTCACGGCGTTGTCCGGGCCGATGAGCCTCCGTGACGCGCGGCGACCCGACCGCGCCCGGGCGGCCATCATGACCAACCGGCTGCGGACCGAGGGCGACGGACCATCTGTTGGCGGCCGGCCGCGCCGTAGGGGCACGGCGTTTCGTGGCGCAGAGCTTCGGGGCGTTCCGCTTCGCCCGCACAGGCGGGCCGGTGCACACCGAGGCCGATCGGCTCGCTCCCGACGACCCGCCGGCGGTCTGCGGCCGGTGGCAGGCCGCGATACCTCTATCTGGAGCAGGCTGTGACGATGATCGAGTGGGGCGAGGGTCTCGCGTTGCGTTACGGCGGCTTCTACGGTCCGGGGACCTCGACCAGCCTGGCGCCGGATGCGCTGATGGCGGCGCCGATCCGCAAGCGCCGGTTCCCGATCATCGGCGACGGGGGTGGCGTCTACGTCGCACGTCCA
This sequence comes from uncultured Solirubrobacteraceae bacterium, assembly GCA_963728465.1. Classification (GTDB taxonomy): domain Bacteria; phylum Actinomycetota; class Thermoleophilia; order Solirubrobacterales; family Solirubrobacteraceae; genus DATFQI01. The sequence continues at coordinate 363,494 of CAVSJY010000006.1, forward strand.
CATCGAGGACGCCGCAGCGGCGACCACCGCCGCGATCGAAGGCGGCCGGCCAGGGGTCTACTACATCGTCGACGATGACCCCGCGCCCCTGCGGGAGTGGCTGCCGGTGCTGGCGAGCGCGCTGGGCGCCGAGCCACCGAGGCATGTGCCACGCTGGCTCGCTCGGCTCGTGGCCGGTGAGGCGGCGACCGCCATGGCGACCGAGGCGAAGGGGGCCTCGAACGCGAAGGCCAAGCACGAGCTCGGGTGGCAGCCGCGCTATCCGAGCTGGCGGGAAGGCTTCGCGCAGGGACTCGGCTGAGCGTGATGATCGAGGAGGAGTTGGACGAGCTCCGCCCGTCGGCGTTCGCGATCGCCTACAGGATGCTGGGCAGCGTGAGCGAGGGGGAGGACGTCGTGCAGGAGGGGTCCTTGCGCCTGCACCGGGCGCGCGCGGGCGGCGAGCGGATCGAGTCGCCGCGCGCATCGCGACGGTGGTCTCGCGGCTCGCGCTCGACCACCTCCGCTCGGCGCGGGTCGGCGCGGGGCCTACGTCGGCGAGTGGCTGCCCGAGCCGCTCGTGGCGAGCGCCGACGACGACCCGGCCCGCAAGGCGGGATGGCGGAATCGCTGTCGCACGAGCTCCTCGTCCTGCTCGAGAGCCTGTCGCCCGAGCAGCGCGCCGCGTTCTTCTTCGCGAGGTGTTCGACGAGCCCTACGACCGGATCGCTGAGATGTCCGCACGAGCGAGCAGAACGCCGCCAGTCTCGCCAGTGTGTTCGCCACCACGTGAACGAGCGGCGCCCCCGGTTCGAGGCCTCGCGCGAGCAGCGCGAAGAGTCCGTCACGCTTCTCGCGGCCGCCGAGGAGGGCGATCTCGCCGGTCGAGGAGTTGCTGGGCCACGACGTCGTGTTCCGCGGCGACGGCGGCGGCAAGGCGCCCGCCGCCGCACGGGCGATCCAGGCCGCGCCAGGGTGGCGCGCCTGCTGATGCGGGGCGCGCGCCGGCGCCCGCTGGCGGCATCACCCTGCGCCGCGGGAGGTGAACGGGCAACCGGGTGCGCTGTTCTTCGACCGCGAGGCCAGGCTGATAGTGGCGATCCTTGACATCGCGGACGGCCAGATCCAGGGCGTGAGCGCGATCGTCAATCCGGACAAGCTGCGGCACTCAGGACCGGCCGTCACCTGCGCGCGCTGCGCGCGAGCGAGCTAGGTTCTCCAGGCCGATGCGCGGACGTTTCGACGGTCCATCCCCGCGCGACTACGTCGGACGACCGCCGCGGCCCGCGCGCCCGCGGCTGCTTCCACCCGGGGAAAGCGGGTCGTCAGCACGTCCGGACTGGGGTGAAGGCGGATCGTCTCGAGGCGTCGGGCTGCTCACGCGGGTTGGTGCGGCCTGCAGTTCGTCTCGGGCGAGTTCGCGTCGACTGTCGATCAGTTCTTCGTGCAGTCGAGGTAGCCGCGTAGGAAGCCGGTGACGAGGAGGAGGTACTTCTCGCGGTGGGCGAGCTGCGTGGCGCGCGACTCGGCTTCCTCGATCCGTGCGGCGATGTCGGCGAGGTCGTCGCGCAGCGTGGCCAGGCTTTCCGCGCGTGACCTCCTCGCCGACGAGGTCGCAATCAGCAGTCGCAGCAGCGGTCGCTCTTCAGCGGCGTGAACGCGACGGGCGTGCGCGCGTACTCGCGGAGCGCGTCGAGTCCCTTGTCGGTGAGCGTGTAGACGGTGCGCTCCGGGTCCTGCCCGGTTCCTTGCGGGCCTCGAGGTAGCCGAGCTTCGCCAGCCGCTTGGGCTCGGTGTAGTACTGGCTCTCGCCGGCCCAGGCGAGCATCCGGCCGCGCTGCGCCATGCGCAGAGGTCGTGCGCGCCGGCGCCCTCGCGCCCGACGAGGCCGAGGATCTCGATGGAGAAGAGGCTGAGTTCGTGGCCATGGAAGTCGGCTCCCCGCTTGACAAACTATATCTCATAGCTTATATGCTATGGTTCATAGCTAGTGGAGGAAGTGCGATGCCATCGACCGCCGTGACCGGGAGCGCTGTACGCTGGGGCCGTTGTGGGGTGCACGCGCTGCGGACTGGGCGCTGAGCGAGGACCAGCAGGTCCCGACCTACGAGGACGCGCTGGCACGCGTCGGGCTCGAGCCGGGGGAGCTCGTGCTCGACCTCGGCTGCGGCGCCGGGGCGTTCCTGCTCCTCGTCGCGGAGCGCGGCGCGCGCGCCGTTCGGGCTCGACGCATCGGAGGCGCTGCTCGACCTCGCCCGCACGCGCGTGCTGGACGCCGACCTGCGTGTCGGCGAGATGGAGGCGCTGCCCTACGACGACGACACGTTCGACCTCGTCACGGGCTTCAACGCGTTCTTCTTCGCCAACGACGTCGTCGCTGCGCTGCGCGAGGCGGGCGGCGTCGCCAAGCCCGGCGCCGCGGTTGTGATCCAGGTCTGGGGGCGCACGACCGCACGACCTCGAGGCGATGAAGGAGATCGTGCGGCCGTTCTTCCCGCCGCGGCCGGCGGAGGCGCCGC
>CAVSJY010000007.1:0-154602 GCA_963728465.1 uncultured Solirubrobacteraceae bacterium
CGGGTGACGACCGCAGCTCCGGGGGGCGAGCGGACCGGGTGGTCGGAGGTTCGCGACAAGCGCTGTACAGCGCGAAGCACCACTCTTCGGGACTCGCGAAAACTGATCCCGCATTGATCCCTGTCCAATGCGCCGGATCGCCAACTTTCGCCATTTGCAGGAAGTTCGCGTCGGGGAGACAGGATTTGAACCTGCGACCGCCCGGCCCCCAGCCGGGTGCGCTACCAGACTGCGCCACTCCCCGAGGACTTCCAGTCTACGCGAGTTTCCGTCCGCGACAGATGCGAACATGTGTTCGTGGACGACGGCGGGCAGACAAGGCGATGTGGCGACTGCGGCGCTATGAAGCCGCTCGACGAGTTCGCGTGGCGCCGGACGAAGAAGAAGCAGCGGGACAACCTCTGCCGCGTCTGTCGAGCCGCGTACAAGCAGCGCCACTACGCGGCCAACCGCGGGCGATACGTCGAGCAGGCGCGTCGGCGAAAGCAGGAGCAGGCGGCCACGCGGATGGGGTACCTGCTCGAGTACTTCGAGGACTCATCCCTGCGCCGACTGCGGCGAGACCGACGCCGTCGTCCTGGAGTTCGATCACCTCCGTGACAAGCGCTTCAACATCGGGTCCGCGCTGCCCTACCGGAACTGGCAGAGCATCCTGGACGAGATCGCGAAGTGCGAGGTCGTCTGTGCGAACTGCCACCGCCGGCGAACCGCGCGGCGCCGTGGTTGGCTTCGGCTTCTGCTGGCGGCGAAGGCAATAGGCGGGACCTGAGAGCGGGCGACCGGGCTCGAACCGGCACTTAGACCTTGGAAGGGTCTTGTGCGACCGTTACACCACGCCCGCGGGCGTCGCCGATGATAGTCGCCGAGGGCGGCCGGCTCGCGCGCAGGAGCGACAGCGAGCGCGCGCGTCAGCGGCGGCCGGCGCTCCTCGGTCGGCACCTCTCCGCCGTCCCCGGTCAGGGACGGCGGGGGCCAGGGGCCGAACCAGTTGTCGCGCGCGCCGTCGAGCGTGACGACGGAGCCCGAGAGCGCGCGGCCGAGCGGGCCCGCCGCGAGCGCGACGAGCCAGGCGTGCTCCTGCTCGGTCCCGAGGCGCTGCAAGGGCACGGTGCGGGCCGCGCCGCGCCAGACCGGCTCCGGGTACTTGCGGATCGACTCGGTGTCGAAGTGCCCGGCGGCGACCGCGATCACCGAGATCCCGAACTCCGCCCACTCACGCGCGAGCGCGCGCGTGTAGCCCTCGACCGCCGCCCGCGCCGCGCTCGAATGGGTCATGCCGGTGAGCCCGTGGTGCGGGGACAAGGTCACGTTGACGATCGTCCCGCCGCCCGCCGGACGCATCGCCAGCTCGAACGCCGCCGCGGTCATCCGCGCCGTGCCGCCGAGGTTGAGGCCGGTCACGGCTCGCCAGCCCTTCGGCTCGATCGCCTCGGCGGGAACGAAGTACTGACCGCCGGCGTTGTTCACGAGCACGTCGAGGCGCCCGTGCCGCTCCAGGCACGTGCGGACGATCTGCTCGGCGTCGCGCCGGATGTCCCCCGGCACGACGTCCGCCGACGGCCCGATCGAGGCCGCCGCGCGCTCGAGCACCTCCGAGCGGCGACCCGCCAACATCACGCGCGCGCCGCACGCCGCCAGCTCCGTCGCAGCCGCGCAGTCCGAGCCCCGATCCGCCGCCCGTGACCAGCGCCACGCGTCCCTCCAGGAGCCCCGCCGCAAAGACGCTGGACATTCAGCGGATTGTAGATCTGCGATGTCTGACCGATGACATGGATACCGGAATCCGAATTCCGGGCATCACCACTCCATCATGCAGATCCCCGGCGTCCACATCGAGACCCTGCACAACCCGGTTCGGTACACCTACTCGCAGATCGAGAAGGCCTGCGCGATCGCGCAGATGCTGAACCGCGGGAAGCTGGTCCTGGTCGAGCCGCCTCGGCGCTGACGGTCACGCCCGCCAGCGGGTGGCGGGCGGTGAGCGGGCAGGGTCGGGAGGCGTCGCGACGGATCACCGTGCCACGAGACGAGCGGCGACGGCCGCGCGCTCGTCCGGCGAGGCGGGTGCGAGCCGTGCGCGGAACGTCGCGCCGCGGCGGCGCGACTCGCGGGCGAGCTGGACGGCGAGCGTGGGCCCCGCGTCGGGCGCCGAGCTCTGGCGGCGCGTCTCGATCAGGTGGACGGTCGCGCCCCGAGGCCGGGCGCGCGGCACCACGACGTAGCCGGCCCGCCGGCTGCGGACGTACAGGTAGGCGATCCGCGCGAGCGGCTGCCGCTCCGTCCCGACGCCGGCGACCGACCCGTCACGCCGCACGGCCACGACATGGCCGCCCGTGCTGGGGAAGAGCACGTCGACCGTCCGCCGCGCGCGCCGGCCCCCCACGCGCAGGCTCCACGACGTCTCCACGAAGCGGCTGACGAACCGGTGCCGCGTCCGCAGCGCCATGCCGCCGCCGCGCAGCACGCCCGCCGCGCGCAGCTCGTTGAACGAGCCCGCGTAGGCGCGTCCGGTCCACGCCGCGGCGCGCGCGCCGACGCCCAGCGGAGCGCGCACCAGCCGCAGCGAGCCCCGGTCCGCCGTCTGGCCGGCCTCCAGGCGGCGGCCGGAGATGTCGCGGACGAGCATCCCGAACGCGGCCGGCGGCCGCCCGCCGATGCCGCCCGCGGGCTCCTGGCGCCCGTCGAACAGCCGCGCCAGCTCGATGCCGCCGTACGGGAAGGCGCCTCGGCTCGTCGGCACGACCGCGGTGTTGTACTCCGGCGTGCTGACCGCCAGGCGGCCCGTGTCCGGATCGAAGGAGTACAGCGGCGGCGGCTCGACGCCGCGCCGGCGCCCGAGCCCCGCCGCCACCGCGCGAGCGGCGTTGGACTGCACGCGCGACAGCCCGAGCATCGCGCTGGCCGGCGACTGCGGGACCTTGTGGACGCCGAAGAAGATGCCGGGCACGTGCCCCTGGACGGCGAGCTGGCGCTCGTAGAACTCGAAGCCGCGGTCGAGCATCCACTTCGCCCACGCCGGCGCGCGCCCGTTCGGCGCCAGGCCCGGCGCGGTGGCGATGCCCAGCAGCGCCAGCTGGCTGAGCCCGAACTTCTTCGCCTGATGCCAGCGCCGGAACCCGAAGCCGGTGTCCCAGTTCACGTAGCCGGCGTGCGTCCAGTAGCCGGCCAGCACGCGCCGGAGCCAGGAGCGCAGGAGCCGCCGGGCGGCCGGCGACGGCGGCGCCATCCCCGCCCGCCGCGCCTGCGCGTACGCCCGCAGGAACGACGCGGTGATGTTCGCGTACTCCGCGGAATCGAGGTTCATCGGGTGCGAACGCCGGACGTGCGGGAGGTAGTGGAAGTGCAGGCCCGGGCCGAGATTGCCGGCCACCGTCGCCGACCCGTGGGCGCCGGCCGCGAAGCGCGCGATCTGGAGCCGCAGGTCGCGCCGGAGCAGCCGCGAGCGGCCGGTGACCGTCGCGTCGGCGGCGTACGCGTTCGCGTACCAGTTGATCTGGTTGAGCGCGATCGCCGGCCAGCGGTAGAAGCTCCCCATCGCGACGCCGTGGACGACGTGCTCGATCCGCTCGACCTGCTCCGGACGCAGCCCGAGCGCGCGGCGTGACTTCCACGCCTCGGCGAGCGCCTCCAGGATCTCCGCGTCGAACACGGGATGCTGGAGCCCGCCCGGCGACTCCATCGTGCTGACGAAGCCCGGCCAGTGGGTCATCCGGTCCCGGCGCGGCGGGCGCCGGTCCAGGAACGGCGGCGACGACGTCAGCTCCGTCACCAGCCGGCGCGCGCGGGCGTCGTTGCGCGAAGGGCCGCGATGCCCGCTGCGCGCGGCGACAGCATGCACCAGCAGCGCGTTGGCGTTCGTCGTGGGATACGAGCCGGTGTAGTAGCCGGCGCTCTCGCTCCAGTTGGGGTCCAAGCGGGCCTGGAGGCGGTCGGCGAACGCCCAGTAGTCGCGCTCGTCCATCGCGAGCGCGGGGGCGGGAGCGAGGACCGCGCCGAAGGCGGCGAGCGTGAGGAGGAGGCGTCGGGGAGGCATGCCCCACGATCGGCGGTATCGCGCGCCGCGCCCATGGGTCACAGGGCGGGACGCGCGCCACCCCAGGTGGAGGCGGATCCAGCCCTAGGTGGACCCTGCGCCCGGTTACGCTTCGTGAACCGTGACCCACTCGCCGTTCGCCACGCACGCAGCGACGCCGCAGGAGCTGCGGGAGCGGATCATGGCGGAGCGCGGCGGAGAGCCGTTCCTGCTCTATCGCGACGGCGACGGCGGGCAGGTGATCGTCGCGCTCGGCCACGCCGGCGAGCGGCTCACGATCGGGCGGCGCCCGGCCAACGACGTCGCGCTCGACTGGGACTCCGAGGTGTCGCGCGTGCACGCGGCGCTGGAGCGCGCCGGCGACGAGTGGACGGTGGTCGACGACGGGCTCTCCCACAACGGCACGTACGTCGGGAACGACCGCGTGACCGGCCGGCGGCGGCTGCGAGACGGCGACGTCATCGCGGTCGGCGCGACCGCGATCGCGTTCTGCGCGCCGTCTGGCGACTCCGTGTCGACGCCGACCGTGACCACCGTCGGCCCGCGGGTCGCCGAGCTGCTCACGCCGGCCCAGCGGCGCGTGCTGATCGCCCTCTGCCGCCCGTTCAAGGACTCGACCTACTCCACCCCCGCCACCAACCAGCAGATCGCGGACGAGCTGGTGGTCAGCGTCGACGCCGTGAAGAGCAACCTGCGCGCGCTCTTCGCCGCGTTCGGCGTCGACGACCTGCCGCAGAACCAGAAGCGCGCCAGCCTCGCGCTCGAGGCGCTGCGGACCGGCGTCGTGGCGCGCCGGGACCTCTAGTCGCGCAGGCGCACGCGGGCCAGCATCCCGTCGGTCAGCGTCGACACCCAGACGTCGTCGCCGTCGAGCGCGATCTCGTACGGGTTGGTGGGGACGGCGATCTCGTGTGTCACGTCGAGCGTGCGCAGGTCCACGCGGGACACGGTGCTCGACGAGCGGTTGGCGACCCACACGGCGTCGCCGCGGATCCCGATCCCGTTCGGACTGCCGCCGACCGAGACGGTCGTCTCGTCCCCCGTCCGCGGGTCGATCCGCTCGAGCAGGTTCGCGTCGGTCAACGTGACCCAGACGTAGCCGGCGCCGATCGCGAGGTCACCGGAGGCCAGCGACTCGAGCCGGAACCTGCGCCGCTCGCCGGTCTCGAGATCGATGCTGACCAGCCACGCCGGCTGGCTGGAGAGGACCCACAGCGCGCCGCGCGCCACGGCCAGGCGGCGGACGCCGCCGACCACCCGCAGCCGCTCGCGCAGCGTGCCCGTGTCCGGGTCGAGCCGCAGCACCGCGTCCCCCGTCGCCGCTGGGCGAGGTGACGGCGACCCACACGTCGTCGCGCGTCACGGCGATCGCGCGCGCGTTCACCTGCTCCGGCAGGTCGTAGACGGCGGTGCGGCGACCGGTGCGGGTGTCGATCCGGAGGACCTTGTGGTCACGGGAGAGGATGACCCACAGCGATCGGCCCGAGCCGGCCAGGCCCGCGAGGCCGATGCCCGTCTCGGCTCTCAGACCGATCGGCCGTAGCCCGTCGGGATCGACAGCGTGGAGTCTCGAATCGCGGAACGAGCCCGCCCAGAGGTGGCCGCCCGCGTAGGCCACGGCGTTCAGGCGCCCGCCGACGGGAACGGAGTCGACCTGCGGTGAGCTCCGGGGCGGCTCGCCGTTCGGCCCGCTGTCATCGTTCGTGAGCGCGTAGCCGGCGGCGACGCCGATCCCGATCAGCACGACCGCCGCCGCGACCGCGCGGGCGATCGTGCCGAGTCGCCTGGTCCGGGCCGGGGCGGGAGCGGGGTGCGGCTGCGGACCCGGAGGCGGGCCGAGCGGCAGGGTCTCGCGGCGCATCGCCGTGCGCGTCTCGACCTCGATCGGCGCGGCGGCGCCGGTCGCGACGATGCGCTCGCGCTCGCTGGGAGCGCGGCCCGCGGCCGCGGCGAGCGCGGCGCGGCCGAGGTCGCCGGCCGACGGGTAGCGACCGTCCGGCGCCTTGGCGAGCGCACGCTGGATCACGGCGTCGAAGGCGGACGGGGCGCCCTGCTCGCTCGGCCGCGGAGGCGGCTCGGACAGGTGCGCCCACAGCTTCGCCTCGTCGTTGTCGCGGGCGAACGGCGGCTGGCCGACGAGCGCGTAGTGGAGCAGGCAGCCGAGGCCGTAGACGTCGGCGCGGGCGTCGATCCGCTCGCCGCGGATCTGCTCGGGCGCGACGAAGTCCAGCGTGCCGACCCAGTGCCCCGGCCGGGTCGCGCCCTCCGAGATCTCGCCCTTGGTGAGGCCGAAGTCGGTCAGGTAGACGTGGTCGTCGCGGTCGAGCAGGACGTTGGCGGGCTTGACGTCGCGGTGGACGAGGCCCGCGGCGTGGGCGGCGTCGAGCGCCGCCGCGACCTGGCTCACGATCGCCGCGGCCCGGTCCGGCGGCAGCCCGCCGGTGCGACGGACGAGCGTGCGCAGGTCGTCGCCGGGGACGAACCGCATCGCGATGAACGCGACCCCGCCCTCCTCGCCCGTGTAGTAGATCGGGATCACGTTCGGGTGGTCGATCGAGGCGGCCACCTTCGACTCGCGCATGAAGCGCCGCCGGATGGCGGCGTCCTGCATCAGCGCGGGCGCGATGACCTTCAGCGCGACGGTCCGGTCCAGCGACAGCTGCGCGGCCCGGTACACGACCCCCATCCCGCCCCGCCCTGCGACCGCGTCGATGCGATGGCCCGCGAACACGCTCCCCCGGGTCAGCTCACCCATGAATGCGGTGTATATCTGCCGCGAGGCGTCCAGGAGCACTGTCGTGCTGAAACGGACGCCCCGCGCGCTGGTTGCGCGCACGCCGCGCTGAGCTGCCCGAACGGTCAGTGACGGCGGTGTGACCGCCGCCGGCGCGGCGGGAGAGCGGGGGACCAAGGAATCGAACCTCGAGCTGATGGTTTTGGAGACCGCCATGTTGACCGTTAGACCAGTCCCCCGAGATACGTAGCGCGGAGCGCGGACGGAACGCAGTCTAGTCGCCGGCACGGCGACCCGTGATCCGTCCGAGGCTGGTGCGAACATGTGTTCGTGCCATGGTGTCCACCTGATCCAGTACTCCTACAGCTACCTGCTCGGCCTTTACCTCGGTGACGGCTGCGTCGACACGGCCGCGAACGGCCTGCTCGCAACTGCTGATCGCCTGCGACGACGGCCTACCCGGAGATCATCGAAGACTGCTCGGCCGCCATGCAGCTGGCGTCCTCGATTGCCATGTGGCTCGATACCGGCTCCGACGACTACCGACTGCATCCGCGTAGTCGGCGGCGAGCCGGCGCTGGCCTGACGTCTTCCCACAACACGGGCCGGGGCCGGAAGCACACGCGGCCGATCCGGCTGGAGCCGTGGCAGCGCGAGATCGTGGACGCGTTCCCGCGCGAGTTCCTGCGCGGCCTGATCCACTCGGACGGCTGCCGGACGGTCAACCGCTTCAAGACCCGCCTGCCGAGCGGTCGCGTCGCCGAGTACGCCTATCCGCGCTACTTCTTCTCGAACCTCTCGGCGGACATCCGCGGGCTGTTCTGCGAGTACTGCGAGCGGCTCGGGATCCGGTGGACGCAGTCCAACCACCGCAACATCTCCGTCTCGCACCGGCATAGCGTCGCGCTGCTGGACGAGTTCGTGGGGCCGAAACGGTGACGCCGCATGCGCGCTCCGAACGGTTCGCTGGTGCGGTCGGGGTGACCGGCTGCTCAGCGCGGCGGGCGGCCGACGATGCGCTCGAAGTGCTCCGGGTCGGTGACGCTCTCGGTGAGGAGCAGGAGCGCGGTGGCGTCGGGGCCGAGGCCGAGCGCGTCGCGGAAGCCCGGCGCGTGCTCGCCCGTGAGCAGCTCGCGGGCGCCGCCGAGCACGCCGCCGGAGCACTCGCCGCGGTCGAGGCCGAGCTCGGCGAGGCGGCGGACGCCCCACTCCGCGTGCTCGTCGGCGATCGCGCAGAAGGCGTCCATCCGGCGCAGCGCGGGCCAGGCGATCATCGAGACCGTGCCGCAGTTGAGGCCGGCCATCGCCGAGGTGTGCGGGCCGGGGACGGTGACGGGCTCGCCGGCGCGCGCGGAGGCCAGCGCGCAGGCGGCATCGGCCGGCTCGACGGAGACGAGCCGCGTGCCGCGCGGCGCGAGGTGCTCGACGGCGGCGGCCGCCAGCGCGCCCACGCCGACCGGCACGAACGCGACGTCGGGCGGGTCCTCGTCGCCGAGCTGCTCGAAGAGCTCGGCGAAGATCGTCGCGTAGCCGTCGCGTGACCCGGGCGGGGATCTCCTCGTTGCCGGGCCAGGAGGTGTCGGAGACGAGGATCGCGCCGTCGCGGGCGCGCTCGGCCGAGGCGGCCTGGGCGGCGTCGTAGTCGCCGTCGACGACGGTGACCCGCGCGCCCTCGGACTCGATCGCCGCGATCCGCGCCGCCGCGGTGCCGGCCGGGACGAGCACGTCGGCACCGATCCCGAGCAGCGCGGCGACGTGCGCGACCGCGCGCCCGTGGTTGCCGTCCGTCGCGCAGACGACCCGTATCGGGTCGTGCGCGCGGGCGCGCTCGCGCAGCGCCGCGGGGTCGCTCGGCGGCGCCTCGTCGCCGAGCCGCTCCGCCACGGCGCAGCACAACGCCCAGGCGGCCCCGAGCGGCTTGAAGGACGGCAGCCCGAAGCGGCCGTGCTCGTCCTTGAGCCACACGCGGCCGATGCCGAGCTCTCCGGCGAGCTCCGGCACGTCGAGCAGCGGCGAGGGCTCGTAGCCGGGCAGGCGGGCGTGGAGGTCGCGCGCCGGCGCCGCGACCGGCCCGTGCGCCTGAGCGGCCTCGCAGATGCCTGTGGACGGCGCCGGGGCGCCCGCCCGCCCGCCGGGGAGGAACAGCTCCGTCAAGAGGCGATCGGGGTGTCGGCCGCGGCGGCGATCCGGGATTCATACCCGGCCGGCCGTCACCGATGCGGGCGGAGGGACTCGAACCCCCACGGCTTGCGGCCACGAGGACCTAAACCTCGCGCGTCTACCAGTTCCGCCACGCCCGCTCGGGGGCTGCCGGGCGCTGCCCGGCGGGGGGAGTGTAGGCGGCGCACCGCCGGCGGCGAGATTGTAAGGTCGCACCGCGATGGCCGAGCCCGACGGCACGACGGACGCGGATCGAGCACCCGAACCGCAAGAAGGCCTCCTCGAAGGTCACGCGCGGGGTGGTGTTCGTGCTGCTCATCGCCTCCGCCGTGCTCCTCGCGATCATCACGTGGGGCGGCTGGGGCACGCTCGAGGGCGCCAAGGCGCTCCAGATCGCCTACATCCTGCTGTACCTGCGTGCTGGCGTTCTTCGTGCTGCGCTGGAGCCGCGGCGTGCTGCCCGTCGCCAGCGCGCTCGCGATCATCATGCTGATCTTCGCCGCCGTCTCCGCGCCCCAGTGGTTCGATCGCGACAAGGCAGGGCTTCACGAACCCGACGCTGGACGAGGGCGTGCTCGGGCTGCTGACGGCCCTGATGGTCCCGCTCCAGCTGCTGCTGATCGCCTTCGCGATGCGGGGCTTCCAGCAGGCGTGGAACGTCGAGGTCGAGCACGCGGTCGACGACGACCGGCCCCGCCGGGCGCGACGACCGCTCCGAGCGCGGCGCCTCGCCCGCCCCCGCCTAGGGCTCCAGCACCGCCGCGCCCGTCAGGCGGCCCTCGCGCAGGTCCGCGAGCGCCTCGTTCGCGCGCTCCAGCGGGTACGTCGTCACGTGCGTCCGCACCGGCACCTGCGGCGCCAGCGCGAGGAACTCCTCGCCGTCCGCGCGCGTGAGGTTCGCCACCGAGCGCAGCGTCCGCTCGCCCCACAGGCAGCTCGTACGGGAACGAGGGGATGTCGCTCATGTGGATCCCCGCGCACACGACGGTCCCGCCCGGCTCGACGGCCGCCAGCGCCGCGGGCACGTGCTCCCCGACCGGCGCGAACAGGAGCGCGGCGTCGAGCGGCTCGGGCGCCGGGCCGGACGCGTCGCCCGCCCACTCGGCGCCCAGCCCGGCCGCGAGCGCCTGCGCGTCCACGTCGCCGGCGCGGGTGAACGCGAACACCCGCCGGCCCTCCCAGACCGCGACCTGGCACACGATGTGGGCAGCGGCGCCGAACCCGTACAGGCCGAGCCGCTCGGCGTCGCCCGCCATCCGCAGCGCCCGGTGGCCGATCAGCCCCGCGCACAGCAGCGGCGCGGCCTGCACGGCCGGATAGCCGTCGGGAACCGGGAAGCAGAACCGCTCGTCGGCCACCGTCCAGTCGGCGAAGCCGCCGTCGATGTCGCGCCCCGTGAAGCGCGCGCGATCGCACAGGTTCTCGCGGCCCGAAGCGCAGAACCGGCACTCGCCGCACGTCCACCCCAGCCACGGCACGCCGACCCGCGCGCCGCCGGCCTCCGCGACGCCGACGATCTGGTGCCCGAGGACCCGCGGCGTCTCCCCCACCGGGATCTCGCCGTCGAGCAGGTGCAGGTCCGTCCGGCACACGCCGCACGCCTCCACGCGGATCAGCAACTGGCCCGCGCCGGCCGCCGGCCGGTCGAGATCGGCGGCCGCAGCGGCCGCCCCGGTGCGTCGAGCACCATCGCCCGCACTCGCATAGCCCTACCATGATCCCGCCCTGCCCGGGTGGCGGAACTGGTCTACGCGATGGACTCAAAATCCATTGTCCTTCGGGGCATGCGGGTTCGAATCCCGCCCCGGGCATCCGCCGGCGAGGCGCCGGTACCCTGATTACCAAGGAGAGGCACGCCCCCCGGGGCGTCAGCCCGCGCACGCCCTGATCGACCACGTCAACAACCTGAAGCTCCAGTACCTCGTCGAGCTGTCCAAGCTCGGCGACTCCTGCGCGGGCCTCGAGCAGCGCATCGAGACGTGGCTGAAGGAGCACGACGTCGTCTTCAACCACCAGACGATCCCGTTCGTGCTGATGCCGCACTTCGTCTCCCCCGGCCAGCTGCGCCGCGTCAAGCCACGCCGTCTCGCGCCTGTCGCGCGTGCTGGACCGCTTCTGCGACGCCTACCCGCACGACGAGGCGATGCGCGAGGAGCTCGCGGTCTCGCCGGAGGAGGACTCGCTGATCCGGGTCGAGCCCGGCTACCCGCGGCCGATGCGCATCTGCCGGCTGGACGCGTTCCTCGCCGGCTACGACCTCAAGTTCCTCGAGTTCAACGCCGACTCGCCCGCCGGCATCGGCTACACGGACATCCTCTTCGAGGGCCTCACGACGGCGATCGACCTCCCCCGCGTCCGCCAGGAGTTCGACACCGCGTACACGCCGATGCTGCCCGGAGCTGATCGGCACGCTCGCCGACGCCTACGCGCACGTCCGCGCCCGCCACAAGGACCTGCCGGAGCGCCCGCGGCTCGTGCTCGCCGACGTCGACACCTCGCCCCGCCGTGCCCGAGTTCCGGATCGTCTGCGCGGCCGCCACGCGCCGCCGGGATCGAGGCCATGCACGCGACGCTCGACGAGCTGCGCTACGACGGCTCGACGCTCACCGCCAAGGGCGAGCCGGTCCATCTCGTCTACCGGCGCGCGCTGCTGGAGGACCTGGACCAGTCCGACCTCGTGGCCGCCGCGCGCGACGGCCGCGTGTGCGTGGTCAACCCGTTCCGGGCGCGCGTGGCCAACAACAAGAAGCTGTTCGCGCTGTTCGGCGACCCGCGCTTCGCCCACCTCGTCAAGGGCGACGAGGAGGAGGTGATCCGGGAGACGATCCCGTGGACGCGGATCCTCCGCCCCGGGCGCACGAACTACGGCGACTGGCGCATCGACCTGCTGCCGTTCGTCGCCGACAACCGCGACCGGCTCGTGCTCAAGGCCGCCTCCGAGTACGGCGGCCACAACGTCTTCCTCGGCATGGAGACCGCGCAGGAGCGCTGGGAGCAGATCCTCGAGGCCCACGCGGAGCGCGCGGACTTCATCGTGCAGGAGTACATCCCCGTGCCCGAGGAGATGTTCCCGACCGTCGAGGACGGGCACGTCCAGATGCGCCTCAAGCGCTTCAACATCAACCCATTCGGCCTGGGAGGCCGTTATGCCGGCTCGATCACCCGTATCTCGGACCGGGCCGTCATCAACGTGAGCGCCGGCGGCGGCCTGCTGCCGAGCGTGATCGGGCGCCACAAGCGCCGGCTCCTGGCCGACGACGACGAGGAAGAGGAGGTTCTGCATGGCCACAAGCCATGAGCCGCTCAAGGGGGGCTACGACGTCGACGAGAACGCGATCCGCTTCTCGAACTACTTCCACGTGCTGCGCGAGCTGGTGCACCTGTCGTGCGGCTGGCTGCCGATCGAGCCGCGCCTCGAGGTCAAGTACGCGCTCGGCGACCACCTGCACGACGACGCCCGCGCGCTGACGAAGATCAAGCGCCGGCTCTACGAGCTGCGCACGCCGAGCGACTACCCCGGCGCCCCGTGCGAGGAGCTCACCGCGCTGCTGGACCGCGCCAACGGCGCGACCACGCCGCGCGACTACCTGGACATCGCCTACGGCGAGCTCAAGCCCGCGCTCGCCGCCGCCATCCGCATCCACCTCGAGAACCTGGACCCGATCATCGACGAGCCGTCGCTGCGCCTGCTGACGCAGATCGGGCACCGCCAGGACCGGCACATGATCGAGGTCGCCCACGCTTCGCGCGCCGCCCGCGTTCGAGGACCTCGGCGTGCTGCCGATCCGCCTCCGCGAGGTGCGCGAGCTCACGATCATGCCGCCGCTCGACCAGCCGGCCCGCGACGACTACGTCCAGGTCACCGAGGAGGGCGACACCTACCTCACCGACGACCTGTACATCAACGGCGACGAGAACCACGTCCCGACCGACCCCGAGGAGCAGAAGCACTTCTTCCACGGGCTGATGGACGCCGAGCTGTGCGCCGCCGAGCTGATGGCGCGCAACTCGCACGAGCACCCGGAGATGCCGTGGGACTTCCACGTCGACATGGCGCGCCAGTGCTGGGACGAGATCCGCCACGCCGAGATCCACGACCGCCTGATGGCGACCGAGCTCGGCTGCCACTGGGGCGACTACCCGATCGGCTTCGGCTACTTCAAGTCGATCTACGCGCTCGACCTGCTCGCCCGCCTCGCGCTGTTCAACGGCACGAGCGAGCAGAAGGCGATGTGGCGCCACTCGCACCGCCGCAAGGTGCTGATCGAGCTCGGGCAGGCGACGGTCGCGCGCGTGTTCGACTACCTGCTCGCCGACGAGGTCCCGCACGTGCACAACGGCGTGCGCTGGGGCTCGTACCTGCTCGGGAACGACGAGCAGGCGTACCGCGCGAAGGTGCGCGAGCTACGGCAGGGGCTCGACGCGACCGGCCAGCCCGCCGGCCTAGAAGGGCGCCTTCGACCGCGCCCGCGCCGCCCGGCGCTGCCGCTCTTGGAGACGGCCTTCGAGGACTGCGTCGAACGGCTTGCGGAGCCAGCGGCCGAGGGGGCCCGGCGCCTTGCCGGCCCCGCGGCTGCCGAAGCCGAGGACCTTCTGACCGCCGCGCTCCGGGTGCCGCGACAGGCGCGGGAACACGAAGGCGCAGATCAGCGAGGAAGACGCAGAACACCGGCGACGATGGCGATGGTCATGCCGAGGCCCTACCCAGCGCGGCCTCAGAGCACGCGCGAGCGCAGCGCGTCGACGATCGCCGGCGTCGCCACGAGGATGCCCTCGGCCTGCGGCGGCGCCGGCGGGAGCGTCTCCACCACGAGGCCGGCGCGCTCGCAGATCAGCCCGCCCGCCGCGACGTCCCAGAAGTGGATGCCGCGCTCGTAGTAGCCGTCGTAGCGACCTGCCGCCGTCCACACGAGGTCGAGCGCGGCCGAGCCGAAGCGGCGGATGTCGCGCACGTCGGGCAGCAGCGCGCCGACGTGGCCGCCTGCGCGCGGCGCACGTCGGCGTCGTAGCCGAAGCCGGTGACCACGAGCGCCTCGGCCAGGTCCGTGCGGTCCGAGCAGCGCACCGGCCGCCCGTCGAGCAGCGCGTCTCCCCCGCGCTCGGCCGCCCACAGCTCGTCGCGCGGCGGGTCGTAGACCACGCCGGCGAGCACGCCGTCGGCGTCCTCGACCGCGACGCTGACCGCCCACTGCGGGATGCCGAACAGGAAGTTGACCGTGCCGTCGAGCGGGTCGACGATCCACCGCAGCCCGCTGCTGCCGGGCTCGTCCGCGCCCTCCTCGCCGAGGATGCCGTCGTCCGGGCGCTCGGCGGCGAGCCGGGAGCGGATCATCTCCTCGGCGGCCTGGTCGGCGGCGGACACGAGGTCGGTCGGCGTGCTCTTGGACTGCACGTCGGCGGCCGGCCGGGCGTAGGCCTCGAGCAGCTGCGCGCCCGCCTCGCGCGCGACCCGCTCCGCGAGCGCGAGCAGGCTCACGCCACCGGCGGCCGGTGCGCCGGCCAGTCGCGGGCGCGCTCGAGCTGCGCCGCCAGCGAGAGCAGCACGCCCTCGCCGTCGGACGGCCCCACGAGCTGGACCGACAGCGGGAACCCGTCGCCGGTGAAGCCGGCGGGCACCGCGGCGGCCGGCTGGCCCGTGTGGCTGAACGGTCCCGTGTAGGGCACGAAGCGCGCGATCCCGTTCAGGGTCCAGAACGCCGAGCGGCCGTCGTACTCGAGGACGCGCGGCGGGCGGCGGCGGAACATCGGCGTCAGCACGACGTCGAAGCCCTCGTCGAAGATGCCGGAGACCCGCGCGCGGTCGGCATCCGCCTGCGCGCGGGCGCGCTCCACCGCGGCCCGCGGGACCATGCCGCCGATCTGCACGAAGCCGCGCGTGCGGCGGGCGAGCCGCCGGCGGTCGTAGTTCACGCCCTCGTCATGGATGCCGCGCAGGTAGCGGCTGACCATGTTCGGCCACGTCGTGCGGCCCCAGTCGATCTCGCGGTCGACGACCTCGTGGCCGAGGTCGCGCAGGAGCGACGCCGTGCCCTCCACGCCGCCGAGCTGCTCGGCGTCCGGCCCGCCCGCGAACACGCCCGTCGGCACGTTGCGCGAGACCGCGACCCGCAGCCTGCCGGGCTCGCGCGCGGCCGCCTCCGCGAACGGCTCGCCGCCGTCCTTGATCGCGTCGTAGAAGCGGGCGGAGTCGGCGACGCGCCGGGTGAGCGGGCCCCAGATCGACATGCCGTGCCAGGGCTCGACCTTGGGCGCGGTGGGAACGCGGCCGCGCTGCGGCTTGAGCCCGAAGAGCCCGCAGCACGCGGCTGGGATGCGGATCGAGCCCGCGCCGTCGGAGCCGAGCGCGGCCGAGCACAGGCCCGCGGCCACCGCGGCGCCCGAGCCGCCGCTCGACCCGCCCGGCGTGCGGTCGCGGTCCCACGGGTTGCGGGTGATGCCCCAGTTGGGCGTCTCCGTGAACGGCACGATCGTCAGCTCGGGCACGTTGCGTCTTGCCGAGGATCACCGCGCCCGCGGTGCGCAGGCGGCGCACCACCTCCGAGTCGGCGGCGGCGGGCTCGTCCACCGCCCCCGTGCCCATGCGCGGTGATCTCTCCCGCGATGTCGGTGTCGTCCTTGATCGCGATCGGGACGCCGAGCAGCGGCCGCCGCTCGCCGCTGCGGCGGCGGGCGTCGGCCTGCGCCGCCTCCGCGCGCGCCCGCTCGGCGAACACGACGCGATAGGCGTTGAGCTTGCGGGTCGATCCGCTCGATGCGGTCGAGGAACAGGTCGGTCAGCTCGGCCGAGCTCAGCTCGCCGCTCTGGATGGCGTCGGCGTGGGCCGCGAGGCCGGCGAACGCGAGGTCATCGGGCGTCATCGGCCGCGCAGGCTAGATGATGCGGGGGTGGAGACCGCCGATCTGGCCGCCATCCCCGGGCGGCGCGCGTGCACGGACGCCGAGCGGCGGGCCGCCGTCGCGCTCGCGCGAGGAGGCCGGCGCGGGGCTCGCCTCGGTCTGGGTCCGGCCGCAGTGGGCGCTCCCCGTCGCCCTGGGTGCGCTGCTCGGCGCGGCCGGCAGCCTGCTGGCGGTCGCGGTGCCGGTCGCCGGCCTCGTGCTGTCGGCGCTGGCCGCGGTGAGCCTGGCGATCGAGGCGGCCGGCCGCGTCAGCCCCTTGCGACTGCTGACGCGCCGGCGCGCGACGCAGAACGTCGTCGGGTTGCCGGACGACGACGGGGACCGCGTCGCGCTGCTGCTGTGCGCGCCGTACGACGCGCCGCGCCGCGGGCTGCTGCTCAACGACCGCTGGCGCGCGCTGGGGCGGCGGCTCGGGAACGTCCGCGCCTGGCTGGCCGGGTGCGCGCTGGTGATCGCGGGCGCGTGCACGGCGCGCGTGCTGGACGTCGACGGGACGTGGCTCGGCGCGGTCCAGCTGCTGCCGACGGTGGCGCTGATCGCGGCGGTCGCGGCGGCGCTCGACATCGCGCTGTCGGACGTCTCGCCGGGCGCGGCGAACGCGTCGGCGGCGGCGGTCGCGCTGGCCGCGTACGACGGAGCTGCTGCGCGACTCGCCCGAGGTGCTCGCGCCGGGGATCGTGCTGCTTTACGGCGCCGGCTCGTCCGGCGCCGCAGGCGCTGCGCCGGCAGCTGCGCGGCGTCGACGCCAGGCGGACCGTCGTGCTCGAGATCGGGCCCTGCGCCGGCGGGACGCCGGGCTGGGCGACCCGCCACCCGCAGCTGCGCGCCGCGGCGGAGCTGGCGGCGGGCGCACTGGAGCTGCCCCCGGCGCGGCGGCGGCCGCGCCGCGCCCGCGGCGTGCGGCGGATCCCGGCGATCCGGATCGCCTGCCTCGACGCGCGTGGCATCGCGCCGCGCGCGCACCAGCCCGACGACACGGCGGAGCTCGCGGATCCCGCGGCGGCCGATGCGGCGCTCGACCTCGCGCTCGGCATCGCCGACGCCGTCGACGCGCAGCTCGCGGGCGAGCGGCGCAGCGGCCCGATGAACGTTGCATGAGCAGCCGGAGCGGCGGGGTAGTGGCTGCCCATGCCCCAGCCCGACCCCATGGACGTCGACAAGGTCCTCGAGTGCCTCAACGAGGCGCTCGAGCTCCAGCAGCGCTCCACCCTCCAGTTCACGCTCGCCTCCGGCAGCATGTTCGGCCTCGAGATGCAGTCCCTCACCGGCAAGCTGTGGGAGTTCGCGCAGGCCGAGCTCCAGGACACGCGGCTGATCGTCGAGAAGATCTGCGCGCTCGGCGGCGATCCGTCGACCGAGGTCGGCCGGCTCCGCTGGCACTCTGACCCGCACGACGCCGTCGACAACCTGATCGAGCACGAGGACGAGACGATCGCCGCGCTCCACGGCGTCATCCCGCACTCGGGCCAGGAGCCGCGGTCCGAGGCGCTCGAGCACCTGATGGAGCACCTGATCATGCGCAAGCAGAACCAGGTCGACTGGCTGCGCCGGGCGCGCCGCGAGCCGTAGCGCCGCTGCGCCGGGCGCGCCGCGAGCCGTAGTGCCGCGAGCCCGCGTGCCGCGAGCCGTAGGGCCGCGAGCCCGCGCGCCGCGAGCCCTGGGCTCGTCTCATCAGGCCATGATCGCGCGCGGTCCGTCCGGCCTGCGTGCGAACATGTGTTCGTGTCGAAGGGCGAGGCCGACATCCTCCACGCGGACCTGGACTCGTTCTACGCGTCGGTCGAGCAGCGCGACGATCCGCGGCTGCGCGGGCGGCCGGTGATCGTCGGCGCGGGCGTGGTGCTCGCCGCGAGCTACGAGGCGAAGGCGCGCGGCGTGCGGACCGCGATGGGCGGCCGCACGGCCCAGCGGCTCTGCCCCGATGCGGTGGTGGTGTCGCCGCGCTTCTCGGCGTACGCGGAGGCGAGCAAGGCCGTGTTCGCGGTGTTCGAGAACACGTCGCCGCAGGTCGAGGGCATCTCGATCGACGAGGCGTTCCTCGACGTGTCCGGGATGGAGCGGATCGCGGGCAAGCCGGCGGAGATCGCCGCGCGGCTGCGGCGCACGGTGCGCGAGCAGGTCGGGCTGCCGATCACGGTGGGCGTCGCGCGCACGAAGTTCCTCGCCAAGGTGGCGAGCGGGGTCGCGAAGCCGGACGGGCTGCTGGTCGTCCCGCCGGACGGCGAGCTGGCGTTCCTGCACCCGCTGCCGGTCGAGCGATTGTGGGGCGTCGGGGAGGTCACGGCGGCGAAGCTCCGCCGGATCGGGATCACGCGCGTGGAGCAGGTGGCGCAGCTCGGCGAGCCCCGGCTGGTGTCGATCGTCGGCCGCGCCGCCGGCCGGCAGCTGCACGCGCTCGCGCACAACCGAGACCCGCGGCGCGTGGTGGTGGGGCGGCGAAGACGCTCGATCGGGACCCAGCGGGCGATGGGGCGGCGTGGCAGCCGCACGCCCGCGGCGCTGGACGCGATCCTCGTCGGGCTCGTCGACCGCCTCGCGCGGCGGCTCCGCAACGCCCAGCGCGTGGCCCGCACGGTCGTCCTCCGGCTGCGGTTCGACGACTTCACGCGCGCGACGCGCTCGCACACGGTCGCGGAGGCGACCGGGGAGACCCGCGTGCTGCTCGCCATCGGCCGCGGCCTGCTCGCGGCCGCGCTGCCGACGATCCAGCGCCAGGGCCTCACGCTCATGGGCATCTCGTTCACCAACCTCGGCGACGCCCGCGCCGTCCAGCTCGCCCTGCCGTACGACCGCAACCGAGCGCTCGACGCCGCGCTCGACAGCGTCCGCGAGCGCTACGGCACCTCCGCCATCACCCGCGCGGTCCTGCTCGGCAGGAACCAGGGATGGAGCCCGCCGCTGCTGCCGGACTGACGCGCCCCGACCGGCCCGGCCGCGCCCCCGGGCGGCGGCTCACCACGATTCGTCTACTTCGGCTGGGTGGGAGGCGGTGAGGCATGCGTTTCGTGACAACGACGCCCCTCACCGCCGCTCGTTGTCACGAAGTGCACGTCAGGCGTGCACTTCGTGACAATCGCCGGAACGCCGCGCGTCACCGCCGCGCGCCACCGCGGCGGCGCGCCGCGGCGCGGCTCAGAGCATCCCGAGGCCGCGCAGGTCGTCGACCGGCTCCGAGAACGAGCACGAGCCGTAGGCGACGAACAGCCGCTCGCGGGTGGCGGCGATCTGGTCGGCGGTGAACGCCCGGCCGCGGAACGCGAACGCCTCCGGGGTCAGCTGGAACGCGCCCGGGTCCTCCTCGCGCAGGACCGGCACGAGGTCGCGCTCGCCCGCCCCGTCGACGTGCGCGAACAGCGCCGCCGCCAGCAGGTTCAGGAAGCCGTGCATGATCCCGTCGCGGATCGGGTGGTGGAGGCCGGCGGTGGCCTTGAACGCGAGGCCGGCGTCGCGGCAGCCGGTGACGAAGGCGGCCAGCTGCGCGGGCGAGGGGAACATGTCGGGCGTGGCGCCGCCGCAGCGGACCTTGGCGCCCGCGCCGGCCTCCTTCACAGCGCGCAGCTGCGCGTCCTCGCCCGGCCACACTTCGAGGAAGACCCGCGCGGGGGCGTCGCGCAGGGCCTCGGCCCGCTCCAGCCGCGCCTCCACGAGCTCGACACGCCGGCCGTCGAGGTCGGGCAGCGCCGCGACGTCGAGCACGACGCTCAGCGGCGGCGCGAAGTCGTCCGGGATGCGGTCGAGCTGCGAGGCGGGGACGATGAACCGGTTCAGGATCCACGCCTCCGGCGTCTCCCGCGCCCGGGCGTCGACCTCGAGCGCGGCGTCCATCGGGAGCTGCGCCGGCGGGAAGAGCGCCGCGTGGTCGATCAGCCCCGAGAGGAGGGCGCGCCGCGCGTCCCCGGAAGCGGCCGAGCCGGCCGAACCGGCAGTGTCGGCGGTGACGGCCGTGGAGCGGCGTCCGGGGCCGGCGGTCAGGCCGGCGGGATCGCGTTGCGCTTGGGGGGCCATTCCCTCCTCTTACCCGCGTAGCGCGCGAGCCGGCGCAGCAGCTCCGAGCGCAGGTCCTCGGGCTGGACGATCGCGTCGATGACCATCTCGGAGGCCAGGTGGAGCAGGTCGACGCCCTCGGCGTACTCGTCCATCAGCTCGCGGCGCTTGGCGTCGCGCTCGGCCTCGTCCTCGATCGCCTGGAGCTGGTTGTAGAAGACCGCGTTGACCGCGGCGCTCGGCCCCATGACCGCGATCTTGGCCGTCGGCAGCGCGATCGTCGCGTCCGGGTCGAACGCCGGGCCGGCCATCGCGTACAGGCCCGCGCCGTACGCCTTGCGCACGATCACGGAGAGCTTCGGCACGGTCGACTCCGAGACCGCCGAGATCATCTTCGCGCCGTGGCGGATGATGCCCTGGCGCTCGACCGCCGTCCCGATCATGAAGCCGGGCACGTCGGCCAGGAACACCAGCGGCACGTTGAACGCGTTGCAGGTCCAGATGAAGCGCGCCGCCTTGTCGGCGGAGTCCACGAACAGCACGCCGCCCTTGAACTTCGGCTGGTTGGCCACGATGCCGACGACGCGCCCGTCGAGCCGCGCGTAGCCGACGATCAGCTCCTTCGCCCAGCGCTTGTGGACCTCGAGGAACGAGCCGTCGTCGACCAGCGCCTCGATCAGGTCGTGCATGTTCCACGGCTTGTTCTCGTCGGCCGGGATCAGGTCGCGGATCACCGGCGCGTCCTCGGAGACGCCCGCGGGCGGCGCGGCCGGCGGCTCCTCCTCCCAGTGCGAGGGGAAGTAGCCGAGGTAGCGCTTGGCGAGGTCGATCCCCTCCTCGTCGGACTTCACGAGGAAGTGCCCGCAGCCGGACATGCCGGTGTGCATCTTCGCCCCGCCCATCTCCTCGAGCGAGACCTTCTCGCCGATCACCATCTCCGCCATCCGCGGCGAGCCGAGGTACATCGACGCGTTGCCGTCGCGCATGATCACGACGTCGCAGAACGCGGGGATGTACGCGCCGCCGGCGGCGCTCGGCCCGAACAGCACGCAGACCTGCGGCACCGCGCCGGAGAGCCGCACCTCGTTGAAGAAGATCCGCCCCGCGTGGCGGCGGCCGGGGAACATGTGCACCTGCTCGGTGATCCGCGCGCCCGCCGAGTCGACGAGGTAGACCATCGGCACGCGGTGCGAGAGCGCCGCCTCCTGGATCCGCAGGATCTTCTCGACGGTCTTGGGCCCCCACGACCCGGCCTTCACCGTCGGGTCGTTGGCCATCAGCGCGACCGTGCGGCCGCCGATCGTCCCCATGCCGGTGACGACGCCGTCCGCGCCGAGCCCTTCCGCCTCCCAGTTCGCCAGCAGCGCGTCCTCGGTGAACGAGCCCTCGTCGAGCAGCCGCGACACGCGCTCGCGGACCGGCAGCTTGCCCTGCTGCGCCGACTTCTCGCGATGTCGCTCCGGGCCGCCGGCGTAGGCGCGGGCGAAGGCGTCATCCACGTGCTGGGCGTCCGTCATGGCGGGCCGGACGATAACGCGCGACGACGAAAGTCAACTTGGGTTGACTTCCCGAAAGAGTCAATGTAAGTTGACGGCCATGACCGAGGCGACGGAACTGGCGGACGCCACGACGAGCAAGGACCCAGAGGTCGGCCTCGCCGCCGTGGCGGCGCTGCGCGGGCTCCTCGAGTCGCTCGAGGCGCTCCAGGTGGAGAACGCGCGCGAGCGCGGCTGGTCGTGGCAGCAGATCGCGGCGACGCTGGGCGTGACCAAGCAGGCGGTGCACAAGAAGTACGGCGACGGCCGGCGGCTGCTCCGGCGGAGGGCGGGCTGATGTTCGAGCGGTTCACCCGCGAGGCGCGCGACGCCGTGGAGGTCGCCCACAACGAGGCGAGCGCGCTCGGGCACTGCTGGCTCGGGACGGAGCACCTGCTGCTCGGCGTGGCCGCCGACGGCGGGCGCGCCGGCTCCGCGCTGAACGCTCGCGGCGCCACGCCGGCCAAGCTGCGCGCCGCGCTGGTCGAGACGCTCGAGGAGCCGCTCGACGCGGACGCGCTCGCCTCGATCGGCATCGATCTCGAGGCCGTGCGCCGGCGCGCGGAGGCGGCTTTCGGGCCCGGGGCGCTCGAGCGCGGCCGCCGCCGGCCGGGCCGCGGCAGCCGGGCGCGGCTCACGCCGCGGGCGAAGAAGTCGCTCGAGCTCGCGCTCCGCGAGGCGATCGCCGCGGGCGACCGGCACATCGGCGCCGAGCACGTCCTGCTCGGCGTGCTGCGCGACAAGGAGGCGCTCGCCACCCGCGTCCTGCGGCGCGCGGACGTCGACGTCGAGGAGCTGCGCGACGCGGTCAGCCCGGCGGGGAGTCGTCGCGGACACGGAGCGTGATCTCCTCGTCCGCCCGCGCGGCGAGCGGCTGCTCCCCCGCGCGGTACGGGTCCGGCTCCGGCGGCAGCGGCGAGAGCGGTCGCAGCCCGACCACCATCACGCCGAGCCCGAGCACGATCAGCAGCAGCGGCCACCACAGCAGCGTCTGCTCCGAGCCCATCGCGGCCGCGATCAGGAACGCCACCAGGTTCGCCAGCCCGAGGTACGCCGCGCCCGGCACGCGGTCCACCGCGCCGTAGGCGATCAGCCCGCAGCCGACGGCCAGCACCACCAGCTCCCAGAAGCTCGGCAGCGGAGCCCCCACGCCCCCGCCGAACAGCGACAGCAGGCCGAGCAGCTCCGCCACGATCGCCACCAGCGCGATCACGAGGATCGCCACGCCCGCCGCGTTGATCAGCTGCTGCGCATGCCGCGGCGCGCTGCCGCGCAGCACGAGCGAGCCGAGCACGAGCCCCGCGGCGAGCAGCGCGAGCAGCACCCGGTACGGGCCCTGCGAGTCGACGTCGAATACGAACGCCAGCGCCGACACCACGCCGATGCCCGCCGCGATCGCGGCGATCAGCAGCGCCACGGCCGACCGCCGCGTCCACGCGATCCACGCCGCAAAGCCGGCGAACAGCAGCGACGTCCAGGTGAGCGCGCCCGGCGGGAACTGCTGGAACAGCGGGCCGTCGGCCTGGTTCTCCGCCGAGTTGAAGTCGGCGCCGAGCAGGTCGGCGAGCCGCAGCAGCGCGGCGTAGAGCAGCAGCAGCCCCGTGATCAGCAGCACCGACTGGTAGATCGCGGGCCGGTCCTCCTCCCCGCGCGCGCCCAGCCCGAGCGCGAGGATCGCCGCGGCCGGCAGCGCGAGCAGCAGGAAGTGCACCGCGACGCCGACCGCGTCGCCGAGCCGCAGCTCCGCGAGCGCGACGCCGACCGCCAGCACCACCGCGCCGGCCGCGATCAGCGGCCCACGGTGCGCGGGCGGGCGCAGCACGGCCTGGACCTGTCCCGTCGCCACGGCGACGGAGGCTAGATCACGAGCGCGCGCACCTCCACCGCGCCGTCGCGCACGCGGGCGTCCAGCGCCGGCTGCGGATACGCCGCGGGGCCGCGCTCGACGGAGCCGTCGGCGAGCCGGAACACGCTCCCGTGCAGCGGGCACGTCACGCAGCCGTCCGCGACCTCGCCCTCGCTCAGCGACCCGCCCCGGTGCGTGCAGCGGTCGGCCAGCACGCGCACCGCGCCGCCGTCGCGCACGGCGACCAGCGGGACGCCGTCCGCCTCGACGCGCCGCGGCTGCCCGTCCGCCAGGTCCGCCTCGTCGCACACCCGCGTCCAGTCCTGCGGGTACTCCTCGAACGCGGTCACGTCGACCCCGACGCCCTCCGCGTAGGAGAGGTGGCCGCCGAGCCAGCCACCCGCGCCGAGCGCTCCCATGCCGGCGAGCGCGAGCAGCTTGCCCTTGCCGCGCGAGCCGCGCCCGCGCGCGAGCAGCGAGCTCAGGAACAGCGTCGCGCCGACCCCGTTCGCGCCCGCGTGGACCAGCCCGATCCGCCGCGCGCTGTCGCTCGCCGGCTCCGTGTCGGCGTAGTCGTTCCAGCCGGTCACGAACGTCGGGAGCGCGGTCAGCAGCCCGGTGCCGATCAGCTTGTCGGCCGACGTCTCGCCGTCCTCGCCGCCGATCAGGTCGAGCACGACCGCGCTCGTCCACGTCCCCAGCGGCAGCAGCTGGAGCACGGGATGCAGCGCGTGGCCGAGCCAAGTGCCGCTCAGCGCGTCCTTGACGTCGCCCTTCGGGATCGTGTCGCGGACGAACTTCGCGATCGGCTTGGCGGCCGCGTCGAGCGGCTCGAGCGCCGCGAGGCGCTCGGCGAGGTGGGTGGCGAGGGGGCGGCGATCTGACATGCCCTCCGCTCTACCCAGGGCCGCGCCGCCGATAGCCTGCCGCGCATGGCCATCGTCGAGACGGAGGACCGCGGCGCCGCCCGCCACGTGATCCTCAACCGCCCGGAGAAGCGCAACGCGTTCAACGAGGAGCTGGTGCTCGCCGTCGGCGAGGCGCTGCGGGAGGCCGCCGACGACCCGGACGTCCACTGCGTCGTCCTGCGCGGCGAGGGCCCGATGTTCTCCTCCGGGATGGACCTCGGCTCGCTCGGCGGCCTCGCCGCCGAGCCGGATCGCCTGCGCCCGTTCCGCCGCGCCTGCATCGAGGCGTGGAACATCGCGGAGGAGATGACGAAGCCGACGATCTGCCAGATCCACGGGGCCTGCATCGGCGGGGCGCTGGAGCTCGCGCTCGCGTGCGACCTGCGCACGATCGCCGCCGACGCGGTCGTCGGGCTGCCGGAGACGCGGATCGGGCTGATCCCGGACGTCGGCGGCTCCTCGCGCCTGCCTCAGATCGTCGGGCTCGGCCGCGCCAAGGAGCTGATCATGACCGGCAAGATGATCGGCGGCGAGGAGGCCGAGCGGATCGGGCTCGCCAACCGGGTCGCGCCGGCCGAGGAGCTCGAGGCGGCGACCCAGACGCTCGTCGACGAGCTGCTGGCCTGCGCGCCGGTCGCCGTCGGGCTCGCCAAGCGCGTCATGGACGCCAGCGCGCGGCCCGCGCTGGCCGCCACGCTCGAGCTCGAGGTGGCGATGCAGGAGCGCTGCGCCCGCTCGGCCGACTACGCCGAGGGCGCGAGGGCGTTCGCCGAGAAGCGCGCGCCCGAGTTCAGCGGCCGCTAGCCGACCGCGTACCGTCACCGGGCGCGACCGCCCGGTGGCCCACGGATAGGCCGGCTGCTCGCGGACGACCGCGCGGAACCGGAACCGCCCGGCGGCGCGCACGAACCGGTAGGAGCCCTTGAAGCGGCCCTTGCGCGCCCGCACGGTCTTGAAGGTCCGCCAGCCGAAGCCGCGCTGGTGGCCCTGGAGGACGACGAGCACGCCGCGCCGCGGGACGTAGCCGCCCTTCAGCCGCCCGCGGAACCGGACCCGCCCGCCGGGCCGCACGCGCCGCTGGGTCGCGCGCATGCGCACCCCGGCGCGGGTCCGCAGCCCGACGAGCTTCGTGACCGCCGGCTGCGAGTCCTCGGCGAACGGCGTGTAGCTGAAGCGGAACTGGCGCGAGGGCCCGCGCCGCGCGCGGAACGCGAAGCCGCCGTCCTGGCCCGTGGAGATCGGCGGCCGCTCGCGGAACCCGCGGTTGCCGGTCATGATGCGGCTCGACACGCGGATGACCGCGCCCGTGATCGGCGCGCCGGCCTCGTTCGTCAGCCGCCCGCGGACGTACGTCGCGCGGCCGAACGGGATCGTCTTGCGCGGCTTGCGGCGCTTCTTGCCGAAGCCCGCGATCATCCGCGCGCCGCGCGACGCCCCGGCCCCGTTCGGGACCGGGTCGAGCGTGACCGCGCGCGCGACGGTGGTCGTCCGGCCCGTCAGGTCGACCGCGCGGATCGCCAGCCGGTACCGGCCGCTCGGCATCCCGGACGTGTCCAGCGTCGCGCTGTACGGCCGCGTCCGGTCGCGCACCGGCGCGCGCTGGCCGATCCGGAACTCGACCCGCGCGAGCCCGCGGTTGTCCGACGCGCTCGCCCGCACGGCGACCGGCGTGCCCTGCGGCACGCGGGCCGGAGCGGACGCGAACGCGACCCGCGGCGCCTCGCCGGGGAGCACCGTGTACTGGAGGTAGACCCCGTTGGGCCACCAGTTCTCCGGGTTGTTCTCCATCCAGCCGCGGTACTCGGCCACCGGCGCGAAGTACTCGTTGAAGACGGTGGTCGCGCTCACCGCGGGCGCCAGCACGGTGAAGGTGAAGCGCCCGACGTTGCCGGGCTCGACGAACGGCTGGTCGAGCGGGGTCGGCCGCGAGACGTTGATCCACGACGCGTGCGCGAACGCGCTGCCGCGGTCGCGCGGGTTGGTGGTGCCGAGGCGGACGACGTCGTTGGTCCAGGTGGCGGAGCCGACGTTCTGCGCGTCGAACCACGAGGTCGCGGTCTCGCCGGACTCGAGCGTCAGGTAGGCGCTCTGCCCGATCCACTTCGCCTCGTAGCCGTTCTCGGCCGCCGCCGGCGCCGCGACGGCGAGCGTGACGGCCGCGGCGAGCAGTCCCGTCCCTGGTCCCCTCCGCACGGGCCGAAGGGTAGCGTCACCAGTCGTGGCCGACGAGCACCGGCTCGGGCCGCAGCGCGACGCCGAACGCGGCCTCCACGCCCGCCGCGATCTCGCGCGCCAGCGCCATCAGCTCCGCGGTCGTCGCGCCGCCGCGGTTCACGAGCGCGAGCGTGTGCTTGGTGGAGATCCCGGCGCGCCCGCGCTCGTAGCCCCTGCGGAACCCCGCGCGCTCGATCAGCCACGCGGCGGAGGTCTTGATCCGGCCGTCGGGCTCCGGGAACGCGGGCGCGTCGACCGCGGCCAGCGGGGCGAACGCGGCCGGCTCGAGGATCGGGTTGGTGAAGAAGGAGCCGGCGCTCACCGAGTCGGCGTCGTCCGGGTCGATGACCATGCCCTTGCCGCGCCGCAGCGCCAGCACCGCCTCGCGGACGTCGGCCAGCGGCGCGCTGCCGCCCACGGGCACGTCGAGCGCGCGCGCCAGCTCGGCGTAGCGCAGCGGGCCGGACATCGGGTCCTCGCGCAGCCGGAACATGACCGCGAGCACGACGCGCCGGTCGCGGTACTTGAACACGCTGCTGCGGTAGGCGAACCCGCACTCGGCCGGCGTCATCTCCTCGATCCGGCCGCTGGCGCGGTCCAGCACGCGCACGGCCTCGACGGTCTCCGCCACCTCCTGCCCGTAGGCGCCGACGTTCTGGATCGGCGTCGCGCCGACCGAGCCGGGGATCCCGGCCAGGCACTCGAACCCCTGGAGCCCGCGCTCGACGCAGTCCGTGACCAGGTCGTCCCAGCTCTCGCCCGCCTGGACGGCGAGCCGTGCGCCGTCACGTTCGACGCCGCGGGTGAGCACGCGCACGACCGTCCCCGGGAAGCCCTCGTCGGCGATCACGACGTTGGACCCGCCGGCCAGCACGAGCAGCGGCTCGTACGCCGACCGCACGGCCTCCGCCAGCTCCCCCTCCGTCCGCGCCTCGACCAGCCGCGCCGCCGGCCCGCCGAGCTTCAGCGTCGTGAGGGGCGCGAGCGCTACGCGTTCCACACCACGGGGCCGGCGGTGAGCAGGTGCGAGCCGAGCGGCCGGCCGAGCACCTCCTGCGCCGCGCGCGACGCCTCGAGCAGCGCCTCGAGCGAGATGCCGGTGTCGATCCCCATCTCGTGCAGCATCGACACGACGTCCTCCGTCGCGACGTTGCCGGTCGCGCCCTTCGGGACCGGGCAGCCGCCGAGCTCGCCGAAGCTGGACTCGAACGAGGTCACGCCCGCGTCGTGCGCCGCGAGCACGTTGGCCAGGCCCTGCCCGCGCGTGTTGTGGAAGTGGGCCGTGAGCTGGACGTCCTCTCCGAGCGCCTCGCGGGCACGTGGGAAGAACTCGCGCACCTGCGCGGGGTTGGCCATGCCGGTGGTGTCGCCGAAGCCGATCTCCTGCGCGCCGGCGGCGACGAGCCGCCGGGCGATCTCCAGCACCCGCTCCGGCGGGACGTGGCCCTCGTAGGGGCACCCGAAGGCGACGGAGATGACGCCCTCGGCGCGCAGCCCGGCGTCGCGGGCGCGCGGGAGCAGCCGCTCGATCCCGGCCAGCGACTCCTCGATGCTCCGGTTGACGTTGCGGCGGTTGTGCTCCTCGCTGGCCGACAGGAAGACGTT
This sequence comes from uncultured Solirubrobacteraceae bacterium, assembly GCA_963728465.1. Taxonomy (GTDB): domain Bacteria; phylum Actinomycetota; class Thermoleophilia; order Solirubrobacterales; family Solirubrobacteraceae; genus DATFQI01. The sequence continues at coordinate 27,917 of CAVSJY010000007.1, forward strand.
GACCTCGTGGAAGCGCTCGCGCAGCTGGAGGGCGTTGTCGAGCCCGCGCTCGTTCGGGATCAGCACGGACAGGGCGACCTCGTCCGGCACGTCGATCGCCTCGAGCACCTCGCGGGCGTCGGACAGCTGCGGGATCACGTCGGCGCGCACGAAGCTCGTCACCTCGAGCCGGGTGAGGCCAGTGCGGGCGAGCATCTCGATCAGCCGGACCTTGTCGGAAGTGGCGATCACCTCCGGCTCGTTCTGGAAGCCGTCGCGCGGCCCGACCTCGCGGATGTCGACGTGCGGCACGCGCCTGAGTCTAGGTGCCAGTCCCCGGAAGTACGGCGCATCGGCCGGCGGCGTCCGGGTCGTGCCTGCCGGTGCCCGGCATCCGTGAGCATGCTGGTGGCACGTGACGGATGCCGGGTGCCGGCAGGTGCGGGCCGGGCCCGCCGGAATGCGTCGTAATTTCGGGGGCTGGTACTAGGCTCCGGGCATGGCGGACTCCGTGACGGTGATCGGCGCCTCGGGCGCGCTGGGATACGGGCTGGCGCTGCGCCTGGGCATGGCCGGCGTGCCGGTCGTGATCGGCTCGCGCGACGCCGGGCGGGCCGAGGAGACGGCGGCGAAGCTGGCCGCGGACGTGCCGGACGGCAGCTTCGAGGGGCTGGAGAACGGCCCGGCGGCGGCGCGCAGCGAGATCGTGTTCCTGTCGGTCCCGTTCCGGTCGCAGTCCGAGACGCTGACGAACCTCAAGGAGCACCTGCGCGAGGGGCAGCTGGTGGTCGACGCGACGGTGCCGCTCGCCGCCGCCGTCTCCGGCAAGGCGACCCGCATGCTCGGCGTGTGGCAGGGCAGCGCGGCGCAGCAGGCGGCGGAGATGGTGCCCGACGGCGTGCGGGTGGTCTCCGCGCTGCACACGGTCAACGCGCCGGCCCTGCGCGACCCGGACGCGACGCTCGACGAGGACGTGCTCGTGTGCGGCGACCGGAAGGCCGACAAGGCGCGCGCGGTGGCGCTGATCGAGCGCATCCCCGGGTTGCGCTGCGTCGACTGCGGGCGGCTCGAGACCTCGCGGACCACGGAGTCGCTCACCGCGCTGCTGATCGGCATCAACGCCCGCTACAAGACGCATGCCGGCGTGCGGATCACCGCGCTGCCGGATCGCCCGTGGTCGTAGTCCTGGCCGGCGGAACCGGCGGCGCGAAGCTGGCGCGCGGGCTGGCCGAGGTCGCCGAGGACGTCGTGGTCGTCGCCAACACCGGCGACGACGTCGAGATCCACGGCGGCTACGTCTCCCCCGACCCGGACCTCGTCACGTTCTGGCTCGCCGACCTGATCGACGAGCGCGGCTGGGGCCTGCGCGGGGACACGTTCGCGGTGATGGACGGGCTGCGGGCGCTCGGCGACGACGTCTGGTTCAGCCTCGGCGACCGCGACCTGGCGCTGTGCCTGCGGCGGGCGCGGCGGCTCGCCGAGGGCGCGTCCTTGACGGAGGCGATCGACGAGGCGCGGCGCGCGCTCGGCGTCACGGCGCGGGTGCTCCCGATGGCCGACGACCCGGTCCGGACGTGGGTCGAGGCGGACGGCGAGTGGTGGCCGTTCCAGGACTTCATGATCCGCCGGCGGGGCGGCCGGGCCGGTGACGGGCGTGTCGTTCCGGGGCGTGGAGTCCGCGCGCGCCACCCCTGAGGTCCTCTCGGCCATCGAGGCGGCGCGGGCGGTGGTCATCGGGCCCTCCAACCCGGTCATCTCGATCGGCCCGATCCTGACCGTGCCGGGGATCCGCGAGGCGCTGGCCGCATGCCCGGCGCCGGTCGTCGCCGTCTCGCCGCTCGTGCGCGGCGAGGTCCTGAAGGGCCCGACGGCGGCGTTCATGGAGCACGCGGGGCTGCCGCTGACCTCCGACGGCGTGGTCGCCGCATACGAGGGGCTGATCGACGGGCTCGTGGCGGACGAGCGCGCGTCAGGGGTGCCGACGCTGGAGATCGACGTCGAGCTCGGCACGGCGGAGGCGCGGGCGCGGGTGGCACGCGCGACGCTGGAGTTCGCCGCGGCCCTTGCCGGTCAGTCGTAGTCGGCGATCCAGAGCCGGAACCCGATGTCCAGGGCGTCGCGGTCGAGCAGGTCGGCGTGGCGGCGCTCCCACTCGCCCGACTCGAGGTCCGCGCGCAGCCGGTCGATCGCCTCGTCGACGTCCGCCTGGGGCAGCAGCCGACACAGCGAGATGCCGGCGCGCACCGCAGGGTCGAGGTACGCGTGCGGGCGGCGCCAGTACGCGCCGAGGAAGCCGTCGCGGCAGTCGTGCGGGATCGGCACCGCCTGGGTGCGGGTGAGCCCGAGGTGCTCCTCGACGTCTCCCAGCTTCCTGTCCTCCGGGCGCCATGTCACGAGGTACTCGCGGGCCAGCCAGAAGTCGTTGAGCGCCTCGATCTCGAAGCCGAAGATCACCGCGCGCTTCCGGGCGACGCGGCGCATCTCGCGGAGGCCGGCCACGCGGTCCGGCCAGTGGTGATCGCTCAGCACCGCCATCGCGGCGTCGAAGTGGTCGTCGGGGAACGGGAGCGCCTCGGCGGTGGCCCGGACCACCGGCGCGGCGCCGGGCGGGCGCTGGGCGATCATCACGTCGGAGGGCTCGACCGCCACGACCTCGCGGTCGCGCGGCTCGTATGAGCCCGCGCCGGCGCCGACGTTCACGACCGTGCGAGCGTCCCCCAGCGCCGCGTGGATGGCGGCGGCGATCCGCGGGTCCTCGCCCCGCACCCGCGTGTAGCCGACTCCGAGCGTGTCGTACAGCGCCACGTCCGACATCGTCGCAGCGCCCGGCCCCCGGCGCTCACCGCGCCCGGCTACGATCGGCTCGATGCGGACGGTCGCGGTCCTGCCCATCAAGACGTTCTCGCGCGCGAAGCACCGCCTGAGCGAGGGCGTCGGCGCGCCGGACCGGCGCGAGCTGGCCGAGGCGATGGCGCGCGACGTGCTGGAGGCGCTCGCCGCCGTGGACGGCCTCGACGGGGTGGTGGTCGTCACGGCGGAGCCCGTGGCGACGGCGGCGGCGCGCGAGATCGGCGCCGAGGTCGTCCGCGACGACCGCGAGGCCGGCCAGTCCGTCGCGGCCGCCATCGGCGTGCGGTCTGCCGTGTCGAGCGGCGCCGAGCGCGCGCTGCTCGTGCCCGGCGACTGCCCGGCGCTCGATCCGGGCGAGCTCGGCGCGCTGCTCGCCCGGCCCGTCATGCCGTCCGTCGTGATCGTGCCCGACCGCCACGGGTCCGGGACGAACGCGCTCCTGCTCACGCCGCCGGCCGTGATCGCCCCCTCGTTCGGGCCGGGCTCGTTCGCCCGTCACGCCTCCCGCGGGCGCGCCGCCGGGGTGCCGGTCAAGGTGGCCGGCGTGCCCTCGCTCGGCCTGGACGTGGACACGCCGCAGGACCTCGAGGCGCTCGCCGCCACGCTCGCGGGGCGCGCCGGCGGGGCGCGCCGGACGCGCGAGCTGATCGCACGGCTGGTCCCCGCTCCCGCGTGACGCTGTCGGCGGAGCCGATCCCCGGGCTGCCGGAGGTGCGCCCGGGCGACGACCTCGCGGCGCTGCTGGCGCGCGCCGGCGCGCTGCGTCGCGGCGACGTGCTGGCCGTCGCGCACAAGGTCGTCTCCAAGGCCGAGGGCCGCGTCGTCCGGCTCGGCGACGTCACACCGGGCAAGCGTGCCACGCGACCTCGCCGCCGAGCACCGCAAGGACCCGCGCCTGGTCGAGGTGATCCTCTCCGAGGCGGCCGAGCTGGTCCGCGCGGACGCGGGGCGCCTCATCTGCCGCACCCGCCACGGGTTCGTGTGCGCGAACGCGGGCGTCGACTCGTCCAACGCCGGCGAGCCGGACGCGGTCGTCCTGCTGCCCGAGGACCCCGACGCCTCCGCGCGGGCGCTGCGCGCCCGGCTCGGCGCCGCTGTGGTGATCACCGACTCGTTCGGCCGCGCGTGGCGCCACGGCCAGTGCGAGATCGCGATCGGCTGCGCCGGCCTCGCCCCGCTGGCCGACTGGCGCGGCCGGCCGGACAGCGACGGCCGCGAGCTCGCCGCGACCGTGATCGCGATCGCCGACGAGGTCGCCGCCGCCGCGGACCTCGTCCGCGGCAAGGACTCGCGCGAGCCCGCCGTGGTGATCCGCGGGCTCGAGCGCTACGTGTCCGACGAGGACGGGCCGGGCGCCGCCGCACTGGTGCGCGCCCGAGAGGCCGACCTGTTCAGGTAAGCGTCCCCGCTACTTCATTTCGCTGCGCGGAGGGGTCAGACCCCTCAGCGCGGCGCGCTTGGCGCGGGCGGCGCGCGCGTCGAAGCGGTCGCGCGCCTCCTCGACCTGCTTGCCGTGCGCGAGCGACCATGAGCCGAGCGCCTTCAGCGGCGGGGCCATCGTCGCGCCGAGCGAGGTCAGCGCGTACTCGACGCGCGGCGGCACCTCGGCGTGCACGCGGCGTGCCACGAGGCCGTCGCGCTCCATCGCGCGCAGCGTCTGCGTGAGCACCTTCTCCGAGATCGGCGAGAGCTCCTCGAGCAGCTCGTGGTAGCGCCGCGTCCCGTCGCCCAGCGCGAGCAGCACGTCGACCGCCCACTTCGAGCTCAGCAGGCAGATCGAGTCTCGGATCAGCCGCGCGCTGCGACCGCGTTCGGCGACGCGGCGCTCCCGGGCGCGGGCGGGCAACGACGGTGCGGTCATGCCTCAGCCCCTCTCATAGAAACGGTCAGGGCCCGCAGTGCGCGCGATACGCGCAGCCGCGCGGCGTTCTGGCTGCACCCGAGCGCACCTGCCACCTCGTCGTAGTCCAGTTGCTCGACCACCCGCAGCTCGACCGCCCGCCGCTGCTCGGCCGGCAGCGCGCGCATCGCCAGCCGCAGGGCCGGCCCCATCGCGTGCGCCGAGATGCGCTCGTCGACCCGCTCGTAGTCCTCGCACTCGGCGAAGGCCAGCGGCATGCCGAGCCGCTGGCGCGCCGCGGTCTCGATCCGGTTGTGCTTGTGGTACTGCCGCACGAGGTTGCGCGCGATGCCGAACAGCCACGGCGCGCCCGAGCCTTCGGCCATGTCCTTGAAGCGCTTCGACGAGTGCCAGGCCTGGGCGAACGTCTCGGCGGTCAGGTCGAGTGCGGCGGTCTCGGAGCCGGTCTGGCGCAGCAGCCAGGACCGCATCCAGACCGCGTAGCGGTCGTAGAACTCGCGAAAAGCCATCGGGTCCTGCCGAGCCGCCAGCAGCAGCTCGGCGTCAGTCCTGTCCACTCGGTGCGTCGCCTCTCCAGAAGGTTCGCTCACCTCGATGATGAACGGTGAGGCCGAACGATGTCTTAAGTTCGCGAGAAGACGCCGTTATCCCTGCGGGGTGAGATCGCGCTCGAACACCCGCTCGAGGCGCGAGCTCGCCGTCCGCGTGGTCGCTCCGCGCGGTCTTCTCGAGGATGAAGCTGAGCGCGGCGATCCTCGAGCACGAGGCTCGCGACCTGGTTGTCGAACCACGGCTCGTCGTGTACGTAGCGCCACCGGACCGGCGGCGGCTCGACACGCGCGCGCTGCGCCGCCAGCAGCCGCGACAGCGACGGTCCCGAACCGCGAGGCCGCGATCCGCAGCATGCGGCGCTCGCGCTGGTCGAGCGGGTTGCGGAACGGGGAGCAGACGGCCTGCCAGACCTGCGACTGCATGCCCGTCCCGCGCCGATACGCGACCTCCGCCAGGTAGGCGTGGTGCACGTCGCCCGACAGCGCGACGATCGTCGCCGGCGGCTCGCCGCGCGCGCCCGTCCCGATGTCGCGGATCAGGTTGCACATCCCGTCGAACGCGTCGTGGAACGCCGCCCAGTGCTCGAGGTCCAGCCCCTGGCGGATCTTCTCCCCCACCCACGACGCGAAGCGGCCCCAGGCGCCGTCGCAGACCGCCTCGTTCCAGGCCTCGAGGCCGTGCAGCGCCGGGGTGAGGAACAGCGGCAGCGACGTGCCGAGCAGCAGGTGGCGGACGTCTCCGGTGGCGTGCTCCTCGATCCAGCGCCACTCGCGCGGGTCGACCATCGAGCGCACGCCCGGCTGGAGCACGCGGCCGGCGCGCGAGTCCAGCATCACCACGCGCGCGGGCCCGATGTCGCGGCAGAAGCTCCAGCGCGTGCCCTCCACCTCGCGATCCGCCCTGAAGGCGAAGTCGCGCAGCAGATCCGTGGCGTCGGCGCCGTTGTCGGTGACCCGCCGGAAGAGGCCGTCCTCCTTCAGGTCGCCCGGCGACAGGTTCCCCCAGTGCTGGTAGACGAGGTAGGACATGAAGCCGCCCTCGATGCGGCGGTCCCACCACCCCTTGGCCCGCATCTGGCGCACCCACGTGAGCGACGTGTTCCAGTCGTCGTGGACGTCGTGGTCGTCGAAGATCATCGCCGACGGCACGGTGGACAGCAGCCAGCGGATCGTCGGCTGGCCCCACGACTCGCGGTAGAGCTGCGTGTACTCCTCGAAGTCGGCGACGGTCTCGCCCGGCGGCACCTCGGGGTCGCGCCGCCGGCGGATGAACTCGCGCACGCCGGGCGAGCACTCGTCCGCGTAGACCTGGTCGCCGAGCAGGAGCAGCGCGTGCGGCCACTCCTCGGCGGGGCGCTGCGCCATCCGCTGCGCGATCGCCACCAGCGCGTCGACCTCGCGGCCGCTGGGGTCCTCGTCCTTGGGCAGCGAGTACGGCGGCTCGTGCGGCGCCGCGACGCGGCAGGAGCCGAACAGGATGCGCGTCGTGTCGCCCTCGCGGCCGCTGTGGGTGCGGATCACGCTCCGCGGGAACTTCGAGTCCACCTCGGGCCAGGCGCGCTCGCCGTCGAGCAGCACCTCGTACGGCGCCGCGGTGTCGGGCTCCAGGCCGTCGCAGTGCACGATCGCGTAGTGGTGGCCGGCGACGGAGAACGTGCGGCGCGAGCACTCTTCCGCGCCCTCGATCCGCACCGAGACCGTGCACGGGCCGTCGGTCTCGACCCAGATCGTCGCCTCGTCCGTGCCCGCGTAGCGCAGCAGCGGCCCGAGTACGAGTCCTGCCATGTCAGGCCGCGGCCTGGAGCTCGTGGCGGCGGCGGATGCCGTACAGCGTCGTGCGCTCCGCGGCGGGACGCCCGGCGCGATGGGCGGCGGCGACCAGGTCGTCGGGGTCCAGGCGCACGCCGTGGTAGGAGCCGGCCATCCGCGAGATCGACTCCTCCATCAGCGTCCCGCCGAGGTCGTTGACGCCCCAGCGCAGCGCCTCGGTGGCGGCGTCGAGCCCCATCTTCACCCAGCTCGCCTGGAGGTTCACGATGCTGCGCCCGAGCGCGAGCCGGAAGGCCGCCGTGTGGCGCAGGTTGTCCTCGCGCGAGATCTCCGTGACCCCGTGGGTGCGGCCGAGCAGCGTGTGGAACGGGATGAAGGAGAGCGGGACGAACTCGGTGAAGCCGCCGGTGCGCTCCTGCACGGCCCGCACCACGCGCATGTGCTCCGCCAGCTCCTCCGGCTGCTCGATGTGGCCGAACATCACCGTCACGGTCGATCGGATGCCGGCCCGGTGCGACGCCTCGACGATCTCGACCCAGCGCGCGACCGGGAGCTTGTTCGGGCTGATCCGCTCGCGCACGCCGTCGTCGAGGACCTCGGCGGCGGTGCCCGGCGTGGAGTCCAGCCCGGCTTCGCCGAGCCGCGCGAACACCTCGGCCGGCGAGAGCCCGCTGACGTCGCACATGTGCGAGATCTCCATCGGGCTGTACGCGTGCAGGTGGATGTGCGGGGCCGTCTCCTTCGCCAGCCGCAGCCAGCCGAGGTAGTCCTCCAGTCCCCAGTCGGGATGGATCCCGGACTGCATGCAGATCTCCGTCGCGCCGAAGGCGATCGCCTCGTGGACGCGGCGGACGAACTCCTCGCGGTCGTGCTCGTACGCGTCCGGCGAGCGCTTGGAGACGCCGAACCCGCAGAACGAGCAGCCGACGATGCAGACGTTCGAGACGTTGATGTTGCGGTTGACGACGTAGGTGACGGTCTCGCCGGCGAGCTCGGCGCGCAGGGCGTCGGCGGCCTGGCGCATGTCCTCGACGACCTCGGGCCGGGCGTCGGAGAAGAGGGCGGTGAGCTCCTCGGCGCCGAGCGCCTCGCCGGCGTGGGCGCGCGCGATCGTCTCCGGCGCCAGGTGGCCGCCGCGGCGGCGCGGCACGAACGACGGATGGTGCGCGCGGATCGCCTCCAGCACGCGCGGCGACTGCCACTCCGCGCTGATGAACCGCGGGTAGACGCACAGCCGCTCGGACAGCGCGACGCCGTCGGCCGCGAGCCGCTTGCGCACCTGGGCGGGCGAGGGGAACGGGTGCTCGGGCGAGATGTGGTCGCCGTTGGCGCTCAGGCCGCCGAGGTCGGTGGCGCCGGCGGCGACCAGCTCCGGCCACCAGTCCGCGAGGTTGGGCGGGACCTGGATGCCGACCCCGGGCATCAGCCGCCGCGTCTCCGCGATCAGCCGCTTCATGTCGGCGATCGTCACCTCGTTCGCCCACGCGGGCCGCTCATGTTCGGGCCCCGCGGTGGTTCGGGGGTGGGGGGCGGGATTCCTATCCCGGTGCGCCAGTAGGCCTCGGCGGCGTCCGTGGCGATGTCGGCGGGCTCCTCGCCGTAGTAGCGGCGGTGCGGGACGAAGTTCTGGAGGATCACCTCCTGGAGGTGGGAGAAGCCGGCGAGCGCCTCGAGCGAGGCCATCCGGTCCTCCTCCGACTCGCCGATGCCGACGAGGATGCCGCTGGTGAACGGGATCCTCAGCTCCTCGGCGGCGCGGATCGTCGCCAGGCGCTGCTCCGGGTGCTTGGTCGGCGAGCCCTGGTGGGCGACGAGGTCCGGGTTGACCGACTCCAGCATGAGGCCCTGCGAGGCGGTCACCTCGCGCAGACGGGCGAGGTCCTCGCGGCCGAGCACGCCGAGGTTGGTGTGCGGCAGCAGACCGCGCTCGAGCGCTCGCTCGCACGCCCACACGACGTAGCCCGTGAAGTCCTCGAACCCGAGCGCGTCGAGGCGCTCGCGGACGCCGGGATGGTGGTCGGGCGCCTCGCCCGTGAGCACCAGCAGCTCCTTGGCGCGGTGGCGGCGGGCGCCGTCGAGGATCCGCTCGACCTCGTCCGGCTCGTGGAGGTGCGGGCGGTGCGTGGCGAACGCGCAGTACTTGCAGTAGCAGCGGCACGTCCGGGAGAGCGACAGCGTCAGGTTGCGCGAGAAGGTGACGCGGCGGCGCATCGCGCGGCACGATACCGGGGGTGCGCCGGCTGCTCGCCCTCGTTCTCATGACCCTGGCGGCGGCCGGCTGCGGCGGCTCGTCGGGCGAGGGCAGCGCGGACGAGGGCGCGGTCCTGCTGCTCGACTTCACGCCCAACGCCGTCCACTCCGGCATCTACGTCGCCCGTGCGCGCGACTACGACCTCGGGGAGGGCGTCGAGCTGCGGATCCGCAAGCCCGGCGCCTCGACCGACGCGCTGAAGCTGCTCCAGTCCGGCCGCGCCGACTTCGCGATCCTCGACATCCACGACCTCGGGCTGGCGCGCCAGAACGGCGCGGACCTCGTCGGCGTGATGGCGATCGTCCAGCGCCCGCTGGCCGCCGTGCTCGCGCAGCCGGACGTGAAGCGCCCGCGCGACCTGGAGGGCCGCCGCGCCGGCGTCACCGGCCTGCCGTCGGACGATGCCGTGCTGCGCTCGGTGGTGGCCGGCGACGGCGGCGATCCCGACCGCGTGCGCGCGACCACGATCGGCTTCCAGGCCGTGCGGGCGATGCTGGCGCGGCGCGTGGACGCGGCGACGGCGTTCTGGAACGTCGAGGGCGTGGCGCTGAAGCGGCGGCGGCCCGCCGTCCAGGAGTTCCGCGTCGACGACTTCGGCGCGCCCGCCTACCCCGAGCTGGTGCTGTGCGTGACGCGCGACACGCTCGAGGACCACCCGCAGCTGATCCGCTCGACGGTCCGCGCGCTCCAGCGCGGCTACGGCGAGGCGCAGATCGACCCGGAGAGCGCCGTGACCGCCGTCATGGACGCCCAGCGCGGCCTGGACCGCGAGGAGCTGAACGCGCAGATGGACGCCGTCGCCGCCGCGTTCACCGCCGGGGCGCAGGTGTTCGGCGAGCTGCGCGAGGACGTCCTGCGCGAGTGGGCGGACTGGGACCTCGAGTTCGGGATCCTCGAGCAGCCGCTCGACGTCGAGCGCGCCTTCGACACCGGCTTCGTCGGGCCTAGCGAGCGATGAGCCGCTCGACCAGCTGCGCGCCCTCGCGGGCCATCCGCGAGCGGGGCACCACGAGGTCGAAGCCGGCGGCGTCCGCGCGGCGCTTGGTGTCCGCGTCGACGTGCGAGTAGACGCCGAGCGTGCGGGTGTCGCCCAGCTCGCCCGCGCCGCGCAGGCGCTCGACGAGCGCGACGCCGTCGAAGCCGCCCGCCGCCAGGTCCACGATCAGCACGGCGGCGGCGTCCGGATGGACGTCCGCGCCGCCGGAGAGCTCCGCCTCATGGCCGGCCGCGCGCAGCATCCCGAGCACGTTCGAGCCGAGCAGCAGATCGTCGAAGACGGCGACGACGCGGGCCACTACTGCGCGCGCATGCGGCGGAACTCCTGCCGCACGGACTCCGGGCGGCCCCACATCTGCGTCGTCTCGACCCGGCCGGTGCGCCACTCGCGCAGCACCAGCTCGCCCTCGATGCCCGCCTCGTCGAGCAGCCGCAGCGTGCCGTGGACGGCGGGCGCCGCGGCCGCGTGGCCGAACTGGTGGGCGACGAGGAGCTTCCAGTGCCAGTCGTGGTGCGAGTACGGCATCGGGTTGCAGGTGACGAGCAGCGTCGCGGCGTCGACGTAGCGGTCCTCCTGCACGCGCAGGTCCAGCTCCAGATCGGTCCAGTCCGACGGGAGCGAGTCGACGATCTGCTCGAAGGTCTCCATGAGCGCCATGATTGGTCGGCAGAGCCTATCCAGATGGCGACGTACGACCCCGACGACCCACTCGCCCCCGCCCGCGGGCAGAGCCTCGAGGGCCTGCTCGGGCTGCTGGAGCAGCTCGACGGCGCCGAGGAGGCGGCCGTCGTGCGCTCGGCGCTCGACGCGGGCGTGCCGGCGGAGCGCGTCCTCGACGAGCTCCAGCACGAGGTCGAGCGGCGGCTGATGCGGACCCGGCAGTTCTACGATGAGACGGAGTGGTGAGCACCGTCACCGACACCCTGGCCGCGGACTACCGGACGCTCACGGAGGCGTGCGGGTTGGTCGACCGTGCGGGCCGCGGCCGGCTCGCGCTCACCGGCCCGGACGCGAAGACGTTCCTCCAGGGGCAGGTCACCCAGGACATCGAGGGCCTGGAGCCCGGCCGCGGGGCCTACGCCGCCTTCCTCACGCACAAGGGCAAGATGCTCGGCGACCTGCGGGTGCTGGACCTCGGCGACGAGCTGCTGCTGAGCTGCGAGCGGGTCTCGCTCCAGGAGCTGTTCAACATGATCCGGCGCTACAAGCTCGGCTCCGACGTCGAGCTGCACAAGCGGACGCTGGAGATGGGCGAGCTGTCGCTGATCGGGCCGGACGCGCGGCGGGTCGCCGGCGCGGACGCGCTGGGCGCCGAGGAGCACGACAACGTCCGCGCGGAGATCGGCGGGCATCCCGTGGTGCTCGTGGCCACCGACGCCGGCGTGGACGTGTTCTGCGCGGCCGAGCGGGTCGAGGGCGTGCGCGGCGCGCTGGTGGCGGCGGGCGCCGTCGAGGCCGGCGAGGCGGCTGCCGAGGTCGTGCGCGTGGAGCGCGGGCGGCCGCGCTACGGCATCGACCTCGACGACTCCGTGATCCCGCAGGAGGCCGGGCTCAACGAGCGCGCGGTCTCGTTCACCAAGGGCTGTTACGTCGGCCAGGAGACCGTCGCCCGGCTGCACTACCGCGGCAAGCCGAACCGGCACCTGCGCGGGCTGCGGCTGAGCGCGCCGGTCGAGCCGGGCACGCCGCTGCTGCTGGGCGAGAAGGAGGTCGGGCGGGTGCGCAGCTCGGTCGTCTCCCCCGCGAACGGGCCGATCGCGCTGGCGCTCGTGCGCCGCGAGGCCGGCCCGGGCGACACGCTCGCCGCGGGCGAGGCGACGGCCGAGGTGGCCGAGTTGCCGTTCGGCGGGTACATTCGATCATGACCCACCGTTTCCGGAGGAGCCGCACATGGCCGCTCACGTCCTCGTCGTCGCCAACGTCACCGCCACCTCGCAGGACCTGATCGACGCGATCAAGGCCCGGGCGGAGCGGAGCCCGATCGACGTGACGCTGCTCGTGCCCGGCCAGGGCCCGGGGCTGAGCGGTCGCGAGGCCGCCCGCCCGCGGCTGGACGAGGCGCTCGCCGCGTGGCGCGAGGCGGGCATCCGGGCCGAGGGCGTGTGCGGCGACGCCAACCCGTTCGACGCCGTCGCGGAGTTCTGGGACCCGCGCCACCACGACGAGATCATCGTGTCGACGCTGCCGGGCCAGAGCTCGAAGTGGATCCGCTCCGACCTCCCGGCCCGCCTCGCCCGCCACACGGGCGCGCCCGTCACCCACGTGGTGGCGATGGACATGCGCCCGGAGCCGCACACCGGCCCGCCGCCGGCGCACGAGGCCTCACCGCTCGGGCCCCTCGCCCCCCTCGCCTGGGGCGGCCGCGGAACCGGCAAGTAGCTCGACCCGCTGCGCCGGCGGTGACGCCGGCGAAGCGCGCGATGCGGTCGGGAGGCGGCTCGGGGTCGAGCTCCATCACGCGCGCCTCGTCGTGGCCGGCCAGCCAGGCGCCGACGATCCGGGCCTCGTCGAGCTCGTCCGCGGGCAGCCAGCCGCCGAGGCCGGCGCCCGGGGTGGCGGAGAGCGCCGCGCGCGTGCGCCCGAGCAGCTCGTCGCGCGCCGCCGGGCGGGGACCCCAATCGACCACGCGGCCGCCGACGATCCAGAACGCGTCCGCGCGGGCGTCGTCGGTCGGGTGCGGGGCGAGCACGAGCCGGGCGCCGGCGTGGGCGGCGCGGAGCGCGCCGCCGAGGCGCCCGAGCAGCGAGTCCAGCCGCTTGCGGCGGCGCTGGAGCCACGCGGCGCGCTCGTACGCCCGCTCGGCCGAGGCGGCGCGGATCTTGGCGTCCACATGCGCGAGCAGGGCGCTGCCGCCGTCGGGCTCGGCCACGAACAGCCGCAGCGCCGCGTCGAGCCGCTCGCGATAGAGGTTCGGATCCAGGTCGCCGAGGCACGGCGACAGGCAGCGCCCCATCTGCCCGTAGGCCGACGGCCACGGCCGCTTCGGCATCCCCCGCCCGCAGTGGCGCAGCCCGAACAGGGAGTTGAGCTGCTCGACCAGCTCGGCCGCCGCCGCCCGGCCGCGCACCGGGCCCGACGCAGACGGCGTGGCCGGCGGCCGGCTCGCGCGCGACCTCCAGGATCGGGTACGGGATGTCGAGCCGGCAGCGCAGGTAGACGTAGCCGTCGGCCTGCTTCTTGAGGTTCACGTTGCCCGGCGGGAGCAGCCGCTTGATCAGCCGGTTCTCGAGCACGAGCGCGCCGAGCTCGGACTCGGTCGGCTGGTAGTCGACGTGCTCCGCCTGCCCGGTCCACGCGACCGGCTGGGTGAAGTGGGCGCGGGCGCGGGTGCGCAGGCAGACCGACTTGCCGACGTACAGCGGGCGGCCGTCGGCGTCGCGGAAGATGTAGACGCCCGGGTCCTTGGGGAGCTTGGACAGGTCCGGGCGCTGGTCGCGCGGGCGGACGGCGCCCGGGATGCGGCGGCGGCCGGGGCGGCGGGGCTTGAGCACGGCGAGCGCTTCGCCGACGGTCTCCGCCGCCGCGCACAGCCGCGGCAGCAGCGCGCACAGCACGCGCGCGCACGTCTCCGCGTCCGGCAGCGCGCGGTGGACGGCGCCGACGTCGATCCCGAGCGCGTCGGCGAGCGAGGCCAGCCCGCGGCGGCGCTGGAGCGGCGCGAACCGGCGCGCGAGCGCCACGGTGCAGATGACCGGCGGGTCCGGCCACGTCAGCGCCGCCCGGTCGAACGCCTGGCGCAGCACGCGCACGTCGAACTGCGCGTTGTGGGCGACCAGCAGCCGCCCGCGCAGCCGCCTGGAGAGCTCCGGCAGCACCTGCTCGGGCGGCGGCGCGACGTCCACCATCGCCTGCGTGATCCCGGTGAACCGCTGGATGCCGCGGCCGAGCGGCGCGCTCACGCCCACCAGCGAGTCCCAGCGGTCGTGCAGCTCGCCGCCGCCCACCAGCACCGCGCCGACCTCGGTCAGCTCGCAGCGGTCGCGCGGCAGCCCGTTCGTCTCGGTGTCGAGGGCGAGGAACTCGGCGCCGGCGAGCGGCTGGGAGAGGAGGTCGGAGTCCGGCACGGGCAAGAGGTCTTACGCCTCGGTCCGGACGGTTTGCAGGGCTTGTTGCGGGGACCCGGCGCATCGCGGCGAGCACTCGGCTAGATTCCGCGCCCGTGCCGATGCTCCGCTCCAGGACGGCGCTTGCGGCCGCGGCGCTCGCCTGCGGCGTGGTCGGTTGCGGCGGCAGCGACGACGACTACGCGAACCGCCCGCGGCCGGCGACCCCGATCAACGTCACCGCGGCGATCAGCGACAAGAAGGTGTCGGTCTCGCCCGCGACGTTCGGCGCCGGCCCGATCGTGATGATCGTGTCCAACCAGACGCCGTCGCAGCAGACGGTGACGATCGAGACGGAGGAGCTCGGCGGCAGCCAGCCCGGCATCCGCCGGTCGGCCCCCGTCGGGCCGAACGGCACCGCGACGCTGAAGGTGGACGTCCGCGAGGGCAGCTACGCGGTGAGCACGCGCGGGCGCGGGATCACGCCCGCCAACCTCGAGGTCGGCAAGCCGCGCAAGTCGGCCCAGGACGAGCTGCTCCAGCCATGACCCCGCGCCGCAGCTTCGCGGCGGCGCTGCTGGGCGGCGTCGCGCTGCTCCTGCCCGCGGCCCCCGCGCCCGCCGAGCAGACGACGACCCAGCGCTTCTTCGCCGAGCGCCTGCTCGAGGACGACGGCACGAGCAGCGAGGTCCGCGACATGCTGCGCAGCGGCCACGGCTTCGTCGACCGCCGCGTGCGCTTCCGCGACCTCACGGGCGACGACAAGCGCGACGCCGTCGTGCGCGTCCAGTCCGGCGGCGCGGCCGGCACGATCGCGATCTACGTCCTCTCCACGGACACCGGCCGGCGGCGCAGCGACCTCCAGGTCGTCTTCCGCAGCGCAGGAGCTGCTGATGGCGGAGACCCGGATCCGCGACGGCGTCCTGCGCTACCGCAGCGCCCGCCCGCAGCCCGCCGACGAGCTCTGCTGCCCCTCGCGCTTCGCCGAGACCCGCCTGCGCTGGCGCGACCGCCGCCACCGCCTCACCGTCGCCGAGCGCCGCGAGGTCGGCAGCGACGAGCCATGGGGCGACGAGGCCGTCAGCGCGCGGCGAGCTCGCGCGGGGTCAGCAGCACCTCGCGCTCGGCCCCCTCGCGGACGATCGTGAGCGTGCACGGGCGGTCGATGCGCTCGCCGCTCATCAGCCGGTGGAGGTCGTCGACGCCGGCAACCGGCGCGCCGTCGACGGCGAGGATGAGGTCCTCGGGATGGAGGCCGGCGCGGGCCGCGGGCGAGTCGTGCACGACCTCGACGACCTCGACCGCCCGGTCGCGGCCGAAGCGCGCGCGGACGCGCGGCGGCAGCGGCCGGCCGCCGACCGCGATCCCGATCCAGGCGCGCCGGACCCGCCCGTCGCGCATCAGCTCGGAGACCACGCGGCGCGTCGTCTCGTTGATCGGGACCGCGAGCCCGAGGCCGACGCCCGCGACCGCGGTGTTGATGCCGACCACCCGGCCGCGCCCGTCGACCAGCGCGCCGCCCGAGTTGCCGGGGTTGAGCGCCGCGTCGGTCTGGATCACGTCGTCGATCACGCGCTGCGCGCGCCCGTCGCGCACGGGCAGCGAGCGGCCGAGCGCGGACACCACGCCCGCGGTCACGGAGCCCGCGAACCCGTGCGGGTTGCCGATCGCCACGACGAGCTGGCCGACGCGCAGCGCCGCGGCGTCGCCCATCTCGGCGGGGACCAGCTCCGCGGGCTCGGTCCGCAGCAGCGCCAGGTCGGTCAGCGGGTCGCGTGCCGATGACCGACGCGCTCAGCTCGCGCCCGTCGGTGAACGACGCCCGCACGCGCGGCCGCCCCGAGCCGACCACGTGCGCCGAGGTCAGCAGGAAGCCGTCCGGCGTGACGACCACGCCCGAGCCGCTCCCGCCGCGCCCGACGCGCAGGTTCGCGACCGACGGGGCCAGCGTCTCGGCGACGTACGTCACCACGCGCGAGTAGGCGTCGAGCGCCTCGGCGTCGGTGGGCTGAGCGCCTGGTCCGGACGGCGCGAGCGGGGTCACTTGCTGAATGATAGTGACCCCGCTCGGCCGCCGCCCCTCAGTTGGCGGTCACGCGCCGGTAGCGCGCCACGGCGAGCGGCGCGAAGATCGCGGTGAGCACGGCGCACCACATGAACGACACCCAGACGTCCGTGTTCGCCGGCGTGTCGAGCCACAGCGACCGGATCGCGTCGGAGACCGTCGTGAACGGGTTGGCGTTGGCGAACTGCCGCAGCCCGTCCGGCATCGACTCGGCCGGCACGAACACCGACGAGGCGAACGTCAGCGGGAACAGCACCGTGAACCCGATCGAGTTGGCGGTCTCCGGCGTCGACGAGTACAGCCCGACGAGCGCGAACACCCACGAGAACGCGTACCCCAGGAACAGCAGCAGCACGATCCCCAGGAACACCTCGCCGGCCGTCGCGCCGACGAAGTTGAACCCGGCGAGGAACCCGACCGCGAACAGCACGCCCAGCGAGAGGCAGTTGAGCGGCACGTCGGACGACGTCCGCCCGAGCAGCACCGCCGCGCGCGACATCGGCAGCGAGCGGAAGCGGTCGATCAGGCCCTTCTTGACGTCCTCGGAGAGCCCGAGCGCCGTGACGAAGCCGCCGAACGCGATCGACTGGACGATGATGCCGGGCATCAGGAAGTCGACGTAGTCGAAGCCCGGCGTCTGGATCGCGCCGCCGAAGACGTAGACGAACAGCAGCACGAACATGACCGGCTGGATCGTGTAGGCGACCAGCAGGTCGGGCTGGCGCGGGATCCGCATCAGATTGCGACGCGCCAGCACCAGCGTGTCGGAGACGGTCAGCGCGAGCGAGCTCATGCCGCGACCTCCTCGCGCTCGGCGCCCTCTTCGGCGGGCTCCTCCTCGGCGGCGTGGCCCGTCAACGCGATGAACACGTCGTCGAGCGTCGGGCGCCGGAGGGCGATGTCGGCGATCGCGATGCCGGCGTCGTCGAGCCGGCGGACCGCCGCCGTGATCGCGCCCTTGCGCTCCCGCAGCGGCACGCGCACCGTGTGGTCGTGCAGCGACGGGCGCTCGGATGCGAGCTCGGTCAGCGCCGAGATCGCCCGCTCGCAGTCCGCGGCGTCCTCGAGCACGACCTCGAGCCGCTCGCCGCCCACGCGGTCCTTGAGCTCGTCCGACGTGCCCTCGGCGATCACGCGGCCGTGGTCGATCACGACGATCCGGTCGGCCAGCCGGTCGGCCTCGTCGAGGTACTGCGTGGTGAGCAGCACGGTCGTGCCCGCCGCGGTGCGCGACTCGATCGTCTCCCACATCGAGATCCGCGCGCGCGGGTCCAGACCCGTGGTGGGCTCGTCGAGGAACAGCA
Source organism: uncultured Solirubrobacteraceae bacterium (assembly GCA_963728465.1). Classification (GTDB taxonomy): domain Bacteria; phylum Actinomycetota; class Thermoleophilia; order Solirubrobacterales; family Solirubrobacteraceae; genus DATFQI01. The sequence continues at coordinate 45,588 of CAVSJY010000007.1, forward strand.
CGGGCGGGCTGCCGACCAGCGCGGCGGCGAGGTCCAGCCGCCGGCGCATGCCGCCCGAGTAGGTCTTGGCGGGCCGCTTCGCCGCCTCCACCAGGTCGAATCGCTCGAGCAGCTCGTTCGCGCGGGCGCGCGCGTCGGGCTTGCGCATGTGGTACAGCCGGCCGACCATCTCGAGGTTCTCGAACCCGGTGAGGTTCTCGTCCACCGCCGCGTACTGGCCGGCGAGCCCGATCTTCGCCCGCAGCGCCGCCGCCTCCCGGACGACGTCGTGGCCGGCGATGCGGGCGTGCCCCGCGTCGGGCTTCAGCAGCGTGGCGAGGATACGCACCGCCGTGGTCTTGCCGGCCCCGTTGGGGCCGAGCAGGCCGAGGACGCTCCCCTGCCGCGCAGCGAAGTCCACGCCACACAGGGCGCGCACCGAGCCGTACGACTTCTCGAGTCCCTCGACGAAGATCGCATCATCCGTCATGTGACCCGACGCTAGGGGACTGGCAGGCGTCTTTCGATACGGTTTGGCACACCTTCGGCGATGCAAGTCCTCACGGCCTCCGACGAGCCCCGCATCGCCGCCCTGCTGGAGCGCGACGAGTTCTTCTGGCTCGACCTGCACTCGCCCGCCGCGGCGGAGCTGGACCGCGTCGGCGGCATGCTCGGGCTGCACCCGATGGCGATGGAGGACACGCGCGAGTTCGGCCAGCGGCCGAAGGCCGACGTCTACGAGAGCCACGTCCTCGTCGTCTTCTACACCGCCCAGATCACCGACGGCGACGACGCCGTCGTCCGCCCGATCGAGGTCCACGTGTACGTCTCCGGCGACTTCGTCCTCACCGTCCGGCGGGACTCGTGCGTGCTGCTCGACCGCCTGCGCGACGAGGTCGTCCCGCAGGACGCCGCCGAGGAGGAGTACCTCGTCTACCGCATCTTCGACACGCTGACGGACGCCTGGTATCCGGCCATCACGGCGATCGAGAGCCACATCGACGCGCTCGAGGCCGAGGTCCTCGCCCGCGCGCGCCGCGAGCAGCTGTCGCGCATCTACCGGCTGCGCCAGGAGGTCCGGGAGCACCACCGCCTGATGGGCGACCAGCGCGACCACTTCCGCCCCGCCTCCGAGGCGATCCGCAACCTCGCCGGCCTGCGCCAGGGCGCGCGCGCGTACCTGCGCGACGTCGGCGACCACCTCGCCCAGATCGCGGGCGAGATCCAGCGCCAGTACGACGACCTGCTGGCGCTCGCCCAGACCTACTTCAACGCCAACGCCGACCGCCTGAACGCCGTCGCCACGCGGCTGACCGTGTTCGGCACGCTGTTCCTGACCTGGACGCTGGTCACCGGCTTCTTCGGCCAGAACTTCGCCTACCTCGTCGACGGCATCGACTCCAAGCGGGACTTCCTGGTCTACGGCGTCGGCGGGCTGGTCATCCCGACGGTCGTGCTCGGCGTCGTCTTCTGGCGGAAGCGGCGCGACTGGTTCTAGGTAGCATCCCGCAACCTATTGACTCGCCAGTCAACCGAGAGGAAGTGACGCGCGCCGATGGCCGTTGACGCCAGCCAGGTCTCCCAGCTCGACGCCGCCCCCGGCGAGCTCCCGCCGACGATGGCCGCGTGGGTCATCCGCCGCGAGCGCGAGGGCAAGCCGATCGACGCGTTCCAGCTCGAGGAGATGGAGACGCCGGAGCCCGGCGCCTTCGAGGTGACGGTACGCGTGATGGCGGCGGGCGTGAACTACAACAACGTCTGGGCCGCGCTCGGCAAGCCCGTGTCGGTGTTCGGCTACCACGCGGAGGACCACCACATCGGCGGCTCGGACGCGTCCGGGATCGTGTGGAAGGTCGGCGAGGGCGTGACGCGGTGGAAGCCGGGCGACGAGGTGATCGTCCACTGCAACCAGGCCTCCTACGAGGATCCGGAGGTGCACGGCCTCGATCCGCTCGCCGCCCCCTCGCAGAAGATCTGGGGCTACGAGACGACCTGGGGCTCGTTCGCGCAGTTCTGCAAGGTGCAGGCCCAGCAGCTGATCCCCAAGCCGAAGGCGCTGACCTGGGAGGAGTCCGCCTCGTACGGGCTGACGTACTTCACCGCCTACCGCATGCTCGTCACCCAGTGCGAGCTCCAGGCCGGCCACCGCGTGCTCGTGTGGGGCGCCGCCGGCGGCCTGGGCGTCTTCGCGCTCCAGCTGTGCAAGCTCGCGGGCGCCGACGCCATCGGCGTCGTCTCCTCGCCGGAGAAGGGCGAGCTCGTCGAGCAGCTCGGCGGCCGGGCGTACATCGACCGCAACGAGTTCGCCGGCATGATGCGGCGCGGCGGTGAGACGACGGAGGAGGAGCTCGCCCGCGTGAAGGAGATGAAGCGCTTCACGCGAGCCGTCGCCGAGAAGCTCGGCGACCGCCCGGACATCGTCTTCGAGCACGTCGGCAAGGCCACGTTCCCGACCAGCGTCTTCTGCGTGAAGCCGTTCGGCTCGGTCGTGATCTGCGCGGGGACCTCCGGCTACCAGCTCGACTTCGACGTGCGGCACCTGTGGATGCGCCAGAAGCGCATCGTCGGCTCGCACTTCGCCAACGCCTACGAGTGCACCAAGGCGAACGAGCTGATCGAGCAGGGCAAGATCCGACCCGTCCTGTGGCGTACCCTGCGGTTCGACGGTGTGGCAGAGGCCCACCAGCTCATGTACAAGAACGAGCACCTCGGCAAGATCGCGATCCTGGTCGGTGCGGAAGCCGAGGGGCAGGGCAAGACTGCGGACGGCCCGGGCGCGATCCGGGCGGAGGTGGGAGCCTGATGGCAGGAGTCGTGCAAATCCCCTGGTACGCCACGGTCTTCCGCGGCGACAAGCTCGAGGCGGCGCTCGACGAGATCGCGCCGCTGGCGCTGCGCTACGGGGCGATCGACTACGCGGTCTACCGCTCCCGCGACGACCGCTACAAGTTCGTCCAGACCGCGACGTTCCCGGACCACCTCGACTTCGAGCGCTACTGGTACGGCGAGGAGTTCGGCCAGTGGCGTGCGGACCGCGCCGGCTGGTACCAGGTGCCGGTGCTCTACGGCTGGTGGGACCGCACGTCGTCCGGCGGGCTCGAGCAGGTGGGCGGCGGCGTGGCGGAGGGCCACGAGGTCTGACCACCCTGGCCTCCTACGACGAGGTCTTCTCGACGGCCGGCACGGCGCGGCCGCACACCGAGGCGCTGGCCGACGCCCTGGACGCGCTCGGGCAGGAGGAGCTCGCGGCCGCCGGGCGCCGGCGCGACGCGATCTTCATGCAGCAGGGCATCACGTTCGACGCCGGCGGGCCGGACGTCGACGGGCCGGTGCGCGACCGGCCGTTCCCGCTCGACCTCGTCCCGCGCGTCATCCCCGCCGGCGAGTGGCGCACGATCAAGCGCGGGCTGGCGCAGCGCATCCGCGCGCTCGACCGCTTCGTCGACGACGTCTACCACGGGCGCGAGATCGTCCACGACGGCGTCGTGCCGTGGGAGCTGATCGTCTCCCGCTCCGCGTTCTCGCGGCAGGCGCACGGGATCCGCCCGCCCGGCGGCGTCTACTGCCACGTCTCCGGCTGCGACCTCGTGCGCGACGCCGACGGCACCTGGAAGGTGCTCGAGGACAACGTCCGCACGCCGAGCGGCATCTCGTACGTGCTCGAGAACCGGGTCGCGATGCTGCGGCTGCTGCCGCGGCTGTTCTCCGGCTACCGCGTCCGGCCGGTCGACCACTACCCGGCGCTGCTGGCCAACGCGCTGCGGCAGGTCGCCCCCACCGAGGGCGAGGAGGAGCCGACGGTGGTCGTCTGGACGCCCGGCCCGTTCAACTCGGCCTACTTCGAGCACGCGTTCCTGGCCCGGCAGATGGGCGTCGAGCTCGTCGAGGCGTCCGACCTCGTGGTCCGCGACGCCGCCTGCTACATCCGCACCACCGACGGCCTCCAGCGCGTCCACGCGATCTACCGCCGCATCGACGACGACTTCATGGACCCGCTCGAGTTCCGGCCGGACTCGCTGCTCGGCGTCCCGGGGCTCATGCGCGCCTACCGCGCCGGCACGGTGGCGATCGTCAACGCGGTCGGCACGGGGGTCGCCGACGACAAGGCGATCTACCACTACGTGCCGGAGATGATCCGCTACTACCTCTCCGAGGAGCCGATCCTCTCCAACGTGCGGACCTACCTGATGGCCGACGCGGACCAGCGCAGGCACGTGCTCGACCGGCTGGGCGAGATGGTGGTCAAGCCGACGAGCGAGTCGGGCGGCAAGGGCGTCTTCATCGGGCCGACGGCGACCGACGAGGAGATCGCGCGCCAGGCCGACGTCGTCCGGCGCGAGCCGGAGCGCTGGATCGCCCAGGAGCTCGTGCGGCTCTCGACCTGCCCGACGGCGTCGCCGGACGGCTCGCTGGCGCCGCGCCACGTCGACCTGCGGCCGTTCGCGGTGTTCGGCGACGACATCCACATCGTGCCGGGCGGGCTCACCCGCGTGGCGCTGCGCGAGGGCTCGATGATCGTCAACTCCTCGCAGGGCGGCGGCTCCAAGGACACGTGGGTGCTGGAGGACGACGGCGACGGGACGGGCGACACGTCGACCCGCGCCGCGGTCTGGGCGCGGCCGCGGATGCCGGACCTGCGCCGCGGCGACTGGACGGACCAGCAGCAGATCCAGCAGCAGTAATGCTGGCCCGGATCGCGCACGAGCTGTACTGGATCGGCCGCTGCCTGTCGCGGGCCGAGCACACGGCGCGGCTGCTCGACGGCGTGTTCCACGCGGACCTCCAGGGACGGCCCGCCGACTCCGGCGAGGCGCGGCTGTCGTGGGAGGCGACGCTGGCGATCATGGGCGCCGAGGCGGGCGACGGGGCGGCGACGCGCGACGAGGTCGTGTCGCTGCTCACGCTGGACCCGCAGGACCCCGCCTCGGTGCTGTCGTGCGTGAGCGCGGCGCGCGAGGGCGCGCGGCGCGTGCGCGACGTCTTCTCGGCCGAGATGTGGGAGGCGATCAACACGTTCCACCTCGGGCTGCTGCGGCGCGACATGTCCGCCGCCCTGCGCTCCGGCCCGTACTCGCTGTACGCGTACGTGCGCGAGCGCTGCGCCCTGTTCTGGGGCGTGACCGCGCGCACGATGCTGCGCGACGAGGCGCGCGCGTTCCTGGAGGCGGGCGCCGCGATCGAGGCGGGCGACATGGTGCTGCGGATGCTGCGGGTCGCGCTGCCGGAGGCGGACGTGAGCGCGGACCCGGCGGACGCCGACCCGCGCGACGGGCAGGCGCTCGCGCTGCTCCAGGCGGTCGGCGGCTTCCAGGCGTTCCGGCGCTCGATCCCCGCGCCGCCGAAGGCCGCGGCCGTCGGCGCGTTCCTGCTGTACGAGCGCGCGTACCCGGACTCCGTGTCGCACTCGGTGGAGGCGCTGCACGAGGCGCTGAAGGCGGCGGACTCCAGCTACCGGTCCTCGGCGCCGGTGCTGCGGCTGGGGCGGCTGATGGCGGACCTCGACTTCCGCTCGCGCGCGGAGGAGGGCGCCGGGCCGCTCGCGGAGTCGCTCGCGCCGGTGCAGCGCGAGCTGGCGCTGGTCGACGCCGACATCGCCCAGCGCTACTTCGGCGGCACCGCCGCCCCCGTTGCCAGACTGGCGACCGCCTGATGCACTTCGCGATCCGCTACCTGACCGAGTACCGCTACGACGGCCCGGTCACCGACAACCTCAACGCGCTGCGGGTGAAGCCGGCCACGACGGCCACGCAGCGGGTGGACGACTTCGGCGTGCGCGTGGAGCCGCAGGCGCGGCTGCACCAGCACCTGGACTACTTCGGCACGACGGTGATCGAGTTCGGGGTCTCCAAGCCGCACGAGGGGCTGTCGATCGACGTGCGCGCGCGGGTGGCGACGGCACCGCCGCCCGAGCCCCCGCCGGGCTCGTGGACTGAGGTGGAGGGGCCCGCGTACCGGGCCGCCGGCGGCGAGTTCGTGCTCCCGTCGGTGCCCGAGCCCGACGACCTGCGGATCGACGAGCTGGTCGGGCTCGTGCGCGCCGACACGCCGCTGGCCGCCCTGGAGCGGGTGGCGAACGTGATCCCGGACCGGTTCGAGTACCGCGCGGGGGTCACCTACGTGGGCTCGACCGTCGAGGACCTCCTGGAGGCGGGCGCCGGCGTCTGCCAGGACTTCGCGCACCTCGGGCTCGTGCTCCTGCGGCGCAACGGGATCGCGGCGCGCTACGTGTCCGGCTACCTGTTCGCGCCGCCCAACGGCGACGAGGGGGCCGACTCCGCCGAGGTCGACACGCACGCCTGGCTGGAGGCGTTGCTGCCGGGCGGGGACGGGCGCGAGCCGCTGTGGGTGGGCGTCGATCCCACCAACCGCTGCCTGCTCGACCGAGACCTACGTGAAGATCGGCCACGGCCGCCACTACGCGGACGTCCCGCCGGTGAAGGGCGTCTACCGCGGAGTCGTGAACGCGAAGCTCGACGCGTCCGTGCGCATGCAGCGGACCGACGTCGCCGGCTTCCGGGCGTAGTGGTCACGGACCGGCTGGCCTGGCGGCGGCGCGGGTCAGAACTCCTCGAGCGGGGCCATCGTGAGGCCCGCGTCGCGGAGCTGCTCCCAGTAGTGCTCCGCGACCTCCTTCATGCCGGTCCAGACGATGGCCTGGCCGGTGTTGTGGATCGTGTCCGCGACGGCGTAGCCGTTCGCGAGCGAGATGCCGGGGATGAAGCGGCTGAGCGTGCGCGCCACGTGATCGAACGTGTTGTGGTCGTCGTTGCGGACGATCACGCGCCAGTTGCCGCCGAGCTGCGAGCCCGGGCCGCTGGTGCGCGGCTTCTCGATCGTCTGGCTCATGCGGTCAGGGTACCCGTCACCGGAGCTTGTCCGACCAGCGTTTGAGCCCCAGGAAGAGGTGGTCGGGCGGCGCGGCCTGGAGGATCGGCTCGGCGGCCTGGCCCGCGTGCTCGCGGGTGCGGCGCTGGATCCCCTCGATGAACTTCTGCTGGTCGCCGCCGCTCTCGTCGAGCAGCCCGATCTGCGCGTGCAGCGCCTCGCGCACCGCCGCGAGCTGGGCGGGCGCGTCCTCGGCGCCGCCGAAGTGGGTCAGGCCGAGGCCGGCGGGCTCCCAGCCCGCGAGCACGTCGAGCGACGCGCTCCCACGCCTCGACGTCGATGTCCGGCGGCGGCGTGGGCGCCAGCGTGAAGCCGTCGGGCGGCACCGCGACGCCGGCCATGTCGCCGACGAACGCCCAGCCCGAGTCCTCGTGGAAGTAGCAGACGTGGTGGGAGGCGTGGCCGGGCGTGTACTCGACGTGGAACGCGCCGTCCAGCACGGTCTCGCCCGCCGCTGAGCACGTGCAGGTTGCCCTCCGGGACCGGCACCACGTCGCCCCACAGGCGCTTCAGCCCCTCCTCGCCGCCGTACAGCCGGCCGGCGCTGCTCACCAGCTTCGACGGGTCGACCAGGTGCGGCGCGCCGCGCTCGTGCACGTAGACGTCCAGGTCGGGCCAGCGCCGCACGAGCGAACCGGTCGCGCCCGCGTGGTCGAAGTGGATGTGCGTGAGCAGCAGCGCACGGGGCTGCTCGCCGCCGAGCGCCTCCAGCAGCGTCTCCTCGGTGCTCTGCGGCCCGGGATCGACCAGCACGCCGTCGACCTCCCAGCAGCAGATCACCTTCTCCCGCCCCATGTGATGAACGTCGATCGCCCGCATCGGGCGCGCCACCCTAGCGAGGCCGTGGGCTGCTTTGTGGGGTGCTATGCCCTCGGAAAACCGCCCACACCGAGACGGCGCAGGGTGTCGACGACGTGGTCGGGGTCGCGAACGACGTCCTCGTACGTGAAGCGGACCACGGTCCAGCCGGCGATGGTCAGCGTCGCCGCGCGCCGCCGGTCGCGAGAGAACGCCGCCCGCGTGCCGTGGTAGGCCCAGCCGTCGGTCTCGACGATCAGCCGCCGCTCCGGCCACGCAGAAGTCGACCTCCATCCCCTCGATGACGACATTGCCCGCGGCGCGGGAGTCCGGCCTCGCGGCAGAGCTCCAAGAAGCGCATCTCCAGCTCCGACCGCGTGAACTGCACGACCGGCGTGTGGGCGAGCAACGCCCGGCGCAGCCGGCCCGCGCCGCGACGCCCCGGGATCGGCACGGGCGCCGCGTCCAGGCGCAGGATCTCCGCCTGCTCGAGCAGCCGCTGCAGGATTCGGGGCCGCACGACGTCGGCGAGATCGACGAGCGTCCGGGCGACGGTCGTCACCGGGATGCCGACAGGACGGTCCGGTCCTCCTCGGGCAGCCGTCGCGGGCGGTGCACGATGATGCCCGGCCGGCCGCTCAGCGTGCGGGCGCCGCTGACCTCCAGCAGAGCGCGCCACTCCGGCCGCAGCGCCCACAGCGCCGCCGGCCGGCGCGGTGGCTCAGTGCGGCGCCGTCGCCGCAGGCCAGGACCGCCCCAGCCACGTCCTTCGGCGGTCAGCGCGGGATGCCCGGCGGCGTAGACGCCACGGTGGACCGGGCAGAGCCTGCCGTCGGCAACGCGGCGCGCGATGGCATCCGCGCTGACGCCGAGCGCGAGCAGCTGGCGCCGCGCCACGACGCCGTGCTGGCGGCGGCGAGCACGGCGATCACGGCGTCCGGCGACCGTGGGCGGCTTTCCGAGGGCATGGCACCCCATAGAGCCGCCCACGCTCGAAGTTCGCCCCCGCCGCGCCGGGTTTGTCGTACCTCGGCCATAATCCGGCGCATGGATCACCGCCTGGAGGAGCCCGACCAGCCCTGGATGATGCGCACGTACGCGGGGCATTCGACCGCGCGCGAGTCCAACGAGCTGTACCGCCGCAACCTCGCCAAGGGCCAGACCGGGCTCAGCATCGCCTTCGACCTCCCGACCCAGACCGGCTACGACGCCGACCACGAGCTCGCGCGCGGCGAGGTCGGCAAGGTCGGCGTGCCCGGTGGCGCACAAGGGCGACATGCACGCGCTGCTCGACGGGATCCCGCTGGACCAGATGAACACGTCGATGACGATCAACGCGACGGCGGCGTGGCTGCTGGCGCTCTACATCGTCGCCGCCGAGGAGAACGGGATCGACGCAGGACGTCCTCCAGGGCACGACCCAGAACGACATCATCAAGGAGTACCTGAGCCGGGGCACGTACGCGTTCCCGCCCGGCCCGAGCCTGCGCCTGATCGCGGACATGGTCGCCTACACGGTCGAGCACGTCCCGAAGTGGAACCCGATCAACATCTGCTCCTACCACCTGCAGGAGGCCGGGGCGACGCCGATGCAGGAGATCGCGTACGCGCTCTCCACCGCGATCGCCGTGCTCGACGAGGTGCAGGCGCGCGTCCCGCAGGACCGCATGGGCGCGGTGTTCGGGCGCATCTCGTTCTTCGTCAACGCCGGCGTCCGCTTCGTCGAGGAGCACGCCAAGCTGCGCGCGATGGGCGAGCTGTGGGACGAGCTCGGCCGCGAGCGCTACGGCGTCGAGGACCCCAAGCACCGCCGCTTCCGCTACGGCGTGCAGGTCAACTCGCTCGGGCTGACCGAGTCCCAGCCGGAGAACAACGTCCAGCGGATCGTGCTCGAGGCGCTGGCCGTCACGCTCGGCCGCAACGCCCGCGCCCGCGCGATCCAGCTCCCCGCCTGGAACGAGGCGCTCGGCCTCCCCCGCCCGTGGGACCAGCAGTGGTCGCTGCGCATCCAGCAGGTGCTCGCCTACGAGACCGACCTGCTCGAGTACCCCGACATCTTCGAGGGCTCGACGGTCATGGAGGGCCTCGTCGCAGGAGCTCAAGGACGAGCGCCCGCGACGAGATGGCGCGCGTGGCCGAGCACGGCGGCGCCGTCGAGGCCGTCCCGTACATGAAGGCCGCGCTGGTCGACTCGCACCGCGAGCGGCTCGGCCGGATCGAGGCCGGCGAGCAGGTCCTGGTCGGCGTCAACCGCTACCAGGAGACCGAGCCGTCGCCGCTGACCGCCGACGCCGAGGGCGGGATCATCGATCGTCGACCCCGCGCGTCGAGGAGCGAGGCGCACGCCGCGCTGGAGGAGTGGCGCGGCGCAGCGCGACGCAGGCGGCCGTCGACCAGGCGCTCGGGCGAGCTCGCGGCGCGTCGCCGCGACGCGACGAGAACATCATGCCGGCGACGATCGCCGCCGCCCGCGCCGGCGCGACCACCGGCGAGTGGGCGCAGGCGCTGCGCGACGCCTTCGGCTCCTACCGCGCGCCGACCGGCGTCGGCGAGGCCGCCGCGCCCGCCGCCGACCACCGAGGTCGCCGACCTGCGCGACGAGGTCGCCCGCGTCGGCGAGGCGATCGGCCGCACGCCGAAGATCCTCGTCGGCAAGCCCGGGCTCGACGGCCACTCCAACGGCGCCGAGCAGATCGCCGTCCGCGCCCGCGACATCGGCATGGACGTCGTCTACGAGGGCATCCGCCTCACGCCCGCGCAGATCGCCCGCTCCGCCGTCGACGAGGGCGTCCACGTGATCGGCCTGTCGATCCTCTCCGGCTCCCACCGCGAGCCTGATCCCCGACGTGATCGAGGCGCTGCGCGAGGCCGGCGGCGAGGACATCCCGGTCGTCGTCGGCGGCATCATCCCCGACGCCGACGTCGAGCCGCTGAAGGCCGCCGGCGTCGCCGCCGTCTACACGCCGAAGGACTTCGAGCTGACGCGCATCATGCGCGACGTCGTGGCCTCGTCGCCGAGCGCAACGGGGTCTCGCGCGGCGGCGGCGCTGAAGCGGCGCCGAGCTCGGCGCCCGGCTGCGCGAGCGCGACCTGACCGCCGCGCCCGCGGCGCTGAACCTGGTCGAGAACCGCTCGCCGCCGGCGCGCGAGGAGGTCGCCGCGCTGCTCGCCGAGGTCTCGCCCGCCCGCCTCGGCGGCGAGGCGCCCGCCCACGTGGTCGGCGTGACCGGCCCGCCCGGCGCCGGCAAGTCGACGCTGCTCAGCGCGCTCGCCGCGCGCCTGGCGCGAGCGCGGCCGCACCGTCGCCGTGCTCGCCGTCGACCCCACCTCCAAGCGCTCCGGCGGCGCGCTGCTCGGCGACCGCGCGCGGATCGACGCCGACCCGGCCGACCGCGGGCTGTTCATCCGCTCCACCGCCGCCGGCGAGCGGCTCGGCGGCCTCGCCCCCGCCACCCGCGCCGCCGCCCAGGCGCTCGCCGCCGCCTTCGACGTCGTCGTGATCGAGACCGTCGGCGTCGGCCAGTCGGAGACCGAGGTCGCCGAGGCGGCCGACACCGTCGCCGTCGTCGTGCAGCCCGGGCGCGGCGACGCGCTGCAGTTCCTCAAGGCCGGGATCATGGAGATCCCCGACGTGCTGGTGGTCACCAAGGCCGACCTCGGCGAGGTCGCGCTCGCGCTCCCGCGCGACCTGCACGCCGCGCTGCGCTCGCTCGGCGAGCGCGGCACCGCGGTCGTCGCGGTGACTCGTCGCTGCCGCCGACGGCGGGCATCGAGCGACCTGGTCGACGCGCTCGACGAGCCACCGCGCCGGCGCTCGACCTCGCCGCCTCGCGCACCCGCACCCGCCGCCTCGGCGCGCTGGCCGACTTCGTGGCCGAGCACGGCGAGCGCGGCCTGCGCGCGCTCGGCGGGCCGCCGCGCCGCCGAGCGCTGGCTGGCCGAGCAGGACCCCGCGCTCGAGCAGCCCGCGCTGCTCGAGGCGCTCGAGGCGCGCGCGGCGCTGAGCGCCGAGGTCGTCATCGGCGTCGACATCGGCACCACGAGCACGAAGGCGGTCGCCTTCACGCCCGACGGCACCGCCCGCGCCGCCGCCCAGGGACCGCGCATCCGATCGAGACGTCCGGCGGCCGGGCGGAGCAGGACGCGAACGCCGTCGCGGACGCGGCGATCGCCACGACCCGCCAGGCGATCGCCAGCGCCCGTGCGGCCGGGCTCGACGTCGCCGCGATCGCGTTCGGCGCCGCGATGCACAGCCTGGTCGGGCCTCGACGCCCACGGCGCGCCGCTCACGCCGCTGCTCACCTGGGCCGACGCCCGCGCCGCGCCGCAGGCGGCGGCGCTGCGGGCGAGCGGGGAGGCGCTCGAGCTCCATCGCCGCACGGGCACGCCCGTGCACCCCATGTCACCGCTGTTGAAGTTGCGCTGGTTCGCCGAGGAGGAGCCGGAGACCGCGGCCGCCGCGGCGCACTGGGCGGGGATCAAGGAGCTGGTGCTGCTCCGCCTCACCGGCGAGCTGGTCTGCGACCCCGGCATCGCGTCCGGCACCGGGTTGTTCTCGCTCGCGGCGGAGGACTGGGACGCGCGAGGCGCTCGACATCGCGCGCGTCGACCGCGAGCGGCTCCCGCGCCTGGTCCCCGCCGGCGAGCCGGCTGCGCGCGACCTCCGGGCTGCTCGACGAGACGCCGCTGATCGCCGGCGGCGGCGACGGCGCGCTCGCCAACCTCGGCCTCGGCGCGATCCGGCCCGGCGCCGCCGCCTGCTCGATCGGCACCAGCGGCGCGCTGCGGGTGGTCGCCGAGACGCCCGCGGTCGACGAGCGCGGCCGCGTCTTCTGCTACGTCCTCGCGCCCGGCCGCTACGTGGTCGGCGGGGCCGTCAACAACGGCGGGATCGTCCTCGACTGGCTGGGCGAGGCGGTCGCGCCCGACCTCGACGACGAGCGAGCTGCTCGCGCTCGCCGCCGAGGCCCCGCCCGGCAGCGGCGGCCTGCTCTTCCTGCCCTACCTGCTCGGCGAGCGCGCGCCGCTGTGGGACGGGCGAGCCGCGCGCCGTCTACCTCGGGCTCACGCGCGAGCACCGCCGCGAGCACCTGCTGCGCGCCGGGCTCGAGGGCGTCTGCCTCCAGCTCGCGGTCGTGCTCGCCGCGCTCGGCGACGCCGGCGTCGACATCCGCGAGATCCGCGCCACCGGCGGCTTCTCGCGCAGCGACCTGTGGCGCGCGATCCTCGCCGCCGCGCTCGGCCGGCCGATCGGGTTCGCCGCCTCGCCGGAGGCGTCCAGCCTCGGCGCGGCCCTGCTGGGCATGCCCGCGATCGGGATGCTCGACTCGCTCGACCGGGCGGCGGAGATCGTCGCGGTCACCGACGAGGAGCGGCCGGACCCGGCCGCCGCCGAGACGTACGCACGCGCGCGGCCGGTGTTCGAGGCCGCCGCCGGCGCGCTCGCGGACGTGTTCCCCCGGCTGTGATCAGCCGGCCAGCGCGGAGATGCGCCACTCGTCGTCGACCCGCTGCGAGCTCGACGACGTCCTGCGACGGCTCCTGCCCGGCCGCCGACGTGCGCACCTCGGCCTTCGCCCGCTCGCCGTCGACGGTGATCTTGCCGATCGTCAGCCGCGGGTCCTGACGTCCCGAGCGCCTGCTGCAGCGCGACCTCGCACGGGCAGGCCGACCTGCTTGAGCTGTCGGGATCAGGCTGGGGCGAGGATGCGGTCGCACAGCGCCTGGTAGTCCTTGGCCTCGGTCGCGCGACCGAGGTCGGTCACCGTCGTCGCGGACCTGCTCCTCGTCGCTCGGCCCGGAGCCGCCGCAGCCGGCCAGCGCAGCGCAGCGGCGAGCGCGCACGCAGCGCGCCGCCTCACCGCGGCTCCTGCCCGTAGTCGCCGAACGGCGCGTCGCGGGCGGCCACCGCGGCGCGGACGTCGTCGGCCGCCGCGCGCGTGAAGGCGAGGCCCTCGGGCGTGTGCCGGGCGGCGCCGTCGAGCAGCGTGCCGATCAGCTGCGGTCGTGTCGAGCCCCATCTGCTCGTAGGCCTGGTTGACGAGCAGCTTCATCATCTGCAGCTGGTTGGCGGGCAGCTGCGCCACGCGCCGCGCCAGCGCGCAGCGCCGCGCCGTCAAGCTCGGCCTCCGGGTGAGCCTCGGAGGCGAGGCCCCACGCGACGGCGGTCGCGCCCGTCGAGCGCGTCGCCGGTGAGCAGCAGCCGCTTGGCGCGCTCGAGCCCGAGCCGGTAGACCCACATCGCGGTCGTCGGCGATCCCCACACGCGCGCCGGCGGGTAGCCGATCCGGCAGTCCTCGGCGCACACGATCAGGTCCGAGCACAGCGCGAAGTCGGTGCCGCCGCCGACGCAGTGCCCGTGCACCTGGGCGATCACCGGCTTGGGCGAGCGCCACAGCCGCATGTAGGCGCGCACGAAGCGCGACATCATGCGCTGGTCGGCCATCGGGTCCCACGGCCTCGCCCTCGGCCTCCATCGCGCCCGCGCCCCACTCGATGTCGTAGCCGGCGCAGAAGGCGCGGCCGGCCCCGCGCAGGCGGACGGCGCGCACCGCGTCGTCGGCCTCGGCGCGGTCGAGCGCGGCCTCGAGGTCGTCGACCAGCTCCGGCACGATCGCGTTGAGGCGCTCCGGGCCGATCCAGCGTGAGCGTCGCGACGGCCCCGTCGAGGTCGTAGCGAACCGTGGCGCTCACGAGCGCGGAGCATAGAATGAGCTCGCATGGAGGGGTCGAACCGACAACGATCGGTTCCTGGCTGCGCTGCTACCGCTGCTGGTCGCAGGAGCTGGAGGTCCAGGTCCACTACGAGGGCATCCACCGGATCGACGCGGTGACGGGGGAGCGCGCCGAGGTCGTCGACGAGATCCAGGAGGCCGTCGTGCAGTGCCTGGACTGCATGCACGACCAGCCGCACCTGGGCTTCCACAACGGCCGCATCGAGCCGATCGAGGACCGCTGGGAGCGGATGGTCGCCGGCACGCCGTGGGTCGCGTCCTGCACCGTGACGGTCGACGCCGACTCCGTCGAGACCTGCTCGGGCCCCGAGGCGGCCGACTCGCTGGCCTACGCCGCCTTCGGCGACCACGGGACGCGCGAGTTCTTCACCCACGTGCGCTTCCACAAGCACGACGAGGACCAGATCGTCGTCCACCTGCTCGTCGAGCTCTACGCGCGCTCGGCCGAGGAGGCCACCGGCGTGCTCGAGGAGGCCGCCCGCGGCAACCTCAGCGATCACCTCGCTCGCCGAGGAGTCCCGCCCGCCCGCCGCCACCGGCGGCGGCGAGCACCCGCACTGAGGCGGGCGCCCGCCCCGGCGCGGCCTACCGGAGGTCGAAGCGGCCGATGCGGCCCTCGTCGCCCGACGCGTACCAGAGGTCGCCGCCTGGCCCGATCGTGATCGAGTCCGGCGCGCTCTTCGTGCGGACGTCGGGCCCGAACACGCCGCCGGGCGCCATCGAGCCCAGCGTGCCGGCCGAGTGCTGGCCGATCCACAGCGTGTCGCCCGCGAACGCGAGGCCGAGCGGGTCGGCGTTCGCGGTCGGCAGCGCGTAGCGCGCCGTCACGATGCCCTGAGTCGTCATCCGCGCGATCGCGTTGGTGTCGCGCTCGCCGACGTACAGCGCGCCGTCGCGGCCGGCGACGATCGGACCGGGGAGCGTCCCGGCCGGCAGCGCGTACTCGGTGATGGCGCCGTCGGTCGTGATGCGGCCGACCTTGTCGCCGAGCGCCTCGCTGAACCAGAGCGCACCATCGGGGCCGACGGTGATGTCGGAGGCGAACGCGTCGCTCGTCGGCAGCGGGTACTCCGTGACGTCGCCCGCCGTGGTGATCCGGCCGATGCGGTCGCCGTGCGCCTCGACGAACCACAGCGCGCCGTCGGGACCGGAGACGATGTCGGTCGGGAACGAGCCGGGGTTGTGCAGCGCGTAGGCGGTCACACGGCCGCCGGCCGTGACGCGCAGGATGCGGTCGTCACGGTCGGTGACCCACAGCGCGCCGTCCTGGCCGGTCGTGACACCGGCCGGGGTGCCGCCGAGCTGCACGAACGAGACGTTGCCCTTGGCCGAGACGCGCCACAGCCGGCCGAGGCTGCCGTCGGGCGCGTACACGGCGTCATCCGGGCCGGCGGCGATGTCGCTGGGCACCGCGAGCTGGTCGAGCTTGTACTCCTTCGCGCCTGCGACGCCGCTCGACGCGAGCGTGGCCGCGGCGACCATCGCCAGAACGGCGAGGACCCTGCGTGGGGTGAGCTTCATGAAATGGGGGCTCCGGGGGGATCGGGGAGGATCGTTGAGGCTGCAACCAATCGGCTACTTTGCCGAGCCGCGCGGGCCCGCGTGGGTCGGCCAGCGCCCGGTGCGGCGTACGGCTAGCTCCCCAGGCGACGGAACAGCAGGTAGGCGACCGCCGCCAGGCCCGCGGCGATCAGCGCCACCAGCGGATACACGACCGGCACCAGCGTGCCGCCCAGCGCGGCGAGGCCCGCGGCGACTACGTAGGCGGCGCCCGCGGCGACCACGGTGAGCGCCGCGACCCAGGGACGAGCCCCCGCGAACGCGAGTCCGCCGGGGACGAGCGCCAGCATCAGGATGAGCGCCACGTCCAGGGCCGTAGGCGACTGCTTCACGGGCAGCCCGCGCCGCAGCGTCGAGATGGCGTTGGCGTGGACCTCGACCCCCGGCATCACGCGGCCGCCGTCGCCCCGCGTCGGGTGGAGATCGCCCTGCGCGCGTGCCGACGTGCCCACGACGACGATCTTGTCGGCGAGGTCGGGCACCGCGCCGTCGAGCACGTCGGTGAAGCGGACGGTCCGGAACGTGCGGGCCGGACCGGCGTAGTCGATCACCGCGCTCTCGAAGTCGACCGCCTCGTCGCCCGCGATCTCGGAGGCGACGACGGGCAGGGTCGCGAGCCGGCTCGACTCGGGCTCCAGGCGCGCCAGGCCGGACTGTCCGACCGAACGGTCGAACTTCAGGTACGCGCCGTCGGGGTACCGCGGGAAGCCCGCGAACGCCGCGTCGGGCGCCTTCACGCCGTCGCCGAGGACAAGGCCCCTGCCCTGGTCGTCGACGAGCGTCGCGGCGAGCACCAGCCACCCGTGCGCCTCGCGGATCGCCTCCCGGAGCTGCCGATCCCCCGCCCCGGGCTCCCGGAACTCGAAGTCGTAGACGATCGCGGCCGGCGCGGCGTTCAGCAGCGAGCGGATCAGCTGCGCGTGACGGTCGCGCGGGATCACGTCGCGGCCGCCGCCGAGCTGCGCCAGCCCCTCGTCGTCGAGATCGACGACCACGATGTCCGGGTCGGCGGCCGGCGTCCCGCGGAGGTCGAAGCGGGCGTCGACGGTCCGCAGCTCGCCGCGCTGGAGCCATTCCGGCTCGGCGGCGCGGAGCCCCAAGCCGAGGACGAACGCCGCCAGGACGCCGGCGAGGATCGCGACCCTCGTGAGCTTCGCCCGCTGGCGGTCGGCGTGCCAGCGCGCCTGCCAGTCGAGCACGGGCTGGCAGAGCACGTCGTGGAACACCTCGTAGCTCGGCGCGTCGTCGACCGGGCGCAGGATCCGCGCGTCGTCCTCGGACAGCGCCTCCAGCGGCGGCCCGATCTGCTCCTCCGTGGCCCCGGTGACCTTGGCCAGGTCCGTCCGGCGCTGGGCGACCTTGGCGCCCGACGGCGTCACGAGGTAGTGGAACGCCCCGGCCATCAGGCGCTGCTCGCTCGCGCCGAGGCGGTCCATGTTCTCGCGCAGGTGCTCGGCGACGATCTCGCGCACGCCGCCCATCTCGCGCAGCGTCGCGATGCGCAGCGTCGCCGACCCCTGCGCCGCCTCGCGGTCCCACAGGCGGCGCATCACGAGCTGGAGGTACGCCGGCTCGATGCCGTCCTGGGCCGCCGCGCCGCCGCGCGCACGGCCGGCGAACGGCTCGGGCGCGTGGAGCAGGTCCAGGACGTGCTCCGCCAGCCCGTCCTCGGCCTCGACCTGGCGCTCCGGGTGCAGCTCCCGGTAGAGGCGGATCGGACCCTCGATCGCCTCCTCGGCGTGCTCGTCGGTCATCGGCCCGACGCGCAGCAGGTTGTCGAACGGCCGCGCGGCGGCGCCCTGGAAGCGGTCGAGCTGCGCGAGCGCGTCCTCGCGCAGCGAGATCACGACGCGCGCCCGCACATGCGGGTCGGACAGCGCGACCGGCAGCTCGCGGGCGAGCGCGTCGGCGGCGCCCGGGTGGTAGAGGAAGTGCTCCTCGAACTGGTCGAGGACGAGCATCAGCAGCGCGTCCATGCGCTCGCCGTACGCCTGGAGGGCGTCGGCCAGCGGCAGGTCGGCCGGCACGGGGTCGGCGCTGCCGCCGTTCGCGCGCGCCGCCAGCTCGCGGTCGAGCGCCCCGCGGATGGCCGTCAGCGACTCCTCCTTCCAGCTGTCGACCAGCACCACGACCCGCTCGCTGCCGCCGGGGGCCACCGGCGCCCGGTCGCGGACCTCGGGCACCACGCCGGCCCGCAGCAGCGAGCTCTTGCCGACCCCGCTCGGGCCGTAGACGACCGTCAGGCGGGAGCTCAGCAGGTTCGCGACGATCAGGTCCCGCTCGGGCTCGCGGCCGAAGAAGAACGGCGCGTCGCCCTCCTTGTACGGCGCGAGGCCGGGGAACGGCCGCGCCGCGCCGGCGGCTTCAGCGGGCGGGGCGGCCATTGCCGAGCCGCTCCTCCAGCTGGGCGACGTACGCGGCCAGCGGCTGCTCGAAGATGTCGACCTGGCGGTGGTCCCAGACCTGCCGGTCCAGCGGGTCGACCTGGAGCTGGATCGCCCACGCCGGGTAGGCGACGTCGCGCCGCGACCAGAGGTCGCGCAGCAGGACGCGCAGGTTCCAGTCGACGAGGCTGTAGCCGAGGAACAGCATCGCGCTGTTGACCAGGTGCACCAGCAGCTTCTTCGGCACGAGGCTCTCGAGGTCCGTGGTGGCGAGGAAGTCGATGTAGTGGTCCTCGCTGATCACGTAGTAGTCGTTGAACGCGCGGCGCTGCGCGCGGTCGACCGCGCCGTGGACCTTCAGGATCACGGACTGCTCGTCGAGCCAGGATCGCGTGTCCTCGCCGGGCTTCTCGATCAGCTCCGGGTCGCCGGTCCCGCCCCGCGCACCCAGCAGCGCCCTTCGCGCGTGGCGCGGTAGTAGATCGTCGAGAACGGCTCGCCGGCCGCGTCGTAGGCCTGCTCGAGCGCGTCGTCGTAGTTCGTCGTCAGGACGAGCTGGTGCTGCCCCGTCCGCGCCGGCAGGGCGGCGAGGAAGCGGTGCACCGTGGTCGGGCCGTATTCGGCGCCGAACACGTCGTGCAGCGAGTCGCGCAGGAACGCCTCGTCCTTGAGCTGCGCGAACTGCGCGACGCGCAGCAGGTCGCCGCGGTCCCGCGGCCCTCGGGGTAGTGGTGCTCGTCCGCGAGCAGCTCGGCCAGCTCCGCGCCGTTGGGGAGGTTGTGCCCGCGGACGTACGTCTCGTCCTCCGCGCGGTCGGACAGGTTGGCGCCCGCGCCGAGCAGCGTGACCAGCCCGCCGCGCTCGAGGTTGCGCAGCACCTGCCTGTAGTGGTCCTCGGTCGGGCTGGAGCGCCTGGACGCTCATCGCGGCGCGCCTCATCGGCGGACAGGCCCGCTGCGGCCGGCGGCGGAGCGTCGCGCCGGGCTCTTGCGGCGAGGTAGCAGCGGCCGGCGCGGACGTCGACGGTCCGGCCGCCGCCGGTCCGTCACGACGACGAGCCCCTCCTTGACTTTGAAGATCGTGCCGTCGCAGCGGTCGCGCACCGTCCAGACCGTGCCGCGGCCGGACCCGCGCCCGTAGCCGCCGGCGCCGCGAAAGCCGCCCGCGCGAGCGGATCCGCATGGACGCCTCGTAGGGCAGCCGCGACGCCCGCGCCCTCTTGCAGCTCTGCGGGCCGCTGTCCAGGCGCAGCGTCGGCAGGGCGGCCGCCCCGTCGCCCTGCTCGACGGTGAACACGCCGCCGCGAACGAAGCCTGGCCGATGGTGCCCGGGCCGTCGGGCGTCGTCGTCACCGACTCGATCTCCACGGTCCCGCGCGTCGCGTCGATCGCCGTGTGCACGGGGACCTCGACCGCGGTCCGCAGGCGCGTCTGGAGCGCCGGCGGTCGACGGGGTCCTCCGCCGTGCCCGGGGCGACGAGTACGGGTCACCCGCCGGGCGCGATCGTGATGGTCTCGCCACGCTCCGGCGGCGCGACGGCGGGCGGGAGCGGCGCCCACGAGGGATCGCTGCCGGGCGCGACGGGCACGGTCCCGCCCTGGGCGCCGTCCGCGGGCATGACGTACAGGTAGTCGAACGGGACCGTGGCTGCGTATGCGATGCGCGTCCCGTCCGGCGACCAGGCGGGGAAGTGGTCGAACCCGAGCGAGTCGGCCAGCACGCGGCGGTTGCCGCCGGCGGCGTCGATGGCGTAGATGTCGAGGTCGCCGTCGTCCTCGTGCGTGTAGGCGAGCTGCGCGCCGTCGGGCGACCACGACGGGTCGGCGTCGAGACCCGGCTCCGTGGTCAGGCGCCGCAGCCCGCCGCCGGCCGGGTCGATCAGCCACAGGTCCATGTCGCCCGCCGCACGGCCGCTGGCGAACGCGATCGCGTCCCTGGATGACCACGCGGGCTGCTGGTCGATCGCGGGGTCGAACGTGATGCGGGTCGGCAAGCCACCCGCCGCCGGCATGACGTAGAGCTCGGAGTTGCCGTCGCGCTCGCTCGCGAACGCGATCCGCGAGCCGTCCGGCGAGAACGCCGGGTCGTGGTCGCGGGCGGGGTCGGACGTGAGCCGGGTCTGGGCGCCCGTCTCCACGTCGAGCACGTAGATCTCCTCGTTGCCGTCGCGCGTGCTCGTGAACGCGAGCCGCTTCCCGTCCTGCGACCAGGCGGGGTCGCGGTCGGCGGGCCCGACCGCCACGAGGTCCGTGAGCGCGCCGGTGCCGTCCGCGTTGATCGTGGCGATCGCGGCGCCGGAGCGCTCGAAGGCGATCGGGCCGTTCGTCCCGGGGAACGCGGCCGAAGCGGGCGCCGCCGCGACCGCGGCCACGAGCGCCGCCAGTGGGAGCGCCGCCGCCTTCACCGGCCGACCGTAGCCTGCGTCGAGAAGAGCCGGAACAGCGGATCCCCGTAGTGCTGGTACGCGCCCCACGACCGCGCGCCGCCGCCGCTCGCGCCGGCGACCTCCTCGCGCGCGCCGCTCATCGCCTTGAACATCGGCTGCGGCTCGTCGGATTGTCCGAGCAGTGACCGGTAGAGCGTCGTCGCGAACAGGCGCGCCCCGTGGTCGTCGACCGGCCACGCCGTGCAGACGAAGTTGCCGACGCCGCGCGCGAAGAACGACTCGGCGAAGCTCGGCGCCAGCGCTGCCGACCGCCGGCCCGAGCGGTCCGGCGTGATGCCGGACTCGCACGCGTTGGAGAACACGAACTCCGGCACCCGGTCGATCCGGCGCAGCTCGCGTGCCGCGATCGTCTGGCCGCCGGTGAAGATCCAGCCGGACCCCGCCGGGTCCTTGGCGTCGTAGAAGCAGTGGCCGGCGAAGTGCAGGACGTGGAAGCGCTTGAGGATGAGCTGCTCCAGGACGGCGGTCCGCGTCGCCTCGCGCGGGCCGAGCAGCGCCACGACCTCCACCCGCGGCGGCTCGCCGGCGCGGTTGGCCTTCTCGAACAGCTCCGCGACCTTGATCCCCTCCTCCTCGGCGCCGGGCAGGTGGGCGTCCTCGGCCGGGTCGGCGATGACGAGCACGCGCAGCAGGCGCTCGGGCGGGGGCGGCGGCTCCGGCGGCGGCGCGAACGCGGTGCGCAGCTGCCGCGTCACCGCCGCGCCGATGCCGAGGTGCGAGTTCAGCCAGTCGGGGCTGTCCTCGGGCGTGGTGCTCGGCATCGCGTCCGCGCGCGTGACGAGCTCCCAGTGGATCCGCGCCGTCGTCGAGTCGAGCATCAGGATCACCGGCGAGCCGCTGAGCTGCGGGCCGAGGTCTCCGGGGAACAGCAGCCGCGACAGGTAGCGGCCGTGCTCGCGGCGCCGGGTCGCGTCCGGCTCGGCCGCGAGCTGGTCGTTGGCCTCCTTCACGAGGTTCGGGTCGAGCGGGACCTCGCGCTCCGGGATCGCCGCCTTGGCGGTGATCGCGCCGAAGCGATACGTCGCCCCCTCGCGGGTGATCGTGATGCGGGCGGGGGCCTGCTGCGTCTTGTGGTCGCGCTCGGCGCCCTCGCGCCAGCGCCGCCTGGCGGCCTCGAGGTCGGTGGCCAGCGCGCGCCGGCGCCACTTCTCCTTCGTCGCCGCGTCGGCGGGCGTGTAGCGGGCGATCAGCCGCTGCTCCTCGGCCATCCGGCGCTGCGCCACCCCCAGCGCCTCGTCGATCTCGTGCAGCCGGCGCGCGTCGAACTCCACGAACGTCACCGCCCGCACGGCCGAGTCGGCGATCTGCCCGTTGAGCGCCTGCGCGATGCCCCGCATCCAGGCCGTGATCGCGTCGGCCGGCGGCAGGTTGCCGGTGCCCGCGCCGATCAGCACCGCGGCGACGTGGCGGCGCCCGATGCGGCCCGCCGCCCAGCACAGCTCGCGGGCCACCAGCGTCAGCTCGCCCGTGCCGAAGCGCCCGGGCACGCCCATGCCGGCGAGCATGATCAGCCTTCCGCCCGCGCGGCGGCGGGGGTCGGGCAGGACGAACGGCTGCCCGAGCTGGCCGGTGATCGTGCCGCGCAGCGACAGGTGCGCGATCAGTCCCTCGTGCGGCAGGCCGGCCGGCGCGCCCCGCGGCGCCGCCTCGCTGAGCGCGAAGTCGAGCGCGGCCTCGGCGGCCTGCGGCTGGACGCCCTCGTAGTGGCCGACGGCGATCACGTCGGGCTTGAAGCCCGCGAGCGCCGGAGCCGTGTGCGCCTGGCCGACGTTGCCGTTCCAGAGCCCGATCTCGATCGCGGGCGGCTTCGCCTTGCGCACGGGCCGGCCGCCGCCGGGCTCGGTCTCGCCCGCGGCGGGCCGGAGGCCGAGCCAGTCGCGGACCACGAGGTCCTCCACGTGGCGCTCCTGCTCGCTGACCGCCACGGGCGCGGAGGCCGGCGGGTCGCCGCGGCCGAGCGTGCCGTCGTCGCGCGACCCGAGCCGCCGCATCGACTCGCGCATGCGGGCCTCGTCCTCCGCCGCCTCGCGCTCCGCGGTCGCGCGCAGCGACGCCGGATCGCCGCCGCCGCGGCTCGCGGGCGGCTTGGTCTTCAGGCGCTTGGTCCGGCCTCCGAGCAGCAGGTCGCCGACCGCGTCGAGGACGGCGGCGTCGCTCGTCAGCGCCCCGTGCGAGACCGGCGCGAAGTAGCGGGTGACGCCGGGCAGGTCGCCGAGCGCGTGTGGGACGCGGCCGTCGCCGTCGGTGCCGTACTGGTAGGCGGAGGGATCGCCGACGCCGGCCGTGTCGAGGCCCACCACCGTCCGCTGGCCGCTGCCCGCGACGGCCACCATGCGGGCCGGGTCGGCGACCGGCGCCAGCAGCTCGTGCACCGCCTTCGCCGCGTCGAGGTGGCGCTGGGACACGGCGGCGCCGTCGTACGTGTCCGCCAGGTACAGCGGCTCGGCGCCCGGCACGGCGGGCGAGGGCAGCATCTGGAACGTGCCGGGGAAGGTGTTGAGCACCTCGCGGACCTCCGCGAGCCCGAGCCGCAGGTCGGCCAGCGCCAGCAGCCGGACGTGCTCCTCCAGGCCGGCGATGCCGCGCGGCACGTCGTAGGAGCCCTGGTTCGGGACGCCGAGCATGATCAGCCGGCCGCCGCGCGGGCCGGGCTTGTCGGGCGACCCGTCGCACATCGCGGCCCACTGCTCGGGGTGGGCGGCGACGAACGCGCGCGCGACGAGCCCGCCCATCGAGTGCGCGACCAGGTGGACCGGCTCGGCGGGGAACCAGCGCTCGATCGCGGCGGCCAGCTCGTCCGCGCTCGTGCGCAGGTCCTTGCGCCAGTCGTAGGCGAACGCCTGCACGCGCCAGCGCTGGGAGAGGTGCATCAGCAGCTCGCCGTAGTAGCGCTTGAGGATGCCGGCCGTCTGCACGCGGCAGCCGGGGTCGCGCTCGCGCTCGCCGGTCGGGTCGAGCGCGAGGTTCGCCACGCCGCCGGAGATGAGCGGGAGCGCCTGGAGCCAGATCAGCGACGGGCGGTCGCCCTCCTTCTCCGCCGCGCGCGCCAGCGCGGCGCCCATCGAGCCGTGCAGCACCACGACGTTGCCGGCCGGCTCGGCCTCGCCGCGGGTGAGGTTGCGGTCCAGCGCCCGCTGGTGCATGCGCTGGTAGCGGTCTGCGCCCGAAGTACGCGATCAGGGCCTCCTGCTCGCGCACGCTCGGGCGCGCGAGCAGGCGGGCGAGCTCCTCCGGCCCGGCCGCCTCGACGGAGGCGATGAACTGCCGCTCATCCAGCTGCGCAGACAATGGTTCCGCCTCACCCGTTCGGTGTCCGGCCGACCCTGCCATAGAAGTGGGCGGGGGTGCAACTTGACCCACGGACGCCGCCGCGGGGAGGATCGCCGGGACGGCTACGCCGGCGAGCGCCTCCGACATGGCGGAACACACGAGTGCAACCGACGTCCGGGACTTCGTCGTACCGGCGCCGGCTCAGGCGGAGATCCGCGACTTCGACTGCTGGGCGGTCGTGGTGGGCATCTCCAAGCACGCCGCCCCGGAGATCGACCTCCGCTACGCCGCACGAGACGCCCAGTCGTTCAGCGACGTGCTCCGCTCGCCGGACGCGGGCGGTTTCCGCGACGAGCGCCTGCACGTCCTCCTGGACCACGAGGCGACGACCTCGGGGCTCACCCACGCGTTCCGCACCGTCCTCAAGAAGCCGGCCCGCGAAGACCTCGTGGTGATCTACCTCGCCTGCCACGCGGTTCCGGATCCCGACCGCCCGGACAACCTCTACATCGTCACCCACGACACCCGGCCGGACGACATCTCGGGCACGGCGCTGCCCATGCTCGAGGTCCAGAACGCCATCAGGCGCACGCTGCACGCACGGCGCGTCGTCCTCCTCGCCGACATGTGCCACAGCGGCGCCATCGGCGACCGCTACGGGGCGCGGGCGGCCGCGGACCGGACGCACGTGGTCAACGCCTTCCTGCGCGGCGTCAGCGACGCGGGCGAGGGCATCGCGATGCTGAGCGCCGCCGAGGCCAACGAGGTCGCTCGCGAAGACAGGGAGCACGACAAGAAATGGGACGGGCACGGCGTCTTCACGCACTTCCTCCTGCGCGGGCTGGCCGGCGAGGCCGACCGCTCGCCGCGCGACGGAACCGTGACCGTCGGCGAGCTGTTCGACTACGTCCGCGAGCAGGTCCCCCTGGCCACCGAGAACCTCCAGCATCCCGCCATCGGCCCCGCGCGGTTCGATCGCGACCTCACGCTGGCGATCACCGCGTCGAAGCTCGCGATCGCCGAGCTCTCGCTGGGACGCGGTCTCCGGCACCTGGCTCAGCGCTGGGACGACGACGGCGTCTTCGCAGCCGCCGCTCGGCACCTCGCCGAGTCCGTCCGGATGTCCGAGCGCGTCGGCGGCGCCTCGGCCGACGTGTACGTCGAGCTCGCGCTCGCGCACCTCGCCACGAGTCAGCGATCACGGACCGACACGAACGCCGCGGGCAGGCTGCTTGCCGGCGACGAGCGCGACTCGGGCGGCTCGGCGGCTCGGCGGCGCCTCGCACGACGACTTCAGCGAGGCGCTGCGAACGCTCGCGGCGGCTGCCGCCAAGACGTCGGATCCGGCGGCGGCGGACGCCCGCTTCCATCTCGGGCTCGCATTCGCGAAGGGCGGCGACCGGGCGCAGGCCCGTCGAGCTCCTCGAGCAGTTCGCGGCGTCGTTCCCGGACGATGCTCGGGCGGAATGGGCGGGCTGGGCGGCGCGCGAGCTCCTCGCGCGAGCGGACGGCACCTCCGAGCTCGATCCCGTATGGCTGTACGAGTTCGCGGAGTTGAGGCCCGCGGCCGAGATCGCGCCAGCCGAGCTCGCGCGCCGACACGACCTGGTCGTCGAGCGCTGCCCGCCCTACCCGCAGCTCCAGCTCGCGTTCGGAAGGGCGCTCCAGCGGACGGCCGCGGAGACGCTCGCCGCGCCGCTTCGCGATCTCGTCGAGGAGCTCGACCGCCGCCTGGACGGCCCGGCGGGCTCGGGCGAGGACCTCTTCCATCGCGGCCTGGCCCGCGAGCTGCTCGGCGAACGCGACGCGGCCCTGGACGACCTCGAGCGGGCGAGCAGCTCCCAGGACGGCAAGCGCCTGGCGAACGTGCACTACCAATACGCCCGCGCGCTGCGGGACAGCGGCGGCAACCTGCATCGCGCCCGGTCCGAGCTGGACATCGCGATCGAGCTTGCGCCCGGGCACAAAGGCGCGCAACGACTGGGGCCGTTGATCGACGGAGCGCTCAG
This sequence comes from uncultured Solirubrobacteraceae bacterium, assembly GCA_963728465.1. GTDB lineage: Bacteria > Actinomycetota > Thermoleophilia > Solirubrobacterales > Solirubrobacteraceae > DATFQI01. The sequence goes on from CAVSJY010000007.1 coordinate 71,653, forward strand.
GGCCGCCGATAGAGCGCGCGAACGGGATGCCGCGCCCGGTCGCGAGCCGGGCTACGTCGCGGAGGACTCCGACGACATCCTCGGCTCGCTTGGCGGCTCGATCGTCCACGAGGAGCTGAAGGGCTGCCCCAGCCGCGCGGCCGCGCGTTCGGGGCCCGCGCTGGCGCGGGCGCGCGACGCTGGCGACGCCGCGGCCGTCGCGACGGCGCTCGCCGACCACGGCTCGCGCTCCTGCTCTGGGGCTTTCCCAGCGCCGCGCGCGAGCACCTGCTGGAGGCGATGCGAGTGGGTCCGCCCGCGACGGCGCTGAGGGCCGGCCTGTACGAGCGCCTCGCGAGCGCTGCCCGCTTCAACGCGTTCCCCGACGGGCAGGGCGCCGGCGCGGCGGAGATCAACGCCCGCTGGAACGCGATCGCCGACGAGAGCGCCGCCGCCGGGCGGCTCGAGCGCCTCGCGCAGGAGGCGGAGGGCTCACCGGTCCTCCAGCTCCGCCGCTGGACGAGGATCCTCGGGCTGCTGCCGCCGATTCGCAACACGCTCGAGCTGATGCGGACGATGCCCGACCCGCCGGCGCGATTCGTGGAGATGGCGCTGGCCGAGCTGCTCTCGCTGGAGGGCGACGACGACCGCGTCCCTGCGGCATGGACCGCCTACGCGCAGCTCGCGGCCGCCGACCTGTGCCGGCGCGGCGGCGAGCAGGAGCGCGGGCTCGCGCTGCTCGATCGCGCTCGCGACACCTACGGCGCGGCGGGCGACCGCACAGGCGTGGGCGCCTGCCACCTGGCTCGCGGCGACTGGCAGGCCGCGCCGTTCAGCTCTCCGCTCAGCCTCAATCTCGCACTGCGCGAGAGCGCGTCGGAGGGCAGCGACCTCGACTGGCAGGTCGAGGAGGCGGAGTTCAGCCTGGCCGGCGCCGACCTGGATGCGGCGCGGGCCGCCTACGACGCGGCCGAGGAGGCCTTCGCGGGCGCGGGCGCGGGCCGCGGCCTCGCCGCGGTCGAGCTGCGGCGCGGCTATCTCGACGTGCTCGCCGACGACCATGCCGCGGCCCGCCGGCGCTGCCGGACGGCGATGTTCGCGTTCCTCGCCGAGGGCGATCACGTCGGCTTCCAGCTCGCCTCCATCCACGCGGCGCTCGCCGCGATCGGCGCCGGGGCGTTGAACGAGGATCGTACCGCGGCCGCCGGCGCGGGCGGCTGGGGCGCCGGCGACGGCAGCTTCAGCCTCGCGCTCGGCCTCGGCCTGCTGTGCGGGCGGGCCGGCCGGCACTGGCGGCTCCGGCGCGGCGACGCCGAGCGGGCGCTTGCCTGTCACCGCCTCGCGGGATCGCTGTACGAAGCGCTCGGCGCGCGGCTGAACCTCGCCCAGAGCCTGGTCGACCAGTCGGACGTGCTGCGCTGGGTCGGCGACGCCGCCGGGGCGACCGTCGCCTACGAGCGCGCGGTCGCCGCGACGGCGGAGTCGTCCGGCGCCGTCGCGCGCAAGCGCGGGCTGCTGCTCGCGACCGAGGTCGCGCAGCTCCACCACGCGCGCCAGGACGCCGACGGCATGGAGCGGGCCGCGGCGCAGCTGCGGGAGCGGCTCGAGGCGTTCGACCCCGGTTCGGAGCCCGACGGGCAGGCGATCGCGACGCTCGCGGCCGACCAGCTGTCCGGGCTCCCGGCGGCGATCCCGCTGGCGCGCGCCATGGCGCTCCGCGAGGCGGGCCGGATGGAGGAGGCGGCGCCGCACTTCGCCGAGGCGCTGGCGGCTACGCGCGAGTCCACCACCGAGCAGCGTCCGCTCCTCGAGGCGTCCGTGCTCGGCTCGCAGGAGCGCTATGCGGAGGCGCTCGAGGCGTATCGGCGCTACGCCGCGCTGCGCGACGGGGACGCCGGCACCGCCGCGACGCTGGCGCGCGTCCTCGGTCCGGCGCAGGTCGCACGCTTCCGGCGCCAGGCGCTCGAGCAGAACCTGGCGTTCTTCACGCGCGTGAAGGCGTGGGAAGGGGCGCGAGAGGCGGCGAACGAGCTCGAGGAGCTCGGCGGCGCCGAGTGGTGGCAGGACGACGAGCGCCCGTGGGCGATGCTCTCCGACCTCGGCGAGGTGGCCGAGGGGCTCGGCGAGCTGGAGCGCGCGCTCGACCGCTACGAGCAGGCGTTCGACGCGTACGAGGCGCGGCGCGGGCTGCTCGGCCGGCGAGGGGCTGCGGACGGCCCTCGGCGCGTCCAAGGACGTCCAGTGGCTCGGCGTCCTCTCGGCGCGCTGCGCGCTGCGGCTGGCCGATGCCGGCGATCCGACGGGGCTCCTGCGCGCGTTCGCGCTCGCCGAGCGTGGCAAGGCGCGCGTGCTGCTGGACCTGATGGCGCGGAGCGCCGCGCGCAGCAGCGGGCGGCTCGGCGAGCCGCCCGCCCGCCGCCGCTGGCGCGAGCTCGGCGCGCGCGGCGGACGTCTCCGCCCAGCTGCTGAGCCGCCACCGCGCGACGGGCGCCGAGGAGGTCTCCGCCCTCGAGCAGCGGCTGCGCGCCGACCAGGCCGCCCTGCGCGACGCGGAGGAGGAGCTAGCGCGCTCGGACCCGGCGTGGCTCGGCGGCATGCGCGCGACCGGCGAGGTCGCCCCGCTGGAGGAGGTCGCGGCGGCCGTGCCCGCGGGCGCGGCGCTGCTCCAGTGGGTGTTCCTCGGTCACGACCTGCTGGCGTGGGCGATCACGCGCGACGGGATGGTCGCGCACGCCCGCCGCGAGCTCGACGCGCGCGCGCTGGGCCGCGCGATCCGCGAGCTGCGCACCGCCTGCGAGTCCCGCGCCGGCGACTGGGAGCGGCGCGCCGCCGAGCTCGCGGACCCGCTGCTCGCGCCGTTCGCCGGCGTGCTCGCCGACCACGAGCGCGCTGATCTTCGTGCCCTACGGCGTCGCCCACGAGCTGCCGCTGCACGTGCTGCCGTTCGAGGGCGTGCCGCTCGCGGCCACGCACACCGTCTCGACGCTCCCGAGCGCGAGCGTGCTGCCGCACCTGCGCGGCGGCGGCGCGCGACCGTGGCGGGTGCTCGCGGTCGGCAACCCGGCACGGATGAGCCACCGGCCGCCGGGCGCCGCGCGCGCGGCGCCCGCGGCGCCGCTGCGCGGGGCGGAGCTGGAGGCCGAGCTGGCGGCCGCCGCGTTCCCCGGCGGCGTCGCGCTCACCGGTGAGGCGGCGACCGAGCCGGCGGTGCGCGAGCGGCTCGGAGAGTTCTCGATCCTGCACCTCGCCACCCACGGCATCCTCGACCAGGAGGCGCCCGGCATGTCCGCCGTCCTGCTCGCCGACGGCGAGGCGCTCAGCGTCTACGAGCTCGCCGGCCTCGAGCTCGACGTCGACCTCGCGGTGCTGAGCGCGTGCCGTACGGGCCAGGGCGAAACGACGCGCGGCGACGACGTCGTCGGGCTCGCCCGCGGGCTGCTCGGCGCGGGCTGCCGCGCCGCGGTGGTCAGCCTGTGGCCCGTCGACGACGCCTCGACGACGCTGCTCATGGCGGCGTTCTATCGCGAGCTCCAGGGCGGCGCCGGGCCGGCGGACGCCCTGCGGGCGAGCGCGCTGCACGTGCGCGGGCTCAGCCGGGCTGACTCCGCGGCCGAGCTCGTGGAGCTGCGCCCGGGCGTGGCAGAGGGCGCGCGCGACATCCTCGGCCTGCGGAGCGCGGACGCCGCCGCGGGCTATGACCACCCGTACCACTGGGCGCCGTTCGCGCTCGTCGGCACGGGCCTGACACGAAGGGACACCCCATGAGCGGACGCCGCCTGGCGCTGCTCGTCGGCATCGACGAGTACCCGAACCTTGCGCCCCGCGCAGCAGCTCCAGGGGCTGCGTCAACGACGCGGAGCTGATGGCCGGACGTGCTCACGAGCCGGTTCGGCTTCCACGAGGCGGACATCACGCTGCTGCGCAACGCCGAGGCGTCGCGCGACGGCGATCCTGGCCGCCTTCGACGAGCTCGTCGACGACGTCGACGCCGGACGACGTGGTGCGTCGTGCACTACAGCGGCCACGGCTCGCAGATGACCGACCGCGAGGGCGACGAGGCGGACGGGCTCGACGAGACGATCGTGCCCGTCGGACTCCGGTCGCGCGCACGGCGCCCGAACCGCGACATCACCGACGACGAGATCTACGACTGGCTGACGCGGCTGACCGCCAAGACGCAGCTGGTCACGCTCGTCTTCGACTGCTGCCACTCGGGCACGGTCACGCGCGACGTCGTGCGCGGCGCGCACGTGCGGCGGATCGAGCCGGACCTGCGCCCGCCGGAGGAGCTGCCGCCGTCGCCGGTCGCCTCGCGCGCGGCGACGCGCGGCGCCGGGCCGAGCGGCTGGCTGCCGCCCGGGCGGCGCTACACGCTGATCGCCGGCTGCCGCGACGAGGAGCTCTCGCACGAGCACGACACGCCCGACGGCGCCGACGCACGGCGCGCTGACGTGGTTCCTCACGCGCGCGCTCAGCGACCGCGCGCGCCGGGCGCGACCTACCGCGACGTGTTCGAGCCGGCCGCGCTCGGCGTCACGACGGCTGTACCCGAGCCAGCATCCGCAGATCGAGGGCGCGATCGACCGCGAGGTGTTCGGGGTCGCGGAGCGCGAGCCGGAGCGCGTTCGTGCCGGTCTGGACGCGCGCGCGGCGACGGCGTGACGCTCGGCGGCGGCGCCGCGCAGGGCGTGGCAGGTCGGGTCGCGCTGGGGCGTGTCGGCGACGGCGACGAGGCGCCGGTCGGCATCGCTGCGCGTCACCGCGGCGCGGGCGACGACGGCGACGGCGAGGTCGTCGAGGAGATCGCGGCCGAGCGATCGCGGCGCCGGCGCGCGCGGCGTTCGCGGACGGGCGGCACCCGGCGGCGCCGCGGCTGCGCGTCGCCGCTCGCCGGACGAGCTGGCCGAGCTGGCCGAGCTCGATCGACGCGCACGTCGCTCGAGCTGCGTCGAGCGCGGACGACGGGCCGACGCGCGCGTGCTGGTCCTCGGGCCGCGCGACGCGGTCGGCGGCGGACGACCCGGTGCCGCAGCTCGGGCCGCTGACCGAGCCGACGGTCGCGGTCGTCGGCGCGCGACGGGCGCCTGCTGCTGCCCCGGCGCAGGCCGGCGAGCCGGCGCGCGCTCGCAGCAGGTGCGCGACGACCTCGAGACGTCGCGCGCTACCGGCGGCGTGCTCGCGCTCGAGAACCCGGGCGGGCCGCTCGCCGGCGCAGGTCGAGCTGACGCTGCTGCGCCGCGCCGCCGACGGCAGCGTGGGTCGGCGCGAGCCGGAGGCGGCGGGCGGCGAGGTCGTCTACGAGGCCGGCGAGCCGATCGGCATGCGGATCACAGAGCCTGCACGACGCGCTCGCTCTACCCGGCGGTGCTCGACCTCGGGCTCGCCTACGCGCGTCGAGCATCGCCGCAGCCGTACGCGGGCAAGGAGGAGCTCGAGCCGCGGGCCGCGGTCGAGATCGGCACCCGGCCGGGCGAGGAGCTGCCGCTCGGCTTCCCGGACGCGTTCCCGTTCGGCGGCGACGCCGACGACGACCGACAGCGGCATCGAGACGGTCAAGCTGCTCGTCGACGACGCGAGCCGGCCGACTACACCGTCGCTGCTGCAGGCGGGCGTGACGCGCGACTTCGCGCGCCGGCGCCGCAAGCCGGCGGCGACTGGGGCGCGGTGACGCGCAGCTTCCGGCTGCGCAAGCCGACGACGGCGGTGCCGCTCGGCCGAGACCGGCGAGGCGGTGGCAGGCGGGCGGCGTCGAGCTGTCGACGCCGGGCCTGTCCGGGCGGCGCGACGGCGCTCGGCGAGCGGCGGCGGGCGGACGCGATCGCCGCTCGGCTGCGCCAGCCGCGCGCTCGAGGGCGTGCTGGCGCTCGGAGGGCCTCGACGTCGCAGGCGGCGGTCGAGCTCGACGGTCGCGGCGGCGCGGACGCGCGCGCGTCGGCGACGGGGCCGCCGGCGGCGATCGAGCTGCGCCCGCCGGCGCCCGCGGCCGGCGAGGGCCAGATGGTGCTCGCCGAGGACGAGGCGGGCGTGCTCACGCTGGCACTTCGCGGCCGCCGTCACGCGCAGCGCTCGACGACGGCGGCGCGCGCCGACGTACCGCATCGACCGCGCGCGTGCTCGTCGACGCGGTGGCCGAGCCGGGGACGCGCGGCCTCGTCGGCGCGATCGGCAAGAAGGTGCTCAAGGTGCTCGTCTTCCCGCTGATCGAGCCGGCGATCGGCGAGGTCGCGGACTACTTCGCGGGCAAGTGGGAGGCGAAGAAGCGGCCGTACCGGCTGCGCTGCTCGCACCCCGGACGACTTCGCGACGCCGGGCGGCGCGCGACGTCGAGGCGCGCCGACTGGGACACGCTGTCCGGGAAGCGGGCGCTGCTGCTCGTGCACGGCACGTTCAGCCGCTCGCACTCGGGCTTCGGCGCGCTGCCGCCGCGACGCGTTCGAGGAGCTCTACCGCCGGTACGAGGGCCGCGTGATCGCGCTCGACCACTTCACGCTCTCGCACACGCCGCGGCAGAACGTCGAGTGGCTGCGCGGGCCGCGTCCCGGACGGCGCGGACCTCGACGTCGACATCGTCTGCCACTCGCGCGGCGGGCTCGTCTCGCGCACGCTGGCCGAGCACCAGAGCGAGCTCTCGCTCGGCGGCAAGCAGGTGACGGTGCAACGCGTCGATCTTCGTCGCCACGCCGAACGCCGGCACCACGCTCGCCGACGCCGACCACATCGGCGACATGATCGACACGTACACGAACGTGTTCAACTTCTTCCCGGACAACGGCGTCACCGAGGTGCTCGAGGGCATCGTCACGGTCGCCAAGATGATCGCCGTCGGGCGCCGTGAAGGGGCTGGACGGCCTCACCTCGATGGTGCCGGGCGGCGAGTTCCAGAGGCTGGCTGAACACGGGCGCCGGCGCCGCAGGGGACGACGCTACTTCGCGCTCGCGGCCGACTACGAGCCGACCGCGCCCGGGCTCGCCGGCTTCGCCAAGGACTGGCTGATGGACAAGGTGTTCGCGCACGCCAACGACCTCGTCGTCCCGACCGACGGCGTGTTCGCCAAGAACGGCGCGAGCCTGTTCCCGATCGAGCAGCGCCACGTCTTCGCGAGCGGCGACGGCGTCGTCGCACACGACGTTCTTCGCCCACCCCAAGACCCGCGAGAAGCTTCTGGCATGGTTGGGCTCGTGAGCCCGGAGTTCCTGCTGACCACGCTGATCGTCGTCGTCACGCCCGGGACCGGGGTGCTCTACACGGTGGCCGCGGGGCTGTCGCGCGGCGGGCGGGCGAGCGCGGTCGCGGCGCTCGGGTGCACGCTCGGGATCGTGCCGCACATGGCGGCCGCGATCACGGGGCTGGCCGCGCTGCTGCACGCCAGCGCGGTGGCGTTCCAGGCGATCAAGTACGCCGGCGTGGCGTACCTGCTCTACATGGCGTGGAGCACGCTGCGCGAGCGCGGCGCGCTGACCGTGGAGGAGGAGACGACGCCGCGGTCGGCGCGCCAGGTGATCGTCTCCGGCGTCCTGGTGAACATCCTCAACCCGAAGCTCTCGATCTTCTTCTTCGCGTTCCTCCCCCAGTTCGTCAGCGACCGGCAGGCCGCGCTGCCGCAGATGCTCGCGCTCAGCGCCGTGTTCATGCTGGTCACGCTCGTCGTCTTCGTCGGCTACGGCCTGTTCGCGGCGGCGATCCGCAGCCACGTCATCTCGCGCCCGCGGGTCCTGACCTGGATGCGCCGGACCTTCGCCGGCGCCTTCGTCGCCCTCGGCGCCCGGCTCGCCCTGACTGACCGGTGAGCGAGCGCAAGCGCGTCGTCGAGCGCTACATCCAGGGCTTCCGGGACGTCGACCACGAGGCGATCCTGGGCTGCCTGACCGACGACGTCACCTGGTCGATGCCGCCGTACTTCGAGCTGAGCGGCAGGGAGGCGTTCGACGGCGCGATCGAGAACGACGCCTCGCCCGGGCCACCCGACATCCGGCTGACCAGGCTCGTCGAGGAGGGCGACGTCGTCATGGCCGAGGGCGAGGTGCGCGCCGCGCTCGCGGACGGCGGCCGGATCGACGCGCTGTTCTGCGAGGTCTTCCACTTCCGCGGCGACCGGATCTCCAGACTGGTCACCTACCAGGTCGACCGGCATCCGGGTGACCGGACGCGCCGCGCATTCGGCGCGTGACCGTCGTCACAACGCGGCTCGCAACGCCGGACGACGTGCCTGCGATCGCGCGGCTGCATGCGGAGGGCTGGGAGTCGTTCCGGGCGTTCCTTCCCGAGGCGGTGTGGGGGCCGCGGACGGAGGAGCGGCGGCGGCGCGAGTGGCCGGCGGCCCTGCGCGAGCGCGAGGTGATCCTGGCCGAGGAGGACGGCCGCGCGCTCGGGTTCGTGAGCGTGTGGGTGGAGCGCGGCGCCGGTGAGCTGTCGACGTTCTTCGTGGCCGAGGAGGCGCGCGGGCCGCTGGGCGCGCGGAGGCGCTCGCGCGCGCGGCGCGAGCTGCCGCAGCGTCATAGCCCGATGCTATGGGGGCGGCGACAGGGCCGTCGCCGCCCTATGTCTCAGAACGTGGCCAGCGCCTTCTCGATGTCCGACTGCGCCTGCTTCATCGCGTCCTCCGCGGACTTCTGGCCGGCGAGGGCGGCGTTGACGTTCTTGTAGATCGCCTGCGAGATCTGCGGATAGACGGGCGAGACGGGCCGCGAGCGGGCCTGCTCGATCGCCTGGCGCAACTCGGCGTGGAACGGGATCGCCTTCTGGACCTCGGGTCGGTCCCAGGTCGCCTTCAGCGGCGACGCCTGCGAGAACTCGGCGGTCAGCGTCGCCTGCCAGTCCTCCGTGGCGAGGAAGTCGACGACCGCCAGCGCGCCGCCCGGGTTGTCCGAGTAGACGGAGATGACGCTGTTGCCGCCGCCGAGGATCGCCGCCTTGCCCTTGCCCTCGTACTCGGGCAGCGGGACGACGTCGAACTTGCCCTTGAGCTTGTCCGTGTCCTGGCTGAGCCCGTAGGCGTACGGCCAGTTGCGCATGTAGCCGGGCTTGCCGGTCTGCCACGCGGCGAGCGACTCCGGCTCCATGTAGGTCGTCACCGCCCGCGGGGCCGCGCGATCCTTGATCGCGTCGATCATCAGCTGCGTCGCCTCGACGTTCTCCGGCGAGTCGATCACGGCCTTCTTGCCGTCCTCGGAGAGCACCTCGCCGCCGGCCGCGAACGCCAGCTCGAGCCAGTCGCAGGTCAGCCCCTCGTACGGGGCGGCCTGGAAGACGATGCCGCCCGCGTCGGCCGCGCTCTGGTACAGGTCCTGCCAGGTGGTCGGCGGCGAGTCGACCCTGTCGTTGCGGTAGTAGAGCAGCGCCGCGTTCGTGTAGGACGGGACGCCCCAGATCTTGCCGTCGTAGGTCGCCGTCTCCAGCGAGGAGTCGAAGAAGCGGTCCTTGTTCTGGTCCATGTACGGCGTCAGGTCGTACAGCCAGCCCTGCGAGGCGAACTCGGCCGTCCAGATCACGTCGGCGCGGAAGACGTCGCAGTCGCCGGCCTTGGCCTCCTGGCGCTGGACGAACTGCGTGCGCTGCTCGTCCGCCGACGCCGGGAACTCGAAGATCTTCACCGACAGGCCCTGCGACTCGTACTTCGCGTTGAACTGCTTCGACCACTCCTTGGTCTCGCCGGTCGTGTCCTTGCCGGTGCAGTAGGTGACCTCGCCCTTGGCGCCCTCCATGGAGCCGACGTCGATCGCCTTGGCGCCCTTGGTCGCTCCGGTCTCGCCGGTTCCGGCGGTCTCGCCGCCTTCGTCGTCGCCGCCGCAGCCCGCCAGCAACGCAAGCGTGAACATCGAGATGATCGCGAGTCGTCGCACCCCTGCTCCTCCCTGGATCTACGTCGCGGGGATTCCTACCCCCGCCCCCCTCATAGCATCCACATCCGGTGCTCCCCCATCGCGACTACGCGCGTGAGCGGATCGCCCAGGCGGCGGGGCGGGTCGGCGCGCGCGTCCACGCCGAGCGGGCCGCGGTCGAGGGCCTGGAGATCGCCGGGCCGGTCGGCCGCATCGGCCACGACGAGGCGCAGCGGCTGACGTACCGGCCGGCCGAGATCGGCGAGCCGCTCGGGCCGCTGTTCGCCACCTACTGGCTGCGCGGGACCGCCGCGATTCCCGGCGGCTGGGCGGGCGCGCGGTCGATCTGCTGCTCGGCACGGGCGGCGAGGCGACGCTGTGGCTCGGACGGCCGGCCCGCGGCCGGGGCTGAACTCCGGCGCCGCGCCAGGTGCGGCCGGACGCGACGCTCGCTGGACCGCGCGGCGGGCGGCGAGCGCGTGCCGTTCGAGCTCGAGCTCGCGTGCAACGACCCGTTCGGCTTCGGCGAGGCCGGGCAGGGCGCGGCGGCCACGTTCGCGGCTGCGTGCGCTGCGAGGTCGCGCGCTTCGACGCGGAGGCGTGGGCGCTCTGGAACGACCTCGAGGTGCTGCGCCGCGCTCGAGCTCGACGCCGGGCGTCGAGCCGGCGTGGGCCGGGCCGCCTCCTGGCCGAGCTGCACGCGTTCACGCTCGACGGCGACCGCGCGCGGCTCGCGCGGCTGCTCGAGCGGCCGTCGGGCGAGCTGCACCGCATGTCGGCGATCGGGCACGCGCACCTCGACACGGCGTGGCTGTGGCCGCTCGAGGAGACGTGGCGCAAGCTCGTCCGCACGGTCACCGCGCAGCTGCGGCTGCTCGACGAGTATCCCGAGCATCGCTTCGCCCACTCGCAGGCGCAGCACTACGAGTGGCTGCGCGAGCGGGCGCCGGAGCTGTTCGCCCGCGTGCGGGAGGCGGTCGGGCGCGGGCAGTGGATCCCGGTCGGCGGGACGTGGGTGGAGCCCGACTGCAACCTCCCTCCGGCGAGTCGCTGGCGCGCCAGCTCCTCTACGGCCAGCGCTGGTTCGAGCAGCACCTCGGGCGGCCGCTGCACGGAGCTGTGGCAGCCCGACGTGTTCGGCTACACGGCGCAGCTGCCCGCAGCTGATGCGGCTCGCCGGCATCTCGCGGTTCCTCACGCAGAAGCTGTCGTGGAACCGCTTCACGTCGCCGGAGCACCACACGTTCACCTGGCAGGGCCTCGACGGCAGCGAGGTGCTCACGCACTTCCCGCCCGCCGACACCTACAACGCGGAGGCGACCGATCCCCGAGATCCGGCGCGCCGGCGGCGAGCTACAAGGACCATCCGCGCTCGGGCGCGCTCGCTGCTCGTGTTCGGCCACGGCGACGGCGGCGGCGGGCCGACGCGCGGAGATGCTCGAGCGGCTGCGGCGGGTGCGCGACCTGGCGGGGATGCCGCGCGGCCGAGCTGCGCTCGCCGCGAGGCGTTCTTCGACGAGCTGCGAGGCGGGCGCGCGCGACCTGCGGACGGTCGTCGGCGAGCTGTACTTCGAGTACCACCGCGGGACGTACACGTCGCAGGCGGCGCTGAAGCGCGGCAACCGGCGCGGCGAGCGGCGCGCTGCACGACGCCGAGCTGCTCGACGCGCTCGCCGGCGACGGGTCGGCCCGCGACGGAGCTCGACCGGCTGTGGCGCGTGCTGCTGCTCAACCAGTTCCACGACATCCTGCCGGGGACGAGCATCACCGAGGTCAACGCGCGCGCCCGGGCCGACCTCGACGGCGTGATCGACGGCGCCGAGGCGGCCTGCGCGGGCGTTCTGGGCCGCCGGCGAGGTGCCGGTGAGCACGCGCGGGCCGGACGCGGACCGAGGTCGTCGCGGCGCCCGGCGGGCGCGCTCGCGATGGTCGTCCGTGCCGGGCTGCGGCGCCGGCCGGGTCGTGGAGGCGGCCGGACGAGGTCGTCGTGACGGAGCGCGGCGACGGCGCCGTGGTGCTCGCGAACGCGCACCTGCGCGCGGTCGTGGGCGGCGACGGCTCGCTGCTGAGCCTGGTGGCCGGCGACGGGCGCGAGGCGCTCGCCGCGCCCGGCAACCGGCTGGAGCTCTACGAGGACGACCCGGTGCGCGTGGGAGGCGTGGGACGTCGACCCGGCGCACCTCGAGACGCGGCGCGACTGCCCGCCGGCGGCCGGCGTGGCCGAGTTGCGCTCCGAGCCCGCTGCGGGCCGAGGTCGTGTTCGAGCGGCAGGTCGGCGAGCGCTCGCGGGCGCGGCAGGCCGTGCGGCTGGACGCCGGCGCGCGGCGGCTCGAGTTCCACACGGAGGTGGACTGGCAGGAGGACCGCCGGTTCCTGAAGGTCGCGTTCCCGCTCGCGGTGCGGGCGACCGAGGCGACCTACGAGGTGGCGTTCGGCGCCGTCCGGCGGCCCGACGCACTACTCCACGCGCGCCGACCTCGCCCGCTACGAGGTGCCCGGCCACCGCTGGGCGGACATGGGCGAGCACGGCTTCGGCGTGGCGCTGCTGAGCGACTCGACGTACGGCTGGAGCGCGTTCGGCGACACGCTGCGGCTGTCGCTCCTGCGCGCGCCGCGGCTGCCCGATCCCGAGGCCGACCGCGGCCGCCACGCGTTCGCCTACGCGGTCATGCCGCACGCCGGCGGCTGGGAGGACGCGGCGGTGGTGGCCGAGGCGGCGGCGTTCAACTCGCGCGTGCGCTGGGCGTCGGGCGCCGTGCCGGCCGGGCCGTGGGTGTCGGTCGAGGACGCGCCGGGACTCGTCCTCGACACCGTGAAGCGCGCGGAGGACGGCGACGCGCTGGTGCTGCGGCTCTACGAGGCGCACGGCGGCCGCGGCACCGCCCGCGTGCGCCTGCCGCGGCGGCCCGTCGCGTCCGCCGCGCGGGCGAGCCTGCTCGAGGAGCCGCTCGCGGACGCGCTGGTGGAGGACGGCGCGGTGGTCGTGCCGTTCCGGCCGTGGGAGATCGTCACACTGGTGGTCCGATGAGCCGGCGGACGGACCTCGCGCGCGCGTCCTACGAGGCCTTTGCCTCGGGCGACCGGCAGGCCGTCGAGGAGCTGCTGTCCGACGACTTCGTCTTCTCCAGCCCCGCCGACGTGGGCATCGACCGCGAGCGCTACTTCGAGCGCTGCTGGCCGAACAGCGCCAACCTGCGCGCGTTCTCGTTCGAGCGGCTGCACGAGATCGGCGACGAGGTCGTCGTCACGTACGTCGCCGAGCGCGCTGACGGCAGCCGCTTCCGCAACACGGAGGTGCTCGGCTTCGACGGCGACAAGATCCGCTCGGCCGAGGTCTACTTCGGCTGGGACCTGTGAGGGAGCTGCTGCTCGCCGTCGACGCGCTCGAAGACGTCGTCTACAGGGCGCGCCAAGTGCCGCTCACCGACTCGGTGCGCGTCGGCAGGGACGTGCTGGACGCGGCGGTGGCGCGGGTCCAGGCCGCCGCCGCGGCGGAGGTCGGGCTGGTGCCCGGGCCCGAGTTGCGGGCGGCGATCGAGGAGCTCGAGACGGTGAGGAAGTCGGCGCGAGCGATCCCGCTGACATCGACGGTGGCGGTGCCGAAGCGCCGGGTGCACGACGCGCTCGACCGCATCCGCCTGTCGCTGCCGCCCGGCGCTGCCGGCGACGCGTCCCGCTGGGAGCCGCTGGTGGCGGCGATCGACGAGCTCGACGAGCGCCTGCGCGGCGCGCGGGTGGTCCCGCTCACGCCCCAGGTCCGGCTCGAGGGACCGGAGCTGCGCGAGGCGATCTCGTTCGTGCGCTCCCGCGCCGGCGAGCTGTTCGCCGCCGACACGCCGGGCGCCGCCCCGGTCTCGGCGGTGATCGGCGAGCTGGAGCGGCTGGTGGACGCCGGCACGCCGGTCCCGCTCACGAGTCAGATCCGCGTCGAGCCGCAGCCCTTCCACCGCCAGCTCGACCGCCTCCGGGCGATCGTGCGGGCGGCCGCCGCCTAGAGGCAGCTCCCGCGCAGCTGCCAACGGCGCAGCGCCCAGTAGGCCGGGCGCACGCGGCCGCGGGGGCCGAGCAGCGCCGAGTCCCAGTTCGTCACCCGCGCCGGCGCCTGCCAGTGGTAGAGGTAGATGCGGCGGATGCGGCGGCTCAGGCAGGAGAGCCGGAGCACGTGGCGGGTCGCCTCGGCGGCGTGCTTGAGGGAGTAGCGGTAGGTGTTGAGCACGCGAGCGCCGCGGTACCGGCGCCTGAGCACGACGCCGCCGGTCTCGGTGAACCAGATCCGGCCGCGGGTGATGGCGAGCAGGGTGCGGGTGCCGCTCGTGGTGAGGCCGTTGGCGTCGCCGTAGTTGTGCAGGCCCCAGATCCGCGGGCGGTGGCGGGCGGCGCGCTGGAACCGCCGGACCCAGGCGGCCATGTTGGGGACGTCGAGGACGTCCGCCGCCACGATCTGGCAGCCGTCGCAGTGGTTGGCGACGACGTCGAAGAACTGCGCGGCACGTCCCGGCCGCTTCCAGGTCAGCGCGCCCGGGTGGTTCGCCTCGCTCCAGGCGATGAACGCGCGGACGTCCGGGTAGCGCGCGCGGATGCGCCGGAACTCGCGCCGGAACCGCCGCCGCGTGGGCAGCGTCCGCGCGAGCCGCTCCGAGCGCAGCGAGTGCGCGAAGCCGAGCAGGACGTGCGCCCGGTGGCGGCGGGCGGCCGCCATCCAGGTGTCCAGCCGCTCGAGCGCGACGGGATCGTGCAGCGTGTCCCACGGCGTGATGTAGCGGACGTGCCGCAGACCGAGGCGCGCGAACCGCTGGTCGCCGAACATCCCGGGCTTCTGCTCGCCGATGCCCAGGATCGGCTTCGCCTCGGCCGCGCGCACCGGCGCCGCGAGCAGCAGCACCGGCGCGCACAACGCCACCAACAGCATCCTTGCCCCGGCGATCCTCGCCACGGGGGTCAGAACGGCCCGGATCGCTGAGAGTTCCGCGCGAGCGCTCCGCCGACGTTCGCCAGAGCAACTCCCCCGGCTTGACCTTGACCGCCGGGCAGACGAGCGGCAGGCTCGGCGCATGGGCGACGCGCCGGGAGCGGCGACGTTCCGGACCCCGGCCGAGGCGTACGACCGCCACATCGGCCGGTACGGCGCGCCGCTGGCGCGGGCGCTGATCGGCGCCGCCGGGCTCGAGGCGGGCGCGAGCGCGGTCGACGTCGGCTGCGGGCCCGGGGCGCTGACGCGGGAGCTGGCCGCCGTCCTCGGAGCCGAGAAGGTGGCGGCGGTGGACCCCTCGCCGCCGTTCGTGGAGGCATGCGCCCAGCGGGTGCCGGGCGCGCGGGTGGAGCGGGCCTCGGCCGAGGCGCTGCCGTTCGGCGACGACGCGTTCGACCACGCGTTCGCGCAGCTCGTCGTGAACTTCATGACCGACGCGCTCGCCGGCGTCAGGGAGATGCGGCGTGTCACGCGGCCCGGCGGCGTCGTGGCCGCCGCCGTGTGGGACTACGCCGGCGAGATGACGATCCTGCGCCGGTTCTGGGACGCGGCCGTCGCGCTCGACCCGGCCGCCGACGCGCTCGACGAGCGGCACATGCCCTACGCCACGCCGCGAGGAGCTCGGCGAGCTGTGGCGCGCCGCCGGCCTCGGCGGCGTCGAGGTCGGGCCGGTCGTCGTGAGCGCCGCGTACGACGGCTTCGAGGACCTGTGGAGCCCGCTGGAGCGCGGCGTCGCGCCCTCCGGCGCGTACGTGGGCTCCCTCCAAGACGACCGCCGCGCGCGCGCTCAAGGACGAGCTGAAACAGCGTCTCGGGGCCGGCGACGAGCCGTTCGAGCTCACGGCGCGCGCCTGGGTCGCCACCGGCCGCGCCTAGGGAACCCGCTCGAGACGAGCGGTGTAACCGCGGCATGAGTGTCCTCCGGCTCGCCGCCGCAGCCGTTGCCGTCGCCGCGCTCGCGCTTCCCCCCGCCACGAGCGCCGCCGCGGGCCCACCCGTGCCGTCGCCGTACAGCGGCAGGGAGGGCGCCGTCGCGCCCGGCGGCTCCGAACGGCTGATCACGCGGCGGGCCGGGCAGGACACGCTGGTGCTCGCGGTCCGCCGCGGCGACCGCGAGCAGGTGCTGCGCTCGCGGCGCATCTCCGGCCGCTGGGCCGTCCCCGCCGTGACGGTGCAGGGCGGCACGACCGGCCTGTCCGCCGACGGCGGCACGCTCGCGCTCGCGGAGCCGGTGACGAACTTGCCGCCGGCGATCACGCCGCTCGCCATCCTCGACGCCCACAGCCTGACGGTGAAGCGCCACATCACGCTCGACGGCTTCTTCACGATCGACGCGATCTCGCCCGACGGCAACTGGCTCTTCCTGCTCCAGTACGAGGGTGCCCAGTTCCTCGACTACCGCGTCCGCGCGCTGGACACGCGCACGGGCAAGTTCGCGCCCGACGACGTCGTCGACCCGCGCGAGCCGGAGGAGCAGATGGGCGGGATGCCGATGCTCCGCACCACGAGCCCGGACGGCCGCTGGGCGTACACCTTCTACATCGGCGGCGAGGAGACGTTCATCCACGCGCTCGACACGGTCGGGCGGACGGCGGCCTGCATCGACCTCGAGATGATCCCGCCGGACATGGACGTCAGCGGCTACTCGATGCGCCTCAGCGGCGACGGCGGCCGGCTGGTCCTTCGCAACGGGAAGCGGCCGATCGCGTTCGTGGACACGCGCACGTTCGCGGTGCGCGAGCCGGGCGAGGCGCCCGCCCCCGCTCCGGATCCGGCGCCGCCCGCGCGGCCCGCCGCCGTGACCCCGCCGACGGACGACGGCAGCTTCCCGTGGCCCGCGCTCGTCGTCGCCGCGCTGGCCGTGGCGCTCGTCACCACACGTCGCCGTCGCGCCAATCGCACGTGAGCGTCCCGGACAGGTCGAGCGGGACGTCGCCGGGCAGCACGAAGACGCCGCCGTCCTCGTCGGGCGTCCGCACGACGCCGTCGGGCGTCAGCGCGCACGTCGGCCCCTCCCACCGCCGCCAGCCGCGCGCCGAGTAGAACGGCATCGCCTCATCCGAGCGCGGCGAGCGCGCCGAGGTCGTAGGCGCGCCGGATGACCCGCTCCAGCGGCGCCATCGCCGCCGCGCCGTGGCCGCTCCGCCGCCGGTCCGGGTCCACGCCGACGCCCTCGACATAGCCGGCCCGCAGCGCCCGCCCGCCGTGCAGCAGCCGCCGCTGGACCACCGACGCATGCGCGACGAGCACGCCGTCCTCCCAGACCACGGCGTGGATGCCGCCGACCGCGTGCTCCCAGTCGTCCTCGCTGAAGCGCCCCTCGAACGCGCGGTCGAGCAGCGCACGCGCGGCCGTCAGCACCTCCGCGTCCAACTCGGCGGTATGCGCGGTCTGGACGGTGGCCACGGGCGCCGGTCAGGCGTCGGGCCAGGGCGCGTCGGTGGTGACGCCGTCCCCGCCCTCGGGCTTCGGGCCGCCGATGGCGATCAGCTCGAGCCCGTCGGGCCCGGCCTCGAACGCCCGCACGACCTCCGGCGCGACGCGCACCACGTCCCACTGGCGCACGTCGCGCACCTCGTCGTCGAGCCGCACGCGGCCGGAGCCCGCCACGACCACGTACGCCTCCTCCTGCTCGCGATGGCTGTGGCCGACCGGATTGCGCGTGCCCGGCGCGTAGCGCCAGTGGGTCACGCCGAGGTCGCGCGAGCCCATCTGCGAGCGGCCGAACCGGCCCTCCAGTCCCTCGACCCGCCCGTTCACGGAGTCGTCGATGTCGAGCAGGTTCACGATCGCGTAGTCGGCCATGGCGGGAGTTCTATCCGCAAGCGGTCCTGGACTTCCCGTGCAGCAGCCCGACGCCGGCGTCGCCCTGCCCGTAGTACATGAGCCACTCGCCCTTGTAGGCGACGAGGCCCTCGACGAAGACGACGTTGTTGACCTGGCCCGAGATCTCCTCCGGCGTCTCGGGAACGAGGAACGGGGTCGTCAGCCGGGCCAGCTCGCGGGTCGGCTTCGCCGGGTCGATCAGCGCCTGGCCCGCCCGGTAGATCAGCTTGCCGTCGGGATCGTGCGCGGCGGCGTTGTGGATGAGCAGGATGTAGCCGTTCTCGGTGATCAGCGGCGGCGGCCCCGGCTCGAGCAGGCGCTGCGTGTACGTGCCCACCTGCGGGCGCATCACCGGGTCGTCGACCGGCCCGGGCGTCCAGTGGATCAGGTCGGTCGAGGTCGCCCAGTAGATGTCGACGTCGCCGAAGTACATGTAGTACTTGCCGTCGATCGGGGTCGTGTAGATGGCGCCGGACTTGCTCCACGGCTTGCCGACGGTGCGCGTCTCGAAGTTCGGGAAGAGCGCGCCGTGCTTCGTCCAGGTGATGAGGTCGCGCGAGGTCGCCAGCCCCAGCCGCGCGCTCACCCCGTCGTAGCCCGTGTACGTCATGTAGTACGTGCCGCCGACCAGCACCACGCGCGGGTCCTCGCAGCCGCCGGGCAGCTCGAAGGGCAGCGTCGCCTCCATCACCGGCTTGTTGCGCCGGGTGAAGCGGACGCCGTCCGACGAGGTCGCGAGCCCGATCGACGACCGCCCGTCCGGCCCCTGGGCGCGGTAGAGCAGGTGCACGAGCCCGTCCTTGACGATCGCCGCGGGGTTGAAGACGAAGCGGGACTCCCAGATCCTGTTGGTCGGCCGCAGGATCGGGTTCGCGCGGTCGCGCACGAACGGGCCGAGCGGGTAGCCGACCCCCAGGCCGTCGACCGCGGCCTTGGCCGGTGCGGCGCGCGTGGCGCCGGCCAGCGTGGCGGCCGCCGCGGCGCCGCCTCCGAGCTTGATCAGGTCCCTGCGCGTCGTGAGCGCCATGGCTCCCCCGTGTTCGCTTGGGGAGAGGCCTACCCCGTTCGCGGCGGAAGCTGTCGCCGCGTGTTCACGATGTCCGCCGCCGTCGCCCAGCCGCGCCGCGCGGTGTGCACGGAGTTCGGCATGTTCCCGAGGCCGCGGACGGAGTGGGCGTCGGTCGAGCAGACGATCTTCACGCCGGCGGCGATCGCGTCGCGGACGTGGTCCCCGCTCAGGTCGAGCCGGTCGGGCAGGCCGTTGACCTCGAGCGCGATGCCGTGCTCGACCGCCAGCTCGAACGCGCGGTCCAGGTCGAGCGCGCTCTCCGGCCGCCGGTTGATGAGCCGCCCGGTCGGGTGGCTCAGGCAGCTCACGTGCGGGTTGCGCAGCGCTCCCTCGACGCGCCGGGTCATCTCCCGCCGCGGCATCCGCTGGCCGCCGTGGACGCTGGCCTGGACCCAGTCGAGCTCCGCGAGGACGTCGTCGGGCAGGTCGAGCCGCCCGTCGGGCAGGATGTCGCACTCGATCCCGCGCAGCACGCGGAACGGCGCGAGCAGCTCGTTCGCGGCGGCGATCTCCTCGGCCTGGCGGCGGACGTCGTCGGCCGTCAGGCCCGGCACGGCGCCGACGGCCGGCGTGTGGTCGCAGATCGCCACGTAGTCGTAGCCGAGGTCGCGCGCCGCGCGGCCCATCTCCTCGACGCTCTGGCGCCCGTCGGACCAGGTCGTGTGGCAGTGGAGGTCGCCGCGGATGTCCGCGACCTCGACCAGCGGCGGCGGCTCGTCCCGGAACGGCCGCTCGCGCAGCTCCGGCGGGCACCAGGGGATGCCGAGCGCCGCGTAGACGGCGGGCTCGTCGGGGGCGTCGGGCAGCGGCTCGAGCGCGGCGACGTACGCCGGCGAGCCGGTGGCGCGGACGAGCGCGCTGCCGAGGTCGTCGCGGCGGGCGACGACGACCTCCATCGCCACGCCCTCGATGGTGACCCCGAGCGCCCGGCGCTCCGCCCGCTCGAGCACGGCCACGATCTGCGGCAGCTCCTCGAAGCGCGCCAGGACCGGCCCGGCGTCGTCCGCGACGCACACCACGGCGAGCCGCTCGCTGCTGTCGCGCCAGCGCCGCACGTCGCCCGCCGGCTCGCCGTCGAGCGCCTCCGCGATGCCCTGCACCAGCTCGCGGGCGCGGTTGATCGTGAGCCCCTGCTGCGGGCGCGGCGCGGCCTCGCGCGCGAGCGCCTCGAGGATCTGCGCCTCGACCTTCGGGCCGACGCCGGGGACCGCGCGCAGCCGGCCGGCGGCCGCCGCCTCGCGCAGCTCCTCCGGGGTCCGCACGCCGAGCGCGCGGGCGATCTCCATCGAGCGCCGTGCCGTGAGGCCGAGGTAGCGGCCGAGGCCGACGAGCCCGGGCGCGAGCTCGCGCTCCAGCTCCGCCAGCTCGGCGATCTCGCCCGTCTCGACCAGCTCGCGCAGCCGCGCCTCGATGCCCGGCCCGATGCCGCGCAGCTGCCTCGCCCGGCCGGCGGCCACGAGCGGCGCCACGGGCGCGGGCGTCGTGCGGATCAGCTCGGCGGCGCGGCGGTAGGCGCGGACCGTGTACGGGTTCGCGTCGGACAGCTCGAGCAGCGACCCGAACGCGTCGAGGCGGTCGGCGATCGCGGCGTTGTCCACCTAGCGCCAGGCCTCGAGCTCCGCGAAGCGGCGCGCGAACGCGTCCGCCGCCTCGTCCGGCGGCCAGGCGGTGAGCTCCATGTCGAGCGGCTCGACGCCCTCGAGCTGGTCGAACGGGTTGACCCAGCGGCCGGAGACGGTCTGGAGGTACGGGCCGGGCGGACGTGCTCAGCGCAGGCGGCGGTCGAGGGTGAGCGTCAGCGGGCCGGTGTCGCAGACGTCGCCGTAGAAGGTCGCGCTCGCCCGGACCTCGAGCGTGATGCCGGCGGGTGAGACGGTGCCGTTCACGGTGCCGGTCCACGGGCCCTCGGCGATGTCGAACGCGAACGCGTCGCCCTGGCGGCGGAGCAGCGTCACGCCGGCCTGGCCGACGCGGACGGTCGAGGCGGACGGGCAGTCGGCCTCGTACGAGACGTCGAGCGTCACCGTGCGCCGCGTCGTGACGGCGAAGGCCTCCGAGCTGTCGTCCGGGTCGCCCGAGATGCCGAACCAGTCGCGCTCGAGCCGGTCGAGGCCGCGGGCCGTGGAGCGCAGCGCCTTGAGCGGGACGGTCCGCGGCGTGCCGGAGGCGACCGTGTACACGGCGCCGCCCTCGACCCACGCGAGCGTCCGCGCCACCGGGGCGCCCCTGCGGGTCAGCAGGTACGCGCGGCGGCCGCGCACGCGGGTCCGCCGCGGCGCGCCGAACCCGAGATGGCGATGGTCGCGGAACAGCGCCCGCAGGCTCTTGAACTCGCCGCCCGCGACCACGAGCACGGCGTCCGGGCCCGTGTCGACGATGCGCAGCGCGTAGCCGCGCCCGCCCCGGGTGGACGCGAGCCCGACCGTCCGGTCGTACGGCCGCAGGCTGCGCGGCACGGCCGTCGGCACCAGCGGCGCCGGGGACACGCGTCGCGACGCCAGCTCCTGGTAGGCGTCCAGCACCTGAGCGGCCGCCGCGGGCGGGAGGCTCAGCGCGGCGAGTGCCACGAGGACGACGCAGGTCCTGCGCATCAGGACGCGACCCTAACCGGCGGCGACCGTCTCGGCCAGCGGCTCGCAGACACAGGCTCGCCCACTCCCCGCCGTGCGGTTATCCGGACTGCGGCCGCCGCGGCCAGCCACGACAGTCGCCTTTCCACGAAACCCGCCTTTCCGGAGACGTAACGACACATGAGACGACTGGCCCCGCTCGCCCTGCTCGCAGCCGTGCTCGCCGTTCCGACGGCCGCCGAGGCCGCGAAGGTGAAGATCAGCCCCCGCGCCGCCACGGTGTCCGACGCCGGCGTGGCCAACGTGGAGGTCGCCAATCCGAACCGCTACGTGCTCCGCGGGACCGCCAAGGTGCTCGCGGCCGGCCGCACGGTCGCGTCGCGCAAGGTCAAGCTGCCCAAGCGGGCGGTGACCACGGTCAAGCTGCGCTTCGGCGCGGACGCGATCGCCGCGCTGCGCGACGCCTCGGGCCGCGCGACGATGAAGCTCAAGCTCCGGCGGGCCGACGGGCGCAAGGCGTCCGCCAAGCGCGGGCTCACGCTCCGCCTCCCCGCGGCCGGCGGCGGTGGGCCGCAGCCGCCGGCGCCGCCCGCCCCGGGTCCCGCCCCGGGCGGCAACCCCCCGCCGGCGCCCGCCGGCAACCACTGGGCCGGCCGGATGGGGACCGAGGAGGGCGGCGCCCACGACGACTTCGAGTTCGACGTGAGCAACGGGCAGATGCAGATCACGCGGGCGCCCGCCGTGCCGGTCTCCTGCTTCGAGTCGCCGGGCTACCGCAGCGCGCTCTCGTTCGAGCTGTTCACCGCTCCCGGCCCCTGGACGATCGGGACGGACGGGCTCGTCGCGCAGCAGGGCATCGCCGTCAACCAGCTGGTCTCCAGCGGCAGCCGCACGATCAACTACAAGGTGACCGAGACGAGCCAGCAGGCCGACCGGATCACCGGCAAGCTCGGGATGTCGTTCTCCGACTCCCGGTACGACATCTTCACCAACACCATCTACTTCATCAACTGCGCCGGCACGCAGTCGTTCGAAGCGATCCCGGCCGGCTAGGCGGTCGCCGTGGGCGGCGAGGGACGCGCCGCCCACGGGACCCTGCCGTCAGCGCTTGAGGAGCCTGGCCGTCTCGAGCCCCCTGGCGGTCGTCCGCGCGCCGTCACCGAACGCCGTCGCCGCCGCGGCCGGTGCCGCCACCCAGTCCGGATGCCCGGGCATCGGCGGGATCGTGGTGCCGTAGAGCCACTCGCGCAGGAACGGGATCAACGAGCGGTCGTGGGCCACCTTCGCCGCGTGGGCGATGAAGTCCTCGGTGCTCACGGACTCCCCGCGATTGCGATGTGCCCACTTGCGCTGGATCTCGTAGAACGTCGGCTCCCCGACCCGCTGGTAGAGCGCGTAGAGCACCAGCGCCCCGCCGTTGTAGACGTTGTCGGAGAACAGCCTTAGGAAATCGCTGTGGGCGGGCAACGCGACGGGCCCGAAGTCCGCGCGGTACTGGTTGCGTCGTCGCCGAACCACTGGTGAGCGAGCTCGTGGACGAGGATCGGCTCGGCATCGATCGGGTCGACCTGCGTCTCGTCGACGAGGAACCCCGGGTGCAGCGACAGCGTCTGCGTCTCGAGCGCGTAGCCGAAGAGCTCGTCGGCGGCCAGCACGCCGTAGACGTCGAACGGATACCTGCCCACCAGCGACGTCCCAGCGCGCCTGAGCTACGGCGCGGGGGTGTGGCGAGGGGCGTAGAGGCGGACGGGCTCCGCCTTGCCCTTCAGCGGCGCGGACGGGCGCTCGTCGAAGGCGCCGGCGTCGGGGCCGAGGGCGCGCAGCGTGGCCTCCGTGATGAGGATGTCGTCGCCGGTCTGCCGCGTCGCGGCCTCGACGCGGGCCGCGGTGTTGACCGGATCGCCGACGACGGTGAAGTCGCGCCGGCCGCCTCCGCCGATCGTGCCCGCCACGACGCGGCCCGAGTTCACGCCCACGCCGACGCGGAGCGAGCCGGCCGACCCCCGCCGCACGAGGTCGGCGATCTCGCACGCCGCCGCGACCGCCCGCGCGGCATGGTCGGCGTGGCGCGCGGGCACGCCGAACACGGCCATCAGGCCGTCGCCGATGAACTTACTGGCGTGGCCGCCGTGCCGGCGGATCACCGGCACGAGCGCCTCGAAGAGTGCGTTGAGGGTCGCGACGACCTCGTCCGCCGTCGCGCTCTCGGCGAACGCGGTGAACCCGCGCACGTCGACGAACAGGATCGAGACGTCGACCTCCTCGCCCCGCAGGTCCGTGCCCTCGGCGAGGACGCGCTCCGTGAGCGCCGGATCGACGAAGGCGCCGAACGCCTCGTGCAGCTGCCGGCGCTCCTCCAGCCCGGCGACCATCGCGTTGAACGACGCGGCCAGCTGCCCCGTCTCGTCGGTGCAGACCACCGGGACCCGCGCGGTCAGGTCGCCCGCGTCGACCCGGCGGGTCGCGTCGCGCAGGTCGACGATCGGCCCCGAGACGGCATCGGCGAGCACGAGGCTGAGCCACATCGAGATCGCCGCGCTGACGAAGAAGGCCACGATGCCGGCGAGCCCGATCGTGTCGAGGTCGCCGCTGTTCTCCGTGACGAGCCCGGCCACGACGATGCCGGCGCCCCAGGTCACCATCGGGACGGTCACCAGGAGGCGGCGGTGGAGCGAGACGCCCGCGACCTCCGGCGGGGTCGGCTCCCTCAGGCGCTCGCCGACCTCCTCGAGCACCGGGCGCATCGCCAGCTCGAGCGCGATGTAGCGCAGCACGGCCGAGGACACGTACAGCAGGTAGGACGCCGGGAACAGCAGCGCCGCCTCGTAGGCGGGGAGCTCGAGCAGCGCGGCGAGCACGAGGTCCGCGGCCGCGCACCCGATCGCCCCGATCACGTAGAGGCTCGGGCGGCGCACGAGCGCCAGGGGCAGCACCGCCGCCGCCGACCACGCGAGCCGCGACGCGTCGTCGCCGCGGTCGCCGGCCAGCCACGCGCCGACCGGCGCCCCCACGCGGCGCAGGTGGACGGCCGCGACGAGGTTCTCGACGCACGAACCCCGCGGCCGAGCAGAGCGCGAACAGCGCCAGCTCGCCGGCGCCCGCATCGACGTAGAGCGCCACCACGGCGACGCCGAACCCGGCCACGACGACGCCGTTGAGGTCGATCCCCAGCGCGGCCGCATCGATGTAGCGGGCGCCGGTGCGACGGTAGAGGGCGCGCGGGAGCCCCTCGAAGACCCCGCGGCGGCGGCCGCGCCGTGTCATCGGCTCGATCTTCGCACTGGAAGAGCGGCGGATTCGCTCGCTAGTCACGTCAGCGGGCTTCAGTGCGGCGCACAGCGTGCGTCAGGTCCGGCGCACGCACCGACCCCGCGCGCACGTGAAATGGTCGTACCGCATCAGGTCGACGTCCGTCCTGCGACGTCCGGCGTCGGCCAGCTCGCCACGCCGGCCAACTGCTCGATTTCGCGCAAGGCGACGCGCAGCCCGGCGGGCTGCCCCGGTGGGTTCGCTCCAGCGCGGGTCCGGTCCAAGCCCGGACGGCGGCAAGGCCGACGAGGCACGCAGTCCGAGGACAACTCAGGCCTGGCTGGGACGGCCGGCGCCGTCACTATCTCTCCGATGCGGCGCTCGCAGGCGCGCGCCCTGAGCGCATCGGGAGGCGCTGCGCCGCCCCGCCCATCGCACCCACCCAGGCTCCTCCGCCGCGCCACGGCTTTGGAGACCGGGCGCTTCCGCGGAAGCGCCCAGTGCCGCTGCTCGCGCAAGCGCACTCCGCGCCCGAGACGCCGCCCCCAGGCCGCCGAGCGGTCCGCGCGCGAGGCCGCCGAGGAGGCCGAACGCGTGCTGGCCAGGCGCGCGAGCGCGCCGAGCGCCTGCCCCAGGACGCCGAGGCCGAGGCCTGAGCGCATCGTCCCGCGACGCGGAACTCCAGGCCCGCCACATCGTCCGCGACGCCTCCGACCGCGCCGAACGCGACCTCGCCGCCGCCCGCACGGCCGCCGAGCAGGTCCTGGCCGCGGTCCGCGCCGAGGCGGCCGACGAGAGCCGCCGCCTGCGCGCCGAGACCGACGACGAGGCCCTGGTCCTACGCCGACCGCCGCCGTCGAGAGGCCGACCGCCTCGTCGAGCGCCGCCGCCGCGACGACTGACGACTTCGTGCGGCTCAGCCGCACCAACTCGCATCTCGCGAAGTGCGACCGCCGCGAGATGTCGTCAGTAATCCGCTCAGGCGCACAAACTCGCACCTCGCGGAGTGCGGCCACCGCGAGATGCGACTTTTGGCCCCAGGGCTGAAGAAAGCGCAGGCTTGCGGGCGTCCGTGCGCTGCCCTACCCAGATGCCGTTCATGAGGTGACATAAGGCTCTGTTGGTCCGCCTCACCTGGTCAGGCCGGTGACGTGCCGTACGGGCGCGCCACTCAGGTCGCGGGTGCCGCACGGCTCGCCGCACCACTGCTGATTCGCGCGACTGGGGACGAAGAAGGTCCCGCAGCTCGGCGCGTCGCAGAACGCCATCACCGGCCCGTCGCCCGCCACGATCTCGATCGGTCCAGCTTGATGTCCTCGGTGACGGGTGGCAGGAACGGCGTGCCGCCACCGACGACGACCGGATAGCGAAACAATGCGCAGCTCGTCGACGAGGCCGAGCTCGTTCGAGCGAGCCTGCTCGCCCGCCCGGCGAGCGCGCCGCGACCCACCGCGTAGCGCTCGCGTGACCGCGCTCCCGCGATTACTTTTCGCGGGACCCGCCGTCACACGAGCATGACCACCACACTTCTCGACCGCACGTCGTTCACCAACAGCGTCGAGCGTCACCGCCGCGAGCTGCACGTCCACTGCTACCGGATGCTCGGTTCCTTCGAGGAGTCCGAGGATGCCGTCCAGGAGACGTTCCTGCGCGCGTGGCGCCGGCGCGAGACGTTCGCCGCGCGCTCCTCGCTGCGCGCCTGGCTGTACAAGATCGCCACCAACGCGTGCCTCGACGCGCTCGACAAGCGCCCGCGCAGCGTGTCCGCGTCGGGCGAGGCGCTGTGGCTCCAGCCTTACCCGGACGGGCTGCTCGACGAGCTGGCCGGCGAGGAGGACGACCCCGAGGCCGCCGTCGTCGCCAAGGAGACGGTCGAGCTGGCTTACCTCGTCTCGATCCAGCGGCTGGTCCCGCTCCAGCGCGCGGTGCTGATCCTGCGCGACGTGCTCGGCTGCTCGGCGAAGGAGACGGCCGACGTGCTCGAGACGAGCGTGCCGGCCGTCAACAGCGCGCTCCAGCGCGCGCGCTCCGCGATGCACGACCACCTGCCCCGGCAGCGCACCGAGTGGCCCGCCGGCACCGACGCGACGGCGGCCGAGCGCGAGTTGCTCGACCGCTACGTGGAATACAGCGAGGGCCCCGACCCGCTCGCGCTCAAGCGGCTGCTCAGCGAGGACGTGCGCTTCTCGATGCCGCCGCAGCCGGGCGTCTGGCAGGGCCGCGACGAGGTCGTGCAGTCCTGGATCGACGGCGGCTTCGGCACGGAGCCGTTCGGCTCGATGCGGTGCGTGGTCACGCGCGCCAACCGCCAGCCCGCCGTCGCGTGCTACATCCGCCGCCCCGGCGACGACGCGTACACGCCGATGGCGCTCGACGTCCTGGGCATCGCCGGCGGCGCGGTCGCCGACATCGTCACCTTCGACGGCTCCGTGTTCGGCTGGTTCGGGCTTCCCGAGAAGCTCTAGCCGGCGGATCCTGGCGACGTCGCCGGCGGCCGCGCCGTGTCATCCACCCGATCTTGCCAGCGGGAGAATGAGGACGATGCCGATCACGATCGAGGACGTCCGCGAGTTCGCGCTGACGCTGCCGCGCACGCACGAGGGACACGTCCGCGGCCGGGTCAAGTTCTACGTGGGGCGGATCGTGTTCGTGGCGTTCGACCGCGGCGAGGGGATCATGGGCTTCGGGTTCCCGCGCGAGTGGCGCGCGGCGGCCGTGGAGGCCGAGCCGGACAAGTTCATGATGCCGACGGGCGTGGACCTCAAGTACCAGTGGCTGCTCGTCCGGATGGACGCGATCGACGTGCCGGAGATGCGCGACCTCGTCGAGGAGGCGTGGTCGATCGCCGCGCCCAAGCGGGTCGTGCAGGAGTACGTGCGCGCTACTCGACCAGCGTCCTGAGCTGGCGAACGGCCAGCGTGAGGCCGGCGAGGTCCGGCTCGCCCTCGCGGGCCAGCGCGCGCATGAAGGACGCCAGCCGGCGGGTCGCCGCGTCGCGCGTGTGGAGGAAGCCCTCGACCGCCTCGGCCGGCGAGCGCCCCGGGGACTCGCGCAGCGCCGTCTCCGCCAGCGCCCGGCGGGCGTGCAGCGCGTCCTCGCGGACGGCCTGCAACGCCCAGCGCTGCATCCGGCTCGCGGCGCGGACCCGTTCGAGCTCGGTCTCCAGCCAGTCGATGCGCAGCTCGGCGCCGACCTCGAAGAAGACCTTGGCGACGTCCATGAGATCGCGCTCCGTCGTGGCCGCCACGGCCACCATGTTCGGCGCGTGCGAGAGCTCGGCGCGCAGCGCGTGCACCCGCGCGACCTCCTCCGGCACGCCCTGCGACACCAGCCGGGCGGCGACCTCGTCGCGGCGCTCCCGCCGCTCCGAGGTGCCCAGCTCCGGCAGCGCCTCGACCAGCCGCTGGAGCCCCGCGCGGCCCGCCGACACCACCGTCTCCATCGCCCCCTCGGGCTCCCACGCCAGGTACCAGCGCGTGGCGCTCTCCACCACCGCGTCGCCGCCCGTCATCAGCTCCGCGTGCACCGTGGGATCGAGGTCGTCGAGCCGCTCGATCGCGTCCCACCGGGCGGCCGCGCCCGTGACCGCCCGCGCGATCCGATAGGCGCGGACGACCTCGGCCGCGTCGCACCCGCGCTCCATCACGAGCTGCGACACGAACGTCGGCCCCAGCGCGTTCACCACCGAGTTCGAGCCGCTCATGCACAGCAGCTGCCGCCGCAGCGGGTGCTCGGTCAGCAGGTCGCCGCAGCGCTCGACCACCGCGGGCGGGAAGTACGCGCGCAGATCGCGCTCCAGCCACGGGTCGTCGATGAACGACGACTTCTCGAGCGCCCGCGCGACCCAGCGCTTCGCGTAGGCGACCAGCACGGAGAGCTCCGGCCGCTCCATCCCCCGCCCCGCGCGCCGGCGCTCGGCGATCTCCTCGGCGTCGGGCAGGTCCTCGGACGCGCGGTCGAGCATCCCCTGCTCCTCGAGCATGCCCATCAGGTCCTCGTAGGCGTACAGCCGCGCCGCCGAGCGCTCGACCTCCTGCCCGATGATCTGCGCCTGGAGGAACGAGTCGTAGAGCACGTGGGCGACGACGTCGTCGGTGACCTCCACCAACAGCTCGTCGCGCTGCTCCCGCGTCATGTCCCCGCGCGTCTCGGCCAGGCCGAGCAGGATCTTCAGGTTGACCTCGTGGTCCGAGCAGTCGACGCCCGCCGAGTTGTCGATGAAGTCGGCGTTGATGTGCCCGCCGCGGGAGGCGAACTCGACCCGCGCGAGGCGCGTCAAGCCGAGGTTGCCGCCCTCCCCCACCACGCGCGCCCGCAGCTCCCGCGCGTCGACCCGGATCGCGTCGCTCGCCCGGTCCTGGGCGTCGGCGTCGGTCTCGTACGAGGCCTTGACCACCGTGCCGATGCCGCCGTTCCACAGCAGGTCGACCGGCGCCCGCAGGATCGCCTGGATCACCTCGGTCGGGGCGAGCCGCACGGAGTCCGTCCCCAGCGCGGCCCGCGCCTCCTCCGACAGCTGGATCGACTTGGCGCTGCGCGGCCAGACGCCGCCGCCGGCCGAGATCAGCGACCGGTCGTAGTCGTCCCACGACGAGCCCGCCAGCTCGAACAGCCGCCGCCGCTCCTCGAACGAGCGGGCCGCGTCCGGCGACGGGTCGATGAAGATGTGCCGGTGGTCGTAGGCGGCGACGAGCCGGATCTTGTCGCTCAGCAGCATGCCGTTGCCGAACACGTCGCCCGACATGTCGCCGATCCCCACCGCGGTGAACTCGTCGACCGCCGGGTCCATGCCCAGCTCGTGGAAGTGGCGCTTGACCGACTCCCACGCGCCGCGCGCGGTGATGCCGAGCTTCTTGTGGTCGTAGCCCGCCGAGCCGCCCGAGGCGAACGCGTCGTCGAGCCAGAAGCCGTACTCGCGCGAGATCCGGTTGGCCGTGTCCGACAGCGTCGCGGTGCCCTTGTCGGCGGCGACGACCAGGTACGTGTCGTCCTCGTCGTGGACCCGCACGCCCGGCGGCCGCACGACGGTGCCGTCGACCAGGTTGTCCGTGACGTCGAGCAGCGAGCGCACGTAGTTCACGTACTGGCGCTCGACCTCCGCCAGCAGCTCCGGGCGCGAGCTCGGCACCTGCCGCAGGAAGAACCCGCCCTTGGCGCCCGCCGGCACGATGACCGCGTTCTTCGTCAGCTGCGCCCGCATGAGGCCGTAGACCTCGGTGCGGTAGTCCATGCGGTCCGACCAGCGGATGCCGCCGCGCGCGATCCGCCCGCCGCGCAGGTGGATGCCCTCCATCTCCGGCGAGTAGACGTAGATCTCGTAGACCGGGCACGGCTGCGGCATCGCCGGCACGTCGGCGGAGCGCAGCTTGAACGACATCGCCGAGCGGCCGTCCTTGAACGCGTTGGTGCGCAGCGTCGCGTCGATCAGCGCCAGCTGGTTGCGGAGGATCCGGTCGTGGTCGAGCGAGACGACGTCGTCGAGGTCGGCCAGGATCTCCTCGCGCAGCGCGCGCTCGGCCTCCTCGTCCGGCGCCCGCTCCGGGTCGAAGCGGGCCTCGAAGTAGCTCACGAGCTTGGCGGTCAGGGCGGAGTTCGCCACCAGCACGTCGTTCTGGTAGCTCTCGGTGAAGCGCGAGCCGACCCGCTGGCGGTACTTGCGGTAGGCCCGCAGGACGGCCAGTTGGTGGCGGTTGAGGTCGGCCGTGACGACGAGCCGGTTCAGCGTGTCGCTCTCCGCGTCGCCGCGCCAGACGCCGGCGATCGCCTCCGCCACGCCGAGCCCGGACCTCTCGACGTCGAGCGGCTCGCTGTCGGGGCCGAGCACGCGGAACTCCTGCACCCAGACCTCGTCCTCCTCGCCGCGCAGCCGCGTCGAGAGCTCCTCGACCACGCGCAGGCCGAGGTCCTCGAGCATCGGCATGGCCTCGGACAGCTCGACCTTGGCGCCCTGCTTGTACAGGCACACGCGCGTCTGGTCGGGCAGCGGCTGGAGCGAGACGATGTGGCCCTCGCCGGCGTTGAGCCGTTCGAAGCAGGCGATGTCGTGGGCGGCCGACTCCGTGCTCGTGTAGCCCTTGTAGTGGTCGGGGAAGCGCGGCAGCCACGCCTCGGCGAGCCGGCGGCCGGGCACGCGGCCGTGGCGCGACACGAGCCGGTCGCGCAGGTCGTCGTCCCACGTGCGCGACAGCTCGACGACCTCGCGCTCGAGCGCCCGCAGCGCAACCTCGGGCAGTTCGCCGGGAGCGTGGACGAGGAAGTGCACGCGCGCGCGGTCGCTCTCGTCGACGACGTGGTGGGCCTCGACCTTGTCCGTCCCGAAGCGGCGCTTGAACAGCCCGCGCACGCGCTCCACCAGCCCCGAGTCGTAGCGGGACTGCGGCATCGTGAGGACGAGCGCCGCGTTGCGGCCGTCCGCGTCGAGCCGGCCGAGCAGCCGCACGCGGTCCGTGCCCTCCAGCGCCAGCAGCGAGCTGAGCGCCAGGTGCAGGTTCTCGGCCGGCGCGGCGAACAGCTCGTCCTTCGGGAACGTGTCGAAGATCGCGACCGCGGCCTTGTAGTCGTGCGACCCGTCGATCAGCCCGAGCCGGTCGAGGCACTGGCGCAGCTTGCGGCCGAGCAGCGGCGTCTCGGAGGCGGGCTCCGCGTAGGCCTTGGTCGTGAACAGGCCGAGCACGCGCGACATGCCGACGATCCGGCCCTCGGCGTCGACCCGCCGCACGCCGATGTAGTCCATCCGCTCGCGGCGGTGGACCGGCGCCGGCGCGTTGGACTTGTCCACCAGCAGCAGGTCGCCCTCGAGCGCGCTGCGCTTCACGAAGTCGGGCAGCTCGGTGAACGGCACGCCGGCGCCGCCGAAGGCGGACTTGGATTCGTCGGCGAGGATCCCGAGCCCGCTGCCGGGCACCAGCGAGATCGACTCCTGCGTGAAGTCGTACTCGCGGGCGCCGAGGAAGACGAACTCGCCGCGCTGGAGCCAGACGAGGAAGTCGACGACCTCCTCGACCTCGTCGGTGGGGTACCGGGAGGCGCCCGCGCGGGCCAGCTTGACCATCGCCGACACCCGCTCGAGCATCGCCGGGAAGTCGCGCACCGTGGCGCGCACGGCGGCGAGCACGTCGCGGATCGCGGCCTCGAGCTCGGTCAGCTCGTCGTCGCTCAGCCGCCGGTCGAGGTCGAAGTGCATGACCGACTCGCGATGCGTCGCGCCACGGGCGTCGCGGACCGCGCGGATGCGCCCGCTGCCGTCCCGGTCCGTCGCGACGATCGGGTGGAGCAGCCGCACGCAGCGCACGCCGCGCGACTGGAGCACGCCGCGCACCGAGTCGACCAGGAACGGCAGGTCCTCCGTGTTCGTCTCGACCACCGAGCCGGCCGGCTCGTAGCCGTGCTCCTCCAGCGTCGGGTTGAACGCGCGGACCGCCACCGCGTCGCCGTCGCGCGCGCAAGCGAACTCGAACAGCGCGAGGACCTCGGCGAGCAGCGCGTCGGCGGAGATGCCCTCCGAGCCGTCGGACGCGAGCCGCCGCAGGTACGCACGGGCGAACCCGCGCACGACCTGCGCGCGATCGGGCTCCACCTGCTCGTCGATCAGCGCGAGCAGCCGGTCCTCCGGGCGCTCGTGACCGGCGCTCGTGTCCTCCTCCGCGAGGCTCACACGCCCATCCTACGGCCAGCACCAGTGACGCAGCCAGTCCCGCCGCTTACGCTCATCTCTTGCCCATCATCTCGACACTGAGTGCGCTCCTCGAACAGCAGGCGGCGCAGGTGGTGGGCCGCGACCGCGAGCGCGCGGCGCTGCTCGACCTCGCGACCGGCAACGGGCCCGTCGTCGCGTGGGTGCGCGGCATCGCCGGCGCCGGCAAGACCGCGCTGCATGCGCGCGTTCGCCGCCGACGCCCGCGCCGCCGGCTGCACCGTGATCGCGCTGGACTGCCGCACGGTCGAGCCGACGGAGGCCGGCGTCCTCGCCGCGCTGTCGGCCGCGCTCGGCGAGCGCGTCGGCTCGGCGGCGGAGGCCGCCGAGGCGCTGCGCGCCCGCGGCGAGCGCGTGGTGCTGGTCCTCGACGGCTACGAGGTGCTCGCGCTCGCCGACGCGTGGATCCGGATGACGCTGCTCCCCGCGCTGCCGGCCGGCGCGCGGGTCGCGATCGCCTCGCGCGAGACGCCGCTGCCGTCCTGGCGCGGCGAGCTGGGCCCGCTGCTGCGCAGCGTCGCCCTCGGCAACCTCGCGCCGGCCGACGCCGAGACGCTGCTGCGGCGCGCCGGAGTGCCCGCGGACCAGTCGCTCGCCGTCAACGCGTTCGCCCACGGCCACCCCCTTGCGCTGATGCTCGCCGCGTCGGCGATCGCCGAGCGCCCGGACCTCTCGTTCGAGCGCGCCGCCGTTCCCACGGTGGTCGACGCGCTCGCGCGGCTGTACCTCGACGGGCTCGACCCGGACACCCGGCGCGCGCTCGACGCCGCCAGCGTCACCCGCCGCACGACCTACTCGCTGCTCGCGGCGCTGCTGCCGGGCGAGCCGGCCGGCGAGGCGTTCGCCCGCCTGCGCGCGCTGCCGTTCACGCAGCTGAGCGCCGAGGGGCTCGTCGTCCAGGACACGGTGCGCGAGGCGGTCGCCACGCTGCTGCGCGCCGCCGACCCCGCCGGCCACCGGCGGCTGAAGGTCGCCGCCTGGCACCACCTGCGCGGCGAGCTGCGCGACGCGCCGCCGGCCGACCTGTGGCGCTACACGGCGGACATGCTGTACCTGATCGAGAACCCGTGGGTGCGGGAGATCTACTTCCCCACCACGTCGCCCACGCACGGCCACGAGCCGGCCCGGCCGGGGGACTGGGCCGGCATCGAGGCCATCGTCGCGCCGCCACGAGACGCCGGAGAACGCCGCGGCGATCCGCCGCTACTGGGACGCCGCGCCCGAGACGTTCGTCGTCGCGCGCGACGCGGCCGGCGAGCCGTCACCGGCTACTACGTCCTCTTCGTCCCGCGCGACGTCAGCCCGCGCGTGCTGGACGCGCGATCCGCTCGCGAGCCGCATGGCGCGAGCACCTGCGCGCGCATCCGCTGCCGCACGGCCAGATCGCGCTGTTCATCCGCGAGTGGGGCACGCTGCGGCGGCGGGCGCGAGACGCCGCCCGGCGAGCCGAGCCATCTGCCTCGACATCAAGCGCACCTACCTGGAGCTGCGGCCGGCGCTCGGCCGCGTCTATGTCCCCGTGCGCGACCTCGGCGAGCCGGCCGAGCGGCTCGCGGCGCTCGGCTTCACGCACGCGCCCGGGTTCGACGGGCTGCTCGGCGCGCGACACGGCCCACACGCTGTTCGCCGACCTCGGCCCCGGGTCGTTCGACGGCTGGCTCGCCGACCTCGGCGCGCGCGAGCTGCACCTCGAGGCGGGCACGGTGCTCGACGTCGAGCAGCGGCGGCTGGTGCTCGACGGGCGGGCGGTCGGGCTCACCGGCCTCGAGCTCGACGTGCTCAACCACCTCCATGCGCGCGAGGGCCGCGTCGTCTCGCGCGAGGAGCTGTTCCGCGACGTCTGGGGCATCGAGCTGGACGGGCGACGGCAACGCGCTCGAGGCCGTCGTCTCGTCGCTGCGGCGCAAGCTCGGCGCGCGCGCCAAGGCGCTGCAGACGGTGCGCGGGGCCGGCTACCGGCTGGCCGCCCTCAGCTAGAGCGCGGGCCTCAGGCTTGGCGGCCAGGGCCCACGGTCTGGCCTCCGGGCTGGCGCTCCCGAGGAAGCCGTCCAGGAAAGCTCAGGGAGCCGCGAGCACCCGGCCGTACGGTCCGGGCATGACAACGCTCCCCCTCATCGACGAAGCCAAGATCGAGACGTTCATGAACCAGGTCGCAGCCGACATCGGCGCCGACCGTCAGCGTCGCGCTCGTGTCCGTCGGCGACCGGCTCGGCCTCTACCGCGCGATGGCCGACGTCGCAGCCCGTCACCGCCGCCGAGCTGGCCGCGCGCACCGGCACGCACGAGCGCTACGTGCGCGAGTGGCTCAACAACCAGGCCGCCGGCGGCTACGTGACCTACGACCCGGCCGCCGACGCCTACGCGCTGCCGCCCGAGCACGCGTTCGTGCTCGCGGACGAGAGCAGCCCGCTGGCGATGGCCGGCATGTTCCAGGCGGCCGCCGCGGCGGTCGAGAGCCGCGACAAGCGTCGCCGAGCGCTTCGTCACGGGCGGCGGCCTCGGCTGGCACGAGCACCACCACGACCTGTTCCACGGGACGGAGCGCGCGTTCGGCGTCCAGCTACCGCGCGAGCCTCGTCGCCGAGTGGCTCGCCCGCGCTCGAGGGCGTGGTGGAGAAGCTCGAGCGCGGCGCGCGTCGTCGCCGACGTCGGCTGCGGCCACGGCGCCTCCGACGATCCTGATGGCGCAGGCGTTCCCCGCGTCGCGTTCGTCGGCTTCGACTACCACGCGGAGTCGATCGCGCGTGGCCCGCGAGCGGGCGGCGCGAGGCCGGCGTCGCCGACCGCGTGCGCTTCGAGGTCGCCGCCGCGGACGGCTACCCGGCGGCCGGCTACGACCTGGTCGCGTTCTTCGACGCGCTGCACGACCTCGGCGACCCGGTCGGCGCCGCGCTGCACGCGCGCGCGGCGCTGGCCGAGGACGGCACGGTGCTGCGTCGTCGAGCCGGTCGGCCGGACGACCGGATCGAGGACAACCTCAACCCGGTCGGCCGCGATCTACTACGGCATGTCGACGCTGGTCTGCACGCCGGGCTCGCTGTCGCAGCCGGGCGCGGCCGGCGCTCGGCACCCAGGCCGGCGGCGCGAAGCTCGCCGAGGTGCTCGTCGCCGGCGGGTTCGGCTCGGTCCGCCGCGCGGCCGAGACCCCGTTCAACATCGTCCTCGAGGCCAAGCGCCTAGGCGCAGCCGCGTCTTCGAGCTTCTCCAGCTGGGCGGCGACCTCCTCCGGGAGGTCGTCGCCGAACTGCGCCAGGTGCTCCTTGACCTGCGTCGAGCTCCGAGCGCAGCTTGTCCTCGTCGACGGTGAGCAGCTTCTCGAGCGCCTCGTCGGAGATGTCGAGGCCGTCCGTCGGGAGGTCGCCCGGCGCCGGGACGAGGCCGATCGGCGTCTCGACGGCCTCGGCCTCGCCGTCGCAGCGGCGGAAGATCCACGCCAGGACGCGCGAGTTCTCGCCGAAGCCGGGCCACAGGAACTTGCCGTCGTCGTCCTTGCGGAACCAGTTGACGTAGAAGACCT
This sequence comes from uncultured Solirubrobacteraceae bacterium, assembly GCA_963728465.1. GTDB lineage: Bacteria > Actinomycetota > Thermoleophilia > Solirubrobacterales > Solirubrobacteraceae > DATFQI01. Next base: position 107,344 of record CAVSJY010000007.1, read on the forward strand.
TCGGGCAGCTCGGCGCCCTCGCGGCGGCCGATCTTGAGCCAGTGGCCGAAGTAGTCGCCCATGTTGTAGCCGCAGAACGGCAGCATCGCGAACGGGTCGAAGCGCAGCTGCGCCGACCGCGCCGGCCGCCGCCGCGGTCGTCTCCGAGCTCATCGTCGCGCCCAGGAACGACGCCGTGCTCCCAGTCGAACGCCTCGCGCACGAGCGGCACGACGGTCGAGCGGCGGCCGCCGAACAGGAACGCGTCGATCGGCACGCCGCCGGGTCCTCCCACTCGTCGGCGATCGACGGGCACTGCGCCGCGGGGGCGGTGAAGCGGGCGTTCGGGTGCGCGGCGGGCTCGTCGGAGTCGGGCGTCCAGTCGTTGCCGTGCCAGTCGATCGCGTGCGCGGGCGGCTCCTCCGTCATGCCCCTCCCACCAGACGTCGCCGTCGTCGGTCGAGCGCGCAGTTGGTGAAGATCGAGTTCGCGCGCGACGGCGTGGCCATCGCGTTCGGGTTGGTCTCCTCGCCGGTGCCCGGGCGCGACGCCGAAGAAGCCGGCCTCGGGGTTGACGGCGTAGAGGCGGCCGTCGTCGCCGAACTTCATCCAGGCGATGTCGTCGCCGACCGTCTCGACCGTCCAGCCCTCGAGCGACGGGATCGAGCATCGCGAGGTTGGTCTTGCCGCAGGCGCTCGGGAACGCGCCGGTGACGTACTTGACGTCGCCCTCCGGCGAGGTGAGCTTGAGGATCAGCATGTGCTCGGCCAGCCAGCCCTCGTCGCGGGCCATGACCGAGGCGATCCGCAGCGCGAAGCACTTCTTGCCCAGCAGCGCGTTGCCGCCGTAGCCCGAGCCGTAGGACCAGATCTCGCGCGTCTCGGGGAAGTGGACGATGTACTTCTCCTTGTCGCACGGCCACGCCGAGGTCGCTGCCAGCGGCGTGCCGACCGAGTGCAGGCACGGCACGAACGTCGCCGTCGTCGCCGAGGCAGTCCAGGGCGCCCTTGCCCATGCGGGTCATGATCCGCATCGAGACCGCGACGTAGGCCGAGTCCGTGAGCTGGACGCCGATCTCGGCGATCGGGGAGCCCAGCGGGCCCATCGAGAACGGCACGACGTACATCGTGCGGCCCTTCATCGCCCCGCGAACTGTTGCTGGAGGATCTCGCGCATCTCCTCGGGGTCCTGCCAGTTGTTCGTCGGGCCCGGCGTCCTCCTCGCGCTCGGAGCAGATGAACGTGCGGTCCTCGACGCGGGCGACGTCGCCGGGATCGGAGAGCGCGAGGTAGGAGTTCGGCCGCTTGGCGTCGGCGAGCTGCTTGAACGTCCCGGCGTCGACGAGCTGCTGGCCAGGCGGTCGTACTCCTCCGCGGAGCCGTCGCACCAGTGGATGTCGTCGGGCTGCGTGAGCGCGGCGATCTCCTCCACCCAGGTCCAGCAGCTTCGTGTTGGTCGTGGCGCGCTCGTCGTCTCGATCGTCACGGCAGGGATCAGACCTCACTCGGTCTCAGAGGACGGAAGGTCTGGCACTTTGTCATACCCGGACGAACCCACGCCTGAGCCTTAGTACGGGGCTGGCGCCGTTCGCGCTGACCTACTCGACGTCCCCCTCCGCGGGCGTCGCGCCCGCCTCGCGCCGGGGCACGAGCACCAGCCGCTTGAACTCGGCGACCAGCACGCCGTCCTGGTTGAACACGCGCGTGTGCACCTTGACGGTGCCGCGGTCGGGCTTGGAGCGCGAGGGCTTACCTCGAGCACCTCGGACTCGCACGAACAGCGTGTCGCCGTGGAACACGGGCGCCGGGTGCTTGAGCTCCTCGGTGGCGAGGTTGGCGATCGCCTTGCCGGAGACGTCGGACACGCTCATGCCGAGCGCGAGCGAGTAGACCAGCGGCCCCACGACGACGTTGCGCCCCTGCTGGGACGGCCTGCGCGTAGACGTCGTTGATGTGCAGCGGGTGGTGGTTCATCGTGATCAGGCAGAACAGGTGGTCGTCTGCCTCGGTCACCGTCTTGGCCGGCCAGTGCTTGTAGACGGCGCCGACCTCGAACTCCTCGAGGTAGCGGCCGTAGGGGTGCGCGCCGGACGCCTCGCGCTCGGCCTGGTCGGTCGTCGAACGCTGCTGGTTTCGGTGCTCATGGGCCGGGAAGACTAGCGCCAGCGCTAGATTCACGGTTTCGATGCGCAACCCCCGAGACTTCTTCAAGCCGCTGGCGATCGGCGCCCCCGAGCCGCTCCGCGAGATCCCGTTCCTGCCGTCGCGGATGATCCACTTCCTCGACTTCTCCAACGAGAAGATGGTCGCCAAGGCGCCCGACATCGCGCCGAAGGTGGACATCCTGCTCGGCAACCTCGAGGACGCGGTGCCGGTGGACCGCAAGGAGGCCGCGCGCGAGGGGCTGGTCCGCGTCGGCCGCGAGATGGACCTCGGCGAGACCGCAGCTGTGGACGCGCGTCAACGCGCTCGAGTCGCCGTGGGTGCTCGACGACCTCACCCAGGTGGTCGGCGAGATCGGCGACAAGCTCGACGTCATCATGGTCCCGAAGGTCGAGGGGCCGTGGGACATCCACTACGTGGACCGGCTGCTGGCCCAGCTCGAGGCGCGCGCGGGGCTCGAGCGGCCGATCCTCGTCCACGCGATCCTCGAGACCGCGCAGGGCGTCGCGAACCTCGAGGAGATCGCCGCCGCGTCGCCGCGCATGCAGGGCATGAGCTTCGGCCCGGCCGACCTGGCCGCCTCGCGGCGGATGAAGACGACGCGCGTCGGCGGCGGCCACCCGGGCTACCGCGATGATCGCGGACCCGACGCCGAGAACCGGCGCGCCGCGCGCCTCCGCCCAGCAGGACCCGTGGCACTACTCGATCGCGCGCATGGTCGACGCCTGCACCGCGGTCGGGATCCTCCCGTTCTACGGGCCGTTCGGCGACATCAAGGACGTCGAGGGCTGCGAGACGCAGTTCCGCGCGGCGTTCCTGCTGGGCTGCGTCGGCGCCTGGTCGCTGCACCCGGTGCAGATCGACATCGCCAAGAAGGTCTTCTCGCCCGACCCCGACGAGGTCGCGTTCGCCAAGAAGGTCATCGAGGCGATCCCGGACGGCCGCGGCGTGCACATGATCGACGGCAAGATGCAGGACGACGCGACCTGGAAGCAGTGCCGGGTGATGGTCGACCTCGCCGAGATGCTCGCCCGCAAGGACCCGGAGCTGGCCGAGGCGTACGGGCTGGAGCCGGCGCGTCGCGGCGGACGACTGCGGCTCGGTACGGAGGCGGGCTCCGAGCCTGGTTGCGAGTTCGGACCGCGCGAGCGGCCTCGATCGACAACCACGCCGGAACCCACCGCGCGGCTGAACCGGTCGTCTTGGGACAGCGCGCCTTGGGATCGCCGAGGCCGCTGCCCTCGAGTACCGGAAGCAGCTCCCGTAGCGGAAGAAGCCCTTCCAGGCCGGCGGGAGCTCGACGACGGCCGTGGCCTTGAAGCGGCCCTTGCCGATGCGCTTCGGCCTGGCGCTGGCCACCTTCTTGGCGCCGCTTGGCGTTCTTCGGCCCCAGGTAGAAGATCGTCTTGGCGGTCAGGCGGACCCCGGCGGGCGTCCGCAGGAACTGGGTGATCCGCAGCCGGTCGCCGCTGAGCGCCCTGAACACCGACCGCGGCCGCGGGAACACGTAGGCGTGCGGCGCCTCGCTCGTCACCTGCTGCACCGGCGCCACTGCCCGCAGCTGGACGTTGCGGTCGAACTTCCGGCGGAAGCCGAAGCCGCCGTTGTCGTCGGTGGTGAGCGTGACGCAGCGGCTCGAACTCGCCGTCGTAGGGGTAGCGGCGCGCCTGGATCTCCACCGTCTGCCCCGCCAGCGGCAGCCCGTTCTCCGTCAGGAAGCCCTCCGCCTCGTGCGCGCTCCCGAAGCGGACGCCGTCGCTCGTCTCCAGCGTGAACGAGATCTCGGCGGCGCTCGCGGTGGCCGGGAGGGTCAGTAGCAGGAGAAAACCGGTGAGGAGCAGGCGCATGGCCGCCCAGGATAGGCTGCCGCCCTCCATGCGGTTCTTCGAATACGAATCCCGGGAGATCGTGGCCAGGGCGGGCATCCCCGTCTCCGACGCACGGCTTCGCGACCACGGCGGACGAGGCGCGCGAGGTCGCCGAGGAGATCGGCGGGCCGACGGTCATCAAGTCGCAGGTCCTGACCGGCGGGCGGATGAAGGCGGGCGGCGTGAAGTTCGCCGACACGCCCGACGAGGCGGCCGCCCACGCCGAGCGACGATCCTGAAGCTCGAGATCAACGGCCACATGCCGCGCGGCGTGCTGGTCGACACGCGCGTGGCCGTCGAGCAGGAGTACTACGCGGGCGTCGTCTGGGACGGGACGCGCAAGCAGCCCGGTGATGATCTTCTCCGACGATCGGCGGGATCGACATCGAGGAGGTGGCCGAGAGCCAGCCGGACCAGGTCGGCCGCCGCCACTTCTCGAACCTCGTCGAGCCGTTCAGCGACTACAAGGCCAAGGAGGTCATCGCCGCCGACGGGCGTCACCGGCCGCGCGCTCCAGCGCTGCACGCCGATCATGGCCCGGCTGGCGCGGCTGTTCGGCGAGTACGACATGACGCTGGCCGAGATCAACCCGCTGGCGGAGCTCGAGGACGGCTCGTTCGTCGCCGTCGACGCCCACATGGACATGGAGAACGAGGCGCGGCCGCGCCAGAAGGCGCTGCTGGCCGAGCTCGGCGTCGGCGACGAGGAGACGCGCCAGGCGCGCGAGGCGACGGCGTTCGAGCTCGCCGGCGAGGCGGTCGACGCCCAGGACCACCGCGGCGTCGCCGGCAACGTCACCGAGTTCGACGGCGACCTCGGCCTGGTGATCGGCGCCGGCGGCGGGTCGCTGACGCTGTTCGACGCCGTCCGCGCCCACGGCGGCAAGCCCGCCAACTACTGCGAGATCGGCGGCAACCCGTCGGTCGCGCAAGGCGTGCGGGCTGGCCAAGCTCGTCCTCCAGAAGCCCGGCGTGGACAAGATCGCCGTGATGATGTCGATCGTCTCCAACACGCGGGTGGACATCGTCGCCCGCGGCGTCATCAAGGCGTGCCTGGAGCTGGGCCACGACCCGGCCGAGAAGATCGCGATCTTCCGCATCCCCGGCGCCTGGGAGGAGGAGGGCTTCAAGATCCTCGACGCCTACGGGGTCCGGTACGCGGACCGCTCCGTGTCCTTGAACGAGGCCGCGCGGCGGGCGGTGCAGGTGCCGGCATGAGCATCCTCATCGACGCGGAGACGACGTTCATCGTCCAGGGCATCACGGGCCGCGAGGCGGTCAACCTCACGCGCGAGTGCCTGGACTACGGCGCCGGCGCGCGGGTCGTCGGCGGCGTCACGCCGGGCCGCCTGGGCCGCGACGTCCACGGGGTGCCGGTGTTCGACACCGTCGCCCAGGCGGTCGAGGCGCACGGCGGGCCGATCGACGGCTCGGTCGTCACCGTCCCGCCCGCGTTCACCAAGGACGCCGTGTTCGAGGCGATCGACAACGGGATCAAGCTCGTCGTGATCGTCACGGAGCGCATCCCGCGCCGCGACGTCGCGCAGATGGTCGAGTTCGCCGGCTGCGCACGACGCGCGGATCATCGGCCCCAACTGCCTCGGGATCATCGTCCCCGACGTCATCAAGATGGGCGGCATCGGCGGCCCGGCGCGCAACGCCGCGCAGGCCTACACGCCCGGGCCGGTCGGCGTCATCTCCCGCTCCGGCGGCATGACGACCGAGATGTCCTCGACGCTCAGCGCCGCCGGCCTCGGCCAGTCGACCGCCGTCTCGATCGGCGGCGACGCGATCATCGGCTCCACCTACGCCGAGCTGATGCCGCTGTTCGAGGCCGACTCCGACACGGAGGCGATCGTCATCTACACGGAGCCGGGCGGCCGGATGGAGGCGCAGCTGGCGGCGTGGGTGACCGAGAACGACTCCCGGCTGCCGATCGTGGCGTTCATGGCGGGCCGCTTCATGGACGAGATGCCGGGCATGTCCTTCGGCCACGCCGGCACGATCGTGGAGGGCAAGGAGGACACCGCCGCGGAGAAGATCGCGCGGCTCGGCGCGGCCGGCATCACCGTCGCCGAGCGGATCGAGGACATCCCGGACCTCGTCAAGCAGGGGATCGCCGAGCGCGAAAGGGGGCGAGGCCGCGGCCGATGAGGAGCGCGACCGTACGGCGTCTTCATCGACATCGAGGTGTCGCCCGAGGCCGCCTCCGACCCCGCGGTCGCCGCCAAGCTCGCCGAGGTCTGCCCGGTCGACATCTACGCGACGGCGTCCGACGGGTCGCTGCGAGTCGTCGAGGAGAACCTCGACGAGTGCGTGCTGTGCCGGCTGTGCATGGATGCCGCGCCGCCCGGCACGGTGACCGTGCGCAAGCTCTACGACGGCGGCGCGGCGCTGTGAGGCTCGTACCCTAGGAGGGTATGCCCGAGCTTCCCGAGGCCGAGCGCGCGCGGCAGCAGATCGAGCGCGCGCTGGGCCGTGAGATCGTCGCGGTCGACGACCGCGACACCTACGTCTGCCGCCCGCACGCGCCGGGCGAGATCGCCGCCGCGCTGACCGGGCGGCGCCTGGTCGCGGCGCATCGGCGCGGGAAGTTCCTGTGGGCGGAGACCGACGACGGCGGGCCGGACCTCGGGCTGCACCTCGGGATGGCGGGCCGGATCGCGGTCGACGAGCCGCCCGCGCCCGGGAACTGGGACCGCTTCGTGCTCTCCTTCGCCGACGGCGGCCGGCTGGCGCTGCGCGACAAGCGCCGGCTCGGCCGCGCGGTCATCGAGCCGGACCTCTCGCACGTCGGGCCGGACGCCGCCGAGGTCGGCCGCGACGAGTTCCGCGCCCGCGTGGGCCGCGGCGGCACGCCGCTGAAGGCGAGGCTGCTCGACCAGGGCGTGATCGCGGGCGTGGGGAACCTCCTGGCCGACGAGGCGCTCTGGCGCGCGCGGTTGTCGCCGCGCCTCGCCGCGGGCTCGCTGGGTCCCGAGCAGCTCGACGGGCTGCGCCGGGCGATCCGCGCCGCGACGCGCGACGCGATCCGGCTGGGCGGCGTCCACACCGGCCGCTTCATCGCGCACCGCGAGCGCGGCGGCGCCTGCCCGCGGTGCAAGACCCCGCTCGCCCGCGACACGATCGGCGGGCGCACCACGTACTGGTGCCCGCGCTGCCAGCCGGGCTGAGCCACGTCGCGCGCCGCTGGGCGCCTGCCCATGGACCCCGGGACGCGCCCTGACGGACGGTTCCAGGCGCCAACCCACCGGTCGCCATCGACCGACGAAAGGAGCGCCACTTGTCCAACACCCATGCCGCGCCGCGCAAGCACCGGGGCGCCCGCCGCCTCGCCACGCTCGTGGCGGTGGTCGGCCTGCTGCTGGTCGCGGTTCTGATCACCGGCGTGCCCGGTTCCGGACCCGCGAAGGCGGGCGACGACACCGGCACGAAGATCGAGCGGCCCGACAACCAGAAGGGTGCGAACGGGGAGCTGCGGCCGAACTGACGCACCCAGGGCAGCCGGCCGCGGCAACGCCGCGGCCGGCTCAGCCCCCCGCGGCCCCCTCGCCGCCGCGGAGATGCCCGCCGCGAAGGTGGCCGCTCACGCGGGCGGCCTCGCTGAGCGCCGTGTCGGCCGGCCCCTCGTTGAGGACGGTCAATGTCGTCGTGCGGACAAAGTCGAGCGCGGCGATGCCGAGCAGCGCCGCCTGGAGCTGCTCGTTCGAGTCGCATCTGGCCAGGGCGATGACGTCGTACGGACCGAGGGTCCAGAACGCGTTGAGCACCTCCCCACCCACCTGGGAGAACCCGTCGGCGAGGAACGCGGGCAGGTCCAGGCGGTCCGCCGGCGTGTCCCGCACCAGCGCGTCGACGCCCGGCTTGGTCACGTTGCACAGCAGCACGTAGGTGGGCACGAAAAGCACCTCCGGCAGGGGACGCGAGGGCCAAGCATATGACCCGCGACCCGGCGCGCGGGGTGGAGTTGACACCCGCCGCGATGCGTGGCGATGATCGGAAGGGACCATCGAATGGTGAACACGACGAACGCGTTCCACGACGACGACCCGCTGCCGGACAGGCTCGGGGAGGTCACACCGCTCGTGGACTTCGAGTTCCCGCCGCCCGATCGGCTGACGCCGGACGAGATGCTCATCATCGCCCAGCAGGCGGGGGCCCTCCTGCAAGGGGTCTACGTGCACCTGACGCTCAAGCAGCGGATCTACGGCGCCGACCCGATCGCCCGGCTCAAGGTCCTCGAACGCCAGCTGCAAGAAGCCAAGGGCAAGCCGTCGCTGGCGCTGCCGGAGGCGGAGTTCCACGACGAGATGGTGTCGATCTTCACCTCCCTGCGGGACCTCCACACGACGTACATCCTGCCGGCGCCGTGGCGGAACCTGATCGCGTTCCTGCCGTTCATGATCGAGGAGTGCCAGCACGACGGCGCCACGGCGTTCGTCGTCTCGAAGCTGGACGACGCCGTCAAGCACGACCGGTTCGTCGTCGGCGCGCTCATCACGCACTGGAACAGCATCCCGATCGAGCGTGCCGTCCAGCTCAACGGCCAGCGCCGCCCCGGCGGCAACCGGGCGGCACGACGCGCCAGGGCGATCGACGCGCTGACGTTCCGCTGGCTCGGTACCAACGTGCGCCCGGACGAGAACTTCGTGCTCATCACATTCGAGCACGAGGGCGTGACAGACAACCTCATGTTCCCGTGGTTCGTCGTCGAACGAGCCGAGCCGGATCTCGGCCGGTTCGCGGCCGACGCGTGGGAGCGCGTCGGGATCGACCGCGAGGGCGAGTGGATCCGCGAGGTCAAGCGGACGATGTTCGCCGACCGCAGCCCACCGACGGAGCTCCTTCCGAGCGACGTGTTCCCGGATGCCTTCCGGTCGGGCGCGATCGCGGCTGAGGACGGCGGCGATCCGTTCGGCTACCTGCGGATCCACACCTTCCGCACCGACGACGAGGACGACTTCGTCGCTGAGGCGCGCCGGATCGTGCGAGAGCTGAGCGCGACGACGCCGCGCGGCCTGGTCGTGGACGTGCGGGGCAACGCCGGAGGCAACATCGTCGCCGCCGAGCGCCTGCTCCAGCTCTTCACGCCGCACACCGTCCAGCCCGCGCCGCTGCGCTTCCGTAGCACCGGACTGACGGCCGATCTCGTCCGCAGCCCCGGCTTCCGCTTCACGGGCGATGCCCGGCGCAAGGAGGTGCTCGGATCGATCGAGGCGAGCGGGTACACCGCCGACCTGTATTCGGCGTCGCTCCCCCTGGAGCCGGCCGACGTCTACAACGACGTCCCGCCCGAGGAGCGCTATCCGGGTCCCGTCGTGCTGATCGTCGACGCGCTGTCGTACAGCGCGACCGACATCTTCGCCGCCGGCTTCCAGGACAACGAGATCGGGCTCGTCCTCGGCACGGATCCGGCCACGGGCGCGGGGGGCGCGAACGTCTGGAGCTTCGAGGAGATGCGAGAGCTCCTGGACGTCGAGCGGGGGCTGCCCTACGACGCCTCGTTCACGATCGCCGTCCGCGCGGCGTCGCGGGTCGGCGCTCGTGCGGGCTACCCACTCGAGGACCTCGGCGTCTCGCCGGACAGGGACAACGTCTACCCGCCGACGCTCGAGGACGTCCTCAACGGGAACGTCGATCTCCTGCGGCGTGCGGTCGGCCTCCTGTCGGCCGGCGGCGAGACGGCGGCCGCATAGCGCCGGTGTCATGGTGCAGCGCATCGGCAGCCGTGCGTTCGTCGGGCGCGACGCCGACATCGCGGCGCTGAGGGACGCGCTCGGCGACGCGGAGCGGCGCGCGCCGTCGCTGACGCTCGTCTCCGGCGAGGCCGGCGTCGGCAAGACGCGGCTGCTCCGGGAGCTCGAGGTCGGACGCGCGCGGCGCCGGCGCGGCCGTGCTGTGGGGAGAGTGCGTGCCGGTCGGCGACGGCGAGCTGCCGTACGCGCCCATCGTCGCCGCCCTGCGCGACCTCGCCCGCGGACCGGCCGCCGAGGCCCTCGACGCGCTCCCCGCTCAGTTGCGCGCCGGCCTCGGCCGGCTCGTGCCCGAGCTCGGCGACCGCGAGGCTCAGGACGAAGCGGTCAGCGAGTTCTCCCAGGCGCGCCTGTACGAGCAGCTCCTTTCGGCGCTGCGGGAGGTGGGCTCGGAGGTGCCGCTGCTGCTCGTGCTCGAGGATCTCCACTGGGCCGACGGCGCGACCCGCGGGTTCGTCTCGTTCGTCGCGCGCAACCTCCGCGACGAGCGCCTCGCGGTCGTCGCCACCTACCGGATCGACGAGCTCGATCGGGCGCATCCGCTGCGGCCGCTGGTCGCGGAGCTCGCCCGCCGCGCGGACGTGTCCGTGCGGCCGCTGGAGCGGCTCGGGCGCGACGACGTCGGGCGCCAGGCGGAGGCCCTGCTCGGCCACCTTCCCGACGACGCGCTGATCGACGAGCTGTACCGGCGCTCGGACGGCAACCCCTTCCACGCCGAGGCGCTGCTGGAGACCCGCTCGACAGGCGGCGGCGTGCCGCCGAGCCTCCGCGACGCGCTGCTGGTGCGGATCGACCGGCTCTCGGAGGCGACGATCCACGTGCTCCGCGTCATGTCCGCCGCGGGACGCCCGCTGCCGGAGCCGGTGATCGCCGCGGCGGCCGAGATGGAGGGGAGCGCCATCGCCCGCGCGCTCCGCGAGGCGCTGGCGGCTCACGTGCTCGTCCCTCACGCGGCGGCCTACGGCTTCCGGCACTCGCTCGTTCGCGAGCTCCTCTACGAGGAGGTCCTTCCGGGCGAGCGCATGGGGCTCCACGCGCGGCTCGCGGCGGCGCTGAAGAAAGCGGGAGCCGAGCCCGCCGAGCTGGCCCCCCACTGGGACCGCGCCGGGGATGCCGCGGCGGCGCTCGAGGCGTCGATCCGCGCCGCGGACGCGGCGAAGCACGTGTTCGCCTTCGCGGAGGCGCTCGCGCACTACGAGCGCGCCCTGCGCCTGTGGACGCCGGACACCGCGGCCGGCCTCGGCGTCGACCGCGCCGGCGTGCTGCTCGAGGCAGCGCGAGCGGCGCAGCTCACCGGCCGGCACGATCGCGCGATCGAGCTCTGCCGGGCGGGGCTCGAGGCGACGGCCGGCGCGCCCGAGCGAGCCGCGGCGTTCCAGGAGTGCATGGGCGACTCCCGCTTCGCGGAGGACGATGCGGGCCTCGACGCCTACCGCGCCGCGCTGGCGCTCCTGCCGGAGGACCGGCTCACCGACCGCGCCCGCGTCGCCGGCGCCGAGGCGCGCGCGCTCACCCTCGTCCAGCGCTGGCACGACGCCCGGGAGAGCGGCGAGCGGGCCCTGTCCCTCGCCGCCCGAGCGGGCGCGGCCGCGGAGGAGGCCCGAGCCCGCGCGACCGTGGGGGTCGCGCTGGCGTTCAGCGGCGAGCCCGAGGCCGGTGAGCGCGAGTTGCGCGAGGCGCTCGCGCTCACGGACGGAGAGCGCCGGCCGGTCGAGCTGGCGCGCTCCCACATGGCGCTGGCCGAGGTCCTGCGCATCCGCGGCGCGTTCGACGGCGCCTTCGAGGTGATGGTCGAGGGCTGCGCCGCCGCGCAGCGGTTCGGGCTCGTCGGGCTCGGCAGGTTCATGACGGTCAACGCCGCCGAGGACCTGGTCAGGCTGGGGCGCTGGGACGAGGCGCACGAGCGGCTGGCAGCCGCCGCGCGACTCCCCCTCCGCGGCACGACGGAGATCCTCCACCACGCCGTGAGCGCCCAGCTGGCGGTCGGGCGCGGCAGCTTCGAGACCACGCGACGGCACATCGAGCGGATCCGGAGCCTGAGCGACAGGGGCGTGCCGGCCGAGTTCGTCCCGGGCGTGTGCGCGCCGTGCGCCGAGATGGCCCTGTGGCAGCGGCGCCACGCGGACGCGATCGCGGAGATCGAGCGTGCCCTGTCGCTCGTCGAGGGGTCCGGCGACACCCTGAACACGCCGATCGTGTACTCGCTCGGGGCCCGGGTCGCGGCGGACGCCGCCGTCGAGGCGCGGCGCCGGCGCGACGCGCCCGCGCTCGAGACGCACAGCGCCATGGCGCAACGGCTCGCCGCTCAGCTGGACGATCTCATCGGCGCGGCCGGCCCGCCCGAAGCGGAGGCGCACCGCGCCGCCTGCCGCGCCGAGGTGGCGCGGGCGGCGGGGAGGCCGGACGCGGCGCTGTGGGCGCGCGCGGTGGCGGCATGGGAGAACGTCGCCGGGCGCTATCCCGCCGCGTACTGCCGCTGGCGCGGGGCGGAGACGCTGCTGGCCGGCGGCGGTGAGCGCGCGGCGGCGCGCGAGCTGCTGGATGCGGCGGCCGACACGGCGCGCGCTGCTCGGCGCGGTACCGCTGGGCAAGGAGATCCACGCGCTCGTCGCCGCGGCGAACTTCCCCTCCACGGAGACGGCGCCGTCCGCGCCGCGGAACGAGCACTGGGACCTGACCGCGCGCGAGCTCCAGGTCCTCGCACTGCTCGCCGACGGGCTCACCAACCGCGAGATCGGTGAGCGGCTCTTCATCAGCACGCGGACCGTGACGACCCACGTCGAGCACATCTTCGCGAAGCTCGGCGTGCCGAACCGCGATCCTCGCCGCGAGCGTCGCGCGGCGCCTCGGGCTGATCGCCACGGCGGCCTGATCCGCAGGCCGCTCCGCAAGATACGTACGGCCGCCCGCCGCGAATACGTAGGCCGTCCGATGTGCGCGCCGCCCCGCGAACCTACCGTCGTCGGCACCTTGCAGACGAACCGGACGACACCCCAGACGGGAGCCGCCACGCGGCGGTACTCCGTTCCCGAGGCGCGAGAGATCCACCCCGTGCCAGACGCCGTGCTGCGCGCCGCGATGGAGGCGCACGGCACCACGCCGGACGCCGCCGAGCGGGCGCGCAAGGACGAGCGGCGGCGGCTCTACCGGGAGCTGCACGACGGCGTCGGGCTCGGCGCTCGCCGCGGCCATCCTCACCGTCGGCGCGGCGCAGGCGAACGTGGAAGGCGGCGGGCGCGAGCTGCTCTCGACCGTCGAGAGCGACCTCGTCGACGCGGCGCGCGAGCTGCGCGTGGTCATCGACGACCTGCGGCCGCCCGCGCTCGAGGAGCTCGGTCTCGTGGAGGCGGTCCGGCGGCGCCTGGATCGCCTCGCCGCCGGCTCGGGCGTCGCCATCACCCTCGCCACCGGCCCGGGGCTGGCGCCGCTGCCTCGAATGATCGAGCACGCGGTCCTCCGCATCGTCTCCGAGGCGGCGAGCAACGCGATCCGGCACGGCTCGGCCCGCCGCTGCCACGTGACGCTGGCGCGGGAGGACGACGTGGTCGAGATCAGCGTGTCGGACGACGGGCGCGGCTTCACAGGCGTCCCGCCGGAGGGCCACGGTCTGCGCTCGATGCGGGAGCGCGCCGCCGAGCTCGGGGGCAGCTGCGAATGGCGCTCGGCTCCCGCCGCGGGCACCCGGGTCGAGAGCCGGCTGCCGGTGAGGCGGCGATGACGGCGGCCCCGGCGCGGGTGGTCGTCGCGGACGATCACCCGCTCGTGACGCGCGGCCTGCGGGCCCTGCTCGACGGACTCGACGACATGACGCTCGTCGCGACCGCCGGCTGCGGGGAGTCCGCGCTGGCCGCCTGCCGAGAGCACGAGCCGGACCTCGCCGTCCTGGACGTCGAGATGCCCGGGTTCGACGGCGTCGAGCTGACGAGGCGGCTGGGTCGACGAGGCGCCGGCCACGCGCGTCCTCATCCTGTCGATGCACGTCGAGGAGGAGAAGGTCTTCGGGGCTTTGCGCGCGGGTGCGCGCGGCTTCGTGCTCAAGGGGGCCGGGCACGAGCGCGTGGTCCGCGCCATGCGCTCCGTCCTCGCCGGCGAGGCGGTGTTCGGGGCCGAGATCGCCGATCGGGTGCTCCAGCACTTCGGCGCGGGCGCGCCGCCTCTGCCGACTCCGCTGCGCGGGCTCAGCGAGCGCGAGTGCGAGGTCCTCGACCTGCTCGCCGCGGGCCTGGGCACCAAGGAGATCGCACGCCGCCTGTTCCTGTCGCCCAAGACGGTCCGCAACCACATCGCCAACATCGTCGCCAAGCTCCAACTCGCGGACCGCGCCCACGCGATCGCGTACGGGCGGCAGGCCGGGCTCGGCCGTGTGCGAGCCCGGCCCGCGCTCGCGTAGCGCCCTCCACGGGCTCCGGTGGGCGGGCGCCCATGGACGGCGGGACGCGGCGGCCGCGATCGTGGCCGGCCATGAGCCCCCGACGCCAGCGACGCATCGCGTGCCTCGTGACCGGGATCGCGGCCTTCGCCGTCCTCGGGCCGACGGCGATGGCGTACGTCGATGCCTCGACTCAACTGCCGGAGCCGCGTCGCACGCACCTCGAGGCGTCGCAGGCGCTGACCGCCCTTCGCGTGGCGCTCGAGAGCGAGCCCACGCCGTCACCCAACCACCCGTAAGGAGACCACTGATGCAGGACGACGGCTTCACGCCGAACGACGACCCCGGCACCACCGGCCCGGAGTCGCCCGAGTTCGCGACGGACGACCAGGTGGCGGCCACGGTCGCGGCCGACCTCGCCTCCGCGCGCGCCGCACTGCCCACCCGTACGCAGGCCGGTGGCGTGATGGACGACAGCGGACGGGACGCGGAGCAGCCCGGGTCGGCAGCCGAGGCCGACGACGAGGTGACGAGCACGGCTCGCGATCGCGAGGTCGCGGGAACGGATCGGGCCACGGGCACCGAGCCGGTGCGCCCCGATGAAGAGGAGACCACCCAGCCACGGCCGGAACCGGGGCCCGGCGGCCGCGTGGACACCACCTCCAGCGGCGCCGCGCGCGACGAGGCGCTCGAGGACGACACGGCCGCGGACGCGACCAGGACCGCCGCGACACGGACGGAGACCCAGCGCGACGACGTCGGAGACGACGAGGTCCACACCGCCGAGTCGCGCACCGACACCCAGCGCGACGACGTCGGAGACGACGAGGTCCGCACCGCCGAGACCCGCACCGACACCCAGCGCGACGACGTCCGAGACGACGAGGTCCGCACCGCCGAGACCCGCACCGACACCCAGCGCGACGACGGCGGTCCGCACCGACCAGACGCGCACGGAGACCCAGCGCGACGCCACACCGCTCGGACACCACCCCTCAGCCGCCGCCGGCCTCGGCGCCGGAACCCACGCGGCCCGAAGCCGTCGACCGCCCCGACCCCACGCCAGCACCCGCGCCCGAACCGGTGCGGCCCGAGGCGATCGATCGGCCCGATCCGGTCCCCGCGCCCGAACCCGTCCGGCCCGAGGCCGTCGACCGCCCCGATCCGGTCCCCGCGCCCGAACCCGTCCGGCCCGAGGCCGTCGACCGCCCCGAACCGATCCCCGCGCCCGAACCCGCCCGGCCCGAGCCGGTCGAGCGGGCCGACGCTGTCCAGCTCCACGAACGGGCCGAGGAGGCCAGGGTGGAGCATGAGCGCGCGGCGCGGGAGCAGGCCGAGCAGCAGCACGCGGAGGGGGTCGCGGAGCATGCGCTTGCCGAGTCGGCGGAGGTTCGCGACGACACCGGCGACGCGCAGGCGGCGCGCAAGCTGGTGGAGCAGCGGCGATTGCGCGAGGCGCGCGAGGATCAGCTGCTGGACGCGCTGATCGCCGACCGGCTGGCGATGGCGGAGCCCTCGGCGCCGGCCGACGCCGACCGCTGGGAGGTCTCCGAGCCCGCCCGCACGCCGCAACCGCCGCCTCCGCAGCCCGAGCCGGGCGAGCACACGTGGCAGGAGCCCGGCCGCGACGACGGCCCGCGCCCGCGGGCCATGGAGCTCCGGGCCGGCTGGGACCACGAGGCCGAGCCCAACGGACCCGGCGGGCGATGGAACCCCGAGCTGCCGACCGATACGCCGAACAGGACCGGCGGCGCCCCGAGCTGGGACACGGGGAGGTCGCGGACCTGGCGAAGCCTCGCGGACGAGGAGATCAAGCTCGACGACGCCGGTCTGAGGGACGGCGTCGACCGCAGCCTGCTCGGTGTGAACCCCCTGGCCGACATGTCGCGGGCCGAGCTCGAGGAGGTGAGGCGCACAGGGAAGTCGCCCGAGGGCTTCGAGATCGAGCACCAGTACGTGCCCCAGCGCGTCACGGAGCTGTTCACGGACGTCGGGCTCGAGAAGGACGTTGCTCGTCAGCTCGGGCGGCTCACGGACCCGTCGAACCTGTATCCGACGCGGGCCGAGATCCACGCGGTCTTCGACCAGCACGCGCACAAGAACCCGGGCGAGGTGGACAAGCTCGACGACCGCGACGAGTACCCGCTCGGCGGTGTGGACCTCGAAGCGGTCAAGGCCGCGATCCACGCAGCGGAGATCGACCTCAAGGCGAGCGAGGAGGGCCTCGAGCTCGCCAAGTACATCGAGGCCGAGGAGCGGCGCCGCCGCAACGACCCGCCCCCCGTCGACTGACCCTCCGCCGAGCCACTCGCCGCACCGGAACGGCCGCCACCAGGCGGCCGTTCCGCGTTCTGCACGCCCGTACAGCTCGATTCGGGCTGCCCTGGGCGCGTGCCCATGGACCGCGGGACGCGCCTGGCCGGACGCTCCGTCTCCCACTGAAACCGGGCCCGAGCGGCCCTCTCCAAGGAGGACGAAGTGACCATCCCGTTCCACTCAAGCCACCGCCGCCGCGCCGCGGCGCTGGCCGCCACCGTCGCCATCGCGGCCGTCGGGCTCGGCGCCTGCGGCGGCGGCCCGGACAAGTCCGAGACGGCGAACCCGCCGAAGCTCCCGCCGGTGTCCGACAGCGGGCGCACCGACTCGGATCGCATCGTCGACGAGCACCTCCAGGACACGATCGAGCAGACGCACGACGACCAGATGGACGCGATCGACGGCTGGTCGACGGATCCGTACACGCCGTGAACCGACGCGCCCTCATGCTCAGCGGGTGGCGCGGCGAGCTCGCGCTGTTCGCCGCCGCGTACCTGGTCTACAGCGCCGCCCGCTGGGTCGGCACCGGCGACCCGGACGTGGCGGCGGACAACGCCCGCTGGATCGTGGACGTCGAGCAGGCGGCCTCGCTGCACGTCGAGGCCGCCGTGCAGACGGCGTTCACGGGATCGCCGGCGCTGTGGATGCTCAACCACCTCTACCTGGCGGCGCAGCTGGTCGTCCTGCCGCTCGCGCTGGCGTGGCTGTACCGCCGCGACCGGGGCATCTACCGCCGCCTGCGCGACACGGTGCTCGCGACCTGGCTCGTGTCCGTGCCGGTCTACGTCGTGTTCCCCGTGGCCCCGCCGCGGCTGGCCGAGATCGGCATCGCCGACACGATCACCGCGCAGACCGGCTTCGCGCTCGACTCGGGCCTGACGACGTCGTTCTACAACCCGCTCGCCGCGGTGCCCAGCCTGCACGCCGGCTTCGCCATCGCGGTCGAGCGTGGCGCTCGCCCGTGCACTGCGCGGCCGATCCGGCGCCGTCGCGCTGGCGTGGCTGTGGGCACCGGTGGTCGCGCTGGCCGTCGTCGCGACCGGCAACCACTTCCTGTTCGACATCGCCGCGGGCGCCGCGGCCACCGCGGGCGGGTTCGCGGTCGCCGAGACGGCCGCGCTGGCGGCGCGCCGGTCGCGCCGCGCCTCCTCCCCTCCCCTGCTCATCCCCTCGCCCCAGGAGACGTCATGAACCGCCTCACCCTCGCCGCGATCGTGCTCGGCGCGAGCGCGCTGCTCGCCGCCGGCTGCGGCGCCTCGCCGCCCGCCCCCGCGCACGACAACGGGCCCGACCCCGAGCCGACGGCCACCGCCACCGCCACCGCCACGGACACGGACACGGACTTCGACACGTTCATGGGCGACGTCAACGGCATGCTCGACGGCTACTGGTCCGCCGCCCTCCCCGCCGAGTTCGGCGTCGCCTGGCAGCCGCTGGCGGCCATGCGGCCGTACGACCCGAACCTGCCGGAGACGGTCCCCACCTGCGGCGGCGAGCCGCTCGAGGCGCAGAACGCGTTCTACTGCTCCGAGGACGACGCCCTCTCCTACGACCACGACTTCCTCGAGGACTTCTACGAGGAGGTCGGCGACGCGGCGCCCGCGCTGATCGTCGCGCACGAGTACGGGCACGCCGTCGGCGCCCGGCTCGGCACCGACGGCGAGAACTCGTGGGTCGTGGAGGAGCTCGCGGACTGCCGCGCCGGCGCGTTCATGGGCGAGATGGCCCGGCAGGACGCGCTCGAGACCGGCGACGCCGAGGAGATCGAGTACGTCCTCGTCGAGCTCGGCGACGACAGCCCGGACCGGCATGAGGCCGACGGGGGCCACGGCAGCGCCGACGAGCGCGTGGCCGCGTACCAGATCGGCTTCGACGGCGGGCCGGGCGCGTGCACTGCGGGTGCGAGCTGATGTCCGAGCGCGCCACGATCACGCCCGACACGGAGTGGGTGCTCGCGATCGACTTCGGCACCGTGAACACGTGCGCGGCCGTCCGCGAGGACGGCCGCGTGCGGGTCCTCCAGCTGGAGGGCGAGTCCCGCATGCCGTCGGCGATCTTCCGCGAGCCGGACGGCCGGATCCTGGTCGGCCGCGCCGCGGAGCGCCGCGCGCTGCTCGATCCGGACCGCTTCGAGGGAACGCCCAAGCGCTACCTCGAGGTCGGTCGGGAGGGCCTCCTGCTGGGCGATGCCTACGTTCCGCTGCGCGAGGCCGTCGGGGCGATCCTCCGCGCCGTCTACGAGGAGGCGTGCCGGCAGCACGGCGGGCGCCGCCCGGCCGAGGTCCGGCTGACGCATCCCGTCGACTGGCGCGAGGACCGCCGCCGGCTGCTGCTCGAGGCGGCCGCCGAGGCGGGCATCGAAGAGCCGATGCTGCTGTCCGAGCCCGAGGGCGCGCTCGTGCACCTCGCCCGCCTCGACGGCGGCGCCGCTCCCGGCCAGGGCTCCCTCAGCCTCGTCTACGACCTCGGCGGCGGCACCTTCGACTGCGCGGTGCTGCGCCGCCGCGGCAACCGCTTCCAGCTCATCGGCCTCCCGGGCGGCGACGAGCGCATCGGCGGCGCGGCCTTCGACGACCACCTGCTCGCCGCGCTCGGCGAGCAGGGTCTGCCCCCGAGGACTGGGACCGGCTCCAGCACAGCGAGGAGACGCCCTGGCGACGGGCCGCGTTCGAGTTGCGCCGGAGCGTTCGCGAGGCGAAGGAGGCGGTGTCCCAGAGCGCGACGCATCCGCTGCTGGTCGGCGCGCCCGTCTCGCGCGAGCTCCAGGCCACGCGCGACGGCTTCGAGGACCTGATCCGCGCCGACGTCGAGCGGACGCTCGAGATCGCCGAGCACACGCTCGCCGCCGCGGGCGTCGACCAAGGAGCAGCTGTCGGCGATCTACCTCGTCGGCGGCTCGAGCCGGATCCCGCTCGTCCTGCACATGGTCGAGGAGCGGCTCGGACCCGCGACCTTCCGCGACGACCCCAAGGCCGTGGTCGCGCTCGGTGCGGTCGCCTTCGACAGCACGCTCGGCGAGGAGCGGCCGGCGGCCGCGGCCCCGCCGGCCAAGCGCCGCGCCACGTGGATCGTCCCCGTGGCGGGCACGGCCGTCGCGCTCGCGATCGCGCTGTTCGTGATCCTGCTCAAGGGCGGGACCGAGCACGTCGCCGGCCAGGTCTTCGACTCCAAGCGCGAGCCGATGGCGGACACGCCGGTGACCATCCAGATGGTCAGCGACGGCGCCGGTCCCGACCGCCTCTACGAGACGAAGACGGACGGCGACGGGCGCTTCCACGTCGCCGCGAAGGTCGATCCCGAGAACAGCAGCGCGACGCAGCCCACGCGCTACATCGCGACCGCGAACGTCCCGTACGGCGGCGGGAGCTGGAAGGTCACGCTCGAAGGCGTCCCCGAGAACGAAGGCAACGAGGACGACCTGAAGTTCTACGCCAACGTCGACGGCGGCGCGTTCGTGCTGGACGACTACGTGGCCGCCGAGCACCTGGACTTCGGCGACGACTCCGTCATCGGCCGTTTCGGCGACGAAGGGCTCGCGACGCTGCACTTCGAGCCGCTCGGGAAGCTCGTCGACGGAACGAGGCGCAAGGCGTTCAGCGCCCAGGTCCCGACCGACAACTTCCTCACGATCCTCGGCGCGGGCGGCGTCGTGGTCCCGCTCGGCCCCTGGCGCGTCACCGGCGAGGTCGAGGGCAACGGCCTCACGGGCCGCCTGTTCTTCGAGGGAGCGGAGGGCGAGGCGGTGGACGCGACCGAGATCGACTTCCCGCCCGACACCGGCGAGGTCCGCCGCAACGTGCTCCTCGACCCGGCCGACGTGCCACCGGCGGAGGAGGAGACCGACTGGAGCGACGATCCGGAAGTCGACGATCCCTGGACGGCGCCATGAGCGAGGACATGCGCACCGTGCTCTCCTCGCTGGCGTCCCAGGCCGTCGAGCGCCTGCCGGACGGCGACGCCCGGCAGCGCCTGACCGCCGTCCACGCGCGCCTCGCCGAGCCGGTCCGCGTGGCCCTCGCGGGGCGCGTGAGCGCCGGGAAGTCGACGCTCGCCAACGCCCTCCTGTCGCAGCTCGTGGTGCCGGTGGGCGTGGGCGAGACCACGCGCGTCGTCACGTGGCTGCGCTACGGCGACGTCGACGGCGCGCGGCTCGACCTGGCCGGCGGGGGCTCGCGGCGGCTGCGGTTCGGCGAGCGGCGGTCGCTCCCGACGACGCTCGACGGTGTCGACGCCGCCGACGTCGAGCGGCTCGACGTCACGCTGTACAACGCCGCCCTCAAGTCGCTGACGATCATCGACACACCCGGCCTGTGGTCGCTCACCACCGGCGTGAGCGACCGGACGAGCCGGCTGCTCGCCCTCCGCTCGGCGGACGCGGCGGCGGAGGCCGACGCGGTGCTCTACGTCGTCTCCGGGCTTCCGGCCGACGACGACGGCGAGGTGCTGGAGGAGCTCTCGCGGCACGTCGCGCTCCCGGGGGCGACCGGCGCCAACACGATCCTCGTGCTGACCAAGGCCGACCGGATCCTCGACGCCGGCGGCCCGGAGGCGCTCGACGCGGCGCTCGAGGCCTGGCGCCTGCGGCTCGGCCCGCACGTCCGGGGCATCGTGCCGGTCAACGGGCTGCTCGCCCAGACCGCGGCCTCGGGCGGCATCGACGAGGCCCGCGCCGCGGCGCTGACCGCGCTGGGAGCCGTGGAGCGCGGCCGGCGGGCGCGCTGGCTGCGCTCGCCGCGGCGCTTCGTGACCGAGGGCGCCGTGCCGGGCACGGCCGCCGAGCGCCAGGAGCTCGTCGAGGCGCTCGGTCTCCTCGGCGTCAGGCAGGCGGCCGACGCCGCGGAGGCCGGCCTGACCGGCGCGGCCGGCCTCGGCCGCCGCCTGCTCGAGTCCTCCGGGATCCACGGCGTCCGCGCGCTCGTCGACACGGCGTTCACCACGCGCGCGGGCCTGCTGAAGGCGGACGCCGCGCTGCGGGCCATCCGCCTGCTCGCGGAGTCGTCGCACGTGCCCGGCGCGGAGGCGACGGTGATCCGCGAGGCGCTGCTCGCCCATGCGGACCGCCTCGCCGCGGCGCCGGAGGCGCAGCGCTTGCGGGAGCTCGAGGTCCTGCGCCTCGTCGCCGAGTCCGCGGTGGTGCTTCCCGATGCGCTCAGGGCCGATGTCGAGCGGCTGGTGAGCGCCGCGACGCCCCGTCAGCGACTCGGGCTGCCGGCCGAGGCGACGCCGGACGAGTTGGTCGCGTCCGCAGGCGCCGCCGCCGCGCGCTGGCGGCGGTTCCAGAACGACGGCCGCCGGGGCGCGGAGGAGCGCAGGGCGGCGCACGTCGTCGCGCTCGCGCTGGCCGGCATCGCCGGCGACGCGTTGCGCCGCCGCGAGGCACCGGCATGAGCGTCGAGCCCCGCATCGTCGCGCTCGCGCGCGAGACCGCGGAACGCCTCCGCGGCGCCCGCCGGGAGGACCTCGCACGAGCGCTGCTCGCGGGCGTCGAGCGCCTCGCCGCGCGCGACGCCCGGCTGCGGATCGCCGTGGCAGGGCGGCCCGGGAGCGGCAGGACGATGCTGATCGAGGCGCTGGCGGGCACGCTCGGAGCCGAGGCGCCGCTGTTCGCCGAGGTGCCGCTGGACCCGCGGTCTGCGGCCGACGCCGACGCCGTGCTGCTCGTCCTGGAGCCCGAGGCGCCGATCGGTACGGGCGAGCTCCGTTTCCTGGAGGCGGTCGCCCGCGACGTCCCGGCCGTCGTGTTCGTGGTCGCCCGGGCCGACGTCACGCTCCAGGCCGACGCGGTGCTGGACGCCGACCGGCGTCTGCTGGGCGCGGCCGACCCGCACTGGGCGAGCGCACCCGTGCACGCCGTATCGGTGACGGAGCACGCCATGGCGGTCGCCGACGGCGACGAGGCGCTGGCCCGCGCCAGCGGGCTGCCCGCGCTGGCCGACCACCTGCGCGCGCGGCTGCTCTTCAACCCGGCCGTCGTCCGATCGGCGGCCGCGCTCCACCGGTGCCGGACCGCCCTGGAGGCGCTGGAGGCGCTGCCGGCGGCGCCGTCCGGCGGGCTCGCGGCGAACGCGGCGGAGCGCCACCGCGCGTACGTCGAGCGCACGGCCGACTGGGCGGGCGAGTTCGCGCGCGACTACCAGCGGCGCACGCGCAAGGTCGTGGAGCGCGACCTCCGCCTTCGCCTGCTCGAGCGGCGCGAGCAGCGCGACCTCCGGATCAAGTCGGGCCGCCTGGAGCTCGAGGAGGTCACGGCGCAGGTCAAGCAGGACCTCCACGCCGTCGCGGAACGGATGGAGGCCGCGCTGGTCGAGCAGGTCGAGGCGCTCGTCGCGGATTGGTCCGGGCTGCTCGAGCTGGGTCCCGTCGTCCTTCAGACCCAGGCGGATGCGACAGGAGCCGCGATTCCGGCCGCGTCCGTGGACCTCGCCACCGTCGACTGGCACGACCGCGAGGTCGCGCACGGCCTCGCGGGCGCGGTGAACATGGCGCGCAGCGCGGCCACGGGACGCTCGCTCGCCGGCGTGCTGCCCGGCGGGCTGGCGATGGGCACCGGGCTCGGCATCGTCCTCACCGGCCTCACCTGGTGCACGAGCGAGTGGCTGCGCACGCGGGTGCAGGACCAGCAGGGCGCGCTGGCGTTCGTCCAGGCCGCGTTCGCGCGCGCCCAGATCGACCTCGAGGCGGCGCTCCGCGACCAGGCCGCGATGCTCCAGCCGGCCGCCCACGGAGCGCTCAACCGCGGCGTCGACGAGCGCCGGCGCGCGCTCGCGAGCGACGTGGTGCTCCAGGAGGAGGAAGAGGCCCAGCGCGCGGCGGAGCACGCCGCGGCGGCCGAGCAGGCGGCTCAGGTCGAGCGCGAGCAGGAGGGGTGGACGCGCCGCATCCACGAGCTGGACGACCGCTTCGCGGCCTTCCTGGTGAGCGGCGACGTCGAAGCCGGCGCGTGAATCCGCCGGCGTCGCAGGGACCTGGGGGCGCGTGGGGCGCGTATCAGGGCCATGCGCCTTCTCTCAGCCGCCCTGCTCGGCGCGCTGGCCGCGGCCGGCGCGTTCGCCGTCTTCGCGCCCGCCAGCGGCGGGCCGCCGCCGACGCCCGACCCGGCGGCGCCACAGCTCGAGACCGTCGTCGCGCGCGGTCTCGGGCTCGCGCGCGTGGTCAAGCCCGCCCACCGCAGCGACCGCACGATCGAGCGCGCGGTCGCGGCGGCGCGGCGTGCCGCGTTCCCGAAGGCGGTGCGCAAGGCGCGCACGGAGGCCGTGGCGCTGGCGGAGGCGGCCGGGCTGAAGGTCGGCGGCCCGATCGGCGTCGCCCGCGACGTCGCGCCTCCGGGCTGGTGGGACGACACGACCGGCCGCTTCGGCCCTGGTCGCTGGTGCGGGCGGATCGTCACGACCCGCCGCGTCCGCGGCAGTGACGGCGAGTTGCATCGCGCCACCCGTTCCCACCACGGCTGCCCCGTGCCGCGCGAGCAGGCCGTGCGGGTCACGGTCACGTTCGCGGCGCGCTGATCCCTTTGTCGCCGGCCGCGGGTCGGTTCCAACTGCGGCTGGGTGGGGTGGTGGCGATGCAGGCGCCGGACGCGCCAGGTGGAGTCGATTGACCCCGCTATAGCCGGCAAATCGTTTCCACGCGAAACCAGTGCATCGACGCAGCCGCATACGCCACCCCACCAGCCGCCGTTGACGTTGGCCGGACCCCGCGAGGCGGGCATCGTTAGGACGTTGTCGCCCCCGCCGGCCTCACCACCACCCCACCCAGCCGCAGTTCAAGCGGCCGGCTTTCGGCCGCGGCCGAGGCCGCGGCACAGCCCGCTGAGCTGGAGCTCGCCGTGATCCACGCGGAACCCGGCGTCGGCGGCCGCGCGCTCCGCGCGCCCCGTATCCACGCGCGCGTGAAGATCCTCGATCCGGCCGCAGTCGCGGCAGATGACGTGGTGGTGGGCCTGGGTGTTGGGGTCGTAGACCGTGGTGGCGCCCGGGGTGCTGATGCGGCGGATGAAGCCGAGCTCGTCGAGCAGGTCGAGGGTGGCGTAGACCGTGGCCGGCGAGAGGCTCGGCAGAGCGGGGGCGAGATCGCCGTAGACCTGGTCGGCCGTGAGGTGCTCGGCGCGGCGGCGGACGTGGCGGTGGACGAGCAGCCGCGGATGGGTGACGCGGCGGCCGCCGGCGCGCAGCGCCGCGATCAGCTCGGCGTCGAGCGTGCTGTCCGTCGCGGTCGTCACGATGCTGAGTCTAGCTCGTTATCTGAGGGTTCCCTAAGTTGTAATCGGTACAGATAGCCGTAGACTCGATGGCCATGAGCGTCGACAACACCGTCCGCGGGCTGAGGCAGCTCGACGCCCGCGCGCTCCAGCTTCAGGTCGTCCAGCCGGGTCTGATCGGGCTGATCGACGGCACGATCTCGACGCTCGCGCCGATCTTCGCGGCCGCCTACGTGTCCGGCTCGCGCGCCGCGCTGCTCGTCGGCGTCGCGGCCGCCCTCGGCGCCGCGATCTCGATGGGCCTCTCGGAGGGGCTGTCGGACGACGGCTCGATGACCGGCCGCGGCAGCTCCGTGACCCGCGGGCTGATCACGGGGATCGCGACGTTCGTCGGCGGCAGCGCCCACGCGCTGCCGTTCCTGATCTCGGACGTCGACACCGCGCTCGCGGTCGCCTACCCCGTCGTCGGCGCCGAGCTGCTCCTGATCGCCTGGATCCGCAAGCGCTTCCAGAACGTGTCGCTGACGCAGTCGCTGATCCAGGTCACGCTCGGCGGCATCCTCGTCGCGGCGGTCGGATTCATCATCGGCCACGCCTAGGGGGCGGCCCCGGAGAGGACGGCGCGGCGCCTAGTGCGCGGCCCAGGACACCTCCGGCTCGGCGCCGAGGAAGGCGGCGAGGCGCTCGGCCTCGGCCTCGGCCCCCGCCACCAGCGCGCGAGATCGTCGCGCATGGCCGGCCCGTGAACCGCGAGGTAGCGGCGCGCGATCTCGCGGAGCGCCGCGTCGCCGTCGGGCGCGTCAAGGGAGCCGCCGAGAGCACCGTCTCCCACGTCAGGCTCACGCCCGCTCCTGCGCCTCGCGCACCGCCCGGCGGACCTCGCCCGTCGCCTCGTCGTAGCTCATGCCGATCGCGGTGAGGAGGTCGGTGGCGGTCGAGCGCACCTGGCCGACGATCACGCTGACCGACAGGTTGCCGGTGCGCTCCAGCACGAGCGTCGCCTCGCCGGCCGCCCGCGTCGCCAGCTCGTGCACCACCTTCTCCTGCTCCGGGTCGTCGAGCGCCGTGCCGAGCGCGCGCACCGCGCCGGCGAGGTCGCGCAGCGCCACCGCGATGTCCGGCGGGACGTTCTCGTCCAGCGTCAGCGCCCGGATCGCGCCGCGCGCCAGCACCCGCACGTTGCGGACCGCGAGGTCCACCCGTGCCGCCGCGTCCGCGTAGGTCTCGACCATCCCCCGCGCCCGCCGCCGCGGCGGCGCGTAGCGCGTCGTCTCGCGGCTCACGTCGACCGCCTCGGCGAATCGGGCCTCCAGCTCTTCGATCGCCCGCGCCCGATGGAGCGCCGCCTCGGCCAGCCCGCGATCGCGCCGCTCGATGGCGAGCCCGATGTCCTCCAGCGTCGCCGCCAGCTCCTCCAGCACCGGCCGCGCGCCCTCGCGCAGCAGCTCGACCGGACGCGCCGGGAGCAGCACCGCGTTGACCAGCAGGGCGAACCCGCCCCCCACCAGCGCGTCGAGGAAGCGCGCGAACGTCACGCCGTCGGTCGGCGGCTGGAGCGTCGCCACCAGCGCCGCCGACACGGCGGCCTGGGTGGCGAGCATCTGGCCGCTCCCGAGGAAGATCGCCGCGGACGTCGCGAGCAGCACGACGAGCGCCAGCTGACCGGGCCCCGTGCCGATCTGGAGCACCAGCAGGTCGCCGACCGCGATGCCCAGCGCGACCCCGACGCCACCTCCGCCGCGCGCTGACCCCGCTGGCCGACCGTCACTCCGAGCGTGATGATCGCCGACACCGGCGCGAAGAACGGCGTCTGGTGGCCGAGCACCTCGGTGGCGATGAGCCAGGACACGCCCGCGGCCACGGCGGCCTGGAAGATCGAGCGCCACGCGAGCCGCAGGCGCTCGAGCCGGGTCCGCATCGAGACCCGGGAGCGCTCGGCCGCCTCCTCGATCAGCGGCGCGGCACGATCGGACAGTGGCGATCGGCGTGCGTCCACGGCCGACGATCCTGGCACGGAGGCAGGAAACGTGGTTGAAATCGCGTATCTCTATCTCTACTTGAACGTGAGATATGGCCGGATGGGGTCTTGACCCGAGTGCCAGGAAGCCCCGAAAGCTCAAGAAGGCACCCCCGCATGCCGACCTTTGGGGGGCATGCTCCGCCGGATCCTTGCCATTGCGCTGGCCGCAGCAGCGGTCTTCGCTGCCATTCTCGGCGCGTCGTCGCCCGCGCAGGATGCGGAGCCGACCAGCTCGCCGGAGGCCACAGCCACCGCGCCCGCGCCCGCGGAGACGACGGAGCCGGTCGAGACGCCCGTCGAGACCCCGGTCGAGACGCCGGTCGAGACGCCCACCCAGGAGCCGACCGAGGTTCCCACCCAGGCGCCGACCCAGACGCCCACCCAGGCGCCGACGCAGTCGCCCACCCCGTTCGCCTCGCCCGTGGAGACCACGGTGCCGGCCGCGACGGGCACGGCCACGCCCGAGGCGTCCGCCACGCCGGCCGCCACCCCGGCGAAGGGCAAGCGCCGGACCCGTCGCGCGAACACCGAGCAGACGACGGTCCGCCTCCCGAGGAAGCGTTGCTCGACCTCAACCTCTACTTCAGGGTGCGAGAAGAAGTCGGCCGATCGCGATCACGAGCACTCGACGGTCAAGGCCCCTCGTCTCACCCAGTCGAACGGCGCACCCGCCCCGACGAACCCGAGCTTCGCGCTCGCGACCCCCGGGCCGGCCCCGATCGGCGTCCCGAACTTCTTCATCGACAAGTTCCGGATCCCGCCCTTCCTGCTCTCGATCTACCAGGCCGCGGGCATGCAGTACGGCGTCCGCTGGGAGATCCTCGCCGCGATCAACGAGATCGAGACCGACTACGGCCGCAACCTCAACGTCTCTTACGCGGGCGCGGTTGGCTGGATGCAGTTCATGCCCGCCACCTGGCGGATGTACGGGGTCGACGCCAACCGCGACGGCGAGGCCGATCCCTACAACCCCGTCGACGCGATCTTCGCCGCCGCCCGCTATCTGCGCGCCGCAGGGGCCGACACGGACATCCGCAAGGCGATCTTCGCCTACAACCACGCCGACTGGTACGTGGACTCCGTGCTGATGCGGGCACGCGTGATCGGCGGCCTGCCGAGCGATCTCGTGGGCTCCCTCACCGGCCTCACGCAGGGCCGCTTCCCGGTCCACGCCAAGTCCACCTACGCCGGCAAGCTCGAGAAGGCCGACCGCGAGCGCCGCGTGCGCCGCGGCGCCAACGCCGCCATGGTCGTCGAGTCCGACGGCGAGCGGCGCGGGATCGAGATCTTCGCCCGCAAGGGCGCCCCGGCGATCGCCGTCAACGACGGGCGGATCGTCCGCGTCGGCAAGTCCAAGCGGCTCGGCCGCTTCGTGAAGCTGCTCGACGTCTACGGCAACACGTACACCTACGCCCGCCTCGGCAAGGTCGCGAAGACCTACCCGGCCCCGAAGAAGCGCGTCGCCAAGCGCGACCGGGTGCGCCGCGAGCTCGAGCTCCCGAAGGGCGGCGACGCGCCCCGCCGCGCCGCGTCGGCGACGCGCAAGCCCGCGTCGCGGCACGCCGCGCAGCCGCAGCCGCAGCCGAAGGCCAAGCAGCGGCTGGCCGCCAACGCCCCGAAGCCCAAGGCGCAGGCCGCCCCGGTCAAGGAGCGCCTGTTCGCCCACCCCGCGCGGCCGAACTCCCGCATCGCCGGCGGCTCCTCGCAGCTCGGCGAGACCCCCGCACCGGCCGAGATGGCCCCGCTCGGCTTCCGCAAGAAGGACTTCGTGAGCAAGCCGTTCCACAAGGGCGTCCGCGTCATCGGCGGCACGGTCCTCGGCCGCGTCGGCGGCAAGCGCGCCGGCAAGGCCTCGCACCTGCTGTTCGAGATCCGCCCGGCCGGGCGCGGCGCCCCGCGCGTCGACCCGAAGCCGATCCTGGACGGCTGGAAGCTGCTCGAGTCGACGGCGATCTACCGCGCCGCCGGCCGCAACCCGTTCGTCGGCGAGGACGCGAAGACGCCCACGATCGGCCAGATCCTGCTGATGAGCAAGGACACGCTGATCCAGAAGGTCGTCAACAACCCGCGCATCGAGATCTACGGCTGCGGCGCCGCCGACGTCCGCAGCGGCCAGATCGACCGCCGCGTGCTCGCCACGCTCGAGTACCTCGCCGCCTCCGGCCTCAAGCCGACGGTCACGTCGCTCAAGTGCGGCCACGGCTTCTACACGGCCTCCGGCAACGTCTCCGAGCACTCGACCGGCACCGCCGTCGACATCGCCGCCATCAACGGCGTGCCGATCATCGGCCACCAGGGCGCCGGCTCGATCACCGACCTCACGATCCAGCGGCTGCTGACCCTCCAGGGCACGATGAAGCCGCACCAGATCATCTCGCTGATGACCTTCGAGAACGCGGACAACACGTACGCGATGGGCGATCACGACGACCACATCCACGTCGGCTGGCGCCCGCTCTACGGCCAGAGCAAGAAGGCCGCCCGCCGCATCGACGCGATCCTCAAGCCGCAGCAGTGGATCAAGCTGATCGACCGCCTCGGCGACATCGACAACCCCGAGGTGCGCGAGCAGCCCTCGAAGTTCTCGGTGAAGGTCGTCAAGCCCGCCTCGCAGGCACACCGCGGCGAGTAGCAGCGGCGCCCGGCCGCACCCGGAAAGTGGAGCTAGCCTCACTATCCCTCACGGGGGGTGAGCGAGACGCTCGCCGCATGCGCCCGTCGCGGCTACGGCGAACCCTCCCCGCCGCCCTCGCCGCGGCGGCGCTCGCCGTAGTCGCAGCACCGGCGCACGCCGCCTACGACGACGCCGGCTACTGGTCGGTGGCCGACCGGATGCAGCAGCGCCTCGACCCGCTGTGGGACGAGCAGGCGGGCTACTACCGCGCCGGCTCCGGCGGCGTCGAGCCGATGGCGAACTCGCTGCTGCTGCTCACCCACTCGGTGGCGGCCATGCGCGGCCACGAGGGCCCGGCCCGCAACGACGCCCGCGCGCGCGTGCTCGCCGCCCGCCTGGTCGACGGCGTCCCCTTCATCAGCGAGCGCCCGGCGATCGTCTCAGGGACGTCGCAGACCCACGCCCCGGGCTGGGTGAGCTCGATGACGAGCGACGACGCCCCGCAGCACCTCGTGTTCGACGCCGAGGTCGTCGACGGCCTCGCCTTCGCCTACCGCGCCCGGCGCGAGCTGGGGCTGCCGGAGGACACGGTCGCGCGCATCCGCTCGGCGATCCACGGCACCGCGCACAGCCGCTTCTGGCGCTGGCCGGCGCTCCGCCTCAACCAGGTCAACTGGTACGCGCTGATCTACGCCGCCGACGCGACGGTGACCGGCGACGGCCGGCTCCTGCGCCACGACCTCGCCCTCCAGCTGCGGCGCTTCTTCCTCGGCGCGCACGGGACGCGACGGCCGCGCCGGCAACTTCGGCGCCGGCATGCGCTTCCACTACCTCCCCGACTCGTCGCCGCGGCCAGAGCCGCAACGTCGATTCGGCGGAGTACGCGAACATCGTGCTCTCCTACACGCGCTTCTACGGGCAGGCGCGCCGGGCCGGCATGCCGCCGCTCGGCTTCGAGGCGAAGGGCCTGATGCGCGAATGGGCGCGCCGCGCGATCGCCGGCTACTGGACCCACGGCGGCTACATGAACTGGGACTCCGGGCTCGGCTTCCGCCGCTGGCACCAGGCGAAGAAGCTGGGCCTCGCGCAGCAGGCGCTGGTCGGCCTCGCGTCGACGCCGTCGCTGCTGCCGAGCCCGCAGTGGGCCGCCTGGTCGAAGGAGCTGCTGGATCGCAGCCTCGCCTACTACGACCGCGCCGCCGAGCAGGCCGGCGGCATCCCGGCGCCGGTGTTCTTCGGGCTCACGCGGGTGCCCCAGACCGACGGCAGCGCGCGCCTCGCCGCCGCGCGCGTGCAGGCCAACGCCGCCCGCGCCCTCGACGCCGGGCTCGGGTACGCGCGCGCCCAGGCGCCGCCGCCGCTGTACGCATTCGACCCCGACACGGGCCGCCTGGCGGTCACGACGCCCGCCTACAACACCGCCGTGGTCCCGGTGAGCCAGGGCGCGTTCCCCTACGGCGGCCTCGACCTCGCGCGGCTGTTCGACGGGCGCCAGGAGGTGCTGGCGAACGTCGGCGGCACGGGCCCGGCCGCGTTCGGGCTGACGGTGCGCGACGCCGCCGGCCGGACCGTCCTCGCCACGCAGCGCGCACGCTCGGCCGTGATGCCGGGCCGGCGGCCGCTGCGGCTCACGCGCGCCCCGTCCGGCGCGGGCCCGGAGGCCCGGCGCCGCGGGCGCGCCTTCGCCGGCCCGTTCCGCGACCTCCGCGCCGCCGGCTCGGTGCGCTCCGGCGGCTTCACCGCAACCGTCCACCACCGCTTCACCGCGCGGGCGATCGAGACGCAGTGGCTGCTGCGCCGCACGGGCGCGACCGGCCGGCACACCGCCGATGTCGGCTTCCCCAGCTGGGGCGGCCCCGGCGCGTCGGTGGTCGCGATCGGGCGCGACGGCAGGCCGCGCGAGCTCGGCGAGACGCCGATGCCGCTCGCCCGGATCCGCGCGCTCGAGGTGCACAGCGCGGGCGCCGCCTACCGGATCAGCGGGCTACACGCGGCAGCGGGCGCCACCGCGCGGCTCGTGTGGCCCGCGCCGCAGTCCTCCGAGCCGAGCCCGGGCCCGACGGTCACCATCCGGATCGCGCAGGACCCGCGGGCCTCGCGCGCGGCCCTCCGGGCCAGGATCGCGCCGATGGGCTGACGGGCGAGTTGCCCCCGCCGGCGCGGCCTGGGAGGATCGGCGCACCGAGGATGGCGTGAAGGACCACCGCGACGAGCCGGACGTTGCCGCATCCGGGCCGCTGGCCGGCGAGCACGGCGCGCTGCCCGACGCCGCGGCGCCGCCGGCGCTCGCCGCCGGGCCGATGTCCGCGGCCCGGTTGATGGCGCTTCAGCAGTCCGCCGGGAACGCCGCCGTCGCGCGGCTGGTGTCCGGCGGCGATCCGCTGGTCAACGAGCCGCCCGCGTCGACACCGACCTCGGCCACATCGCCGCTCGAGGTCGTGGCGCCGATCGAGGACGACGAGTCAGAGGCCGAGCCGCTGCCGGCGGCCGCGGCGCCCGCGCCTCCCGCCTCCGGCGTTCCCGGCCTCCCCGGCCTCGCGCCGCTCGCCGACGACGCGGGGGCAGCCCAGGAGGGCGCGACGAACTGGCCGTTCCGATGGCCGTTCGGCGGCGGCGGCTCGCCGGCACCCACGACCGGGAGCGGATCCGGCAGCGGGGCGCCCAGCGCGACGGCCGTCCCCGCGGCGGGCGCCTCGCGCGACGACGTCATGACCGCACTGCGCGGCCAGAGCGGCTCGAAGGCGCGCGACCCCGACTGGATCCGCGTCGTCGCCCGCTTCACCGCGGGGACCGACGACGCCCGCCTGGCCACGAACCTGCTGCTGTTCGGCCCGGAGGCGAGCTGGCCGGCGCCCACGGCCGGCGCGCTGATCCCGTTCGACACCGCGCCGCTGTCGGCGCCGAACGAGCGCATCATCTTCAACCTCACCTGGACCCCCAGCGGCGGGCAGGAGTTCCACGAGATCGTCATGACCGCCTCCGACGGCACGTTCATCGCCGCCGGGGCCAAGACGACGACGGTCAAGGGGCTGAGCACCGACAACCTCGACTTCCGCATTCCCGCGGCGTGGACCGGCACGGCGATCACCGTGAAGGCCGAGGTCCGCCCGCGCGGGAACGCGGCCGTCCTGGCGTCGCAGACGTGGACGTTCGACAAGAAGGCCGTCTTCCCAACGACGATGACCCAGGCGGGAGGGACCGGCGAGGTGGCCCTCGGCACGACCTACGAGTACAAGCTCGGCCCGGCGATCCCGCGCAAGACGGCGCCCTTCTACCACCACCAGACGATCCTCGAGACCTTCCCCGGCGGCGACTGCAACATCGGGCCGGCCGACCTCACGGACGCCTTCAAGGCCGCCAACCCGGGCCTCACGGACTCCAAGAAGATCAACGAGCACTTCTTCGGCGGCTCCGGGAGCAACGGCACCTTCACGGTGAGCAACGACGACAAGATCTGGGACCAGCACGGCGGCATCCTGTCCCAGAAGGCCGACATCGAACCGCACCTGAAGGCGTGGAAGGAGATCCACAACGACCTCTTCCAGATCTACGAGGCCGAGCCGGGGAAGCCGCTCGGGAAGTACACGATCCGCAGGATCATCAAGGCCGACGGATCGCTCGCGCTGAGGAAGTTCAAGACGCCGTGAGCGGGCTCGCCTGCGAGATGGACCTCGCGCCGTTGCCGGACGGCGCCGCGGCGGTGAGCTTCCGCGTCCGCAACGGCGGCTCCGAGCCGGTCGAGATCGGCTGGTTCGAGCCGTTCGTGCGCTTCGACCTCGAGGCGGAGGTCGACGGCGCGCCGGCGCGCGTCGTCGGCGGCGTCTACGACGGTGGCGTGCAGCGCGTGCAGGACGTGCTCGCCACGGGCGAGGAGCGCCGGATCGCGACGCCCGTCACGGTCGCGTTCGACGCCGGGCCGCTCCTGCCCGACCCCGGCCCGCAGACGCGCTGGAGGATCGCCCACGCGCCGGCCGACACGATCCTGCGCGCACGGCTGGAGCTCGGCGACGGGCCCCTGTACTGCGAGGCGCGAGCTGAGCCCCTAGGCGGCGGGCGGCGCGGCCTGCGGCACCAGCGGGGCCGGCGCCGGGGCGGCGACCTGGAGCTGCCAGCCCGGCTGGGCGGCCTCGGCGCCCTCGATGACGACGGCGACGAGCGCGTCGACGACCGCGGGGTCGAACTGGGTGCCCGCGTTCGCCCGCAGCTCGGCCACGGCCTTCTCCAGCCCCAGCGACTTCCGGTAGGAGCGGTCGGTCGTCATCGCGTTGTAGGCGTCGCAGGCGGACACGATGCGCGCGGCGACCGGGATCTGCTCGCCGGCGATGCCGTCGGGATAGCCGCGGCCGTCCCAGCGCTCGTGCGAGGCGCGGACGACGATTCCGACGTCGGCCAGCAGGCCGCCGACCTGCTGGAGCATCCGCTCGCCCTCGACGGTGTGCGTCTTCATGATCGCCCACTCGGCGTCGTCGAGCGGGCCGGGCTTGTTGATGATCTCGCTCGGCACGGCGATCTTGCCGATGTCGTGCAGCAGCGCCCCGAGCTCGGCGGAGCGGCGCGTGTCCTCGTCGAGCTCCATGCGCTCGGCGACGGCGACCGACAGGCCGACGACGTCCTCCGTGTGGCGGCCGGTGTACTCGTCGTCCTCCTCGAGCAGGTCGCGCAGGAGCAGGGCGGTGCCGCGGTAGGCGCGGCCCAGCTCCAGCGACTGCCGCATCCGGCTCTCGCGCTCACGCGAGAACACGAGCAGGAGCAGCGCGAGCGGCAGCACGAGCAGCGCGGTGAGCGGCGCGTCGGCGGCCGCGAGCGCCGCGAGCAGGCCGATCGGCGCGAGCAGGACGTCGACGCGGTAGACGAGCTTGAGGTCGCGGAGGATCATCCGCGGGCCGATCCCCTGGCAGACGCGCACCCAGGCGATCGTGACGACGCCGTCGACGACGAACTGGGCGATCAGCGCGGCGACGTAGGCGGGCCAGCTCGCGAGCGCGGGCTCCTGCGCGCCCAGCAGGATGAGCACGGTCGCGGGGCCGAGGCTGAACCAGGCGTCGGCGACCGCGAGCCCGCTGCGGCCGAGCGCGCTGCCGCCGCGCACGGCCCGCGACGCCGCCGCGAGCACGCAGGCGACCGCCACGAGCAGAGGCACGAGCGGAGTCGGGACGAGCAGCAGCATCGGCACGAAGACGATCTGCGTCGGGACGGCGTTGCCGGCGCCTCCCCACACCTCGACCCGGGCCATCGCGGCGAGCGCGAGGACGAAGCCGGCGGCCACGACCGGGTCGAAGGCGCGGTCGGCCTCCGCGACCACGGCCAGCAGCGTCGCGGCGACGACGAAGCCGCCCGCGAAGAAGCGGTTCCCGATCCGCTCGCGGCGGTCGAGGGTGTGCCGGCGGCGCTCGAGCGACTCCTCCAGCAGGCGCTCCGTGCCGGCGTCCATATGGGTGGTCGAGTCGGACATCCGTGTAGATGCGCCGATTCTCGACGCATGTCCTATCTACTCGGCCTGTACGGGCACCGACTTGAGATGCAGATACCGAGTCACAAGGACGGAGGGACTCACCAGATGTACCGCAAGTTGGGCCGCACGGTGGCGGCCGCTTTCATCGCCGCGATCGCCTCTGCGGCGCTCGCCTCGCCGGCTTCGGCCGGCCTCATCACGTCGTCGGCCGGCTCCTGCTACGACGGCCCGCTCACGCAGCCGTTCAAGCGGTTCGGCGACAGCGCCCAGTACAAGCTCGTCCAGGGCGGCTCGTTCGAGAGCGGCGCCACGGGCTGGACGCTGTCGGGCGGCGCCAAGACCGTCGCCGGCAACGAGACGTACAAGGTCGGCGGCAGCACGCACAGCCGCTCGCTCTCGCTCCCCGGCGGCAGCCGTGCGGTGACCCCGTTCGTCTGCCTCGGGATGCACGAGCCGACGCTGCGCCTGTTCGCGCGCCGCCAGAGCGGCCTGCTGACCACGCTGTTCGTCGAGGTGCAGGTGCAGACCAGCCTGGGCCTGACCGCCTGGCTGCCGGTGCTCCCCGGTGACCTCGGCGGCGGCAGCTGGCACCCGACCATCGGCATGCCGGTGCTCGTGAACCTGCTCACGCTGTCGACGACCGACCGCACGCCCGTGCGCTTCCGCTTCACCCCGCTGCTGCTCGGCTCCTGGCAGATCGACGACGTCTACGTCGATCCGTTCCAGCGCCGCTAGGCGCGGCGTTCCGTCCGTCACCGCGGCCGGTCGGGCTCTGAGCCCGGCCGGCCGCTGTCGTCGTCGGCGCCGCTCCGCCGGTGGCGCAATAGAATGCCGCGGGTGTCCACGGACATGCAGGAGCGGATCGCTCGCAATGAGGCGACGTTCCGCCGGATCAACGAGGAGATCGAACGGGGCCGAGACGCCGACGACGACGCCACGCTGATCGGGTTCGTCTGCGAATGCGGCCAGGTGGACTGCTCCCGGCTGATCGAGCTGACCCCGTACGAGTACGAGCGAGTGCGCAGCGATCCGCGGCAGTTCGCGATCGTCGAGGGGCACGAGGAGCCCTCGGCCGAGACGATCGTCGAGCGCCACGACCGCTACGCCGTGGTCCGAAAGCGAGCCGGAACAGGGGTGGAGATCGCGATGGCTACGGATCCGAGAGCATGACCGACCTGCCGCTGCCCGACGCGTTCACCGTCCGGACGGAGCACCACGGCGACGCCGCCGTCGTCGTGCCCGCCGGGGAGCTCGACCTGGCGACGGCGCCGGCGCTCGAGGGCGCGCTCACACGCGCGTTCCAGGCGGCCGGGGGCGGCCGCGTCGTGCTCGACCTGCGGGAGCTCGAGTTCATCGACTCCAGCGGCCTGCGCACGCTCCTGACGGCGCGCCGGCGCGCCGACGACGCGGGCGCCGACTTCTCGCTCGTCGCCGGTCACCGCGGGCTCGAGCGGACGCTCGAGATCGCCGGCGTCCACAAGGTCTTCACCTGGACGCCGGCTGAAGAGATCGCCTGAGGCCTACCGCGCGCGCAGCTTGCGCGTGCGGCTGCGCTCCTCCTGGCGCGCGACCACGCTCTGGATCAGCTTCAGGATCTCCTCGGGCCCGGTCGCCTTCACGTGTCCGGACTCGAACGCCTCGCGCCAGAGACGCAGGTTGCCCTCGCGGGCCAGTTCGTTGAAGTGCGAGCGCGGCACGGACAGGCGGACCTTGGCGTCCGAGGCGATGTCGCGCGTGATCTTCGGCCCCGGCACCTGCACGCGGAACAGCTGGATGTCGCCGCGGCCGCGGAGCTCGAGCTCCATCACGAGCTTCAGGCGCTCGAGCGCGGGGACCTCCTTCTGGATGCCCGCGATCGCCTGCTCGATCAGCGCCTTGGTGTCTGCGGTCGACATTCCGGGCGGCGATCTTATCCGCAGTGCCGGAGTTTGCCGGTAGTTTCTGCGCGCGATGAACGCGACGACGCCGGCCGTCGCGGCGGTCTTCGACCCCGTCCAGGCCGTCACGACCTTCGAGGAGACGGTGGAGCGCCTGGGCACGGGGATCCGGCTCGGCCTGCTGCCGCCCGGCACGCAGCTCCCGCCCGAGCGGGACCTCGCCGAGCAGCTCGGCATCTCGCGCTCCACGCTGCGCCAGGCGCTCACCGCGCTCACGCAGAGCGGCCACCTCGTGGCGGTGCGCGGCCGCGGCGGCGGGTGGTTCGTGGCCGCGGTGGAGCCGCAGCCGCAGGCCGATCACGTGGAGCTGGCCGAGTGGCGGGAGCTGCTCGACTACCGCATCGTCGTCGAGATCGGCGCGGTCTTCCTCGCCGCCGAGCGCGCCGGGCCGGATGACCTCGCGAAGCTGTCCGCGCACGTCGAGACGATGGGCGACGTCGAGGACTTCGCGGTCTTCCGCCAGGCCGACGTGTTCTTCCACCTCGGGATCGCCGAGGCCGCGCGCTCCGCGCGGCTCGTCGCGGCCATGACGGAGGTCCAGGGCGCGATGAGCGAGCTGATCGGCCACATCGCGCACCCGCCGGAGGTGCTGGAGCGCTCGAACGCCCAGCACGCCAAGCTCGTGCGGCTCCTCGAGAGCGGCGAGGGCGCGCGCGCCGCGCGGCTGGTGCGCGAGCATCTCCAGGGCACCGAGCAGGTGCTCGCCGGACTCATGCCCTGATCAGCGACGCGGGGTACCCTCGACTCATGTCCCCTTCGCAGCGCATGCGCGCATGGGGCGCGGGCGTCAGCGCCGGGCATCTCATCCTCGGAGCGCTCGGCTGGCTGCTGCTGGGCGTTCCCCCCTTCTTCTTCGCCGGCTGCGCGGTCGTCACGCTCGGCGGCTCGCTGCTTGCCGCCCCGCTGCTGGACCCGCGGGGCGACGACGGCGACGACGACGGGGGCGGCGGACAGTCTGGGCCGGACGACGGCGAGCCGCCGTGGTGGCCAGAGTTCGAGCGCGAGTTCCGCGAGTACGCCGGTCGCAGGCGCGTATGTCACCCCTTGACGCGCCCCTGAGCGCCGCAATAGCTTCCCGCCGGAAAGGCCGGACGGCCATACCTTTACCGGGGGAGGATCGCGATGGCCGAGCGCCGTGGCGTCGATTACGAGCAGGTCGGCTCCGAGTACATGGAGAAGCGGCAGCTGCGATCGGGTGCCGCGGGCTGGGTCCTGCTCGCCGGCCTGGGCGTCGCGTACGTCATCTCCGGCGACTTCGCGGGCTGGAACTTCGGTCTTGCGGAGGGCGGCTGGGGCGGTCTGCTGATCGCCACGATCCTGATGGCGACCATGTACACCTGCATGGTCTTCGCGCTCGCGGAGCTGT
This sequence comes from uncultured Solirubrobacteraceae bacterium, assembly GCA_963728465.1. GTDB lineage: Bacteria > Actinomycetota > Thermoleophilia > Solirubrobacterales > Solirubrobacteraceae > DATFQI01. Next base: position 145,377 of record CAVSJY010000007.1, read on the forward strand.
CGTCGACGATCTCCACCGCCGGCGGCGGCTACGGCTTCGGCCGGCGCGCGCTCGGCCCGTGGGGCGGCTTCCTGACCGGCACGGCGATCCTGATCGAGTACGCGCTCGCGCCGGCCGCGATCGTCACGTTCATCGGCGCGTACGTCGAGGCGCTCGACATCGGCATCGACGCCGGCTGGCCGGTGTACCTCGTCTTCTATGCCGCGTTCGTCGGCATCCACCTGGTCGGCGTCGGCGAGGCGCTGAAGGTGACGTTCGTCATCACCGCGATCGCCGTCGTCGCGCTGCTCGTCTTCGTGATCGCGATCATCCCCGAGTTCTCGACGTCGAACTGGACCGACATCGCGCCGGACGACTCGGCCGGCTCGAGCGACTTCCTGCCGTTCGGCTACTCGGGCATCTGGGCCGCGTTCCCGTACGCGATCTGGTTCTTCCTCGCCATCGAGGGCGTGCCGCTCGCCGCCGAGGAGACCCGCGACCCCAAGCGCGACATGCCGAAGGGCCTGATCGCCGGCATGGGCGTCCTGCTCGTGTTCGCCGCGCTCATGCTCGTCTTCGCGCCCGGCGGCAGCGGCTCGGACGCGATCTCCGGCTCGGGCAACCCGCCGGTCGACGCGCTCAAGGAGGTGGGCGCCGGCGGCGGCGTCACCGACTTCGTGAACTGGGTCGGCCTGTTCGGCCTGATCGCGAGCTTCTTCTCGATCATCTACGCCTACTCGCGCCAGCTCTTCGCGCTCTCGCGCGCCGGCTACTTCCCGCGCGCGCTGTCGGTGACCAACTCGCGCAAGGTGCCGTGGATCGCGCTGGTCCTGCCGGCGCTCGTGGGCTTCGGCCTCGCCGCGGCCTGGGAGTCCCAGGGTGCGCGGATCCTCAACATCGCCGTCTTCGGCGCCGCGGTCTCCTACGTGCTGATGATGCTCTCGCACATCGTCCTGCGCGCGCGCGAGCCCGAGCTCGAGCGCGGGTACCGCACGCCGGGCGGCACGAAGACCTCCGGGGTGGCGCTCGTGCTCGCGGTGCTCGCGGTCGTGGCGACGTTCCTGGTCGACACCACGGCGGCGTTCATCACCCTCGGCGTCTACCTCGCGCGGCGCTGTACTTCGGGCTCTACTCGCGCCACCACCTCGTCGCCTCGGCGCCGGAGGAGGAGTTCGAGGCGATCAGCAAGGCCGAGGCCGAGCTCGCCTCGTGACCGTCGACGAGCTGCGCAAGGCCGTCGCCGAGGGGACGGTCGACACCGTCCTCCTCGGCTTCGCCGACATGCAGGGCCGCTTCCAGGGCAAGCGGCTCGTCGGCCACCACTTCGTCGAGGAGGTGCTCGAGCACGGCGCCGAGGCGTGCAACTACCTGCTCGCCGTCGACGTCGACATGAACACGGTCTCCGGCTACGCCATGTCCTCGTGGGAGACGGGCTACGGCGACTTCGAGATGAAGCCGGACCTGGACACCATCCGCATGATCCCGTGGCACGAGAAGACGGCGATGTGCATGGCCGACCTCCAGTGGCACGACGACACGCCGGTTGTCGCCTCCCCGCGCCAGATCCTGCGCCGCCAGCTCGACCGGCTGGCGGAACGCGGCTGGATCGCGCTGGCCGCCACCGAGCTCGAGTTCATCATCTTCCGCGACACCTACGAGCAGGCGTTCCACAAGCGCTACCACGGGCTGGAGCCCGCCAACCTCTACAACGTCGACTACTCCATGCTCGGCACCGCCCGCGTCGAGCCGCTGATCGGCCGCATCCGGCGCGAGATGGCCGGCGCCGGGCTGGGCGTCGAGAACTCCAAGGGCGAGTGCAACTTCGGCCAGCACGAGGTCAACTTCACCTACGAGGGCGCGCTGGGCGCGGCCGACACGCACACGATCTACAAGAACGCCGCCAAGGAGATCGCCTCCCAGGAGGGCATGGCGATCTCGTTCATGGCCAAGTACGACGAGCGCGAGGGCAACTCGTGCCACATCCACCTGTCGGTGCGCTCGGAGGACGGCACGCCGGTGTTCGCCGATGAGCCGGGGCTGTTCGACTCGTTCGTCGCCGGCCAGCTCGCCTGCCTACGCGAGCTGACGCTGTTCAAGGCGCCCAACGTCAACTCCTACAAGCGCTATGCCGAGGGGTCGTTCGCGCCGACGGCGGTGGCCTGGGGCCGTGACAACCGGACCTGCTCGATGCGCGTGATCGGCCACGGCCAGTCGCTGCGGGTGGAGAGCCGCGTGGCGGGCGGCGACGTCAACCCGTACCTGGCGATCGCGGCGATGATCGCCGCGGGGCTGCACGGCGTCGACAACGAGCTCGAGCTGGAGCCGCCGCTGGAGGGCAACGCCTACACGGCCGACAAGCCGCACGTGCCGGCGACGCTCCAGCAGGCGCGCGAACTGTTCGCGGCCAGCGACGTCGCCCGCGAGGCCTTCGGGCAGGAGGTCGTCGACCACTACCTCAACAACGCGGACGTGGAGCTGCGCGCGTTCGAGGCGGCGGTCACCGATTGGGAGCGGTTCCGGGGCTTCGAGCGGTTGTGAGCCGGCCGGTGATCGGCATCTGCGCCGCCGTCGAGCGGGCGCGCTGGACGTACTGGGACGAGGAGGCGGCGGTCATCTCGATGAACTACGTGCGCCAGGTGCAGGATGCGGGCGGGATCGCGGTCATCCTGCCGCCCGACGGCGAGCCCGAGGCGCTGCTGCCGCTGCTGGACGGCGTCCTGCTCACGGGCGGCGCCGACATCGGCGACGCGCCGGAGCGCGACGCCTTCGAGCTGGCGCTCGCCGCCGCGGCGCTGGAGGCCGACGTGCCGGTGCTCGGCGTCTGCCGCGGCATGCAGGTGATGAACGTCGCGCGCGGCGGGACGCTCATCGCGCACCTGCCCGACGCCGTCGGCCACGAGGACCACCGGCTCGTCCCGGGCTCGTTCGGGGACCACGACGTGCGGCTGCGCGAGGGCTCGCTCGCCCAGCGGGTGGCGCGCGAGGGGCTCCACCCGACCAAATCGCACCACCACCAGGGGGTCGACCAGGTCGGCGAGGGGTTCGAGATCACCGGCTGGGCGACGGTCGACGACCTGCCGGAGGCGATGGAGGACCCCTCGAAGCGGTTCGCGCTCGGCGTGCAGTGGCATCCGGAGGCCGACGAGGCCTCACCGGTGATCGCCGCGCTCGTGGAGGCGGCGCGATGACCCTGACGGTCCTGGAGCCGGCCACGGAGGAGGTGCTCGCGGAGATCCCGCGCGCCGGCGCGGAGGAGGCCGACGAGGCGGTGGCCCGGGCCAAGGCGGCGTTCCCGGCGTGGCGGGCGGTCGCGCCCGCCGACCGCGCTCGCGTGCTCTACCGCCTGGCCGACGCCCTGGAGGCCGCGCGCGAGGACCTCGCCGTGCTCGAGGCCCGCAACGCCGGCAAGCCGATCGGCGACGCGCGCGGCGAGATGGGGATGGTCGTGGACACGTTCCGCTACTACGCGGGCGCGCCCGAGCGCGTGCTGGGCGACACGATCCCGGTGTCGGGCGGCGTGGCGATGACGTTCCGGGAGCCGCTCGGCGTGGTCGCGCTGATCACGCCGTGGAACTTCCCGCTGACGATCGCATCGTGGAAGCTCGCGCCGGCGCTGGCGGCCGGCAACACGGTCGTGCTCAAGCCGGCGGAGCTGACGCCGCTGACCGCGCTGGAGTTCTCGCGGATCGCGCTCGAGGCCGGGCTGCCGGAGGGTGTCGTGAACGTGGTGGTCGGGCCGGGGCGCGAGTGCGGGACGCGGCTGGTCGAGCACCCGGACGTGGCGAAGGTGGCGTTCACGGGCTCGACCGAGGTGGGCCGCTCGATCGCCGCCACGGCCGCGCGGACGATCAAGCGGGTGACGCTCGAGCTGGGCGGCAAGTCGGCCAACGTGGTGTTCGCCGACGCGGACGAGTGATCGCCCCGGATCTGCTCGGGGATGGCCACTCCGCCAAACCGCGCGACGGTGACCACTCCCTGGGCGCCCACGCCACGGGCGTTCGCGACCTCCTCGTGGTACCCGCGGCGCCCAGGACCTCCCCGGCGCCCAGGACCTGGGCGGCCAACGTATGAACGGCCTCGAACGCCTACACCGGGTCAGCGATGCACCGCTGCTGCTGATCGCCGGGGCCAGCGACTCCTGCTCCCCGCCGCGCACTCTGTGCGCGCTCACAGCTCGTCACCCGATGGCCACCTCGAAGTTTCCTGTGGCCGGGCACTTACCCCACGGCGACGATCCCGACCGCTTCATCGAGCTCGTCCTGGACTTCCTCACCGCCACGACAGCACCCCCGCACGCCGACGTGGGGTGAACTGGCTCTGCTCCCGCCAGGGGCCGGATGTGCTTCGACGGCCAGGTCGGCCAGCCAGAGTCGCCGAGCACGCGTGTGATTCATCTGGCAGACCGGAGATGGTGGATCGGACGTTGCGGGGGGTACTCCGTCGAACGATGACAACTCAACTTTTCTGGGATCGGGGCGGCAGCGGTGAGCCCGTCCTGCTCCTGCATGGCCTGGGGGCACGCGTGACGATTTGGAAGCGATGACTGACATGTCCCGACCTGCTGGGCACGGAGCGGCGAAGAGACCCTTCGACCGAATCGTCGTGATCTTCAATCCGCACAGCACCGGGGAGGCGCCGGAGGCGGCCGAACAGCTGCGTGGGGACCTCGGGCAGCGGTTGCCCGAGATTCCGGTCCGCTTGTGCCCGACCGAGCGGGCGGGGCACGCCCGAGAGTTGGCGTTCGACGCCGCGAGCACCGGCCGCCCTTTGATCGTCTCGGTGAGCGGGGACGGAGGCTACAACGAAGTCGTCGACGGCGTGATGCACGCGGCCAACCCGGACGCCATCTGTGCCGTGATGGGCGCGGGCAACGCCAACGACCATCGACGGACGACCAGGAAACAGCCTTTGGCCGACGCGGTGACCGCGGGCGACGTGGCTTCGGCGTCGACCTGCTAGCCGCTCTTCACCGTGGGTTCCGGTTCCGACGCCCGCACGCAGTACGCGCATTCCTACATCGGCTTAGGCCTGACGCCGGTGGTCGCGGTCGACCTGGAAAAGGGCGGTAAGGGATCGTTCAAGGAAATTCTGTCCGTGATAAGGACATTCGCGCGGTTCAGACCGCACAGGATCGAGATGGAGGACGGCTCGCGACGCACCTTCGACAGCCTGCTGTTCGCCAACATCAGCGAGATGGCCAAGTACGCCACGCTCAGCGAGAACGGAAGGCCCGACGACGGCCGCTTCGAAGTCGTCACAGTGCCGCACACCTCGAAGTGGCAAATCCTCGCCGTAGCGATCAAGGCCGCAACCCGTGGGCTGGGCCCGCAACCCACCGCCACGCACTACAGCTTCGTCACGCTCACACCCACCCCGCTGCAACTCGACGGGGAACTTCTCACCCTCGACGCCAGCACCCCGGTGCAGCTGGAGCATCGTTCCGAAGGCCCTGGCCACGATCAGCTGATGCCAGTTGATCGACATGGCGTGGGCCGACATCAGCGGAGTAACACTCGGCGCTTGACCTGTGATCCTCCCCCGGCACATTTCCGGTAAGGATCAGCCGCTCGGGATACTCAACGGTCGGGACGCCTTGCCCGCTTCCCCCTGATCCACGAGCGACAGCGTCGTGCTCACCGCCCACCGGCGGTCACCGTGACGGAACAACAACGCCGTCCTCACCTCTCCGGTATCGAGCCACACGAGATGGCCGCCGGCGGTCGGCTCGGACATGCTCCTGCAAAGCCACCGGGGCCTGCTCCGGTACAGATCGGGTTTGGGACACTCAGACCCGGACACCCCACATTCCTCAAGGATGAGGTGTCCAAAGGCCCGGCCGCGGCCGTCTCCCACGAGGAACGGGGTGAACCTCGTCGACGGACATCAATCCGGAGCCTGCGCTTGGTGTAGGCGAGAACACCGGTCGTCGTGCGGAAGACATCGCCCCCAACCGACCGGACACCGAGTCAAGGGGCGCAGGTCGGCAAGCCGGAAAAGCGGCCGACGACGAGGGTGTCGTAGGTCAACTCAGTCCGATCAGCGAGAACCCATGTGCGGCTGGTCGGTTCCTCGCGGCGCCGTTCGCCGGGTCGGGGCGGCATAGGTCGCCCGACGTGCGGGAGACGTGGTGGGGCGCCATCGTCACACCGGCGGACGTGAGGTGCACGGGCACCGGGTTCCCGCAATACGGGCAGGTGGTCCTCATGATCCCACTCCTTTCGTCGTCGACCCCGCCCGAGCCGGCACACATCCACGACTGTCTCAGGTCCAAGTTCGCTCGGTAGGTCAGGGCAGATACCTTCGCCGCGCCGACCGGCCGGTGACTCAGTGCTGACTACTGAGTTAAGAGGTCACCTCGATCAACAAGCGCAAGTGCGTGCGTCGACGGCGGCCGGGTGTTGTCGGCCTGATAGATGTCGACTGTCCGAAGACATCCGGTTCGAGAGCGACACGGTGCTTGGTATCGGCACTCGGGTCGCGAATCTCGTCTGCGGTGAGCTACGGGGGCATCTCTTGGTCGGCGGCGCGGCGGCGCAGCTCTCCGCGGCTGGCGGCGCCGGTCTTCGCCAGCAGGTTCCCCACGTGCGTCTCCACCGTGCGGATGGACAAGAACAGCCGCTCGGCGACCTGTGCGTTGGTCAGGCCTTCGGCGACGAGAGTCAGGACATCCATCTCCCGGCTGGTCACCCCGGCCGCCCGCAGCCTCGGCGGGACGGGTGTCGGTACCGCGGCGCGGCGGATGGGTGCGCCGGCGCGGCGCAGCAGGTCGCGGCACGTCCGCGCCAGCCGCAGGTCGCCGATGCGCTCGTGCTCGGCCAGGTCGACGCGCAGCGTGGCGAGGGCATCCACGCGGTCCGCCCAGCCGTCCGCTATCGCCGCATGCAGGACGACCATGCGTAGCACCCGGCCCCACCAGGGCGATCCCTGCAGGTTCAGCTCGCCCTCTTGATAGCGTCGGGCGGCATCGGCGCCGCGACCCGCCCGACCACAGCCCACCGCATCGGCGAACGCCAGGGCAGCAGCGTTCTCCGGTATCTGGAACTGGTTCGACCGGGCAACCATCCGCTGGGGCTCGTCGTCGCCGGCAACCGCGCGGAGCAACACCCACAGTCCCCAGTGGGTGAGGCCCGGATCGATCCGCCGACCGGAAAGGGTGCCAGCCCGGCATGACGATCTCGTCGGCCCTGGTCAGGTCACCGGCCAGCAGGGGCCCCGTCGCCTGGGCGATCGCGATGTAGGCGTCCACTTCGGGCGGACGGTTCGCGCCGGGCACTCGCGGTGGCCGCCAAGCGGCGCATGCCGGCCTCGTCGCCCGCCGCGGCCAGGATCCCGGCGACCATGGACTCCAGGACCGCCTGCAGCGGCGTCAGACGCAGTGTGCCCGCCAGCTCGGCGCTGGCCCGAGCCAGCGGCTCGGCCGCCGAGGGTCCGTCGACCAGCCATGCCAGGTTGGCCCGCCGGAGATCGATCCGTGCGACCTCGGCCAGCATCCCGGCCTGCACGGCCAGCTCCCGTGGTGCCAACAGCAGCTCTGGCCGAGCCGAGCCCACCCGCTCTGCCAGCATCGCCAGTTTGAGCTCGGCCTCCACCCGTTGGGCCACCAACCCGTGCTCGGCCGCGGTCGACGCCGCCCGGCGCAGCATTCCCGCCGCGGCCTGGTACTCCCCGGCCTGCATCGCGCAGCGGCCGAACAGCTCCAGCGCCTCACACAACGGCTGCACTGCACCCGCCCGCTCGGCCGACGCCGACGGCATCCGCGGCCAGCACGCCTGCGCGGTCCACGGTCGGCCGTGCCGAACGCGGCTCCCGCCGCCAACAGCGGCGTTCGCGGGTCGTCGGGACGCCCCGCCCGAATCACGTAGCGCATTGCCCGGTCCCATTGACGGGCTCGCACCGCGGTCTGTGCCAACCTCAGACACAGCTCGGCGTGCCCCGCTCCGGTCGCCGAGTCCAGCGCACGGTCACCCTCCTCCAACGCCGCGGAGGACTGGCCGAGCTGGGTCAGCAACCAGACCCGATCGGCCGCGACCTCGGTGGCCCGGTGCCGCTGACCTGCGGCACCCGCCCGAGCAGCGCCAATCGCGCTGCGCAAAGCGCCGCGGACGAGGTCGCGATGGGCCAGCCGCAACAACAGTTCGGCCGCGCGCTCGTCCTCGCCCGCGACGACCAGCAACTCGGCCGCCAAACTCTCGTCCTCCGCCCCGCCACGGTCGAGCAATGCGTCTGCCCCGCGGCGCGCCAGCACGGCACGTTCCGGAGGTAGCAACGTCGCAGTAACCGCGTCGCGGGTCAGCGCATGCCGCCACACCAGCTGATCGTCACGGACGGCGAGCAGGCCGGCCGTGGTGGCCGAGCGCACCCATCCATCACGACGGCTTCCTCATGACCGGTCATCGCGGACAGCAGTTTCCACCGCAGGTCCGCGCCGAGCACCGCCGCGGCCCGTACCACCTCGGCCGCGGCAGGCGGCAGCTGCCGTCAGCCGCGCGGCGACCAAGGCTGCGAACGAAGGCGGAACGACCAATGCGAGCGAATCTGCCGGAGCGTCCCTCAGCGCGACCGCCAACTCCTCGACCAGCAACGGCAGCCCCTCGGCCCTGCGCACCAGCAGCATCCAGCCGGTCATCGTGAAGGCCGGCCCCGGCGGTACGCAGCATCGACCAGCGCGGCGGCCTCCGACGCGGTCAACCTCGCCGGCCGCAGCACCGTCACGCCGGGCTGGCCGGCGATCCTGGCAGCGCCGCCATCCGCGGGCCCTCGTCACGGGCCGAGACCGCAAGCAACACCCCGGCCGACCCCACGGCCGCGGCGAGGTACTCGACCAACGCCAGAGTGTCCGCGTCCGCCCAGTGCAGGTCCTCCAGCAGCAGCACACAACCACGGTCAACGGCCAGCAAGCCCAGAAGCCGCAGCACGCCCTCGCCGAGTACCACGATCGGGTCGACGCCAAATGTCGGCTCGAGCGCGGACCCCATGGCGGCCGACGCAGCGGCCCAAGCCGGGACCAGCCGGTTCAACGCCGACCGGAATGGCCGCAGGCCCTCGTCGTCCAGCAGCCTCAGGTCGCCACGCCCGGTATCCAGTCTGATCAACGTTGCCCGGACGCTCGCCGCAACCGGTCCGCCAACGCCGCGGCGATCGCCCGGAACGAGCCACCACCCGCCACCGCGTTGCCGACCAGCACCTCCATGCCCTGCGAGAACGCGCGACGGCGAGACCTCGGCCAACAGCCGCGACTTCCCGATTC
>CAVSJY010000008.1:0-636321 GCA_963728465.1 uncultured Solirubrobacteraceae bacterium
CGCGCGCAGGCGGCGCTGGCGCCTGAGGCGGGGCGCACGCTCGTGGCGATGAGCGGCGGAGTCGACTCCGCCGTCGCCGCGCTGCTGGTCGACCGCGCCGGCCGCGAGGCGGTGGCGGTGACCCTCGAGCTGTGGGCGGACCCCGACAACGACGCCGAGGCCTCCTGCTGCTCGGCCCACGCGGTGCGGGTGGCGCGCTCCGTCGCCCACGGCATGGGCATGCCGCACTTCACGCTCGACCTGCGCGAGGAGTTCCGGGCGGGCGTCGTCGACCCGTTCCTGGAGGGCCACGCCGCGGGCGTGACGCCGAACCCGTGCGTGGGCTGCAACGGCCACGTGCGGCTCGACGCGATGGTGGCGTTCGCGGACCGCCTGGGCGCGGCCGATCTCGCCACGGGCCACTACGCGCGGCTGTCGCCGGACGGCCTGCTGCGGGCCGCCGCCGACCCGGCCAAGGACCAGACGTACATGCTCTCGGCCGTTTCACGTGGAACACTCGCCCGGCTGCGGTTTCCCTTGGCGAGCTGACCAAGCCGGAGGTCCGCGCGCTGGCGGCCGAGGCGGAGCTGCCCGTCGCCTCCAAGGCCGAGTCGCAGGACCTGTGCTTCCTGGCCGGCACCGGCAAGGCCGCGTTCCTCGCCCGCCACGGGGGGATCGCCGACCGGCCGGGGGAGATCGTCGACCGGGACGGCCGCGTGCTCGCGGAGCACCGCGGCGCGCATCACTTCACCGTCGGCCAGCGCAAGGGCCTCGGCGTCGGCGCCGCGGAGCCGCTGTACGTGCTGGGGATCGACGTGGGTTCGAACCGCGTCGTGGCCGGGCCGAAGGCCGCGCTGGCGACCCGCGAGGTCCGGCTGCGCGGCGCGCGCCTGCACCGCCCGCCGGGCGAGGTGGACCGCGTCAAGCTGCGCTACCGCTCGCGCGCCGTGCCGTGCCGTGTCGAGGGCTCGCCGGAGCGGGCGCGCTGGCGCTGCGGCTGCTCGAGCCGGTCGACGGCGCCGCGCCGGGGCAGACCGCGTGCCTGCTGCGCGGGGACGACGTGGTGGGCTGGGGGACGATCGCTCGGGTTGAGCCGGCGAACTGCGGCTGGGTAGGAGAAGCGAGGGCCTGGCCTTCGACGGTCATTGTCGAGCTAGGGCCGCTGGGTCGCCTTAACTCGACAACGAACGCGGGGCGGCCGGCTCGCTCACCACCCCCACCCCGCCGCCGTTCAAGACGTGGGCGTCACCAATACGCGGCGGATCCGCGCCTAGACTCCCTGGCCATGGCGATGACCACCGACGAGATCCGGGAGCAGTTCCTCTCGTACTTCGAGAGCCGGGACCACAAGCGGATCGCGTCCGCGCCGCTGATCCCGCGCAACGATCCGTCGACGCTGCTCATCAGCGCGGGCATGCACCCGCTCAAGCCGTACTTCCTCGGCCTCGACAAGCCGCCGCACAACCGGCTCACGTCGTGCCAGAAGTGCTTCCGAACCGTCGACATCGACCAGATCGGCTCGACGTACCGGCACCTCACGTTCTTCGAGATGCTGGGCAACTTCTCGATCGGCGAGTACTTCAAGCAGGGCGCGGTCGAGTACGCGTGGGACTTCTCGCTCGAACGGCTTCGGCTTCGACCCCGAGGACATCTGGGTCACGGTGTTCGAGGGCGACGAGACGCTCGGAGTCGGCCTCGACGAGGAGGCGGTCGACGGCCTGGCTGTCGGTCGGCGTGCCGCGCGAGCGGATCGTCCCGCTCCCGCGCTCGGAGAACTTCTGGCAGGCGGGCCCGACCGGGCCGTGCGGCCCGTGCTCCGAGCTGTACCTGGACCGCGGGCTGGACTTCGGCAAGCCCGACGACCTCCCGGGCGGCGAGAACGAGCGCTTCCTGGAGTACTGGAACCTCGTGTTCATGCAGTTCGACCAGAACCCCGAGGGCGTGCTCACCCCGCTGCCGGCGAAGAACATCGACACCGGCCTCGGCCTCAACCGGCTCGCGGCGATCATGCAGGGCACCGTCTCGGTGTTCGAGACGGACCAGATCCGCCCGCTGGTCGACCTCTCCGAGGAGCTGTCCGGCCGCGGCTACGGGCCAGGAGTTCGACACGGACCGCGCGATGCGCATCCTCGCGGACCACTCGCGCGGCATGTCGTTCCTGATCGCCGACGGCGTCGTGCCCTCCAACGAGGAGCGCGGCTACGTGCTGCGCCGCCTGATCCGCCGCGCGGTGGTGCAGGGGCACCGGATCGGCATCGAGGGCGAGTTCCTGACGCGCTACGCGGACGTCGTCCAGGAGACGATGGGCCACGTCTACCCGGAGCTCGGCGAGAACGCCGACACGATCCGGATGTGGCTGCGCAACGAGGAGAGCGCGTTCAACCAGACGCTCGAGCAGGGCATGCGCAAGCTCGACGAGATCATCGAGCGCGCGCGCGAGGCGAGCGAGGAGGGGATCGGCGCCGACCAGGCGTTCCTGCTCCACGACACCTACGGCTTCCCGTTCGACCTCACGCTGGAGCTGGCGGCGGAGCGCGGCCTCGGGGTCGACGAGGAGGGCTTCGAGGACCTCGATGCACGCGCAGCGCGAGCGCGCGCGTGCGAGCGCGGGGCGCGGCGCGGGCGACACGGAGCGCGACAAGGTCGCGGCGTTCGCGGAGCAGGCGGGCTTCGCGACCGAGTTCACGGGCTACGAGACGGTGCAGCAGTCCACCGCGGTCGGCGCGATCGTGCGCGAGAACGGCCGCGTGCTGGCGAAGCTCGTGGAGTCGCCGTTCTACGCGACCGGCGGCGGCCAGGTCCACGACGACGGCGAGGTCCGCTGCGAGGACGGCGGCTGCGCCGCGCGCGTAATCGACGTCGTCCGCCTCGGCGACGACCAGGCGCTCGTGCTCGAGCCGATCGAGGGCGAGCTGCACGAGGGCGAGCGGGTGGTCGCGTCCGTCGACGCGGCGGCGCGCCGCGCGACGCAGGCCAACCACACCGCGACCCACCTCCTGCACGCGGCGCTGCGCGAGCGGCTCGGCACGCACGTCCGCCAGGCCGGCTCCTACGTCGGCCCGGACAAGCTGCGCTTCGACTTCACGCACGGCGCGCCCCTGAGCGACGAGGACGTCGCCTGGGTCGAGGACCGCGTCAACCAGGAGGTGCTCGCCAACCACCCCGTCCGCGCGCTCACGACGACGCTCGACGAGGCGCGCCGGCTCGGCGCGATGGCGCTGTTCGGCGAGAAGTACGGCGACGTCGTCCGGATGGTCGAGATCGGCGACGGCAACTGGTCGCGCGAGCTGTGCGGCGGCACGCACGTGCGCTCGACCGCCGAGATCGGCGTCTTCAAGCTCACGCAGGAGACCTCCAGCGCCGCGAACGTGCGCCGGATCGAGGCGGTCACCGGCCCGGTCGCGATCGCCACGCTGCGCCGCCACGACCGGCTGCTCGCCGAGACGGCGGCCACGCTGCGCACCGCGCCGGAGAACGTCGCCGAGGTGGCGGCCAAGCGCGAGCAGGAGCGCCGGCAGCTGCTCAAGGGCGGCCAGGCGGCCGCGCCGGTCGACGACAAGGTCGGCGACGTGGTCGAGCTCGACGGCATCCGCGCGGCGTTCGAGCTCCGCGACGTCGACAACCCGAAGGCGCTGCCCGACCTCGCGGACCGGATGAAGAACCAGCTCGGCGACCCGGCGGTGGTCGTGCTCGGGGCCGGGGGAGAGGGCAAGGCGAGCCTGCTCGTCGCGGCCACCCCCGGCGCGATCGAGCGCGGCGTGCGCGCCGGCGACATCGTCAAGGTCGCGGCCAAGGTGGTCGGCGGCGGCGGTGGCGGACGCGACAACATGGCGCAGGCGGGCGGGCGGCAGCCCGAGAAGCTGGGCGAGGCGCTGGAGGCGGCGCGCGCCGAGATCGAGCGCGTGCTGGCGGAATAGGGTTCCCGGCCCCCACCCCCAACACCGGGTCCTCGCGCTCGATTACGGGAGCGCCCGCTGCGGCGTGGCGGTCAGCGATCCGACAGGTACGCTCGCGACGCCGCTCGATCCGGTGCTCCGGCCGGGCACGCGCAAGGGCTTCCGCCGCGTCGTGGACCTCGCCGACGAGCTCGGCGCGGAGCGGATCGTCGTCGGCCTGCCGCTCTCGCTCTCGGGCGCGGATTCGGCTCAGACAGCGGAGACGCGGGCGTTCGCGGAGCGCCTGGAGGCCGCCGTGCGCGTGCCGGTCGAGCTGTATGACGAGCGATTCACGACCCGTCTGGCGGGCCAGGCGGGCGGCAGCGCGTCGTTGGACTCCCGCGCGGCTGCAGTCCTTCTCGACGAATGGTTGACGGTCTTCGGAGATCTGCCGATAGAAGGGGCGTGAGCACGCACATCTCAAGCGGCGCCGACGAGGTTCTGTCCTCGGCGGCCGAAACCGGGCCCGAGGATCCGCTCGACTCGCTGCTGAAGCAGATCGTCGGCGGCTACTTCGTGCTCACGGACGGCCAGGGCTCCGTCTCCAAGTGGTCCGAGCCGGCTGAGCTGCTGTTCGGGCGCCCGGCCCAGGAGATCCTCGGCCAGTCGTTCTTCGACAGGCTCGTGCAGTCGCCGCTGCCGTCCGCCGCGGAGGCGTGGCGCACGTTCCTCGAGTCGGGCGAGGCGCCGACCGCGCGCGGCAAGGTCGACGTCATGGGGATGCACGCCGAGGGCCGCGAGTTCCCGATCGAGACCGTCTTCGTCCCGGTCAAGCTCGACGAGGGCTTCGACTTCTCGCTGTTCCTGGAGGACCTCGGCTTCGAGCTGCCCGCTCAACCTGATGCTGCTGCGCATGCGCCAGCAGCACCCCGTCGTCGTGCGCGCGCTGCGCCAGGCGCTCGAGGACGAGGTCCAGCCCTGGGAGGGCTGGCGCACGGCCGGCACGCTCGTCGTCTTCCGCCCGACCCAGCCGACCCCGTGGGTCGAGGAGGAGCTCGCCGCGCGCGAGGCCGCCCGCGCCGAGGCCGACGCCGAGGTCGAGGAGGCCATCACCAACCCTGATCCCGGCGTCCAGGGCAGCACGGTCCGCGACCTCGACGACGCCGCCGCGGTCGTCGCGCGCCTGCTCTCCGCGCTGGAGCGCATCGACGACCTCGAGCGCATGGCCGCCGCCCTGCCCGCGCAGGTGCAGGAGGCGCGCCGCGACGCCGAGGCGAGCCGCAGCCGCGCCGACGCCGCCGAGCGCGAGGCCACGCGCCTGCGCGCCGACCTCGAGCGCGCCGTCAGCGAGATCAAGACCGGCAGCAACGACACCCAGCACCTCGAGCTGCTCGCGCGCATGGAGCGCCTCGAGCGCGCGCGCCTCGACGAGGACGCCGCCCGCGCCTCCGCCCTGAAGGCCGCCGAGGCCTCCCGTGCCGAGCTCGCCCAGCGCCTGGAGCGCGCGGAGGCCGACCGCGCCCGCGCCGCCGAGGCGATCGAGGGCCGCGTGGCCGACGCCGTCGCCGAGGCCCAGCGCCGCGCCGAGGAGGCGCTCGCCGAGGCCCGCAGCCGCGCCGACAGCGCCCGCAGCTCGTTCGAGTCGCGCATCCTCCAGCTCGAGAAGCTCCGCAGCGGCGACGCCGAGAACCAGCAGGCCGACCTGGTCTCCCAGCTCGAGCAGGTCCGCGCCGAGCACGAGGAGGCCGTCCAGTCCGCCCGCCACGAGCTCGCCGAGGCGCTCGAGCGCATCGAGCGCGACCGCGAGCGCGAGGCAGAGACCGCCCGCGCCGAGCTGAAGGCCGCGCTGGAGCGGATCGAGCACGTCCAGCGCGAGTCCGACGCGCTGCGCGAGCAGCTCACCCAGGTCACCGTCGAGCGTCACGAGGCCGAGGGCCTCGCCGGCGACGAGCGCCGCCGCCTGGCCGACCTCCAGCGCGACGCCGAGGACACCCGCGCGCGCATCGACGCGCTCCAGTCCGAGCTGTCCGCCGAGCGTGAGCAGGTCGCCGCGCTGAAGGAGCAGGGGACCGGCGCTCCAACCGAGGACGTCGAGCAGCTGCGCGCCGAGCAGGCCGAGATCCTGCGCGCGCAGGAGGCGCTCGCCGCCAAGCTCGCGACGCTCCACGAGAGCGCCGCCGGGACCGGCGACGCCGACGCCGTCGAGGCGCTCGCCGCCGAGCTGCGCCGCAGCCAGCAGGAGATCACCGCCGCGCAGGAGCAGCTGGTCGCCCGCGCCGGCGAGGTCGAGGCCGTCATCGCCGCCCAGAAGGACCTCGGCGCCGAGTTCACCGAGCGCTACGAGGACATCCAGCGCGCGCAGGCCGAGTTCGCCGCCCGCCACGAGGACATCCAGCGCGCGCAGGAGCAGCTCGACGAGCGCAGCGCGGACATCCTGCGCTCCCAGGACGACTTCGCCCAGCGCCACGACGAGGTCCGCCAGGCGCAGGCCGAGATGTCGCGCCGGCACGACGAGCTGGTCGACACGATCGAGTCGCTGCGCGCGGCGACGTCCTCGACCGACGAGGCGCGCGCCGCCGCCGAGCGTGAGCAGGCCGAGCTGCGCGAGTTCGTCGCGGCGTCGCGGCGCGAGCGCGACGAGTTCCGCGCCTCCACCGAGCACGCCCTCGCCCAGCTGGCCGAGGTGCGCTCCGCGCTGCGCGAGCACGAGAGCTCGATCTCCGTCCAGATCCCCTCCAACGCCGTCGAGCACGAGGAGCTGACCGCCGCCGCGGCCGAGCTGCGCGGCGAGATCGGCGAGGCGATGGCCTCCGCGCGCGGCGAGATCGCCGCGCTGCGCGCCGCCGAGACCGCGCTGAGCGCGAAGCTCGAGGCGCTGGCCGGCGCCGGGCAGGCCGTCGGCGCCCGCCTGGAGACGCTGTCCGCCCGCGTCGAGGGCGTCGATGCGCTGACGGCTCGCGTCGAGCAGCTCGACGCCGCCACCGCCCGCATCGACGGGCTCGCCGCGGCCGTCGCCGCGAGCGAGGCCGACAAGGCCGGCTTCATCGCGCGCCTCGACGAGGCGCGCACGTCGGGCGAGGCGCTGGCCTCACGGCTCGACGAGGTCGCGGGCGCTTCCCGCACCGAGACCGCCAAGGCCCTTGCCGCCGCCGAGGCCGCCGCACTGGCGGCCCGCGAGGCCGCCGCCGCCGGCGAGGCCGTCGCGGCGCGGGTCGACGAGGTCGCCGGCGCCCGCGATGAGCTCGCGGCGCTGCGCGAGGAGGCCCGGGGCGCCCACCAGGCCGCGCGCGAGATCGCCGCGCGCGTCGACGAGATCGATCGCGGCGCCGGCAGCGTGCTCACCGACGTCCGCTCCGTGCGCGAGCGCGTCGAGGAGGTCGCGGCGCTCGCCCGTGCCGCGCAGGACGCCGGCGCCACCGGCGTCGACGAGCTGCGCACCGCCGTCGCCCGCCTCAGCGGTGAGCTGCAGGTCGCCCGCGGCGAGCTCGAGCGCGCCGGCGAGGAGGCGCTCGGGCGCCCGCGAGCAGGCCGCCACCGCGCAGGAGGCCGCCACGGCCGCCCGCGAGGACGCCGGCCGCGTCCGCGAGGAGGCCGCGGCGATGCGCCGCGAGGTCGAGAGCGGCCGCGAGCGCGCGACCGTGCTCGGCGCGTCCGTCGAGAAGCTCGGCGAGACGCTCGCCCACACCGCCCAGGCGGCCGAGTCCGCCCAGACGGAGGCGACCGCCGCGCGGCGCTCCGGCAAGGAGCTCGCCCGGCTCGTCTCCGAGCTCGACCAGCGCGCGTCGACGCTGCGCACCGAGATGGGCGCGGGCCGCGAGCGGCTCCAGGCGATCGACGCCTCGGTCGGCAAGCTCGGCTCCGTCGCCGAGGCGGCGGGCGCCGATGCCTCGGCCGCGCTCGCGCAGGCCGACCTGCTGCGGCTCGAGCTCGCCGAGGTGCGCGCGCTGGCCGAGAAGGCCGCGGCCGGCATCGACGCGATCCGCGCCGACATGGACTCCGTGAAGGCGGCCGCCGACAAGATGGCCGCCGGCGCCGACGCCAACCGCGCGACGGTCAAGGCCGGCGAGGAGCGCCTGGAGGCGATGGGCGCCGAGGTCACCTTCGCGCTGAAGTCGCTCGACGAGATCAAGGCGGGGCTGACCTCCGCCGGCCAGGCCGCGGTGATGGCGCGCCGCGAGGCCGAGCAGGCCAAGAAGGCCGCGCAGACCGTCGGCGACGGCTCCAAGGACAACGTCACCGAGGTGTTCGCGCAGCTGCTCGGGCTCGCCGCCAAGAAGGGCAACAGCGGCATCCACAGGCGTCCCTCCAACCCCGCGACGAAGAAGCCGGGCCCGGTCAAGCGCGAGCCGCGCCACGGGTTCGACGACGCGTCCCAGCCCATGGCCATCCTCGGTCTCGACGGGAAGTTCCGCGAGCTGAACCCCGCGTTTGTCAAACTGGTCGGCTATCAGGAGCACGAGTTCGCCAAGGCGACATGGCCGTCGCCCCACGACCGTGCCGTGTACCAGCAGCAGCAGGAGCAGCTGTCACAGCTCGCCTCGGGTGAGATCGAATCCGTGACCGTTCAGAGCACATACATGCATGGCCAGGGCCTGATGGTCCCGGTCATCGGCAAGCTCAAGGCCGTTCCCGGCGAGGACGGCCTGCCCCTGCACCTGCTGCTGGAGGCTGAGGACCGGCACTCCCACTAGGTTTGGCGCGGTCTCCCGACGAACGCACGCCGGAGGAGCGCGCCGCGGCCGCGGCGGAGCGCGCCGCACGCCGGGGCGAGGCCCCGCCGCCTCCCCAGACCTTCGCCGCGTCCGTGAGACCCGCGGACCTCGACGGCGAGCCGTTCGCCGACGACGCCGACGCCGATCACCGAGGAGCCGTTCCACGAGGACGATTCGCGCCGATCCGGCAACGGTTCGCCTCAAGCTCGCTCCGATATGGATGGTTTCGAACCGCCGCCTTCGGAACCCGCCGCGAGGCCGCGTAGGGTGTCGCGAATGGCCGCCCGCGCGCCACAGCGCGCCCGCCGCGCTCCCGTGCGGCGCACGCCGCCTCCACGGCGCGGGGGCCCGTCGCACAGGCACGCCCGCCGCCGGCTGGCCGCCCTGCTCGCGATCGCCGGGCTCGCGGGCATCCTCTACCTCCTCAACGCCACGTTCCAGCCGTTCCACGACGACGGGGAGGGGTCCGTGAAGGTCTCGATCCCGGAGGGCGCCGACGTGGGCGCGATCGGCGAGCTGCTGGCCAAGCCGCGGCGTCGTCGACTCGGGGGCGTTCTTCGAGATCAACGCGACGCTCACGGGCCGCCGCGGCGGGCTGCGCCCCGGCGACTACACGCTGCGCCGCGGGATGACCAACGCGTCGGCGATCGACGCGCTGACCGAGGGCCCGAAGGCGAAGGTCGTCAAGACCGTGAACGTCACCGTGCCCGAGGGGCTGTCGATCCGCGAGGCCGCGCCGCGGGTCGACAAGGGGCCGCTCGAGGGCAGCTACCTCAAGGCCGCCCGCAGCAAGCGGACGCTCGCCCGCGCGCGCCGGCTCGGCGCGCCGCGCAGCGCCCGCACGGCCGAGGGCTTCCTGTTCCCGGCCACCTACACGCTGGTCGACGGCGCGCCGGCGCGCAACCTCGTCGACCGCCAGCTCGCCGCCTTCGAGGAGAACTTCGGCAAGGTGGACCTGTCGTACGCCAAGCGCAAGAACCTGACCCGCTACGACGTGCTGATCATCGCCTCGATGATCGAGCGCGAGACGCAGCTCGACAAGGAGCGCCCGCTGGTCAGCGCGGTCATCTACAACCGCCTCAACCAGGGCATCCCGCTGGGCATCGACGCGACGATCCGCTACTTCGAGAACAACTGGACCGACCCGCTGCGCCAGTCGGAGCTCGAGCGCGACAGCCCGTACAACACGCGCCTGAACCGCGAGCTGCCGCCGACGCCGATCGGCAACCCCGGCCTCGCCTCGCTCAAGGCCGCCGCCAAGCCCGCGCGCACGGACTACCTGTTCTACGTCGCCAAGCCCGGCACGTGCGGCCACGCGTTCTCGAGCACGGACGCCAGTTCCCGCCGACGTCGCCCGCTACAACCGGGCGCGCGAAGAGGCCGGCGGCAAGTCGCCGACCACCTGCTGAGCCCCACGGGCGGGGCGGCGTGACGACCTACCTCGGCGTTGCGGCTGGCCGGTCGCGCACTCGCGCTCGCCGGCGATGCACAACGCCGCGCTCGCCGCCGCCGGCCTCGACGACTGGCGCTACCTCGCGCTGCCGCTGCCGCCCGAGCTGTTCGCGGAGACCGTGCGGGCGCTGCCCGCCGCCGGCTTCCGCGGAGTCAACGTGACGATCCCGCACAAGGAGGCGGCGCTGGCGCTCGCCGACCGCGCGTCCGCCGCCGCGCGCGAGATCGGCGCCGCGAACACGCTGACCTTCGAGCAGGGCGGCGCGATCTCGGCCGACAACACCGACGCGCCCGGGCTGCTCGAGGCGCTCGCGGCGGCGGGCTGCGACCCCCGCGGCCGGACCGCGCTGGTGCTGGGCGCCGGCGGCGCCGCGCGGGCGGCCGTGTGGGCGCTGGTCCGCGCCGGGGCGGCAGCGTCGAGGTCTGGAACCGGACGCCGGAACGCGCCGCGGCGCTCGCCGCCGACCTCGGCGCCCGCGCCGTACAGCGGCCCTCGACGGCCGAGATCGTCGTCAACTGCACGTCCGTCGGCCTCGCCGACCCGGACGCCACGTTCAAGACACTACCCCTGCAGGCCGATAGCTTGGGTGCCGGAAGCTGCGTGGTGGACATGGTCTACCGGGACGGCGGGACGCGGCTCCTCGAAGCGGCAAGAACACGAGGAGCGGACGTGATCGACGGACTCGGAGATCCTGATCGCCCAAGGCGCTGCGTCATTCGAACGCTGGACCGGCCGAACGGCACCCCGACAGGCGATGCGGGAAGCCGTGAGACCGATCGCCAGCACATGAATCCGCCAGCACAGACCGGGGCACCGCCAAGCGCCAAGCGAGCCAAGAAGGGCAAGGGCATCACCACGCCGTCACGGCGTGGCGGTTCCGGCCGCGTGCTCACCGACGTGATCGTCGAGCTCGGGTTCGTCGAGCGCGGCGAGATGGACGAGGCGATCGAGCGCGCCAACGGCAACGGCGGGCTGCCCGAGCGCCTGCTGGTGGGCGACGGCACGCTGAGCGAGACCGACCTCGCGCGCGCGGTCGCGGAGCGCTTCGGCCTCGACCACCTCGACCTCGCGATCTACCGCGTCGACCCCGACGCGGCCAAGCTCGTCACGCCGGCCGCGGTCAAGCGCTACCAGGCCGTGCCCGTCTCGTTCTCCGGCGACCGCACGCTGCTCGTCGCGATGGTCGACCCCGCCAACGTGCTCGCGGTCGACGACATCGCGGTCATGACCGGCTACGAGGTGCGGCCCGCGGTCGCGTCCGTGTCGGACATCGACCAGCTGCTCGAGCGCCTCGAGGACCCCGACTTCGGCAACGGCGCGGTCGCCCCCGAGCTCGAGGACGGCGACGACGACGTCCCCGAGCCCAACCGGCCGAGCCGCCCCCAGCGGCCCGCTGTACGACCTCCGCGAGAACGCGCCGATCAACTTCGGCGCCGGCGGCGAGGACGCGTCGGTCATCCAGCTCGTGCACCGGGTGATCAAGGAGGCGGTCGAGCGCGGCGCCTCCGACATCCACTTCGAGCCGGGCGAGGACGAGATGCGCGTCCGCTACCGCATCGACGGCGTGCTCCAGGAGGCCGCCACCGTTCCCGACAGCGCCGTCCCCGCCGTCACCTCGCGCGTGAAGATCCTCTCCGACCTCGACATCGCCGAGCGCCGCGTGCCGCAGGACGGCCGCATCTCGCTCGAGGTGGCGAGCAAGCCGATCGACCTCCGCGTCGCGACGCTCCCGTGCGCCTACGGCGAGAACGTCGTCATGCGAATCCTGGACCAGTCGAAGGTCATGATCGAGCTCGAGCAGCTCGGCATGCTCCCGCAGGCCCTGGAGCGCTTCACGAAGGCGTTCAGCCAGGCCCACGGCGCCGTGCTCGTCACCGGCCCGACCGGCTCCGGCAAGTCGACCTCGCTCTACGGCGCGCTCAACCAGCTCAACACGATCGAGAAGAACATCATCACGATCGAGGACCCGGTCGAGTACCAGCTCGACGGCATCACCCAGGTCCAGGTCAACAACAAGGCCGGCCTGACGTTCGCCGGCGGCCTGCGCTCGATGATGCGCGCCGACCCGGACATCATCATGGTCGGCGAGATCCGCGACCGCGAGACGGCGCAGATCGCCATCGAGGCCGCGCTCACCGGCCACCTCGTCCTCTCCACGCTGCACACCAACGACGCGCCGGGCGCGGTCACCCGACTGATCGAGATGGGCATCGAGCCCTTCCTCGTCGGCTCGGCGGTGGACTGCGTCGTCGCCCAGCGCCTCGCGCGCCTGCTGTGCGAGGAGTGCAAGCGCCGCACGACGATCACCGCCGACGTCATGCGCCTCAACGGCTTCAACGTCGGCCTCGACCTCGAGGCCTACGAGCCCGTGGGCTGCGCCCGCTGCGGCGGCTCCGGCTACAAGGGCCGGATCGGCCTCTACGAGGTCATGTGGGTCTCCGACACGATCCGCGCGCTCGCCGTCGCCCGCGAGCCCGCCGAGACGATCGCCCACGCGGCGGTCCACGAGGGCATGATGCGGCTGCGCGAGGACGGGCTCGAGAAGGTCCGCCGCGGCCTCACGTCGATCGCCGAGATCGCGCGCGTCGCCGGCACCCGCTAAGGGCGCGAGACCCCTCGCAGCTGGGGTCGGCACCCTAGACGCGGGCGCCGAACGGGGTCTGACCCCTTCAGGACCCACGCCGCCCTGCCGATGTAGAGGTCGATGAACTTCGACTTCTCCGACATCCTCATCGAGGTCGTCAAGCAGAAGGCTTCCGACCTTCACCTCACCGCCGGCGCTCCGCCCATGATCCGCCAGCGCGGTTCGCTGGTGCCGCTCGAGGGCCTGCCGAAGCTGACCCCGACGGATACGCGAGAGATCATCTACGCGATCCTGAACTCCTCCCAGCGCCAGCGCCTGGAGACCGACTGGCAGATCGACTTCGCGTACTCGGTGCCCGGCCACGGCCGCTTCCGCGTCAACGCGTACTTCCAGCGCGGCACGCTCGGCGCCGCCTTCCGCCTGATCCCGTCGGAGACGGTGCCGATCGAGAAGCTCGGCATGCCGCCGGTCATCCGCGAGTTCTCGACCAAGCCGCGCGGCATCGTGCTCGTCACGGGCCCGACCGGCTCGGGCAAGTCGACGACGCTCGCCTCGATGATCAACGAGATCAACGAGACGCGCGACGAGCACATCCTCACCATCGAGGACCCGATCGAGTTCCTGCACAACCACAAGCGCTGCATCGTCAACCAGCGCGAGCTGGGGGCGGACGCGCCGTCCTTCGCGCTCGGCCTCAAGGCCGCGCTGCGCCAGGACCCCGACGTGATCCTCGTCGGCGAGATGCGCGACATGGAGACGATCGGCACGGCCCTGACCGCGGCCGAGACCGGCCACCTCGTCTTCGCGACGCTCCACACGCAGGACGCGCCGCAGACCGTGGACCGCATCATCGACGTCTTCCCGCCGGCCCAGCAGGGCCAGGTCCGGGCGCAGCTCGCGATCGGCCTCCAGGGCATCGTCACCCAGACGCTGCTGCCGACGGCCGACGGCCTCGGGCGCTGCGTCGCCGCCGAGGTGCTGGTGCCCACCCCGGGCGTCCGCAACCTCATCCGCGAGGGCAAGACGCACCAGATCTACTCGCTGATCCAGACGGGAGGGCAGCACGGCATGCAGACCATGGACTCGTCGCTCGCGGGCCTCGTCCGCGAGGGCAAGATCACGATGGCGGTCGCCGAGACGCGCGCGTCCGAGCCCGCCGAGATGCGCAAGCTCGTCGAGTCCGGCGCGCTGTCCGCGGTGGCCGCCTGATGTCCGCCGCCACGTTCACCTTCAAGGCCGTCGACGCGGCCGGCACGCCCGAGAAGGGCGAGATCAAGGGCCTCTCCCGCCAGGCCGTCACCGACGAGCTGAAGGCCCGCGGCCTCACCGTGATGGAGCTGGTCGAGAAGAAGACCGGCCTCAGCATGGAGATCTCGCTCGGCCCGAAGCAGGTCAAGGCCACCGAGCTGACGGTCATGACGCGCCAGCTGGCGACGATGATCTCCTCGGGCATGACGCTCCTGCGGACGTTCTACGTCCTCGAGGAGCAGGTCGAGAACAAGATGCTCAAGGAGACGCTGGGCGCGGTCCGCGAGGACATCGAGTCCGGCCTCTCGTTCTCCGAGGCGCTCGACAAGCACCCGAAGGTCTTCAGCCCGCTCTACGTCGCGATGGTCCGCGCCGGCGAGGCCGGCGGCGTGCTCGAGGAGGCGCTCGAGCGGATCGCCGACCAGCTCGAGAAGGACGACGCCCTGCGCCGCCAGGTCAAGTCCGCGATGGCCTACCCGACCGTCGTGCTCGTGTTCGCGCTCGGCGTGCTGCTCGCCCTGATCGCCTTCATCGTCCCCGTGTTCGTGGGCGTGTTCAAGGAGTTCGGCGGCGAGCTGCCGGCCATCACGAAGCTCACGGTCGCCATGTCGCACTTCGTGACCCACCAGTGGTACATCCTGATCGCGCTCTTCATCGGGATCCCGATCGGCTTCAAGAAGTGGCGCAGCTCGTCCTGGGGCCGGCCGCAGTGGGACCGGATCCGCATCCGCTTCCCGTTCAAGATCGGCGTCACCGCGCAGAAGATCGCGCTCGCCCGCTGGTCGCGCACCTTCTCCGCCCTCTACTCGGCCGGCGTGCCGATCATGCAGGCGATCGAGGTGACCGGCCAGACGGCCGGCAACGCGCTGATCGAGGACGCGATGGCCGACGTCATCGAGTCGGTCAAGTCCGGCGGCTCGATCGCGATGCCGCTGCGCGAGTCCACGATCTTCCCGTCGATGGTCGCGCAGATGATCGCCGTCGGCGAGGAGACCGGCAACCTCGACACCATGCTCACCAAGGTCGCCGACTTCTACGAGGACGAGGTGGCCGCCGCCATCAAGGCGCTGACCTCCATCCTCGAGCCGATCATGATCGTGCTCGTCGGCGGCATCGTCGGCTTCATCGTCATCGCGATGTACATGCCGATGTTCAAGGTCTACGACCAGATCAAGTAGTCCTCCACACCTCCTCCGCTGCACACGAAGGCCGCCCTCCGGGGCGGCCTTCGTCGTTGCTGGACATCGCGCGATCGTCTGACTAAGGTCAGAGAATGGCCGCCGCGGACGTCGCGCAGGTCCGTCGCTTCAACCGGATCGTCACGGAGCGGGTCGGTGCGCTCGAGGCGCGCTTCGTGGGGCGCGAGCTGTCGCTGGGGGAGGCGCGGCTGCTGTGGGAGATCGGGCGCGGCGGGCGCGACGTGCGCTCGCTACGGACCCAGCTCGGGCTGGACTCCGGCTACCTGAGCCGGCTGCTGCGCGCGCTCGCGGACGCCGGGCTGATCGTGCTCGAGCCGGCGGCGTCGGACCGGCGCGTGCGGGTCGCGCGGCTCACGCGGGCGGGGGAGCGCGAGGTCGCGGTGCTCGACGCGCGCAGCGACGAGCTCGCCGCCTCGCTGCTGGAGCCGCTGAGCGCGGGCCAGCGCGAGCGGCTGGTCGGGGCGATGGGGGAGGTGGAGCGGCTGCTGACCGCGGCGATGACGGAGATCGCGCCGATGGACCCGGCGGCGCCGGACGCTCGCCACTGCCTGCGCTCGTACTTCGCGGAGATCGACCGGCGGTTCTCGCACGGCTTCGACCCGGCGCGCAGCGTGCCGTTCCCGGAAGAGGAGATGCGGCCGCCCGCCGGGCTGCTGCTCGTCGCCTCGCTGCGGGGCGAGCCCGTCGGCTGCGGCGCGCTGCGCCTCCACGGCGGCGAGCCGGCCGAGATCAAGCGGCTCTGGGTCGCGGAGTCAGCGCGCGGGCTGGGCCTGGGGCGCCGGCTGATGGTGGCGCTGGAGGGGCTCGCCGCGGAGCACGGCGCGCCGGCCGTGCGGCTCGACACGAACGGGGCGCTCGTCGAGGCGATCGCGCTGTACCGGTCTTCGGGTTACGTGGAGATCGAGCGGTTCAACGAGGAGCAGCACGCGGACCACTGGTTCGAGAAGGCGCTTCCAGCTCGGCGATGAGCGCCTCGACGCGGCGCGCGATCTCGTCGCGGGTGGCGCGCACCTCGTCGAGCGGGCGGCCCTTCGGGTCCTCGAGGTCCCAGTCGAGGTAGCGCCTGCCCGGGATGTACGGGCACTCGTCGCCGCAGCCCATCGTGACCACGACGTCCGCCTGCTCGGCCAGCTCGCGGGTGAGGCGGGTCGGCGTGCGGCCTTCGAGGTCGACGCCCAGCTCGCGCATGACCTCGACGACCTCCGGATGGACGCGCTCGGCGGGCGTCGTGCCGGCCGAGAGTGCGCGGTGGCGGCCGTTCGCGGCGCGCTCGAACAGCGCGGCGCTCATCTGCGAGCGGCCGGCGTTGTGGAGGCAGACGAAGAGCGCGGTGGCCACGTCAGGCGCCCAGGGCGTCGGCCACGGCGGCCAGCGCCGGCTCCCGCCCGGGCTCCGTGACCCCGATGGTCAGCCGGTCGCCGCTCTGCTCGACGGTGAAGAACGGGCAGCAGCCGCGCTCGACCGCCACGGCCTCGGCGAGCAGCTCGCGGTCGACGGTGGCGGCGAACGTCACCTCCACCTCGGCGCGACGCCGTTCCGCGCGCGCGACGTGGGCGCCGAGCGCGCGGTAGCGGTCGAGCTGGGTGCCGAGCGCCGCGTCGTCGAGGCCGCAGTCCACGAGGGGGAGCTCGAGCGCGGGCTTGCGGGCCCGGATGATCGCGGAGCTGGCGAACTCGTGGACCTGGTGGGTGGGGCGGACCTCGACGTCCTCGAAGCCGGCGTCCGCGAGCGCGGTGCGGAACTCGGCCTCGGTCAGCGCGCCGGCGATGCAGCCGGTCCAGGCGGCCATGTCGGTGCGGGTGGCCTCGTCCATGTCCTCGGCGGCGATCACGTCGGAGACGGCGAAGCGCCCGCCGGGGCGGAGCACGCGGGCGGCCTCGGCGAGCACGCGGCGCTTGTCGGCCGCGAGGTTGATCACGCAGTTGGAGATCACGACGTCGACGGACCCGTCGGGCAGCGGCATCTCCTCGATGTAGCCCTTGACGAACTCGGCGTTGTCCACGCCGGCGGCGGCGGCGTTGGCGCGCGCCAGCTCGAGCATCTCGTCGGTCATGTCGAGCCCGATCGCGCGGCCGGACGGTCCGACGCGGCGGGCCGAGATGAGGACGTCGGCGCCGGCGCCCGAGCCGAGGTCGAGCACGGTCTCGCCCTCGTGCAGGTCGGCGACGGCGGTCGGGACGCCGCAGCCGAGCGAAGCGGTGAGCGCGGCGTCCGGCGCGCCCTCGTCGCCGGCGTAGAGCGCGCCGCCGAACACCTCGGCGCCGGCCTTGTCCGTGGTCGACGGCCCACAGCACCCACCTTGGCCGCGCGCGGCTGCGGCGTAGCGCTCGCGGACGGTCTCGCGGATGTCGGTCATGTCAGCCATGCGGCGATCTCCTCGCGGGCGGAGGGAGGGACGGAGTAGTACGCCCAGCGGTGGCGCCGCTCGACCTCGACCAGGCCGGCGGCCACCAGCTTCGAGACGTGGTGGGAGAGCAGCGGCTGCTTGGCGTCGAACAGGGGCAGCAGCTCGCACTGGCACACGGGCTCGCCGTGGCGGCGCAGGACGTCCAGGATCTGGACGCGGATCGGCTCCGAGAGGGCCTTGGCGGTGGTCGCGATCCGCTCGGCGTCGAGCGCCGGGTCCAGGCCCGTCGTCGGGGCGCAACACGCCGCGGCCGGTGGCCCGAGGGCGGTCATATCAACGGAAGCATATATGACGGCGTGAGGCCGGGTCAACGGCGCCGGGTGGGGGGTGGGTGTCAGCGGCGGCCGGGGAGCCTGTCGGCGATCCGGCCGATCGGCTCGATCGACTCGCGCAGCGCGCCGAGGTTGGCGTCGAGGCGGTCGAGCGAGGTGAGCATCCGCTCGAGCAGGGTGCTGAGCCGGTCCATCGTCTCCGGGAGGTCGGCGAGCTGCTTCTGGACCTCGACGAGCGTGGGCATGGCCTGCTCGATCGTGCCCATCCGGTCGTTCATGGCCGGCAGCACCTCGGTGGCGCCGGCGACCTCGCCGATCCGGGCCTCGAGCGTGGCGAGCGCGCTGGTGTGCTCGGCGACCACGGCCATCCGCTCGCCGAGCTGACCGAGCGCGCGGGTGTCCTCGGCGACCGTGTCGATCGCCGCCTCCATCCGCGGCAGCGAGCGGGTGGACTGCGCGATCGCGTCGAGCTGGTCCAGCACGCGCGGCAGGCCGCGCAGCGCGCCGACGACGTCGGCCGGAAGCGCCGTCAGAGTCCCCAGCCGCGCCAGCACGGGGCGGGAAGATACCCGCGCGGGGCGCGGGCCGCGCCGGGTCGGGCGCGGGGGTGCGCCGCGCCGGGCGGGCGCTGCGCGCGCCGGGTCGGGCCGACGAGCGCGCTCAGCTGCGCGCCCGCGCCGTCTCGCGATCGTTGTGCTTCTGGAGCGCCCGGGCGAGCTCGCGCTTGTCCATCCGGGAGCGGCCCTCGATCCCGGCCCGCTTCGCCTGCTCGTACAGCTCGGACTTCGGCTTGCTCGCGTCGACGCCGCCGAACGTCTCCTTCGGCCGGTCCCTCGCGGCCCGGCCGCCCTGGGCGGACTGCGGATCCGAGGGCCCCTTCGAGTCCTTCAGCTCCCAGTGGTCGCCCTTCTTCTCGGCGACGTGCTTGACGGCGGCGAACGCGGTGCGGTGCGCGCGCTCCTCGCTGTCGTACTGCTCGTGGGCGCTGTCGAGCGTCTCGGCGTACGTGCGCTGGACCTTCTTCGGGGACCGCGCGATCGTGCTCGGGAGGTCTTCCTTGGAAGTCGGCATGTCCTCGTCCTACCCAGGGCTGGACGAAGGGACTACTGGAACGGGCCCCAGCAGCCGATGTAGGGAGGGAAGCATGAGCGTTCCGCCTCCGTCCAGCTCCGTCGCTCCGCCCTCGGCCGGCAACCCGCTCCGGGAGTTCGTCATCCCGCTGGAGGCCGACGCTCCTGGAAGCGCCGCCGCGCAGGGGAGGACGCGCTGCGCCTGAGCCCGCTCGGGGCCAGCCTGGAGCACGAGCGGATGCTCGTCGAGCCGCTGAAGATGCCGCTCGGCACGCTCCAGATCGGCATCGTCGAGGGCGGCGCGGACAACGCCCAGGGCCGCTTCCCGGTCCTGCGGCGCCTCAACGCCACGTCGGTCGTGCCGCGCGAGCACGGCATCGAGGGCTGGCTGTGGACCCGCTCCGGCGGCTCCGCGATGACCGTGCTCGGCGACCCCGAGGTCGCCCCCAACGCCGCGCTGCTGTTCACCAAGCCGCTCGGCGAGGAGCTGCTGGCGCCGTTCGCGCCCGAGGCGCTCGAGGACATCGCCGCGGGCTCCCCGCTCGGCGCGCCCGCCGTCTACGGCCTGCTCTTCCGCGTCCGCGACCTGTCGCGGGCCGAGAACGTCTTCCGCCAGTTCGCGCTGCTGCGCCCGCTGACCGACCGGGAGGTCCCGCCGACCTTCCGGCGCTCGCTGCCCGGCGACCGCCCGGCCGATCCCCGGCTGCTCGGCGGCGACGAGGCGCGCGAGGCCACCTCGGTGGCCCCGCCCGGCATGGGCTGAGCGACCGCGTTCGCTAACGTCGGGGCGGCCTGATGCCCGACCCCGCCCCGTACGACCGCGACCGCTGCACTCCCTGCCGCGGCACCGGCAGCGTCATCTCGACGCTCGGCGGCACGCCCGAGTCCGTCACGTGCCCGTGGTGCGAGGGGACCGGCCGGTTCATCCCCGGCCACGACGCGCAGGCGAACGCCGAGCGGCGCGTAGCCGGCCGCCGGGCGGACCTCGAGCGTCCCGATCGTCCTGTCGGCCTGGAGCAGGCGGATCGGGTAGCTGCCCGGCACGTCGGCGAGCAGCTCGAAGCGGGCGGGCGACTGGGGGTCGGCGGTCTCGATCCCGAAGTCGCCGAGGCTGACGCTGTCCAGCACGTCGGCCTGGACGGTGATGACGACCGTCTGGCCGACGCGCGCGGTGACCTCCTGGTCGCTCGTGTCGGCGTGGAGCGTCCGCTCCACCGTGGCGGTCGGCGTCGCCACGCCCCGCGTGGGGCTCGGCGAGGTCGCCGTTTCCCGCGCCGGCTCGCGCGGCGCGACGCCCGCGGCGAGCGCGATCAGGCCCATCAGGACGGCGGCGAGGATCAACAGGCGGCGTGCGAGCACACACCGGAGCGTAGAACGCCGGGCCGCCAGGCTTACCCCGGCTTAAAGGAGCGGGGGCGGGGTGCCGATACCTGGGATGCCAGAACCAAGGTGTCAAAGGCAAATCGCCCGCGAGGGCGAGACGCAAAACCACGGGGCTCCCGGATGGAGCCGGCCGGGTTGCCACTGACGGTGGTGGACACGGGACCAAGGACCTGGCGAAAGCAGTTGCCAACAGGCCCAAACGATCCCTTCAGGAGGGTTCACCACAATGCTCAACAAGCTGCGCTCGCGCGCCCAGGACGAGAAGGGCTTCACCCTGATCGAGCTCCTGGTCGTCATCCTGATCATCGGCATCCTCGCCGCGATCGCCCTGCCGGCCTTCCTCGGCCAGCGTGAGAAGGGTCAGGACTCGGCTGCCAAGTCCGACGCTCGCAACATGGTCTCGCACATGGAGTCCTGCTTCACCGACTCCGAGACGTACGTCGGCTGCACCGCGAAGCTCACGTCCGCCGCGACCGGCCTCAACGTGGCTGCCGGCGCCGGTGGCGTCCAGGTGACCGCTGAGTCCGCGACGGGCTACACGGTCCGCGCGACCTCGAAGTCCAACGGCGGCGCCCGCTGGTTCCAGATCCTGCACGCCTCGGGCTCGCCCGACGCGCGCACCTGCAACCCGTCGGGTGGCGGCTGCAACGGCGGCACCTGGTAGGACCTCGGTCCTCCCACCGATCCGCTTCAGAAAGGGCGGGCCGTTCGCGGCCCGCCCTTTTTTGTTGCGCTGGACGAACGGACGACGAAACGCGCTTACGAGCGCTTAAGCACCCGGCGGGTCGTGCCGATACGTGGGGTGCCAGAACCAAGGTGTCAAAGGCAAATCGCCCGCGAGGGCGAGACGCAAAACCACGGGGCTCTCGGATGGAGCCGGCCGGGTTGCCACTTACGGTGGTGGACACGGGACCGAGGACCTGGCGAAGCAGTGCCAACAGGCCCAAACGATCCCTTCAGGAGGGTTCACCCACATGCTCAACAAGCTGCGCTCGCGCGCTCAGGACGAGAAGGGCTTCACCCTTATCGAGCTCCTGGTCGTCATTCTGATCATCGGCATCCTCGCCGCGATCGCCCTGCCGGCCTTCCTCGGCCAGCGTGAGAAGGGTCAGGACTCCGCTGCGAAGTCCGACGCTCGCAACATGGTCTCGCACATGGAGTCCTGCTTCACCGACTCCGAGACGTACGTCGGCTGCACGGCCAAGCTGACCTCGGCCGCGACCGGCCTCAACGTCGCTGCCGGCGCCGGTGGCGTCCAGGTGACCGCCGAGTCCGCGACGGGCTACAGCGTCCGCGCGACCTCGAAGTCCAACGGCGGCGCCCGCTGGTTCCAGATCGACCACGCCTCGGGCTCGCCCGACGCGCGCACCTGCAACCCCACGGGTGGCGGCTGCAACGGCGGTACCTGGTAGGACCGCGGTCCCACCACTCGTAACGCTCGACCCGGGGCGGGCCGTCCGGCCCGCCCCCTGGTCTACCCCAACCCCCCTTCGGAGCCCACCACGCATGACACGGAAGTCCAACATCACTGGCCGCGGTGAGGCCGGCTTCACGCTGATCGAGCTGCTGGTCGTGATCCTGATCATCGGGATCCTGGCGGCCATCGCCATGCCGCAGTTCCTCGTGCAGCGCTCCAAGGGCCAGGACTCGGCCGCGAAGTCGGATGTCCGCAACCTGGTCTCCCAGATGGAGGCCTGCTTCACCGAGGACGACAAGTACGTCGGCTGCACGGCCGCGCTGACTCCGGCCAACACGAACCTCGACCTCGGCCCCGGCATCGGCCAGGTGCGCATCGCCGCCGAGGGCCTCACGGGCTACACGCTCGAGGCGATCTCCGAGGCGCGCAGCGGCGGCGTCAACCACACCTTCACCCTCGTGCACACGCTCGGCGCCGTCGACTCGAAGACCTGCACCGTCGCCGGCAAGGGCGGCTGCGCGCCCGGCGGCACCTGGTAGCCCTCGGGTCCAGACCCGACATTCGTCTGATGCGCCTCAAGCGTCCCCAGGGTCGCGCCGATCACCGGAGCATGTCCACGCGCGTGAAAGCCGCCTCCTCCTCCGAGCGCGGCTACACGCTCGTCGAGCTCATGGTCGCCGCGACGGTCCTCATCCTGGGGGCGCTCGGCGCGTTCTCGCTCCTGAACGGCGCGAACCGGACGACCGTGAGCAACAACGCCCGGATGGGCGCGACGAACCTCGCCCGCGAGGTGCTCGAGACCGCCCGCTCGCTGGACTACGACGCGCCTCACCGACGCGCAGATGAACCCGGCGCTCGAGGCCAAGGTGGGCACCGACGGCTCGCCGTGGAAGGTCAAGCGCCGCGGCATCGAGTACACGGTCGAGACGAGCGTCTGCACGTTCGACGACCCGAAGGACAACGTCGCCGCGACGCCGCCGGTGGACGTCTGCACGCCGCAGGCTCCGGTGCCGGCCGCCGCCCCCGCCCTCGAGCCCGAGAACCAGCCGGACGACTTCCGCCGCATCAACGTCAAGCTGACGTGGGACATCGGCCGCGGCGCCACCAGCATGCAGCAGACGACGCTGGTGAACAACCCGTCCGGCGGCATGGGCCCGCGCATCACCAAGTTCACCGCGCCGCCCGACAACGTCAACCAGTTCGCCGGCACCGCGACCTCCGCGACCTTCCCGACCGAGACCACCCGGGCGGCGTCCGTGCGCTGGAACAGCGACGGCAGCCCGACCGGCCAGGGCGACTCCACGGGTGGCCCGACCGTGTGGGACACGACGTGGCAGCTCGGGACGCCGGCGGTCCCGCAGCCGTACCCGGCCAGCGGCCCGCTCCCGGCGCAGTACAGCGGCACGCACCGTGCTCGACGGCACCTACACGGTCACCGCCCAGGCGTTCGACGACCGCGGCGTCGCCGGCGACTCGCGCGCCGCGGTCCTGCCGCTGAACCGCTCCGAGCCCATCACCGTGACGGGCTTCGAGCTCGGGCGCAACGACTACCAGAACGCGATCGAGTTCCAGTGGGAGCCGAACCCCGAGCGCGACATCATCGGCTACGAGGTCCTCAACGCCGGCCCGGACAACATGCTCGGCAACGGCAACGACACGGTCGTGTGCTCCACGGCGAGCGCCAACGCGACCTCGTGCGTGCTCGAGAGCGCGCCGGCCGGCACGCCGACCTACTACGTCGTCGCGCTCGACAAGACGGACATCGTCAACACCGCCAGCTCGTCGCGCCGGTCGCCGAACGCCAAGGTGATCGCGGTTCCGGCGACGGCGCCGGCCGCCCCGCTCAGCCCGCTGCTCCTGCTGGTCGACCAGTCGAGCGGCCGGCCGGAGCTGAACTGGTTGCACCTGAACCTCGGCAGCGTGCGCTTCTTCCGGATCTACCGCGACAGCTGCTGCGACGTCGCCGACCGCTACGACGCGACGCCGGGCAACGCGACGACGTGGACCGACCCCAACCCGGGCACGGGCCGCACACACGTACTGGGTGACGGCCGTCGGCCCGACGCTCAACGAGTCCAGCCCCTCCAACGCCGGCGACCTCGCCTATGACCCTTCGTTCGCAGCGCGGCTTCACGCTCATCGAGGTGATGATCGTCATGTCGCTCGCCCTGGTCATCCTCGGCGCGACGCTGACGTCGTTCACCAACTTCGAGCGCAAGCAGAAGCAGAGCCCGATCCTCAACGACTCCGCGCAGGTGGCGCGCAACAGCATGGACCACGCGTCCCGCCAGCTGCGGAACCTCGCGCAACCAGGACCCGTCGCAGCAGGTGACGACGATCGCGCGCGCGCTGCCGTTCGACCTCGTGTTCCAGACCTCCGACCCGTCGCGCAAGTGGGTCCGCTACTGCCTCGACACGACGGGCGGCCGGCGGCGGCGGCGCCTCCGCGTCCCGCGCGCAGCTGTGGGAGGCCGAGACCGCCACGGCGGCGGCGCCGACCGCGGGGATGCTGGGCTCCTGCCCGGGCTCCGGCTGGGTCGCCAGCGCAAGCTGGCCGCCGACAGCGTCACCAACAGGCACGCCGGGCGCGACCTGCCGGTGTTCACGTACACGTGCAAGCCGACGGCGCCGCCCGACCTGCCCGGCGGGCGCCGCCGACTACGCGCGGATCACGAACATCAGCGCGCAGCTGTACGTCGATCCCAACCCGGACAAGGCGCCGGCCGAGCTCCGCGTCGTGTCGGGCATCTACCTGCGCAACCAGAACGAGAAGCCGGTGCCGAGCT
Organism: uncultured Solirubrobacteraceae bacterium; assembly: GCA_963728465.1. Taxonomy (GTDB): domain Bacteria; phylum Actinomycetota; class Thermoleophilia; order Solirubrobacterales; family Solirubrobacteraceae; genus DATFQI01. The sequence goes on from CAVSJY010000008.1 coordinate 24,386, forward strand.
TCACCGCGAGCCCCGTCGCCGGGTCCGCGCGCACCGTGATCTTCAACGCCTCCGGCTCGAGTCGACCCGGAGGGCCGGACGCTCGCCTACGACTGGTTCCGCGGCAACGGCACGATCACGCTGACGCCGGAGGAGGCGTGCGCGCTCGACATCAAGCAGAAGGACAACGGCGGCTCGCTGATCTACCTCGGCCAGGGCGTCACCTACCGCTACACGGCGCCGACCGGCGTCGCCTCGCCGATGAACATCCAGCTCGTGGTCCGCGACCCCGGCTGCCTCTACGACACGAAGGTCCAACCGGTGACCGATCCCATGACCCGACGCAACCTGAACCGTGAGGACGGCTGGGTCCTCGTCAGCGCCATCGTGCTGATGGCGATCATGCTCTCCGTCGGCCTGTCGGCGTTCGCGTTCGTCGACACCGGCCAGAAGCGGTCGCGCGAGTCGCGCGAGCGCGAGTCCTCGCTGAGCCTCGCCGAGGCTTCGCTCTACGCCCAGGGCTTCGCGCTGGCCAAGAACTGGCCGAACGCCGGCAAGCAGCTGGGCGGCGACTGCTCGTCGGCCGCCGCGCTCACGTCCGCCACGCTGTACTGCCCGGACCGCGACACGCTCGCCAAGGGCAGCTCGTCCAACCCCAGCGCCGCGCAGTTCACCGACGTCGACTTCGGCGCGAACGTCGACCTGGGAGACGAGCGTGCGCGACAACACCGGCGTGCTCGGCGCCGCCTACGACCCGGCGCTGGCCAACAACACGCTGGTCGACCCCGTCAAGGGCCCGTGCCCGCAGACGCCGTGCCGGATGGACTGGAACGGCGACCGCCAGCTGTGGGTCCAGGCGAAGGCCACCGTCCGCGGCCGCCCGCGCAGCATCGTCGCGCGCCTGAAGCTCGAGCAGCTGCGCGAGAGCGTCCCGCAGGCCGGCGTCGTCTCGGGCTCGCTGGACATCACCAACAACGGCAACAAGCTGATGCTCGACGGCACCGGCGCCGGCGTGGTCGTGCGCTGCTCGCCGCCACCAGCAGCACGTGCGCCGACTACGCGCCGGCGAAGGGCCAGCTCACGCCGCCGCCGACTCGGCCCCAGGTCAGCCCAACTTCATGACCGCGGCGCAGCTCGAGCGCTTCAAGGCGCGGGCGATCACGGACGGGACGTACTTCGCCGGACCTGCCCGACCGGCGCGGCGCAGCTCACCGGCGCCGTGGTGTGGGTCGAGCGCTGCGACGAGCACTACGCGCACACCGGCCCGTACTCGACGCCCTGCGTCGTGCCGTCGGCGGCTCGGCTCGAACTGCATCAACCCGACGACAAGCCCGGCATGCTGATCTGGCACTGCGGCACGCTTCGGGCTGACGGCGCAACCAGACGTTCTACGGGATCGTCTACATGGTCAACAACTCCGACAGCACGTGCGCCGGCTGGTCCGGCCCAACGCGGGCTGCGGCCCCGGCACGATCTACCAGTCCAGCGGTGGCGGCGGCGTGCTCGGCGCGCTCGTCGTCGACGGCAACGCGCTGCGTCGACGATCGGCTCGAACAGCCTCAACTCGAGTTCGACGCGAACGTCTTCAACTCCGTCACGTCGTACGGCACGGTCGGCCTGGTGCAGAACACCTGGCGCGAGCTCAAGGCCGGAACTGACGTTCAAGCGCACCCCCGGCACTGCCGATAGGAGAGATCGTGTTCAAGAGAGAAGAAGCGCTCCGCCACGTCGTCGGCCTCGACGTCGATCCCAGCCACATCGCCGCCGCCGAAGTCCACGTCAACGGCAGCGTGACCGTCACGCGCGGGGCGATCGCCCCGCTGCGCCCCGGCGTCCTCCGCGACGGCGAGGCGCGCGACCCGGTCGCCCTCGCCGAGGCGATCAAGGCGATCTTCGAGGAGCACGAGCTTCCCCGCCGCGTGCGCCTGGGCATCGCCAACCAGCGCATCGTCGTGCGCTCGCTCGACCTGCCGGTGATCGAGGACCCGAAGGGCCTCGCCGCCGCCGTCCAGCAGCGAGGCGCCGGACCACATCCCGATGCCGATGGACGAGGCGGTCGTCGACTTCCAGTCGCTCGGCGTGGTGCAGACCGCCGCGGGCCCGCGCTCGCGCGTGGTGATCGTCGCCGTCCGCCGCGAGATGATCGACAAGCTCGTCTCCGCCACGCGCGGCGCCGGCCTGGAGCTCGAGGGCATCGACCTCGCCGCCTTCGGCATGGTGCGCGCGCTCGCGCCCGGTCGGCGACGGAGCAGGCGATCCTCTACGTCAACGTCGCCGGCCTCACCAACGTGGCCGTGGCCAACTCGGCCGGGCTGCCTGTTCACCCGCGCGGCCGCCGGCGGGCTGGACGCCGCCGTGCACACGCTGTCCGAGCGCCGCGGCCTCACCTACGAGCACGCCGCGCCAGTGGATGCAGCCACGTGGGCCTGCTGACGCCGCTCGAGGAGGTCGACGGCGACGCCGAGCTGGTCGCCGCGACGCGCACGACGCTCGAGGAGGGCGTGCACCAGCTGGCCGACACCGTCCGCAACTCGCTGAACTTCTACCGCATGCAGGAGGGCGCCGAGGCCGTCGAGCGGGCGCTCGTCGACCGGCCCCGCGATCGCGATCCCCGGCTTCGTGGAGCGCCTCGGCGAGCAGCTGAAGCTCCCCGTGGAGGCCGCGGTCGTCCCCGTCTCCGGCGACGACGACGGCACGGCTCGACCAGGGCCGCCTGTCCGTCGCCGCCGGCCTGGCGCTCGCAGGATCGCGGCTGAAGCCCGGTCCGCCCCGCCGCGGCGGCATCGCCGCCGCGGCAGGGGAGACGGGCGCTCCGTTGAAGTGAGCGTGCGATGACGACCGCAGTGGGAGCCGTGCTCGCCGGCCTGTTCGGCGCGATCCTGGGCTCGTTCCTGAACGTGGTCGCGTACCGGCTGCCGCGCGGCGAGTCGCTCGCGCACCCGCCGTCGCGCTGCCCGTCGTGCGGCGCGCCCGTCAAGCCCTACGACAACATCCCGGTGCTCTCGTGGCTGCTGCTGCGGGGGCGCTGCCGCAACTGCGGCGAGCCGATCTCCGTGCGCTACCCGCTCGTGGAGGCGGGCACGGGGCTGCTGTGCGCGCTCGTGGTGATCGCCAAGGGGGCGGACGAGGACGCGCTGCTCGGCCTCGCGTTCGTGCTGCTGCTCGTGCCGATCACGCTGATCGACCTCGATCACAGGTTGATCCCGAACAAGCTGACGCTGCCGGGGGCGGTGCTCGCGATCGCGATCGTGCTGCTCACGGACCCCGACTCGCTGGTCGAGAACCTGATCTCCGGGGCCGCGGCCGGCGGCTTCCTGCTCGTCGCCGCGCTCGTCTACCCGGCGGGGATGGGGATGGGCGACGTGAAGCTCGCGGGGATGATGGGGCTCTACCTCGGCCGCGCGGTCGCGCCCGCGATGTTCGCGGCGCTGATCGCGGGCACGCTCGTCGGAGCCCTGATCATCGCGCGCAAGGGCGCCAAGGAGGGCCGCAAGACGGCGATCCCGTTCGGGCCCTACCTCGCCCTCGGCGGCCTCGTCGGCCTGTTCGCCGGCGACGAGCTCGTCGACTGGTACCTCGACACGTTCACGTAGGACGCCGCGCGCGCGCTCGCGGCGCGTGCCTGCGCCGGCGAACGTCAACGGCGGCTGGGTGGGGGAGCGAGGGTGCATTTCGTCACGCTCGCGCGCGCGTCGCTGCCGCGCGTGACGTTTCGCTCCTCTGGCGTGCATTTCGTCACGCTCGGCGCCTCGGACCGAACGAACGTGACGTTCATCTCACCCGCAGCGCCGTTGCCGTCCGGCGGCGCTGCGCCCCCGGTGACGGAGGCGGGAGCGGCGGCTGGGGTGAGAACCCCACCCCCGATGCCTCAAGGCGGCCTAAGGGGGTGCCGATAAGCCAAGCGAGATGAGAGCTGTCAACCTGCTTCCGCCCGACCTCCGCAGCGGCCCCAAGGGACCCGCTCCCGCGGTCGCCTCCGGGGTCGAGAACTCCGGCGGCACCGGCGCGTTCATCGTGCTCGGTGTCCTCGCTTTCGCCGTGTTGGCCCTGGCCGCCTACGTGCTGGCCGGCAACACCGTGAAGGACCGCCAGGCCGATCTGGCCCAGGCGTCCGCCCAGGCCGAGTCCGTGACGAAGCGGGTTGCCGAGCTCAAGCCCTACGCCGACTTCGAGACGGTCGCCAACGAGCGCGTCCAGACGGTCAAGGACCTCGCCGCCTCCCGCTTCGACTGGGAGCAGGCGATCCGCGACCTCTCGCGCGCCGTCCCGACGAACGTGACGCTCGCGTCCTTCAAGGGCGACCTGGGCAACGCCCAGACCGGCGGCGGCTCGATCCGCGGCTCGATCACCGCGCCGGCGATCACGCTGGTCGGCTGCACCAGCTCCCAGACCGACGTGGCGACGCTGATGTCGCGCCTGCGGAACATCGACGGCGTCACCCGCGTGTCGCTCTCGAAGTCCGACAAGGAGGCGACCGAGAGCGCGACCGGCCAGGCCGACGCCAACGCGCCGAGCGCGACGGGCTACTGCGGCAAGCCGAGCACGCCGTCGTTCGAGGTCATCGTGTTCTTCGAGGGTCACGCCGCCGCCAGCGCGGATCCGGCGCCGGTCGCCGCCGCCGCGGCGACCACGACCACGGCCGCTCCGGGCGCCACCCCGGCGCCGGGCGCCACGCCCGCCGCCACCCCGGCCGCCGGCGCGACCCCCGCTGCGACTCCGGCCGCAGGCGCGGCTCCCGCCGCGACTCCGGCTGCGGGCTCCGGCACCACGACCTCCGCTCCCTCCACTCCCTAGGCAGCCACCGTGACCAAGAACCTACAAGCTCCTGATCGCGGTCGCTGTGACCGCGGCGGCCCTCGCCGCCTTCTGGTTCCTCGCCCTCGCGCCCAAGCGCGACGAGATCGCGAAGCTGGACAAGAAGATCTCCGCCAAGAAGACCGCCCTGGCGTCGGCCGAGCAGACGCTCGGCGGCTACGAGGCGGCGCGGAAGAACTACTCGGGCAACTACGCGACGGTGGTCCGCCTCGGCAAGGCCGTGCCGGACGACGACGACTCGCGCTCGCTGCTCGTGCAGCTCGACTCCGCGGCCCAGGGCACGGGCGTCGACTTCCGCACGATCCAGGTCGGCGGGACCGGCGCGACCGCGTCGGCCGCCGCGACCGCGGTCGCGGGCACGACGACCGAGGGCGCCACCGCGCCGCCGCCGGGCGCCGTCACCGTCGGCACCGCCGGCTTCTCGGCGATGCCGTTCACCTTCGCCTTCGAGGGCCACTTCGGCAACCTGTCCGAGTTCTTCTCGCGGCTGGAGCGCTTCGTGACGCTGCGCAACGAGCGCATGAACGTCAGCGGTCGCCTGCTGCGGCTCGAGAGCATCGACATGAAGGTCGAGCAGGACGGCTTCCCCGAGATCCGGGCGGAGATCGGCGCCAGCTCGTACATCGTGCCGCCGGCGCAGGGCCTGACGGCGGGCGCGACCCCGCAGGGCCCCGCGGCCACCACGCCGTCCGCGCCGGGGGCGACCCCGACGCCCGGCGGTCCGTCCGTGCCGACCACTCCCGCGACCGTGACTACCGGAGCCACCCGATGAACCCCGTTCTGTCCATCTGGCGCGAGCTCGTGCAGCGCCGTCTGCTGCCGGTGGCGATCCTCCTGATCGCCGCGCTGGCCGCGGTCCCCTTCGTCCTCGCCAAGGACGCCGAGCCGGCCGCCCCGGCGCCGGCGTCGCCGGCCGCCGACAAGGCGGGCTCCGACGACGCGCTCGCCGACCCGGTCGTGAGCCTCGTCACCGACGCCGACCACAAGGAGCGGCGCCGCGTGCTCGGTGCCCGCAAGAACCCCTTCCAGCCCGGCCCCGCGCCGGAGCCGACCGCGACGCCCGTGCCTTCGGGCGGCGTCCCGCTGACCCCGGCGAAGCCGGCCGGCGACCCCGGCACCGGCACGGGCGGCGTCCCCAGCGGCCCGACCGTGCCCGTATCCGCCGGCCGCCGAGCCGCCGGTGGCGGACGCCCCGGACACGCCCAAGCCCTCGTACGAGCTGTACTCGCTCACCGTGCGCTTCGGGTCCACCGAGGAGACCTCGCTGCCCAAGCGCAACCTGCCGCGGCTGACGGCCCTGCCGTCTGCCGAGGAGCCGATCCTCGTCTACCTCGGCCTCGAGGGCGACGGCAAGACCGCCGTGTTCCTCGTGGACGCGTCGGCGGAGCCGCAGGGCGACGGCACGTGCAAGCCGAACCCCGCGGTCTGCGAGACGATCCACATGCGCGTCGGCGACACCGAGTTCTTCGACGTCACCGACGAGACGGGCAACGTCACCGCGCAGTACCAGCTCGACCTGCTCGACATCAAGCGCAGCACCACGGCCTCCGCCGCCAAGGCGAAGGCCGCCCGCGCCAAGGCGTCCAAGGCCGGCCGGCGCGTCCTGCGCACCCGCCGCGCCGCCGGCCCGCTGCGCTACCGCTACGACGCCAAGTCCGGCACGGTGCGCAAGCTGAGCAAGCGCGCCTTCAAGGCCCAGGCCGCCCGCATGGCGCGGGCCGCGCATGGCCAGCGCCGGCGCGTTCTAGCCGCCACGAACCACCTCGCGCCAAGGCGGCGGGCCATGCCCGCCGCCCTTCGCGTGCGGGCCGGTCCCGGCCGGCGCTGCCGCGCCCTTGACGAGCACGCCTTCATAGGATCCCTGCGGTGACGCTGCGCGTGATCACCGCGGGGGAGTCCCACGGCCCCGGCCTGACCTGCGTCGTCGAGGGCGTGCCCGCCGGGCTCGAGCTCGACCGCGACGCCATCAACGCCGACATGGCCCGGCGCCAGCTCGGCCACGGCCGCGGCGGCCGGATGAAGATCGAGCGCGACGCCGCCGAGGTCACCTCCGGCGTGCGCCACGGCCGCACGCTCGGCGGCCCGATCGCCCTCTCGGTGACCAACCGCGACTTCGCGAACTGGGAGGAGCGGATGAACCCGTGGCCCGTCGAGGCCGACGTGCCCGAGGTCCATCTCCCGCGCCCCGGCCACGCCGACCTGGCCGGCGTCCAGAAGTTCGGCTTCAGCGACGTCCGCAACGTGCTCGAGCGCGCCAGCGCGCGCGAGACCGCCGCCCGCGTCGCCGGCGGCGCGGTGGCGAAGGCGTTCCTGCGCACGCTCGGCGCCGAGGTCGTCTCGCACGTCACGCAGATCGGCTCGGTCACGCGCGCCCGAGTACGGCGAGCTCGCGCTCGAGGACTTCGCGGACGTCGACGCGTCGCCCGTCCGCTGCCTCGACGCGGAGGCGTCGCGGGCGATGGTCCAGGAGATCAACGTCCTGCGCAAGAACAACGAGTCGCTCGGCGGGGTGTTCGAGGTCCGCGCGTTCGGCCTGCCGCCCGGGCTCGGCTCGCACGTGTCGTGGGAGGAGCGGCTCGACGGCCGGATCGGCCTGGCGATGCTCTCGATCCAGGCGATCAAGGGCTGCGGGATCGGCGACGGGTTCGACCTCGCCGGCCGCCCCGGCTCGGCCGCGCACGACGAGATCTTCTACTCCGACGAGCGCGGCTACTACCGCGAGACGAACCGCTCGGGCGGGGTCGAGGGCGGCATGACGACCGGCGAGCCGCTCGTCGTCCGCTGCGCGATGAAGCCGCTGCCGACGCTCACCAAGCCGCTGCGCTCCGTCGACATCGCCACGCGCGAGCCCGCCCAGGCGCTGCGCGAGCGGACGGACTCGTGCACCGTGCCGGCGGCCGGCGTGGTGGGGGAGGCGATGCTGGCGATCGTCCTCGCCTCGGCGTACCGCGAGAAGTTCGGCGGCGACCACGTCGACGATGCCCGCGCCGCGCTCGAGGCCTACGAGCGGCGCATCGGCTGGAAGCGGCGGCGGCCATAGCGCTCGTCTTCATCGGGTTCATGGGCGCGGGCAAGACGAGCGCCGCCCGTGCCGCCGCGGCCGCGCTGGGCGCCCGCGCCGTCGACTCCGACCACGTGCTGGAGGAGCGGCTCGGCACGCTCGATCGAGGAGCACTTCGCCTCGCACGGCGAGCGCGCCTTCCGGGAGGCCGAGGAGGACGCCGTGGCGGACCTGCTCGAGCGCCCGCCCGCTCCGGTGCTGTCGCTGGGCGGGGGCGCGATCGGCTCCGAGCGCGTCCGCGGCCTGCTCGAACCGCACACCGTCGTGCTGCTCGACGTCGACGAGGAGACCGCGTGGCGGCGGGCGGGCGGCCGGCGGCCGCTGGCGCGCGACCGCGACCGCTTCGCCGCGCTGCTCACCGAGCGGGCGCCGCTGTACGACGGGCTGGCCGACGCCGTCCTGCTCGACAGCGCGCGCGACGTCGTGCGGCGCGCCGTTCCCGCGCTGCGCTCGCTCGCGGACGCGCCGGCGGGCACCCGGCTGGTGTGGGCCACCGCGGCGTCGGGCGAGTACCCGGTGTACGTGGGGGAGGGGCTGCTCGGCTCCGGCTTCCACCCGGTGCAGGGGCCGGCCTACGTGGTGACGGACGAGCACGTCGCCCGGCTCTACGGCGCGGCCGTGCCCGCGAAGGCGACGGTGACGGTCCCGGCCGGGCGAGACCGCCAAGACGCTCGGCACCGCCGGCGCCGTGCTCGAGCGGCTGGCCGAGGAGGGGCTGGACCAGGACGGCCACGTCGTGGCGCTGGGCGGCGGGGTCGTCGGCGACCTCGCGGGCTTCTGCGCGGCCGTCTACCAGCGCGGCGTGCGGGTCGCGCAGGTGCCGACCACGCTGGTCTCGCAGGTCGACTCGGCGTACGGCGGCAAGACCGGGCGTCGACCTGCCGCAGGGCAAGAACTACGTCGGCGCCTACCACCAGCCGTCCGCGGTGCTGGCCGATCCGGCGGCGCTGCTGACGCTCCCGCCGGAGGAGCTGGCCGCGGGCTGGGCCGAGGTGATCAAGACCGCGCTGATCGCCGGCGGCTCGCTGTGGAAGCGCGTCCGCGCCCGGCACGCCGAGCCGGACCGCGACCTCGTGCTGGCCTGCGCGCGCACGAAGCTCGCCGTGGTCGCGGCCGACGAGCGCGACGCCGGCCGCCGGCAGACCCTCAACCTCGGCCACACGGTTGGACATGCGATCGAGACCGTCACGGGCTACTCCCGCTACCGCCACGGCGAGGCGGTCGCGCTCGGGCTGCTGGCCGCGCTCACGCTCTCGGTGCAGCCGGCGCTGCGCGAGGAGGTCGCCGAGCTGCTCGCCTCGCACGGCCTCCCGACGAAGCTGGACCCGGCGATCGACCCGGCGGAGGTGGTCGCCGCGACGAGCCGCGACAAGAAGCGCCGCGCCGGGCGGGTCGGCTTCGTGCTCGTCGAGGCGCCGGGCGACGTGCGCGCCGGCGTCGCGGTCTCGGACGACGACCTGCGTGCCGCCGTGGCACAGTTGCGTCACTGATGCGCAACCGCGTCGCCGTCCTCCACGGGGTCAACCTCGACGCGCTCGATCGCCGGCCCGCGGAGCACTACGGCGGCCTGACCTTCTCGCGCCTGGAGTACAAGATCGAGCAGTTCGCGCGCGAGCTGGGGCTGGAGGCGCGCTTCTTCCAGTCCAACCACGAGGGCGAGTACGTCGAGGAGCTGCACCGCGCGGGCGACTACGCCGACGGCCTCCTGCTCAATCCCGGCGCGTGGACCCACTACGCGTACGCGCTGCGCGACGCGCGTCGAGCTGGCGGGGCTGCCGGCGGTCGAGGTGCACCTGTCCGATGTCGAACACCGCGAGCCGTTCCGCCACCATTCCGTGCTGGCCGACGTCGTGATCGCGCGCGTGAGCGGCAAGGGCGTCGACGGCTACCGCGAGGCGCTCGAGAGCCTGCGCGAGGCGTTCGAGCGCCGATGAGCCGGGCCGACCGCGTCGCGGAGCGCCTGCGGGAGCGCGAGCTGGACCTCCTGCTCGTCACCGACCTCACCAACGTCCGCTACCTGACGGGCTTCACCGGCTCGAACGCGATGGCCGTGGTCGGCTGCGGACGTCCGGCGCTTCGTCACCGACTTCCGCTACGTCGAGCAGGCCGCCGCGCGAGGTCCTGGAGTTCGACCGCGAGCAGGGCCCGCAGGACTTCGTCACCGCGCTCGCCGACGGCTGGCCGGACGGCGCCCTGCGGCTCGGCTTCGAGGACGACCACGTGTCGGTCAGGCGCCACGCGCGCATGCGCGAGGTCGTACCGGACCGGATCGAGCTCGTGCGGCGCGGGCGGGATCGTGGAGGGCGAGCGCGCGATCAAGGAGCCGGAGGAGGTCAAGGCGATCCGCGCGGCGGCGGCGCTCGCCGACGAGATCTACGACTGGCTGCGGGAGTGGGGGATCGTCGGCCGGACGGAGCACGACGTCGCGGTGGAGCTCGAGCACGAGATGCGCCGCCGCGGCGCCGACGGGCCGAGCTTCTCGTCGATCGTCGCCTCGGGCCGAGCGCGGCGCGCTCCCGCACGCGACGCCGACCCACGAGGCGATCCCGCGCGACACGCTGGTCACCTTCGACATCGGCGCGCGGCTGGACGGCTACTGCTCCGACTGCACGCGCACGTGGGCGACGGGCGCCCTGCCCGACGACCTCGCGGAGGCCTACGAGCTCGTCCGGCGGGCGCAGCTCGCCGCGCTCGACGCCGTGCGTCCCGGCCCGGCCGGCCGCGACGTCGACGCCGTCGCGCGCGGGCTGATCGAGGCCGCCGGCCACGGCGAGCACTTCGGCCACGGCCTCGGCCACGGCGTCGGGCTCGACGTCCACGAGGCGCCGCGCCTCGCGCGCACGGGAACGGATGCGCTGCGCGAGGGGCACGTCGTGACGGTGGAGCCGGGCGTCTACCTGCCGGGCCGCGGCGGCGTGCGCATCGAGGACCTGGTGGTGGTCACGGAGGCCGGGCGCGACGTGCTCAGCTCCACCACCAAGGACCTGATCGTGGTCGACTAGGGTCGCCACCCCAGGCGAGCGGCTCAAGGCACCGGCGGCTCCCGCCGATATCCGGGCGTGATGGTACTTCGAGCCCGCATTCGCCCATTCGCGCGCCGCGCCGCCTTCACGGCCGCGCTCGGCGCCCTGCTCGTGCCCGCGGTCGCGGGCACGGCCACCGCCGACGCCGCCAAGCGCAAGAAGAAGCGTTATCCGGTCGTCACCGCCGTCACGCCGCTCAGCGCCAACGTCGGCGACACGCTGACGATCCGCGGCAAGAACTTCAAGCGCGGCAAGAACAAGAACACCGTCGTGTTCAAGCGCGACGGCGCTCGTGCCATCTTCGTGAAGAAGACGCTCGCCACGGCGCAGGCAGATCCGCGTCATCGTGCCGGACACCCTGCGCCCGTTCATGGACGAGAACGTCGCCACGCAGTACCGCCTGCGGGTCTTCTCGCAGCGCTTCGGCAAGAAGTTCACGACCGACGCCAAGTCGCCGATGATCACCGCGCTCCCGAAGCCGGCGACCCCCGGCGGCAGCACGGGCACCGGCTCCGGCCCCGCGCCGACCACGCCGACCCCCGGCACGCCGGTCACCCCGCCGCCGCCGCCGCAGGTCTGCACGGGCGACCAGGACGCCGACCTGCTCGACGCCGCGCTCGAGAACACGCTCGGCCTGGACGCCTGCAAGGCGGACACGGACGACGACGGCGTGCCGGACGGCTACGAGTACGCCTCGGCGCGCGACCTCAACGACGACGAGCACCAGGAGCCGAACCAGAACCTGCCGTTCCCCGGCAAGCGGCCGTATCCGAACCCGCTCGACAAGGACGCCAACGTCGACCACGACGGCGACTCGCTGACGCTCACGGAGGAGTACCGGCTCTGGAAGTTCGCCCTCGGCCGCGCGCCGCTGGCGACCGACCTCAACGTGCTCCGCTACTCGGCCGGCGAGCAGTACTCGGTCAACCAGCGCGGGCTCGACGGCCGCCGCCGGCCGAGCCTGTCCGCCACCAACTACGACAAGCAGAACGCGTTCTTCGGCTGGGCCGCGGGCGCCGGCTACGACCAGGTCCACCTGTCGGACCTGAGCGACGAGTGGTACCTGCCGCGGACGCAGTACGACATCCGCGACTTCAACCGCAGCGGCGGCGCTCCCGAGACCGTCCCGTTCAACGACGCCCACACGACCGAGGTCCACTACTACGACTTCAACGACGACGGTTGGCTGACCGACGCCGAGCGTGACGAGGACGCCGACGGCATGACCAACTTCGACGAGACGCACGGCTGCGGCACGCGCGAGTACTGGGACGGGCTGTACGGCGAGGAGACTCCGTACTACGCGCTGTACCCGACGCTCGACGTGGTCGACACCGACAGCGACGGCGACGGCGTGCGCGACGGCGCGGACGACCAGGACCACGACGACATCCCGAACCTCGTCGAGTGCCGCCGCAACATCATCAGCGGCGAGCCGGAGGACGCGCGTCCGTCCGAGCTCGACCCGCCGCCCCACAACGCGCTGGCGTTCGTGAACCCGTACAACCCGTGCCTGCCGCATGTCCGGTCGCGCACCTGCAACCGGTTCCCGTCGCTGGACAACCCGTGGGCGCCGTTCAACGCCGACGACAAGTACTTCTACATCTGGAACTAGCTTCACGGCAGGACGTGCCACGCGAGGCCCGCCACACGGCGGGCCTCGCGTCGTTAAGGGAGCGCTGCCGAGCGACCGGCTAGCCTGCGCGCGGTGAGCCGATGTCCGCGATCGTCGCCGTAGCGCCGGCCGTCCAGGGCGCCGCGGTGATCGCCGCCGCCGCGGCGGGAGCGGGCGTCCTGCTGGCGCGCGACCCGCGGCTGCGCGCCGCGGCGATGCTCGCCGCGCTCGCGCTGTCCGGGCTGGCGGTCGCGACGCTCGAAGGGGACTCGCTGGACCGCGGCGTGGCCACGATCGCCGCGGCGGCCGGCGCCGGGCTGTTCGCCGTACTCGCGCTCGCCGCGCTGCTCGTCCGGCGCCCCGCGCTGCTCGGGGTGCTGGCGGTCGCCGCGCTGCCGTTCCGGGTGCCGCTCCAGATCGGCGCGGACACCGCCAGCCTGCTGATCCCGCTCTACGGCGTGATCGCCGCCGGCTGCGCCGCGACCGCGTTCACGTGGCTGCGGCCCGGCACGGGCGGGGCGGCGCTCGCGGTGGCCGAGCGGGAGCCGGACCGGCGGCTGCGCAACGTGCTGATCGCGCTGGCGGTGTTCCTGGTGCTCTACGCGCTCCAGGCCACGTACTCGACCGACCTCGCGGTCGCGCTCAAGAACGTCTGCCTGTTCTACGTCCCGTTCGCCGTGCTGCTGCGGCTGCTGCTCGACGTCCCGTGGACCGCGCCGCGGCTGGAGACCGTGCTCTGGCTCGTCACGGGCCTGGCCGTGCTGTTCGCCGCCGTCGGCTTCTACGAGTACGCCACCGGCCACCTCCTGCTGTCCAACGCGAAGGTGCAGGAGGCGAACGATCTCAAGCCCTACTTCAGGGTGAACTCGCTGTTCTTCGATCCGAACATCTACGGCCGCTTCCTGGCGCTGACGATGGTCGCGCTGGCCGCGGCGCTGCTGTGGACCCGCCGCCGGGAGACGGTCGTGCTGGCCGCGCTCACGCTGGCCGTGCTGTGGGCGGGGCTCGTGCTGTCGCTCTCGCAGTCGAGCTTCGCCGCGCTGCTCGGCGGGCTGGCGGTGCTCGCGGCGCTGCGCTGGCGGGCCCGGTGGATGCTCGCGGCGTCGGTGGCGGCCGCGGCGGCCTCGGCCGCGGTGCTGCTGCTGGCGCCGGGCGCGATCGAGGTCGACACGCGGACGGAGGCGTCGCTGGACCGCGCCACGAGCGGGCGCTTCGACCTCGTGAGCGGGGCGCTGGACATGGCGCGCGACCGGCCGGTCTGGGGCTTCGGCACGGGATCGTTCGCCGAGCGCTACCGGGCGCGGGAGGGGGTGAGCTCGGAGCGCGTGGCGGCGATCTCGCACACGATCCCGCTGACGGTGGCCGCCGAGCAGGGGATCGTCGGCCTGCTCGCCTACCTGGCGCTGATGGTCGACCGCGCTGCTCTGGTCTTCCCGCGCGGGCTGCGCGCCCGGTTGCAACGTGGCCCACCCGGCGCGGTGGATGTCGCGCTCGCGGCCGTGGCGGCGGCTTTCTGCGCGCTCGTGCTGCACACCCTCGTGTACGCCGCCTTCCTGGAGGACCCGCTCGCCTGGACGCTGCTCGCCATCGCGGGCGGGCTGACGGCGCGCCCGGCGGCCCCCGAGGAGCCCGGCGCGGCGCCGTTCGAGGCCGTTCCGGCCCCCGTCGGCGTGCGCTGACCGCCGGGCGCCCTCCTACTCTGCATTGGTGCTGAATCCACGCCGACGGCCGAAGGCGTTCCTGGTCGCCGCCGCCGTGACGCTCGTGGTGCTCGGGGGCGCGGCCGCAGCCGCGTACTTCGTGGTCCTCAAGGCGCCGGGCGACATCTCGAACCCCGACGTGCCCTTCGTGGGCCCGGAGCCGACGCCTGCGCCGAAGGACGGCAAGCAGCGCAAGCCGGTGTCGCTCGACAAGTTCCGCTGGCCCCGGTACGGCTACACGAAGGACCACCGGCGCGTGTTCGACCCCGCCCGGCCGCTGCGCGGGCCATGGCGCGCGAAGTGGAAGCACAAGGCGGCGGCGCTGACGGAGTTCCCGCCCGCGATCAGCAACGGGATGATCCTCCAGCTGGCCGACAACGCGCGGCTCGTGGCCCGCGACCTGGAGACGGGCAAGCGCCGCTGGCGGCGGCATCTCGGCAAGCTCTCGGCCTCCTCGCCGGCGATCGCGGACGGCCGCGTCTACGTGACGCTGCTCGAGGGCCGCAACGGCGGCGGGCGGGGCAGGGTCGTCTGCCTGCGGCTGCGCGACGGGAAGATCCTGTGGTCCGACGGGCTGTCGAGCCGGAGCGAGTCCTCGCCGCTGGTGCACAACGGCCGCGTGTACTTCGGCTCCGAGAACGGCACGCTCTACGCGATCGACGCCCGCACGGGGCGGCAGGACTGGACCTACCGCGCCGCCGGCGCGATCAAGGGCAGCCCGACGCTGTCGGACGGGCTGCTCTACTTCGGCGACTACGGCGGCCAGGTCCAGGCGGTCCGCGCGCGCGACGGCGCGAGGATCTGGGCGAAGGGCGCCGCCAGGGGCTTCGTGCGCTCCGGGCGCTTCTACGCGACCGCCACGGTCGTGTTCGGCCGCGTCTACATCGGCAGCACGGACGGGCGGGTGTACTCCCTGTCCGCGCGCGACGGCCGCGTGGCGTGGGCGCACCAGACCGGCCGCTACGTCTACTCGTCGACCGCCGTGAAGGACGTCCCGGGGCTGGGCCCGACGGTCTACGTCGGCTCCTACGACGGCGTCTTCTACGCGCTCGACGCCCGCTCGGGCAAGGTGCGCTGGCGCCATCGCTCGGGTGGCAAGATCTCCGGCTCGCCGACGATCGTGGGGGACACGGTGTACTTCGCGGACCTCGGGCGGGCCCGGACGTTCGGGCTCGGCCTGCGCAACGGCGACGTCGTGTTCCGCTACGACCTCGGCGCCTACGACCCCGTGATCTCCGACGGCGTGAACCTCTACATCACCGGCAACCGGTCGCTGACGGCGCTGGAGCCGCGCCGGCTGTTCGAGCAGCGGCGCGCGAAGAAGCGCGAGGCGGTCAAGAAGAAGAAGGCCGCCGCCCGCTACCTCGTGACGCCGGCGTGGCCGAGGGAGTGCCGGCAGCTCGCGCCGTGCGGGCCGCTCACCGAGACGCGCAACCGGCGGCTCCGGGCCGGCGGCTGATGGCCGCCGTCAAGCCCGAGTTCGGCCCCACGCTGCCCGCGCTGCTGCGGCGGCGCTTCGGCGTGCCGCCGGCGGTGACGCTGATCGTCGCCGCCGTCGCCTGTGCCGTGGCCGTGCCGGTGGCGATCGCCGCCATCACGGGCTCCAACGCGCCGGGGGAGAAGCTCGTCCACGAGGACGCGCCGGTGTTCAACATCCTGCACCCGGACAGCATCCGGCCCGTGCAGCCGCATCCGGGCGAGCTGATGCGCCTGGAGGGGCGGCGGCAGAAGCTCGACGTGTCGGTGGTCGTGCGCCCCCTCGACCTGCCGCCCTACGACGGCGACGTCACCCATGGCCTGCTGCCGGTCTACGCGCACGGCTTCGCGGAGGCGCAGCGGAGGATCCTGCCCGGCTTCCGGCTCGTGCAGGAGGGCCGCGCGCGGGTCAACAACGGCGTCGGCTACGAGATCGAGTTCGCGGCCGTGCACGGCGGCGAGCGGACCTACGGCCGCGACGTCCTGCTCGTCCCCGACGATCCGAAGGAGGCCAAGGGCTTCGTGACGATCAGCTTCCGCCAGCACAAGCGCGGCGGACCGCTCACCGGACGGGAGAAGGGCTTCGCCTTCGCCGCGCGGAAGGTCTACCGCTCGTTCCGGTACGGGACCGGCCGCCGTTAGGCCGCGGTCCCGCGCTGCTCGCGCAGGACGGCGGCGAGGACGCCGTTGACGAACCCGGGCGCCTCGGCGCCACAGAACGCCTTCGCGGTCTCGACGGCCTCGTCGATCGCGCCCTCGGGCGGGATCGGGCGCTCGCCCTCGATCAGGTCGGGGTGGAGCATCTCCAGCAGCGCGGTGCGCAGGATCGCCCGTTCGAGCGGGGCGATGCGGGTCACGGTCCAGCCGGTGGCGTGGCTGCCGATCTCGCGGTCGATCTCCTCGGCGTTGTCGGCGGTGGCATGGGCCAGCGCGCGCGTGAAGGACGCGGCGCCGCGCTCGAACAGGTCGTCGAGCGGCCGGCCGGTGAGGTCGTGCTGGTAGAGCGCGAACACTGCCGCGCGACGCTGATCGGACCGGCGGGCCACGAGACTCCTAGGCGCGCGACATGTAAGAGCCGGAGCGCGTGTCGACCTTCACCCGGTCCCCGATGTTGACGAACAGCGGGACCTGCACCGTCGCGCCGGTCTCCAGCGTGGCGGGCTTGTTGCCGCCGCCGGAGGCCGTGTCGCCGCGCACGCCCGGCTCGGTGTGCGTCACCTCGAGCTCCACCGAGGCGCCCATCTGCACGTCCGCGGGGCTGCCGTCGATGTAGAGCATGTCCACGCTCTCGTTGGGCTTGACCCACTTCAGCGCCTCGGTCACGGCGGTCTCGGGCAGCGCGATCTGCTCGTAGGACTCCTCGTCCATGAAGTGCGCGTCCGTGCCGTCCGCGTACAGGAACTGCATCTTGCGCGCCTCGGTGTGGATCGGCCGGAACTTCTCGCCGGCGCGGAACGTCCGGTCGATCACCGCGCCGTCGGAGGCCCGGCGCATCTTCGTGCGCACGAACGCCCCGCCCTTGCCGGGCTTGACGTGCTGGAACTCGAGGATCTTGAAGACCGTGCCCTCGACCTCGATGTGATTGCCGTTCTTGAACTGGTTCGTCGAGATCATGCAGTCTCCAAGGCTAGCCGTAGCTATCGTGTCGCGCCCGATGGCCGCCGCCCCGACCCGGACCGGGACCCCGGCGCCGGAGACGAGGATCGGCGACGCGCGGTCCGGCCTGGCGCGGCTCGCGCCCGCGGTGCTGACCGCGGTGGCCGTGGCGGCGCTGCTCCAGCTCGTCTACGGCCCGTGGTACCTGAACTACGACGCCCGCTACGCGCTGCTGTGGGCGCAGGACCTCGCGAACGGGTTCTCGCCGGAGTACGAGGCCGACTTCGCGCCGACGCCGCACCCGCTCCAGACCGCGTTCGGGTTGCTCGTGCTGCCGTTCGGGGACGCGGCGGACGACGTGCTCGTGCTGGCCACGCTGCTCTCGTTCGGGGCGCTCGTGTACATCGTGTACCGGCTCGGCACCGAGCTGTTCGGCTCCCGCTGGGTGGGCGCGGTCGCCGCGCTGGTCGTGCTCACCCGGCCGGCGTTGGAGCGCGACGCGCTGCTGGCCTACCAGGACGTCCCGTTCGCGGCGCTCGTGGCGGGCGCGGTGCTGCTCGAGGCGAGAAGGCCCCGGCGCGGCGCGCCCGTGCTCGCGCTGCTCGCCGTCGCCGGTCTGCTGCGGCCCGAGGCCTGGGTGCTGTCCGGCCTCTACGTCCTCTGGCTCTGGCGCCCCAATACTTCATTTCGGCGTCGAGAGGGGTCAGACCCCTCGCTTCGCGAAATGAAGTGGTGGCTGGCGCTGGCCGCCGCGGCGCCGGTCGTCTGGGCGCTGTCCGACTGGCTGGTCACCGGCGACCCGCTGCACTCGCTGCACGGCACGGCCGACCTCGCGATCGCCAACGACCGCCGCCGCACGATCGGCGAGGTGCCGTACTGGACCGCCCAGTACTTCGGCTATGCCCTGCGGGAGCCGCTCGTGATCGGGGTGCCGATCGGGCTCGTCTTCGCATACTTCTACGCGCGCCGCCGGGCGGTCCTGCCGCTCGCGGTCGTCGTCGCGATGGTCGCCGTCTTCGCCGTCGGGCCGCTGTTCGGGCTGCCGCTGATCCGCCGCTACATCGGCACGCCGTCGGTGCTGCTGACGCTCTTCTACGGCCTCGCGGTGGCCGGCTGGACGCTGCTGCCACGCGGCACGGCCCGCACGCGCTGGATGGCCGCCGGGATCGTGGCCGCCGCGCTCTCGGTCGCCTACCTGCCCTGGCACGCGGACATGCTGGGAGACCTCGAGCGGCGGGTCGACCGCGACTCCGTGTTCTACGGCGACCTGCGCGAGGCCGCCAAGGCGCCCGCCGTGCGAGCCGCGTTCGCCCGCTGCCCCGACCTGACGGCCGGCGACCACCGGCCGATGCCCTACGTCCGCTACTGGCTCGACGGCGATCCGGGGACGCGTCTCGACGGTCGAGGGCGGCGCGAGCCCGATGGGCGACCTCCTGCTGATGCCGGTCAAGGGCCCCACGACACGCCGGATCTACCCGCCGCGCATCTACCCGAAGGTCGCGACCCCGGAAGGCTGGACGACGATCTACGAGAACCGCTCGTGGCGCGTCAGCGCCGCGCCACGCTGCGCGTAGCCGGGACGGAACTGCGGCTGGGTGGGGAGGTCGGGGTACGGGCCGCGAGGTGCGAGTTTGTGCGGCTCAGCGGGAGGAAGTCGCAACTCGCGGCGCGCCCCTTCGCGAGATGCGACTTAGTACGGCTGAGCGGGAGGAAGTCGCAACTCGCGCATCACCCACTCCGGAGTCGAGCCGCCGCCGGCACTCTCACCACCCCACCCAGCCGCCGTTCAAGACGCCGCGCGGCCGGCGGCGGCCCTAGACGTCCTCCATCGTGAGCGCGTCCTCGCCGACCTCGAGGAACTCCGTGTAGGCGTCGATCACCGCGTCCGGCTCGTCCCACATCCGCAGCTCGCCCTTGTGCATCCAGATCGCGGAGTCGCAGAGCTCCTTGATCGAGCCGAGCGCGTGGGAGACGAGCATGATCGTCCGGTCCTCGCTGCACAGCTGGCGCATGCGCCGGAACGACTTCTTGCGGAAGCGCGCGTCACCCACCGACAGCGCCTCGTCGATCAGCAGGATGTCGGGCTCCATCGTCACCGCCACGGCGAACGCGAGGCGGCCGTACATGCCGGAGGAGTACGTCCGCATCGGCATGTCCATGAAGTCCTCGAGCTCCGCGAAGGCGACGATCTCGTCGTACTTCTCGCGCAGCTGCACGCGGCTGAGCCCCGCCGCCAGCCCACCGAGCACGACGTTCTGGCGCCCCGTCATCTTGCGGTTGAAGCCGACGCCGAGCGCGAGCAGCGTGCTGACGCGCCCGTGGACCTCCACGCGCCCCGAGTTCGGCGGCAGGATCCCGGCGACCGTGCGCATCAGCGTCGACTTGCCGGCGCCGTTCGCGCCCACCACGCCGAGCACCTGGCCCTCCGGCACCTCGAAGGACACGTTCTTCAGCGCCTCGATCTCGCGCACGATGCTCTCGCGGCGCCCGAGCCGCAGCACCGTGCCCTTCAGCGTCGGCGCGGCGTCCAGCGACGTCCGGTACGTCACCGACACGTCCTCCACCCGGATCCGGGGCTCAGAGCCGGACAGCGAACTCACGCTCCCGGGACATGAAGAACAGCGCGCCGGCGATCAGGATCCCGAACGCCCAGGCGACGGCCAGCGCCAGCGACGTCGCGTCCGGCGCGTGCCCCTGGTTGATCACGTCGCTCCACGCGGTCAGCAGGCCGCCGAGCGGGTTGAGCGCCAGCAGGAAGTCGTAGCGGTCCGGGACCTCGTGCGCGTAGTAGAGGACGGGCGAGACGTAGAGCCACACCCGCAGCGCGTAGGGCAGGAAGTTCTTGAGGTCGCGGAAGTAGACCTGGAGCGACGACACGAGCATCGCCGAGCCGGCCGCGAGCACCACGAGCAGCGCGGTGAGCGGGAACACCCACAGCAGCACCGGCCCGACCGGCAGCCCGGCGATCAGGTGCACGGGGATGTAGACGAGCAGCGTCGGCAGGAAGCGCAGGAACGACGTCAGCACCGACGACAGCGGCAGCAGCGCGCGCGGGAACGCGGTGTTGAGGATCAGCCGCCCGCCGCCGGTCACCGACTTCACGGACAGCCGGATCGCGTCGGAGACGAAGTAGTAGGCGAACAGCCCCGCCATCAGGTGCGCGAAGAAGTCGGCCCCGCGCGAGCCGGAGCGCAGGATGTCGACCAGCACGAAGTAGACGCCGGCGAGCAGCAGCGGGTTGAGCACCAGCCACAGCTGCCCGAACACGGTGTTGAAGTGCTGCGCCCGCAGGTTCGTGCGCGACATCTCGCGGGCGAACTCGCGCCGCCGCCACAGCTCCCGCAGGTACGGGATGACCGGCGGCAGGCCGATCTTGTGCGGCTCGTAGACCTGGCGCTCGGACGGTGAACTCGTCGTCGCCGCCCCGGTCGAAGCGGGGGCCGGGTGTGGCAGGGGCTGATGTCAAGGCACGGAGAGGCTAGCCACTAGAGGAGCGGGGGCCGCCCGGCCCGGGTCATCCGCCACAGCGTCTTCGCGCGAAGCGGCCTGCGAGGGCCGCACGGCTCGCGCAGTCCGGCCCGGTAGCCGCGCGCCGCCGCGCGCAGCCGGGGTCGCGAGCGGGCGCAGCAGCGGGAGCGTCCGCGCCATGAACCCGAGCACGTAGACCACCGCCAGCGGCCACGGCAGATGCCGCCGCGCGAGCCACACGCGGTTGCGGGCGCCGAAGAACGCGGAGTAGTCGTGCGGCGCGGTCGCGTAGGCCGGATGCAGCGCCGCGACGTCGCCGAGGTAGCGCACGCGCCGCCCCGTGTCCATCACCCGCCACGCGAGGTCGACGCCCTCGTGCGCGCGCCGGAACCCGTCCGGCCAGCCGCCGACCTCCTCGAACACCGCCCGCGGCATCGCCACCGCGCCCTCCCAGACCGCCGTGACGTCGCTCGAGCGCGCCGGGTCGCCGACCCGCAGCCGCGGCACCCAGTCGCGCGGCGGCGCTCCCGGCGTCGAGGGGTCCACGCGCAGCTGCGCGAGGCCCACGTCGGGCGTCATCCGCTCCGCCACCCGCGCCAGCGCGTCCGGCGAGCCGAGCCGGGCGTCGTCGTCGAGGAAGAACAGCAGCTCGCCGTCCACCGCCGGCACGCCCGCGTTGCGCCCCGCCGGGATGCCGACGTCCTCGGGGAGCGCCACGGACGCGCACACCGGCCGGCAGCCCGTCCGGCGCCCAGCCGTTGCCCACGACGACCACGTCCAGCTCGACCCCCTCCTGCGACAGGAGCGACTCCAGCGCCGCCCGCAGCTCCGCGGGCCGCCGTCCCTGGGTGAGCACCACGCAGCCGAAGCGCGTCATCGCAGCCGCTGCGAGGCGAGGATCGCCGCCAGCCGCCCGGCGGCGGTGATCGCGGCCACCGGCACCAGCGCGATCACCAGCGCGCGGCTGCCCGAGAGGTCCCCGGCCAGCGCGTCCCACAGCGCCGCCGCCAGCACGAGGAACGAGAACTCGATCGCCACGAACGCGCGGAAGAACGGCGCGAACCGCAGCGCCCGCCGCACGGCCGCGAGCCGGCTGCCGCGCGGGGCCGCCACCGCCACCGTGTCCTCCACCACCGGCAGTCCGGCCTCCGCCCGCGCCACGTACACGAGCG
This sequence comes from uncultured Solirubrobacteraceae bacterium, assembly GCA_963728465.1. Lineage (GTDB taxonomy): Bacteria > Actinomycetota > Thermoleophilia > Solirubrobacterales > Solirubrobacteraceae > DATFQI01. The sequence continues at coordinate 46,291 of CAVSJY010000008.1, forward strand.
CCGTCTCGACCCGCAGCAGCAGCACCAGCACGGCGGTCAGCAGGCCGAGGTCCGTCCAGCCGCCGATCGAGTCCCAGCCGCCGTCCGCCCGGATCGCCAGCGCGATCGGCAGCGCCGCCTCCGTGAGGTTGTGCGCGAGCCGGTCGAGGTAGATCCCCGCCGGCGAGGACACCTTGCGCCAGCGCGCGAGCTCCCCGTCCGAGCAGTCGAGCAGCAGCTGGAACTGGAGCAGCAGCACGACGCCGATCGCGGGCACCAGCCCCGGCAGCGTGAGCAGCGCCGCCGCGGCCAGCCCGCACACGATCATCAGCCACGTGACGGCGTTCGGCGTCAGCCGCGTCGGGACGAGCAGCCGCGTGAGATACGGCGAGAGCCGCCGCATGTAGAGCTTCCCGGCCCAGTGCTCCCCGCTGTTGCGGGCGAAGATCGAGGCCGGCTGCGTCGCCGACCGCAGCTCGGCGATCGAGGGCCGCATCGCCGCTACCCGAAGGCCTCCGCGAACGCCGCGACCCGCTCGCGCGCCGCGGCCTCGTCGAGGTCGAGGTGCTCGAGGATCGTGTAGCGGTCCGGGCGCGTCCCCGGCGCGTGCACGACCGCGCGCGCGAACTGCTCCTCGCTCAGGCCGAGCTGCTCCGGCGTGCGGGGGAGGCCGTGCCGGCCGAGGCAGGCCGCCAGCCCGCTGCACAGCGTCTCCTCGCCGCGCAGGAACGCGGTGAACAGGCTCGCGGCGCCGGCCAGCTCACCGTGCCCCGCGGTGCCCGGGTACAGGTGGTCGATCGCGTGCAGGATCTCGTGGTCGCCGCCGCTGCACGGGCGGCTGGAGCCGGCCGTGGCCATCGCCAGGCCGGAGAGCACGAGCGCCTCGGCGAGCGCGATCAGGAACGAGTCGTCGTCGATGCCGTCCTGGCGGTGGACGATCGAGGTCGCGGCCAGGCGCGCGAAGGTCGACCGCGACGCCGTCGACCGTCTCGCCGCGCACCCGCTCGGCCAGCCGCCAGTCCTCGATCGCCGACAGGTTGCTGACCACGTCGCCGACGCCGCCGCGGCGCATCGCGGGATCGCTGCGCCGCACGTAATCGAGGTCGACCATGACGGCGATCGGCATCTGCACGCCGTAGGAGTGCTTGCGGCCCTGGTCCTCGAGCGAGGCGACGGGGGAGGCGAGGCCGTCGTGGGCGAGGCTGGTGGCGACCGCCACCATCGGCAGCCCGGACAGGCTGGCGGCGTACTTCGCCAGGTCCAGCGTGCGGCCGCCGCCGATGCCGACCAGCGCGTCGTAGAACCCGTCGCGCAGCCGCCGGGCGAGCACCGTCGCCTCCTCGACGCCGCCCGCGTGCGTCGGCCACAGCTCGGCGTTGCCGAGCCCCGGCCGCACCCGCTCGGCGATCTCCTCGCCGAGGCCGGGCCCGACCACGACGGCGACGTGCCCGCCGGCCGAGATCCGCCGGTCGGCGAGCAGCGGCGCGAGCCGCTCCAGCGTGCCCGAGCCGATGTCGACGGCCAGCGGCGTGCCGACCATGCGGGTCAGCAGCGGCACGCGACCTCCCGGGCGCGGGCGAGGTCCCGGTGGTCGTCGACCTCGACCCACTCGACGGCGCCGATCGGCGCGATCCCGACCCGTCCGCCGCGGTCGGCCAGCTCCTGGAAGCCGTCCTCGTAGTAGAGCTGGGGATCGCGCTCGAAGGTGGCCTTCAGCGCGTCGGCGAGCGGCTCCGCGGCCTGCGGCTCGATCAGCGTCACGCCGATGTACTCGCCCTGCGCGGTCTCCGGGTCCAGGGCCTTGTTGATGCGGTCCAGCAGGCCGTCGGCGGTGACGTGGACCTTCATCTCCTCCTCGCCGAGCGGCTTCTCCTGATCGACCGCGAGCACGAGGTCCGTGCCGCGCGCGGCGAGCAGGGTCTCCTCGACGGAGGCGGGGTGGACCGTGTCGCCGTTGGCCAGCAGCACGCCGCGGGTGAAGTGCTCGCGGGCGCACCACAGCGAGTAGGCGTTGTTCCACTCGAGCGCCTTCGGGTTGAACACGGTCCCGATCCGCAGGCCGAAGCGGTCCTCGAGCTGCGGCAGGCGCTCGTCGATCCGCTCGGCGGCGAAGCCCGTCACCACCACGGCCTCCTCGAGCCCGACGGCGGCGAAGTTGCCGAGCGCCACGTCGAGGATCGTCCGGTCCCCATCGACGGGGAGCAGCGTCTTCGGGAGATCCGCCGTGTCGGGCCCGAGTCGCCTGCCCGCGCCGGCCGCCAGCACCATCCCGATCATCCGCCCTCGTCCTCCGGGTCGTCGTACTCCGCGGGGCGGGCCCCGCGCTCGAAGCTCCGCCACGCGGCCACCGTCTCGGCCAGCGAGGCCACCGCGAGCACGCCCGCCCAGACGAACATGCCGGCCGGCAGCGCGCCGACGGCGAGCAGCAGCCACGCGATCAGCAGGCGCCCGTCCCAGCCCGCGGCGAGCGCGTTCAGCCACGGCGGCGGTACCTCGCCGCGATGGCGGCGGCGGTAGACGAGGTCGTAGTGGCGGAAGGCGAGCGCGGCGAGCAGCGCGTACGCCGCCGGCTCGGCGGCGGCCACCGCGCCGATCCAGACGATCGTGCCGTACTCCGCGAGCCGCACGAGCGGCGGCACGGCCCACTGGAAGCTCGCGCGCGGCCACCGCGTGCTCGTGGCGCCGACCGTGAGGACCATCCAGGCCACGACCGCCGCGACCAGGGCGTCGGACGCGCCCGCGCCGGCGATCGCGGCCGCGGCGAGCAGCGCCGCGTTGCCCGCCAGCAGCAGCGCCAACCCCGGGACCGGCAGCCGCGCCGCGGCGCGGCCGGCCGCGCGGGCCAGCGGGCCGTCGTCGCGCAGCAGCGCCTCGGGCGGCTCGGCGGGCGGCGCGGCGGCCCCGGCTGCGGCGGCCGCGCTCATCGGAAGATGGACCGCAGCACGCGGCCGGTCATGGTGTACGCGATCGCCACGCCGCCCCAGGCGAGCAGGACGATGAACGTCACGCGCGGGGTGAAGAGCGCAGCCGTGATCGAGATGATCGCGAACCGCTCGCCGATCGGGAACGCGATCATCTTCTTGATCCAGCGCACGGCGGCGACCCGGTCGATCCGGTGCCACAGCCGCAGGACGCTCCGCGGCAGCGACACCTTCGCCGGGGCCGGAGGCGGCGCGGCCGCCACGGGCCCCCGCTCCAGCGCACGGAGGCGGCGCTGCTCGGCGGCGATCCCCGCCGCGTCGCGCGCCCGCTCCACCGGCGGATGCTCCGTCTCGCCGATCTTCTGCGTCTGGGCGGCGCCGTAGGAGAAGTCTGCGCTGTGGCGCACGGTCTGGAGCGTGAGCGCGCAGCACGCCAGCAGCCACGCGTCTTCGCCCATCTGGCTCGCGCCGATGGCGAGGCCGGCGAACGCCATGTACTCCTTCGTGCGGTCGAAGATCGAGTCCAGCCACGCGCCGAGCTTCGAGAACGTGCGGGTGTAGCGGGCCAGCTGGCCGTCGACGCAGTCCGTCGTGAACGAGAGCTGGACGAGCAGGGCGCCGGCGATCAGACCCCAGCGCTCGCCCGTGGCGAAGCAGATCGCGGCGACGAGGCCGATCAGGACGGACGCCGTCGTGACCTGGTTCGGCGTGAGGCCGCGGCGCGCCGCCCAACGCGCGATATAGCGCGAGTAGGGCGACACGAAGAACGTGGTGAAGAAGCCGTCCGTCGCCTTCACGGCCGAGTCGAGCAGGACCTTGTCCTCGTCGTAGCCGGTGATGCGTTCCTCGGCGTCGCGCGCCGCCTCGGCCGACATCGGGCGGCCCCAGTAGAGCCGCCGCAGGCGGCTCACGCCGACGTGCGCGCCGGCACGGACCAGGCCGACGAGCAGCAGCGACAGGGCGTCCTCGCGGGCTGCGGCGAGGCGCGTCTGGAGGAACCGCTCGTCGTCGCCGGACAGCACGACGTCCTCGGCGGCCGGCTCCTCCTCGAGCTCCTCGGCCTCGTCGGCTCCGGCGTCGTCGTCGTCCGACTCCAGGTCGCCGTCAGCGCCGGTGCGCGCGAGCGCGGCACGCCAGGCCGTGGTCTTGCGGCCGAACTCCTCCTCCCACTCGGCGCCCGGTGCGGCGACGAGCCCGGCGAGCTCGCGCGCGGCCGCGGCGAGCCCCGGCAGGTCGGCCGCGGCGACCTTGAGCACGCCGAGGAACGAGCCGGTGGGGCCGTGGACGGCGTGGAACGGCGAGGCGGCGCTGAGGACTCGCCCGCGCGACGCGCGCACGCGGAAGGCGAACTGGCGCGAGAACCGGTTGCGGCCCGTCACCACGCCCGTGGCGATCCGCGGGTCCTTGAGCAGGCCGGCCAGCGTCTCGCCGTGTGTCACGAGGTCGGCGCAGACCAGCACGAGCGCGCCGTCGGACGCGTCGGCGAGGTCGGCGACGAGCCGCAGGTCGGCTTCGACGCTCGGCGACGCCTCGACCGTCGCGGTGGTCGCCCCGGCGATCTCCTCGACCCACTGCGGGCGCGTGACCACGCGGACGTCGGCGACGCCGAGCGCGGCCACCTGGCGCTCGAGCCGCGCGAGCAGCGTGCCGCCCTCCCACGGGATCAGCGCGGCCGCGCCCGTCCCGTCGGACGCCCGGGCGGTCGCGAGCAGCACGGCGCGCGTCACCGCCGAGGGGTCGGTGGCGGGCGCGCGGCGCCGCGCCCCGCCCGCACTCGCCACTGCCGGGGTGTCCACCTCGCTCGTCAAAGGCGCACGGAGCCTAGCGGCCGGGCTGGCGGGTCAGATCGGCCAGCAGCGCGTCCCAGCGCGGCGTGATCGCCTCGGCGCGGTAGCGCTCGGCCTTGCGCAGCGCGGCGGCCGCCAGCCGCCGGCGGCGCGGCTCGTCCTCGATCAGGGCGAGCACGGCCTCCGCGAGCGCGCCGGTGTCCTCCGGGGGGACGAGCAGCCCATCGACGCCGTCGTCGACGATGTCCGACGGCCCGCGCGGGCAGTCGAAGCTCACGACGGGCAGGCCCTTGCCCATCGCCTCCACGAGCACGAGGCCGAAGCCCTCGAAGCGGGAGCTGAGCACGAACAGCGACGCGCCGGCCATCGCGGCGCCGAGCGTCTTCGTGCGCCCCTTCAGCGTGACGCGGTCCGCGAGGCCGGTCTCGGCGATCAGCCGCTCGAGCGCGTCCCGCTCCGGCCCCGACCCGTGGATCTCGAGCCGCCAGTCCGGGTGGCGAGCCGCCACCACCGCCCAGGCCCGGACCAGCAGGTCGAACCCCTTCTGGCGGTTCAGCCGGCCGGCCGCGACGGCGACGGGCGCGCCCTGACCCGACACCCCGCCGTCGAGCGGCGGCACGGGGTTCGGGATCAGCTCCACACGCGGCGCGAACGGCGCGTAGTCGCGCGCGTCGTCGCCGGTGAGGACGGTCAGCGCGTCCAGCCGGCGGTAGCCGCGGCGGATGTCGGCGGTCAGCCGCGGCCGGTGAGCGAGGAAGTGCATGTGCTCCTGCCCGATCACCGCGACGGAGCCGTGCGCGAGCCGCGCCGCGAGCAGGTTGTAGGCGGGGCGCGTGGTGACGAGCGCGCCGCCGCGCAGCGCGCGCAGCCGCCGGACCAGGACGATGTCGGTCCACAGGCTGCTCCACGGGTACGCATAGTCCTCGGGGTGCACGAGCAGGCTCGGCAGGCGCCCGAGCAGCCGCTCGAGGCGGCCGCGCGAGCGCCGGTCGTCGAGCGCCACCACGCGCACCGCCGCCGGGAGCGCGAAGAACGGGCGCTCGCGCCGCCGGACGACGCTGAGCACCTCGACCTCGCGGTCGCGCGCCAGCTCGCCGGCGAGGTTGAGCGTCGTGCGGATCGTGCCGCCCATGCCCCACGCGTGGGCGAGCAGGAACCGCACCGGGCCGGGCTCCGGCGCGGCGGTCCGGCGGCCGGCGAACGCGGCGGCGAGCGCCAGCGCGACGCGGTGCAGCGCCACGGCGGGGGCCCCGAGCAGCCGGCGGCGCAGCGAGTCCCTGGGCACCGGGCGCAGCGTATCCGCGGCGGTAGGCTGGCGTGGCCATGCGCCGCGACCAGCTGCCGCCGCATCGCGGCCGAGCTGGTCACCGCGGGCGCGGGCGCGCGGCGTCGGGCACGTCCCGGACACTAGTAACCTGGCCCGCCGCTGATGCACGAGCTCGTCCTCCGGATCAAACGCGCGGTGCTGCGTGTCATCCGCCGCGTGATCCGGTGGTACGTGGCCGCGAAGCCCCGTCCGCGCGACCTCGAGGGCGCCGACCGGCGCGTCCTGATCGTGCTCATGAGCGCCTGGGGGATGGGCGGCACGATCCGCGCCGCGCACAACATGGCCGGGTGGCTCGCCGCCAACGGCTACGAGGTCGAGATCCTCTAGCATCTTCCGGCTGCGCGGGAAGCCGTTCTTCGAGCGCTTCCCGCCCGGCGTGAAGGTGACCGCGCTCGACGATCACCGCAAGCAGGGCACGCCGCGCGCGCTGCGGCCGCTGCGCTCGCTGCTGACCAGGTTCGGCAGCTCGCTCGCCCACCCGGCCGACCGCCACGGCGAGTGGTGGAACCTGTGGGTGGACTTCAAGCTGGCTCACAAGCTGCGGCGCCGGACGGGCTTCCTCGTGACCACCCGGCCGTCGCTGAACCTGATGGCCGCCGAGCTCAAGCCGCCGGGGCTGATCACCGTCGGGCTCGAGCAGATCAACCTCGGCACGTGGAGCAGGCGCCTGCGCAAGGCGATCGGCCGCCGCTACGACCGGCTCGACATGCTGGTGGCGCTCACGGAGGGCGACGTCCAGGCCTACGGCGAGCTGCTCGACGGCCGGCTGAAGCTGGCGCGGATCCCCAACACCGTCCACGAGCTCGACGGCGGCGCCCCGGACCTGGGCCGGCCCGTCGCCCTCGCCGCCGGGCGGCTCACGCGCCAGAAGGGCTTCGACCTGCTGATCCCCGCCTGGGCGCCGGTGGCGCGCGCCCACCCCGAGTGGACGCTGCGGATCTGCGGCAAGGGGCTCCAGAAGGCCGAGCTGCTCGGGCTGATCGAGCAGCACGGCGTGAAGGACTCGGTCGAGCTGGCGGGCCCGGCGAGCAACATGGGCGCCGAGTTCGCGAGCGCCTCGATCTTCGTGCTCTCCTCGCGCTACGAGGGCTTCCCGCTGATCCTCATCGAGGCGATGAGCAAGGGCCTCGGCGTCGTGAGCTTCGACTGCCCGACCGGCCCCTCCGACATCATCGACGACCACCGCAACGGGCTGCTCGTCCAGCCGCACAAGGACGTCGAGGCGCTCACCACCGCGCTGATGGAGATGGTCTCCGACGAACAGCTGCGGCGCCGCTGCGGCGCGGCGGCCGCCGAGACCGCGCACGAGTTCACGATCGAGGCGGTCGGGCCGATGTGGGACGAGCTGCTGCAAGACCTCGCTCAGCAGCGGGCCTGACGCGTCGCGGCGCAACGATCCGGCGGGGGCCGTGTTCGGGGACCCGATGCGCCGACTCGTTCCCACGCTCCTCCTGACCATCGCCGCGGCCGCGCTCCCCGCCGCCGTGGCCGAGGCCAAGACCGGCCGCTGCCTGCTGCGCTCCACCGGGCCGAAGTGCCAGATCCAGACCGGCAAGGTGACGTTCATCGCCGACGGCGACACGTTCTACGCCGACCTCGACGGCGACGGCACGCGGCGCGGCGTGCCCGTCCGGATCACGGGCGTGAACGCGATGGAGCAGACGACCTACACGAGCCGCGCCGCCCAGCGCCGCGGCGACTGCCACGCGGTGGAGGCGACCGCGCGGCTGGAGCAGCTCCTGCGGCGCGGCAGGATGCGGGTGCGCCTGCTCGCGCAGGACCCCGCGAGCCGCTCGCAGCGCCGGCTGCGCCGCGCCGTCGCCGTCCGCTTCGGCGGCCGCTGGCGCGACGTGGGGCGCATCCTGATCTCCGAGGGCCACGGGCTGTGGCTGCCCAACCGCCGCGAGCACGCGTGGAACCGCGACTACAGCGTGCTCGCCGGCCGAGCGGCGCGTGCGGGCCGCAACCTGTGGGACAGCGACTACTGCGGGCTCGGGCCGAGCCAGGACCACCCGCTCCAGATGTGGGTCAACTGGGACGCGGACGGGGACGACACGTTCGACCCCAACGGCGAGTGGGTGCGGTTCAAGAACCTCGACCCCGTCAACCCGATGCCGCTCGGCGGCTGGTGGCTGCGCGACTCCGCGCTGCGCAAGTACGTCTTCCCCGACTGGGCCGCGATCCCGCCGGCCGGCGAGATCACCCTGTACGTCGGGCGCGGCGACTCCAACGGAAGCGAGTTCTACTGGGGCCAGCGCCGTCCGGCGTTCGAGAACGTCACCCGCGACGAGGAGGACATGGGCGACGGCGCGTACCTCTACGACCCCGAGGGCGACCTGCGGCTGTCGATGGTCTATCCCTGCCGCGAGAGCTGCACGGACGCGCTCCAGGGGTCGATCGAGCTGTCGGCCAAGCCACAGGGCCGCGAGGTCGTGCAGATCGCCAACCGCGGCGGCGCGCCGGTCGACCTCGAGCCCTACCGGCTCACCAACCGGCCGCACGGCTACTCGTTCGCGCCCGGCTCCGTGCTGAACCCGGGCGAGACGATGAGCGTGCGGCTCTGGGAGTCCTTCGACGAGGACGACAGCCGCCTGGTGCGCTACTGGCCGACCGGCCGCCGGATCCTCGACGACTGGGCCGACTCCGTCGAGCTGCGGCGCTACGACGACGTCGTCGTGGCGTGCACCTCGTGGGGCGACTACGGCTGCTGATCTCAGATCGCTGCCTGCCACGGCGCCTGCCCCATGGCCGGATCCACCGATCCCGCGGCGTCTCGCCGCCGTGGCCGTTCGCCAGAGCCGATCGGCCGCGACCCGGGGGTGGCCACGAGTGCGCGGCCGATCGACTCTGGCTCGGCAGCGCCTGCCATGCCACGATGGCGGATCCGACGACGCCCTCGAGCGGCTGACCGAGCGCCTGGAGCGCGCGGCGGCCGAGCTGCGCTCCGGCGCGCTCTCGCCCGAGCGCGCCGCCGCCGTGGTCGACGAGTGCGCGCGGCTGGCCGGCGAGGCGAGCGTCGAGCTGGACCGGCAGGTGCGCGCGGGCGAAGCGGACGCCGCCGGCAGCGGCCAGCTCGCCCTGGGACATTGACCGGCACCCGCGCGGCCGCCGGCGTGTACCCGGAGGAGCTGCGCGCCACGTTCGAGGAGCACCTGGCCGGCCTGCGGTTCGCCTCCGAGCCCGCCGCCGCGGGGCTCGAGGAGGCGATGCGCTACTCGCTGCTGGCCGGCGGCAAGCGCATCCGGCCCGTGCTGGCGCTGGCGACGGCGCGCGCGGTCGGCATGGACGTGACGAGCGTGCTCCCGCTCGCGTCGGCGCTCGAGCTCATCCACACGTACTCGCTCATCCACGACGACCTGCCGGCGATGGACGACGACGCGCTGCGCCGCGGCCGCCCCACCTGCCACGTCAAGTTCGGCGAGGACGTCGCGATCCTGGCGGGCGACGGGCTCTACGCGGAGGCGTTCCGGATCGTCCTGCGCGACCAGCGCGGCGACCCGGCGCGGGTGCTCGCGGCGGTCTGCGAGCTGGCCGCCGCGACCGGGGTCGACGGCATGGTCGGCGGCCAGTACATCGACGTCCGCAACAAGGTCCAGGCCGGCGAGACGTCGCTGCGGCGGCTGCACGAGCTCAAGACCGGACGCCTGATCGCGGCGTCGGTCGAGTGCGTGCTGCTGCTCGATGGGGAAGGCACCCAGGGGTCTACACTCACTGCCTTCCGAGCCTTCGCGGCCGAGCTCGGGCTCCTCTTCCAGATCGTCGACGACATCCTCGACGTGACTGGAACGGAGGACTCCCTGGGTAAGCCGCGCGGCAGCGACGAGCGTCACGGCAAGCTCACCTACGTCAGCCAGTATGGCCTCGAAGGTGCGCGCGCCATGGCGCAGGAGTCGCACCGCAACGCCCGTGACGCGCTCCGCACAGCCGCGCCGGACGGAGCGGCGGAGCTGGAGCAGATCACGGACTTCATCTACACCAGGCCCTCATGACCCCTCCGATCCTCGACCGCATCGACCGCCCGCAGGACCTGCACAAGCTGTCCGAGGACGAGCTCCAGCAGGTCGCCCAGGAGGTCCGCGAGCTGCTGATCGACACGGTCGGCGAGATCGGCGGCCACTTCGGCGCCAACCTCGGCACGTGCGAGATCGCGGTCGCCCTGCACTCCCTGCTGGACTCGCCGCGCGACAAGATCCTCTGGGACGTCGGCCACCAGGCCTACCCGCACAAGGTGCTCACCGGCCGCCGCGACCGCCTGGCCACGATCCGCCGCTACGGCGGGCTGGCGCCGTTCTGCGCGATCCACGAGTCCGAGCACGACATCATGGGCGCCGGCCACGCGTCGACGGCGATCGGCTACGCGGTCGGCCTCAAGGAGGCGATGCGCCAGGGCCGCGGCGAGGACGGCCGCGTGGTGGCCGTCGTCGGCGACGGCGCGATGACCGGCGGCGTCGCGTTCGAGGCGGTCCACCAGGCCGGCGGCCTCGGCACGCCGATGGTCGTCCTGCTCAACGACAACGGCATGTCGATCTCGCCGAACGTCGGCGCGCTGTCGCGCTACTTCAACCGCATGCGGCTCGATCCGGGGCTGTGGAAGGCGCGCGAGGGCGTGGAGGAGAAGCTCACGCGGCTGCCCGGCGGCATCGGCTCCGCGTTCGAGAAGCTCGGCCCGCAGCTCAAGGAGTCGGTCAAGGCGCTGTGGCAGCCCGGGCTGTGGTGGGAGGAGCTCGACTGGGCCTACATGGGCGTCGTCGACGGCCACGACGTCCGCGCGCTGCGCCGTGCCCTGCGCGCCGCGTTCGAGGCCGAGCGCCCGGTCGTGGTCCACGCCGCGACCGTGAAGGGCAAGGGCTTCGCCCCCGCCGAGGAGGGCGGCCTCGAGGGCATGGAGAAGTGGCACGCCGCCAAGCCGAAGTCGATCGCCGGCCGCGTTCCCGCCCCCGCCAAGCCCAAGCCCGCCGGCGCGCCCGCGGCGCCGCCGCAGTACACGCAGGTGTTCGGCGACGCGATCGTGCGCGAGTGCAAGCGCGACGCCCGCGTGGTCGGCATCACGGCGGCGATGAACTCCGGCACCGGCCTGTCGACGCTCCAGAAGGCGATGCCGGACCGCTACTTCGACGTCGGCATCGCCGAGCAGCAGGCGGTGCTGTTCGCCGCCGGGCTCGCGCTCCAGGGCATGCGCCCGGTCGCCGCGATCTACTCCACGTTCCTCCAGCGCGCGTTCGACCAGATCGTCCACGACGTCTGCCTCCAGAGCCTGCCGGTCACGTTCTGCATGGACCGCGCCGGGCTGGTCGGCGACGACGGGCCGACCCACCACGGCGTGTTCGACATCGCGTACCTGCGGCCGCTGCCCAACATCACGCTGATGGCGCCGCGCGACGAGGCGATGCTCGTCCACATGCTGCACACGGCGCTGCGCCACGGCCACGGGCCGGTGGCGATCCGCTACCCGCGCGGCGAGGCGGTCGGCGTGCCGCTGCCGTCCTCACCGGCGCCGATCGAGATCGGCACGGGGGAGATCCTGCGCGAGGGCGAGCGGGTGGCGATCGTCGGCTACGGCACGGGCGTCGGCAAGGCGCTCGAGGCGGCCGACCTGCTGGCCGAGGGCGGGCTGGACGTCACGGTCGCCGACGCGCGCTTCGCGAAGCCGCTCGACGCCGGGCTGCTGGCGCAGCTCGCCGCCGAGCACGACCTGCTCGTCACCGTCGAGGAGGGCGTCCTGCCCGGCGGCTTCGGCTCCGGCGTGTGGGAGTGCCTCTCCGAGGCGGGGGTCGGGGGGGCGGGCGGGCTTCCCATCATGCGGGTCGGGCTCCCGGACCGCTACGTCACGCACGGCGCGCCGAAGCTCCTGCACCAGGAGGTCGGCTTCACCGGCGCGGCGATCGCCGAGCGGATCGAGGCTGCTGTCCTCGACCCGCGCGGCTCGCTCGCGGGCGCCTGACGGCGGCCGCCTCGTCGCCGCCGCCCTCAGCGGACGCGGATCGTCTTGTGGATCACCACGCCGCGCTGCGCGGGCGTGGGGGCGAACGTGCTCGCCGTGGCGGCGCCGGCCTTGCAGTTGCTGAAGATCCAGCGGTCGCGCGGGCCGCGCCACCACTCGCCGGACGCGAGGCCCACGATCAGCGGCGAGTTCGCGCAGCGCCCCGTGTGGCGCTTGTTGCCCGCGAAGTGCGACAGCTCGTGGACCAGCACCGACTCGAGGTCGAACTCGTCGAAGGCGGGGTAGCCGGGGCCGGCCTGCCAGTTGAGGTCCGGGCGCAGCGCGAGGTCGCGCTCGATCACCCGCCGGTTCGGGCCGACGACGTAGTCGATCTGGACCGCCAGCGCGAAGCTCGGGACGAGCGGGTTGAAGCCCGCGACGTTGTAGCCGTCGCGCGGCCCGGCGACGGCGCTCGTCCAGCGGCGGGAGCGCAGGCCCCAGCGGCTCGCGGAGCGGCGGGTCACCGACTCGAAGCGGTCCGCGGTGACGCCGGCCGGGAAGCCGACGTTGGAGAGGTAGACGCTGCCGTGCCCGCGGCGCCCCTTGCGCGGGAAGAGCTTGCTCTTGCGGCGGTTGGCGGCGGGCTGGAGCACCTCGAAGGTCTCGGCCTGGCCGACGACCGGGGCCTGGCCCGGCAGCGTGAGGATCGGCTGCCACCAGTACGTGCCCGGGCGGTTGCGGGCGAGGAAGCGCGCGCCGGCGTGCCACTCGTGCAGGTCCGCGGTGGCCGTGGTCGCGAGGTCGACGTAGGCGCCCTTGGGGCCGGTCAGCATGCCGGCGCCGTCGATCTGGGCGGTCCCGGAGATCCGGAGCTTGACCGATCCGGGCTCGGACGCGGAGCGGACCGCGAAGTCCAGCGCACCGCCGCGGACGACGCGCGCGGGCGCGCGCTCGGCGGTCGGGGTGCTCAGCAGCGTCTGGGGATCGGGGACCTGCGCGGCGGCGGTGGCGGGGCAGGCGGTGAGGGCGAGCAGGCTCGCGAACAGGGCACGGCGCATAGGGGAGCACCATCGGCCGGCCGCTCTGAGCTCTTGAGCGGCTTGTCAGCGTGCGACACGGCCGTTCGGCCAGAGCGAACGGCCGTCGCATCCGGCTCGCTAGCGTTCCGGGCCGTGCCCCGGGTCCGCCTCGACAGCCTGCTGGCCGAGCGCGGCCTGTTCTCGTCGCGTTCGCGCGCCGCGGCTGCCGTGCTCGCCGGCGAGGTTCGCGTGGGCACGGACGGGCGGCGGGCCGAGAAGGCGGGGCAGCTGGTCGATCCCGACGTCGTCGTGTCCGTCGACGCACCGCCGCCGTACGTGTCGCGCGGGGGCGTGAAGCTGGCCAACGCGCTCGACGCGCTGGGCGTCGAGGTCGCGGGGCGCCGCGCGCTCGACGTCGGCGCTTCGACCGGCGGCTTCACCGACGCGCTGCTCCAGCGCGGCGCCGAGCACGTCGTGGCGCTGGACGTGGCCTACGGGGAGCTCGACTACGGATTGCGGCAGGATTCCCGCGTCACGGTGATCGAGCGGGTCAACGCCCGGTCGCTGGACTGCGCCGCCCTGCCCTACACGCCCGATCTCGTTGTGGTCGACGTCTCCTTCATCTCCCTGCGCAAGGTGCTCCCCGCCGTGCTGGCCTGCGCCGCCGACCGCTTCGACTGCCTGGCGATGGTCAAGCCGCAGTTCGAGGTCGGCCGCGCGTCTGGTCGGGAAGGGCGGCGTCGTGCGGGACCCGGCGCTGCGGCTCGGCGCCGTCGCCGGCGTGGCCGAGTGCGCGCGGTCGCTGGGCTTCACGGTGCGCGGCTTCGCGTCCTCGGGGCTGCCGGGGCCGGCGGGCAACCTGGAGACGTTCGCGTGGATCGCCGAGGGCACGCGGGGCGGCGGCGTGGCCGACGTCGAGGCGGCGCTGGCGGGGGTCGCGTGAGATGAGCGCCCGAACGGTGACGGTGCTGACGCACCGCCGCGTGAAGGACACGACGGGCGCCGTGCGCGAGCTGATCGGCGCGGCCCGCCGTGCGGGCGTGACGCTGCGCTTCACCGAGGACGAGGCTTCCAAGCACGGGCTGTCCGACGCCGAGGGCGTGGTCGTCGGCGACCTGTCGCCCGACGTGGAGCTCTGCATCGTGCTCGGCGGCGACGGCACGATCCTGACGGCGCTGCGCGAGTACGCGGGCACCGGGGTGCCGGTGTTCGCGGTCAACTTCGGCGAGGTCGGGTTCCTGGCCACGATCGACCCGACGGGCTGGTGGACGACTTCGCGCGGGCGTTCGAGGGCGACTTCGAGACGCTCGAGCTGCCCACGATCACCGTCGGGCGGCCCGAGGGCCAGTGGACGGCGATGAACGACATCTCCGTCCACCGCCGGCCGGGCCAGCGGGTCGCCGACCTCGCGTACGGGCTGGCGGGCGAGGAGATCGGCCGGGTCCGCTGCGACGGGCTCGTCGTCTGCACCCCGCAGGGCTCCACGGGCTACAACCTCGCCAACGCCGGCCCGGTCCTGGCCTGGGGCGTGCGCGGCTACGTGGTCTCGTTCATCGCGCCGCACTCGCTGACGGCGCGGTCGCTGGTGGTGGCCCCGGACGACCTCCTGACGATCAACAACGCCTCGCGGGAGGAGGCGGTCGAGGTCCACGTCGACGGCCGCCCGGCGTGCGAGCTGCCGGCGGGGGAGGACGTCCACGTGGAGTTCGGGCGCGAGTTCGGGACGCTCGCCCAGCTCCCGGGGGCGAGCTTCTACCACCGCCTGCGCGAGCGGTTCGGCCGGTTGGCGCGCTGAGCGCGCGGCGCCGCGGCGGCGCCCCTTCGCGGCGCCGTGCTGCGGGCCGGCGCGCCGGTGCGGGCGCCCGTTCGCGGCGCCGTGCTGGGGCCGGCGCCCACAACGGCTCTCGTAGGGGGTGTGGGGGCGGTGACAACGTCGTAACGCCCGGGCCGCCTGCGGCCCATTACGACGTTTCCCCCGCTATGCGATGAAAACGTCGTAACCGGCGCCGATCGGCCGATCCGTTCCGACGTTTTCACCGCGCCGGCGCTCCCACCATCCCCACCCAGCCGAAGTTCGTCCCGGTCACGCGGCCTCGGTGTTCAACGTCGTAACGCCGCAGCCGCCCGCGGCCCATTACGACGTTGACCACCCATACGGTGTCCAACGTCGTAACGCCGTCGGATCGGCCGATCCGTTACGACGTTGACCACCCCGGCCGGGCGCATCACCACCCCACCCAGCCGAAGTTCGTCCCGGCACGGCACCCAACTGCAACAACTTCGAGCCAAATCACGCACGGACCGCGCACACCACCCCGGCTCCGTCCAGTCCCGCTGGTAGACCCTCTCGCGTGCTGGAAGAGCTGCGAGTCGAGAACCTCCTCCTGATCGAGCGGGCCGAGCTCCGCCTCGGCGCGGGCCTGAACGTCCTCACGGGCGAGACCGGGGCGGGCAAGACCGTGCTCGCGCACGCGCTGGACCTGCTGCTCGGCGGCAAGCCGCGCCCGGGGATCGTGCGGCCGGGCGCGTCCGAGGCCTATGTCGAGGGCGTGTTCGCGCTGCCCGATGCGCTCAAGGCGCAGCTCGCGGACCGCTTGCCCGAGGACGCGGAGGAGGTGGTGCTGGCCAGGAGGGTGAGCGCGGAGGGGCGCACGCGCGCCTATCTCGGCGGCCGCAGCGCCACGGCGGCCGACCTCCAGGAGGTCGGCGGCGCGCTGCTGTCGTTCTACGGCCAGCACGAGCACCGCAAGCTCACGCTCGCCTCCGCCCAGCTGGCGATCCTGGACGGCTTCTGCGGGCCCGAGCAGGCCGAGCGGCGGTCCGCGTTCGCGGCCGCCTACGCCCGCGAGCGGGAGCTCCGCGCCACGATGGACGAGCTGAAGGCCCGCGCCGGGGCGCGCGACCGCGAGCTGGACCTCCTGGAGTGGGAGCTCCAGGAGATCGAGGCCGCCGCGCCCACGGAGGAGGAAGAGGCGTCGCTGGCCACGGAGCGCGAGCGGCTGCGCCACCTCGAGGCGCTGATCGGCGCGGCCGGGTCCGGCGTCGCGGCCCTCGGCGGCGACGACGACTCGGCGGGCGGGGACGGCGCCGCCGCGGCGCTGTCCGGCGCCGCACGCGCGCTCGAAGCGGTCCGCGGCGTGGACCCGGAGCTCGACGCGCTGGGCGATCGCGTCTCCGCGCTCGCCGTCGAGGCCGACGACGTGGCCGCCGACCTGCGCCGCTACGCCGAGGGCGTGGAGGCCGCGCCAGGCCGGCTCGAGGAGGTCGAGGAGCGGCTCGCGCTGCTGGACCGGCTGAAGCGCAAGCACGGCGGGACGCTCGCCGCCGTCCTCGAGCACGCGGAGAGCTGCCGCCGTCGCCGCGACGAGCTCGTCGGCGCCGAGGAGGCGCTCGAGGAGGCCGAGGCCGGGCTGGCCGAGGCCCGCGCGGAGCTGGCTGAGCGCGCCGGCGGCCTGCGCGCCGCCCGGCGTGAAGCGGCCACCGGCCTCGCCACCGCCGTCCGCGAGCGGCTCACGGCGCTGGCGATGGACGGCGCCACGTTCGAGGCCGCCCTCAGCGACCGCGACGGCTACGGACCCGCCGGCGGCGACGACGTCGAGTTCCTGATCGCGCCCAACCCCGGCGTGCCGGCCGGCCCGCTGCGCGACATCGCCTCCGGCGGCGAGCTGTCACGGGTCATGCTGGCGCTGATGGGCGTCGCCGCCGAGGCCGGCCCGGGCACGCTCGTCTTCGACGAGGTCGACGCGGGCATCGGCGGCCAGACCGCCCGCGCCGTGGGGGAGCAGCTGCGCGACCTCGCCCAGGGCCGCCAGGTCATCTGCATCACCCACCTGCCGCAGATCGCGTCGCTCGCCGACCGCCACTTCACGATCGTCAAGGACGTCACGGGCGAGACCGCGCGCACCACGGTGAGCCGCCTGGAGCGCGGCGACCTGGTCGGCGAGCTCGTGCGGATGCTCGGCGCGGACGGGGACGACAGCGCCGCCCGCCGCCACGCCCGGGAGCTCCTGAAGGCGGCGTGAAGTGCCGCCGCCGGCCCCTCTACACTCGATGAAACCAAGGAGAGTTGATGCCTGACCAACGGCCCCGCACGCGTTTCATCTTCATCACCGGCGGAGTCGTCTCCTCCCTTGGCAAGGGCATCGCCGCGGCCTCGATCGGCCGCCTGCTCGTCTCCCGGGGCCTGAAGGTCGCCCTCCAGAAGTTCGACCCGTACATCAACGTCGACCCCGGCACGATGTCGCCGTTCCAGCACGGCGAGGTGTTCGTCACCGAGGACGGCGCGGAGACCGACCTGGACCTGGGCCACTACGAGCGCTTCACGGACGCGAACACCTCGCGCGGGTCCAACGTCACCGCGGGCGCGATCTACAACTCCGTCATCCGCAAGGAGCGCCGGGGCGACTACCTGGGCGGCACGGTCCAGGTCGTCCCGCACATCACGGACGAGATCAAGCACCGCGTGAAGCTGATCGCGGAGAGCCAGGACGTGGACGTCGTGATCACGGAGATCGGCGGCACGGTGGGCGACATCGAGTCGCTGCCGTTCCTGGAGGCGATCCGCCAGTTCCCCGTGGACGTCGGCCGCCGGCGCTGCATGTTCATCCACCTGACGCTGGTGCCCTACATCGGCCACGCCGGCGAGCTGAAGACGAAGCCGACCCAGCACTCGGTCAACGAGCTGCGCCGCATCGGCATCCAGCCCGACATGGTCGTCTGCCGCTCAGAAGGCGGCCTGCCGCAGGACGTCCGCCGCAAGATCGCGCTGTTCGCCTCGCTGCCGCAGGACGCGATCGTCTCGGCGCGCGACGTCGACAACATCTACAAGGTCCCGCTGTTCTTCCGCGCGGAGGGCGTGGACGACTTCGTGCTCGAGCACTTCGGCATGGAGTCGCGCCCGCCCGAGCTGTCGCAGTGGGAGCAGCTGATCCGCCGCGCCGGCGAGGCCCAGAGCGCCGCGCCGATCCGGATCGCGCTGGTCGGCAAGTACGTGAAGCTCGAGGACGCCTACCTGTCCGTCGTCGAGTCGCTGCGCCATTCCGGCTTCCAGCTCGGCCGCGGCGTCGAGATCGAGTGGGTGGACTCCGAGAGCCTGGACGACGACGAGGTCCGCGAGCGGCTGCGCAGGGTCGACGGGATCCTGATCCCGGGCGGCTTCGGCGTCCGCGGCATCGAGGGCAAGATCGCGGCCGCGCAGATCGCCCGCGAGCAGAAGATCCCGTTCCTCGGCGTCTGCCTCGGCATGCAGATGGCGGTGGCCGAGTTCGCGCGCAACGTCGTCGGCATGGACGGCGCGAACTCGACGGAGTTCGATCCCGAGACGCCGTTCCCCGTCATCGACCTCCTGCCGGAGCAGAAGGAGGTCGCGGACATGGGCGGCACGATGCGCCTGGGCGCCGACCCCGTGAAGCTCCACGAGGGCACCGCCGCGCGGGAGATCTACGGCGAGGCCGTGATCTACGAGCGCCACCGGCACCGCTATGAGGTCAACAACTTCCTGCGCCGCCGGCTCGAGGCCGCCGGGCTCGTGATCTCGGGCACGTCGCCGGACGAGCGCCTGGTCGAGATCATCGAGATCCACGACCACCCGTTCTTCGTGGCGTCGCAGTTCCACCCGGAGTTCAAGTCCCGCCCGGACCGCCCGGCGCCGCTGTTCCGCGAGTTCGTCGCCGCCGCGCTGGCCCGCGCCGAGGAGACGCGGCCCGAGGAGGCGGCAGCGACCGAGGATGCGGCCACGGCCGAGGAGCCGGCTGCGGCCGAGGAGACGCAGGCGGCACCGCACTTCCAGCGGCAGTGAGGCGCGCCGGCGCGGCCGAGAAGGCCCGCCTGAACGAGACCTTCGCGGCGCTGTGCCGGATCCCGAGCCCGTTCGGCGAAGAGCGGGCGTGCGCCGACGACGTGATCGCCCGGCTGCGCGCGATGGGCCTCGAGGTCGAGGAGGACGACGCCGCGGAGGCCGCCGGCGCCGGCGCCGGCAACCTGCTCGCCCGGATCCCCGGCCGCACCGGAACCGCCCGCGGTCGGTCCTGCTCTGCGCCCACCTCGACACCGTCGAGCAGACCGCCCCGATCGAGCCGGTCGTCGTCGACGACGGCTGGGAGAACGCCAACGACGGCATCCTCGGCGCCGACAACAAGGCCGCGCTCGCGGTGATGCTCGAGGTCGCCCGGCGGATCACCGTCGAAGGCTCGCCCGTCGGCGTCGAGCTGCTGTTCACCGTGGCGGAGGAGAACGGCCTCGCGCGGCGCCATGGCGCTCGACACGACCAAGCTGCGCTCGGACTTCGGCTACGTGTTCGACCACGCGACGCCGATCGGCGAGGTCGTCGTCGCCTCGCCCTCGTACTACCGCCTGTCCGCCGAGTTCCACGGCCGCGCCGCGCACGCCGGCATCCGGCCCGAGGACGGCCGCAGCGCGATCCTCGCCGCCGCCCACGCCGTCACGGCGATGCCGCTCGGCCGCATCGACCCGGAGACGACGGCGAACGTCGGCTCGGTGAGCGGCGGCGTCGGCTCCACGAACGTCGTCCCCGAGCGGGCGAAGCTGCTCGCGGAGGCGCGCTCGCTTGACCCCGCGCGCGTCGAGCAGGTGGTCAGGGAGATGATCGACGCCGTGTACGACGGCGCGTCGGCCGCCGAGTGCGACGTCGACGTCGTGTCCGAGCGCCTGTTCACGGGCTACCGCCAGAAGCCGTCCGCTCCCGCGGTCGCCGTCGCCGAGGCGGCGCTGCGCTCCTGCGGCTACGAGCCGAGGCGGATCGCGACGGGCGGCGGCTCGGACGCGAACGCGCTGGAGGTGTCCGGCTTCAGCTGCGTCAACCTCGCCAACGGCACGGAGCGCAACCACGAGCCGACCGAGCGCGTCTCGATCGCCGCGCTCGAGGGCATGCTCGACGTCGCCTTCGCGCTGCTCGACGAGGCGGCCGCGCACAGCGGCTGACAGACTGGCGCGCCATGAGCTCACGGTTCGAGCGCGTCGACGGCGAGACGATCTACGAGGGCACGTTCTTCACGGTCCGCAAGGACCGGTTCCGGCACGAGGACGAGGAGGTGGCCGAGCGCGAGCTGGTGATCCACACCGGCGCCGTCGGGATCGTCGTCCTCGACGGCGAGCAGCTGTGGTTCGTCCGCCAGCCGCGCGAGGCGGTCGGCGTCCCGGACCTCCTGGAGATCCCGGCCGGCAAGCTCGACGAGGAGGGCGAGGAGCCGCTCGAGACCGCGAAGCGCGAGCTGGCCGAGGAGATCGGCAAGCAGGCGGAGCACTGGGAGGCGCTCGGGTCGTTCTTCACCTCGCCCGGCTTCACCAACGAGGAGGTCCACCTCTTCCTCGCGACGGGGATCTCCGACGTCGACGCCCGCCCGGCGGTGGCCGAGAACGAGCGGATCCACGTCGAGGTCCGGCCGCTCGCCGAGCTCGACGACCTGATCTCCGAGGCGCGCGACTCGAAGACGATCATCGGCCTCGCGCACCTGCGCACGAAGCTCGGCCGCTGAGCCGCGAGCCGCGCGCGGGCCGCCGAGCCGGCGAATCGGCGGCGCTGAACGCGGCGTTGCACCGGCAGGCCACACATCGGCGGCGGCGAACAGTGGCCCGTGGCCGTCGTCGCACCGACCCAACCGTTCGAGCACCTCGTGCTCGACTTCCTCGCCTACCTCGAGTTCGAGCGCGGCCTGTCGCGCAACACGCTCGAGGCCTACCGCTCCGACCTGCTCCAGTTCGGCGCCCACCTCGAGCGCACGGACACGGACGCCCTCACGCTCGGGCACGCGGAGCTGGCCGACTTCGTCGCCTCGCTGGCCAGCGGCGACGGTGACAGGCCGCCGGTCGCGCCCGCCACGCTCCAGCGCAAGGTCGCCTGCCTGCGCTCCTTCTACCGCCACCTGCGCCGCCAGGACCTGCTCACCGACGACCCGACGGTCCACCTCAAGGCGCCGCGGCAGGCCCGCAAGCTCCCGCACGTGCTCTCGCGCGAGGAGGTCGCCCGGCTGCTCGAGCAGCCGCGCGGGCACCGAGCCCGCCGCGCTGCGCGACCGCGCGCTGCTGGAGGTCATGTACGCCTGCGGGCTCCGCGCGTCCGAGGCGACCGGCCTCGAGGTGGGCGACGTCGACCTCGAGGCCGGCATCCTGCGCGCCCGCGGCAAGGGCTCCAAGGAGCGCCTCGTCCCGATCGGCTCGACCGCCGGCCGCGCGCTGGCCGCCTACCTGCACCGCGGGCGCCCGCGCCTGGCCGGCGACCGGCTCGAGCCGCGCCTGTTCCTCAACCACCGCGGCGCCGGCCTCACCCGCCAGGGGCTCTACAAGATCGTCCAGCGCCACGCGCGCTCGGCCGGGCTCGCCTCGAAGATGAGCCCGCACACGCTCCGCCACACGTTCGCGACCCACCTGCTGGCCGGCGGCTGCGACCTGCGCTCGCTCCAGGAGATGCTCGGCCACGCCGACATCGCGACGACCCAGCTGTACACGCACCTGTCCGCGGACCGCCTCAGGGACGTCTACTTCGACGCCCACCCGCGGGCGCGCGCGAACAACGCTGCCTGAAATCCGGCAGAATCGCGGTCCGTGAACGCGCGCCGGGCCTTCGTCATCGTCCTCGACGCCTGCGGCGCCGGCGAGCTGCCCGACAGCGGCGACTACGGCGACGCGGGCGCCAACACGCTCGGCCACGTCGCCGAGGCCGTCGGCGGCCTCGAGATCCCGGTGATGGGCGGGCTCGGCCTCGGCTCGGCGCTGCCGCTCGAAGGCGTCGCGCCCGCGCCGGACCCCGTCCTCCACGGCCGCCTGCACCCGCTCGGGCCCGGCAAGGACACGATCACCGGCCACTGGGAGCTGATGGGCGTCATCACGCCCGTCGCGCTGCGCACCTACCCCGACGGGTTCCCCGAGGACGTCATCGAGCAGCTCATCGACGGCACGGGCCGCGGCGTCCTCTGCAACAAGCCCTACAGCGGCACCGCGGTCATCGACGACTACGGCGAGGAGCATCTGAAGACGGGCAACCTGATCGTCTACACGTCGGCCGACTCGGTCCTCCAGATCGCCGCGCACGTCGACGAGGTCCCGCCCGCCGAGCTGTACGCCGCCTGCGCGGTCGCGCGCGAGATCATGCAGGGCGAGCACGCCGTCGGCCGCATCATCGCCCGCCCGTTCCGCGGCGAGCCCGGCGCGTTCGAGCGCACGGAGGGGCGCAAGGACATCGCGCTGCCGCCGCCCGGCCGCTCCTACATGCAGGAGGTCCAGGCCGAGGGACTGCCGGTGCACACCGTCGGGAAGATCGGCCAGGTGTTCAACGGCGTCGGCGTCGACAAGGAGCACAAGGGCTCCAACAACCCGATGGCGATCGAGTCCACGACGCGCGCTGATGGACGAGCTCGACCGCGGCCTCGTGTTCACGAACCTCGTCGAGACCGACCAGGTCTACGGGCACCGGCAGGACATCCCGGGCTTCCACGACGCGCTCAAGAAGATCGACGAGGCGGTGGCGAGCTGGCTCGAGCGCCTCGACCCGGAGCGCGACCTGCTCGTGCTGACGGCGGACCACGGCTGCGACCCGACGACCCCCGGCACCGACCACACGCGCGAGCACGCGCCGCTGCTGGCGTCCTTCGCCGGCCACGGCGGCCGCGGCCACTACGGCCCGTTCTCCGACGTCGGCGCGTCCGTGCTGCGCTGGCTGGCGGGCCGCGACGCGCCCGAGCTGCCCGGCGAGCCGTTCGTCCCGTGAGGCGCGCCGCCGCCGGCGTGGCGCTCGCGCTCGCGCTGTCCGGCTGCGACCTCGGCGGCGACGGTGACGGCGACAAGAGCCCGGCGACCCGCGCCCGGCCGCCGAGCGCCCAGCAGCAGCTCACGGCGCTGCTCGACCGCCGCGCCCGCGCGCTCCAGCGCGGCGACGCCCGCCGCTACGCCGCCACCGCCACCGGCGCGCAGCGGGCCGAGGACCGCCGCGCCGCCCGCAACGCCCGCGGCCTGCCGCTGCGCCAGGTCCGCCTGACCGCGAGCGACATCCGCGTCGACGGGCCGGCGGGCGCGGCTCCAGGTGCGCTCGGGCTACGCCGTCGCCGGGATCCGCGGGCGCTTCGACGCCGAGCGGACGCTGCGCGCCGTGCGGACCGCGCGCGGCTGGCGGATCACCCGCCAGCAGGCGCGCCGGCGCCGGCACCCGTGGGAGATCGGCGCGCTTCGCCACGCAGCGCACGCGGCACTTCGTCGTCCTCGCGCCCGCCGGGCTCGCGACCGACGGGCTCGCCGAAGCGCTCGAGGACGGCTACGCGCGGATGCGCGAGGTGCTCGTCTCGGGCCGCCTGCGGCGCCGCTACCTGGTGGTGGTCGCGGGCGACGCCGCCCAGGCGCGCGCGATGACCTCCGGCATCCAGGGCGTCGCCACGCTGGCGGCGATCTCGGACACCGGCGTGCGCGAGGAGGGGCCGGCGGAGCAGGTCGTGCGGGTCGCCTCGCAGCGGCTGCTCGTCGTGTGGCCGCGGTTCGGGCCGCTCGACCCGGACGGCCGCGGCCGCGTCGTCGCGCACGAGCTCACGCACGCGGCGCTCGCGGGGCAGACGTCCGGGCGCACGCCGAGCTGGCTCGTGGAGGGGGTCGCGCTCTACGTCTCGGGCGACCGGCGCGTCGCCGACGCCGCGCAGCTGGTCGGCGACCAGGCGCTGGGCGGCGGCGGCGCGGGCCGCGCGCTCACGCTCACCGGGCTCTCGCGGCCCGACGCGATCGCCCGCCTCGACGGCGCCGGGCAGGCGGCCGCCTACGCGTACAGCTCCGCGGCGGCCTTCTACATCACCGGCCCGCTACGGGCGCGAGCGCTTCTTCGACCTCTACGACGCCTTCAACGAGGAGTCGCTCCAGGGCGAGCCCGGGCCCGAGCTGCTCGACCGCGCGCTCCGCCGCACGCTCGGCGTGCGGCTGATGAAGCTCGAGCGCGACCTGCGCCGCTGGATCGTCACGCGCGCGATCGTCGACCCCTTCGCTCCCTAACCTCGAAGGACATGCCGGAGCTGCCCGAGGTCGAGACGATCCGCCGCCACCTGGCGCCCCACGTCGAGGGGCGCCGCCTGGAGCGCCTGGAGATCCTGGACCCGCGCTGGAGCCGCCCGCTCGCCCCGGACGAGCTGTCGGCGGCGGTCGAGGGGCGCACGGTCGAGCGGCTCGGCCGCCGCGGCAAGTACCTCGTCTGGGAGCTGTCGGACGAGGCGTACCTGCTCCTGCACCTGCGCATGACCGGCACGCTGCTGCTCGACCCGGGCCCGGACCCGCCGTACAACCGCGTCTGGTTCGAGCTCGGCGACCACCGGCTCGCGTTCACCGACCCCCGCCGCTTCGGCACCGGCGAGGTCGCGCTCGGCGGCGACGCGCTCGACGCGTTCTTCGCCGCCCGGCTCGGGGTCGAGCCGCTCGGCGACGGCTTCACCGCCGACCACCTGTACGGGCTCGCGCGCGCGTCGCGCGCGCCGATCAAGGCGTTCCTGCTCGACCAGAAGCGGGTCGCCGGCGTCGGCAACATCTACGCGGACGAGGCGCTCTTCCGCGCGCGCGTGCACCCGCTGCGGCCCGCGAACCGGCTCACGCGCGCGCAGTGCGCGGCGATCCGCGACGCCGTGGTGGAGACGCTCCAGGCCGGCATCGCGTCCAAGGGCGCCACGATCGACGACTTCCGCGACCCCGACGGCGTCAGCGGCGCGTTCCAGGACCGCTTCCTCATCCACCTGCGCGAGGGCGTAGCCGTGCGTGAGCTGCGGCCGCCCGGTGCGCAAGCTCCGCGCCGCCGGCCGCGGGACCTACGTCTGCGAGCGCTGCCAGCCCCGCCCGCGGCGCGTCAGGTGACGCTCGGCGCCCTCGTCGGCGCGCCTAGGCGGCGGCTTCGGCGAAGTCCGCGAGGCGCCCCTCGCGGTCGGCGAGCACCAGCTCCTGGTAGCCGCCGATCGGCTCGTCGTCGATGACGACCTGGGGGAACGTCATCATCCCCGTGAGACGCACCAGCTCCGCGCGGCCCTCCGGGTCCTTGGCGAGGTTGACCTCGGTGTAGGGGACGCTGCGCTTCGCGAGCAGGGCCTTGGCTACGCGGCAGTAGCCGCAGGGCTCGGTGGTATAGACGGTGATCCGACTCATTACTTCACTTAGTGTAGTGCGCCGATGCCCGGGGCCCTGAAGACGGAGGCCATCGTCCTGCGCGGCATCCGCTACGGCGAGGCCGACCGGGTGCTGCACCTCTATACCCCGGAGCGCGGAAGAGTGAGCGCGATCGCCAAGGGCGTCCGGCGCGCCAAGTCGCGCTTCGGCGGCCGCCTGGAGCCGTTCTTCCGCCTCGACCTCGTGCTCTACGAAGGCAGGAGCGACCTGCTGACGGTCACGAGCGCGGAGACGCTCGCCGGCCACCCGCGGCTGCGCGAGCACGCCGGCGCGCTGGACGGCGCCGCCCGCGCGTGCGACGCCGTCTCGCGGCTGTTCGGCGACGGCGAGCCGCATCCCGGCGTCTACCACCTGCTCGCCAACCAGCTCGCGCTGCTCGACCGCGCGCCCGAGCGGGCCACGCGGGCCAACGCGCTCGCGTTCCGGCTCAAGCTCCTGCTCGCCGCCGGCTTCGCGCCGCACCTGGCCACCTGCGCCTCGTGCGGCGACGCCGAGCACCTGGTCGGCTTCTCCGGCGCGGCGGGCGGCGTCGTCTGCGGCGCCTGCGAGGCCGGCTCGTTCGCGCTCTCGCAGGAGGGCCACGACTTCCTCGTCGCCGCGCTCGGCCGCCCGCTGGCCGAGGCGCCGGACGCCGACGCGCGCGCCCTGGCGCAGGCCGAGCGGGCGATCATCGAGACCTTGGAGCATCACGCTCACGTGCGGTTGCGGGCGGTCGAGCCGTGGCTGTCGCCGGCATGACGCAGTGGGTCTACGACTTCTCCGAGGGCTCGAAGGACATGCGCGAGCTGCTCGGCGGCAAGGGCGCGAACGTCGCCGAGATGACGCGCGTCCTGGGCGAGGAGCGCGTCCCCGCCGGCTTCACCATCACCACCGAGGCCTGCGTCGCCTACATGGAGGCCGGGCAGGAGGAGCCCGAGGGGATGGCCGAGCAGGTCGCGGAGGCGCTCGAGCGCCTTCAGGAGCGCGCCGAGAAGCGGCTCGGCGACGACGAGGACCCGCTGCTGGTGTCCGTTCGCAGCGGCGCCCGCGAGTCGATGCCCGGGATGCTCGACACCGTCCTCAACCTCGGGCTCAACGACACGTCGGTCGAGGGGCTCGCGCGCGCCACGGAGAACGAGCGCTTCGCCTGGGACTCCTACCGGCGCTTCGTGCAGATGTTCGGCAACGTCTCGCACGGCATCCCGGGCGAGAAGTTCGAGGACGAGATCAAGGCGATCAAGGCGGACCGCGGGGTCAAGGACGACGTCGAGCTCGACGTCGACGCCCTCAAGGAGCTCACGGCGAAGTTCAAGGAGCTCTACGAGTTCCCGCAGGACCCGCAGGACCAGCTGCGCCAGGCGATCCGCGCGGTGTTCGACTCCTGGACGGGCGAGCGCGCGGTCTCCTACCGGCGGCTGAACCGCATCCCCGACGACTGGGGCACGGCGGTCAACGTCCAGCAGATGGTGTTCGGCAACAAGGGCGACACGTCGGGCTCGGGCGTGGCGTTCAGCCGCGACGAGGTGACGGGCGCGCCCGAGCCCAGCGGGGACTTCCTGATCAACGCGCAGGGCGAGGACGTGGTGAGCGGCGTCCGCAACACGCTCGACATCTCCGAGATGAAGGACAAGCTCCCGGAGGCGCACGAGGAGCTGATGGACATCCTGCGCACGCTCGAGCGCCACTACAAGGACATGCAGGACACGGAGTTCACGGTCGAGGAGGGGCAGCTGTTCATGCTCCAGACCCGCAACGCCAAGCGCCCGGCCCAGGCCGCCGTGCGCTTCGCGTGCGACGCGGTCGACGAGGAGCTGCTGACCCGCGAGGAGGCGCTCGCGACGATCGACCCGTCGTCGCTGGACGCGCTGCTGCACCCGACGTTCGACCCCAAGGCCGAGTTCGAGGTGCTGGCGACCGGCGTCAACGCCTCGCCGGGCGCGGCCAAGGGCGAGGTCGTGTTCACGGCCGCCGAGGCCGTGGAGGCGGCCGGGGAGGGCCGCGACGTGATCCTCGTCCGCCCGTACACGGAGGCCGACGACGTCGCGGGCTTCCACGCCGCCAAGGGGATCCTCACCTCGGAGGGCGGCAAGGCGTCGCACGCCGCGCTCGTGGCGCGCGGCATGGGCCGGCCGGCGGTGGTCGGCGCGGGCGCGCTCCAGATCAATCTCAGGAGCAGGGAGATCACCGTCGACGGCACGAAGGTCTCCGCCGGCGACCGGATCGCCATCGACGGCACGAAGGGCTGCGTGACGCTCGAGGACGTCCCGCTCGTGGAGGCCGAGCGGTCCGAGCACTTCGAGCGGATCCTCGAGTGGGCCGACGAGGTGCGCCGGCTCGGCGTCCGCGCCAACGCCGACACGCCCGAGGACGCGCGCAAGGCGCGCGAGCTCGGCGCGGAGGGCATCGGCCTGTGCCGGACGGAGCACATGTTCATGGCCGAGGACCGCCAGCCCAAGATGCGGGCGATGATCATGGCCTCCGAGGAGGACTCGCGCCGCGATGCGCTGGCCGAGCTGCTGCCGCTTGCAGCAGGAGGACTTCGAGGGGCTGTTCGAGGCGATGGCCGGGCTGCCGGTGACGATCCGGCTGCTCGACCCGCCGCTGCACGAGTTCCTGAAGAACCTGCCGGACCTGCGGGCGCAGGTCGAGCGGGCGCGGATCGAGGTCACCGACGATCTGGAGCAGCTCGAGAAGACGCTCGCGCGCGTGGAGGAGATCCACGAGGAGAACCCGATGCTCGGCACCCGCGGCTGCCGGCTCGGGATCCTGATGCCGGAGATCTACGAGATGCAGGTCGAGGCGATCATGCGCGCCGCGGCCGCCGTGCGGGAGCGGTCGGGCGACCCGCCGCACGTGGAGATCATGATCCCGCTCGTGGACTACGAGCAGGAGCTGGAGATCCTGCGCGAGCTGGTGGTCCGGATCGGCGACGAGCAGGGCGCCTCGGTCGGCGAGGACTACACCGTCGGGACGATGATCGAGCTGCCGCGGGCGTGCTTCGTGGCGGACCGGATCGCGCGGCACGCCGACTTCTTCTCGTTCGGCACCAACGACCTGACCCAGACGGCGCTCGGCTTCTCGCGCGACGACGTCGAGTCCAAGTTCGTTCCCGTCTACATGGAGCGGAAGATCATCGACCGCTCGCCGTTCGAGACGATCGACAAGCCGGGGGTGGGGTGGCTGGTGAGGCTCGCCGCCTGGGTGGGGCGCGAGGCGCATCCGGACCTCAAGCTCGGGATCTGCGGCGAGCACGGCGGCGACCCCGAGTCGATCGAGTTCTTCCACATGGCCGGGCTGGACTACGTCTCGTGCTCGCCGTTCCGGGTTCCGATCGCCCGGGTCGCCGCGGCTCA
The DNA here is from genome assembly GCA_963728465.1 of uncultured Solirubrobacteraceae bacterium. GTDB lineage: Bacteria > Actinomycetota > Thermoleophilia > Solirubrobacterales > Solirubrobacteraceae > DATFQI01. The sequence continues at coordinate 74,708 of CAVSJY010000008.1, forward strand.
GGCGCAGATTGCGCATTCTTCGTGACGGAACTCCGCGGGAGGCCGTGAACCTTCCGGGCGCGGCGTCAGAATGGGATGCGTGCTCGCCACGCCTCCCTATCCGGTGCGCCGCCTCCGCGAGGAGGAGGAGTGCTCGCTGCGCTCGCCGTTCCAGCGGGATCGCGACCGGATCGTGCACTCGAAGGCGTTCCGGCGGCTGAAGCACAAGACGCAGGTGTTCGTCGCGCCGGAGGGTGACCACTACCGGACGCGGCTCACCCACACGCTCGAGGCGACGATGATCTCCCGCACCGTCGCGCGGGCGCTCGGCCTCAACGAGGACCTCGTGGAGGCGATCGGCCTGGGGCACGACGTCGGGCACCCGCCGTTCGGGCACATCGGCGAGGACGTGCTGGACCGCTGCGCGCGCGAGCGGTTCGGGCGCGGGTTCCGGCACAACGAGCACTCGCTGCGGGTGGTGGACGTGCTGGAGGGCCTGAACCTGACCGAGCCGGTGCGCGACGGGATCCTGCGGCACTCCTCGGGCGCCGGCGAGCCGATGACGCTGGAGGGCAAGATCGTCCGGCTGGTGGACCGGATCGCCTACATCAACCACGACATCGACGACGCGGTGCGGGCCGGCGTGCTGTCCGAGGCTTCGCTGCCGCGCGAGGAGATCGCGGTGCTGGGGGACACCGGGTCGCGGCGGATCGACACGCTGGTGCACGACCTCGTCGACCACTCGGCGGAGGCCGGCGACATCGTCCAGGGCGAGGTCGTGGGCCCCGCGATGCTGCGGCTGCGCACGTTCATGTTCGAGCACGTCTACCTCGGCCCGGCGGCGCGCGCCGAGCACGCGAAGATCGAGCGGGTGATGCGCGGGCTGTTCGACTGGTTCTGCGAGCACCCGGACGAGCTCCCGCCGGGCGAGAGCCTCGAGAACCGCGTGATCGACTACCTCGCGGGGATGACCGACCGGTTCGCCATCCGGGCGTGGGAGGCGCGGTTCGTGCCGCGCGGCTTCGCTCCCTGATGGCTCGCTACACGGCCGAGTCGCGCGAGAAGGTCCGCGACGCGATCGACTTCGCGGAGCTCGTCGGCGCTCGCACGGAGCTCAGGCGCGCAGGCGCGAATCGCCTCCAGGGCCTCTGTCCGTTCCACGACGAGCGGACGCCGTCGTTCGGCATCGACCCCGTCGAGAAGCTCTACCACTGCTTCGGCTGCGGCGCGGGCGGCGACGTCTTCTCGTTCGTGATGGAGACCGAGGGGCTGGACTTCGGCGCGGCGCTGGAGTGGCTCGCGGACCGGGCGGGGGTCGAGCTGGAGCGGGAGTCGGAGGACCCGGCCGACGCTGCGCGGCGGATCCGGCGTGACCGCCTGCTGGCGCTGCTGGAGCGCACGGCCGCGTACTACGTGCGGGTGCTGTGGGAGAGCGGCGAGGCCGCGCGCGCCCGCGAGTACCTCGCTTCGCGCGGGCTCGAGGAGGCGGCGCTGCGCGAGCACCGGGTGGGCTACTCGCCGTCGCGCTGGGACCGCGTGCTCCTCGCGTCGCGCGCGGCGGGCTACTCGGAGGAGGAGCTGCTGGCCGCCGGGCTGGCCCAGCGGGGGCGCGACGGCCGCGGCGTGTTCGACCGCTTCCGCGGCCGGATCATGTTCCCGCTGTGCGACCTCCGCGGCCACGTCCTCGGGTTCGGCGCCCGCGCGCTGTCGCCGGACCAGCGGCCGAAGTACCTCAACACGAGCGACGGTGAGACCTTCCACAAGGGCCGCGTCGTCTACGGCGCCGATCTCGCGCGCGCGCCCGCGGCGAAGTCGGGCCGCGTCGTGCTCGTGGAGGGCTACACGGACGTGATCGCGCTGCGCCAGGCCGGCGTGCCCGAGGCCGTGTGCTCGATGGGGACCGCGTTGACCGCGTCGCAGGTCGACGTCCTCGCCAAGCTCGCGCCGCGCGTGCTGCTGTGCCAGGACCCCGACACCGCGGGGCAGGAGGCGGTGCGGCGCGGGCGGCTCGAGCTCGAGCGCCACAACGAGGACCGCTCGCGGCGGCGGACCACGCCGGTGGACTTCCGGATCGTGCGGCTGCCGGCGGGCCGCGATCCGGCCGACGTCGTGCAGTCCGACGGCGCGGAGGCGATCCAGCGGCTGCTCGAGCGGGCGGTGCCGGTCGCGCGCTTCGAGGTCGAGCGGGCGCTCGAGGGCGGCGACGTCACCTCGACCGAGGGCCGCGACGCGGCCCTGACCGCCGCCGCGGGCGCCATCGACGGCCTCCCGCCGAGCGTGCTGCGCGAGGAGCTGGTCAAGCTCGTCGTCGACCGGCTGAACGTCTCGACCAGCCTCGTCGAGAGCGCGATCGCCGACCCGGCCCGCCGCCGAGCCGCCGCCGCCGAGGCCCGCGAGGCCCAGCTCCGAGCCCGCCGCCCCGCCGCCGACTCCGGCGCCGACTCACCGCCGGGGCCCCACGGCGGCTCACCGCGCCCCGCCCACGCCTCATCGGCCGGCGCCGGGTTCGGCGATCCCGGGTCCGGCTTCGGCGATGCGGGGCGCGCCTTCAGCGATCCCGGCCCGGAGGTCGGAAGCCGCGGCCCGTCGAACGGCGCGCGCCACGCGCTCGACCGCCGGGAGCAGACCGAGCGCGCGTTCCTGGCGTACTGCCTCGCGCTGCCCGACGAGGGCGAGCGGCGGCTCGCGGAAGCCGATCTCGAGGAGTTCTTCGCCTCGCCGGAGACGCGCCGCGCCGCGGAGTACCTGCGTGGCCGCGTCCGCAGGCCCGCCGCGGACCTCCCACCGGGCGACGAGGCGCTCGCCCGCCTCGTGGCCGAGCTCGTCATCCGAGCGGGCCAGCTCGAGGCGACACCCGCGAAGCTCGAGCTCGAGGCCCTCCAGCTCGACCTCTCCCGCCTCGACCGCCTGATCGCCGGCGCCCGCCTCGCCGGCGGAGAGGGGATGCGAGAGCTCGCGACCCGCCGCCAGACCGTGCTCGACCAGATCCGCCACCGCCTCACCTGAAGCGGCCCGCGAACCGCGGCCGAGCGCGGTTTTCCGTCCGCCACACGAACTAGTGTTCGTGTCATGGAGGAAGCCTGGCTCAGATCACAACTCGCCTCAGGCCGCTCGATCGAGTCCATCGCCCACGAGGCCGGCAGGCACCCCTCCACGGTCGCGTACTGGGTCAACAAGCACGGCCTCGATGTCGACCACACGGCCCGCCACGCCGCCGCGGGGCGGCCTGGAGCGCGAGCGGCTCGAGGGCTGCTCGCCGAAGGCCTGACGGTCCGCGCAATGGCCGCGCGGCTCGCGGTCAGCTACTCGACGGTGCGGCACTGGCTCGGGCGCTACGGCCTCGCGACGCCGCGCGGTCGGCGTCTGGCCGAGACGGCGCCGGCGCGCGCTTCGGGCGCCGAGACCGTGGAGGCCACCTGCCCGGTCCACGGTCTGCACGCTGTTCGTGCGCCGCGGCGCCGACGGGTTCCGCTGCCGCCTGTGCCGGAGCGGCGCCGTGGGCCGCCGCCGCAAGGAGATCAAGCGCCTGCTCGTGGCGGAGGCGGGCGGCGCGTGCCGCATCTGCGGATACGACCGCTACGATGGCGGGGCTGCACTTCCATCACGTCGATCCGGCGGGCAAGGCGTTCGCGCTGGCGGACGAAGGGCGTGACGCGCTCGCTCGAGGCGGGCTCGCGCCGAGGCGCGAAGTGCGTCCTCGTCTGTGCTCGAACTGCCATGCCGAAGTCGAAGCTGGGCTCGCCTGCTCCGCCGTAGCGCCTGCTATTGGCTTGCGGCGGGCAAGGCCCGCCGCCGTTCCGGGGTAGCTCAATCGGCAGAGCATTCGGCTGTTAACCGAAGGGTTGTGGGTTCGAGTCCCACCCCCGGAGCTCTCCTCGCCTCGAGCGCAATCGAGATCCTTGTCTGGCCCGGCCACCGACGCGGCTGACGATCATGCACGGCTCTGGCTCGCGGTCGCGCCGCGTCTTCGCGGAGCCCTAACACGGGCTAATCGCCTTTCTCGACTGACTTAGTGCATAATCCTCCGCCGGAGGGTATGTCACCATGTCGACCGAACTTATGGAGATGACTGTGTCCGCTACTTCAGAGCGCGCCGGGGAGCGGCGCGCCGTCCCGCGCGGGGTCCTCGCGCTGCTGCTCGCCGTCCTCGGCCTCGCCGCGCTGACCGGCTGCGGCGGCCCGGCCGAAGAGGGCGAGGCGAGCGGCGGCGACGGCAGCGCCGGCGAGATCAACCTCGTCGCGTACTCCACGCCGAAGGAGGCGTACGAGGAGCTGATCCCGGCCTTCAACAAGACCGCCGATGGCAAGGGCGTGAAGTTCACGCAGTCCTACGGGGCGTCGGGCGACCAGTCGCGCGCCGTGGCTTCGGGCCTGCCGGCCGACATCGTCGCGCTGTCGCTCGCGCCCGACGTGGACAAGCTCGTCGAGCCCGGCCTGGTCGAGAAGAACTGGGCGAACGACGCGCACGAGGGCTTCGTCACCAACTCCGTCGTGGTCTTCGCCGTCCGCAAGGACAACCCGAAGAACATCAAGACCTGGGACGACCTGGTCAAGGACGGGGTCGAGGTCATCACGCCGAACCCGTTCACGTCCGGCGGCGCCAAGTGGAACCTGATGGCCGCCTACGGCGCCCAGATCGAGCAGGGCAAGTCGCCCGAGGAGGCGCTCGGCTACCTCAAGAAGCTGCTCCAGAACACGCCGGTGCAGGACAAGTCGGCCCGCGAGGCGCTGGCCACCTTCGCCGGCGGCAAGGGCGACGTCCTGATCTCCTACGAGAACGAGGCGATCACCGCCCAGCGCGCGGACGTCGACCTCGACTACGTCATCCCCGACGAGACGATCCTGATCCAGAACCCCGCCGCGGTCACGACCGAGGCGAAGTCGCCCGACAAGGCCAAGGCGTTCCTGGAGTTCCTCAAGACCCCCGAGGCGCAGGAGATCTACGCGTCCAAGGGCTACCGGTCGATCCTGCCCGACCAGGTCGACGAGTCGAAGTACCCGACCCCGTCGAAGCTGTTCAAGATCGACAAGTTCGGCGGCTGGGACAAGGTCAACGCCGACTTCTTCGACCCGGAGGGCGGCGCCGTGGCGAAGATCGAACAGGACCTGGGTGTCTCCACCGCCAACTGACACCCAGCTCGTCCCCGAGACTGACGGCGCGCCGGCCCACGTGGCCGGCGCGTCCGCGTCTCCGGCGAGGCGGAGGAGGCGCGCGCGAAGGGCCGGCCGGCCGGCCGGGAGACGGCGCGTCCGCACGGGGCCGCTGGTAGTCGGCGGCCTGTCCGTCGCCTGGCTCACGCTGATCGTCCTGATCCCGCTCGCGGCGGTCGTCGTCAGGTCCTTCGACGGCGGCGCGCAGGACTTCGTCGACGCCATCACGAACCGCCAGGCGATCGCGGCCATGCGGCTGACGCTGATCATCTCGATCGTCGTCGCGGCGATCGACGCGGTGATGGGCGTCCTGATCGCCTGGGTCCTCGTCCGCGACGACTTCCGGGGCAAGGCGCTGGTCAACGGCCTGATCGACCTGCCGTTCGCGCTGCCGACGATCGTCGCCGGCCTCACGCTGCTCGCGCTGTACGGCAACACCAGCCCGGTCGGCATCAACGTGGCCTACACGCAGATCGGCGTCGGGCTCGCGCTCCTGTTCGTGACCATGCCGTTCGTGGTCCGGGCGGTGCAGCCCGTGCTGATGTCGCTCGACCTCGAGGCCGAGGAGGCCGCCGCCAGCCTCGGCGCCGGCCCGGTCTACACCTTCCGCCGCGTCATCCTGCCCGCGCTCAGGCCCGCCATCCTGGCCGGCGTCGCGCTGGCCTTCGGCCGCGCCGTCGGCGAGTTCGGCGCGATCGTCCTGATCAGCGGCAACATCCCGTTCAAGACGGAGGTCGCGTCCGTGTTCGTCTACAGCCGCATCGAGAGCGACGCGACGACCAGCGCCGCCGCCGTCTCCGTCGTCCTGCTCGCGATCTCGTTCGTGATGCTGCTCGGGATCTCCTACTTCGCACGCCGCGCCGAGCGGGTGAGCGCATGACCGCCGGCCGCCTCACGCTCAGGACGATCGCGCTCGGCTACCTGGCGCTGCTGCTCGTCGTGCCGGTCGGGATGGTCTTCTACCGCGCGCTGGAGAACGGCATCGGCCCGGCCTACGACGCCGTCACGACGCCACCGGCGCAGCACGCGTTCTTCCTCACCATCACGATCGCGCTGATCGCCGTGCCGCTCAACGCGGTCTTCGGCGTCGCGTGCGCCTACCTGCTGGCCCGCTACGAGTTCCGCGGCAAGCGGGTCCTCGACGCGCTCGTCGACCTCCCGTTCGCGATCTCGCCGGTGGTCGTCGGCCTCGCGCTGATCCTCGTCTGGGGCCGCGACGGCTGGTTCGGCTCCACCGAGGTGATCTTCTCGACCCCCGGCATGGTCCTCGCGACGATCTTCGTCTCGCTCCCGTTCGTGGTCCGCGAGGTGGAGCCCGTGCTGCGCGAGGAGGGCGTCGAGCAGGAGCAGGCCGCCCAGACGCTCGGCGCCAACGCGTTCCAGGTCCTGCGCCGGATCACGCTGCCGACGATCCGCTGGGGCCTCACCTACGGCGTCATCCTGGCCACCGCCCGCGCGCTCGGCGAGTTCGGCGCCGTGGCCATCGTCTCCGGCAAGATCTCCGGCCGCACGGAGACGCTCACGCTCTACGTCGAGGACCGCTTCCAGTCGCTCGACCTCGCCGGCGCCTACGCGGCCGCGCTCGTGCTCGCGCTGATCGCCGTCGCGGTGCTCGCGCTCATGACCTTCCTCCAGCGACGACACAAGGAACACTGAACCATGGGCATCGAAGCTCGCAACGTGACCAAGCGCTACGGCGAGTTCCTCGCGCTCGACGACGTGAGCGTCGCCGTCCCCGACGGCTCGCTGACCGCGCTGCTCGGCCCGTCCGGCGGCGGCAAGTCGACGCTGCTGCGCGTGATCGCCGGCCTCGAGGAGCCGGACACCGGCACCGTGATGATCGGCAGCAAGGAGGTCACCGACCACCCGCCGCAGCGCCGCGAGGTCGGCTTCGTGTTCCAGCACTACGCCGCGTTCAAGCACATGACGGTGGCCGACAACGTCGGCTTCGGCCTCGCGGTCAAGAAGCGCCCGAAGGACCAGATCAAGGCCCGCGTGCAGGAGCTGCTGGACCTCGTGGGCCTCAGCCACCTCGGCAAGCGCTACCCGAGCCAGCTCTCGGGCGGCCAGCGCCAGCGGATGGCGCTCGCCCGCGCGCTGGCCGTCGAGCCGCAGGTCCTGCTGCTCGACGAGCCGTTCGGCGCGCTCGACGCCCGCGTCCGCGAGGAGCTGCGCGCGTGGCTGCGCCGCCTCCACGACGAGGTCCACGTGACGACGATCTTCGTCACGCACGACCAGGAGGAGGCGCTGGAGATCGCGGAGCAGATCGTGGTCATCAACGAGGGCCGCGTCGAGCAGTCCGCGCCGCCGCACGAGGTCTACGACCGCCCGGCGAACGCGTTCGTGATGTCGTTCGTCGGCCCGGTGACCAAGGTCGGCGACCGGCTGGTCCGCCCGCACGACGTCCAGGTGCTTCGAGCACCCCGGCGAGGGCACCGAGCCCGCGGAGGTCGTCCGGCTCGCGCGGCTCGGCTTCGAGGTCCGCGTCGAGCTCCAGCCCGGCGACGGCCCGCCGCTGTCCGCCCAGCTCTCCCGCGCCGAGGCGGACCTGCTCGAGCTCACCGAGGGCCAGATCGTGCACGTGCGCGTCGAGCCCGTCACGGCGACCGCCCCGTAGGCTCCAGGGACATGCGCGTCTCGGCCAAGACGGACTACGCCCTGCGGGCGGCGGTGGAGCTCGCCGCCGCGGAGGACGACCGGCCGGTGAAGGGCGAGCGGCTGGCCACCAGCCAGTCGATCCCGCTGCGCTTCCTGGAGAACATCCTGCTCCAGCTCCGCAACGCGGGGCTGATCGAGAGCCGCCGCGGCGCCGACGGGGGCTACCGGCTCGCGCGCCCGGCCGCGGAGATCACGCTCGCCGACGTGATCCGTGCGATCGACGGCCCGCTGGCCGGCGTCAGCGGCGCCCGGCCCGAGACGCTCGACTTCCAGGGCCGCGCGGAGCCGCTGCGCGACGTCTGGATCGCCGTGCGCGCCTCGCTGCGCGGCGTGCTCGAGCACGTCACGCTGGCCGACGTCGCGGCCGGCGAGCTACCCGAGAACGTCCGCGCGCTCGTCGCCGAGCCGGACGCCTGGGTCGCTCACTAGGTTCGCGCCGCGGCCCAGGCCTCGAGCTCGTCGACCGCCCGCGCACCGCCGTCGTGCTCCGCCGCCCAGCGCGCCACCGCGCGCGTGCGCTCGCGGATCCGCGGCTCCCGCAGCACGCGCGCGACGGCCGCCCGCACGCCGCGCGGCGTCGCGTAGCGGCGCGGCAGCCGGACGCCGAGGCCCGCCCAGTCGACCCGTGACGCGTTCTCGGCCATGTCGCCGATCGCGGGGCAGACGACGACCGGGACACCGTTCGTCAGCGCACGCACGAGCGTCCCGTGGCCGCCGTGGCAGACCACCACGTCGCACGCCGGCATCGTCCGCGAGTACGAGAGCCAGGGCACCAGCACGGCGTTGTCCGGGCACGCGATCGGCGGGTCCGGCCGGCGGCCGTTCCACGTCGCGATCACCCGCACCGGCGCGCCCGCCAGCCCCTCCAGCGCGGCCCGCAGCAGCCGGTGCTCGGCGTCCTGCGCGGTCGACGGCGCGACCAGCACGACCGGCCCGTCGCCGGGCGGCGGCTCGACCGCTCTCGGCCGGCGGCTCCCACATCAGCGGCCCGACCACCTTCGCCCACGGCGGCCACTCGCGCGGGTACTCGAGCTGCGGCAGGGTCGCCACCAGCGTGCACTCGCGCGAGAGCCCGGTGTGGACCCACGGCACCGGCGGCAGCCCGAGCCGCCGGCGCGACTCGTTGAACTGGTCGCGCCCCTGCTCCAGCGCGGGCTGGACGTAGCGCGCCGTCGCCCGCTCCCACAGCCGCGCGCCGAGCCGGGTGCGCGGCAGCCGCGCCCCGATCGAGTAGATCGGGAAGCCCGGCGCCATGTGCGGGTGCACGTGCGGGACGAGCGTCGCCACCGGCACGCCGGCGACCTCCGCGGCCAGCGACGCCGCCGGGGTCATGATGTCGGCCACCGCGATGTCGGGGCCGATCCGCTCGACCATCTGCGCCGTCTCGCGCGCGGCCTTCACCGCCGCGGCGTAGGGCTTCAGGTGCTTGGCCGACGGCGTGGGGAAGACCTGGTACTCCGGCGCGTCGGCGAAGTGGATGCCCGCCGCCTCCGCCGGCTCGCGCCAGCGCTTCCACGTCTCGAAGTGGACCTCGTGCCCGCGCGCGACGAGCGCGCTCCCGAGCGCGAGCATCGGGAACGCGTGGCCCGCGTCCCCGAACGCGCCGAGGAAGACCCTCAACTGGCGAGCTCGGCGACCTGCCGGAGCTGCTGCATGCGGTCCTCGAACGTCCATGCCATCGGGGAGACGATGAGCGTTCCCACGCCGGCCTCCCGGTAGACCTGGAATCGCTCGCGCGCGCGGTCGAGCGGCCCGGCCAGCGTCACCGCGTCGATCAGCTCGCCCGGCAGCGCCGCGGCGGCCTCCTCCTTCTTGCCCTCGAGGTAGAGGTCCTGGACCTCGCGGGCGGCGTCCTCGAAGCCGTAGCGCTGGACGAGCGCGTTGTAGAAGTTCTGCTTGCGCGACCCCATCCCGCCGACGTAGAGCGCGATGAACGGCCGCATCGCGTCGCGGGCCGCCTCGAGGTCGTCCGTGATGAAGACGTTCACCGAGGGCGCGATCTCGAAGTCCTCGTATGACTTCCCGTTGCCCGCCTCGGCGAAGCCCTCCTCGAGCAGCGGCCTGAACTCGTCCAGGTGGTCGGGGTTGAACATCATCGGCAGCCAGCCGTCGGCGATCTCGGCGGCCAGCGCGGTGTTCTTCGGCCCGATCGCGGCGAGCAGGATCGGGATCCGCTCCTGGACCGGCGCGATCGTGAGCTTCAGCGCCTTGCCCGGCCCGTCGGGGAGCGGCAGCTCGAGCGTCTCGCCCTTGAACTCCAGCCGCTCGCGGGCGAGCGCCTTGCGCACGACCGCGACGTACTCGCGCGTGCGCTGGAGCTGCTTGCCGAAGCGCTGGCCGTGCCAGCCCTCGGCGACCTGCGGCCCGCTGGAGCCGATGCCGAGCTTCATCCGCCCGCCGGACAGCTGGTCCAGCGTCGCGGCCGTCATCGCGGTCATCGCGGGGGAGCGGCCGGGCATCTGGAAGATCGCCGAGCCGATCTTGATCGTGCTCGTGGCCTGCGCGAGCCAGCCGAGGATCGTCGCCGCGTCGGAGCCGTAGGCCTCGGCGGCCCACACGGAGTCGTAGCCGAGGCGCTCCGCCTCGAGCACGAGCTGGAGCTGCTCCTCCGAGGTGAGGCCCAAGCCCCAGTAGCCGATGTTCAGGCCGAGCTTCACGCAGGTTTCCTTTCAGGCGTTCACACGTGGCCGCGGCTGGCCTACGGTGCCCGCCGTGAAGGCGCGCGACCCTATCACCCGGTTGCGAACCGCAATCGACTGCCTGCCGGAGCGGACCCGCGAGGCGATGCTGAGGGGAGTCCGGGAGAACCGGATCGTCGTCGGGGCCTACACGGACGGGCACGGCGGCATCTGCCCGATGCTCGCCGCGCACCGCAACGGCGGCCGCACGAGCTTCCTCTCGTTCGCCCGCGCGTGGGACGCGTTCGCGCGCGCGGAGAACGTGCGGCCGGCGACGGCGCGCGAGCTGCGCGTGCTCGAGCACCTGCTCGTGGCCTCGCTGGCCGACGACCCAGGCGGCGACACCGACCTCGGCGCGGCGATCGCCGAGTACAAGGCCTCTCGCAGCCGCCGGGAGATCGTCGCCCGGAGGCTGAAGCCCTCGCGCGTCCGCTGGCTCAGGGCTGATGCCCCAGCCGATCCACCAGCTGGAGCAGATGTAGGGGCGAGAACGGCTTCGTGAGGAAGAGGTCGGCGCCGGCGGCGCGCGCGTCGCGCTCCGCGTCGTCGTCCGAGTCCCCGGTCAGCATCACGATCGTCGCCTCCGCCGTCGTCGGCTCCGAGCGCATCCGCCGGCACGCCTCGATGCCGTTCAGCCGCGGCATGTCGATGTCCAGGAAGACGATCGACGGCTTGGCGGCCCTGCGCGCGCTCGACCGCCTCCTCGCCGTCCTGGGCCTCCGTCATCCGGTAGCCCGAGACGTCCTCGAGCGTCGTCGCGATCAGGCGACGGATCCCCGGGTCGTCGTCGACGATCAGGATCGTCCGGTTCATCACAGCGTGTTGCGCAGCCGCTCGAAGGCGTTGTCGGGGATCTCCTCGTAGGCCGCGACGACGTCGGGGTCGAACTGCGTGCCGGCGCCGTCGTTGATGACCTCGCGGGCGCGCGTGAAGGTGGACGCGGGGCGGTACGGGCGGTCCGTGGTCAGCGCGTCGAGCGCGTCGGCGACCGCGAACACCCGCGCGGCGAGCGGGATCGCGTCGCCGATCAGGCCGTCGGGGTAGCCGGAGCCGTCCCAGCGCTCGTGGTGATGGCGCACGACGAGCTTGCCCTCGCCGAGGAAGTCGACGTCGCGCAGGATCTCGGAGCCGATGATCGGATGGCGGCGCACCAGCGCGTATTCCTCGGCAGTCAGCGAGCTGCTCTTGAACAGGATCGCGTCGGGGACGGCGACCTTGCCGACGTCGTGCAGCAGGAAGCCGAACTCGATCTGCGGGGAGTCGGCGACCTCGAGCCCGGCGGCCGCGGCCAGCTCGAGGCCGTAGGCGGCGACGCGCTCGGCGTGCTTGCCGGTGTAGGCGTCACGCGCCTCGACCGCGTTGGAGAGCGCCCGGACCGTGGCCATGTAGGAGCGCCGCAGCTCCTGGGCGCGTGCGCGCTCCTGCTTGAAGACCTCGCGGAGGTCGGACGCGTAGCGCTCCAGCTGTCGCTGCCGTGCTGCGGCTTGGCGTTCCGTCTGCTCCAGGCGAGCCCGGAGGCTGGCGACGGTGTCGTCTCCGGTGATGGGGCTCACGGCAGGGACTCCGGTCGGGATTCGGTAGAGCGTACTGACCGGGAAAACGGCGCAGCGGGCGGAAGCTTGCGGGGATTACGTGGCGGTCATCACAAAGCTTCGCCCGGACGCGGCGAGCTGGAGGTCCACGCGCATGGTCTCGTGGGCGTCCGCTCGTGGCGCCGGGTGCAACCTACAGTGAGCCTGCGATGCGGACGCCGCTGACGGTGATGCTGGTGCTGGGCGTGGCGCTGTACGCGTTGTGGCTCGTGACGGAGTCCGGCGACTCGGGTGGCGCGCCGGCCGCCTCGGCCCGCCCGGCGCCGGTGTCCGCGATCGCCCGCCGGGTCGCCGCCCTGCGCGGACTCGAGTTCTCGCGCGTGCCCGAGCCGGTGGCGGTGACCGGCGCGCAGGCCCGGCGCGAGGGCCTGTCGGACCTCGACCGGACGTACCCGCCCGCGCGGCGGCGGGCCGACGAGGAGGTCCTCAAGCTGCTCGGGCTGATCGAGCCGGACGTGGCGCTGCGCGACGTCGTGGCCGACACGTTCTCCCAGGGCGTCGCCGGCTACTACGACCCGCGCAGCAAGCGGCTGCGGACCGTGCGCGGCGCGGCGACCTCGACCCGCGTGCTGGCGGAGATGGTGCTCGCGCACGAGCTCACGCACGCGCTGGAGGACCAGCGCTTCGGCCTCGACCTCGACGAGGTCGCGGGGTCGGCCGACGACGCGCAGCTCGCGAAGCTGGCGCTGGTCGAGGGCAGCGCGACGGTGCTCATGTACCGCTACGTGGAGCGCTACTTCACGCGCGAGGAGGCGCTCGGCGGGGTGCTGGGCGGCGCGTTCGGGCCGACGGGATCGGCGCCGCCGTTCCTCCAGGCCACGCTGGTGTGGCCGTACGTGGGCGGGGAGCAGTTCGTCAGCGAGCTGCTGTCGCGCGCGGGCGGGCGGTGGTCGCTGGTCGACCTCGCGGAGCGCGTGCGGCCGCCGGCCTCGACGGAGCAGGTGCTGCACCCGGAGCGCTACGTCGACGTCGATCCCCCGCGGCCGGTGCGGTTGCGCGTGTCGCTGGGGCGCGGGTGGGAGCGGCGCGCGAGCGGGACGCTCGGGCGAGCTCCAGACGCGCGAGATGCTCGCCTTCGCGGGCGGCGGCGGGTCCTGCGGAGGCCGCCGCGGGCTGGGGCGGGGACCGCTACGAGCTCTGGCAGCGGCGGGATGTCGTCGGCGATTGCGCGGCGCCGTGCCGCGAGGGCGACGTGCTCGTGATGCGGTGGGTGTGGGACACGCCGGGCGACGCGGACGAGTTCGAGGCGAAGCTGCGGCAGTTCGCGCGCGACTCGTCGCTGGGCGCGGGCGTCGTCGTCGCGCGCCGCGGCGGGGCGGTCACGCTGGCGCTCGCCCCGTCGCCCGCGGCCGCCCGCCGGGCCGCAACTGCGTCTGGGTAGGGGTGGCGAGCGAGCGCGGGTTTCGGGGACCCGATCCCACCGCCGGCGCGCCTCGGTCCCGAAACCCGCGCCAGTGCGCGGGTTTCGGGAACCCGGCGACGCGCGAGGACGGGATCGGGTCGCCGAAACCCGCGCATTCCACGCTCCCCTACAAGCGCAGTTGCGTCCCTAGAACACGGCTTCGATCAGGTACGGCCCGGGCTCCGCGAGCGCCGCGCGCAGCGCCGCGAGGAGATCGGCGGCGTCGTCGACCCGCCGCCCCGGCACGCCCATCCCGGCGGCGAGCGCGACGAAGTCCAGGTCCGGGCGGCCGATCTCGAGCAGGTTCCGCGCCGCCTCGCCCGCCTCGGCGCCGACCCGTGCGAGCTCGAACTCGAGGATCGCGTAGGTGCGGTTGGCGAGGATCAGCGTCGTCACGTTCAGGCCCTCGCGGGCCTGCGTCCAGAGGGACTGGATCGTGTACATCGCCGAGCCGTCCGCCTCGAGCGAGAGGACCGGCCGGTCCGGGCACGCGACGGCCGCGCCGGTCGCGACCGGCAGCCCCTGCCCGATCGCCCCGCCCGTGAGCGTGAGCCAGTCGTGCGGCGGCGCACCGGCCGTGGCGGCGAGGATCGGCGCCGCGGCGGTCACCGCCTCGTCCACCACGATCGCCCCCTCCGGCAGCGCCGCCGCCACGGCCGCCGCCGATGACGAGCGGGTCCAGCGCCCCGGCCGCCGCCGGGCCGCCGGCGACCGCCGCGAGGGCCGCGCCCGCACCGCGCGGCCGAGCGCGCCGCGGCCTCACCGCGCGCGCCCACCGCGTCCGCCAGCGCGTCCAGCGCCCCCGCCACGTCCTCGCCGGGCGCGGCCAGCACGTGGACCGCGGCGTCGTCCGGGCGCCAGCAGGCTCGGCTTCCCGGGATACGCGAAGAACGCGACCGGCGCCTGCGTGCCGGCGACGACCAGGTGCTTCAGGCCGGCGAGCGTCTCGGTGGCCATCTCGGTCAGGTAGGGCAGCGGCTCGGCGCGGGGCACGCCGGCGCCGCGCTCCAGCCGGGCGGGGAAGGTGTCGTGGATCAGCCGCGCGCCGGTCGCGGCGGCCACTCGCGCGGCGGCACGGAGCGCGGGGCCGCGGGTGGCGGCGCCGCCGATCAGGATCGCCGCCGGCTCGCCGCTGCGCAGGGCGCGCGCGGCCGACTCGATCGCGCCCTCCGGCGGTGGCGCGGGCGGAGGCGGCGCGATCGGGGCCGCGGGGCCGGGCGCCTGCGACCAGCCGGCGTCGGCGGGGACGACGAGCGTCGCCACGCCGCCCGCCCGCGCCGCCGCCACCGCGCGCGCCGCCTCGCCCGCCGCCGAGCGCGCGTCGCGCGCGCTCGCGTACCAGTGCGAGACCGGCCGGGCGATCGACTCGATGTCGCTCGCCAGCGGCGCGCCGAGCGGCGCGTGCGCGATCGCGTGGTCGCCGACCAGGTTCACCAGCGGCGTCCGCGCCTTGTAGGCGTTGTGGAGGTTCGCGAACGCGTTCCCGAGGCCGGGCCCGAGGTGCAGCAGCGTCGCCGCCGGCACGCCCGCCATCCGGCCGTAGCCGTCGGCCGCCCCCGACGCCACGCCCTCGAACAGCGTCAGGACCGGCCGCACCTCCGGCACGCGGTCCAGCGCCGCCACCAGGTGCATCTCCGACGTCCCCGGGTTCGCGAAGCACGCCCGGACGCCCGCCGCCGCGAGCGTCCGCAAGACGCTCTCGGCTCCGGTCATTCCTCCGCCCGCCTCCACCGGCGGTGATGTTATGGCCGCCGGCCCTTGACGGATCCGCCGGCGAGGAGGATCCTTCGACACGGCAGGGGGGTGACAACGTTGTCATCCCAAGTGACTCTCGTTGGGAGGCAGAGTCCATGTTGCGTGTCCCGCGCGTCCTCGTGCTGTGTCTGGCGGTGCTCGCCGTCGCCGCTCCGTCCGCGATGGCACAGGAGCCGGCCACGGCGTCCGTGGTGCTCGGCGAGACCAACACCGAGGACGGGCTCGCGCAGGTCGACCAGCCGGACGGCCGCACGCGCCCGGTCACGGTCGAAGGCCGCAGCGGCCGCGCCACCGCGCCCGGCGACGACCCCAGCTGGGGCCGGTACGTCTACTTCGACATCGCGGACGCCGTCGCGAACGACGGCTACTACGTCGCCCGCGTGGAGGTCGAGTACCTCGACGAGGGCACCGCGCCGTTCGACCTCCAGTACGACTCCAACGACTGCACGGCGACGCTCGAGGGCGCCTACGACCACGGCGGCCGCGCCGAGCGCACGAACACGGGCACGTGGAAGACCGCGACGTTCGACCTCCCGGACGCCCGCTTCGCCAGCCGCCAGAACGGCCACAGCGACTTCCGCATCAGCGCCGGAAGCGGCGAGCTCGTCATCCACAAGGTCACCGTCACGATCCTCGAGGACCGGTCTCCCGGCACGGTCGAGCCGCTGCCCGGCGTGCCCGAGCCGGTCACGCGCGTGAGCCTCGAGCGCACCGCCGACCGCCTCGCCCTCGACAACGGCTACGTCCGCGCCGAGTTCGACCTCGCGCATCCGCAGATCGACGTCGTCCGCGGGGACTTCGGCGGCCGCGGCCGCTACGGCGCCGACCTGACCACCGAGAGCGGCGGGCCGCTCGGCCAGAGCGGCATCGTGCTCGAGCGCGAGGGGACCGACGGGCCGCACGCCTCCTCCGAGGGAGCCACACCAGAGCTGCGCGTCCGCGTGCTCGAGAACGACCCCGAACGGGTGGTGATCAGGATCGACGGCATCGTGGACGACGCGGCCGACGCGGCGGTCACGTCCAGCGTGGACGCTCTCGCTGGCCGCCGAGGAGCGCGCCTTCCGCCTCAAGACCGACACGCGCGCGCTGCGCACCGCCGCCGCCCGCGGCGTCCGGATCGCCTCCCACCTGAGCCCGGTGTCCGCCCACGGCCTGTTCGAGCGCGGCGCCGTCCAGCGCATCAACAGCAGCGAGCCGGACTTCGCGTCCACCAGCCGGCTCGAGCGCGCGTACTTCGTCGGAGCGCCGGGCAAGGGCGCGATCGACGTCGACGCGAAGGGCCAGCGCGAGGCCGTCCTCCACAGCCGCGCGGTGTGCGGGAACATCCCGGCGGGCGGCGAGGCCCGCACGGGCCTCGAGCTCGTCCTCGCGGGCGACCACCCGGATCGCGACCACTGGACGCGCACGAGCTGGGCCGCCGCCGAGCCGCGCATCCTCAGCCAGGGCCAGCGCCTCGGCGCCGTCGACATGCGCGTCGCCGCCAACGGCCACGACTTCCCGGCCGGCGGCCTCGTGACTCCGCGCGAGACGCTCCCCGAGCGCGACCTCCGCGCGATCTACACCGCGGTCTACGGCACCGCGGCGGGCGTGCTGGGCTCCTACGACATCCCGGGCGCGGCGTATCCGACGCTCGCCTTCCCCAACCGCAGCTACGGCAGCGGCAACTCGTTCTTCGACCCGGACGCCTGGGAGGTGCTCCGCGCGCTGCTCTACTCGGGCGACCGCTACCTCCAGGCCGAGGCGAGGAAGGTCATCGAGCGCTCCGGCGCCGCGATGCTCCCGAGCGGCCAGATCCCGCATCACTTCGACGGGACGGCGCCGACCTACGTGGCGATCAGCGGCGCCACGCAGACCGGCCCGAACATCTTCTGGATCTCGTCCGCGCTCGACTACGCCGCCGAGACCGGCGACCGCGCTTGGCTGCGCGCGCAGATGCCGAGGATCGAGCGCGCGCTCGCGTTCATCACCGACCGCTACGACGCCGGGCGGCGGCTGATCTCGGCGCCCGGCCCGCTGTGGATCGACGTGTTCATCCGGGAGAACTTCACGTCGGACACGAACGCGTTCATGGTCGGTCTCCTGCGGCGGACCGCGGAGGCCGAGGCCGCGCTCGGCGACCACGCCCGCGCGGCGCAGCAGCGCGCGCTGGCGGGCGACATCGCCGCGGGCATGAACGCCCGGCTGTGGAACGGCGACCACTACGTCACCCAGCTGAACCCCGACGGCTCGCGCCGCGACCTCGTCGACTACGACGCCAACCTGCTCGCGGTGGCGTTCGGCGTCGCCCCGCCGGACCGCGCGCGGGCGATCCTGGACCGCGTCGACGCCGGCCCGTGCACGCACGGCCGCGCCACCTGGGTGTCGGAGACCTACTACGGGCCGGACGACACCTACAACGGCAACACCGGCGACTCTGCGACGGCGATGGGCCGGATCGGCTGGGCCGATGCGCACGCGCGCCGCGCGGTCGGCGACGTCGCCACCTACCGCGACAAGATCCTCGAGCCGCTCCAGGCGGACCTGCTCGCGCGGACCTGGCTCACCGAGCGCTACGACTGCAACGGCAACGCGATCCGCGCGCCGTACTACCACGAGTACCCGGAGCTGGTGGCGATGCTCCTGCGCGAGGTCAGCTACGGCATCGAGCTGGGCGTCGGCAGCGTGTCGATCGACCCGATCGAGGCGCGTCCGTACAGCTTCGCGCTCGGCGGCGTGGCCGTCGACTACTCGCAGAGCAAGGTGACCGCGGCGCTGCCCGGAACCGGCGCGCGGGAGTACGCGATCGCCGGCATGACCGCGGGGGCGGAGTACTCCGTGAAGGCCGCCGGCGCCGGCACGCAACGGGTGCGCGCGGACGCCGGCGGGACGCTTCGGTTCACCGCGCCGACCGCGGTGGAGGTGACGCGGCGATAAGTCGCTCGGCATCGTCGTCGAAGACCTTCCGCCGGTCGTTTCGCGCGTAGACGTGATGCACGCCGCCGGCCAGCTCCTCGCGTGGTTTCCGAGGCACACGGTGTGCAGCGCCTGACGCCTCGGGCTCGCCCCCTTCGGCGCTTCATTTCGGTGTCGTCCGGGGTCAGACCCCTTGCTTCATTTCGGTGTCGTGTGGGGTCAGACCCCTTGCTTCCCTGAACGGCGGCTGGGTGGGAGGCGACGGGATCGGCGCGGTGGTCAACGTCGTACGCCCTGGGCTCGTGGGGCGCCGTTACGACGTTGAACACCGATACGGTGGTCAACGTCGTACTGCCGCTCGCGCGGCCGGCCGTTACGACATTGACCACCGCGGCTTGCCTGCGCCACCCCACCCAGCCGCAGTTGACGCGCCCAGGGCTAGGCGGCGCGGCGCAGCCCGAGGTACTGGAGGGTCGCCAGGCCGGCGACCCCCAGCGCCTGGACGGCGATCACGACCTGGCCGGCGACCGTCGGGCTCCACGCGTCGACGGCCAGCGCGATGACGCTGTCGACGACCCAGAGCGCGTTGGCCGCGATCACGCCGGCCACGGCGGCGCGCGGCATCGCGTGGCGGCCCGCGAGCCGGCCGACGAACCCGGCGAACGCCAGCAGGAACGCGCCGACGGCGATCAGCAGCGCGGCGGGCACGCCGAACCAGCCGTCGAGCAGCCAGAACGCGGCGAGGTAGGCGACCGCGTTGAGCGCGGTGATCGCCGCGTCGCCCTTGAGCGCGAGCCGCAGCAGGCTGTCCTCGGCGGGGGTCACGACGGCACGCGTCGCCTCGGGCACGGTGGTGTGGGCGGTCATCCGGTCTCCTCTCGTCGAGTGCATGACGGAGACCGTGCCACGCCGAGGGAAGCGTGTCGATTACCTCTCGGGTAAGGCCGCGCGCAGCGCGGAGGCGCGTCTCCGCGTCGGCCGGGAAGAACGCCTCGATCGACAGCTCGGCGAGCGTGACGTCGATCGCCGTGCCGAACGTCGCCACCGTGCTGAAGAAGCGCAGCTCGCCGCCGTCGCCGCGGAGCCGCAGCGGCACGGCGATCCCGTGCGGCCCGTCGAGCTCGGCCTCGCCGCCCGGGTAGCCCGACAGCTCTTCGTGCAGCTCGGCCAGCACGGGGTCCGCCGTCAGCGCGACCTCCCGGCGCAGGCGGTCGAGCAGGTGCGCCCGCCACTCGGCGAGGTTCGCGATCCGCGGCGCGAGCCCCTCCGGGTGCAGCGACGCGCGCAGCACGTTGAGCGGCGGCTCGAGCAGCGCGGGGGAGACGCCCGTCGAGCAGCGTCTGCACGCTGCGGTTCGCCGCGACGAGGTTCCACCAGCGGTCGACGACCAGCGCCGGGAACGGCTCGTGCCCGGTGAGCACCAGCTCCAGCGCCTCGCGCACCGGCGCCATCTCGGGCGAGTCGATCGTGCGCTCCGCGTAGTGCGGCGCGTATCCGGCCGCCAGCAGGAGCTGGTTGCGGTCGCGCAGCGGCACGTCCAGCTCCTCGGCCAGGTGCAGCACCATCTCCCGGCTCGGCTTCGAGCGGCCCGTCTCCAGGAAGCTCAGGTGCCGAGCGGAGACGCCGGCCTCCAGCGCGAGGTCCAGCTGGCTCATCCGCCGGCGCCGCCGCCAGTCCTTGAGCAGCGTCCCGAGCGGCGCGCGTTCACCGATGGCCGCCATCGCCCGACGGTATCGCGCGCCGCACCTACCTCGGAGGTAATCGCGGCGCGCGGGCTAGCATCACCGCGATGCGCTACCACATGGGCTGCGGCGACCAGCGCGTCGAGGGGTACGTCGGCGTCGACATCCGCAAGACCGGCGCGGCGGACATCGTCGCCGACCTCAACGACCCGAAGCTCCCGGACGACCCGCCGGCCGACGTCGTCTTCAGCCACGCCTTCTTCGAGCACCTCCGGCGCGACTCGCGCGTGCCCCATCTCAGCGCGGTGCGCGACGCGCTCGCCCCGGAGGGCGTCGCCTGCTACATCGGCCTGCCGGACTTCCGGCGGGTCGCCGAGCTCTACCTCGGCGGCGGGCCCGGCGTCGTCGGCCCGACCTTCGACCTCTTCCACGTCTACCGCTACACGCACGGCGACCCCGAGCACAAGGCGGACTGGTGGGAGGCGCAGCTCCACAAGTCGCTGTTCGACGTCGAGGAGGTCGGCCGGCTGCTCAAGGACGCGGGCTTCGCCTCGTTCGTCGTCTTCCGCTACGTCTTCCCGGGCGAGTCCGACGAGCTGGACCTCTCGCTCGGCTTCTACGCCGTGACGCGTCGCGTCGCGACCGAGCAGCTCGAGCGCGACTGCCGCGCGTACCTCGCCGCCTTCGACGGGCGCTTCCTGAAGCTCGAGACGGTCCGCTTCGAGGGAGGCGCGGCACGGCCGGCGCTCGTCGCGCGCGCGACGTCGGGCCCGCAGCGCAAGCTCGCCCAGCGGATCGCCTACGGCGTCGCCGCCCGCCTCGCCCGCAACACCCATCCCGCCTGAACCGGCGCGCCGGAGGCAATAGCCTGCGCGCGGCGGGCCAGTAGCTCAGCGGTCAGAGCACCGGGCTCATAACCCGAGAGACGTAGGTTCGAATCCTGCCTGGCCCACCTAGGCTCGCGCCGACCTCCGCCGGGAGGATGTTCTGGTTGCCGTGGAAGACGTTGTCCGGGTCCCAGTGGGCCTTGACGGCGGCGAGCCGGTCGTAGGCCCCGCCGAACGCCGCGCGGATCTGGTCCTCGCCCTCGTCGCCGATGAAGTTCAGGTAGGTGCCGCCGCTCTCCCACGGCGCGAACGCGTCGCGGCCCTTGCGGCCCCAGGAGATGTGCTCGGCGTCGCGCTCCTCGCCCTCCCAGACGCCGAACGGGTGGACGACCCAGCCGGAGTCGCGCTTGGCCAGCGGCCAGCGGCCCTCGCCGCGCGCCACCGCGCCGCCCCACGGCAGCAGCAGCGACTGCGTGAAGCTGGCGGGCATCTCCTCGGAGTAGGCGCAGAACGCGCTCACGGCCTCGTCGGGCAGCTCGGACAGGTAGAGCGCCGTCCACCAGTTCCGCTTGCCGGGCGGGTCGTCGATCATCGACTGGAACTCGGCGTACGGGATCTCGCCGAACAGGCTCACGACCGGATTCAGCGAGCCGAGCACGTCGCGCAGCGCCGCCTCGCCCTCCTCCGGCGGACCGGCCCACACGCCCGCGAGGCCGGGCATGACCCGGCCGTGCCACTCCTCCGGCACGAACGGCTCGGGCGGGGCCGCGAGGTACGCGAGCGCGATGCCGGCCTCGTCCGGCGCGCTCGCGTAGTAGTCGCGCAGCGTCCGCGCGACGGTCTCGCCGTCCGCCGGGTCGTAGAGCGCGAGCCCGCCGTAGACCATCGGCCCGAGCTCGTGGACGTGGAACTCGAGCGCGGTGACGACGCCGAAGTTGCCGCCGCCGCCGTGCAGCGCCCAGAACAGGTCGGCGTTCTCGTCCTCCGTCGCGCGCACCTGGTCCCCGCCGGCCGTGACCAGCTCGACGGCCGCGAGGTTGTCGCAGGTCAGCCCGTGGCGGCGCTCGATCCACCCGGAGCCGCCGCCGAGCGTGAGCCCCGTCGACGCCGGTGGTCGA
Organism: uncultured Solirubrobacteraceae bacterium; assembly: GCA_963728465.1. Lineage (GTDB taxonomy): Bacteria > Actinomycetota > Thermoleophilia > Solirubrobacterales > Solirubrobacteraceae > DATFQI01. The sequence goes on from CAVSJY010000008.1 coordinate 96,442, forward strand.
CACGCGCCCGCCGGTCGTGGCGAGCCCGAACGCCTGCGTGCGGCGGTCGAACTCCGCCCAGATCGCGCCGCCGCCGCAGCGGGCGATCCGGCGCTGGGCGTCGACCGTCACGTCGGCCATGCGGCGGACGTCGACGACCAGGCCGCCGTCGTTGAGGCTCATGCCCGCCACCGAGTGGCCGCCGGCCCGCACCGCGACGGGCAGCTCGTTCCGGCGCGCGTGCTCGAGCGCCAGCGCGACGTCGGCCGGGCCCGTGCAGTACGCGATCAGCGCGGGCCGCCGGTCGACCATCGCGTTGAAGACGGTGCGCGCCTCGTCGTAGCCGGGGTCGCCTGCGGTGACCTGCTCGCCGTCGAAGCCACGAATCGTCTCCATCTGGTCACCTCCGGGTGATCGCGTTCGGCCGACACTACGCCGGGCGCCCCGACGCGTCTACGGCAGGCCGAGCCGGCCGGCGAGCTGCTCGAGCAGGCTGCGGCCGGTATCCGTCTGGAGCGCGTCGATGATCGTCGCGACCGGCAGGACCTCGAGGCCGCGGCGCAGGAGGCCGGCCTCGAGGTCGGACAGCTCGCCGCGCTGCTCCGCGTCCGCGATCGCCCGCGAGAGCCCGGCGCGCACCGCGTCCTCGAGCTCGTCGTCGCCGATGCCGTGCGCCCGCGCGAACTCCTCGCGCGCGTCGTCGTCCGCGAGCGCCAGCACGAGCTCCTCGCGCGTGACCCGCAGCCGGCACGCCGCGCCGTCGAGCCCGGACAGGGCGATCCGCTGGAGCGCATCGCTCTGGGTCGACGGGCGCGGGCGGCAGGGGTCGGCGACGGGCAGCGGCTCGTAGCTCGCGCCGCCGCTCGCCAGCTGCACGCCGATGACCACCGCGCAGGCGGCGACCGCCCCGCCCAGCACCACGAGGCCGGTCCGCCGCCGCGGCGCCGTGCCGCCGGCCAGCGCGATCGGCACGACCGCGAGCAGCGCCAGGCCGCCGGCGACCAGGAACACGGTGCTGAACGCGTGGGTCGCCGCGCGGTCGACCTCGTCGACGAGCCGCCGCTCCAGCCGCTCGAACTCCGCGCGCGAGCCCGCGGGCGGCGTCACGGCCCGGAACGCGGGGGAGACGTCCGGGAGCCGGCCGCCCGCCCGGTCCACCCGGCGCGCGATCGCGGCGCCGAGCTCGATCTTCGTGCGCGGCGGGAGGTCGGCGTCGAGCAGGAGCGCCGTCCCCGAGCGCTCCGCGGCGCGCTGCTGATCGGTCAGCTCGCCGGTGAACAGCGGCGTCAGGAGCAGCAGGCCGACGACGATGCCCGCGTGGCGCGCCGCGACGGTGCCCGCCGCGCGGCGGCCCGCCGGGTCGGCGCCGCCGAGCGCGAGCCCCGTGAGGCCGGGGAGCACCAGCGCGATCCCGGCGCCGACCAGCGCCTGCGGGGCGAGCGTCCAGGCCGGCGACGCCTCGGGCAGCAGCCCGAGCGCGGCGAGCCCGCCGGCGAGCGCCACCGCGCCCGCCGCCATCACCGCCCGGCCGCCGGCGCGGCCGCGCGCCGCGAAGCTCGCCGCCACGGTCGCGACCGGCATCGCGGTCACGATCAGCGCCGCCTCCAGCGGCGAATGCCCCCAGCCCTCCGTGAGCATCACGACGAGCAGGAACAGCGCGCCGGTCAGCCCGGCCGACACGAGCCCGAGCGCCAGCTCGGGCGCGACGTCGATCCGGCCCGCGCGGCCGCGCTCGGCCGCGCCGCTCGGCGGGCGCGCCGCGACGGCCGCCGCCGCCAGCACCGGGACCTGGACGACGAAGATCGCCTCCCAGGTGATCAGCTCGGTCAGGAGGCCGCCCGCCGCCGGGCCGATCGCGAGCCCCGCGAGGCCCGCGGCGCCCCACACCGCGGCGGCGCGGGCGTGGGAGCCGCGGCTGCGCGCGAGCAGCTCGATCGCGCCCGCGACCACGAACGCCCCGCCCAGCGCCTGGAGGCACCGCCCGGCCAGCAGGACACCGAGGCCGGGGGCGACGGCGCACACGAGCGAGGCGAGCCCGAACACCACGACGCCGGCCACCCAGGCCTGCGCCGCGCGCTCCACGCCGCCGCGCGCGGCCGCCAGCGCGGCCGGGAGCACGGCGACCGCGAGCACGACGTTGAACGAGGTCAGCACCCACGAGACGGCGAGCACCGACGTGTCCAGCTCGCGCAGGATGTCGGGCAGCGCCAGCGTGACGACGGACGAGTCCGCCAGCACGACGCCGACGGTCGCGGCCCAGACCAGCTCGCGGCGGGTCACCCGGCCGCGTCGAAGCGCTCGGCGAGCCGCCTGGGGGCCCGCAACCGCCACGACGCCGCGAGCAGCTCGCCCAGCTCCTCGCGATCGACCGCGGCGAGCCGGACGAGGACCATCGGGTGGCCGTCGTAGTGCGGCGTCGTGAAGAACTTGTCCGGCTCCGCGCCGATCAGGAACTCCTTCTCGTCGAGGTTCTCGCACCACAGCACGAGCGCCTCGTTCTCGTCGCGGAGCCGCGCGAACAGCCGGTCCTTCACGCGGAAGCCGGGCGTGCCGTAGGAGGGCCGCTCGGTCGTCTCCGGCAGCGCCAGCGCGAGCTCGCGGACGTCCGCCTCGCCGGTCATGCCCGGATGTTCCCATCCCGGCGGTCGGTAGCGTTGCCCGCCATGGCGGCCCCCGAGCTCCCGATCCACCGCAACACGCTGCTGCTGTCGGCGGCGCTGGCCGCGAACTCGGGGATGCTCCAGCTGTCGGCCGCCGTCGCCTCGCTCACCCTCGTGCTCGTGCTCGGGGTGGACCAGCTGCTCGGCCTCGGGCCGGCGATCGTGCTCGCCTCGGGAGCGCTGGCGGCGCTGCCCGCGGGGCGGCTGATGGACCGGATCGGCCGCGTGCCGGTGATCGCGGGCGGCTTCGTGGTCGGCGCGGCCGGCGGCGCGCTGGCGGCCCTCGGCTCGGCGATCGAGTCGGCCCCGGTCGTGCTGCTGGGCCTGATCGGGGTCGGCGCGGCGAGCGGCACGGCGCTGCTCGCGCGCACCGCCGCGGGCGACATGTACCCGCCCGAGCGGCGCGCCCGCGGCATCGCGCTCGTGCTGTTCGGCGCCGTGTTCGGGGCGATCCTCGGCCCGCTCGTGTTCAGCCCGCTGCTCGCCGACCGCGACCTGGACGGCGACGCGCTGGCCGTCCTCTGGCTCGCCTCCGTCGGCTTCATGGTCGTGGCGCTCGTGCTCGTGCTGTTCGTGCGCCCCGACCCGCGCCGGATCGCCGAGATCCTGCACACCGGCACGCTCGACGAGCCGGGGCCGGCCGCGCCGCTGCGCGAGATCGTCCGCCGCCCCGGGGTGGTCCCGGCGCTGCTCGCCGGCCAGGCGAGCTTCGGCGTGATGGTCGGGATCATGACGCTCACCGGCGCCGTGGTCGTCGACCACCACGGCCACGCGGGGCACACGGTGTTCCCGATCATCGGCGCGCACGTCGTCGGCATGTACGCGCTCGTCCTGGTCGTGGGGGAGCTGATCGACCGCATCGGCCGCACCCCCGCGCTGGCCGCCGGGCTGCTGGTCATGGGCGCCTCCTCGGCGAGCCTGCTGTGGGTCGAGAGCGTCGTCGCCACCGCGGCGGTGCTGTTCGGCCTGGGGATCGGCTGGAACCTCTCGTTCGTCGCGGCGACCGCGACGCTGGCCGACTGCGCGGCAGCCGTGGGAGCGCGGCAAGCTGCTGGGCTTCAACGACCTGCTCGCCGGGCTGACGGGCGCCGCGCTCGCGCTGATCGGCGGCGTCGCGCTCGACGCGATCGGCGTCGCCTCGCTCGCGATCGGCGGGGCGGCCCTGGTGGTCGCGCCCGCGCTGTGGATCCTGCGCTCGCCGGTGGTGCCCGCTAGGGCGCGATGACGCGGGCCAGCAGGCGGCCCACGATGAGCCACACGGCGGCGGCGATGCCCCAGTTGACGGCGATCTCGGTGCGCTGCTTGTCGAACGAGAACATGCCCTCGAACGGGCCGGCCAGCCACGACGCGGCGTCGCGCACGGCGCCGACGATGTCGTTGGACGCGTTCGCCTTGAGCAGGACGAGCACGATGCCGGCGATGAGGATGAGGGCGGCGATCGCGGTGATGCCGCCGATGACGCGCGCCACCGTGGCGCGGCCCGAGTCGGCGGCGACGAGCGAGCGGCGGCGGGAAGGTGCGGTGGCCATGTGAGGGGTCCTACCCGTCCGGGTCCTGCCTGTACCGGCCGTGTCGTCGCTCGCTCCTCACCCGGAGGACTGAACGCGCGGCCACGCGCTCACGGCTTCCGCGCGCTGACGAACTGCGCGAAGCCCGTGACGCGCCGCCGCACGCCGGTGAAGCCGTGCTCGCGCAGCGCGCCAGTGAGGTCCTCGCGCCCGAACACGCGGATCCCGGTCGCCCGCCGCACGACCGCGTCGGTCACGGCGGCGGGCAGCGGCCCGCGGCTGACGCTCGACAGCAGCGCGACGCGCCCGCCCGGCGCCGTCACGCGCGCGATCTCGGCGACCGCCCGCAGCGGCTCCTCGATCAGGTACAGCGCGGCGAAGCAGCACACGGCGTCGAAGCTGCCGTCGCGGAACGGGAGGTCGCCGGCGTCGCCGCGGACGTAGACCACGGACGGCGGCGCCGGCTCGCGAGCGGCCTGGGCGAGCATCGTGCGCGAGGCGTCGAGGCCGGCGGCGAGGCCGCCGCTCGCCCACCGCGGCGCCGAACGCGCGCGTGAAGTTGCCGGGCCCGCAGGCGACGTCGAGCACCGCGTCGCCGGGTCCGGGCTCCAGCATCTCGAGCGCGATCCGCCGCTCGCCGGCCATGCTCGGCCCGAGCGCGCCCATCAGCAGCCGCCCGCCCAGCGGCCGCCACAGCCGCTCGTAGATCAGCGGCAGCGCCCGGCTCACCATCAGCCGCTGCCCTGGACCGGAGCCGGTCGGGTCCGCGTCCTCGCCGAGGAGGTCGAGATACCCGCGCCCGAGATCGGGCCGCGGCGGCCGTCGCGCGGGCTCGAAGCGGTCGAGGAGAAGGTCGAGTGCGCGGCACTATCCGAGATTCTCGACCGCTGGATACCAGTCTCTCTCGGCGGTCGGCTGCGGCACCGGTGCGCCGTAATCTGACCGCCGGTCGGGTCGCCAAGATGGCGTGGTGGCCCGGCTCCGGAAGCTCGTGCGGCGTCTGCTCCCGGAGCACGTGGTGCCGCGCTCCGCCAGCATCCGCCCGTACGCCACACCGGGATGGGCCCGGCTCGCCGAGCTGCGGTGGGCATGGCGGCTGCGGCGGGCGCCCGTCCTCGACGGCGACGAGTACGCGGCCCGCGTCGAACCCGGCGAGATCGAGGAGATGGTGGCGTGCGCCCTCTGCGGGGAGCGCGACGTGCAGCCGCTGCTGTCGCCGGGCCGGCCGGGCCGCTGGGGGTACCGCGTCGTCCGCTGCCCGTCGTGCGGCTTCCTCTACCGCAACCCCGGGATCCGGCCTGAGCGGCTCGGCGACCTCTACAGCGGCGAGTACGGCCGCTTCCTCACGGGGCGCTACGCGCGCAACCGGCAGAGCGAGTACCGCGCGGTCATGGACGAGTTCGCGCCTGCGCTGGACGACGGCGCGGGGCGGCGGGCGCTGGACTACGGCAGCGGAGCCGGGCTGTTCATGGAGGTCGCGCGGGAGCGCGGCTTCGAGCCCTACGGGGTCGACCTGTCTCCCGACGCGGTCGCGCGGGCGCGCAGGCGGCCGGGCTGCGAGCGGTCCTACGTCGGCGCACCGGAGGACGTGCCGGAGATCGCGGCCGGTGGGTTCGACCTCATCACGATGTGGTCGGTGCTGGCGCACCTGCCCCGCCCCGTCGACGACCTCCGGGCGCTGCGGCGGTTGCTCGCACCGGACGGGATGCTGCTGATCTCCACCGTCAACGCGAACTCGCTGACGCTGAAGGCCTACGGCGCCGGCTGGGGCGGCTTCACGCCCAACCACCTGGTGTTCTTCTCGCCCGCGACGCTGCCCCGGCTGCTGCGGCTCGCCGGCTTCGCCGCGGTCGCGTTCCGGCCGATGTACGGCGATACGGCGCGGCTCACGCCGCGGCAGGAGTCGCGGCTGCGTCGCGCCGTCGAGCGCGGGAACCAGGGGCGGATGCTCCGCGCGCTGGCGTTCGCGGACGCCGAGGGGCCGCGCCGCCGGGGCATGGAGCGCGCCGCCGTTCGGTTGGCGTGACGGGCGGGTAGGGGCTCGACATGCTGGGTTCCGGACTGATAGGTCGCGCGGTCGAGGCCACGGGCGGCTCGCTGCGGATGGCGCAGGCGGGGCTCGAGGACCTGGCCGGCGCGCTCGGGATCGGCGACGGCGCGCCCGACGACTGGTTCGACGCGCGCGACCCGGAGTACATCCGCGAGACGCTGCCCGCCCTGCGCGCGTGGAGCGACTACTACTTCCGCGCGGAGGTCAGCGGGCTCGAGCACATCCCGGACGACGAGGCGGTGCTGCTGGTCGGCAACCACTCCGGCGGCACGCTGATCGCCGACACGTTCGTCTTCTCCCAGCACTTCTACGACCACTTCGGGCCCGAGCGCCGCTTCCACCAGCTGGCGCACGACCTCGTGTTCAAGGTGCCCGGCGCGCGCACGGTGTCGCGCTACGGGACCGTCCCCGCCAGCCCGGACAACATGCGCCGCGCGCTGGAGCTCGGCGCCGCGCTGCTCGTCTATCCGGGCGGCGACCACGAGACCTACCGGCCGACGTGGGAGTCCGGCACGATCGACTTCGCCGGCCGGACCGGGTTCGCCAAGCTCTCGCTCGAGCACGAGACCCCGATCGTCCCCGTGGTGGCGATCGGCGGGCAGGAGACGGCGCTGTTCCTCGGCCGCGGGCGGCGCGTCTCGCGCGCGCTGGGGCTGGACCGCGCGCTGCGGCTGAAGGTGTTCCCGGTGCAGATCGCGCCGCCGACCGGCCTGACGCTGCTCGACCTCCCGATCCGCGTGCCGCTGCCGGCGAAGATCAAGATCCAGGTGCTGCCGCGCATCGACCTGCGCTCCGAGCTCGGCACGAAGGCCAAGCCGCGCGACGCCTACGAGCTGGTCACGGAGCGCATGCAGGACACGCTCACCGAGCTGGCCGAGGAGCGCAGCCTCCCCGTCCTCGGTTAGACCGGCTCGGGAACCCGGTCCTCGACGGTCCCGAGGTTCGGGCGCCCGAGGAAGAAGCCCTGGCCGAGCCCGACGGCGAGCTCGCGCAGGCACGCCAGCTCCTCCTCGGACTCGATCCCCTCCGACACGACGGTCGCGCCGACGTCGGCGGCGAAGGCGACGATCGCGGCGGCCAGCGACTGCCGCACGGGGTCGTCGTCGATGCCGCACACGAGCGAGCGGTCGAGCTTGAGGATCTCGGGGTTCACTCGGGTGACGTGGCGGAACGAGGAGAAGCCCGAGCCGACGTCGTCGATCGCGACGCGGACGCCGAAGCGGCGCAGCTCGTGCAGCGCCTCGGCGAGCGCGTTGTAGTCCTCGACCGGCTGGTGCTCGGTGAGCTCGACCACGATCGGCGGGTCGGCGTGCTCGATCACCATCTGCCTGAGCTCGTCCCGCGCCAGCAGGCCCGGCGAGCAGTTGATCGCGAGGTAGAGGCCGTCCGGGAGCCGGCCGTGGGACGCGAGCGCCAGCCGGATCGCCGCCAGCTCCAGCTCGATCCCGAGCTCCATCAGGTGCGCGTCGAGGAAGCACTCCTCGGTGGGGATCGTGGCGCCGTCGGCGTCCGTGAAGCGCGCGAGCGCCTCGGCGCCGACGGTCCGGCCCGTGGCGAGGTCGACGATCGGCTGGAGCGCGACGTCGAGGCCCTCGCCCGCGATCAGGCGCTGGATGCGGCCGCGCAGCTGCTCCTGGCGCGCGCGGGTCGCGCCGGCGATCTCCTCCTCGCGCGCGGCGCGGTCGGACTCCGCGCGGAAGTTCGCCTGGATCTCGTCCTGGAGGTCGCGCAGCTTGTCCGCGAAGCCGACGAAGCCCATGACGAGGCCCACGACGGGGATCGCGAACTGGCCGGCGCGCAGCGTCAGGCTCGCCCACCAGGCGTCGGCGTACGGCTCGGTGGCGAACAGGTAGGCGAGCGAGTCGGCGGCCGCGAGGCCGAGCGCGGCGATCATGCACATGGCGCCCCAGGCGGGGACGCCGCCCTCCGCGCGCCACCACGCCGCCGCCGCGCCGGCCTGGGCGAGCACGAGGGCGGCCACGGCGAAGCGGACGACGACGCCGTAGCCCGTGTCGCCGCTGACCAGGTCGCCGAACGGCGCGCTCGACGCGCTGGTCCACGCGAGCAGCACGATCGAGCCGCCAGGAAGGCGAGCAGGCGGTCGCGCGTCGGCCTGACGCCCGCGACGGCGAGCACCGCGGCGAGCGCCAGCGCCGTGTGCCAGGTGAGGTAGCGGGCGGTCATCGCGTCGGCGCCGTCGCTCAGCGCTCCGCCGCCCGGGAACAGCGCCGGCTCGCCGAGCATGCCGGCCAGCAGCCCGAGGCACGCGACCGCGCAGCCGGCCGCCATCCAGCGCAGGCGGCAGTCCTCGACCGCCCGGGCCGAGACGAAGAGCAGGTAGGCGACGAGCGCGGCGCAGGTGGCGCCGACGGCCAGGAACGCGGGCGGGGCGCCGGTCGGGCGGCCGGGGTCGCCGGCGCCGAGGGCCACGACGACGGCCAGCAGCGCGGTGACCACGCACGCCGCAACGAGCCTCATCGTGACGGCGACGGTCGGCTTCGTGGTCAGCAGCGGCGACATCGGCACTGGCGAATAACGCACGAGCTTTGCCGTTCTCGCGCAAACTGCGGCACGAGTTCGCGCGCGGACCGCCGCTCAACACCTCGCGGCGCCACGCCGATGAGCCTCGTGGATGGACGCAAGATCTCGCCGCGTGCTGGCCACGCTCGCTCTCGTGGCCCTCGCGCTCGGCGTGGCGGCCGTCTCCGTGACCGGCTGCGGCGCCCTGGCCACGCCCGGCGCGATCACGGACACGGCGGCGATCGCGGACCACCAGCGCGCGGCCGGGCTCCGGTTCGCGCCCGCCGTCGCGGCCGTCGATCGCGAGTGGGTCGCGGCCTCGGTCGCCAGGGCGCGGCCCGAGGCGCAGGCGCTGATCGCCGAGGTGGACGGGCTGATCGAGGTCCAGACCCATCAGGGGCTCCCGATCGGCGTCACGAAGATCTGGCAGGCCGGCGACGAGGCGCGGTTCGTGATCAGCCTCGACACGGTGCTGCTCAACGGCGTGCGGAAGATCGACCGCGACGTCGTGATGCTGCACGAGCTGGGGCACGTCGTCGACCGCGCGATCGTGCCGCAGGACGTCAACGACCGGCTGGACGCGCTGATCCCGCGGACCGGCACGTGCGACCAGACCGCCGAGGGGCTCGTCGGCTCCTGCACCGAGCCGGCCGAGCGGTTCGCCGACACGTTCGCCAAGTGGGCGCTGCGCGGCGGCGTGTCCGCGGCGGGCGCCGGCTACGGCATCGCCTCGCCGCCCTCGCTCGAGGACTGGGGCGCGCCGCTCGCCGCCCTGTCGTTCGAGCTGCCGCGCTGAGCGGCGCCCCCGCGCGTCGTGGCGCCTCGACGGGCGCCCTGGCGCGACCCGCGCGCCACAATGGCGCGATCGGCCGCCCGCTGGTCATCGCGCTCCTCTTCGCTCTCGTCTTCTCGCCCGCGGTGGCGTCGGCGGACGTCCGCGTGCCGCGCGGCGTGAAGCTCCAGCGCTACGCGTCGGGGATCGCGCACCCGTCCAACCTCGCCTTCGACGGCCGCGGCCGGCTGTGGGTGACGTCGGCCTTCGTCCCGACCGCCGCCGCGGACGGCGTCTGGATGGTGCCGCGGCGGGGCGCGCGCCCGCGCCACGTGGTCAGCGGCCTGTTCAGCGCGCTCGGGCTGCTGTGGCACCGCGGCGAGCTGTTCGTCAGCCACATCGTCCCGTACTCGACGTTCGCCGACGGCCACACGGGGAGGGTCGTCGCCTACTCCGGGTTCGACGGGCGGCGCTTCGCGCGCTCGCGGGTCGTCGTCGACGGGCTGCCGGTCGGGCGGCACCGCGTCGACTCGCTGGCCGCCGGGCGCGACGGCCGCCTGTACCTGGGCGTCGGCAGCCTCTCGGACCACGGTCGGGCGTCCGACCCGAGGTCGGCCGCGATCGTCTCGTTCCGGCCGCGCGGCGAGCCGCGGCTGCGCGTCGAGGCGCGCGGCCTTCGCAACCCGTACGGGCTCGCCTTCGCGCCCGGCGGCCGCCTGCTGCTGGTCTCCGAGCACGGGCGCGACGACCTCGGGCTGCGCAGCCCGCCCGACGAGGTCAACCTCGTGAGGCCGCGCGGGCGGGCGCGCTGGTACGGGTTCCCGGAGTGCTGGGGGCAGGGCGGGCGGCCCTGTCGCGGCGCCGTGCCGCCGCTCGTGCGGCTGGCGGCGCACTCCGCGCCGGGCGCGGTCGCCGTCGCGCGCCGCTTCGGCCGCTGGGGCCGGAGCGCGTTCGTGACCCGCTTCGGCTCCTCGTTCCGCGGCAACCCGACCGGCGGAGACGTCGTCCGGGTCTCGCTCAGCCGGCTCGGGCGGCGGCGGAAGGCGCACGTGGAGCGGTTCGCGACCGGCTTCGGGCACCAGGAGCCGCTCGGCGCCGCGGTCGGTCCTGGCGGGGCGCTGTACGTGAGCCTCTGGAAGTCGGGCCGGATCGTCCGGCTCGTCCCGCCGCGGCCACGGCGCCCGCGCACGACCTCGGCGGCCCCCGCCGCGCTGATCGCCGCGCTCGGCCGCCTCTGCCGCGCCGCCGGCCTCTGCGCGCGGCCCTAGCGCCCGGTCGAACCCGCCCGGGGCTGTCCGCCGAGGCCCGCGCCGCCTGCGAGGCCGTGCTCGCGATCCGCCAGTTCGGCTCGACGCGGTCGATCAACGCCGCGGCGGCGTCGGCGGTGGCGATGCACGAGTGGGTTCGGCGGCACGCGCCGGTCTGAGCGCGCCGGCGGTCCCTCGTGCGGGGGAGTGCTTCGCGGCGGACGTCAACTGCGGCTGGGTGGGGCGGGTGGCGGACGGGCGAGTGCGCGACGTTTCGTCGACCGATCGTGGCGCGGGCGCCGCGGTGCGCTGCGAACTTCGGCCATGTGCCGGGTTTCGCGGACGGATTGCGGCCGCGCGGCGATCGGTCGACGAAACACGCGCCCCGCTCAGCCGCCGTACTCCGCGCCGCCCGTGTGCGTCACGAGTGGCGCAGCGCGTCCCCCGGGCGATCCGGGCCAGACCGGCGCGAACTGGCGGCGCGGATTCTTTCGGATCAATTCCAGCGTTGACGTAAGTTGTCGAATTGTGGAACAATCCGCGCATGGCACGACTTCACGTTCTCCTCGCGGCGATCTGCTTCGGCACCACCGGCACCGCGCAGGCCCTCGGTCCGTCCGGCCTCGACCCGGCCGCCATAGGCGCGGCGCGGATCGCCCTCGGCGGCGCGCTGCTGGTCGCGGTGGCGGCGCTGGCGCACGGCTCGTTGCGCGCCGGAGCTCCCGGGCGGCGCTGGGCTCGCGGCCCCGTGCTCGCGGGCGCGGCGGGCGTGGCGGTCTACCAGGTGTCCTTCTTCGCGGCGGTGGCGGACACGGGCGTGGCGGTCGGGACGATCGTCGCGCTCGGCTCGGCGCCCACGCTCACCGGCGCGCTGGAGTGGGCCGTCGACGGCCGGCGTCCCGAGCGGCGCTGGGCGGCCGCGACCGCGCTCGCGTGCGCCGGGGTGGCGCTGCTCGCGCTCGCCGGATCGGGCGCGGCCGGGGTGTCGCCGCTCGGCGTCCTCCTCGCCGTGGTCGCGGGCGGCTCGTACGCCACCTACACGCTGTCGGCCAAGCGCCTGCTCGCCCGAGGCCACGAGCCCGAGGCGGTGATGGCGGCGTGCTTCGGCCTCGGCGCCGTCGCGCTGCTGCCCGTGCTCGTCCTCGCCGGCGGCGCGGCGCTCGTCACGCCCGGCGGCCTCGCGCTCGTCGCGTTCCTCGGCGTCGTGCCGACCGCGCTCGCGTACGTGCTGTTCGCCCGCGGACTCAGAACGCTCACCGCATCCGAGACCGCCACGCTGACGCTCGCCGAGCCGGTGACGGCCGCGCTGCTCGGCGTCGCGGTCGTCGGCGAGCGGCTCCCGGCCGCCGGCGCGGCCGGCGCGGCGCTCGTGCTGGGCGGCCTGCTCGTGCTGGCGGCGCGCGCCCCGCGCCCCGCGCCCTTGCCCGCGACGGCATGATTGCGCGATGGCCGCAGCCCGTCAGCTGACTCCCCGCCGGCTCGAGCGGCCGTCGACCGTCGACCTCTTGGCGATCGACCTGCGGCGCGAGATCCTCGACGGCGCGCTGCCCGCCGGCGCGCGGCTGCGCGAGCGCGAGCTGCAAGAGGCCTACGGCGTCGCCCGCCACTCGCTGCGTGCCGCGCTGCGGACGCTCGCGGCCGAGGGGCTGGTCCGGCTCGAGCCGCACCGCGGGGCCCGCGTCGCGCGGCTGACCGCCGACGGCGTCCGCTGGCTCTACGAGCTGCGCGCCGCGCTCGAGCTGGAGGCGGCGCACCTCGCGCTCGAGCGCCACGGCGGCCGCCTTCCGCCCGCCGTCCACGAGGCGCTCGCAGAGCTCGAGCGCGCCTGCACCGGTCCCGACCCCTCATGGAGCGCGATGAACGAAGCCCACGCAGCACTCCACGGCGCGATCGTCGCCGCGTCCGACAGCCCGCGCATCGTCGCCGCGCACGCGGCGCTCAGCGGGGAGATGCGGCTGTTCCTGCTCCAGCTCCAGCCGCACCTGCCGGCCGACCGGCTCGCGGCCGACCACGCCGCGCTGGTCTCCGGCCTCGAAGCACGAGGGCCGGAGGTGCTCCGCGAGCACCTGCGCGCGGCGGCGGACGCCCTGGCGGAGCACGAGCGGTGAGCGAGATCGACCCGCGGCTGGAGCGCCACCGGCCGGCGCTCCGGTACGACTCGCAGGAGGCCTACCGCGCCATGTCGGCCGCCTCGATCACCGACAACGCCGGCAACGTCCTGCTCGCCGGCGACAACTCGGTCATCGCGCGCGCGGGGGAGGGGCTCAGCCTCGAGCTCCTCAGCGCCTACCCGCCGCCGGCCAGCCCGGACGACGACGACAAGCTCGACGAGGCGCCCGACCCGCTGAGCGCGGCGCGCGAGCTCCAGGCGAACCCCGCCTACGCGGACCGCTGCTACGGCCGCGTCAAGCCGGACGGCGGCCGGACCTGGCTCCAGTACTGGCTCTGGTACTACGACAACCCCAAGAACCTGCTCGGCTTCGGGCGCCACGAGGGAGACTGGGAGCTCGTGCAGATCGGGCTCGGCGAGAACGACGAGCCCGAGGTCGTCACGCTGTCCGCCCACGCGGGCGGGGAGGCGCGCGACTGGGACAAGGTGCAGAAGCTCGGCGCCCATCCCGTCGTGTTCGTCGCGCCGTTCTCGCACGCGAACTACTTCGAGGACGGCGCGCACCCGTACCTGATCGGCGTCGACAACCCCGACGGAGCGGTCGACCACGTGCTCCCGCGCGTGGAGCCGCTCGGCGACTGGGCCATGTGGCCGGGCCGCTGGGGAAGCTCGACCGGCGTGCTGGCCAAGTACAGCGGCGGCCGGCTCGGCGGCCGCAGCCCCGCCGGCCCGGGCCACCAGGGCAACAAGTTCAAGCACCCGGCCGTCTACCACCGGCGCGCGGCGGTGTCGACGCCGGCCCGCCGCTTCGGACAGGTCGTCCGCGCGGCGGGCCGCGCTCACCTACCCGCGGCTGCGGCAGATCTCCGCGCGGCTGGCGGGCAACACGGTCGAGGTCGACTACGCGCTCGACCGCGTCCCGTTCCACGGCGCCTCGCAGCTGCTGGTCACGGTGCACCCGGCCGGGCGCGAGGAGGAGATGCTCGTCAGCCACTCGGCGCCGATCCGCGGCCGCTCGGGCACCGTCCCCGTGCAGCTGGAGTCGCCGCCGGACGGCGACGTCGTGGTGCGGGCGTCGGCGTTCAACCGGCTGCGGCAGCGCAGCGACCCGCTCGAGACGCGCGCAGTCCGCTAGGAGAGGAGGCCGGGCGGGCGGCGGTCCTGCCGCCCGCCCGGCGGATGAGGAGGGGAGTTCGAGGGCCCCGGGGGTGGGCACTCACGAACGGATTCGCCCGCGGCGGTCGCGGCGAAACCACAGCCGGTCAGCTTCAGAACGAAAACCGGTGCATATCGTCGCCTGGCGTCATCGGGATGACTGCGTCGCCGCGGGGCGGTGTCTTCGCATCATCGCCGCGCCGCCTGGTTTCCTGTATGCGATGAGACGATTCGACATCGGACCGCTGCTCGTCGCGCTCGGGGCGCTCGTGCTGCTCGTCAGCCTGTTCCTCGAGTGGTACGCCGACCTCACGGCGTGGGAGGCGTTCGAGATCAGCGACCTCCTGCTCGCCGTCGCCGCGCTCGCGGCGCTGGTCGCGGCCGCCGGGTTCGTGGCGCCCGAGCTGGCCTACCTGGACCGGCCGTGGCTCCCGGCCTCCGCGCTGACCGCCGCCGTCCTGGTCGTGGCGATGATCCTCAGCCCGCCGCCGGTGGCCGACGGCGCGGACCTCGACTCGGGCGCGTGGCTCGCCTTCGGCGCGGTGCTGGCGATGCTCGCCGGCGCGATCCTGTCGCTGGGGCGCGTCTCGCTCGCCGTGTCCGTCGAGGGCCGCGAGCCGCGCCAGCGCGTAGCCGGCGGTGGACCACCGGCAGCCGACGACGGAGACCGGCGCGGTGGTCGCCGAGCCGCCGGCGACGAACGACACGGCCGCGACCGTGGCGCCAGGACGAGTCCACCGCGAGCAGGCGCAGGGGGCGGAAGTCCTGATGCCCGAGACGCGCGAGGTCTCGTTCGAGCTCGAGCGCTTCGAGTGGTCCGGCGAGGAGCGGCTCGACGTCGTCGGGCGCTGGCAGGGCCTGCGCGGCCGCCAGCTCCGCCGCCCGGTGCTGCACGTCGACGCCGACGGCCGCCGCACGCGGCTGAACGCGATGCCCGGCGGGCAGATGCCCGGCGCCGGCGAGCGCTGGAAGGCGAGCTTCGCGTGGCCGCACGGGGCGGTCGAGGTGGAGGGCGCCGAGCTGGAGATCGGCCGCAGCCTGGTCGTGGAGCTGCCGCCGCCGCGGCGGCGCCGCAAGCGCTCAGGCGGCGCGGCACCGGAGCCCGGCCTGCGCGAGGAGCTCGCCGAGCTGCGCGCCCAGGTCGCCGAGCTGCGGGCGCTGCGCGACGGGGCGCCCGCGACCGAAGCCGTCGCGGAGTCCGCCGAGGCCGTGGCCGACGCCGCGGAGGCGGTGGCCGAGGGGCCCGAGGCGGCCGAGGAGTCGCCCGATCCGGCCGAGGTCGAAGCGGCCCGCGCCGAAGTGGAAGCGGCCGGCGCCGAGGCGGAGAACGCCCGCGCCGCCGCCGACTCGGCGCACGCCGCGCTCGCCGAGCTTCGCGAGCGCCACGCGCGGCTGAGCGCCGACCACGACGAGCTGGCCGACCGCCACGCGGCGATCGTCGCCCAGAGCGGCGAGCTGCGCACGGCGGTGGGCGAAGCCGAGGACGCGCAGGAGCGGGTCACCGCCGAGCTGCGGGAGCTGCGCGAGCGCTTCGACGCCTCGGAGGCGGCGCGCGAGGGCCTCGCGTCGCAGCTCGCGCAGGCCAAGGCCGACCTCGCGGCGGCCACGGAGGAGCTGACCACCGTCCGCAAGGAGCTCGAGGGCGCGCGCGCCGAGGCGGACGAGCGGCTCGAGCACGAGCGCTCGGACTCCGAGCAGCGTGCTCGGCGAGCAGCGCGCGGCGGTCACCGACGTCCGCGAGAAGCTCGCCACCGCGCGCGAGGAGGCCCAGAAGGCGCTCGCCGCCGAGGCCGAGGAGACCGAGCGGCTGCGGCAGGAGCTCGCCGTCGCCCGCGAGGAGGCGGAGCGCGCGCTGGCCACCGAACGGGCCGAGACCGCGCGGCTGCGCGAGGAGCTCGCCTCGCGCCCCACGGACGGCGACGGGACCGGCGAGGAGACGGACGACGCCGGCCGGCGCATGTACGAGCGCATCGCCCGCGAGCTGGAGCGCGAGCGGTCCACCGTCCGCGACCTCCGCCGCGAGCTCGACGACACGCGGGCGCAGACCGCGGAGCAGCGGCGCTACGTCGCGGCCGCCGCGACGAACGGCGTCGCGACCTCAACCGACGAGGCGCCGGTCGCCGCGACCCCGGCCGGGCGGGCGTCGTCGCGCCGCGCCACGGCGGTGCTGGCCGCTCGCGCGGAGGCCGACGAACGGGCGCCGTACCGGCGCGTGGACGCGGCCCGCGCGGCCGCCGCCTACCGGGTGCCGCACCACGACCGCTCGGCCGTCGCCGTCTGGGCGATCCGCCTCGCCGCCGTGGCGCTCGTGGCGGTCCTCCTCGTCGCGCTGCTGATCATCGTCAGCTCGATCGCCTGAGCGGCATGCCGGAGTTCGCGATCGTGGTCCACGGCGGCGCGGGGCGGCTGCCGCGGTCGGCCGAGCGCATCGAGCGGATGCGCGCCGGCGCCGCCGACGGCGTCGAGGCGGGCCACGCCGTGCTCGCGGCGGGCGGCAGCGCGCTCGACGCGGTCGAGGCCGCCGTCGCCGTCCTCGAGGACGAGCCGGAGTTCAACGCGGGCCGCGGCGCGGCGCTGACCGAGGACGGCGGCGTCGAGCTGGACGCGGCGGTCATGGAGGGCACGAGCGGCCGGGCCGGCTCGATCGCGTGCGTGACCGGCATCCGCAACCCCGTCCGGGCGGCGCGCGCCGTGCTGGAGGACGGCCGCCACCTGATGCTGGTCGGCGACGCGGCGCGGGAATTCGCTGCCGAGGCCGGCGTCGAGCTGTGCGGCGACGACTGGCTCGTCACGCACGGGCAGCGCGAGGCGCTGGCCGCCGGCGCCCAGGGCTGGGCGGCCGGGACCGTCGGCGCCGTCGCCCGCGACGCCGCCGGGCGGCTGGCCGCGGCGACGTCGACCGGCGGGACGATGGGCCAGCGGTCCGGGCGGGTCGGCGACTCGCCGCTGATCGGCGCGGGCACCTGGGCGGACGACGCGACCGTCGCGGTGTCGTGCACGGGCGACGGCGAGGCGATCATCCGCACCGCGATGGCGCACGAGATCGACGCGCTGGTGCGGCACGCCGGCCGCTCGCTCGAGCAGGCCTGCGCCGAGGCGCTGGCCGCGCTGGAGCGCCGCGGCGGCCACGGCGGCCTGATCGCCGTCAGCGCGCGGGGCGAGTTCGCCGCCCCGTTCAGCTCGCCGAGCATGACCCGCGGATGGCGGGTCGGCGACGGCCCGATCGAGACGGCGGTCGGGACGTGACCCGCTCGGGCCGGGCCGCCGATGGCCGCTGATCCTGTCGACGAGGCGGCGGAGCGCCTCTACGGCGTGCCGTTCGAGGACTTCGTCGCCGAGCGGACGGCGGAGGCGAAGGCGCTGCGCTCGGGCGGCGACCGCGACGCGGCCGCGCAGGTGGCGAAGCTGCCGAAGCCGAGCCAGGTCGCCTGGGTCGCGAACCAGCTCTCGCGCGAGGGCGCGGACGACCTGCTCGAGGCCGGCGAGGCGCTCCGCGCGGCGCAGCTCGGCGGCGGCGGTCGCGACGCGGTGCGGGACGCCGCGGCGGCGGAGCGCGACGCCGTCGACGCGCTGCTCAAGCGCGCCGGCGAGCTGCGCAAGCTGTCGCGGGACGCGCAGGACCGCCTGCGGACGCTGCTCCACTCCCTGGCCGGCGACGAGGAGGCGCGCGCCGCGTTCGAGGCCGGCCGCCTCGTCGAGGAGCCCGAGGCCGGCGGCGGCTGGCCGGGGCTGAGCGGGTTCGTCGCGCCACCGAAGCCGGCGCGCAAGGAGCGCGCCAAGCCGTCGCCGAAGCGCGAGCGCGAGGCCGACCGGCGGCAGCGGGAGAAGCGCGAGGAGCGCGAGCGGAAGGCCGCCGAGCGCCAGGAGCGCGAGGCGGCGCGCAAGCGCGAGGAGGCCGAGCGCCGCCGCCTCGAGCGCCGGCTCAAGGCGGCGCGCGACCGCGCCGCCGCCGCCCGCGAGCGCCTCGAGGCCGCCCGCGAGGCCTACGAGTCCGCGTGCGACGAGGTCGCCCGCATCGAAGAGCAGCTCACCTGACGCGCGGGGCGGTTTTCGAGGGCATAGCACCCTCCAAGCACGCGGTCGTCACGCCCCTCGAAGAGGGTGTCAGCTCGGCAGCGGCCGGATCGAAGTCGCCAGCAACTCCCGCGGCGTGCGTCCCGCCAGCCCGAGCGACGCGGCCATCCACGCCAGCGCGCGGTCAGGCGGCAGCTCGCGCAGCGTCACGTCCCCATGGCGCTTCGCGAGCCGCGCCCCGTCCGGTCCGAGCACGAGCGGCACGTGCGCGTGGGCCGGCGCCGCGAGCCCGAGCGCCCGCGCGAGCCAGAGCTGCCGCGGCGTCGAGTCGACCAGGTCGGAGCCCCGGACCACCTCGCCGATGCGCTGGTCGTCGTCGTCCACCACAACCGCGAGGTTGTAGGCGGGCGCGCCGTCGTTGCGCCGCACGACGAAGTCGTCGACCACGCCCGACACCGGGCCCAGCAGCCGGTCCTGGAACTCCACCACCTCGGCACCGGCCCGCACGCGCAGCGCCGGCGGCCGCCCCGCGGCCCGCTTCTCGGCCAGCTCGGACGCCGACAGCCGCAGGCACGTCCCGGGATACGCGCCCTCCGGCAGCGGCCCGTGCGCGGCGCTCGCCGCCTCGCGGATCTCGGCGCGCGTGCAGAAGCACTCGTACACGAGCCCGCGGCCGCGGAGCGCCTCCAGAGCGGAGGCGTAGAGCTCCATCCGCGCCGACTGGACCACGACCTCGCCGTCCCAGTCGAGCCCGATCGCGGCCAGGTCGGCCAGCTGCTGCTCGGCCGCCTCCGGGCGCACCCGCCCCGGGTCCAGGTCCTCCATCCGCACCAGGAACTCCGAGCCGGCCGAGCGCGCGAACAGCCACGCCAGCAGCGCGGTGCGCAGGTTGCCGAGGTGCAGCGTCCCGGTCGGGCTGGGGGCGAAGCGCCCCCTCACACCGTGAACGGCAGCGAGTCGGCGACCTCGGCCAGCCGCGGCGCGTTGCGGTCGCGCTCGGAGTAGAGGAGCTCGAAGTCGCGAGGCCACTCGATGCCGACGTCGGGGTCGTCGAACCTGATGCCCGACTCCGTCGCCGCGTCGTAGTAGTTCGTGCACTTGTAGACGAAGTCCGCGGTCTCCGACAGCACGCAGAAGCCGTGGCCGAAGCCGATCGGGATCCACAGCTGGTGCCCGTGGACGTCGTCGAGCTCGAACGACTCCCACTCGCCGAACGTCGGCGAGCCCCGGCGCAGGTCCACGACCACGTCGAGCACCGCCCCGCGGGCGCAGCGCACGAGCTTGCCCTGGCCGGGCCGGGTCTGGAAGTGGATCCCGCGCACGGTGCCCCGGCGCGAGCGCGAGTGGTTGTCCTGCACGAAGTCCGTGGGGACGCCCGCGGCCGCCCAGGCGTCTTCGCGCCAGGTCTCCACGAAGAAGCCGCGCTCGTCGCCGTGCACGGCGGGCGCGAGCAGGACGAGGCCGTCGATCCGGGTCTCCAGGAGCTGCATCGGTGGAGGAGGTTAGGGAGGCGGCGTCGAAAGACCGGTGCGCCATGCCGAGGACCGTCACCATGCCGCCCGCCGCCAAGGGCCACCAGACCTTGTCCGCGTACATCTCCTCACGCTTCGACGAGTTCTCGCGCTCGCAGAAGGACGTCGCGCAGTACGTGGTCGATCACCTCGACGCCGTCGCCTTCCACACCGCGGAGGAGCTGGCGCGCCGCGCGAACACCTCGTCGTCGACCGTCGTGCGCTTCGCGCAGGCGCTCGGCTTCGAGGGCTTCCCCGAGCTCCAGGAGGCGGCGCGCGACGAGTACCGCCACCACCATCGCCGCTTCGAGTCGCCGCGGAACGGCCTCGAGACGGCGTCGGCGCCGCTGTTCTCGCTCGACCAGAACCCGTTCGAGCAGGCGGTCGCCGCCGACCACGTCAACGTCGAGGACACGGCGCGCAAGGTGTCGCGCTCGGAGGTCGAGGCGGCGATCGAGGCGATCGCCTTGGCCGACCGGCTGCTGATCGCCGGCACGGACCAGATGGCGTTCTTCGCGTCCTACCTGCGCCACCTGCTGATGCTGCTCGACGTGCGCGCGGAGATCGCCGCCTCGCCGTCGCAGGAGGCGCTGTCCCGGCTCGGCCGGATCGACGAGGGCACGCTCGTGGTCGGCCTGTCGGCCGGGCGGCCGCATCCGCTCGTCGTCCGCGCCATGAAGATCGCCCGCCACCGCAAGGCCGGCACGCTGGCGATCGTGGACGCGACGCTCTCGGAGGTCGCCAAGCTCGCCGAGCGGACGCTCTACTGGAGCTCCAACTCGCCGGCCTTCGTGCGCTCGCACGTCGGCCTGCTGTCGATCCTCCAGGCGCTCGCGTTCGGCGTCTACGCGCGGGACGCGGCCCAGTACGACGACCGCATCCGCGCGTTCAAGCTGAAGTAGCCACCGCGGCGATGCGGCTCGCCGTCCCCGGGACCCTCGCCGCGCGCTCGATCACCTTGATCGCCCGGCCCGCCGGCGGCAGGGCCGCGACGTCCTCGGCGATGCCCGCCACGGTCTCCGAGTAGGTCGGGTCGGCCAGCAGCCGCCGCACGGCGGCGCCGAGCCCGGTGGTGCCCTCGAGCGCCACGCCCGCGCCGCAGCGCGCGACCGAGTGCGCGTTGAACGGCTGGTCGCCGAACAGCGGCACGACCGCCAGAGGCACGCCGGCGGTGAGCGCCGACCGGATGCTCCCGGCGCCGCCGTGCGACACCATCGCGGCGGCGTGCGGGAGGACGAAGTGCTCCTGCACCCAGCGCTCGGCGCGCACGTTGGCGGGCAGCGGGCCGAGGGCGGCGGGATCCTGGGCGTTGCCCGTCGTGACGAGCACGGTCACCGGAAGCGGCGCGACCTCCGCGATCGCCGCGTGGTAGAGCGCCGGGAAGCGGTCGGTCTGCCCGGCGACCGACCCGAACGACATGTAGACGAGCGGGCGTCCGCGGTCGCGCGCGGCCGGCCCCGGCATGCCCGGGTCGCGGAACCGGGTAGCGCGCGACGGCACGGCCGGCTCCTCGAGGGCCGCGGGCGTGAGCGTGACGGTCGGGCCCGTGAGCAGGCGCGTGCCCTCCGGGTCGCCCGGCAGGCCGTACTGCGCGCGGAGCCCGTCGACGGCCGACGCCGCCCACCGCGCCACCCACGCCTCGAGCGAAGCCGTGCTGAGCGCGAGGCGGACGGTCGGCACGCCCATGATCTCGCCGGCCAGCGCGGCGGCGAACTCGCAGCTCTCGTGCATGATCGCGTCCGGCTTGGAGTCCTCGATCACCCGCAGCAGGCTCGGCAGCGCGGCCCGCGCGTCGGTCCCGGCGAACAGATCGCCGACCACGACGCCGTTGGCCTCCATGAGGCTCGCGCCCGCGGTGCGCGCGAACACGGCGTCGCGGACCTCGTCCGGCGCGGCCGCCAGCGACCGGTAGGGGAGCCCGGCTCGTCGCACCATGTCGGCCGACAACGGAGAAGTAGCGACGAGCACGTCGTGGCCGTCGGCGAGGAACGCCTCGGCGAAGGGCTGGAGGGGGCGGAAGTGGCCGGCGCCGCGGATGCTGGTCAGGAGGATGCGCATGGTGAGGTCAGACGCCACGGGGGCGCGTTGTATTCCCGTTCTTTGGACACTGGTATGACCCCGCGCGTGGCTATCCTGATTCACAGATGCGCGACGAGGCGACATTCCGCGTCAAGGCCGGGCTGGCCGAGATGCTCAAGGGCGGCGTGATCATGGACGTCGTCGACGCCGAGCAGGCGAAGATCGCCGAGGACGCCGGCGCCTCCGCGGTGATGGCGCTCGAGCGGGTGCCCGCCGACATCCGGCGCGACGGCGGCGTGGCCCGGATGTCCGACCCGCTGCTGGTCAAGGGGATCCAGGAGGCCGTGACGATCCCCGTGATGGCCAAGGCCCGCATCGGCCACTTCGCCGAGGCGCAGGTGCTCGAGGCGCTCGAGATCGACTACATCGACGAGTCCGAGGTCCTGACGCCGGCCGACGAGGCCAACCACATCGACAAGTGGAACTTCCGCGTCCCGTTCGTGTGCGGCGCGACCAGCCTCGGCGAGGCGCTGCGCCGGATCGCCGAGGGCGCCGCGATGATCCGCTCCAAGGGCGAGGCCGGCACCGGCGACATCGTCGAGGCCGTCCGCCACATGCGCCGCATCACCGGCGAGATCAAGCGCCTCACCGTGATGGACGACTCCGAGATCGCCACGGCCGCCAAGGAGCACCAGGCGCCGCTCGACCTCGTTCGCCGGGTCGCGAAGGACGGCAAGCTGCCGGTCGTGCTGTTCTGCGCGGGCGGCATCGCCACGCCGGCCGACGCCGCGCTGATGATGCAGCTGGGCGCCGAGGGCGTGTTCGTCGGCTCGGGCATCTTCAAGTCCGAGGACCCGGCCACCCGCGCCGCCGCGATCGTCGAGGCGACGACGCACTTCCAGGAGCCCGAGCGCGTCGCCCGCGCGTCCGAGGGCCTGGGCACCGCGATGACCTCGCTCGAGACGCGCAAGCTCGAGGAAGGTCAGCTGCTCGCCAACCGGGGCTGGTAGCCGGTCATGCTGATCGGCGTCCTGGCCCTCCAGGGGGACTTCCAGGCGCACGGCCGCGTCCTGCGAGGGCTCGGCGCCGACGTGCGCGAGGTCCGGACGCCCGCCGGTCTCGAGGGCCTCGACGGCCTCGTCATCCCCGGCGGCGAGTCGACCACGATGACGCTCGGGATCGAGCGCGAGGGGCTCGCCGATCCGCTGCGCGAGCTGGCCGCCGCCGGCACGCCGGTGTTCGGCACGTGCGCGGGCATGATCATGCTCGACCGCGAGCACCTCGGCATCGCCGACTACACCTGCGCGCGCAACGCGTTCGGCCGCCAGATCCGCTCGTTCGAGGCCGACCTGCGCATTCCCGGCATCGACGGCCCGCCGGTGCGCGCGGTCTTCATCCGCGCTCCCTGGATCGCCGAGCACGGCGACGCGGTCGAGGTGCTCGCCTCCGTCGACGGCCATCCCGTCGCCGCCCGCCAGGACAACCTGCTCGTCATCTCGTTCCACCCGGAGATCGCGGGCGAGACGCGGCTGCACGAGCTGTTCCTTGCGCGAGGTCGCGGCCCAGCCGACTTCGTCGGCGCTCACGCGGGTGAGCGCCGATCTGACCCTCTACTTCGTCCGCCACGGGGAGTCCGTGGCGAACGCGTCCGACCGCGCGGGCACCAGGCGCCCGGAGGACGCGGACCGCCTGTCCGACCGCGGCTGGGAGCAGGCCCGCGGCCTCGGCCGGCGGCTCCAGGACGAGGGGCTCGAGGTGATCGTGGCCAGCGACATGCGCCGGGCGCAGGAGACCGCGCAGGGCATCGCCGAGGTGCTCGGACCTGCCGATCGAGACCGACCCGACCTGCACGAGGTGCGCCAGTCCGACGCGTTCTACGCCTCCTCGCCCGAGTTCGGCGACACGGGCACGCTGAACTGGATGCCGACCTCGCCGCCGGACTTCGCGGAGCCCGGCGCGGAGTCGTTCGCGGACATCATGGGCCGCGTCCACCGGGTCCGCGAGCGGCTGGCCGCGCGCGCCGCCGAGCACCGCGTGCTGGCGGTCAGCCACTTCGGCTTCCTGCACTTCTTCCTCGGCGCGGCGCTGTTCGGCGAGGACTTCTCGCCGCGGCTGGTGCCGGGGCTCTACCAGGCGGGGCACGCCAACACGGGCATCACGATCTTCGAGCGCCGCGCGCGCCGGATCATGGACGGCGTCGACTTCCCGGGCTGGATCCTCACGACCTGGAACGACCAGGGCCACCTCTAACAGCCCTCGGTCACCAGCTTCACCTCGATCGGCAGGCCGAGCTCCTGGGTGGCGTCGCCCACCCGGAGCTTCGGCCCGGCCATCGGGACGGTCTGGCCGCCGTAGCGGCAGCCGTCCACGCGCCCCTCGATCGTGAGCTCCGCCCGGTCGCCGGCCGCGATGCGCACCGGCGCGCCGGCGACGCGCTCGGGGACGAAGGCGCCGTCTCGATCCGGGTCGTGCTCGACGCCGGTGACCTCGACCGCCTCGTCGCCGGTGTTGCGCACCGTGACCATGTAGGACAGCTCCGAGCCGTCCTCGGCGCGGACCTGGTAGAGCGGGGTGTCCTGCGTGTCGGAGCCGCTGGCCGACTGGCCGACGGTGCCGAGGTCCTCGGCGCCGGGCGGCGGCTCGGCGCGGACGAGCTCGAGCGAGCCGGAGGAGCCGCAGGCCGCGAGGAGGAGCAGCGCGGCCGCCGCCGCGAGCGCGCGCCTCACGCGGCGCTGCCGTGCAGCTGCGGGCGGCCGGCGGCGCGCGGCCGCAGGAGCGGCGCGGCGGCGAGGCCGAGCGCGGCCAGCGCGCAGCCGGCGGCGAGCGCGACGACCTCGGCGGGGGCCAGCGCGCACGCCGTCCCGAAGCCGGCCGCGGCGGCGGCCGCGGCGAGCGCGACGCCCGGCAGCAGCGAGCCCGTGGCGAGGTACAGGACGCAGAGGAGCACGCCGAGCAGCATCGACAGGACCGCGATCCCGGGCGCGCCGATCAGCTGGCCGGCTCCGCCGAACGCGACGGCGACGATCGCGGCCGCCGCGACCGGGCCGCGCCAGCCGGCGAGCGCCGGGAACACGAAGCCGCGCAGGAGGATCTCGCCGGCCACGACGGGCAGCACGCAGCGGGCCAGCGCCGAGGCGAGCAGGCCCGGGCCCCAGTCGACCGGCTCGCGGACGGGCAGGTCGTAGCCCTGCGCGGTCAGCGTCCGGGTGTCGACCTCGGGCGGGACCGGCAGCTCGAGGCCCGCGAGCAGCGTCCAGAGGGCGGCGACCGCGGCGAGGACCAGCGCGGCGCCGGCGGCCAGCAGCACGGCGCGGGGCAGGTCGGCCGGCGCCCGCAGCCCGAGCTGGTCCGGGGTGACCGGCCGGGTCAGCCGCGCCAGCGCGACGACGACCGCGACGACCGCGGCGGCCGCGAGGACGGCGCCCAGCAGCACGATGCCCGGCTGCGCGCGGTCGCCGCCCGTCGCGATCGCCGGGACCGCGGCGAGCAGCGGCGCGAAGGCCGCGGCGACGCCGGCGGCGATCATCGCGGCGACACCGACCAGCGGCGGCCACTTCGGGACGTGCCGCATCAGTCGGCCAGCCTGAACGAGTCGATGACGGCGGTGGTGTCGAGCGACTGCCCCTCGCGCTCCGGCGACGCGGCGGTCAGCCAGATGACGTCGTCGCCGCGAAGCACGTCGAGGCTGTCGGACGTGACCTCGACGGGGTCGTTGCCGCGGCCCGGAGGGGTCGCGGTCTTCGAGCGCAGCGCCTGCTCGGCGCCCGGGAGGTCGACCTCCTCGTCGGACTCGATCTTGCCCTTGTTGACGTCCTCGACGACGATGCGCCGCTGGTCGGCCAGGCTGTCGAAGTCATCGCCCCTGCCGGTGAAGAAGCTGAGCATGATCAGGCCGTACGGCGTCTGCTCCTTCTCGGGCGGGGTGATCTCGACGGCGGGCGCGCCGTCGGCGTCCGTGCGCTCCTCGACCTGCCAGTCGGGCGGGTAGGCGAACGAGACGCCCGACTTCGCGTAGGTCTTCCAGCCGTCGGGGACCTCCGGGTCGCCGCTGAAGGCGCCCCCGTCGCCGCCGCAGCCGCTCATGGCCGCGGCGAGGCCGAGGAGGATGACGACGGCTCGCTTCACGACGGCTGCCTGCATACGCGAGGGGCGAATGTACCCCCGGGCGGCCGGACGTATCCCGTCCGCCCGCTCTCGGCCTCGCTGCTCGAGCTGCCCCCGCCGCCCCCGCCGACGCCGAGGCCGACCTTCACGGACCCCTCGGTCTCCTCCGTCGAGAGATCGTAGGTGTCGAAGCCCAGCGTGCCGTTCTCGTTGAGCGCCAGCGCGAGCGGGACGGCGTTCTGCCCGGTCAGGGCCTGGAGCGTCGCCGACAGGTTCTCGGGGTCGTTCAGGTCCAGCTCGCCGGAGACCTCGAAGCCGTGGCCGTCGCCCACGTTGGCGGACAGGCTGAGCTCCTCGAGCGCCGACGAGATGTCCTTCAGCTCGTCGCCCTCCAGCTCGACGTTGGAGTCGAGCGTGGTGGTGTAGCCGCCGTTGCCCTTGAGGACGAGCTTGTCCGGCTTGTAGCCGTTCTGGGCGTCGAGCGTGATCGCGGCGCTGAACTCGACCTTGCCGCCCGCGCCGGCGCCGAGCGTGGCCGCCGTGAGGTTGCCGTTGGCGTCGCCCTCGAGCTTGACGGTGAACTCGACGTCGCCCGCGTTCTCGCCGGAGGAGACGACCTTCACGACGCCCGCGCCCTCGATCAGGCCCTTGATGTCGGCGTCGAGGACGCCGATGCCGGCGCCGGCGCCGCCGGAGCCCTGGAGGAACGCCTTGCCCTCGACGTAGGTCTCGGTCGGCTCGGGCAGGTCCTCGTTGTCGTCGACGCCGACCAGGTCGAGCACGCCGTCGTTGATGCCGCCGAACGGGTTGTCCCAGCCGACGATCGGGACCTCGTCGTCGTAGCTCGCCAGGTCGCGGAGGATGCCGTCGAAGCCGCCGGCGGCCTGCACGTTCTCCTGGAAGGCGTCGGCGTCCTCCCGGTTGTCGAACTCGAACACCTTGCCGCCGGCCAGCCCGACGCCCGCGAGCGCCTCCGCGGACGCGTTGAACCCGTACTTGCCGGCCTTGGCCTTCGCGCCCGCGAACAGCTCCCCGGCGGCCTCCGTGTTGTCCACGATCGTGAACTTGGAGGAGCCGTCGGAGTAGTCCTCGCGGATCAGGATCGAGTCCTTGTCGATCTGGACGAAGGCGACGAAGACGTTGGCGTTGGCCGAGGTGGTCGTCTGGCCGGTCAGGCAGCGCTCGGGCGTCTGCGCGGTCGTCGTGCCGCAGTCGCCGCCGAGGATCCGGCACAGCGCGGTCTCGACCGTGCTCCCGATCTTCCCGTCCAGGCCGAGCGCGAAGAAGCCGACGAAGATCGCCGCGACGATCGCGAGGATGCCGGCGTACTCCGAGGTCGCCAGTCCCCGCTCGCTCTTGAGGGCCCGCCACGCCATGGCCCGCAAGCTAGGCGCGCCGCGTGCGCGCCGCGAGAGGCGGCGGACTCAACTTCCTGGCGGGACGGTGGGCCCACGTGGGCGTGGGACCGGCCCAGGGCTGGCGCCTCGGGCCGGGGGCGTTGCGCCGCCGGACGTCAACGGCTCGCTGTTAGGGGGTGGGTCGAAGCCCGCGCGCGCGGTCACTTGTGACGTTTTGGGGGCTATAGCGCCCACAACGTCACAAGTGATGCCGCGCGCCGACCTCGGACCGCCACCCCACTAACAGCGAGCAGTTGACGTTCGCCGGCGCAGCGCCCCCGGCCGGAGCTACACCACCAACCCGTGGCGCATGGTGTTCTCGGTCACCACGTGCGGCTCGACGAACTGGAGCAGGTAGCCCGGGCCGCCGGCCTTGGTGCCCGTCCCGGACAGGCGGTTGCCGCCGAACGGCTGGCGGCCCACCATCGCGCCGGTGATCGAGCGGTTGACGTAGAGGTTGCCGACGGGCGTGCGGTCGACGACGTAGTCGACGGTGTCCGGGTTGCGGGCGAAGAGGCCGCCGGTGAGCGCGTAGGGGGAGGCGTCGACGCGGTCGCAGGCGTCCTCGACGTCGCGGACGCGCTCGACCGCGAGCAGCGGGCCGAAGATCTCCTCCTGCAGGACGGGGGAGTCCTCGGGCAGGTCGGCGGCCACGGTGGGCGTCGCGAACCAGCCGCCGTCGGGGACCTCGGCCGCCCGCGCGGCGATCCGGCCGGTGCGCTCCGCCTCGGCCGCGTAGCGGGCGACCCGCTCCTGGGCCTCGCGCTCGATCACGGGCGGGACGTCGATGCCGAGGTCCTCGGCCTGGCCGACGTGGAGCACCTCGACGGCGCCCGCCAGGCGCTCCAGAAGCGGGTCGTGGATCGCCTCGTGCACGAGCACGCGCGCGGCGGCGGAGCACTTCTGCCCCGCGTAGAGGTACGCGCTGGTCACGAGCGCGGGGACGACCTCGTCGAGGTCGGCGTCCGAGTCCACGATCACGCAGTTCTTGCCGCCCATCTCGGCGATCACGCGCTTGAGGTGCTTCTGGCCTTCGCGCAGGATCGCCGCCTCGCGCACGATCTCCAGCCCGACCTGGCCCGAGCCCGTGAACGCGATCGTGTGCACGCGCGGGTCGCGCACGAGCGCGGCGCCGACGTCGCCCTCGCCGGGCAGCAGCGCCAGCGCGTCGGGCGGCACGCCGGCCTCGCGCAGCGCCGTGAACACGTGCATCGCGCTGCCCGGCGACTGCTCCGCCGGCTTCAGCACGACGGCGTTGCCCGGTCGCCAGCCCGGCGCTCACCATGCCGAGCGGGATCGCGAGCGGGAAGTTCCACGGCGAGATCACCGCCACGACCCCGCGCGGCGAGTAGTCCATCGTGTTGCGCTCGCCCGGCACCTGGAGGATCGGGGCGCCCTGCGCGACGTCGATCGCCCCGCGCGCGTAGTACTCGAGGAAGTCGATCGCCTCGCAGATGTCGGCGTCGGCCTCGGGCCACGGCTTCGCGCACTCGCGGACGGCGAGCGCGGCGCCCGCCAGCCGCCGCTCGCGGAGCCACTGGGCGGCGCGCACGAGCACCTCGGCGCGCTTCTCGGCCGGCGTGGCGGCCCATTCGCGCGCGCCGCGCTGCGCGGCGGCGAGCGCCGCGTCGACGTCCGCCTGCGTCGCCTTCGCCGCCGTCGCCACCACGCGGTCCGGCTTGCCGGGGTCGGTCGACACGAGCTCGTCGCCGTCGCGCCGGTCGCGGCCGATCCACACGGGCACGTTCACCGGCGGCTTCGCGTCGTGCTCGGCCAGCGCCTCGGCCAGCCGCGCGCGCACCGGCGCGCGCCGCAGCTCCAGGATCGGCTCGTTGGCGAAGGGCTTCAAGCCTCAGCCCTTGGCGGCGGCGGTGCCCGCGCCCGGCGGCGCGAGCAGCTCGTCGATCGCGGTCCCGCGCGCCTGCTCCTGGAGGAACGAGTCGTTGGAGGTGTTCTCCAGCAGGCGGCGGACGAGGTAGGCCATGCCGGCGACGAGGTCGCCGACCGGGCAGTAGGCGCGCACGCGCAGGTCGAGGCGGGCGATCGCCTCCTGGAGCGGGTCGCCGAGGCCGCGCAGGATCTGGAGCTCGAGGTCCTCGTCGCGGCCGCCGGTGAGGCGGTTGTAGGCGATCGCGTGGGCGATCGAGCGCAGGTTGTGCGAGGCGATCGCGACGCGCACGCCCGGCCTGGCGTCGAGCAGGCGGCGGGTGAGCTGCTCGAAGTTGCGGTCGGAGTCCGCCTTGACCTCGAAGACCGGGACGTCCCAGCCGTGCTGGCGCGCCTCGACCAGCTCGTGGTCCCAGTACGCGCCCTTGACGAGCCGGACGGTCAGCGGCTGCCCGCGCTGCGCGCCCGCCCCGTGCTGCACCCACTCGACGATCGTGTCGAGCGTCTGCGGCGAGTCGCGCAGGTAGGCCTGGAGCACGAGGCCGGCGGACGGGCCCTCGCGGAACTCGTCCTCGGCGAGCAGCTCCAGCACCAGCTCCAGCACGGCGTCGCGCGAGTCGAGCGACTCCATGTCGATGTGCAGGTGGGCGCCGAGGTCGCGCGCCTGGCGCAGGAGGCCGCGCAGGCGGTCGGCGGCGTCGCGCTTCCCGCGCTCCGGCGCGTCGGGGCGCAGCAGCGGCGTGAGCGCCGACACCTTCACGGACAGGTTCGCGCGCGGGAGCGGGCCGGCGGAGTCGCGCTCGAGCTGCGGGCGCTCGGGCCAGCGCGCGGAGGCGCTTCACGAGCGTCTCCAGCGCGTCCGAGCAGCGGGCGGCGTAGCGCTGCGCCTCGGCCTGCGTGACGGTCGCCTCGCCGAGCAGGTCGACGGACGTGGCGACGCCGTCCTTCCACAGGTCGCGCAGGTCGCCCATCGCCGCCTTCGGGTCGGCGCCGACGATGAAGCGGTGCGCCATGTGCTTGACGCCCGTCGCCGCCGCCCGGCCCAGCGCGGCGCGGCCGGTCTTCGTGTTGCCCATCCGCATGGCCACAGCGATCGGCGGCGGCGGCTCCTCGACCTCCCTGAGGAAGCCGGTGAGGTGGCGCGCGAGGTCGTCCATGTTGCGGCACGCCGGCACCACGTCGACGAAGCGGAACAGCGCGGCCTTCAGCTCCTGGTCGCGCGACGCGAGGTCCATCGCCTTGTCGTCGAGCGCCTTCAGCGGCCGCCCGCGCGTGGACGGCAGGTTCTTCGCCAGCTGCCTGCCGACGTCGTACAGCTCCCGTTCCAGGACCGCGTCCTCGACCATCGTGGCGACGATATCGCGCGATACTCCGCGCCGGGTGACGCGCGACGACGACATCCGCGCCGCCAACGTGGCGGGCGAGCCCACGGTGGCCGACGGCCCGATCCTGCTCGCGGACTCCGACCCGCGATGGCCGGCGCTGTTCGACCGCGAGGCGGCCCGCATCCGCGCCGCGCTCGGCGGCCGCGCGCTGCTCCTCGAGCACGCCGGCTCGACCTCGGTCCCCGGGCTGGCCGCCAAGCCGATCGTCGACGTCCTGCTCGCGGTCGAGGACTCAGCCGACGAGGCCGCGTACCTCCCCGCGCTCGAGGCCGCCGGCTACCGGCTCAAGATCCGCGAGCCGCACTGGCACGAGCACCGCATGCTCAAGGGCCCGGACACCGCCGTGAACCTCCACGTCTTCAGCGAGGGCTGCCCCGAGATCGCGCGCATGCTCGAGTTCCGCGACCGCCTCCGCGCCAGCGCCGCCGACCGGGAGCGCTACGAGTCCGCCAAGCGAGCCCTCGCCGCCCGCCACTGGCGCTACGTCCAGCACTACGCCGACGCCAAGAGCGACGTCATCGAAGAGATCCTGCGCGGAGCCTAGACTCACGCCGATGGCGCGAGACCCCGTGCTGGTGAGCGTGGTCGCCCCGATGTTCGAGGAGGAGGCGACGGCATCGACCTTCGTGGCGCGGGTGCGCGAGGCGCTCGACGGCGTCGACTTCGAGATCGTGGTCGTGGACGACGGCAGCCCCGACGGCACGGCGGGCGTGCTGGCCGCCGAGGCCGCGGCCGACGAGCGCGTGAAGGTGCTGTCGCTGTCGCGCAACTTCGGCCACCAGGCGGCGCTGACCGCCGGCCTCGATCACGCCACCGGCGACGTCGTCGTGATGATGGACGGCGACCTCCAGGACCCGCCGGAGCTGATCCCCACGATGCTCGACCGCTGGCGCCAGGGGGCCGACGTCGTCTACGCCGTGCGCGAGAAGCGCGAGGGGGAGACCGCGTTCAAGCGCACCACCGCGCGCTGGTTCTACCGCACGTTCCGCCGCATGGCGCAGATCGACCTCGTGCCGGAGTCCGGCGACTTCCGCCTGATGGGCCGCCCGGCGCTCGACGCGCTGCTGGGCATGCCCGAGCGCAACCGCTTCCTGCGCGGCATGACCGTGTGGGTCGGCTTCACCCAGACCGCGGTCACCTTCCGCCGCGAGGCCCGCCAGGCCGGCCGCACGAAGTACACGCTGCCGAAGATGATCCGCTTCTCGTTCGACGCGATCACGAGCTTCTCGCACACACCCGCTGCGCCTGGCCACGCTGCTCGGCTTCGCCTGCTCGGCGCTCGCGTTCGTCGGCATCCCGCTGACCGTCGTGGCCCGCTACACGAACCAGTTCGTGCCCGGCGTCCCCTCGACGATCCTGATCGTCCTGCTGCTCGGCGGCATCCAGCTGATCACCGTCGGCATCATCGGCGAGTACGTGGGCCGCATCTACGACGAGGTCAAGCGGCGGCCGCTGTACGTGGTGCGCGAGCGCATCAACGTCGCCGAGCCGGAGCGCACAGAGCAGCCGCTGTGAGGATCGCCGTCCTCGGCGCCGGCGTGTGCGGGCTGGTCGCCGCCTACCGGCTCACGCAGGCCGGCCACGACGTCGACGTCTACGAGCGCTGGCCCGGCCTCGGCGGCCAGGCGGCGACGCTCGACGTCGGCGGCGGCCACCGCCTCGAGCGCTACTACCACCACCTGTTCACCAGCGACCGCCACATCGCGGCGCTCTACGAGGAGCTCGGGCTGCCGGACGAGCTGGAGTGGCGGCCCTCGAGCGTGGCGTTCTTCGCGCAGGGCCGCCAGTGGCCGTTCGTGACGCCCGCGGACCTCCTGCGCTTCGGCCCGCTGCCGCCGCTGGACCGCGTCCGCATGGGCGTCGCCACGCTCGCGCTCCAGCGGCTCGGCCGCGAGCCCGAGCCGTACGAGCAGGTCACGGCCCGCGCCTGGATCGAGCGCTACATGGGCCGCGCCGCCTGGGACGCCGTCTGGGGCCCGCTGCTGCGCGGCAAGTTCGGCGCCCGCGCCGACGACATCGCGATGGTGTGGCTGTGGAGCAAGCTCCGGCTGCGCCGCGAGGACGCGGGCGAGGAGCGGCTCGGCTACCCGCGCCATTCGTGGGAGCCGCTGTTCACCGCGCTCCGGGACCGGATCGAGCGCGGGGGAGGGCGGGTGCTGATCGACCGCCCCGCCGCGCGCCTCGAGCGCGCGCCCGCCGGCGGCTTCCTCGTCGCGCCCGGGGCCGCCGGGGCGTTCCGCACGGGCCACGACCCGCGAGGGTTCGCGCGCGACGGCGAGCCCGAGCGCTACGACCGCGTCCTGGCCACGCTCCCCAGCGACGTCTTCCAGCAGCTCGCCGAGCCGGGCCTGCTGCCCGACGGCTACCTGCGGCAGCTCGACTCGATCGAGTACTTCGCCGCCGCCTGCCTCGTGCTCGAGCTGGACCGGCGCGTTCTCCCCGTACTACTGGACCAACGTCGCCGACCGCGACCTCCCGTTCGTCGGGCTGATCGAGCACACGAACTTCGTCGAGCCCGAGCGCTACGACGGGCGGCGGTTCCTGTACGTCGCGAACTACCTCCGGCACGGCCACGAGCTGCTCGCGCTCGACGCCGACGCGCTGCTCGCCCGCTACGAGCCCGGCCTGCGCAAGGTCAACCCCGCGTTCGACCGCTCGTGGGTCCGCGAGCGCTGGCTGTTCCGGGAGCCCGCCGCGCAGCCGATCGTCGACGTCGGCTACCGGCAGCGGATCCCGGCGCTGCGCACGCCGGTCGAGGGGCTGGTGCTGGCCAACACCACGCAGGTCTATCCCGAGGACCGCGGGACCAACTACGCCGTCCGGCTCGGCGACGACGCCGCGCGTGCCACGATGACGTCATGAGGATCGCGGTCTCCGCCGACGAGCGCACCGGCGTCGCCGAGGCGGTGCTGGAGCAGCTGCGCGAGCGCGGCCACGAGCCGCTCCCGCACGGCGCGCTGTCCGACGCGGAGCGCGACGACTGGGCGTGGGCCTCCGAGGCCGCGGCGCGCGACGTCGCCGAGGGCCGCGCCGACCAGGCGGTCGTCTGCTGCTGGACCGGGACCGGCGCGTCGATCGCCGCCAACAAGGTGCCCGGGATCCGCGCCGCGCTGTGCGGCGACGCCGCCACGGCCGACGGCGCCCGCAAGTGGAACGACGCGAACGTGCTGGCGCTGTCCCTGCGCACCACCTCGGAACCGCTGCTCGGGGAGATCCTCGACGCCTGGTTCGCCGGCGAGCCGTCGCCCGACGACGACGACCGCGCGAACGTCGGCCACCTCGCCGAGATCGAACAGCTCCTAGATCTCGAGCCGCTCGTCCTCGAGGTCCAGCTCGCGCTCGAGGCGGTGCATGACCTCGTTGGAGATCTGGCCCTCGTTGCGCAGCGCCACGACCGCCTGCGCGCTGCGCGTCGAGCACGGCGCGGACGACCTTCTGGTACTTGCGCGAGCGGTGCTCGATGCCGTCGCCGTCCTCGTCGCCCTCGCCGGCGCGCGCGTCGAAGCCGGCGCGTCCGGTACTGGTAGAGCCCGCGCATCCGCTCGATCGTGTCGTCGAGCGTCCACTCCTCGGCGGCCAGCTCGTCGAGGCGCTCGAGCGCGGCGGCCGTCGCGCGCCGCCGGGCGAGCAGCTCCTCGCGCTCCTCGGCGCCGTCGTCCTGCACGCCCAGCCAGCGGATCAGCTTCGGGCAGCGTCAGCCCCTGGAGCACGAGCGTCGTGAAGATCACCGCGAACGTGACGAACAGGATCTGGTCGCGCGCCGGGAAGTCGTTCGGCAGCGCCAGCGCGGCGGCGAGCGAGACCGCGCCGCGCATGCCCGCCCACGCCCCGATCGTTCCGCTCGCGCCAGCCGGAGCGCCGCGCGCGCTGGCTCGGTCCGCCGGTCGAGCGCGCGGATCAGCGAACGTGACGAGGTGCACCCACGCCAGCCGGCAGCCGATCACGCGGCCGACACGGCCGCCGCCGCGGCGATCACCTGCGCCGGTCGGCTCGTCGCGGAGCCCGTCGAGGATCTGCGGCAGCTGGAGCCCGATCAGCACGAACAGCAGCGCGTTGAGCAGGAACGTCAGCATCTCCCACATCGAGTAGCCGGCGAGCCGCTGGCGCGCGCTCGAGATCTCGCGGCGCCTGCCAGCCGACGTAGATGCCGACCGTCACCGCCGCGAGCACGCCGGAGCACGTGCAGCCCGCTCGGCCGGCACGTAGCCCGCGTAGCCGCTCAGCAGCGAGATCGTCACCTCGATCGGCGGGTCGTCGAGCCTTCGCCGGACCTCCGCGATGACCCACGCCAGCGACGAGGCCGATCGCGACGCCGCCGGCCGCGTCCACGACGAAGTCCAGGCCCGCCTCGGCGAGCGAGAACGAGCCGCCGACCGCGACGACGGCCGCCCGGTAGATGCACCAGCGCGGTGCCGTCGTTGATCAGGCTCTCGCCCTCGAGCACGTTGATCGTCCGGCGCGGCACGCGGAGCCGGCGGGCGATCGTCGTGGCGGCGACCGGGTCGGTGGGCGCGACGATCGCGCCGAGCGCGAACGCCGCCGCCCACGGCAGCCCGTCGATCAGCGCGTGCGCGACGACGGCGACCGACGGCGGCCGTCGCGATCACGAGGCCGATGGCCAGCAGCGAGATCGGCCGCAGGTCGGCCTTGAGGTCGCGCAGGCTCGCGAAGAACGCCGCCGAGTAGAGCAGCGGCGGCAGGAAGATGACGAGGACGAGGTCCGGGTCGAGCCGACGTCGGGGACGCCCGGCAGGAAGCCGAGCACGAGCCCGCCGACCACGAGCACGATCGGGTACGGGATCCCGAGCAGGCGGCTGAGCGTCCCCAGCCCGGCGACCGCGACGAGCAGGATGAGCAGGACCAGCTCGACGTCGTGCATCAGCCGACCGCCTCGAAGTGGACGACGCCGCCGGCCTCGTTCCCGCTCTCTCGCACCTCCCCGCGCTCGAGCAGCAGGTCGATGTGCCCGAGCGCCTCGCAGAGCGTCAGGTACGCCTGCGTCACGGCCACGTTCCCCCACAGCACCTGCGCGACCTCGTGCGCCGACCGCGGCTGCTCCGCGAGCAGGCCGGCGATCTTCGCGGCGCGCCGCTCGTGCAGCGCGAAGCGCTCGTCGATCAGCGCGGCGTGGTCGGCGACCTCGTCGCCGTGCCCGCCCAGCACGACCTCGGCCGGCATCTCGCGGGTCTCGCGCAGCGAGGCCATGTAGGTCAGCAGCGCGCGCGGCCGGCCGCCGCCCGGCTCGCCGCTGCGGCCGCCGAGCGGCAGCGAGATCAGCGGGTTGGAGGAGATGTGCTTGAGCAGGTGGTCGCCGGCCAGCAGCACGCCGCGCTCCGCGTCCCAGAACACGGTGTCCGACGGGGAGTGGCCGGGCCGGTGGAGGACCTCGAGCGTCCGGCCGGCGAACTCGAGCCGCCCGCCGTCGGGGAGCCGGCGGCTCACCGCGGTCGAGCCGCCCCAGCCGCGGAACGAGCGCGAGACGGCGCGCAGCGCGGTGACGACGTCGCGCGGGATGCCGTGGCGCAGCATCAGCGCCTCGGCCAGCTCGTCGTCGCGCTCCGCGTGCGCGCCGAACTGCTCGATCACCGGCGCGAGCAGGTCGAGCGCGCAGACCTCGGCGCCCGAGCGGCGGGAGATGATGTCGACCAGCCCGAGGTGGTCGATGTGCTGGTGGGTGACGACGATCCGCTCGAGGTCCTCGATCCGGCGGCCGTGCTCGGCCAGCGCGCGCTCCAGCTCGTCCAGCGCCTTGCCGGAGTTCGGCCCGCAGTCCACCAGCGTCAGCGGGTCGTCCTCGATCAGGTAGCAGTTGACGCGCCCGACGGCGAACGGCGTCGGGATCGGCAGGCAGTGGATGCCGTCGGCTGCCTCGCCCAAGGGGCTCGTCACCGGCGGCCTACGGCGTCGCCTCGGAGTTGATCAGCTCGAGCACCTCGTCGCGCCGCTTCTCCATGTCCTCGCGCGACACGACGCTCTCGAGGTTCAGCCGCAGCAGCGGCTCCGTGTTCGACGGGCGCACGTTGAAGTGCCAGTCGTCGTAGTCCACGGACACGCCGTCGAGATGGGAGACCTCCCCGTCGGAGAAGCGCTCCTCGATCAGGCGCATCTTGGCGTCCTGGTCGTCGACCTCGGTGTTGATCTCGCCCGAGATGAAGTACTTCGAGCGGAACTGATCGAGCAGCTCGGAGAGCTTCGCGTCCTTCTTGGACAGCAGCTCGAGGATCAGCAGCGCGGGCACGGTGCCGGAGTCCGCGTTGTAGAAGTCCTTGAAGTAGTAGTGGCCGGAGACCTCGCCGCCGAACGTGCCGCCCTCGTCGCGCATGCGGCGCTTGAAGAAGGCGTGGCCGACGCGGTTCATGTGCGCCTTGCCGCCGAGCTCGCGCACGAGGTCCGGGACCGCCCGTGAGGCGCGGACGTCGTAGAGGATGTCGGCGCCCGGCTGCTTCTCGAGGATCGACTGGGCGAGCAGCGCGGTCATGAAGTCGCCGTCGACGAACTGGCCCGTGTCGTCGATGAAGAAGCAGCGGTCGGCGTCGCCGTCCCAGGCGATGCCGAGGTCGGCGCCCTCCTCGCGGACCTTGTCGATGATGAAGCGGCGGTTCTCCTCCAGCAGCGGGTTGGGCTCGTGGTCGGGGAAGTTGCCGTCGGGCTCCCAGTACGTCGTGACGAGGTCGAGACCGAGCTGCTCGAGCAGCGGGCCGACCATCGGGCCGGCCATGCCGTTGCCGCCGTCGACGACCACGCGCAGCGGCTTGACCGAGTCGGGATCGATGAACTTCAGGGCCGCCTCGCGGAAGTCGTCGCCGACCTCGACCTCCTCGAAGCTGCCGCCGCCGGGCGCGTCCCCGAGGCCCTCGTCGATCTTGCGGCGGATCTCGTCGAGCCCCTCGTCGCCGGAGAGCGCGACCGCGCCGCGCTCGACCATCTTGGCCCCGGTGTACTTGGCCGGGTTGTGCGAGGCGGTGCACATCAGGCCGCCGTCGAGGTCGCGCGAGCCGACGAGGAAGTAGAGCATCTCGGTGCCGACCTGGCCGGCGTCGAGGACGTGCGCGCCCTCGTCGGTCATGCCGTCGCGGTAGCGGTCGGACAGCTCGGGCGCGGAGAGCCGCATGTCGCGGCCGAGGCCGATCCGGAGCTCGCTCGGCTGCTTGCCGCTCAGCTCGGCGAGCACGCGCGCGAAGCCGCGGCCGACCGCCTCCGCGACGTCGCCGTCGATCTGCTCTCCGTACACGCCACGGACGTCGTACGCCTTGAAGATCTCTGCGGGTGCGGTGGTCATGGGGCGCGAAGGTTACGCTCGGCGCGCCGCGAGCACGTGCTGGAAGGTGAACGGCGCGAGGCGGGCGAGCGGGCCGGCGTGGCGGTCGAGCCGCGTGCCGCGATGGAGCAGCCACGGGCGGTGCTCCACGTGCTCGACCCGCAGGCCGGCGCCCTCCAGCAGCTCGACCGCGTCGCGGCGCGTGAACCAGCGCAGGTGGGTGGCGTCGTGGACGCCCTCGGGCAGGCGCGGCCAGCTGCCGCGCGCGAGGTGCGCGTACGTGGTCCAGTGGGCGGCGTTGGGGAGCGAGACGATCGCGCGGCAGCCGGGGTCCAGCTGCGCGGCGTAGCGCTCGAGCGCGCTCCAGGGGTCGACGAGGTGCTCGAGCACGTCGGCGGCCACGAGGCAGTCGAAGCGGCCGAGCGCGCGCGTCTCGACGGTCTCGACGTCGCCCTCGATCAGCCGGTCGCAGCGCTCGCGCGCCTCGGCGGCGTACTCCGGGTCGCGCTCGATCCCGACCACCTCGACGGGCCCGCGCGCCTTCAGCGCCTCCGCCAGCCAGCCGGTCGAGCAGCCGATGTCGAGCACGCGACGCACGCGGTCGGGGACGAGGCCCACGATCTCGGGGCGCACGCTCTCGTAGGCGTTCGCCCTGGCGGCGCGGTCGTCCGGCATCCCCGGGTAGGGTGCCACGCCGTGCATGTCGCGATCCTCTGTGGCGGCCGGGGGACGCGCCTCCAGGAGCACACCGCCGAGCTGCCGAAGCCGCTGGTGGAGATCGGGGGCCACCCGATCCTCTGGCACGTCATCCGGATCTACGCCGCCCAGGGCTTCCGGCGCTTCCTGCTGCTGACGGGCTATCGCGGCGACCAGGTGGAGGCGTTCGCGCGCGAGACCTACTGGCCCGAGGGCGTGGAGGTGCGGTGCGTCGACACGGGCGTCGACACGCCGACCGGCGGCCGGCTGTGGCGGGTGCGCAACGAGCTGTCCGGCGGCCGCTTCATGGCGACCTACGCCGACGGGGTCGCCGACCTGGACCTGATGGCGCTCGCCGGTCACCACGAGCGCTGCGGCGCGCTCGCGACGATGACCGTCGTGCGGCCGCGAGCTGCCGTTCGGCGTCGCGCTGCTGGGCGACGGCGACCGCGTGGCCGGCTTCCGCGAGAAGCCGCGCGCCGCCGACTGGATCAACGGCGGCTTCTTCGTGTTCGAGCCGGACGCGCTGCTGCACCTGGGGGAGGACTCGGTGCTCGAGCGCGAGCCACTGGAGGGCCTGGCCGCCGCGGGCCGGCTGTCCGCGTTCCGGCACGACGGCTTCTGGGCCTGCATGGACACCTACAAGGACGCCGTCGCGCTGAACGACCTGTGGGCGGGCGGCGCCGCGCCGTGGGCGGTCGCCGGCTCCCGGGTCGGCTCGTAGACTTCCCCGCATGGCCGGACACTCCAAGTGGGCTGGGATCAAGCACAAGAAGGCGATCGTGGACGCTCGCCGCGGCAAGCTGTTCACGAAGCTCGCCCGTGCGATCACCGTGGCCGCGAAGGAGGGCGGCGGCGACGTCGACGGCAACCCGGCGCTCGCGCTCGCCGTGCAGAAGGCCAAGGACGCCTCGATGCCCAAGGACAACATCGAGCGCGCGATCGCGAAGGGCACGGGCGCGGGCGGTGACGCCGACGCGCTGGAGGGCGTCATGTACGAGGGCTACGGCCCCGGCGGCGTGGCGATCCTCGTCGAGGCGACGACCGACAACCGCAACCGCACCGGCTCCGAGGTCCGCCACATCTTCACCAAGCACGGGGGCAACCTCGGCGAGCCGGGCTCCGTCGCGTACCTGTTCGACAAGCAGGGCGTGATCGTGGTCGACGCCGAGCGCTACTCCGAGGACGACCTGATCGTGGCGATCGACGCCGGCGCCGAGGACATCGCGATGGACGACGACGTCTTCGAGGTCATCACGGAGCCGGGGACGCTCACCGCCGTGCGCGCGGCCCTGGACGAGGCGGGCGTCGCGATCGAGAACGCGGAGGTCGCGCAGCGGCCCAAGACGCTCGTGCCGCTGGACGAGGACGGCGCGACGAAGCTGATGAAGCTGATCGACGCGCTGGAGGACCAGGACGACGTGGATGCCGTCCACGCGAACTTCGACGTCCCCGCGGACGTCCTCGAGCGCGTCGCCGGCTAGTCCGCGCGCGGCTGCCGGGGTCGTGAGCGGTCTGCCGCCGGCGGCTGCGGGGCGCGGGGCCCTTACGGCGGCTGGGTAGGGAGGTGGGGACGCCGATGCACCGGTTTCGCGTGGGAACGATTTGCGGGCTATAGCGGGGTCAATCGACTCCACCCGCCGCGGTCGGCCCCTTCGCCGCCCCACCCAGCCGCCGTTCAAGACGCCCCGCGCCCGGCCGCCGCTCACGGCAGCCCGGGGAAGGCGTCCGGCCCGCAACGCAGAATCCACCGGATGCACGTGATCGTCCTCGGCATCGACCCTGGCGTCGCCAACACCGGCTATGGCGTCGTCGCCCACCACCGCGGCCGCCTGGTGGCGCTGGACGGCGGCGTCATCGAGACCCGGCCGGGCCGGGAGGCGGGCGCCCGGCTGGCCGAGATCCACGCGCGGGTCGGCGAGCTGATCGACGAGTACACGCCGGACGCGGTGGCGGTCGAGGACCTGTACTTCGGCGAGAACGCGCGATCCGCGTTCGCGGTCGGCCAGGCGCGCGGGGTCGTGATCCTCGCGGCCGGCCAGCGCAACGTCCGCTGCGCCTCCTACACGCCGCAGCAGGTCAAGGCCGCGGTGTGCGGATCCGGCCGCGCCGCCAAGGACCAGGTGCAGCGGATGGTCCAGACCCTCCTGATGCTGCCCGACCTGCCGAAGCCCGACCACGCCGCCGACGCGCTGGCCGTGGCGATCTGCCACGCCAACGGCGCCCCGATGGACGCGGCGCTGCGAGCGGTGTCGTGATCGCGCTCGTCGCCGGCGAGGTCGCGGTCCGCCGTGCCGACCACGTCGTCGTCTCGTGCGGCGGCGTCGGCTACCGGCTCGGCGTGTCGGCCGAGACGCTCCGCCACGTCCCGCGCGTCGGCGAGGAGGTGTCGCTGCACAGCCACCTGATCGTGCGCGACGACGCGCTGCTGCTGTACGGCTTCGCCACGGAGGAGGAGCGGGACCTGTTCCTGCTGCTGATCGGCGTGCAGTCGGTCGGCCCGAAGATGGCGCTCGCGGTGCTGAGCGGCGGCCCGCCGCGCGAGCTGCTGGGCGCCGTCGCCGCCGGCGACACCGCGCGGCTCCAGGCCGTGCCGGGCATCGGCAAGCGGACCGCGGAGCGGATCGTCGTGGAGCTGCGCGAGAAGGTCGGCGTGCCCGGCGCCGGAGGACCCGATCGTCGATCACCCGCGGCGACGACCCGCGGATGCTCGCCCGCGAGGCGCTCGTCGGCCTCGGCTTCTCCCCGCAGGAGGCCGACGGCCTGCTCGCGAGCGCCCCCGGCGACACCCCCGAGGACCTGATCGCCGCCGCCCTGCGTGAGGCGCGGCGATGAGGCGCGGCGGCGCCGATGGCCGCCCGGGCCGGGGGTCGGCGGTGACGCCCGAGCCCATCCGGACGCCGGGGGTCTTCGCGGTCGACCCGGCGGAGCGGCTCCAGACGGCCCGCGTGCGCCCGGACGACGACCCGGACGCCACGCTGCGGCCGCGACGGCTGGACGAGTTCGTCGGCCAGGAGGCGCTGCGCGAGCAGCTCGGCGTGTCGATCGCGGCCGCCGCCAAGCGCGGCGAGGCGCTGGACCACGTGCTCCTCGCCGGCCCGCCGGGCCTCGGCAAGACCTCGCTGGCCCAGATCATGGCCGCCGAGCTGGACGTGCCGTTCGTCCAGACCGCCGGCCCCGCGCTGGAGCGCAAGGCCGACATCGCCGCCTTCCTCACGGCGCTCGAGCCGCGCGCGGTCTTCTTCGTCGACGAGATCCACCGCCTCCCGCGCGCGGTCGAGGAGACGTTCTATCCCGCGATGGAGGACCGCCAGCTCCCGATCACCGTCGGCGCGGGCGCGGGCGCGCGCGTCGTCACGCTGGACCTCCCGCCGTTCACGCTGATCGGCGCGACCACCCGCTCCGGCCTGCTGACCACGCCGCTGCGCGACCGCTTCGGCATCCAGCACCGGCTGGACCACTACGGCCCCGACGACCTCGCCCGGATCGTGGAGCGCTCGGCACGCGTCCTGGAGATCGAGATCGATCCCGCCGGGGCGCGCGCGATCGCCGAGCGCGCGCGCGGTACGCCGCGCGTCGCCAACCGGCTGCTCAAGCGCGTCCGCGACTACGCCGAGGTCCGCGGCGGCGGCGTGATCGACGCGCACGCGGCGAGCGCCGCGCTGGACCTGCTGGAGGTCGACCACGAGGGCCTGGACCGCCTGGACCGCGAGATCCTCGCGGTGATCTGCACGCGCTTCGGCGGCGGCCCCGTCGGCCTCTCCACGCTCGCGGTCGCCGTGCAGGAGGAGTCCGACACGATCGAGGACGTCTACGAGCCGTACCTGCTCCAGCGCGGCTTCCTCCTGCGCACGCCCCGCGGCCGCTGCGCCACGCCGCACGCGTTCGCGCACCTCGGCGTGCCGGTCCCGGAGCAGCCCGCCACGCTGTTCGGCTGAGCCGCCGGGGTGCGGTCAGCCCTACGGGAACCGACCGGCCCGCGCGC
Organism: uncultured Solirubrobacteraceae bacterium; assembly: GCA_963728465.1. GTDB lineage: Bacteria > Actinomycetota > Thermoleophilia > Solirubrobacterales > Solirubrobacteraceae > DATFQI01. Next base: position 138,699 of record CAVSJY010000008.1, read on the forward strand.
GATAATCGGGAGCTTGGCCTCTCGTGTCACCAGCACGCGCCTGATCGGCCGGACGACGGAGCTCGCGGAGCTCGAAGCGGCGCTCGCCGAGGCCGCGGACGGCCGCGCGACGTTCGCGTTCGTGGCCGGCGAGTCCGGCGTCGGCAAGACCCGGCTCGTGTCCGAGCTGTGCCACCGCGCCCGCGAGTCCGGCGCGCGCATGCTCTGGGGCGAGTGCGTCGAGCTGGGGGAGGGCGAGCTGCCCTACGCGCCGCTCGTCGCCGCGCTGAGGCCCCTCGCGCGCGATCACGACCCGGCGATCGACGACCTGCCGGACGCCGCGCACGTCGAGCTGTCCGCGCTGCTGCCGGAGGTCGACGTCCCGAGCGGCGTGAGCCGCCCGGACGAGGTCGCCGGCGCCGCCCAGCGCCGCCTGTTCGAGGCGCTGCTCACGCTCCTCGACCGTCTCGGCCGCGAGCAGCCCGTCCTGCTGCTGCTCGAGGACATCCACTGGGCGGACAGCTCGACGCGGTCGTTCCTCGCCTTCCTCGCCCGCGCGATGACGACGGAGCGCGTGCTGACGATCGTCACCTACCGGTCCGACGAGATGCACCGCCGCCATCCGCTGCGCCCGCTGCTGGCCGAGATCGAGCGCGACGCCCGCAACCGCCGGATCGACCTCGCGCCGCTCACCCGCCCCGAGCTGGCCGCCCAGCTGGCGGACATCCTCGACGAGGCGCCCGATCCCGGGCTGGTCGACCGGCTGTACGGCCGCTCGGAGGGCAACCCGCTGTTCGCGGAGGAGCTGATCGCCGCGGGCGCGGACGGCCGCGCCGCGCTGCCGCCGACGCTGCGCGACGCGCTGATGCTCCGCACGGAGCGCCTGCCCGAGGCCGCCCAGGAGGTCCTGCGGCTGCTCGCGGTCGCCCAGCGGGCCGACCACGCGCTGCTCGCCGACGCCGGCGAGCTCGACGCGCCCGACCTGCGCGTCGCGCTGCGCGAGGCCGCCGCCGGCCACCTGATCGTCGCCGGCCAGGACGGCCTGTACCGCTTCCGCCACGCGCTGCTGCGCGAGGTCGTCCACGACGACCTGCTCCCGGGCGAGCACGCCGAGCTGCACCTCGCGCTCGCCCGCGCGCTCGAGCGCCGCGCCGAGGCCGGCGGCAACGGCGCGTGGATCAGCGCCGGCATCGCGCACCACTACCGCTCGGCGGGCGACCAGCCGGCCGCGCTGCGCGCCAGCGTCCACGCGGCGCAGGCCGCCTCGCGCGTCCACGCCCACGGCGAGGCCGCCGGGCTGCTCGAGCGCGCCCTGGAGATCTGGGACCGCGTGCCCGACGCCGAGGCGCTGGCCGGAGCCTCGCACGCCGAGGTCCTCGTCCGGGCGGCCGCCGCGCACCGCTCCAACGTCGACGACCACCGCCGCTTCGAGCTGCTCAAGCTCGCCGTCAAGGAGATCGACGAGGAGCGCGAGCCGGAGCGGCTCGCGCGCGTCCTCGGCGAGCAGGCCAGCGCGCAGTGGTCGCTCGGCCGCGGCGAGGACAGCCGCGCCACGCTGCGCCGCGCGCTCGCCCTGCTGCCCGACGAGCCGACCCCCGAGCGCGCCGACCTGCTCGGCCGCCGCGTCGGCTTCCTGATGCTCCAGGGGCGCTACGGGGAGGTCAAGGAGGCGGCCGAGAAGGCGCTGGAGACCGCCCGCGCGGTCGGCGCCGAGCAGATCCGCGGACCCGTGCTCAACCGGCTCGGCGTCTCGCTGTTCGCGCTCGGCGACGAGGAGGGCGGGAAGGCGGCGTTCGAGGAGGCGCTCGAGATCGCCCGCGCCACGAACCAGGCCGTCGACGCCGCGTTCGTGTGCGCCAACTACGCCGACGCGCTGCACCGGGCCGGCCGCAGCCGCGAGGGCCTGGAGCGGGCGATCACGGGCATGACCGACCTGCCGCCCGGCTCGCGTGCCGCGCACTGGCTCGCGCTCGAGCGCGCCGAGATCGAGTTCAACCTCGGCGAATGGGACGCCGCCGAGGAGCACCTGCCCCAGCGCGGCCGCATCACCGGCACGACGCTCGCCAACGCGAGCATCGTCCGCGCCGGGATGATGCTCGGGCGCGGCGCCACCGCCGCGGCGCGGCCGCTGCTGGAGGAGACCGCGCGCATCCTCACGCACTCGCTGGAGCCCCAGTTCCTGGCCGGCTGCGGCGCGCTGCGCAGCGAGCTCGAGCGCCGCGACGGCGCGCTCGACACGGCTCGGGCGGTGGTCGAGGAGGCGATCGACCGGATCGAGTACTGCTCCGAGGACGGCGAGCGGCTCGCGGAGGTGGCCCGCGTCGGCGTGGGCGTGGAGGCCGACGCCGCGGAGCGCGCGCGCGACCTCGGCGACGAGGAGGCCGAGCGCGGCGCCCGGCTGCGTGCCGAGATGATGGACGCCCGCGTGCAGGCCGCCGCCGAGGACCTCGACCGTGTGGTGACCGACGCCCACGCCGCCAACTCCCGCGCCGAGCTGAGCCGCGCCGAGGGCGAGCCGGATCCGGCGCTGTTCGCCGCCGCCGCCGAGGCGTGGAGCGCGCTCGAGCGCCCGTACCCGGCCGCGATCGCCCGCTTGCGCGAGGCCGAGGCGCGCCTGCGCGGCGGGGACCGCGCGGCCACCGTCGAGGCCGCCCGCGCCGCCGCCGGCGCGGCTCGCAGCCTCGGCTCGCGCTGGCTGCTCGAGGAGGTCGAGGGGCTGGCCGCGCGCGCCCGCCTGCGGCTCGACAGCGACGCCGCGGCGGAGCCCGAGCCCGCCGCCGCGGACGAGGCGGCCTTCGGCCTCACGCCGCGCGAGCTCCAGGTGCTCGCGCTGCTGGCCGGCGGCGCGACGAACCGCGAGATCGGCGCGCAGCTCTACATGGCCGAGAAGACCGCCAGCGTCCACGTCTCGCGGATCCTCTCCAAGCTCGACGTCCGCAGCCGGACAGAGGCCGCCGCCGTCGCGCACCGCCACGGCTTGGAGCAAAGCGCCGCGCTAAGGGAATCTTGAGGCGTCGCACTACCCTCATCAGCTGAGATGGCGCACCTCTTCATCTGCCCCAACTGCGGCAACCGCTCGACGGCCAAGGACCGCCAGCAGGGCTTCCGCAACATCCCCAAGGGATGCAGCAAATGCGGCTTCGGGTTCCTGTTCGAGCTGCTCGACGACTACTACCCCGCGCCCAACGCCGCCTTCTTCGTGTGCGACCAGGAGGGCCGCATCATCGGCTGCGGCCGCGGCTCGCGCGAGCTGACGGGCCTGTCGGACGAGAAGACGATCGGCCGTCCGGTCCGCGACGTGCTCGGGCTCAGGTTCGACGGCGGCGAGGACCACGTCGGCACCGTGCTCGAGTGGGGGGTCCGCCAGCTCGGCAAGCCGGTGACCGTGCACGCGGAGGGCGATTTCCCCGCGAAGGCGGTCGCGGACCTCTTTCCCGCCTACGACGATGACGGCGGGCTGCTGCTCGTCCTGACCCCGTCGAAGTAGCCGGCGGCCCACGCGGATACCCTTCCTCCCGGGCTTATGTCGGAACGCCGCCGCTCGCTGTTCATCCTCCTGCTGGTCTTCGGGCTGATCGCCGCCTCCGCGGCGGTCATCGTGACCAAGCCGACGAAGCTCGGCCTGGACCTCCAGGGCGGCGTCCAGCTCGTCTACGAGGGCCGGCCGACGCCGCAGCAGCCGGTCGTCGACCAGCAGGCGCTCGACCGCGCGCTCCAGATCATGCGCGAGCGCGTCGACGCGTTCGGCGTCGCCGAGCCGGAGCTGGCGCTGATCGGCTCGAGGCAGATCGAGGTCAACCTCCCCGGCGAGGAGGACGCCGACCGCGCCGCGGCCCAGGTGGGCTCCACCGCCCAGTTGTTCTTCTACGACTGGGAAGCCAACATCCTCGACCAGGACTGCAAGGCGCATCCGGACCAGGTCGCGAACACCGGCGACCAGCAGCCCGTCACCGGGCTGTTCAACGCGGTCCAGCGGGCGTCCAAGTGCCCGGCGCAGGAGGACAAGAACAACGCGGCCGCCGACGCGCCGCGGTTCTACGCCTTCGACAAGGTCTCCAAGCGCCCGATGGCCAACGCGCAGACGTTCGAGTCGCGCGCCGCGGCGCTCGAGGACCTCGATGACGCCGAGCGGCAGCGCGCCCAGGTCGTCGAGGTGCCCACCGGCATCCTCGTCGTCCGCGACGAGAAGCCCGACCCGCGCTCGGACGGCACCGAGGCGCCCGAGCCCGACCGCTGGTGGGTGATCCAGGACAACCCCGCGCTCTCCGGCACGGACATCAAGAACCCGGAGCAGAACTTCGACCAGCGCGGCGGCGGCGATCCGATCGTCACGTTCGAGTTCACGGACAAGGGCCGGGAGGCGTTCCAGCGGATCACGCGCGAGATCGCCCAGCGCGGCGTCGACAACTCGCTGCCGGGCACGCCGGCCGAGGCGGCGTCGCAGCACTTCGCGATCGTGCTGGACGACGACCTCGTCTCCGCGCCGCTGATCAACTTCAACGAGAACCCGGACGGCATCGACGGCTCGACCGGCGCCCAGATCTCCGGCGGCTTCACGATCCAGTCCGCGCAGGACCTGGCGAAGATCCTCCAGATCGGCGCGCTGCCGATCAAGCTCGAGCTGATCTCCCGCTCGCAGGTGTCGGCGACGCTCGGCGCCCAGGCGCTCGACCAGGGCCTCACGGCGGGCATCGCCGGCTTCGTGATCGTCGCGCTGTTCCTGATCCTCTTCTACCGCGTGCTCGGCCTCATCGCGGCCGCCGCGCTGGTCATCTACGGCTTCTACTTCTACGCGCTCGTCGAGCTGATCCCGGTCACGCTCACGCTGCCCGGCATCGCCGGCCTGGTCCTCACGCTCGGCGTCGCGGCGGACGCGAACATCGTCGTCTTCGAGCGCATCAAGGAAGAGGTGAGAGCCGGTCGCGGCGTGGCCGCGGCGATCGTCACGGGCTACCGCAAGGGCCTGACGGCGATCATCGACGCGAACGTCGTCACGCTGCTGGTCGCCTTCATCCTCTTCATCCTCGCCACCGCGGGCGTGAAGGGCTTCGCGTTCATGCTCGGCCTCGGCGTCTTCGTGTCGCTGTTCACCGCCGTGCTCGCGACGCAGGCGATCCTCTACTCGATGCGCGGCACGCGGCTGATCCGCAGCCGCGCGGCGCTCGGGGCGACCGACCAGCGGTTCAACTGGCGCCTGAACTACATGGGCGCGTCGAAGTGGTTCTTCTCGGCGTCGGGCATGATCATGCTGATCGGCGCGCTCGCGATCTCGGGCAACGGCCTGAACTTCGGCATCGACTTCGAGGGCGGCACGCGGATCACCGCGCCGCTCGAGCAGAAGGCGTCGGTCGAGAGCGTCCGCGGCACGCTGGCACGCGCCGGGCTCGGCGACGCGGAGGTCCAGACGCTCGACAACGAGGAGCTCGGCGACAACGTCGTCCAGGTCTCCTCGCAGGAGGGCCCGGACAAGATCTCGGACGCGGAGGGCGCGCTGCGGCAGGCGTACGGCTTCGCCGACGACCCCACGACGGAGACGATCGGCCCGACGTTCGGCGAGACCGTCGCGCGGTCCGCGCTGATCGCGATCGTCGCCTCGCTGCTGGTGATCTCGGTCTACATCACCCTGCGGTTCGAGTGGAAGGTCGCGGTGCCGGTGCTGATCGCGCTGGCGCACGACATCCTCATCACGGGCGGCGTGTACGCCATCACGGGCCGGGAGGTGACGACGTCGACGGTCGCGGCGCTGCTCACCATCCTGGGCTTCTCGCTCTACGACACGATCATCGTGTTCGACCGCGTGCGCGAGAACATCCCGCGCATGCCGAGCGCGACGTTCGCCCAGATCGTCAACCGCTCGATGTCCGAGGTCGTCGTGCGCTCGCTGGCCACCAGCTTCTGCACGCTGCTGCCGGTGCTCGCGCTGTTCTTCTTCGGCGGCGAGACGCTGAAGGACTTCGCGTTCGCGCTGATCGTCGGCACGGCGTCCGGCACGTACTCGTCGATCTTCATCGCCGCGCCGGTGCTCACGCACTGGAAGGAGCGCGAGCCGGTGTACCGGGCGCGCGAGCGGCGGATCCTCGAGACGCTCGGCGAGGTGCCGGCCTACGCCACGGCCGCCCAGGGCGGGCCGGTCGACATCGCGCCGTCCGAGCCGCGCCGCGGCCGCCGCGGCGGGCTCGCCGCGGCGGAGGCGGACCCCTCTAAGGGCGTGTCGCGCGAGGAGTTCGACGACATGGTGGCCAACCTCGGGATCGAGGACGACCGCGCGAAGCCCCGGGAGCCGGCCGCGACGGCCGGGCCCGCGCCGGGCCGGCCGGCCGGTGGCCGCCGCGCTCGGGCACGCGCCGCCGGCGGTGGCGCAGCCGCGCCGCGCCCGTCCGAGCCCCGGCAGGGCGGGGACGGCGAGGGCGGCGAGCCGAAGCCCAAGAAGCCGCGCAACCGCAAGCACGGGAGGCCTCGCTGATGGCGATGCTCGTGTGGGTCATGGTCGGGATCGCGCTGTGGCACTTCACGGTGTTCCTGCCCGACCGCTTCTGGTCGGGCATCGTGGGCGCGTTCCTCGGCGCGGTGGTCGGCTCGGCTCTGTTCGGCCTGATCATCCACGCCGGCTCCGTTCCCGGGCAGAACGACACGGACCTGCTGACGGGCATCGAGGCGATCCCGGGCGCCGTGCTCGGCATGGCCGCCGCATGGTTCGCCGGCGTGCGCGCCGAGCGGCAGGACGCCGCCTACCACCACTAGCCGTGCGCGCCCCGCGCTTCCTCTCGGCGATCAGCACGCCGTTCGCCGACGACGGCGCCGTCGACCTCGACGCGTTCGGCGCCCACCTGGCGTGGCTCGCGGAGGCCGGGCTCGACGGCGTCTTCGTGGCGGGGACGACGGGGGAGGGCGTGCTGCTCGAGGACGACGAGGTCGCCGCGCTGGTCGAGCGCGCGGCCGGGCACGACGGCCTGCGGGTCGTCGCCCAGGTCGGGCGGCCGAGCACGCGCGCCACGGTGCGGCTCGCGGAGCGGGCGATCGCGCTCGGCGCGGATGCCGTGGCGGCGTACGTGCCGTGGTTCTATCCCGCGACGGAGGCCGACGTGCGCGGCCACTTCCGCGCGCTGCTCGAGGCGGCCGGCGACACGCCGGCGTTCCTCTACAACATCCCGCGCCGCACGGTGAACGACCTGTCGGCCGAGCTGCTGTCCGAGCTCGCGAGCGCGGGCTTCGCGGGGATGAAGGACTCCACGGGCGACTTCGCGCGCCACGAGGCGTACCTCGACGCGCTCGACGGCCGCGACTTCGAGCTCTACGTCGGCTCCGAGCCGCTCGTGCTGCGCGCGTACCGCCGCGGCGCGGCCGGCGCGGTGACCGGCCTCGCCGGCTGCCGGCCCGACCTGTTCGCCGCGCTGCGAGCGGCGATCGAGGCCGGCGACGACGCCGCCGCCGAGCGCGCGCAGGACGAGATCGCGGCCGCCAAGGCGGCGGTCGAGGCCGAGGGCTCCACCGTCGCGGCGGTCAAGCGCCGCGTCGCGGCGGCGCTCGCCGAGCGCGGCGTCGCCTACCCGCCCGCGCCGCGCCCGCCGTTCGGCTGAGCGGCGCGCGGTGTGGCGCCGGCGTCTTGAACGGCGGCTGGGTGGGGTGGCGGGTGTCCCCAACGTCACTCGGCCGACACGTTGGTCGCGGTGAAAGTGACGTTGGGGGTCGTATAGGCCCCCAACGTCACTTTCGGCCGCGATTACCTGACGCCGTGTGACGTTGGGGACAGGTCGAGACCCACCCCCTCGATGCCAGCCGTTCAACACGCCGGCGGTTCCGCGAGGCTCAGCGTCGCACCTCGCGCCGCACGTCCGGAAGCAGCTTGCGGCCCGGCGGTCCGGTGGCCTCGAGGAGCTCGATGCCGTGCGCCTGCATCTTGGACGCCAGCCGGAACGCGGCGGCCTCCTTGCGCCGCGCCTTCGTGGCGTCGCCGCGCCCGAGCCGGTACGCGACGTCGTCGACGAGCGCCTCGAGGTCGTAGAACTTGTACGAGAAGCCCTGCTCGTCGAGCTTCTCCACCCGGTGCGGGGTCTCGTTGGCGCTCTGCACGTCGATCGAGTCGACCACGCCGGCCATCTGCTTCCAGAGGCTGAGCCGCTCGCCGGTGGTGGCGGTCTGGCCGAGGAAGCGCCTCAGGCGCCGGAACTGCTGGGCGAGGCGCACCGTCTGCTCGGCCACCGCGGCGGCGTAGGACGGCATCGCGACCGCGTCCGCGGCGGCATTCCCCTGCGCCTCGCGGCCGCATCGCTTCAGCCCCGCCTTCTCCGCCGTGCGGGCGAACCGCCCGACGTCGATGCGCAGCGTCCCGGCCGCCCGGGTGATCCTCAGGTCCAGCCCGGTGCGGGTGACCTTGCGCACGCGGCGGACGTTCTCCTCGACCACCTTCAGGTCGTCGAGGACCGGCGCGACCGTCGGCGCGCGAGTCCTCGGGCACCGGCAGGGCCCGGATCTCGTCGACCGCGCCCAGGACGTGATCGCCGGCGCGCACCATCACGCGCTCGAGGTCGCTCACGCTGGTCGCGGGCGGATCGGCGCGGAGCGCCCGCTCGGCGCGGTCGCAGATCCGGTCGGCCTGCGCGCGCCAGCGGTCCAGACCGGAGTCCGCGGACTGCGAGCCCCCGCCGCAGCCGGCGAGCGCGACGGCCGCGCAGGCGGCGGCCGGCCGCGCGTTCATGCCGGCTGGTTGCCTTCGCCGCCCGGGACCTCCTCGTCGCCTCCGCCGCCGCCGGGCAGGACCGGCACCGCGCCGACGGCGCGCAGCAGCTTGCGGGCGCGCTTCTGCTCGAGCCGGGCGGCGCGGAAGAACTTGCGGCGCACCGTGGTCAGCTCGGTCATCGTGAGCGTCCCCTCGGAGAACTCGGCGGCGCTCTCGTCCAGCGCGGAGCCGAGCGCGCGCAGCGCGTCCACGTAGCGGTTCGCCTCGTCCGTCGCCCACTGCGGTGGCTTGAAGGTGGTGATCCGGCGGTCCGCGACGGCGACGAGGTTGCTGAGCCGGTCGAAGGTGCGGGCCGCCTGCGACTGCGTCGAGGCGGGCTGGTCGAGCGCCTTCGCCTGTGCGCGTGATCTGGCCCGTGAGGGTCGCCAGCTGCTGGGCGAACACCGGCGCGCGGATGGCGTCCGGCACCCAGACGTGCTCGTCGTTCGCCGCGCACTGGCGAAGGCCGAGCTTCTTGCTCTGCTCCTCGACGTCGGCCAGGCTCGACTGGACCTTGGGCAGGAGGTCGTTCAGGCGGCCGGGCTTGAACTTCTCCGTCGTCGAGCTGAGCTCGTCCATCACCGGGTTGAGCTGCTTGACGCTGTCGAGGAACGGCCGCACGCGATCCTCCGAGCCCTCGGGCTGCTTGCAGGCGCCGCACCGCGTCCGACGCTTCGCGGATCTCCGTGATCGCCCGCACGGTCAGCCGGTCGAGGTCGACCAGGTTCGCCGGCCAGCCGCGCTTCGGCGATCGCGTCGTTGCTCTTGCGGCACGCGGCGTCCGCGGCGGTCACCCAGCGATCGAGCGCGGCGCGCTTCTCGCCGGCGGTCTGACCATCGGAGCCGCCGCCACCGCAACCGGCGAGCGTCATGGCGGCGAGCAGCGCGCTGAACCCGAGCGAGTGCCGCATCCGCTGCCCTCTCCGCCGCTCCATGCACCCGACCGGATACCCGCGGAACGGCGGACTCAGAGTGACCGCTCAGCGTCGCTGCGCAGGGCACGATTCCGTCCGGCGCCGGACGTACGTTCGCGGCGTGTGATCCACCCGGACGCCCGCCTGGCCCTCGAGCCCTACGAGTTCGCCGCCGCCCGCGCGGCTGGCGGCGCGAGCTGGGCGTGTCCGGCGTGCTCGCGCAGGTGCTCGTGCGGCGCGGGCTGGGGTCGCCGGACGCCGCGCGCGCGTTCCTGGCCGCCGCGGACGAGCATCCGCTCGACGCGTTCGGCGGCCTGCGGGAGGCGGCGGCGCGCATCCTCGGCCACGTCGCGCCGGCGCTCGCGGATCACCGTCCACGGCGACTACGACGTCGACGGCATCTGCGCCTCCGCGGTGCTGATCCGCGCGCTGCGCACGCTGGGCGCGGACGTCGACTGGTACCTGCCGAGCCGGATCGACGACGGCTACGGGCTCGCCGCCGCCACCGTCGACCGCCTGGCCGCCCGCGGCACGGACCTGCTGGTCACGGTCGACTGCGCGATCACCGCCGTCGACGAGGTGGCGCGCGCCCGTGCGGCGGGCATCGACGTCGTGGTGACCGACCATCACAGCCCGCGTGCCGACGGCGTGCTTCCCGACGCGCCGATCGTCCATCCGCGCGTCGGCGGCTATCCGTGCCCGGACCTGTGCGCCGCCGCGCGTCGCGCACAAGCTCGCCCAGGCGCTGCTGAGCGCGGCCGGCGAGGACCCGCGGATGGCCGACGAGGACCTCGACCTCGTCGCGCTGGCCACGGTGGCCGACGTCGTGCCGCTGCAGGGCGAGAACCGCCGGCTCGTGCGCGAGGGGCTGCGCGCGCTGGCCTCCACCCGCAAGCCCGGCCTGCGCGCGCTGATGGACGTCGCCCGCGTGGACCCGAGCACGCTCGACGCCGGCGCGATCGGCTTCCGGCTCGGCCCGCGCCTGAACGCCGCCGGCCGGCTGCACCGCGCCGACGCCGGGCTCGAGCTGCTGCTGACCGAGGACCGCGAGCGCGCGCACGCCGTGGCGGCGGAGCTGGACGCGGTGAACGCCGAGCGGCGCGACGTCGAGACGCGCATCCGCTTCGAGGCCGAGGCCCTGGTGGCCGAGCAGGGCGCGGCCGCCGCCTACGTGCTCGCGTCCGACGGCTGGCATCCCGGCGTGATCGGGATCGTCGCCTCGCGGATCGCCGAGCGCCACCACCGGCCGGCCGTGCTGATCGCCCTCGACGGCGAGGAGGGCACCGGGCTCGGGGCGCTCGATCGCGGGCTTCGACCTGCTGGGCGGCCTGCAGGCGGCGGCCGGCACGCTGGGCCGCTACGGCGGGCATCGCGCGGCCGCCGGGCTGACGATCGCGCGCGAGCGGGTCGGCGCGTTCAGCGAGGCGTTCGCCGCGCACGCCGCGAGCGTCCTCACGCCCGAGGACCTGCGCCGCGAGGTCCGGGTCGACGCGGTCGTGCCGGGCGACGCGCTGACGCTCGGCCTCGCCGAGGAGCTGGACCGGCTCGCCCCGTTCGGCCAGGGCAACCCGGCCGTCTCGCTGCTCGTCCCGGCCGCGCTGCTCGCGGACCCGAGCCCGCTCGCCGAGGGCCGCCACGTCGCCTTCACGCTCGCCGCCGGAGGCGCCCGCTCGCGCTGCGTGCTCTTCGGCGCCGGCAGCCGGCTCCCCGCCGAGCCCGGCGAGCCCGTCGGCGCCGTGGTGCGCCTCGAGGCCAACCACTGGAACGGCACGTCGAGCCCCGCCTGATCCTCCGCCACGCCCACCGAGCCCGGCCCAAGCGATCGAAATCCTGGGCGAGCCGGACTGGCGCACGCCGGGCTGGCGGCCGAGCTGGCCCGCGACGCTCGACGGCGCCGCCGGGACCGCCGGCCGCGGGCGGGCGCGGCGCGAGGTCGCCGACCGCCGCGGCCACGGCATCGCCGGAGTCATCGCCGACCTCGTCGCCACCGGGGAGCCGGTGCTCGCCCTCGTCGCCCACGCGCCACACCGCGCGCGAGCACTGGGCGACCGCCTCGGAGGCTTCGCGCTGTGCTCCTGGCAGGCCCTCGAGGACGACCCTGGCCTCGCCGCCGGCTTCGCCCATCTGGTGGCGGTCGACCCGCCCGCGCATCCCCGCCTATCGGCGCTGCTAGACCATCCGTCCGGGCGAGGGCTGGACCCATCTGGCCTGGGGTGAGCCTGAGCTACGCTTTGCCGCACGAATACACCAATGGGACTTCGCCCTGCGCGACCCGCTGGCCGCCCTGTACCGCGCGCTTCGCGCGGCAGCGGGAGGCGAGCGGGGAGGCCTGCGAAGCCATGCTCCGGGGCGAGGGGCCGCAGCCGAGGTCCGCCGCGCTCGCCGGCCGCCTCGTGCGGGTCCTCGCGGAGCTCGATCTCGCCGTCCTCGACCGCGAAGGGCCGGCCCTCCGGGCCGCCGAGGCGCCCGAGCGGACTCGCTCGATCGCTCGGCCGCCTTCCGGGCCTACCAGCGACGTCTTGAGGACGGCCTCCGATACCTGACCAGCTCCCCGATCCGAGCAGCCGCCTAGAAGACGACGGCGCCCCGCCGCCGATCGCCGGCGGCGCGCCGGCGCCGGACGCGGTGGCCGTCGCCGGCCACCGGCCGATCGACCGTGCGGACCACCCGCACGGCGCGATGGCCGACGCGCCCGGCGACCTCACCGGCCTCGAGCGCGAGCTGCTCGCCGACCTGTTCGCGATCATCGAGGAGCACGCCGACGAGGTCGCCGAGCCGGTCGACCGCGACCGCGGTCGTGCAGGCGTTCGTGTTCGCCTGCGAGCACCACGCCGACCAGCGCCGCGAGTCGGGCGAGGACTTCATCGTCCACCCGGTCGGCGTCGCGAAGATCTGCGCGGGCATGCGGCTCGACACCGCGACGCTGTGCGCCGCGCTGCTGCACGACACCGTCGAGGACACCAGCGCCTCGCTCGACGAGGTGCGCGAGGTGTTCGACGACGAGGTCGCGGGCCTCGTCGACGGCGTGACGAAGCTGACCGGGATCGTCTTCCAGTCGCGCGACGAGGCGCAGGCCGAGAACTACCGCAAGATGATGGTCGCGATGGCCACGGACATCCGGGTCATCCTGATCAAGCTCGCCGATCGCCTGCACAACATGCGCACGATCGACGCGATGCCCGAAGCAGAAGCAGATCGACAAGGCCAAGGAGACCCTGGAGATCTACGCGCCGCTCGCGCACCGCCTCGGCATCCACGCGATCAAGTGGGAGCTCGAGGACCTCGCGTTCGCGACCCTGCACCCGCGCAAGTACCAGGAGATCAAGGGCCTGGTCAACCAGCAGCGCGAGGAGCGCGAGCGCTACGTCGCGAAGGCGGGCGGCTACCTCGCGAAGGAGCTGGAGGCGCTCGGCATCCACGCCGAGATCTCCGGGCGCGCCAAGCACTTCTACTCGATCTACTCGAAGATGACCCGCAAGGGCCGCGAGTTCAACGAGATCTACGACCTCACGGCCATGCGCGTGATCGTCGACTCCGTGAAGGACTGCTACGGCGCCGTCGGCGTGATCCACTCGCTCTGGAAGCCCCTGCCCGGGCGCTTCAAGGACATGGTGGCGATGCCGAAGTTCAACATGTACCAGGCGCTGCACACGACGGTGATCGGGCCCGAGGGCCGGCCGCTGGAGATCCAGATCCGCACGTCGGACATGCACGAGACGGCGGAGTACGGCGTCGCCGCGCACTGGCGCTACAAGGAGGGCGGCAAGGAAGGCGGCAAGACGACCGACCCGACGGCGGCCAAGCTCCAGTGGCTCAAGTCGCTGCTCGACTGGCACCAGGACGCCGAGGACCCGAAGGAGTTCACCGACCAGCTGCGCGGCGAGCTGATCGAGGACGAGATGTTCGTGTTCACGCCGAAGGGCGAGGTCAAGTCGCTCGCCGCAGGCGCGACGCCGCTGGACTTCGCCTACGAGATCCACACGGACGTCGGGCACCGCTGCGTCGGCGCCAAGGTCAACGGCAAGATCGTCCCGCTGCACTACGAGCTCCAGTCGGGCGACATCGTCGAGGTGCTGACCTCCAAGCGCGAGCGCGGCCCGTCGCGCGACTGGCTGGCGGTCGTGAAGACCACGCGCGCGCGCAACAAGATCAAGGCGTGGTTCAAGGCCGAGTCGCGCGAGGACTCCGAGCACACCGGCCGCGAGCTGCTGCAGGAGCACCTCACCAAGGCCGGCCTGCCCGCGCAGAAGATCACCGGCTCGCCGCTGCTGGCGGACGTGATCCGCGAGATGGGCTTCCGCAAGGCGGACGACTTCTACATCGCGCTCGGCGGCGCGAAGATCTCGCCGAAGGTCGTCCTCAACAAGGTCCTCTCGCGGCTGAAGGCCGGCGAGGCCGGGGTGGAGGAGCCGTCCGCGGCCGAGGACCTGATGCCGGCGCGCAAGGCGCCCGCCCGCCGCCGGCCCGAGTCGCTCGCCACCAAGTACGGGATCCGCGTCGAGGGCGTGGCCGACGTGCCGCTGCGCCTGGCCAAGTGCTGCCGCCCGGTGTCGGGCGACCCGATCATCGGCTACGTGTCGCTCGGCCGCGGGATCACGATCCACCGCGAGGACTGCCCGAACGCGGTCGCGCTGCGCAAGGACACCGAGCGGCTCGTCCCGGTCTCGTGGGACGGCGACAACGAGACGTCGTTCAAGGTCGAGATCCAGGTCGACGCCTGGGACCGCCACCGGCTGCTCGAGGACCTGTCACGGACGTTCGCCGAGGGCGGCGTGAACATCCTCGAGGCCCGCTGCATCGTCGACAAGCCGATGGTCAAGAACCGCTTCGTCATCGAGGTCGCCGACACGCAGGCGCTGAAGACGACGGTGAACCGCCTGCGCGCGATCGACTCCGTCTTCGACGCCTACCGCGTCATCCCCGCCGGCGGGGGCTGAGCCGCCCGCGCGCGGAAGCGGCGGCCGGCGGCGGCCGTCGAGCCGCCGCCGGCCGATGATCGTCAGCGCACGCGCAGGCGGGCGCGGATGACGCGCTTCGCGCCGAGCTCGTGGCGCAGCGTGATCCTGACCTTGTAGCGGCCCTTCTTGAGCCGCCGGCTCGTCTTGACCGTCAGCGCGCCGCGGCGCGGGCGCACGGTCTTGCGCGCGTACGTGCGGCCCTTGCGCCGGACCCGCACCGTGGCGCGCGAGACGAAGCGCGCGTTGCGGATACGGCAGCGGACGCGGGCGCGCCGGCCCTTCCCGACGCGCTTGCAACCGCGCGCCTTCACCGTGCGCAGCTGCGCCAGGCCACCGTCGGTGATCGGCGGCGGCCCCGGCGGCGGAGGCGGCGGGGGCGGAGGCGGCGGGGGCGGCGTGGTCGGCGCGGCCCCACAGGTGTAGAACCGCACGTCGTCGATGAACCAGCCGAAGTCCTCGAACGACGAGTCGACGCCGATCTTGAACCGCACGCGCACGTTCTGGCCTCCGAGCGAGGTCAGCGTCGCGCGGCTCGAGATGTACCCGTTGCTCTCGCGGACGAAGGCGCGCTGCCCTTGCAGCGGGTTCGTGCCGTCGCCCTCCGAGACCGTGCCGTTGTAGCCGTTGGCCGTCAGCAGCGTCCTGGCGTCGGTCCAGCTCGCGCCGCCGTTGGTGCTGATCTCGACCACGCCGGCGTCGTAGTTGCTCCCGCCCGTGCTGTCCTCGAAGCCGTAGGCGTGGTTGAACCGCAGGTACGCGAGCTGCCCGGCCGGGATCGCGATGTCCCGGTTGAGGGAGATCGAGTAGGTCGCGCCGCCCGGCACCTCGAGGTCGGGACCCCAGAAGTTCTCGGTGCCGCTGGTGGCGTACTCGGCGTCGAAGCCCGAACGGGTTCGAGTTCGCCGGGTAGAACCAGCCCGCGCTGCGCGGTCCAGTTGCCGCTGCCGGTGTTCTCGAGCGTGTCGAGGAACTGCGTCGCGGGCGCGTCGCCGTTGTCGCAGACGGTGGCCTCGGGCGCCGGCGCGTTGGGCGGCGAGACGTTCATCTCGACCGCGCTCACGGCGTCGGTGACCTCGGCGCAGTCGCCGGACGTGATGCCGGCGGTGCCGACCAGGTTCGCGCACGCCTGCTGGAGTGCGTTGTAGAGGTCGGCGTAGTCGCTCGCGGAGGTCAGCAGCGCGGTCTGCGCCTCGTAGTAGATCCGCGAGGCCTTCGCGATGCCGAGGCCCGTGACGGTGCGGCCGTTGAACGTGCCGCCGTCGGTCAGCAGGAACGCGGCCTTGTTGTTCACGCCGCTGTTCGTGTGCACGCCGCCGCTGTCCTCCTCGTCGGGGTCGGCGGTGTAGATGCTGCTCGTCATCCGATCGGGCTGATCGAACGTGGCGGGGTCTCCATGTCCCTGATCGCGCCGCCGTCCGGGAGGTCCTCGCCCATCAGCCAGCGATCTGCAGGCGTGTCAGTGCCGGCGCCGTTGCGTGAGGTCGACGAACTCGCCGAACACGTCGGACAGCGACTCGTTGATGGCGCCCGATTGGTAGTAGTAGAAGAGGTGGGCGCTGAAGTCGGTGACGCCGTGCGTCAGCTCGTGGCCCACGACGTCGTCGGCGGCCGCGTAGCCCTCGCCGTAGACCATCTGGTCGCCGTCCCAGAACGCGTTCGCGTAGGGGCAGTCGAACGGGTCCGGGCAGTACTTCACGGTCGACACGAGCGTCATGCCGTTGTCGTCCAGGCTGTCGCGGCCGAGGCCGGCGAAGAAGTCGTAGGTGTCGCCCGCGAAGTCGTAGGCGAGGTCGACGTCGTGTCGCCGGTCGCCGGATCGCCCTCCGTGCGCTCTGCCGCAGCGGTCGTGCACGGGTAGTCGGCGGCGCGTGTTGTTCGCGTCGCAGACCTCGCGGTCCTTCGCGAGCTCGATGTTCGAGATGCGCACGACGACGGAGCCGAGCTCGGCGTCGACGAGCACCATCTGGTCGAGCGCGGCGCCGGTGACGTTCAGGCGCCAGACCGGCCGCGCCCCGAGCGGACCGCGTCCGCCGAGCAGCCGCGCGTCGTAGATCCAGCGTTCGGGGATGTCCGCACGCAGACCGGCGGCCGGGACGCCCTCGCCCTTCGCGACCGCGCCGATGGCCGCGGCGCGCGCCTCGCTGGAGGTCACCCCGCGGCCCGCCGCGGCCTTGGCCGCGTTCGGCAGCAGCTCGCCGGAGGCCGACAGCACGTTGTTGTTGGCGTCGACCTCGACGACCAGCTCGCCGCCGACGACGGGGACGCCGTTGCCGCGCTGCTGGAAGCGGACGGCCGCGCGGCCGCCGCGCAGGCGCTGCTGCCCGCTCACGGTCAGCTCGCGCGCCGCGTCACGCAGCCCGAAGGCGCGCCCGTGGCGGTTCAGGAAGGCGCCGGCCGCCGCGCGCGGCGGTGCGGAGGCGCTGACGCCGGCCGGGCGCGGGATCGCCCGCCCGGGACGGGTCCCGAGGAACCGGACGAAGCCGGTCTCGCGGTGCTCGACGGCACGGACCCCGCGTCCGAGTTGCCGCTCGAGCGCGTCTGCCCGCTTGCCTTGCGCGGCACCTGCCGCGCCTGGCACGGCCAGCAGGGCCGCCCCAGTGATCGCCAGGACCATCGTGCGTCTCATGCCGCAATCCACCTCGTCGTCGGAGACCGCATCGCGCGCGATCCTCTGCGAACCGGACCGCCGGTGCAAGCCGCCGCGCCCCGAGATGTCCGCGAACTGTCATGCACGGGGGCGTGGACCACGGCGCGGCCGGCGCGGAGCCGGGTTGCGCCGGGCGGCGGCGGCCGGCGCGAAGCCAGGTGCGCCGGCCGGGTGATGGGTCCCCGGCCGGCGCTCCTGGCGCGGGCGCCGAAGCGCCCGCTCCCCTGAGCGGGCGCGGTCCGCGCGCCCGCCCCCTGCCGTTTGGCTAGCTCTTCGGCTTCGGCTTCGGGCCGCGCGCCTTGGCGTGCTTCTCGGTGGGCGCGCCCGTGGCCGCCGGGCCGTGCCCCTTGCGGACCTTGGCGTTCTCGCAGCCGGTCAGCGTGTCCTGCGCGTCCGCCTTGACCCAGTCCTCGCCGGCGCCGCAGTCGATCGTGTCGGCCTCGTGGTCGCGGGCGTAGACGCGGTCGTCGCCGTCGCCCGCGTCGACCTCGTCCTCGCCCTTGCCGGCGCGCACGCGATCGTCACCCTCGCCGGCGTCGACCTTGTCGGCGCCCTTGCCGGCGAACACGCGGTCGTTCTCGGTGCCGCCGTCGAGGTCGTCGTCCCCGAAGCCGCCGGAGACGCGGTCGTTGCCCTCGTCGCCGGCGACCGTGTCGTTGCCCTTGTCCCCGAACAGCTTGTCGTTCGCGGCGAGGCCGTTGATGGTGTCGTCGCCGCCGCGGCCGTGGTAGTTGTCGGCCTCGGGCGTGCCGGCGAACGTGTCGGCGGCGCTGGTGCCGTGTGCGGCGAGCGCCACCGCGGGGATGGCCAGAGCGGCCAGCGCCGCGACGATCGCGATGAGTCTTGACATTCCGGGTCCTCCTAGAGCTTGCGTTCTGAGAGGTGGACCCGCCGGCCGCGGGTGAGGTTGGCCGGTTAGCGACCGGCTTTGGCGTTGCCCTTCGGCTCGGTCGCCTCGATGGGGATCGGCGTCGGGGTCTTGACCGGCTTCGGCGTTCGCGCGCACGGAGCGGCGCGACCCGGGCGCGACCGGCCTGCTGGGTGGAGCGGCCTTGGCGCGCGCCGGCGGCGTCGCGACTGGGCCGGCGTCCGGCTTCCGCCCGATCGCGCGGCCGGTGGCCGGTCCCTTGGTGGCCTTGCTCTGGCCGGGGGCCGGGCCCTTGGCGGCCTTGTCGTGGCCCTCCGCGCGACCCGTTGCCGGACCCTTCGCGGTCTTGTTCTGGCCGGGCGCCCCGGCGGAGCGTTCAGCTCCGCGCTCCGAGCGGCGCTCCGCGCCGCGGCTCTCGCGACGAGCGGCGCGCTGCTTCGCGGCAGCTCCGGCGGAGCGTCGTCCCCATGGTCGCGGCGGGGTCGCTGCGATCCGCGCCCTCCGTCCGGCCGAGGTGAGCATCTCGTCGCCGGCCATCGGCGTGGCGGCCCGGGCGGGCGCGGGGCGGCCTTCGCCGCCTTGCGCGGCGGGTCGTCGGCGACACGCTCGACGACCACGGCCCCGCCGCCGGCGCTGCCCACCAGCGCCGCGCCGACCGCGAGCTTGGCCCCGAGGCCACCGCCGCCGCCGGCCAGCAGCCCGCCGCCCGCTGCGGCCGCGGCGCCGCCGCCCCCGCCGCCGATCGCGCCGAGGACCGCCTCCTTCAGCCCGGCGCTGGGCAGCACGGGCAGCAGCAGCCCGAGCGCGACGCGCTGCTCGGCCACCGCGTCCTTGTACGCGCGGCACGGCTCACAGCCGCGCAGGTGCCGGCGCAGCGGCCCGCGCCGCAGCTGCCCGCCCGACGCCGTCGCCAGCAGCTCGCGGATCTCCTCGCAGGGCGTCTCGCGCGCCTCGCGCTCGGCGATCAGCCGGCTGCGCGCCTGATGGACGAGCGCCTTCACCTTGGCCGCCGGCACGCCGATCACCGCTCCGATCTCCGCGTGGGGGAGGTCGGCGAGCTCGGCCAGGACGAGCGCCGCCTTCTGGTCCTCGGGCAGCTGCTGCACGTCGGCCAGCAGCGCGCGCAGGTCCGCCCGCCGCTCCACGTCGGCGCCGAGCCCCTCGGTCGAAGGCTCCACCTCGTCCTCGCCCGGCGCGTCGGGCCGCCGCGCGGCCAGCAGCGTCTTGCAGCGGTTGCGGGCGATCGTGAACAGCCACGGGCGCAGGTCGTCGGGCGGGCCGTGCAGGAGCAGCGCGCGATGCGCGCGCAGGAAGGTCTGCTGGAGCGCGTCCTCGGCCTCGTCGCGCGAGCCGAGCAGGTGCCGGCAGAACCCGAGCAGCGCACGGTGGTGGCGGTCGTAGAGCGCCTCGAAGGCGCGCTCGTCCCCGGCAGCGGCCAGCGTGCCGAGGCGGTCGTCGCCCAGCCTGTCCAGGCGGGCGCGGACGAGCGGGACTCGGATCGCGGTGGCTGGCATTTGCGGGTCGCGCCTGGCGGCGCGCTGGCGCGGGCAGGCGGGCTCACTTACCCGTCCACCCCTCCTCATCGGCAGGAGTTGGTGACTTACTTGAGCGTACCCGCCCGGTCAGGGCCCATCCCAGAACCCCGCCACGCCCGTGGCGGGTCTCTGGGACGGACCCTCAGGCGATGACGCTCAGCGCACCGGGTTCCACGGTGACGCGCACCTCGTCGTCGTCGGCCACGTGGTCGCCGTCGACGTGCCACGGCACGGGGCGCCCGTCGGCCGAGCGGATCACGACCTCCTGCGCGCCGGTGAACGCCTCGACGCGGCGGTGGTCGGGCATCGCGGGCGGACGTGAGGGCGCGGCGCAGGACGGTCGGCACGTCGACGGGGTTCGCGCGCGTGAGCACGACGCCGGCGAGGTCGCCGGAGTCCAGCTGGACGTCCTCGATCAGGTTGATCGGGCGGGTCTTGAAGTACGTGTACGGCTGGCCGTTCTGGAAGAACGCGCTGACGCCGCGGACCGCGGCCTGCCCGTCGACCGACACGGTGAGCTGCGGCGGGCGGACGACGTAGCGGCGCATGAACGTCGCGACGGCCTTCTGGGTGAAGTACCAGGCCCCGAAGCGCCGCTTCATGGCGGGATTGCTGTCCACGCGCTCGACCACGCTGGCGTCGAGCCCCATGCCGGCGGCGAAGGTGAACGCGCGCCCGTTGACGCGGCCGAGGTCGACCGTCCGCGGCTCCCAGCGGTCCGACAGCCCGAGCAGGTGCTCCGTGGCGTCGACCAGGTCGTTGGGGATCCCGAGCATCTTGCAGAAGACGTTGTTCGAGCCGCCGGGCAGGCACGTGAGCGGGGTGGAGGAGCCGGCCAGCCCGTTGGCCGCCTCGTTCACCGTGCCGTCGCCGCCGAACGCGACCACGACGTCGAAGCGGTCGCGCACGGCCTCCGTGACCAGCTCGATCGCGTGGCCCTTGCGCTCCGTGTCGATCGCGGTGACGTCGTAGCGGCCCTGGAGCGCGTAGACGACCAGGTGCTTGAGGCGGTCCGACATCGTCGTCGAGTACGGGTTGACGATGACGAGCATGCGCCGGGCCTCTGCGGGCCGCTCGAGCGCGGCGACGTCGGCAAGCCGCTCGAGCGTCGCTTCGGGCATCGTCGTCATCGGGGTCTCAACACCGCCTCGGCGGCCACGTTACGCCGTCGGCGTCAGAGCCAGCCGCGCCGCCGGAAGTACGCCACCATGGCGCCCAGCAGCACGACCATGAAGCCCATGATGACCCAGAACGCCGTCGTCGACCGCTCGCCCGGCACGCCGACGTTCATGCCCCAGATCGAGGCCACGAGCGTGAGCGGCAGCACGATCACGGAGATCGCGGTCAGCACCCGGAACGTCTCGTTCGTGCGGTGGGCGATCGCCGACTCGTTGGTGGACTCGAGGCCCTCGACGACCTCCTTGTAGTTCTCGAGCATGTCCCAGACGCGCTCGGAGGCGTCGTTGATGTCGTCGAAGTAGATGTCGAGGTCGTCCGCGATGTAGCGCGCCTTGGTGCGCTCGAGGTCGCGGAACGCCGACCGCTGCGGGCGGACGATCTTGCGGAAGTTGATGATCTCCTGCTTGACGTTGGAGATGTCGCGCACGATCTCGGCCGAGCCGCTCTGCTCCTCGAAGATGTCCTCCTCGATGCGCTCGAGCTTGTTGCCCATCTTGCGCAGCATCGGGAACGAGGCGTCCACGGAGTCGTCGACGATCCGGTACAGCAGGTAGCCGGGGCCCTTGGAGAACAGGTCCTCGCGCAGCTCCTCGCTGTTGCGCACGCGCTCGAACAGGTACTGCGACGGCCTGGAGCGGCTCGTTCTGGATCGTGATCAGGTAGTCGGGCCCGACGAAGAGGTCCAGCTCCGCGGCGTTGAGCCGCGACACCTTCTTGTCGTAGCGCGGGAAGTGCAGGACGATGAACAGGTAGTCGTCGTACTCGTCGACCTTCGGGCGCTGGTTGCGCGAGAAGACGTCCTCGTAGTCGAGCGGGTGGAACTCGAAGCGCTCCTCCAGCCACGCCTGGTCGACCGCGCGCGGGCGCTCGACGTTGATCCAGCGGAGGCCCGGGGCCTCGACGATCTCGACGCGCGGCTCGTCGCGCTCCGGCGCGCGCTCAGCGGCTCGGGACCGCGCGGAGCGGCGCCCGAAGGGGGACCGGGGCAGGCTCGGCATGGCCCGGACTGAGCGGCTCGTCGGTCGCCGGCGTCATCACGTAAAGGATTCTACGCGCAGCCGCCGATTTCCGCTCTAGCGCTTGCTACGATCCGGCGCCACATAGCAGTACGCATCCAGAGGGGTGGAGGGACTGGCCCGTTGAAACCCCGCCAACCATCCCGCGCAAGCGGGAAACGGTGGCAATTCCATCAGGCTCCAAGACGATTGGCCTGGGAGATGCGGTAAGGGCATCGCCTCCCACGAAGCCTCCGCCGCACCTCGAAGGCGGAGGTTTTTCATATGCCGGCAGATGCCCTGAAGTGCAAGGAGTGCTCCACCACCTACCCACTCGAGGCGCGCTACGTCTGCGAGCGCTGCTTCGGGCCGCTCGAGGTGGCGTACACGGCGCTCGACGCGACGCCCGAGGAGCTCAAGCGCCGCATCCAGGCGGGCCCGCACTCGCTCTGGCGCTACGCCGACTTCCTGCCGCTCCAGGCTCACGCCCGCTCCGCGCTGCCGACCGGCTGGACGCCGCTCGTGAAGGCCGACCGGCTCGCCGAGCGCCTCGGCCTGGGTGAGCTCTACGTCAAGAACGAGACCGCCAACCCGACCCACTCGTTCAAGGACCGCGTGGTCTCCGTGGCGCTCGCGCGTGCACGCGAGCTGGGCTTCACGACGATCGCCTGTGCCTCCACCGGCAACCTCGCCAACGCGGTCGCCGCCCACGCCGCCGCCGCCGGGCTCGAGTCCTACGTGCTGATCCCCGCCGATCTGGAGGCGGAGAAGATCCTCGCCACCGGCGCCTACGGCGCCAACGTGGTGGCGATCCGCGGCAACTACGACGCGGTCAACCGCCTGTGCACGGAGATCGCGGGCGAGCGCCCGTGGGCGTTCGTCAACGTCAACCTGCGCCCGTATTACGCCGAGGGCTCGAAGACGCTCGCGTTCGAGACGGCGGAGCAGCTCGGCTGGGAGCTGCCGGACCGCGTGGTCGCCCCGATCGCCTCCGGCTCGCTGTTCACGAAGGTCGCGCGCGGCTACCAGGAGTTCATCGACGCCGGCCTGCTCAGCGGCGAGCTGCCGGCGTTCAACGGCGCGCAGGCGCTCGGCTGCTCGCCGGTGGCCACGGCGTTCCAGGCCGGGACGGACGTCTGCCGCCCGGTCAAGCCCGACACGATCGCCAAGTCGCTCGCGATCGGCAATCCGGCCGACGGCCCGTACGCGGTCGAGCTGGCGCGCAAGACGCGCGGCGGCATCGACAGCGTCACCGACGACGAGATCCGCGCCGGCATCCGGCTGCTCGCGGAGACGACCGGCATCTTCACCGAGACGGCCGGCGGCGTGACGACCGCGGTGCTGGCCAAGCTGGCCGAGCGTGGCGACATCGACCCGGGCGAGCGCGTGGTCGTCTACATCACGGGCGACGGCCTGAAGACGCTCGACACCGTGCGCGGCACGTTCGAGGTCACGGAGATCGCGCCCGTCGTTCGACGAGTTCGAGGCAGCGTTCGCACCCGAGGCGGTGGCGGTCTGATGGCGGTCACGGTCAAGCTCCCCACGCAGCTGCGCGACGCCGCCGGCGGCGCCACGTCGGCGCAGGTGGAGGGCGGCACGGTGGGCGAGGCGCTCACCGCTCTGTACGCGGAGCACGGCGAGCTGCGCGGCCGGATCGCCGACGACGACGGCGGCCTGCGCCGGTTCGTGAACGTCTACCTCGGCGGCGAGGACATCCGCTTCCTGGACGGCCTCGACACGCCGATCAGCGACGGTGACGAGGTGACGATCCTGCCGGCCGTGGCGGGCGGCTGACCGCGAAGTCGTCCGCCCCGAGGAGGTCCAGCTCCAGCGCCGGCCCGAGGATCGCGGCGAGCGCCTCCATGCTCTCCGACACGGAGCGCTCGTAGGCGGCCACGATCTCCTCGCGCCATTCGCTCTGGCAGCGGTCCAGCTCCGCCATGTCCTCGCGCGTGAACGGCACGTGCAGGACGGTCATGCAGTCGGAGCAGCGGAGGTCGACGAGCACCTCGTCTCCCTGGACCTCGCAGCGCATGGGCTGGAGGAACGGCGACGCACAGCTCGGGCACGCGGTCAGCCTCGCCACGGCCGCGACCGTACCGCCGCCCCCGGACGGCACGGTCGCGCCGTGCGGCCGCTACCGCCGCACCCGGATCGTCATCTGCATCTCGTGGTGGAGCGTGCAGACGATCCGGTAGCGGCCCGGCTTGCGCAGCGTGCGCTTGAACGTGTAGCCCGCGGCGCCCGGCTCGGACTGGAACTTCTTCACGCCGCTGGGCGCCGCCTTGAGCTTGACGTCGTGGACGTCGTAGGCGTCGTCGCCCCACCGCCACGTCACGCGCGTGCCGCGCTTCACCGTCAGCTTGGCCGGCAGGTAGTAGTTGTCGGCGAGCGTGACGGTGCGCGGCTTGGGCGCGCGGGCGACGGCCGGCGCCGCCGCGAGCGCGGCGCCGGCGATCGCGAGGCTCGCGACGAGCAGCCTCACGGCGCGTAGACCTCCAGCGGCTGCACGCCGGGCCGCGGCTTGTGCGGGTGGCGGACCCAGCCGTTGACGGCGTTGGGGCCGGCGCGGCCGACGAGGGCGTTCTGCGCGTCCTGGCTGAACGCGTTCGCGCCGTCGAACGGGCAGGCGGGGAACATCGCCGTGTCGGCGGGCTGGAGGACCTGCACGCCGGTGTTCGGGCCCCAGCAGTTGCCGGTGCCGTTGCCGTCGTAGGCGAGGTCGATGCCGTTGCGGTCCTCGCCGCCGAGGCCGAGGTCGTTGCCCGTGACGCGGTTGTTGCGCAGCACGCGCGCCTCCGGCGTGTCCTGCACGAGGATGCTCTCGATCGCGGCGACGCCGACGAGGTAGTGGCCGAACACGCGGTTGCCCTCGATCTGGTTGCCGCGGCCGCCGAGCAGCAGGATCCCCGTCCCGATCGGGACGAGCGGCACGACGCCGGTCTTCTTCGGCTTGAACGGCGCGCCCTGGTGGAAGTTGAAGTTGTTCCAGAACACGTCGTTGTCGGTGATGACGTTGTCCTCGGCGGGCGGGAACTTCTCCGAGTCGAGCGCGTTCGGCACGATGCCGAGCCCGTTGTTGTAGAAGCGGCTGCGGGTGATCGTGACGTAGCGCATGTTGGTCGCGCTGAAGCCGATCGGGTTGCCCCAGCTCTTCACGTTGCGGACGATCGAGCGGACCGGGTTGCTCTGCTGCGGCGTCTGGCCGATGTAGAAGCCCGCGTCGCTGTGGTAGTAGGCCTCGGAGTCGGACATCTCGCCGCCCTTGCTGTTGAAGGCGTAGAGGCCGTAGACGCCGCTCTTGGCGGCGACGAGGTCGGTCAGCGTGTAGCCGACGGCGTTGACGACGAAGAAGCCGTTGGCGCGGTAGTTGCGGGCCATGATGCCGGCGATCGTGACCTCGTCGGCGCCGTTGACGAAGAAGCCGTTCTGCTTCTTGTTCCGGCCGTCGAGGACGACGCTGCGCGGCTTGCGCCGGTTGCCGACGATCCGCAGGTAGCGCTTCTTGCGGCCGCTGATCGTCACGGACTCGCGGTAGACGCCGCGGCGCACGGCGATCTTGTCGCCGGCCTTGGCCGCGTTGACCGCCTTCTGGATGCTGCGGAAGTCGCAGCGCCCCTTCTTCTTGCAGACGGTGTGCGTCTCGAACGGGCCCTTGGGCTTGGGGGCGATCTTCCCGGGCTCACGTGGCTCGGGATAGGTCTGCGCGGGGGCGAGGGAGGGCGCGAGCAGCAGCCCTCCGGCAGCGATCACGGCGGTCAGGGCGGCCCTTCACGTTCGTCTCTCCTATCAGGCCTCGACGTCGTACCAGCCCGTCATGCCTTCGTCCTGGTGGGCGAAGACGTGGCAGTGGTAGAGCCAGCGGCCGGGGTTGTCCTCTACGAAGCGGGCCGTGACGGTCTCGCTCGGCCCGACGGTCGAGGTGTCGGTCGGGGCCCCGCCGGTGTCGCGCCAGCGGTGCCCGTGGATGTGGAAGTCGTGGAAGTTGGAGTCCATCCCGAAGACGTGGATCGCGACGTCCTGGCCCACCTTGGCCTTCAGCGTCGGCGTGTTGCCGGCGAACGCGCGGCCGTTGATGCACTGGAACGCGCGCGCGAGGCCGGTGATCGGCGGCGTGAGCTGGTGCAGCATCAGCGCGTAGTTGACGTCCGGCACCTTCGCGCCCTTCTCCGTGATCGACGATCGCGCCGAACAGCCCCCGGAACGTGTTGAGCGTGTGGTTGGGGCCGTGGTCGTGGTAGGGCCAGGCGCCGACGGCGTCCGGGACGCACTCCCAGTGGTACGTGAACTCCTCGCCCGGGCGGACGAAGCCGCCCGCGCGCGTGTACTCGCCCATGTAGGCGCCGTCGTACTCGGGCGAGTAGCGGACGCCGTGCGGGTGCATCGTGACCGCCTGGCGGAGCTTGCCGTCGGCGTTGCGGAAGTGGACGACGAGGACGTCGCCGACCTCGGCGTACAGGGTCGGCCCGGGCATGTTGACGCCGCCCTTCGGCGCCGCGAAGCCGGGCGTCATCTCCTGGTAGCAGTAGGCGCGGAACCCATGCCGGCCGGGGATCCGGCGGTTGTGCCAGTCGTCGCGGCCGGTGGGGACGATGCTCCAGCCGACGCTGCGGGCCTGGATCCAGTACTCGCGGCGGACGCCGCCGGGCGCCGGCTCGGGGCGCGGGAGCTCGCCGGGCTGCTGGGCCGCCCGGGCGTTCGGCGGCTTCGGCACGCGGGCGGCGAGCGCGTCGGCCTTGGCCGCCGCGCCGCGCTTGGACAGGTCGACCTCCTCGCCGCCGATCGTGCACAGCAGCGCCGCGCCAGCTCCGAGTTGGAGGAACGATCGACGGGAGGTGACGGGATCGGGCATGGCGTTCGTGGCGCGAGGCGCCGCGAGCGGATGCCCGGGGCCGGCGGCCCCGAAGCTATCCGGCGCGGGATCGCGAGTCCAGTACGGATATCCGGCCTCTGCGCGGCGTCGTGGCGGCGTGCCGTGCGGCGGCGGGCCGGCGCGGCGGACGCGCGGCGACGCCGACCGCGGCGGACGCGCGGCGACGCCGACCGCGGCGGACGCGCGGCGACGCCGACCGCGGCGGCGGCGCCACCGTCTTGAACGGCGGCTGGGTGGGGTGGCGGTGGATCGGCCGCGGGGCGATGTGGAGTCGATTTGCCCCCCTATAGCCCGCAAAGCGACTCCACTTGGCCTCGGGCGGTCCGGACCCACCCTCACCCAGCGCCGTTCAAACGTCCGAACTTCCCGCACGCACGAGTGACAGAGCTGTGACGCTCTTTACGGTTCCTTCGCGCAATCCGGGTATCACCCCCGCCCATGGACGCTCCAGCGACCCTCGAGGAGGTCATCCCGCGCCTGCGGGGGCTGCTGCACGCGTACGCGTTCTGGTTCGCCGCGGTCGCCGCCGCCGTGCTCGTGGCGCTCGCGCCCACGCCGCAGGCCCGCGTGGCCGCCGCGATCTACGGCGCCGGCCTGTGCGCGCTGTTCGCCGCCAGCGGCCTCTACCACCGCTGGCGCTGGAGCCCGCGCTGGAAGCCGCTGCTGCGCCGGGTCGACCACAGCACGATCTACCTCTTCATCGCCTCCACGTCGACGCCGATCGCGCTGCTCGTACTCGACGGCACGGTCCAGGTCGTCGTGCTGGCCTCGGTCTGGATCGGCGCCGCGCTGGGCATCGCGTTCGCGCTCGCCTGGATCGATGCGCCGCGGCTGCTCGTCGCCGGCACCTACCTCGCCGTCGGCTGGGCGGGGGCGATCGCCGTGCCGCAGCTGCTCACCGAGGTCGGCGTCCCGGCATTCGTGCTGTTCCTGGTCGGCGGGATCCTGTACAGCGCCGGCGCGACGATCTACGCGGCCCGCCGCCCGGACCCGTGGCCGCGCACGTTCGGCTTCCACGAGCTGTTCCACCTGCTGGTGATCGCGGCGGCGCTGGTGCACTTCATCGCCATGGCGGCCTGGGTCGTCCCGCACGCGACCGGATAGCATCACTCCCCGCACGCGCCGGTAGCTCAGTGGATAGAGCGCTGCCCTCCGGAGGCAGAAGTCGTGGGTTCGAATCCCTCCCGGCGCGCTGAGCCTGGATCCGCCGATTCCCGTGGCGCCTCGGCGCCGTGGCCGTTCGCCAGAGCCGATCGGCCGCGAACCAGGTGACCCGCCACATGGCAACGCGGCCGATCGCCTCTGGCTCGGCCCACGACACCGAGGCATCCACGGATGATCGGCGGATCCAGACTGACGACCCTCGCGATCGTGTCCGACACGCATCTGCCGCGGCGCAACCGCACGCTGCCGCCCGCCTGCGTCGAGCGGATGCGCGCGGCCGACGCGATCCTCCACGCCGGCGACTTCATCGAGCTCGAGGTGTACGAGCAGATCGCCGCGCTCGGGCCGCCGGTGCACGCCGTGCGCGGGAACGTGGACTCGGCGGAGCTCCAGGCGCGGCTGCCGCTCGTGCGCACCGTCGAGGCGGGCGGCACGCGGATCGCGATGATCCACGACGCCGGGCCTGCGGACGGCCGGCTCGCCCGGATGCGCCGCCGCTTCCCGGACGCCGACGCCGTCGTGTTCGGCCACTCGCACCTGCCGCTGCACGAGGCCCGGGACGGCTTCGCGATCTTCAACCCCGGCTCGCCGACCGAGCGCCGCCGCGCGCCGCACCACACGATGGGGATCGCGACGGCCGGCGACGGCGCGCTGTCGTTCGAGCTGATCGCGTTGGACTGAGCGCGCCCTAGCATCAGCGAGCGAATGGACCTCTCGCTCTTCTTCGCCGGCACGGCCGGATCGGTGCCCACCGCGCGGCGCGGGCTGCCCGCCCTGCTCCTGCGCGCGGGCGGAGACCGGCTGCTGTTCGACTGCGGCGAGGGGACCCAGCAGCAGCTGCTGCGCTCGTCCGTCGGCCTGCCGGAGCTGGACGCGATCTTCATCACGCACTTCCACCTCGACCACTGGCTCGGCCTCGTCGGGATGCTCAAGACGTTCGACCTGCGCGCGCGCGAGCGGCCGCTCGCCGGTCTACGGCCCGCCCGGGCTGCACGCGCTGTTCGCCACCCTGCGCCCGATCGTCGGGCGCACGGGCTACCCGCTCGAGCTCGTCGGAGCTCGAGCCGCACGACGAGATCCGCTTCGGCGGCTACGTGATCAGCCCGTTCCGGGTCAAGCACCGCGTCGAGGCGTACGGCTACGCCTTCGTCGAGGACGACCGCCCGGGCCGGTTCGACGCGGACGAGGCCCGCCGCCTCGGCGTCGCCGAGGGGCCCGACTTCGGGCGCCTCCAGCGCGGCGAGACCGTCGGCGGCGTGCGCCCGGAGCAGGTCGTGGGGGAGGACCGCCCCGGCCGCCGGATCGTGATCTCGGGCGACACCGCGCCGTGCCAGGCCGTCGAGGTGCTGGCCCACCGCGCGGACGTCCTCGTCCACGAGGCCACCTTCCTGGAGGACGAGCGCGCCCGCGCGCGGGAGACGTACCACTCCACCGCCACCCAGGCGGCGGAGATCGCGCGCGACGCCGGCGTCCGCCTGCTCGCGCTCACCCACCTCTCCACGCGCTACTTCCCGCGCGACGTCCGCAACGAGGCGCGCGCGATCTTCCCGGACACGGTCGTCCCGCGCGACTTCGACGCGATCGAGGTCCCGTTCCCCGAGCGCGGCGCCCCCGCGCTGGTGAAGACCGAGCGCGAGCCGGCGCCGGCCTAGCCGCCGCGCCCGGTCTCGTAGTGCAGCTCGCCGCGGTCCTCGCGCTCGAGCAGGTGCCCGGCGACCGGCTCGGCCTGCTCGCGGAGCCGCCGAGATGGCGAGGTAGCCGGGGTCGCGCACGTCGAACCAGCAGTCGAACGGCTCCAGCTCCGTCATCAGCTCGCGCCAGCGCCGGTCGTCGTCGGCCGCGTCGTCGAACGCGACGCGGTACGTGAAGTTGCCGGCGTCGCGCACCCGGCCGGTGGCCACCGGCGCTCCCTCGGCGGAGTCGACGACGGACACCTCGTCGAGGAGGTTGAGGTCGTAGACCCAGAACGGGATCGCGCAGACGAGCGCGCGGTCGGGCGCCAGCCGGCGGGCGAGCAGCCCCTCCCAGCGGGTGCCGTCGAGCTCGAACGCGACCCAGACCGTGCAGTCGGCCGCCGCCGCCTCCGGATGGACCTCCACGGCGCCGCCCCGCCGCGCGCGGGCGACCTTGCTCGGGTGCTCGTCGTACTCCCGCACGGCGGGGAGGGTAGGCGCGCGCGTTCGCGCCGGAGCCGCTGCTAGCTTCTCCGCACGCCCTTTAACCCGGTCCCGTGAGGCCAGGAAGGACAGGTATGACCCAATCCAGGGTCGTCCTCGACGAGGACGACGTCCGCCGTACGCTCGTGCGCATCGCGCACGAGATCGTGGAGAAGAACGCCGGCCGGCCGGTAGCCCTCGTGGGCATCCACCGCCGCGGCGCTCACCTCGCCACCCGCCTGCACCGGCTCGTCGAGGACCTCACCGACGAGGCGATCCCGCTCGGTGACATCGACATCGCGTTCTACCGCGACGACCTCTCCACGCGAGCCGCCGACCCGGAGGTGCACAGCACCCACCTCCCGTTCCGGCTCGAGGAGTACAGCGTCGTCCTCGTCGACGACGTGCTGTACACCGGCCGCACCGCCCGCGCGGGGATCGACGCGCTGTTCGACTACGGCCGCCCCGACCGCGTCCAGCTCGCCGTGCTCGCCGACCGCGGCCACCGCGAGCTGCCGATCCGCCCCGACTACGTCGGCAAGAACCTCCCAACCGCGCGCAACGAGCGCGTGAACGTCCGTGTCACCGAGGTCGACGGCGTCGACGACGTGGCCATCGTCAGCCTGGAAGGAGCGATCGCGTGAGGCACCTGCTGTCGATCGAGGACCTGGACCGCGCGGACGTCGAGCGGATCCTGGACCGCGCCAAGTCGTTCACCGAGGTCTCCGAGCGCGAGATCAAGAAGGTCCCGGCGCTGCGCGGCCGCCGCGTCCTGAACCTCTTCTACGAGGCGTCCACGCGCACGCGCAGCTCGTTCGAGCTGGCGGCCAAGGCGCTGTCCGCGGACGTCATCAACTTCGCGGCCGGCGGCTCCGCGGTGGAGAAGGGCGAGTCGCTGAAGGACACCGTCCAGACGCTGTCCGCCTACCAGCCGGACCTGATCGTCATCCGCACGCCGCACGTCGGCGCGGCGGAGCTGGTCGCCCGATGGACGACGGCCGGCGTGGTGAACGCCGGCGACGGCAAGCACGAGCACCCGACGCAGGCGCTGCTCGACGTCTACGCGCTGCGCGAGCGCGTCGGCGACCTCGACGGCCGCAGCATCTGGATCGTCGGCGACGTCACGCACTCGCGCGTGGCGCGCTCGTGCATCCACGCGTTCCGGATGATGGGCGCGAAGGTCACCGTGTGCGGGCCGCCGACGCTGATCCCGCGCGGGATCGAGTCGCTCGGCTGCGACGTCGCCTACACGCTCGACGGGCTCGCCGAGGCCGACGTCGTGTACGCGCTGCGGATGCAGAACGAGCGGATGACCGACTCGTTCGTGCCGTCGCTGCGCGAGTACGCGGCCCAGTACCAGATCGACGGCCGCCGCCTCGGCGCCCGCCAGGTGCTCATGCACCCGGGGCCGGTGAACCGCGGGGTGGAGCTCGCCGCCGAGGTCATCGACTCGCCGCAGGCGGTGATCGGGCAGCAGGTGGCCGCGGGCGTCGTCGTCCGGATGGCCGTGCTGTACGAGCTGCTGGCGGGCCGGACCGCGCCGGACCGCGGCGCCGTGCCGGTGGGGGCGGGCGCATGAGCCGGCTCGTCCACAAGGCCCAGCCCGGCGCCGACCTGCTCGTCCGCGGCGCCCACGTGCTCGACCCGCGCGCGGGGATCGACGCGCCGCACGACGTCCTGGTGCGCGACGGCAGGATCGCCGAGATCGGCGCGCCCGGCTCGCTCGAGGCGCCGGCGGGCGCCGAGGTGCTCGACGGCGAGGGCCGGCACCTCTTCCCGGGCTTCGTCGACCCGCACGTGCACCTCCGGACGCCCGGCCAGGAGCACAAGGAGGACCTCGACTCGGGCACGCGCGCCGCGGCCGCCGGCGGGTACGTCGCGGTGGTGGCGATGCCGAACACCGACCCGGTGGTCGACTCGGCGCCCGTCCTGCGCTCGCTGCTCGAGGCCGCGCGCTCGCGAGGCGCGCGTGCCGGTCGGCTTCCTCGCGTCGATCACGCGCGGGCTGGAGGGGGAGACGCTGACGGAGATGGCCGAGCTCGCCGGCGCCGGCGCGCTCGGGTTCACCGACGACGGCAAGCCGGTCCACCGCGCCGGCATCCTCCGCAAGGCGCTCCAGTACCAGCGGCTCGCCGGCCGCGTGCTGTGCCTGCACGAGGAGGACCCGTCGCTGTCGGGCCGCGGCGTGATGCACGAGGGCGAGGTGAGCGCCCGGCTCGGGCTCGCCGGCATCCCGTCGATCTCCGAGTCCACGCTGATCGCGCGCGACGCGGCGCTCGCCGGCTACGAGGGCGGGCGGATCCACGTCCAGCACCTCAGCGCGCGCGAGTCGGTCGAGGCGGTGGCCGATGCGAAGGCGCGCGGCGTGCGAATCACCGCCGAGGCGTCGCCGCACCACCTGACGCTGACCGACGAGGCGCTGCTCGGAGTCCACGCCGGCGAGGCCGGCCGGGGCGCCGCGCTGGGGCTCGACACGCGGCTGAAGATGAACCCGCCGCTGCGCTCGGAGGCCGACCGGCAGGCGCTCATCTCCGGCCTGCGCGACGGCACGATCGACTGCATCGCCAC
Source organism: uncultured Solirubrobacteraceae bacterium (assembly GCA_963728465.1). Taxonomy (GTDB): domain Bacteria; phylum Actinomycetota; class Thermoleophilia; order Solirubrobacterales; family Solirubrobacteraceae; genus DATFQI01. The sequence goes on from CAVSJY010000008.1 coordinate 171,251, forward strand.
CGACCACGCGCCGCACGCGCGCGAGGAGAAGGAGGTGCCGTTCGAGGAGGCGCCGATGGGCACGACCGGGCTCGAGACCGCGTTCGCCGCGCTCTACACCGAGCTCGTGCTGCCCGGGGTGCTGCCGCTGGCGCTGGTCGTCGACCGGCTGTCGGCGGGCGCGGCGCTGCTCGACCTGCCGCTGCCGGCGATCCGCACGGGGGAGGGGGCGAACTTCTGCCTCGTGGACCTAGAGGCGGTATGGGAAGTCGGGGAAGCCGGATATGAGAGCCGCGCCGAGAACTGCTGCTTCGCGGGCCGCAGCCTGCGTGGCCGGGTGGTGGCGACGGTGGCGGCCGGCGCGGTCGCCTACCGGCAGCGGGCGCTCTCGGTGGTGGGCGCGGCGTGAGTCCGGAGCCCGCGTACATCCTGCTCGAGGACGGGACGCGCTTCGAGGGGGAGTCGGTCGGCGCGGGCGGCGCCGTGACCGGCGAGGTCGTGTTCACGACCGGCATGTCCGGCTACCAGGAGTCGATGACCGACCCGTCGTTCGCGCGCCAGCTGATCACGTTCACGGCGCCCCACGTGGGCAACTACGGGGTCAGCCAGGAGGCGATGGAGTCCGGGCGGATCCACGCGGCGGGGGCGATCATGCGCGAGGCCGTGAACGCGGCGGACGCTCCGGGCGCGGAGCAGGGCTGGCTGGACTGGCTGGCGGCGGCGGGCGTGCCGGGCATCAGCGGCGTCGACACGCGCGCGCTGGTCCGCCACATCCGCGACGAGGGCGCGATGCGCGGCGGGATCTTCCCGGGCGCGATGGACCAGGGCGAGGCGATGGACCGCGTCCGCGCGGAGCCGAGCATGATCGGGCGCGACCTCGCGCGCGAGGTGACGACGCGCGAGCCGGTCGTGTACCGGCCCGGCGAGAGCCCGTGGCCGGGCGCGCCGGGCATGGGAATCCCGCCCACCCACCCCCTCGCCGGCGAGGCGGCGTCGAGCGGCCCGCGCATCGTGGCGCTCGACACCGGCATCAAGCGCTCGATCATCCGCAACTTCACGTCGCGCGGCGCGGTGCTCGAGCTCCTCCCGTGCACGACGCCGGCGGACGAGCTGCTCGCGCGCGACCCGGAAGGGTTCTTCCTGGTCCCGGGCCCGGGCGACCCGGCGGCGCTCGACTACATCGTGGACACGATCCGCTCGCTGATCGCGGAGAAGCCGGTGTTCGGCATCTGCCTCGGGCACCAGCTGCTGTCGCGCGCGGCGGGGCTGGAGACGTTCAAGCTGCCGTTCGGCCACCGCGGCGCCAACCACCCGGTCAAGGACCTGCGGACGGGCCGGATCGCGATCACGTCCCAGAACCACGGGTTCGCGGTGCGCGGCGAGGTCGGCCGGCGCATCGAGTCCGCGCTCGGCGGCGCCGAGCTCACGCACGTGAACCTGTACGACGGGACCGTCGAGGGGATCCGGCTGCTCGACGTCCCGGCCGGGTGCGTCCAGTACCACCCGGAGGCGGGCCCCGGGCCGAACGACTCGCTGGGCCTGTTCGACGAGTTCATCGCGCTCTTCGAAGGCGCAGGAGCCCGCTGATGCCGCGCCGCGACGACCTCCAGAAGATCCTCGTCCTCGGCTCGGGGCCGATCGTGATCGGCCAGGCGGCGGAGTTCGACTACTCGGGCGCGCAGGCCTGCAAGGTCCTGCTCGAGGAGGGCTACGAGGTCGTGCTCGTGAACTCCAACCCGGCGACGATCATGACCGACCCGGAGTTCGCGACGGCCACGTACGTGGAGCCGCTGCTGCCCGATCCGGTCGCGCAGGTGATCGAGCGCGAGCGGCCCGACGCGCTGCTGCCGACGCTCGGCGGGCAGACGGCGCTCAACCTCGCCAAGGCGCTGCACGAGGACGGCACGCTCGAGCGCTTCGGCGTCGAGCTGATCGGCGCGAACTACGACGCGATCAACCGCGCCGAGGACCGCCAGGCGTTCGACGACACGATGCGCGCGGCCGGCCTGCGGACGGCGAAGAACGTGATCGCGACGAGCGTCGGCGATGCCGTCGCGCACCTCGATCACGTCGGCCTGCCCGCGATCATCCGCCCGGCGTTCACGCTCGGCGGGCGCGGCGGCGGCATCGCGCGCACGCGTGACGAGTACTCGGAGACCGTCGCCCGCGGGCTCGCCGCGTCGCCGATCGGGCAGGTGCTGATCGACGAGTCGGTGCTCGGCTGGGGCGAGTTCGAGCTCGAGGTCATGCGCGACGGCGCGGACAACGTCGTGATCGTCTGCTCGATCGAGAACGTCGACCCGATGGGCGTCCACACCGGCGACTCGGTGACGGTCGCCCCGCAGCAGACGCTGACCGACCGGCTGTACCAGAAGCTGCGCGACCAGGCGATCGCCGTGATCCGCGCGGTCGGCGTCGAGACCGGCGGCTCCAACGTGCAGTTCGCGGTCAACCCGGTGACGGAGGAGATCATCGTCATCGAGATGAACCCGCGGGTGTCGCGCTCGTCGGCGCTCGCCTCGAAGGCGACCGGGTTCCCGATCGCGAAGATCGCCGCGCGGCTGGCGGTCGGCTACCGGCTGGACGAGATCCCCAACGACATCACGCGCCGCACGCCCGCCTCGTTCGAGCCGGCGCTCGACTACATCGTCGTGAAGTGGCCGCGGTTCGCGTTCGAGAAGTTCCCGGGCGTCGACGCGCGGCTGTCGACGCACATGAAGTCCGTCGGCGAGGTGATGGCGATCGGGCGGACCTTCCGGCAGGCGTTCGCGAAGGCGATGCGCTCCCGCGAGCTCGACGCGCCGGCAGCGGACGGCGGCCCCACCGGCGCGCTGCTGGACGGCCTCGAGACGCCGAGCGCCGAGCGCTACGACGCGATCCTCGAGCTGTTCCGCCGCGGCGTTCCCGCGGAGGAGATCCGCGCGCGCACGGGGATCGACCCGTGGTACCTGCGCGAGCTGCGGCTGCTGGCGCTCGACGGTCCGGGCCCCGGCGAGCGCACGTACCGCGCCGTCGACACCTGCGCCGCGGAGTTCGAGGCGGAGACGCCGTACTACTACTCGGCGTGGGAGCGGCCCGCGTCCGGCGCCGGCGCGCCGGCCGCCGAGATCGCCCGCGGGGACCGCGCGAGCGTGATGATCCTCGGCTCCGGCCCGAACCGGATCGGCCAGGGGATCGAGTTCGACTACTGCTGCGTGCACGCGGCGATGACCGTCCGCGAGTCGGGCCGCGACGCGGTGATGGTCAACTGCAACCCGGAGACGGTCTCGACGGACTACGACACGTCCGACCGGCTGTACTTCGAGCCGCTGACGCTCGAGGACGTGCTCGGGATCGTGGAGGTCGAGCGCCCCGAGGGCGTGATCGTCCAGTTCGGCGGGCAGACGCCGCTGAAGCTGGCCGCGGGGCTCGAGGCGGCGGGCGTGCCGCTGCTCGGCACCCAGCCCGAGTCGATCGACCTCGCCGAGGAGCGCGGGCGCTTCGGCGCGCTGCTCAGCGACCTCGGCCTCAAGGCCCCGCCGTACGCGACCGCCCACACCTGGGACGGCGCGCTGGCCGCCGCGCCGAGGGTCGGCTTCCCGCTGCTCGTGCGGCCGAGCTACGTGCTCGGCGGCCGCGCGATGGAGATCGTCTACTCGCTCGACGGGCTGCGCGACTACCTCCGCCGCGAGGGCGTCGGCGCCGAGCAGCTCCGCTTCGACGACGCGGGGAACCTGGCGGACGACACGGGCGGCGTGGGGGCTGCCGGCCGGCGCGGCCGGCGGCTCGCCGCGCCGCGCCGCGGCCGGCGGCTCGCCACCCCCGCGCGCGATCTTCCTCGACCGCTTCCTCGAGAACGCGATCGAGGTCGACGTCGACGCGATCTGCGACGGCGAGGACGTCTGGATCGGCGGCATCATGCAGCACGTCGAGGAGGCCGGCATCCACTCGGGCGACTCGGCGTGCGTCCTGCCGCCGCACTCGCTCGGCGGCGACATGCTCGACGAGATCCGGCGCGCCACGCACGACATCGCGCTCGCGCTGAACACCGTCGGCCTCATCAACGTCCAGTACGGCGTCCTCGGCGACGACCTCTACGTGATCGAGGCCAACCCGCGCGCGTCGCGCACGGTCCCGTTCGTGTCGAAGGCGACGGGGCTGCCGCTCGCCAAGCTGGCGTGCCGGGTGATGCTCGGCGAGAAGCTCGCGGACATGGCGCTGCCCGACGATCCGTGCGGCAGCCACGTCTCCGTCAAGGAGGCCGTGCTCCCGTTCGACCGCTTCGCGGGCGCGGACGCCCTGCTCGGGCCCGAGATGCGCTCGACCGGCGAGGTGATGGGCGTGGCCGCCGACTTCCCGGCCGCCTTCGCCAAGGCCCAGGCCGCCGCCGGCGCCCGGCTGCCCTCGAGCGGCACGGTGTGCGTGACCGTGACCGACTCCGACAAGGCGGCGATCGTCGGCATCGCGGCGCAGCTGCACGACCTCGGGTTCCGCATCGTCGCGACCCGCGGCACCGCGGCCGGCATCTCGCGGATGGGCATCCCGGTCGGGCGGCTGAACAAGCTGGGGGAGGGGTCGCCGAACATCGTCGAGCTGATCGAGCGCGGCGAGATCGACCTCGTGATCAACACGCCGACCGGCACCGAGGCCCGCTCGGACGGCTACGAGATCCGCCGCGCCGCCGTCGCCCGCGGCATCCCCTGCATCACGACGGTCTCCGGCGGCATGGCCGCGGCCCGGGCGATCGCCGCCGGCCGCGTCTCCGGCCCGCCGGTCGTCTCGCTCCAGGAGCTCCATCGCAACGGATCCGTGACCGCGGCGTGAGCCGACGTCATCGCGCGAACCACAGCGGGCACAAGTTCCCCGCAAACAGCGGGGTGATCGCGCGCGCCGGCGCGCCGGCCGCGCCCCCTATAGCACATCGGCGCGTCAAAAGCCCTGCAAACGAGCCCATTACCGTCAACTTGCCTGAACGGTCCTCGACCTCAAGTTGAGGTGCAGTCGGATTTCACCCCCAGCGCTTGTCGACCCAGCTTCGCGATGTAGACTCGCCGCCCATGCCGCCCGCGACGAAGACCCCTACCAAGCCCAACGTCGCCGCGCCGGAGAGGTCCCTCGTCCAGCGGATGGAGGCGCTCCAGCGCGCGAACGAGATCCGCACGCGGCGGGCGCAGCTCAAGCGCGACCTCAAGGGCGGCCGCGCCAAGATCCACGACCTCCTGCTCGAGCCGCCGGAGTACATCGAGACCGCGAAGGTCTTCGACATGCTGCTCGCGGTCCCCAAGTACGGGCGCGTGAAGGTCAACAAGGTGCTCGTGCAGTGCCGCATCTCGCCGAGCAAGACGATCGGCGGCCTCTCGCAGCGCCAGCGCACCGAGCTCGTCTCGATGCTGCGCCGCTAGCGGCGCGCCCTCCGACGTCCCGCCGGATCCGCCGAGCCCCATGGCGCGCGTCTTCGTGATCACCGGCCCGTCCGGGGTCGGCAAGGGCACGCTGATCCGGACGCTCGTGGAGCGCGTCCCGGAGCTGGAGCTCGCGGTGTCGGCGACGACGCGCGCGCCGCGTCCGGGGGAGGAGGACGGCGTCGCCTACCACTTCCTGAGCGACGGCGAGTTCGAGCGGCGCGTGCAGGCGGGCGACTTCGTCGAGCACGCGAGCTACTCCGGCCGCCGCTACGGGACGCTCCGCTCCGAGCTCGAGCGGCGCACGCGGCACGGCTCGCCCGTGGTGCTGGAGATCGAGGTCCAGGGCGCGCGGCAGATCGCGGAGTCGATGCCCGAGGCCGTGCGGATCTTCATCGCCCCGCCGTCCGAGGCGGCGCTGCGCACGCGGCTGATCGGACGCGGCACCGACGACCCCGAGCAGGTCGAGGCGCGGCTGCGGACGGCCAACGAGGAGCTCCAGGCGCAGCGCGAGTTCCCGCACGTCGTGATCAACGACCGGCTCGAGGACGCGGTGGCCGCGCTCGAGGAGGTCGTGCGCGGCGCGCTCGCGCACGGGTGACGCGGCGGGCCGGCGGCGGCGGGGCGCTACCCTCATAGCCCCGATCCACGACCGAGGATTCCTCTTGATCTCACCCCGCGTCGATCGCCTGCTGGAGCACGTCGACTCGCCCTACGCGAGCGTGATCGTCGCTGCCAAGCGGGCCCGGCAGATCAACTCCTACTACCACAACCTCGGCGAGGGCACCTTCGAGGAGTTCCCGCCGCCGATGGTCGACACCGGCTCGAAGAACTACCTGACGATCGCCCTCGAAGAGGTCGCGGGCGGCAAGGTCAAGTACCGCTACCGCGGCCAGTAGGGCCGAGGGCCCGTGGCGCGGATCCTCCTCGGCGTCACCGGCGGCATCGCGGCCTACAAGGCGCTCGAGCTCACGCGGCTGGCCATCAAGGCCGGCCACGCCGTCCGCGTCATCCAGACGGAGGCCGCGACCCGCTTCGTCGGCACGGCGTCGTTCGCCGGCATCACCGGCGCGCCGGTGCTCATCACGGAGTGGGAGCCGGACGCGCTGCGCGGCGCGTTCCCGGGTGACCCCGCGCCCGCCCACGCGCCGCTCTCGCACCTCGAGCTGGTCGCCCGCGCCGACGTCTTCGTGATCGCGCCGCTGTCGGCGAACACGCTGGCCAAGCTGGCCGGCGGTCACGCCGACAACCTGCTCACGTCGGCGGCGCTCGCCAACCGAGCGCCGCTCGTGCTCGCGCCCGCGATGAACGCGGCGATGTACGAGCACCCGGCCACGCAGGCGAACCTGCGGACGATGCGCGAGCGCGGCGCGACCGTGCTCGAGCCGGGCACGGGCTCGCTCGCCTCGCTCGGCGAGGCGGGGATCGGCCGCCTGCCCGAGCCCGCCGATCTCCTGGCCGCCGTGGAGGCCGCGCTGGCGGCCGCCCGCGAGACCGGCCCGGCGGCGGCCGCGGCCGGTGACCGCGCCGGCGGGCCGCTCGACGGCCTCAAGGTCCTCGTCACGGCGGGCGGCACGCGCGAGCCGATCGACGCCGTCCGCTTCGTCGGCAACCGCTCGTCCGGCCGCATGGGCCTCGCCCTCGCCGAGGCGGCCGCCGCCCGCGGCGCGGCCGTAACGCTCATCGCGGCCAACGTCTCGCTCGAGCGCCCGCCGGGCATCGAGTACGTCGACGTGCAGACCGCCGCGCAGCTCGCCGACGCCGCCAAGCAGCGCTTCGAAGGCGCCGACGTGCTCCTGATGGCCGCCGCCGTCGCCGACTACCGGCCCGCCACCGCGCACACCGGCAAGCTCAAGAAGGACGAGACGGGCGAGGAACTCCTGCTGCGCCTGGAGCGTACGGAGGATGTGCTCGCGAGCCTCGCCGCCACCCGCCGCCCCGGCCAGCGCGTGATCGGCTTCGCCGCCGAGCACGGCGAGGGCGCCGTCGCGAACGCCCGCGCGAAGCTGAACCGCAAGCGCCTCGATGCCGTAGTGCTCAACGACGTGAGCCGTCCGGGCATCGGCTTCGATGCCGGCGACAACGAGGTGATCGTCGTGACCGCGGGTGGCGAAGAGCGGCTGCCCAAGGCGTCCAAGCGCGACATCGCCGACGCCATCCTGGACATGCTCTTGAGTGATCGTTCATCTACTGAGGTCAAGGTCAGCCGCTGAATGGAACCCGTCGAGCCCTCACCCGAGGCCGAGAAGCTCGCCCCTGCGGAGGTCGCGGCGGCGGTCTCGCTGGCCCAGCGCATCGCCGAGAACATCCGCCGCGCGGTGAAGGTCCGCGACGAGCAGCTCAACCAGATGCTGGTCTCGCTCCTGGCGGAGGGCCACGTGCTGATCGAGGACTACCCGGGCGTCGGCAAGACCGCGCTCGCCCGCGCGCTGTCGCGCTCGATCGAGTGCCAGTTCGCGCGCGTGCAGTGCACCGCCGACCTGCTGCCCGCCGACATCGTCGGCACCAACGTCTACAACCAGCGCGAGGGCCGCTTCGAGTTCCGGCCCGGCCCGATCTTCGCCAACATCGTGATCGTCGACGAGATCAACCGCGCCTCGCCGAAGACCCAGTCCGGCCTGCTCGAGTGCATGCAGGAGCGCCACGTCACCGTCGACGCGACGTCGCACGAGCTGGCGCGCCCGTTCATGGTCTTCGCGACGCAGAACCCCGTCGAGTACGAGGGCACGTATCCGCTGCCCGAGGCGCAGGTGGACCGCTTCATGGTGCGGCTGTCGCTCGGCTACCCGGACGCCGCCGAGGAGTCGGGGATGCTCGCGGGTCACGAGGCGGGCGACCGCGTGCTCGACCTCGGGCCGGTGACCGACCGCACGGAGATCCTCGAGGCCATCCACGCCGCGCACCGCGTCCACGCGTCGCGCGCGCTGCGCGACTACATCGTGATGCTGATGCGGCACACGCGCGACGACGGCCGCGTCGAGCTCGGCGCGTCCCCGCGCGCCGGCCTGCTGCTGCTGCGCGCGGCGAAGGCGCGGGCGCTGATCGACGGGCGCGACCACGTGCTGCCCGACGACGTCCAGGCGCTCGCCGACGCCGTGCTGACGCACCGGATCATGCTGGTGCCCGAGGCGGCCGGCGTCGAGCGCTCCGCGATCGTCTCGGACGCGGTCGCCGCCACTCCCGCGCTGTAGGAGAATCCAGTCATGCGCTCCGCCTTCGGCTGCGCGGGACTCGGGCTCCTCCTGCTGCTCGTCGCCGGCACGTTCGACGCCGAGCCGCTGTACGTCACCGGCTCGGCGCTTGCGCTGCTCGGCCTCGGCGCCGCCGGCTGGATCGCCGCCGGCGCCTGGGACGCGACCATCCGCCGCGAGATCGGCACCCGCAGCGTGCTCGAGGAGCAGCCGCTGAGCGTCGTCATCACCGCGCGCTCGGGCGCGCTGCCGCTGCCGCCGGGGTGGATCGACGAGCCGCTGCTCGCCGAGCCCGTCCGCTTCCGCGCGGGGCGCCGCTCCACGCGCGTACGCGTCGAGATCCGCTTCGGCCGCCGCGGCCGCCGGCGGCTGGTGCCGCCCGCGCTGGTTCTGCGCGACCCGTTCGGCCTCGCCCAGCAGGTCGTGCGCGGTGACCACGAGGACGAGATCCTCGTGCTGCCCCGGACGTTCCCGGTCCGCGTCGCGGCGGGCGGCGGCGAGGCGACGCCGGCCCATGCGCGCGCCGCGCTGATCGCCGCCGCCGAGACGGAGATCGACGGGCTGCGCCCGTTCCGCGAGGGCACGCCCGCCTCGCGCATCCACTGGCCGTCGCGTGGCGCGCGGCCACGGCCTGATGGAGCGCAAGCTGATCTCGGAGGCCGACTCGCGCCCGCTGGTCGTGCTCGACCCGCGCGCCCCCTCGTCGCCCGACGCGCTCGACGCGGCGGTCCGCGCCGCCGGCTCGCTCGTCCTGCACTTCGCCCGCCCGAACGGCGTCGCGCTGCTGCTGCCCGGCGACCGCCGCGCCGTCGTGATCGAGCCGGACCTGCTCGCGTGGCCGCAGGCGCACGTGCGGCTCGCGCTGCTCGACGACCGCACCGGCCCGGCGCTGACCGCCGCCCAGAACCGCCGCGGGCTGGTCGTGCTGGTGTCCGCCCGGCCGGTCGACCGGCCGCCGCGCGGGCTCGGCCGCACCCCCGGCGGCTGCCTGCTCGTCGTGCCCGGCTCGCTCCCCAACCGCCGCGCCGTGCTGGAGGTCGCCGGCTGCCAGGGCTACGTGGGCGGGAGGACCGGCGGCGCCGCCGCGGTGGCGGCGGTCAGGCACGACGGAGTCGTCGCCGTCGGCGAGCATGCGAAGCGGACAGGATCGGTGTGAGCACGCCCCCCGCAGGCGCCGTGCCCGCGGGAACCGCATCCGATCCCAGCCTGTCCGTGCCCGCCGCGCGCGGCCTCGCGTTCGTCGCGCTGTGCGCGTTCGGCGCGCTCGAGTGGATGCAGCTGCTCGAGCCGCCGGCCTCCGAGCGCGCCTGGTACGCGCTCGGCGCGGCCGTCCTCGCCATGCTCGGCCTGCTGCTCGCCGGCCGGCTCCCGCAGCGCCTCCGGACCCCCGCCGCCGTGCTCGTCGCGGTCGCCGTCGCGCCGCTCGCGCTGCTCGGCGGCGGCGTCGCCGACGAGCTCCTGCGCCCGGACCGCTGGGGCGAGCTGCTCGCCGGCCTCGGCCGCGGCATCTCGTCGCTCCCCGGCGCGCGCGTGCCCTACCGCGGCCTCGACGAGTGGACCCGCATCGTGCTCGGCGCGGGCGGCACGACGATCGCCGTGCTCGCCGCGCTGACCGCGTTCTGGCCGCGCCCGCGCGACCTCGGCGCCCGCTACGTCTCGCTCGTGCTCCTGATGATCCTCTACGTCGTGCCGGCCGTGGCGCTCGACCTCGGCTCGGAGTTCCTCAGCGGCGCGCTGCTGAGCGTCCTCGTCCTCGGCTACCTCCGGCTGGAGCGCCTGCGGATCAGCGACGCCGGCGCCGCGGCGATGCTCGCCACGGCGGCGGCGATCCTCGGCCTCGTCGCCGCGCCGGCGCTGGACACCGACGAGCCGTGGTTCGACTACGAGACGTGGGCGCTCTCCAACGCGGCCTCGCGCACGACCAACTTCACCTGGGACCACACGTACGGCCCGCTCGACTGGCCCCGCGACGGCCGCGAGCTGCTGCGCGTGAAGGCGCGCCTGCCGGCCTACTGGAAGGCGGCCAACCTCGACGACTTCGACGGCCACCGCTGGGTGCGCGACCAGGGCTCCGGGAACCTCGACGGCTGCGAGTTCGGGCCGCTCGAGCTCGAGCCGGAGCGCGCAGCGCTGGCTCCAGCCGATCTCGGTCTCCGTGCGCAACCTGCGCAGCGAGACGTTCGTCACCGCCGGGATCGCGTGCGCGCTGGACACCCCGCGGATCGCGCAGATCCCGCTCGGCGACGGGACGTACGCCACCGCCACGCGCGCGCTGCGGCGCGGCGACGCCTACAAGGCGACGGTCTACACGCCGGTGACCAACGAGCGCGAGCGGCGGATCGCCTCCGAGCGGCCGCGCGGCCTCTACATGCAGCGCTACACGACCATCCTGCTGCCGGGCAAGCTGGACCCGCTGACCGGCGCGGAGCTGACCGGGAGCATCGTCAAGTTCCCGCTGTTCCACGACGGCGGACCGCCGCTCGCCCGCAAGCTCGACGACCAGGGGCCTGACGAGTTCAACGCCAAGCGGCTGGTCGAGGAGAGCAACTTCGCCCGGACCTACGCGCTGGCCCGGCGCCTCCAGGCCGAGTCCACCACCCAGGAGGAGTTCGTCCAGCGCGTCATGCGCCACCTGCGCGACGGCTACGCCTACAGCGAGTCGCCGCCGAACGCAGCCGAGGACCTCGACGGCTTCCTGTTCGACGCGCGGGTCGGCTACTGCCAGCAGTTCTCGGGCGCGATGGCGCTGCTGCTGCGGATGGGCGGCGTGCCCGCGCGGATCTCGACCGGCTTCACCACCGGCTCGTTCGACCGCAAGGCGGGCGAGTACGTCGTCCGCGACCTCGACGCCCACTCGTGGGTCGAGGTCCACTACGAGGGCATCGGCTGGGTGACGTTCGATCCGACGCCGGCGGCCTCGCCCGCGCGCTCGCAGCCCAGCGAGGAGGACGCGGCCGGCAGCTCCGCCGCCGCCCGCACCGCGCCCGATCTCGGCGGCGACATCCGCAGCGACCCCAGCCGCCAGGTCGCAGTGGCGGGGGAGGGGACGCCGTGGGGACGGATCGCCCTCTTCGCCGTCGCCGGGCTCTCTGCGCTCGGGCTCGCGGTGTGGCTCGTGCGCCGGCGCCGCCGCCTGCGCGCCGCCGGCTGGGGGCCGCTGCCCGAACTGGAGCGCGCGCTGCGCCGCGCGCGCCGGGCCCCGCCGCCCGGGACGACGCTCAACGCGCTGGAGGCCGCGTTCGGCCGCAGCCCCGCCGCGGCCGGCTACGTGCGCGCGATCCGCGACCAGCGCTACGGCGGCGCCGCCGCCCCTCCGGCGCCGTCGGGCCGGCGCGCGGTGCGCTCGGAGCTGGCGCGCGGGAGCGGCCTCCTGGGCCGCCTGCGGGCTTGGTGGGCGATGCCCCCGAGGCCACGCTGAGCTGCTCGCCAGCCACCGCTCCTCCGCCTACACTGGAACGTCGATGGACGACGTCTACGACCTCTTCAAGCGCGGCACGGAGCTGCTCGAGTCGGGGGACTTCAACTCCGCCACCGTGCCGCTCGAGAAGGCGCGCGACCTCGAGCCGGAGAAGACCTCGATCCGCGAGGCGCTGGGCCGCGCGTACTTCCGCTCGGGCCAGTTCGAGCCGGCGCGGGCCGAGTTCGAGGCGGTGGTCGAGCGCGCGCCGACCAACGACTACGCGCTGTTCTGCCTCGGCCGCGCGCTGATGCAGCTCGGCCGCAACCGCGAAGCCCGCAAGCCGCTCACGCTCGCGGCCCAGCTGCGCCCGGAGCGGCGCGACTACCGGCTCTACCGGGAACGCGCCGCGAAGGCCGCCTGAGCACGCGTCGCGGGGCCTGTCAGAGCGCCTTCACGGTGCTAACCTGAACCGCACAGCTTTCGTCCGGCCGCAAGGCCGTGGTATTACGGAAAGCGGGCGCTCGCCCGCTTTTTTCATGAAGGGAGTGGAGGTGAACATGAGCGCGATCCAGGCCGACATCGAGGCCCGTCTCTCCGAGGCGGAGCCCGACGTCGAGGTGCTGCTCGCGGAGGTCGTAGGAGGCGACCTCATCCGGCTCTTCATCGACCACCCCGACGGCGTCTCGCTCGAGCTCTGCGAGCGCGTGACCGGGCATCTCGCCGCGGTGCGCGAGCGCTACGCGCTCGAGGTCTCCTCGCCCGGGATCGAGCGGCCGCTGACCAAGCCCGAGCACTTCCGCCGTTACGTGGGCCAGCGCGCGCGCGTCCGCACGCGCGGCGATCACGATGGCCATCGCAGCTTCTCGGGCGAGCTGCTGGGCGCGACCGACGACGAGGTCACGGTCGCCGCCGACACAGGCGTGGTGTCGATCGCCTACGCCGACATCCACCGTTCGAACCTGCTGGGGGACTAGAGCCATGTCGCAAGAGATCGTCGACGCCGTGCGCATGCTCGCGCGCGAGAAGGGCATCTCCGAGGACAAGCTCCTTCATGCCCTCGAGGACGCGCTGCTGTCCGCATACAAGAAGCAGCCGGGCGCGGCGCGCTATGCGCGGGTCACGATGGACCCCGAGCTCGGCGAGTACCGCGTGGAGGAGCTGATCCTCCCCGAGGACCTCGAGGACCAGCTGCTCGACGAGGCCGAGGAGCTCGCGTCGGGCGAGCTGGAGCGCCGCGTCGATCCGGAGACGGGCGAGGTGATCATCCCCGAGGCGCCCGAGATCGCTCCGGAGCGCCTGGCGGAGTTCGCCGACCAGATCGAGACGCGCGACGTCACGCCGCACGACTTCGGGCGGATCGCCGCGCAGACCGCCAAGCAGGTGATCCTCCAGCGCATCCGCGAGGCGGAGCGCGACATGATGTTCGAGGAGTACCGCGACCGCGTCGGCGAGCTGATCACCGGCATCGTCCAGCAGTCCGACTCGCGCTACACGCTCGTGCAGCTGCGCGAGCGCGTCGAGGCGCTGCTGCCGAAGTCCGAGCAGGTCGACGGCGAGCGCTACGACCACTCGCAGCGCATCAAGGCGGTGATCAAGGAGGTCTCCTCCTCGACCCGCGGCCCGAGCATCATCGTCTCGCGGCGCGATCCCGAGCTGATCAAGAGCCTGTTCGAGCTCGAGGTGCCCGAGATCGCCGACGGCCTGGTGGAGATCACCAACGTCGCGCGCGAGCCCGGCTACCGCTCGAAGATCGCGGTGGTGTCGCACGCCGACGGCGTCGACCCGGTCGGCGCCTGCGTCGGCCCGCGCGGCTCTCGCGTGCGGATGGTCGTCTCGGAGCTGCGCGGCGAGAAGATCGACATCATCCCCTACAACGACGAGCCCGCCCGGTTCGTCGCCAAGGCGCTCAGCCCCGCCCGCGTGCGCGAGGTGCTCGTCAACGACGAGAACAAGCAGGCGACGGTGATCGTGCCCGACGACCAGCTGTCGCTGGCGATCGGCCGCGAGGGCCAGAACGCGCGGCTGGCGGCGCGCCTCACCGGCTGGCGCGTCGACATCCGCTCGGAGACCGAGTTCGCGAAGGAGGAGACGGACGGCAGCTACGAGGAGGAGGAGGTCGGCGGCCGCTGCGCCGCGATCCTCGCCAACGGCCGGCGCTGCCCGAACGCCGCCCTGCCGAGCTCCCGCTACTGCGGTCTCGAGAGCCACCAGGCGCTCGAGAACAAGGACACCGACGTCGTCGGGCAGGCCTGACGCGCACGGTTGCCGAGCGCGGCGAAGCCGCTGCGGTGACGGGCCGCGAAGCGCCCGGCAGGCGGCGCTGCGTCGGCTGCGGCGCGCGCGCCCCGCAGGCGGACCTCCGCCGCTTCGCTACCGTGGAGGGTCGGGTCGTGCCCGACCCCGAGGCGCGAGCGCCGGGCCGAGGTGCCTGGCTGCACGCGAGCCTCGACTGCTGGGAGACGGCTGTCTCCCGCAAGGCCTTCCACCGCGCCTTCAAGGCGCCCATGACCATCCCTGAAAGCACCGTAGACTTCATCTCCACATGGCCAAGAAGCGCGTCCACGAGCTAGCCAAGCAGTACGACATGCCCTCGAGCGAGGTCATGAAGCGTCTTCAGGCCTACGGCCTCGATGTCAAGGCCACCGCGACGGCGGTCGACACCGAGCTGGCCGATGCCGCGCTGACCGGCAAGCCGAAGCCGAAGACGTCGAGCAACGGCGCGAAGAAGAAGGAGGCGGCCCCGCCCGCGCACACCGGCGTCGGGTTCGACCGCCCGGCCCCGCGCGGCCCGCGGCCGACCGCGAGCCAGCAGCCGCAGGCGCCGGACGCGCCCGCCGACGGCGCGAGTGACGGCCAGGACGGCGCGCGCGACGGCCAGGGAAGCGGCGGCGGAGGCGATCGCTCGAAGCGGCCCACCCGCTCCTCGCTCCAGGGCGAGCGCGCGCCCGGCTCGGCCGGCGGCGTGCGCCGCGTCGTCATCGACTCGCAGGCCTCGCGCCGCCAGGGCCCCGGCGGCGGCCCCGGTGGCGGTCCGGGCGGTGGCCCGCCGCGCCGTCCGCCGCGCCGCGGCGGCCGCCGGCGCCGAGGCACCTACACGGAGCCGACGCCGCAGGACGTCTCGACGCTGAAGGCCGACACGATCCGCGTCAACTCCGGCTCGACGGTCAAGGACGTCGCCGAGTACCTCGGCGTCGCGGTCCCCGAGATCATCAAGAAGCTCATGACCCTGGGCGAGATGGCCACGCTCACCCAGACGCTCTCCGACGACGCGATCCAGGTGATCGCGGACGAGTTCGACAAGGAGATCGAGATCGTCCACGCGGCCGACGAGGCGGACGACGAGCCGGAGTTCCAGGACTCCGCCGACGAGCTGAAGGACCGCGCCCCGGTCGTCACGATCATGGGCCACGTCGACCACGGCAAGACCTCGCTGCTCGACGCCGTGCGCGAGACCGAGGTCGCCGAGGGCGAGGCCGGCGGCATCACGCAGCACATCGGCGCCTACCAGGTCCGCCACGACGGCAAGACGATCACCTTCCTCGACACGCCGGGCCACGAGGCGTTCACCGCCATGCGAGCCCGCGGCGGCCAGGTCGCCGACATCGCCGTGATCGTCGTCGCCGCCGACGACGGCGTGATGCCGCAGACGCGCGAGGCGGTCGACCACGCGAAGGCGGCCGACGTGCCGATGCTCGTCGCGGTCAACAAGATCGACAAGGAGGGCGCGGCGCCCGATCGCGTCCGCACGGAGATGACCACCCTCGGCCTCCAGCCCGAGGAGTGGGGCGGCGACACGATGTTCGTCGACGTCTCCGCCAAGACGAAGCAGAACCTCGACGACCTGCTCGAGTCGATCCTGCTCGTCGCCGAGGTCGAGGAGCTCAAGGCCAACCCGGACGCCGACGCCTCCGGCCAGGTCATCGAGTCCAAGCTCGACCCGGGCCGCGGCGCGGTCGTGACCGTGCTCGTCCAGCGCGGCACGCTGAAGGTCGGCGAAGCGATCGTGGCCGGCGCCCACTGGGGCCGCGTCCGCGCGCTGCACGACTTCCACGGCACGCGCGTCAAGCAGGCCGGGCCGTCCGAGCCCGTCGAGGTCCTGGGCTTCGACTCCGTCCCCGAGGCGGGCGAGTTCGTGCGCGTGGTCGAGAACGACCGCAAGGCGCGCCAGCTCGCCGGCGAGCGCGCGACGCGCCTGAAGCTCGAGCAGCAGGCCCGCCGCTCGGGCAAGAAGATGTCGCTGGAGACGATCTTCGACCAGCAGCGCGGCGCGCTCGTCAACGAGCTCAACCTCGTGCTCAAGGCCGACGTGTCCGGCTCGCTGGAGGCGTTCGAGGACGAGATCGCCAAGCTCCCGCAGTCCGACGTCCAGGTGCAGGTCGTGCGCTCCGGCGTCGGCGGCATCACCGAGTCCGACGTCAACCTGGCCGCCGCGTCCGAGGCGGTCGTGCTCGGCTTCAACGTCCGCCCGGTCGGCGAGGCCGCCGCGCTGGCCGACCGCGAGGGCGTCGAGATCCGCACCTACTCCGTCATCTACCGCGCGATCGACGAGCTGCGCGACGCCATGCAGGGCATGCTCGCGCCGGAGGAGGTCGAGGAGAGCGTCGGCACCGCCGAGGTGCGCGCGATCTTCCGCGCCTCGCGCGTCGGCACGATCGCCGGCTCGATGGTCACCGACGGGACGATCCGCCGCGGCGGCAAGGTCCGCCTGGTCCGCGACGGCACGGTCGTCTACGACGGCGAGATCGCCTCGCTGCGGCGGGTCAACGACGACGTCCGCGAGGTCAACGCCGGCTTCGAGTGCGGCATCGTGCTCTCGAACTACGCCGACATCAAGGAAGGCGACCTGATCGAGGCCTACGACACGCGGCAGGTCGAGCGGACGCTGTCGTAGGTGTTGGGGGTGGGTGGTGGGGCTTAATCACGAGCCCGCGTTCGTCGTGCTCATGCGCGTTCACCTCCATTTCGACCAGGCCGGCTCGCTGAAGGCGAAGCGATCCGAGCTGAACCGCGTCAAGGCGCATCTACGCGACCGGATGGGCGCGTCGGTCGCCGAAGTGGCGCATCACGACACGTGGCAGCGCTCGACGCTCGCCGTCGCCTTCGCCGAAGCGTCGCCCGCCCGCTGCGACGAGGCCGCCGATCGCGTCCAGCGGATGCTCGACGCGCACTTCCCGCAGGGGGTCCGGACGGAGCGCCGCGTTGCGTCGTGGGAGGACCTCGGGGGAATAGGATGAGCGGCGAACGGATGCGGCGCGTCGACGAGGCCATGAGGGAGGTCTTGTCGGGCGCGATCACCTCAGAGATCAAGGACCCGCGCGTCGGGTTCGTCACCGTGACCGCCGTCGAGACATCACCCGATCTTCGCCATGCGCGCGTCTTCGTCTCCGTGCTCGGGGACGCGGGCGTGCGGCGGCGCTCGCTCGACGGGCTCCAGTCCGCGCACGGCTACCTCCAGAAGCGCGTCGCCTCCGAGTTGCGGCTGAAGCACACGCCGACGCTCCAGTTCCTCTACGACGACTCCGCCGACCGCGGGCTGCGGATCGCCGAGCTGGTCGACAGAGAGCAGAGGCCATGAGCGGCGAGAACGGCGCATCGTCCTCGCGCGCGCAGATCCTCGAGGAGATCCGCGCCACCGACAAGTTCCTGCTCACCACCCACGAGCGCCCGGACGGCGACGCCGTCGGCTCGCTGGCCGCCATGCAGCAGGTCCTGAGCGCGATCGGCAAGGACGCGCTCGCGTTCGTCGCCGCCGACGAGTTCCCGCTGCCCTACGAGTACCGCTTCATCCGGCTCGAGGGCCTGGTCACCGAGCCGCCGCCGGACCTGTGCGAGCGCGTGCTGGTGTTCCTGGACTGCGGCAACATCGACCGCACGCGGGCCGAGGACCTCAAGCACGAGGACCACCGGATCCTCAACATCGACCACCACCACGACAACACGCGGTTCGGCACGGTCAACCACGTCGACGCGCGCGCGTCGTGCACCGCCGAGATGGTGTGGGACCTCATGCAGGGTCTGGCCGTGCAGCCGGACATCACGATCGCCGAGGCGCTCTACGTAGGGCTCGTCACCGATACGGGCCGGTTCATGTACGAGAACACCGGGCCGCGCGCGCACGACATGGCCGCGGCGCTGCTCGAGCAGGGCGTCGACGCGCACGCGATCTACCGCCGGCTCTACGAGGGCGTCCCGCAGGGCAAGCTCGAGCTGCTGGCGCGCGGGCTCAGCCAGGTCGAGCGCTACGACGGCGGGCTGCTCACCGTGACCCACCTGACGCTCGAGGACTACCGGCTGACCGGCGCGGACGAGAGCTACTCCGAGGGCGTCGTGGACCACCTGCGCTCCGTCGAGGGGACGGCGGTGGCGGGGCTCGTGCGCGACCTGCTGACCGACGAGGCGCCGCGCCGCAAGGTGTCGCTGCGGGCCACCGACGACCGCGTGGACGTGTCCGCGATCGCCCGCTCGCAGGGCGGCGGCGGGCACCGCCGGGCGGCGGGCTTCTCGACCGACCTCGACTTCCCGGAGCTGGTCGAGGTCCTGCGCGCCGAGCTCGCGCGGCAGCTTTGAGCGCCGCGGACGGGGTCATCCTCTTCGACAAGCCGGCCGGGATCACGTCGCACGACGTGGTGGCGGGCGTGCGGCGACGGTCATCGGATCCCACCCACCCCGCGAAGGTCGGCCACGCGGGCACGCTGGACCCGTTCGCGACGGGGCTGCTGCTCGTGCTCGTGGGCCGGGCGACGCGCGTGCAGCGGTTCCTGATGGCGCTGCCGAAGCGCTACGAGACGGTGGCGCGGCTGGGCTGGACCTCGACGACCGGCGACCCCGAGGGCGAGCTGGCGCCGGGCGCGACGCCGCCGGATCCGCTGGTGCTGCCCACCGGCGTCGTGCGCCAGCGCCCGCCGGCGTACAGCGCGGTGAAGATCGGCGGCGAGCGGGCCTACGCGCGCGCCCGCCGCGGCGAGGCGGTCGAGACCGCGGAGCGCGAGGTGACCGTGACGCGGTTCGAGCAGCTGTGGCGCGAGGGCGACCGCGCGGCGCTCGCGATCGAGTGCTCCTCCGGCACCTACGTACGCTCGCTGGTGGCCGACCTGGGCGACGCCTACTGCCTCGAGCTGCGGCGCACGGGCATCGGGCCGTTCGACGTCGCGGACGCCGACGAGGAGCGGATCGTGCCGCTCGGCGACGCGCTCGGGTTCCTGCCGGAGGTCCGGCTGGAGGGCGACGACGCGCGGCGGGCAGCGCACGGCGTGGCGGTCCCCGGCCGCGCCGAGGGCGTGGCGCGCCTCACCGACGAGGCCGGCCTGATCGCGCTCGCCGAGCCGCGTGAGGACGGCACCCTCAAGCCCGTCGTAGGCTTCCGCGGCTGATGCAAGTGACGTGGCTCCCCGACGCGCAGCGGCGCGACCGCCATCTCGCCGTGGGCGAGTTCGACGGCGTGCACGTCGGCCACCGCGAGGTGATCCGGGGCGCCGACAGCGTGCTGACCTTCGAGCCCCACCCGCGCGCGGTGGTGGCTCCCGACTCCGCGCCGAAGCTGCTCACGTCGCTCGCCGTCAAGGCGGACCTGATCGCCGACCTGGGCGTCGAGGAGCTGATCGTGATCCCGTTCGACGGCGGCTTCGCGGCCCAGACGGCGCAGGAGTTCATCGACCACGTGCTGGTCGAGCAGCTGGGCGCGACGACCGTCTCGGTGGGGGAGAACTTCCGCTTCGGCAACCGGGCGCGCGGCGACATCACCCTGCTGCGCGCGCAGGACGCCTTCGAGACCCGCGTTTCCGACATGGTCGAGCTGGACGGCGAGATCGTCTCCTCGACCCACGTCCGCGGGCTCGTCGACCGCCGGCGAGGTCGACGTCGCCCGCCGCTTCCTCGGCGCCCCGTTCCAGATGCGCGGCACGGTCGTGCACGGCGACAAGCGCGGGCGCACGCTGGGCTTCCCGACCGCGAACCTGGTGCCGGACCCGGCGCTCGTCGTCCCGGGGCACGGGATCTACGCCGCCCGCGCGCAGGTCGGCGGCGAGAACCGGCTGGCGGCGGTCAACGTGGGCGTCCGGCCGACCTTCAAGACCGGCCGCGGGCTGCTGGTGGAGGCCTACCTGCTCGACTTCGACGGCGACCTCTACGACCGCGAGCTGCGGCTGGACTTCCTCGAGCGCCTGCGCGGGGAGCGGCGGTTCGACAGCGTCGACGCGCTGGTCGAGCAGATGCACCGCGACGTGGACCACGCACGCCGCATCGCCGCGCACCCCGGTTAGCCCGAGGTTAGGGTCGCGACCCCAAATACGGTGTCTTGCCCCGTGTGTGGGGTACGTTCGTACCTGATGCGGGTCGTCATCGCCCATCCGCGCGCGGAGACGCGCGCCCGGGTCGCGCGGGTCCTGGAGGGCGTCGGCCATGAGGCGATGGAGCTCGCCACCGCCGAGGCGGCGATCGCGCACTGCCGCGCGGAGGCGCCCGACGTCGCGGTCGTCGACGTCGGCCTGAGCGGGGACGGCATGCTCGCCGCGCTCAAGAGCGACGTCAACGCGTACCGCACGGCCGTCGTGCTGCTGGAGCGGCCGGACCTGGACTTCGAGGGCGCCGTGGCCGCGCTCCGCGAGGGCGTGCAGGACTTCCTCGTCGAGCCGTTCACGGACGGCGAGCTGGTCGCGCGCGTGGAGGCCGCCGGCCGCACGAAGGGCCTCCAGGAGGAGCTCGTCGTCCAGGCGCGCCGGCTGGAGACGCTGATCTTCGAGGACCCCCTCACCCGCCTCGCCAACCGCCGCTTCATCCTCACCCAGCTCGGCGGCCAGCTCAGCGGCGCCCGCCGCCACGGCCGCGCGCTGTCGGTCGCGATCATCGACATCGACCACTTCAAGGAGGTCAACGACACGCTACGGCCACGCGGCGGGCGACGAAGTGCTCGCCGCGGTCACCGCCCGGCTGCGCGGCTCGCTGCGCGCCGAGGACCAGCTCGGCCGGCTCGGCGGGGAGGAGTTCCTCGCGCTGCTGCCGGACGCCGACGCCGCCGCGGCGGCGGTCACGGCCGAGAAGCTGCGGTCGGAGGTCGCCGGCACGGTGGTGCGCTGCGACGGCCGCGAGCTGCGCGTCACGGTGAGCATCGGCTGGGCCGCGTGGGAGGGGGAGTCGGCCGAGGAGCTCCTGCGCCGCGCCGACGACGCGCTGTACGCCGCGAAGGGCGCCGGACGCGATCGGGTGAGCGGCGCTCCTGCTAGCCTGCACCGCCGCACATGACGCTGACTGCAGAGGACAAGCGCGAGCTCGTCACCAAGTTCGGCTCCAGCGAGACCGACACCGGTGCGACCGAGGTCCAGATCGCGATGCTGACCCGTCGCATCAACGACCTGACCGAGCACCTGCGCACCCACAAGCACGACCACCACTCCCGCCGTGGTCTGCTGATGCTCGTGGGGCGCCGCCGCCGCTTTCTGAACTACCTCCAGAAGAAGGATCTCGAGGGCTACCGCTCCTTGATCCGCGAGCTCGGCCTGCGCCGCTAGGCGCGCCATGCCGGTCATCCCGGCCGGTGAGCCGGCGCCCGAGTTCTCGCTCGCGCGCAAGGACGGCCGCCGCTTCACGCGCGCCGACCTCGAGGGCGCCCGCACCGTCTTCGTCTTCTACCCGTTCGCGTTCTCGCCGGTCTGCACCGACCAGCTGAGCGTCTACAACGAGGTGCTCGAGGACTTCGCGCGCGAGGGCGCGACGCTGTACGGCGTCTCGTGCGACGCGACGTACTCGCAGGAGGCGTTCCGGGAGCAGCTCGGGATCGACATCGAGCAGCTGTCGGACTTCGAGCCCAAGGGCGCGACCTGCCGGGCGTTCGGCGTCCTGCACCCGGGCGGCTTCCCGCAGCGGGCGCTCGTCCTGATCGGGCCCGACGGCGTCGTGCGGTGGAGCTACGAGGCGCCGTCTCCCGGCGAGCTGCCGGGCGCCAACCTCATCTTCGACGCGCTGAACGGCACGGGTTGAGCCTCGAGTCGGCCCCGCTGCCGCCGCTCGGGCCGGCGGACCACGTGCGCGGGCCGGACGACTGCGCCGCTGCTGCTCGTGTACGGGGACTACGAGTGCCCGTTCTGCGCGGCGATCGAGGTGCGCCTGCACGACCTCGAGCTGCGGGTCGCGTTCCGCCACTTCCCCGTGCGCGCCAGCCATCCGCGCGCGCACGCGGCGGCCCGGGCGGCCGAGGCCGCCGCGCTCCAGGACGCGTTCTGGCCGTTCCACGACGCGCTGTTCGCCGACCAGGGGCGGCTCGAGGACCCGCACCTGTGGGAGCGGGCACGCACGCTCGGGCTCGACGTCGAGCGCTTCGACTCCGACCGGCGCGCTGAGGCGGTCGAGCGGCGCGTGCGCGACGACTTCCGCGGCGGGATCCGGGCCGGCGTCGCGACCACGCCGACGCTGTTCTTCGAGGGCCGCCGGCACGCCGGGCGGCCGGACGCCGCGCTCTGGCGCATGCTCGGCGGCGGTTGACGCCGCACCGAACCGCGGTCAGGCTGACGCCGTATACCCCCGCTGCCATGGCGACGACCGACGCCCAGCTCATCCAGCGCATGCGCGGTGACGAGACCGGCGACGCCGTTCGCGACCTCTACCGCTCGTACTCCGGCGAGCTCTACGGCTTCGCGCTGAACGCCCTGGGGGAGCGGGGGGTGGCCGAGGAGGTCGTGCAGGAGGTCTTCACCCGGGCCTGGCGGCACGCGGACTCCTACGACGCGACACGCGGCAGCGTCCGCACGTGGCTCTACCAGATCGCCCGCCACGCGATCATCGACGCGCGGCGGCGCGCGTCCGTGCGCCCGTCGCTGGCGCTGCACGAGCCCTCGGACCGCGACACGGGCACCGGCCCGACGATCGAGCAGGCGATGCTCGGCTGGCAGGTGGTGTCCGCGCTCGAGCGGCTGACGCCCGAGCACCGGCAGATGATCCGGCTCGCGCACTTCCAGGGGCTGACGATGCGGGAGATCGCCGCGCGCTGCGACTTGCCGGTCGGCACCGTGAAGAGCCGGACGTGGTACGCCCTGCGGTCGCTGCGGCTCGTCCTCGAGGAGATGGGGATCCGATGACGGCCTGCGAACACGTGCGGCACGCGATCGGCGCCTACGTGCTCGGCGCGCTCGAGCCGCCCGAGGCCGCGGCGGTGCGCGAGCACCTCGCGCGCTGCCACGAGTGCGCTGCCGAGCACGCACGGCTGGCGGGGCTGCCCGCGCTGCTGTCGCTCGCGGAGCACATGGAGGACGCCCCGCCGCTGTCGCCGGCGGTCGAGGAGCGGGTGCTCGACGCGGTGGCCGTCGAGCGATCGCGGTCGAGGGCCGGTCGTCGCAGGTGGTGGGCCAGGTTGCCGCGACGGCGCCGGGTCGTGGCGATCGAGCGCGGCGATCGCGGCGGCGGCCTGCGCGGCCGTGCTGGCGCTCGTCGTCCTCGGCGGGGACGCCCCGAGGCGCTTCGAGGTGGCGCTGAAGCCGGTGGCGGGTGAGCGCGCCGCCGGGCGGGCCGAGCTCTCGCGCGCACGCAACGGCACGATGCTGCACCTGTGGGTGCGCGGCCTGCCGCCGGACCCGAACGTCGTCTACGAGGTCAAGTGCGACGCGCCGGGCTGGAGCGCGAGCGCCGGCACGTTCCGCGCGGACAAGCGCGGCCGCGCGGTCGTCGTTCTCACGACAGCTGCACAGCGCGGCCAGTATGACTCGATCCGAATCGTCCGCCGGAGCCGCTCGGCGTCCACCGACGTCCTGACGGCGTCCCTGAACTGACAGGAAGGAGCTCCCCATGCTTCGGATCCTCACGACGCTGCTCGCCGTGCTCGTGCTCGCCCTGGCGGGGTGCGGGGGCGACGACGAGGAGAGCGGCAGCGGCGGGTCGGCCGCCACGTCGACGCCGACCGCCGCCTCGGGCTCGGGTGGCGGCGGGCGGCGAGACGCTCCAGCTGGCCGCGCCCGAGGACGGCTCGCTGGTGTTCGAGCCGAACAAGCTGACCGCCAAGGCGGGCAAGGTCACGATCGACTTCGACAACCCGTCACGCCGTCGAGCACGCCGTCGAGGTCGAGGGCAACGGCGTCGAGGAGGAGAGCGAGACCGTGACGGCCGGGAAGACCTCGCTCACCGTCGACCTCAAGCCCGGCGAGTACGAGTTCTACTGCCCTGTCGACGGCCACAAGGACGCCGGCATGGAGGGCACGCTCACGGTCGAGTGAGCGCCTCCCTCACCTGCTCGGCGCGGTAGTCGAAGATCCGCGCGAGGTCGCGCGCCACGAACAGCCGGCGCGCGAACTCGCCGAGCGGCCCGAGCGGGAGCGCGTAGTGGACGGTGTCGCGCATCACCGTGCCGCCGTCGCCGTCGGGCGCGAACTCGTGCGCGTGGTGCCAGAGCTTGTAGGGGCCCGAGAGCTGGACGTCCACGAACCGGCGCGGCGGCTCCCACGCCTCGATCCGGGTCAGCCACGCGAGCGGGATCCTGTGCAGCGCGAGCCGGTACTCGATCAGCGCGCCCGCCCGCATCTCGATGGGGGCGGGCGTGGTGACGCGGAAGTTCAGCCACGGCGGCGTGATCGCCTCGAGGTTCGCGGCGTCGGCGAAGAACGGGAAGACCGCTTCGGGCGGTCCCGGGACGCGCTGTTCGTGGTGGAGGACGTGGTGCACTCGGTGTTGGTACGGCTCACTGAGGGGGGTGAGATTTCACCGCCGGCGGCTACTCCGGGCATGGGCGGTGTTCAACGTCGTAACAGGTCGGGTTTCGAGCGGGCGTTACGACGTTCGACACCGTATGGGTGGTCAACGTCGTAATGCTCGCGCCGGACCGCAGGCGTTACGACGTTGATCACCGCCTCGGTCAGGCCGCAGCCCGCTACGACGGCGTCCTCTCACGAGAGCAGTTGTTCCGGCTCGGGCTCACGCGGCGCCAGATCGAGCGGCGCGTCAACGCCGGGCGGCTGATCCCCATCTACCGCGGCGTCTACGCGGTCGGCCACGCCGGTCTCAGCGACCGGGGCAGGGTCCGGGCGGCGCTGCTCGCCGCCGGGCCAGACGCCGTCGCGAGCCATATGACGGCCGCGGCGCTGTGGCGGATCGTGTCCACGATGCCCGCCGTGATCGAGGTCACGACCACCGCCCGCGCCGAAAGGAACAGGCCCGGCCTTGTCATCCACCAGACGAGGATCGCCCTCGAGGTCCGGACCATCCGCAACCTCCCCCTCACCGCGCCGTTGAGAACGCTCGCCGACCTGGCGGCCACGCAGCCCGAGACAACCGTGGAGCGCGCCACGACCGAGGCGCTCGTCCGCCGCCTGATCGCCCCGGAACAGGTCCATGGACGAGCGCCCACGAGGTCGAGCCTCGAGCGCCGGTTCCTGAAGCTGCTACGAGACGCCGGGCTGCCGCGGCCGCTGGTGAACCAGCGCGTCGGCCCCTTCGAGGTCGACTTCCTGTGGCCCGACCTCCGCGTCATCGTCGAGACCGACGGTTGGGCGGCGCACGGCGACCGCCGCGCCTTCGAGAGCGACCGCGCGCGCGACGCGGCGCTCCAGGCGGCCGGCTACCTGGTCGTGCGGATCACGTGGCGGCGACTGACCGAAGAGCCGATCAAAGTCGCCGCCGAGTTGGCCCAGGTGCTCGCGCGGCGATAGCGTCGGTACATGACCACAGTGGCGGTGCTGGGCGGGGGAGTCGCGGGACTGAGCGCGGCGCACGAGCTCGCGGAGCGCGGGTTCGACGTCACGGTGTACGAGCAGCGGCCCGCGCCGGGCGGCAAGGCGCGCTCGATGCCGCACGAGCGCAGCGGGACAGACGGGCGAAAAGACCTCCCCGGCGAGCACGGCTTCCGCTTCTTCCCCGGCTTCTACCGCCACCTCCCGGACACGATGTCGCGGATCCCGGCCGCCGACTCGCGCGGGACCGTCAAGGACCACCTGGTCGGCGCCACCCGCATCCTCTTCGCGCAGCGGGGCGGCCCCAACGAGGTGATCGCGCCCGCGCATCTCCCGGAGTCGCTCGACGACATCCAGGTCGCGCTGCGGTTCCTCAGGGAGGCGTCCTCGCAGGTCGGCGTCCCGCCGCAGGAGTACGCCGCTCCTCGCGGAGCGCCTCGTCACGCTGCTCACCAGCTGCGACGAGCGCCGCTACGAGCAGTGGGAGAGCCAGAGCTGGTGGGAGTACACGGCCGCCGAGCGGCGCAGCGCGGCCTTCCAGCGCTTCCTCGCCGACGGCCTCACCCGCACGCTGGTCGCCGCCCGCGGCCGCGAGATGAGCGCCCGCACCGGCGGCATGATCCTGATCCAGCTCCTCCAGGACCTCAGCCGCGCCGGCGGCCGGGCCGACCGCGTGCTCGACGCGCCCACGAGCGAGGTCTGGATCGACCCCTGGATCGCGCACCTCGAGGCCCGCGGCGTGACGATCCACCTGAACGCGCCCGTCGACGCGATCCACCACGGCGACGGTCGGATCACCGGCGCCACCGCCGGCGGGCAGCTCGTCACGGCCGACTTCTACGTCGCCGCGCTGCCCGTCGAGATCATGCGCCAGCTCGCCTCACCGGCGCTGCGAGCCGCCGAGCCCCGCCTGCGCGGCCTCGACCGGCTCGTCACCCGCTGGATGAACGGCGTCGTCTTCTACCTCGACAAGGACGTCCCGCTCGTCAACGGCCACGCGATCTACGTCGACTCCGAGTGGGCGCTGACGTCGATCTCGCAGAAGCAGTTCTGGCCCGACGTCGACCTCGCCCAGCGCGGCGACGGCCGCACGCAGGGCATCCTCTCGATCGACGTCTCGGAGTGGCAGCGGCCCGGCCCCCGCACGGGCAAGGTCGCGATGCGGTGCAGCCCCGAGGAGATCTTCGACGAGGTCTGGGGGCAGCTCACCGACCACCTCGACGGCGCGCTGGACGGCGCCACCGTCGTCGACCGCTTCCTCGACCCCGCGATCGTCTTCCCGAACCCCACGGAGGCCGGCAACCTCGAGCCGCTGCTGGTCAACACCGCCGGCTCCTGGCACGACCGGCCGGACGCCGCCACCCGCATCCCGAACCTCTTCCTGGCCAGCGACTACGTCCGCACGTACACGGACCTGGCGACGATGGAGGCGGCCAACGAGGCCGCCCGCCGCGCCGTCAACGGCATCCTCGACGCCACGGGCTCCCGCGCGCGGCGCTGCGACGTCTTCAAGCTCCAGGAGCCGCGCGTGTTCGCCGCGGCGCGTGCGCTCGACAAGATCAAGTGGAAGTTGTTCCACCGCCCCGCGAGGTCCCCGCTGCAGGTCACGGCCGCCGGCGACGTCGAGCCGACCGGCCCGCTCGCGCGCCTGCTGCTCGCCAGCCGGCAGGTCACGGCTTTTCCGCCGCTAGACTGGATCTAACGACTACCGAAGCGTCGAATGATGCAGAGGGCCCGCTCAACGAGGAGCGGGCGTAGAAAGGACATATACATGCCTGAAGCGACTCGGGTCTCCGTCGAGATCGGCGGAACTGAGATCACTTTCGAGACGGGCAAGCTTGCCAAGCAGGCCTCCGGCAGCGTCACCGTCTCCGCGAAGGACACGCGCGTGCTCTCCACTGCTACGGCGGGCAACCTGCGCGACGTCGACTTCCTCCCGCTGACGGTGGACGTCGAGGAGCGGATGTACGCGGCCGGCAAGATCCCCGGCTCCTTCTTCAAGCGCGAGGGTCGCGCCGGCGAGAAGGCCACGCTGATCGCGCGCATGATCGACCGGCCACTGCGGCCGCTGTTCCCGAAGGGCTGGCGCCGTGAGACGCAGCTCGTCGGCATGCCGCTGTCGATCGACCACGACGCGCCGTACGACATCCTGGCCATGAACGGCGCGTCCGCCGCGCTCATGCTCTCCGACATCCCGTTCCCGGAGCCCGTCGGCGCCGTCCGGATCGGCAAGATCGAGGGCAACTTCGTCGTGAACCCGACGGAGGAGCAGATGCAAGAGGCCGACATGGACCTCGTCGTCTCCGGCACCGAGCAGGCCATCCTGATGGTCGAGGCCGGCGCCAACGAGGTGCCCGAGGCCGAGATCCTCGACGCCCTCGACATCGCGCACGGCGCGATCAAGAAGCTGGTCGCCATGCAGCACGAGCTGCGCGAGAAGGCCGGCAAGCCCAAGGTGGAGGTCGAGGCCCCGCAGGTCGACGAGGGGCTCTTCCAGCAGATCCAGGAGTCCCACGGCGCGCGCCTCGACGAGGCCACGCAGATCGAGGACAAGCTGGCCCGCCAGGACGCCACCAAGGCGATCGAGACCGAGGTCCTCGAGGCCTACGCGGGCGACCCGTCGGCCCCGGAGTGCGTCGGAGTACCTCTCGAAGGCGCAGCTTGCCTTCGACAAGCTCGAGAAGGCCATCATCCGCCAGCGGATCGCCGTCCAGAAGAAGCGCCCGGACGGCCGCGGCACGGACGAGATCCGCGACATCTGGATCGAGGCCGGCGTGCTCCCGCGCGCCCACGGCTCCGCGATCTTCACCCGCGGCCAGACGCAGGCCCTCTCCGTGGCCTCGCTCGGCACGACGCGCGAGGAGATGCGGCTGGACAACCTCGGCCTCGAGACGTCCAAGCGCTACTTCCACCACTACAACTTCCCGCCGTTCTCGGTGGGCGAGGCCGGCTTCATGCGCGGTCCGAAGCGGCGCGACATCGGCCACGGGGCGCTCGCCGAGCGCGCGCTGGTCCCGATGATCCCGACGCAGGAGGAGTTCCCGTACACGATCCGCGTCGTGTCGGACATCCTCGAGTCCAACGGCTCCTCGTCGATGGCCTCGGTGTGCGGCTCCTCGCTGTCGCTGATGGACGCCGGCGTGCCGCTCAAGCGCCCGGTGGCGGGCATCGCGATGGGGCTCATCAAGGAGGGCGACGACTACGTCGTGCTGTCCGACATCGCCGGCGTGGAGGACCACCTCGGCGACATGGACTTCAAGGTCGCCGGCACGGAGCGCGGCATCACGGCGCTCCAGATGGACATCAAGATCACGGGCGTGACCTTCGACATCCTGCGCGACGCGCTCACGCAGGCCAAGGAGGGCCGCACGTTCATCCTCGGCAAGATGTCCGAGGTGATCGAGTCGCCGCGCAGCGAGCTGTCGCAGTTCGCCCCGCGGATCTCGACGATCCAGATCGACCCGGACAAGATCGGCCTGCTCATCGGCAAGGGCGGCGAGACGATCCGCGGCCTGTGCGACGAGTTCGACGCGCAGATCGACGTCGACGACGACGGCAACGTCCTGGTCTACGCGCAGACCGGCGCGCAGGGCGACGCCCTGATCGACCGGATCCGCTCGATGACCAAGGAGGTCGAGGTCGGCGACGAGTTCCAGGGCAAGGTCGTCAAGACGACCACGTTCGGGGCGTTCGTCGAGCTCGCCAAGGGCACCGACGGCCTCCTGCACATCTCCAACGTCTCGCCCGGCCAGCGGGTCGACACGGTGGAGGACGTGCTCAACAAGGGCGACGAGATCGCCGTCCGCGTGGTCGAGGTCGACCGCGAGCGCGGCCGCATCGGCCTGCGCCTCGCCGAGGACCCGGAGATCGCCGGCAAGTCCGTCGAGGAGCTGGCCACGGTCGGCTCCGGCGGCGGGGGACCGGGGCGGCCGCGGGCGCGACCGCAACGGCCGCGGCGGCGGCGGCCGGGACCGGGACCGTGACCGCGGGCGAGGCCGGTCGCGCGGCGACCGGGATCCCGACCGGAGCTAGGGCACTGCCCGACCACAAGGTCACCGAGCTCGACTCGGGGCTGCGGGTCGTCACGGAGCACATGGGCTCCGTGCGATCCGCGGCCCTCGGGTTCTTCGTCGCCACCGGCTCGCGCGGCGAGACGGCCGACGAGTCCGGGCTCTCGCACTTCCTCGAGCACCTGCTGTTCCGGGGCACGGATCGCTTCGGCTCCGCCGAGATCGACCAGCTGTTCGACGCCATGGGCGCCGAGCTGAACGCCGGCACGGACAAGGAGAGCACCGCCGTCTACGCGCGGATGCTCGACCAGCACCTGCCGCGCGCCTTCGACGTGATGGCCGACATGGTGTGGCGGCCGGCGTTCCGCGACGTCGACCCCGAGCGCGAGGTCGTGCTCGAGGAGATCGCGATGTACGAGGACGACCCGCAGGACACCGTGTTCGACGTCCTGGGGGAGGCCGTGTTCGGCGGCCACCCGCTCGGGCGGCCGATCATCGGCCGTGCCCCGGTGATCCGCGACACTCCCGTCGACGTGATCTCCGCCTTCCACGCGCGCCGCTACGTGCCGGGCTCGGTGGTCATCGCGGCCGCAGGCTCGATCGACCACGACGAGGTCGTGCGGCTCGCCGAGACGACGCTGTCGGGCCGCGTCGTGGGCGAGGCCGCTCCCGTCCCGGACCCGGCGCCGAGCGAGCTCCGCAGCGCCGTGCGCTTCGCGCGCAAGGACACGGAGCAGTGCCACGTCTGCCTCGGCGCGACCGGCATCCATCGCGGCGACGAACGCCGCTTCGCCAGCCGCGTGCTCGACGCCATCTTCGGCGGTCTGTCCTCGTCGCGGCTGTTCCAGGCCGTGCGCGAGGAGCGCGGCCTCGCCTACTCCGTCTACTCGTTCAGCGGCCAGTTCTCCGACACGGGCCAGATCGGCCTGTACCTCGGCACGCGCCCGGACAACCTCGCCGAGGCGATGCGGGTCGTGCGCGACGAGCTGGAGCGGCTGCGCGAGAACCCGGCGGGGGAGGAGGAGCTCGACCGCGCCCGCGAGAACGTCAAGGCGCGCGTGATCCTCGCGCTGGAGTCCACCGGCGCGCGGATGAACCGGCTCGGTTCGTCGCTGCTGTTCGGCCTCCCGCTGCTCGACCCGGAGGAGATCATGGAGCGCATCGACGCTGTGACGCTCGACGACCTCCGCACGCTGACCGACGAGCTGTGGGCGCCCGAGCGGATGTCCGCCGCCGGCATCGGGCCCGACGAGGACGCGTTCCGCGCCGCCGTCGCGGAGGTGACGCCCGCCGCCGAGGCGGCTGCGGCGTGATCAAGGTGGCCGTGGCCGGCGCCGCCGGCCGCATGGGGCAGACCGTCTGCGCGGCCGTCGAGGGCGCCGACGACATGCAGCTCACCGGCCGCGCCGACCCGGCGCTCGACACGGCCGTGGCCGACGTGCTCGGCGACGCCGACGTGCTCGTCGACTTCACGCAGCCGGACGTCGCGCTCGGCAACGCGCGCGAGGCGCTGGAGGCCGGCGTGCACGTGGTCATCGGGACCAGCGGCTTCGACCTCGAAGGGCTGCGCGAGGCGGCCCGCGAGTCGGAGGCGAACGCGTTCTTCGCGCCCAACTTCGCGATCGGCGCCGTGCTGATGATGCGCTTCGCCGCCGAGGCGTCGCGGATCATGGACCGTGCGGAGATCATCGAGTTGCACCACCCGGCGAAGCTCGACGCGCCCTCGGGCACGGCGGCGCGGACCGCGGAGATGATGGAGGGCGACGTGCCGATCCACTCGGTGCGGCTGCCGGGGATCGTCGCCGACCAGGAGGTCATCCTCGGCGACGTCGCCCAGACGCTGACGATCCGCCACGCCACCACGGACCGGACGAGCTTCATGCCCGGCGTCCTGCTGGCGATCCGCCGCGTGGCGGAGCTGCCCGAGTCCCCGGTGGTCGGGCTCGAGCATCTCTTGTGGCGCTCGTAGCGGTCACGGACCACGCGGTCGAGCGCTACCGGCAGCGGGTGCGGGGCACGCTCGACCCGCGCACCGAGATCGCCGCGCGGGTCGGCCGGGCGATCCAGGCGGGGCGCGTGGAGGAGGGTGCGCGGGGCGCGACGCTGGTGCGCGACGCCGAGCGCCCGGCGCTCATCTACGTCTGCATGGAGGACCGCGTCGGCGGCGAGCTGATCGTCGTGACGCTGTGGGAGGAGGGCGACGACGTCAACCAGCGCTAGGAGTCCGGCGGCGCGGCGCGAACACTGGAGGGATGCCCGAGGTCAAGCTCTCGCACCCGGACAAGGTCCTGTTCCCCGACGACGGGATCACGAAGGCCGACCTGGCCGCCTACTACGAGTCGGTGGCCGGCACGATGCTGCCGCACCTGCGCGACCGCCCGCTCAACCTGTGGCGCTGGAACACGGGCATCGCGGGCCGGCTCGTCGTCCAGCAGGACATCCCGAAGGGGGCGCCGGACTGGGTGGACCGCCAGGAGACGCCGCGGCGGCGCGGCGGCACGATCCAGCACGTGGTGGCCAACGAGCCCGCCACGCTGCGCTGGCTCGCCAACCAGAACTGCATCACGCCGCACGTCTGGACCGCGCGGCGCGACAAGCTGGACCGGCCGGACCGGCTGGTGTTCGACCTCGACCCCGCGGAGGGCACCGACTTCGCGGTCGTGCGCGAGGCGGCGCTGGCCGTGGGGGAGCGGCTGCGCGAAGCGGGCCTGGAGCCGTTCGCCATGACCACCGGCTCGAAGGGGATCCACGTCGTGGCGCCGCTGCGCCGGACGCGCGACTCCAACGACGTGCGCGAGTGGGCTCGCGAGCGGGGCGCCGAGGTCGCCGAGGCGCATCCCGACACGCTCACGACCGAGTGGCGCAAGGAGAAGCGCGGCGGGCGGATCCTGGTCGACACCGCGCGCAACACCTACGGCCAGACGGTCGTGGCGCCCTACGCGGTGCGCGCGCTGCCGGGCGCGCCGGTGGCGACGCCCCTGGAATGGGGCGAGCTGGAGGATCCGGAGCTCTCGGCGCAGAGGTGGACGCTGCGCAGCGTGGGCGAGCGGCTGGCCGAGAAGGGCGATCCGTGGGCCGGCATCAGCCGCCATGCGCGGGCGTTGTCGGGGTAGCCTTGCGGACGACTTCTAGACGTGGAGGCGGCTGATGGGCTTCATGGACAAGGCGAAGAAGATGGCCGAGCAGGCCCAGGCCAAGCTCGACGAGGCCCAGAAGCAGTTCAACCAAGGCTCCGGCTCGCAGCCGCCGGCCGGCGGCGGCCCGGCGGTGGAGTACGACAAGCACGGCCGCCCGATCCCGTCGCAGCCGCCCGAGACCGCCACGCCGCCGCACGGCGACCCCGTCGGCACGCCCGCCGCGTCGGCGCCGCCCCCGCCGCCGCCCGCCCCGACGCCGGACCCGGCCGCTCCGCCGCCTCCGCCGCAGGCCTCGGCGCCTCCGCCGCCGCCCGCTCCGCCTGCGCCCCCGCAGGCTCCGGCCCCGCCGGCGCCGCCCACCGGCGATCAGCCGGCCGACGAGGACCCCAACCGCCCCTCGTACGCGCCGCCGAAGATGACCAGCGGGGATCCTCTTGGGTAACCGCTTCCTGCCATCCTCTGGGGCCATGGGTGAGATCCGCGGCCTCTTCACGGCGATGGTCACGCCGTTCCGCGCCGACGGCAGCGTCAACGACGAGGCCGGCGTCGCGCTCGCGCGCCACCTGCTCGAGCACGGGTCGCACGGCCTCGTGATCTGCGGCACCACCGGCGAGGCCACGACGCTCTCCGACTCCGAGCACGTCGAGTTCGTCCGCACGATCGCCTCCGAGCTGGGCGACGAGCACCCGATCTTCGCCGGCGCGGGCTCCAACGACACGCGGCACGCGGCGCACCTCACCGAGGCGGTCGTCGAGGCGGGCGCGCAGGCGGTCCTGTCCGTCACGCCGTACTACAACAAGCCCAACCGCCGCGGCCTGATCGCCCACTTCAGCGAGGTCGCGCGCGCGGCCTCCGGGCGCCCGGTGATCCTCTACAACATCCCGTCCCGCACGGCGCTCAACATGCCGCCTGACCTGCTCGCCGAGCTGGCGCAGATCGACGGGATCGCGGCGGTCAAGCAGTCCAACGGCGCCGAGCTGGGCCCGATCGACGGCCTCAGCGTGCTCACCGGCAACGACGAGGACTACCTCCGCGCGCTGGAGCTCGGCTGCAACGGGCTCATCAGCGTCGCCGCGCACGTCGCCGGCGACGAGATGCGGCGGATGTTCGAGGAGCCGGAGCACCGCGCGGAGATCGACGCCTCGCTGCGCGACGTCTACGACGTCCTGTTCATCACGGCCAGCCCGATCCCGGTCAAGGCCGCGCTCAACATGATGGGCCACGACGTCGGCGGCCTGCGGCTGCCGCTGGTCGAGGCCAGCGACGAGGAGCGCGCACGGATCGAGACCGTGCTCGCGCGCCACTCCCTGATAGGAGCCCCCGCCGGGTGAGCGGCACTCTGCGCGTCCTCCCGCTCGGGGGCGTCGGCGAGATCGGCAAGAACATGACGGTCGTCGAGTACGACGGCCGCCTCGTGGTGATCGACTGCGGCCTGCGCTTCCCGACCGCGGAGATGATGGGCATCGACCTCGTCCTGCCCGACTTCACGTACCTCCGGGAGCGGATCGAGGCGATCGAGGCGATCGTCATCACGCACGGCCACGAGGACCACCTCGGCGCGCTGCCGTGGGTGCTGCGCGAGCTCGGCCAGGACAGCGTCCCGGTCGTCTACGGCGGGCAGCTGACGGTCGCCATGGCGCGGTCCAAGCTCGACGAGCACAAGCTGCGCGACGTCAACGTCGACGTGCTCCCGATCGGCCAGACCGCCCAGGCCGGGCCGTTCACGCTCGAGCGCATCCATCTCACGCACTCGATCCCGGACGCCAGCGGCGTCGCGATCACCTGCCCGCTCGGCACGGTGCTGTTCACCGGCGACTACAAGTTCGACCAGACGCCGGTGGGCGGCGCGCCGGCCGACATGGCGCGGCTCGCGGAGCTCGGCCGCGAGCGGCTGCTGCTGCTGTGCGGCGACTCGACGAACGCCGACCGCGGCGGGGTGTCGGAGAGCGAGTCGATCGTCGGCCCGCACCTCGAGCGCGTCTTCCACCACTGCACGGGCCGGATCGTCGTCACCTGCTTCGCGTCGAACATCCACCGCGTCCAGCAGGTGGTCGACGCGGCGGTGGCCAACGACCGCAAGGTCTCGCTCGTCGGGCGCTCGATGCGCAAGAACGTCAACATCGGCCGCTCGCTCGGGCACATCAACATCCCCGAGGGGCTGCTGGTGCAGCCGCGCGAGATCGACCAGTTCCCGGACGAGAAGCTCGTCGTCATCTCGACCGGCTCCCAGGGCGAGCCGCTGTCGGCCCTGCGCCGGATGGCCTACCGCGACCACCCGCTCGTGGAGCTCAGGCGCGGCGACACCGTGGTCTTCTCCGCCACGCCGATCCCCGGCAACGAGCGGGCGGTCAACGAGACGATCGACCGGCTCTACCACATCGGCTGCGACGTCGTCACCGCCGCGCGACGCGCCGATCCACGCCTCCGGCCACGGCTACGCGGAGGAGCTGAAGATGATGCTCAACCTCACGCGGCCGCGCTACTTCATGCCGGTGCACGGGGACTTCAAGCGCATGCTGCTGCACTCCGAGCTGGCCGAGGCGGTCGGCGTGCCGCGCGAGAACATCTTCCGGCTCGAGAACGGCCTGCCGCTGGAGATCGACGAGGGCGGCGCCCGGGTCGGCGAGCGGCAGACGAGCGGGATGGTGTTCGTCGACGGCGTCGACATCGGCGACGTCGCCGACGTGGCGCTGCGCGACCGCCGGATGCTCTCCGCCGACGGCATCTTCATCGTCGTGGCGACGGTCTCCGAGCAGGACGGCTCCTCGGTCGTGCCGCCGGAGGTCATGGCGCGCGGCGTGCCGTTCCTGGAGGAGGACGGCAAGCTCATCGAGGACATGCGAGAGGCGGTCGAGGACTCGCTGGACCGCGCGGCCGAGCAGCGGATCACGGAGATCGACGTGCTGGAGTCCATGCTCCACGACGACCTCGCGTCGTTCATCTACGACCGGCTGAAGCGCCGCCCGATGGTGCTCCCGGTCGTCGTCGAGGTCTAGCGCCGGGCCTGATCGGCGTCAGGGCTTGCTGCGCGTCCCGGCTTCGATCGCGGGCGCCGTGGAGACGCGCGCGGGCTGCCGGGTGTCCGTGCCGTTCTCGTCCGTGATGGCGTTCGGTGGGTCGATGCGGCGGCGCAGCGGCAGAGCCGCGAGGACGAGCGCGCACACGCCGATCCCGGCCACGGCGTACGCCGTCCGCGGCGAGGCGAGGGCGACGATCGCGCCGCCGAGCAGGTAGCCGACGCCCGGCATCGCCGCGCCGAGCGACTCCATGAGCCCCGTGATGCGGGCCTGGTAGTCCGTGGGCGTCCGCTCCTGGAGCGTCGTCATGACCGCGATCCACTGGATCCCGTTGCCGGCGCCGCCGACGATCGAGATGAGACAGGCCACGAGCAGCGTGCCGGCCGCCGCGAGGCCGAGGTAGGCGATGCCGATCGCGAGCGTCGACCACATGACGAGCGAGAACGGCGACCGCTGCTTGACGCGGAGGTAGGCGAGGCTGCCGACCACGATTCCCGCGCCCCAGGACGTGAGCAGGATGCCGTAGCCCGCCGAGCTCGTCTCGAGGCTCTCCTTCGCGTAGATGATCTCGATCGGGACGACGACCGTGAACAGCACGAGCGCGATGGCCTCGCCCATGAGGAGGACGCGCAGCCCGGCGTGCTCGCGGGCGTACCGGAGGCCGCGGGTGAACCGGTCGACGAACGGCTGGCGCTCCTCGACCTCGACGGTCGGCAGGTTCCCCGTCATCGCGATCAGCACGGCGATGATCAGGAAGGACGCCGCGTCGACATAGAGGGCAGTCGGGAGCCCCACCGTCCCGATGAGCAGGCCCGCCAGGCCGGCGCCGCCTACGGCGGCGACCGCGAAGCCGATGTTGAGGAGTGCGTTGCCCTCCTTCAGCAGCCCGGCCGGCTGGAGGACGGCGGCCACGGCGCCGCGGGTCAACCCACGGCCGGTGATGGCCAGCGAGCCGTCGACCAGCGCGAGGGCGAGGACCGGCAGCAGCACGAAGTCGCGATCGGCGATCAGGGCGAGCACTGCGAAGACCGCGGCCTCGAAGGCGTAGATCGCCGGGAGTGTGCGCCGCAGCGAGTTCTGGTCCAGTCGGGCCGTGAGCGCCGGAGCGAGCAGCGCCGGCAGGAACTTCGCGGCGATGAAGAACGCCGCGGTCGGCGCCACTTCCTTCGTGCTGTCGTACACGAGAACGGCGAGCGCGACGACGCCTACGCTGTCTCCGATCTCGTTGACCGTGTAGGACGTGAGCAGACGCCCGAACGGACTCACGCCGAGCGGAGCGAAACGCCTCCCCGTCACGCGGTGATCGTATCCCTTACGCCGGCCCGTCGCCGAATGGACGAATATCCGGGGCCAAACGCGCGCGTACGCGTAGCGCAGCCTTCAGTCGGTTCCCTGACGTGCCGACTACAAGAGGGTCGTGACGCGTCGTCAAGCCATCATTGCCATGGCGCAGCTCATGGTGCTGGCCGCAGCAGTTGCTCTCGCCGTGGTGACGGACACCAGGTCGAGTTGGCATCCGATCGAGCTGGTCCTGCTCCTGCTGGTGCTGACGATCGGCAGCGACGTCCTGACCGTCGAGATCCGGGGGATGAGCATCTCCGGCGCGTTCGTGTCCATCGTCCTCGCGATGGCGCTGCTCGGGCCGATGCCCGCGGCTCTCATCGCGGCGAGTCTCCATGCCGATCGACGCGTTGCTGAGGCGCCTGCCTTGGGACCGCTTCTTCACGAACGTCGTCACCTACGCGACGTTCCCGATCGTCGGCGGCCGTCGGTATCCAGCTCGTCATGCCGAGACGTCCGGCCCGGCGGCGACGACGGCTTGGGCTTCGGCGCGGTCGGTCCTCGTCGCATTCATGGGCGCGAACGCCCTCAACTTCATCCTGGTCGCCGGCTTCCAGCGGCTCGCGTACGGCACGCCGTCGGCGCGCCAGGCCGGCTCCGCGTTCGTCGCGGTTCTCCCGGTGCAGTTCGCCACCGGGCTCCTCACGGCCGGCGTCGCCTTCTCCTACGGCCGCATCGGGGTTGGCGCAGTCGGACTCCTTGCCGTGGTGCTGTTCGTCTCGCAGTACCTGCTCCGCGAGGGCATCGCGGCGATCGAGCGCGGCGAGGAGCTCGGGAAGCGCACGAAAGAGCTCGCGGCGCTCCAGGTCGGGCCTGCTCAGCACGGTCGATGCAGACGCTGTCGATGCGTGACGCCATGACCGCGCGCCACTCGGCCGCGGTCGCCCGCTACGCCCGTGAGGTCGCGAAGATGCTCGGCCTCGACGAGCGCGAGCAGGAGCTGATCCACACCGCTGCGCTGCTCCACGACATCGGCAAGTTCATCTTCCCGGACTCGATCCTGTTCGCCGAGCGCAAGCTCACGGACGAGGAGTGGGAGATCGTGAAGCTGCACCCCGAGCAGGGCGCGAAGCTCGTCCGGCGGATCGAGGGCTACGGCCCGGTCGCCGACATCATCTACTGCCACCACGAGCGCTACGACGGCAACGGCTACTACAAGGTGCCGCTCGAGCAGATCCCGCTCGGATCGCGCATCATCGCCGCGGCTGACACCTATGACGTGATGACCTCGCGCGACTCCTATCGCCGGCCGGTCAGTTCGGAGGCCGCGCTCGCCGAGCTCACGCCGGGTCTCCGGCAGCCAGCTCGACCCGATGGTCGTCGAGGCGTTCGTGCGAGATGATCGAGACCCGCCAGGTCGCGTTCCGGCACGCCGATGCCGAGGACTTCGAGCGCGAGCTCAGCTTCGAGCGCCGCGTGGAGGACTACGCCCGCCCGCGCGTCGCCGCTGCGTAGACACGTCGTTCGATCAGGCGCCGGCGGGCAGTCGCCGATAAGGCCCTTAACGAGTACGAGCGCCCCTATGGCGCTCGTCTCGAAATTTGAACTGCCGCGTCTCGCGGCGTACGAGCTAGCGCCTTCCAACCCATGTTCGCCCCCCACCTCTGCTCCGGCTTCGTGCGGCTGCCACCGCGCCGGGCTGAGACTCGTTGACTGACGGGATTGACGGTAGGGCTCGGGGGCGGTTGGGCGTTATAGAACAAGCGTCCAACCAGCGGGCCGCGTCTCACGAGGACGCGGCCCGTGTTTCGTCCTGGGTCAGGTTTGTGACCCCCTGACCTTGGCTCTCTGAAACGATTGCCAGGATTCCGCGCGATCGCTGTACCTAGCCGATCGAGGGAGATCCACCCGAATAGGACATACGTCCGTTCGGCGTCCAATATCGCTCATTCGAGGCCGCCCACGCCCGCGGGCTGTGCCGCGCCGCCGAGTGATGAGGGTGACGCAGCGGTCAGGAGATGCGCGCATTCGCGCGCTCGTGCGGCCCGGCATCGCGAGGTACTCGGACGTCTCCATCAGCGCTTGCGGTAGATGAAGTGGTGGGAGGAGTCCAGGCCCAGGGCGCGCGCGTCGGCGATCCGCTCGGACGTCCCGATCACGAGGTGGCCGCCGGGCGCGAGCGCCTCGACCAGCCGCTCGTGCAGCGCGTTGCGGACGTCCTCGTTGAAGTAGATGACCGTGTTGCGGCACATGATCAGGTCGTAGCGGCGGAACGGCATCTGCATGCGCAGGAGGTCGCCCTGCTCGAACCGGACCATGCTGCGCAGCGCCGGCGTGGCGCGCCAGGCGCCGCCCGCGAGCGGCTCGAAGTGACGGTGCAGCAGCATCGCCGGCGCCGTCCGGACGTCCTCGGCGCTGAACTCGGCGGTGCGGGCGCGCGCGACCATGCGGCGGTCGAGGTCGGTGCCGACGATGTTCACCGGCACGCCGGGGGCGGCCTCGCGGCAGACGGCCGCCAGCGTGAACGCCTCGGCGCCGTAGGAGCTGCCCGCGCTCCAGGCGCGGATGCGGTTCCGCTGGGCGGCGACGGCCGGGAGGATCTCCTTCTGGAGCACGTCCCACTGCTCCTCGTGGCGCCACAGGTGCGAGACGTTGATCGTCACGCGGTCCAGGAACGCGTCCAGCTCGTCGGGATCGCGGCGCAGGAGGTCGCCGTAGGCGGGCAGGTCCGGGGCGCCGCGCCGCTGGATCCACGTGCGGACGCGGCGCTCCATCTGGCCGCGCTTGTACTGGAGCAGGTCGATGCCGCAGAGCAGGCGGACCTTCTCGCACAGGTGCGCGTAGTCGTCGAAGGCGTCCATCGCGTGCGCGGCGCTCATGCCCAGGCCTCCACGGCGATCGCGTCGGGCAGCCCGATCACGCCGCGCTCGAGGCGACGGTGCGCGGCTCGGTGAACCGGATGATCTCGTGGACCGCCCCGATGGGCAGCGCGTACTTCTCGCTGCCGAGCGAGAAGACGACGAGCTGCTTCGAGGATGAGTCGGACACGGGGCAACGGCTCCTGGACGAGGGTCGCCCCGGTGAATCGGCCGCGGGACCGCCGCCTTGAGGCGTTCGTGTGCGCGCTCAGGCTCGAGCGCTGGGCGAAGGCACTGCGGTAGCCGATTCGCCGGCGTGCCGGCGGTCCGGGAGGCGGACCACGAAGCGGGCGCCGCGGCCGTCGAGCGGCGGGACGAGCGTCACCGCGCCGTTGTGGGAGTCCGCGACGGCGCGGACGATCGACAGCCCGAGGCCGCTGGAGCCGCCGCGGTCGCTCGAGCCGCGGTAGAAGCGCTCGAAGACCTTGTCGTGCAGCTCGTCGGGGATGCCCGGGCCGTCGTCCTCCACCGCGAGGACGATCGTGCCGTCGTCGCGGGCGACCTGGGCCTCGACCGCGGTCCCGGGGTCGGTGTGGCGGAGGGCGTTCTCGAGCAGGTTGAGGACGAGCCGGTGCAGCTCGTCGCGCGCGCCCGAGCACGACCATGCCGGGCGGGGCCGAGACCGAGATCTCGTGGTCGCCGGCGACCGGCTCCAGCTCGGCGGCGGCGTCCATGACGACCGAGGAGACGTCGACGGGCTCGTGCGGCGCGACGCGGCCGGCGTCGGCGCGGGCCAGCAGCAGGAGGTCGGCGACGAGGCGCCGCATCCGCCGCGAGGAGCGCAGGGCGGAGGCGGCGGCCTCGCGCTGCTCGCCGTCCAGGTCCTCCTCCAGCAGCTCGAGGTTGGCCAGCACGGAGGTCAGCGGCGTGCGCAGCTCGTGCGAGGCGTCGGCGACGAACTCGCGCTGGCGGGTCAGCGTCGCCTCCGTCTCCGTGCGCGCCTCGTTGAGCGCCGCGAGCATCGCCTCGAGCGTGCGCGCCAGCTCGGCGACCTCGTCCTCGGACTCGCTGCGCGGGATGCGGGTCGTCGGGTCACGCGAGCGCTCGACCTCGCGCGCGGCGGCGGTCAGCTCGGCGATCGGCTCCATCGCCCTGCGCGCCGTGGCCAGGCCGGCCAGCAGGGCGAGCAGGGCGCCGCCGAGCACGCCGAAGGCCAGGAACACCTTGACGCGGTTCGCGGTCGCCTCGACGTCGGACAATCGGCGCGCGTACTGGATGACGACCGGGTCCGGGTAGTTGACGACCTCCACCGGCCGCGACTCGACGCGCCAGCCGTCGATGTTCGCCGACTGCGCGAAGAACGGCCCGAACGACGGCGCGCCGGCCGAGCTGTCCACGAAGTCGCCTGACGGCGTGATGATCCGCACGACGGCGCGCAGTCGGCCGCCCGCGGCGTAGGCGTCGAGGTTCGGGCCGCTGACCTTCTTGAAGTACGGCGTGCCGTCCTCGCGCGTGGCCAGCCGCAGCTTGACCGTGCGCGAGAGCTCCTCGGCGGCGGCCGCGACCTGGCGGCTGAAGTCGGACTGGATCCGGCGCGTGGTGAGCACGCCGACGATCGCGGCGAAGCCGCACAGGATGACCAGCGT
The DNA here is from genome assembly GCA_963728465.1 of uncultured Solirubrobacteraceae bacterium. Lineage (GTDB taxonomy): Bacteria > Actinomycetota > Thermoleophilia > Solirubrobacterales > Solirubrobacteraceae > DATFQI01. The sequence continues at coordinate 212,794 of CAVSJY010000008.1, forward strand.
CAACGCCGCAGAGCCGCCGGCGAGACGCCAGCGGATCGGCAGTCGCCTATACGCGGAGGACGTAGCCCGCGCCGCGGACCGTATGGAGGAGTCGAGGCTCGCCACCGGCTTCGAGCTTCCTTCGCAGGTTGGAGACGAACACCTCGATCGTGTTGGTGATCGAGAAGGGGTCGTAGCCCCACACCTCGTCGAGCAGCTTCTGGCGCGAGATCACCAGCCGCTCGTTGCGCATGAGGTACTCGAGCAGCTCGAACTCGCGCTGCGTGAGGTCGATGCTCGCGGTCGCCGCGCGAGACCTCGTGCGTGTCGGGGTTGAGCATGAGGTCGCCGACCCGCAGCGGCGCCATCCCGCGCGGCGGGCGGCGGCGCAGGAGCGCGCGCATGCGGGCGAGCAGCTCCTGGCGCTCGAACGGCTTGACCAGGTAGTCGTCCGCGCCGACGTCGAGGCCCTCGACGCGGGACTCCAGCGCGTCGCGCGCCGTGAGCATGAGGATCGGCACCTCGTCGCCGCCCTCGCGCAGGCGCTTGGCCACGTCCACGCCGTCGAGGCGGGGGAGGCCGAGGTCCAGGACGATCAGGTCCGGGAGGAAGGCGTGCGCCTCCTCGAGGGCCTGGACGCCGTCGCCGGCGAGCTTGACCTCGTAGCCCTCCATGCGCAGCGAGCGCTGGAGGACGTGCGCGATCTCCTCGTCGTCCTCGACGACCAGTACGCGGACCGGGCGGGCGGCGGCTTCCATTTCTAAAGATGGTAGGCGGGATCGCGGCCTGACCGCCAGGATGTTCAGCGCCGGTTTATCTGGGCGGCGGCGTGAGTGAACGGCGGGCAGAGGGGTGGGTCCAGGCGTCGTGGTGTCGAGTTGGGGCCGTTCAGTAGCCCGAAAGTCGACCAACTTGCTCGCCGATGCGGCACGATTCGCCGCCACCCTACCCAGCCGCAGTTGACCCGGCGCAAGGTCGCGCAGGAAGGGCTCTGCGCGCCGGCGTCGAAGGGGATCCGGCCCGATGCCAGCCCGCAAAGCTCCCGCCCGCCGCGGCAACGCCCGCGCCAGGCGCGCCGCCCCGCGCCCGGTCTGGCCACGGCTGCCCGAGCTCCAGCAGCGCCAGCGCGACATGATCGGCCTCGGGCTGATCGCGCTCGCCGTGTTCTTCGCCTTCCTCGTCTACATGCGCTCCGACGGCGGCGAGGCGGGCGGCTGGACGGTCGAGAAGCTGCGCTGGCTGCTCGGCGCCGTCCACTACGGCGTGCCGGTCGCGCTGCTGGCGGCGGGCGCGCTGCTCGTGCTGGAGCCCGTCCTTCCGGCGGTGCGCCCGTTCCGCGCGGGCGCGCTGTGCCTGTTCGCGGCGCTCTGCCTCGGCCTGGCGGCGGGGACGCTCGGCATCGGGCCGGGCGGCGCGCGCCCCGGCTTCTGGGATCCGGACTTCGTGAGCGCGCGCGGCGGGATGGCCGGCGAGGCGCTCTACTGGGCCACCTCCACGCTGCTGGGCAGCGTGGGCTCGCACATCCTCGCGGTGTTCCTGTTCCTGGCGGGCGTCCTGCTGCTCACGGGCGCGTCGGTGGCCGGCGTGGTGAAGGCCACGAGCGACTCGACGACGCGCGTGCTGCGCGAGGGCTCGGCCGTCGTGGCGCGGCGGCGGGCGGCGTCGGAGGAGCTGCGCGAGCTGGAGACGGGCGAGGGCCGCGTGACGATCGCCGACCCGCCCGAGTTCGAGCCCGAGGCGCCGAAGGAGGACCCCACGGAGTTCTGGTCGGGGCCTGACCGCTTCCCGGACCTCTATGGCGTCGGCGCCGGAGCCGCGAGCCGACGAGCCCGAGCCGGAGCCGAGGAGCCGCGGCTGGCAGAGGACCCCGAGACCGACGAGGAGGGCGTCACACGCTCGCAACGTAACGTCGCCGAAGGCGAGCGCGACGAAGGAGCTGCTCGCCTGGCAGGCGAAACCGATCTCCTCACGCCCCAGGGCCGCTACCGCGCGTCCGTCACGGACTCGCCGGACTTCCAGTGGGCCGTCCCGGATCCCCGCTTCCTCAAGCGCTCCTCCGCGGAGGCGAGCCGCCCGGACACCGCCGGCCAGGAGAAGACCGCCGCTCAGCTGGTCGAGGCGCTCGGCCACTTCGGCGTGCAGGCCAAGGTCATCGGCATGGTCGCCGGCCCGCACATCACCCGCTACGAGCTGCGCCTGGCGCCCGGCATCAAGGTCGGCAAGGTCGCGCAGCTCAAGGACGACCTCGCGTACGCGCTCGCGGCCGCCGACATCCGCATCCTCGCGCCGATCCCGGGCAAGCAGGCCGTCGGCGTCGAGGTCCCGAACACGCGCCGCCGCACCGTCCACCTCGGCGACGTCTTCCAGGAGCCGCCGGGCGACTGGTCGCCGCTCACGGTCTGGCTCGGCAAGGACGTCGCCGGCCGGGCGATCGGCGCCGACCTGGCCAAGATGCCGCACCTGCTCGTCGCGGGCACCACGGGCGCGGGCAAGTCCGGCTGCGTGAACGCGATGCTCTCCTCGATCCTGCTGCGCGCCACGCCGCACGAGGTCCGGATGGTGCTCGTCGACCCCAAGCAGGTCGAGCTCAACCACTACGACTCGATCCCGCACCTGCTGACGCCGGTGATCACCTCGCCGCGCCAGGCCGCCACCGCGCTCCAGAACCTCGTGCGCGAGATGGAGCAGCGCTACTCGTACATGTCGCTCGCGCGCACGCGCTCGCTCGTGGAGCTCAACAAGGTCCGCGAGCGCCGCGGCGAGCCGCCGCTGCCGTACGTCCTGTGCGTGATCGACGAGCTCGCCGACCTGATGATGGTCGCGCCGGCCGACGTCGAGGACTCGATCATCCGCATCGCCCAGAAGGCGCGTGCCGTCGGCATCCACCTGGTGCTCGCGACGCAGTCCCCGCGCGTGGACGTGATCACCGGCATGATCAAGGCCAACGTCCCGTCGCGGATCGCGTTCGCCGTCTCCTCGCAGACCGACTCGCGCGTGATCCTGGACCAGAACGGCGCCGAGTCGCTGCTCGGCATGGGCGACATGCTGTTCTCGCCCGTCGGCTCGTCGCGGCTCCAGCGCATCCAGGGCGCGTTCATCGACGAGGGGGAGATCGAGAAGCTCACGGACGGCTGGCGCCGCCAGGGCGAGCCGGAGTTCCGCGAGGAGCTGCTGGAGGAGGTCGAGGAGGTCGCGGAGGAGGCGAGCGGCGCCGACGACGGGTTCGATCCCGACGAGGATCCGCTGCTGGCCGACGCGATCCGGCTCGTGGCCGAGATGCAGACCGCGTCGACCTCGATGCTCCAGCGCCGGCTCCGGCTCGGCTACACGCGCGCGGGCCGGCTGATCGACATGCTGGAGCGGCGCGGCGTCATCTCCGGCTACGAGGGATCCAAGCCGCGCCAGGTGCTCGTCGCGGAGGCCGACGTGCCGCGCGTGCTGGCCGCGCTGGACCCCGTGTCAGTTCCCGACGAAGCTGACTAGCCTCTTCGGGGCTCATGCCCGAGATCGGGGAGACCCTGCGGGAGGCCCGCATGCGGCGCCGGATCGACATGGCGGAGGTCGAGACCGCCACGAAGATCCGCGCCAAGTACCTCCGCGCTCTGGAGAGCGAGGAGTGGGAGCTGCTGCCCGGGCCCACCTTCGTCAAGACCTTCCTGCGCACGTACGCGGACTACCTGGAGCTCGACTCGCGGCTGCTCGTCGAGGAGTACAAGCAGCGCTTCGAGCGGCCCGCGGGCATGGAGCTCACGCCGCTGAACCTGCGCCGGCAGCCGCGCCGGCGGCGGATGGCGCCGCGGCTCGGGCCGGGCGTCGTCGTGGTGCTCGGGATCGTCGTCGTGCTCGGCGCGCTGTACGTGCTCGGCAGCGCGGGCGACGACGAGGAGCCGACGCCGGCGCCGCGGACGGAGACGCCGGCGCCCTCGCGTGACGGCGGGTCGGGCGGGAACAGCGGCGGCGGCGACGGGCAGCGCGAGCGGCGGCGGCCGCGCCGTGTGAGCGTGCGGATCGCGGCGACGGGCACGGTCTACGTGTGCATGGAGGACGCGCGCGGGCGCCCGGTCGTCGACGAGGAGACGCTCCAGGCCGGCCAGCGCACGCGCACGTTCCGCGGCACCCGCTTCCGCGTCACGTTCGGCAACGAGAACGCGCGCATGCGGGTGAACGGCCGGAACTACCGCGTGGCGTCCAGCACGCAGGCGGTCGGCTACGACCTGCGCCCCGGGCGCGCGCCGCGGCGGCTGTCGAGCGGGCTGCCGACCTGCTCGTGACGCCGCGCGCGGGCATCGTCGTCACCGGCACCGAGGTCCTCTCGGGCATCATCGCCGACCGCAACGGCCCCTGGCTGGCCGAGCGGCTCCGCGAGCGCGGGGTCGACCTCGCGCACGTGCTGATCGTCGGCGACCGGCCCGCCGACCTGCGCGCCGCGCTCGACTTCCTCACGCGCGAGCGGATGGACCTGATCATCACCTCGGGCGGGCTCGGGCCGACGGCCGACGACCTCACCGCGGAGGTGGTGGCCGACTTCACGGGCCGCCCGATGGCGCTCGACGAGGCGCTCGAGGGCCGGATCCGGGCGATCCTGGAGCGGCTGCGGGCGCGTGGATCGATCGGCCGGCGTGCGCCGTTCATCTCAGGACGCGGGGCTGGATGCCCCGCGGAGCGACCTTCGAGGACGCGATGCGGGTCGGCAACCGCAAGCAGGCGATGGTGCCGGCCGGCGCCGCCGTCCTGGAGCCCGTGGGCACGGCGCCGGGGCTCGTGGTGCCGAGCTCGCCCGTCTCGCCGGTCGTCGTCGTGCTCCCGGGCCCGCCGGGCGAGCTCCAGCCGATGTGGGAGGACGCCGTGGGCAGCGACGCCCTCGCCGCCGTGCTGGCGCGCGGCGGCCTGCTCGAGCAGCGGATCATGCGGCTGTTCGGCCCGCCGGAGTCCGAGATCGCCCGCACGCTGCGCGACGCGGAGGCGGACGGCGTCTCGCTGTCGCGGCTGGAGATCACGACGTGCCTGCGGCGCGGGGAGATCGAGATCGCGACCGTGTTCCCGCCGGACGCGGCGGGCGACTACGCCGCGTTCGAGGCCGCCGTCGCCGAGCGGCACGGCGCCGCGGTGTTCGCGCGCGACGGCGAGACGATCGACGAGCTCGTCGCGGCCGCCCTGCTCGGGCCGCCGGCGCGGACGGTCGCGACCGCGGAGTCGTGCACGGGCGGGCTGATGTCGGCGCGGCTGACCGACCGGGCGGGCTCGTCGGCGTACGCGCTGGGCGGGCTGACGGTGTACTCCAACGAGGCGAAGGTGGCGCTGGCGGGCGTCGACCCGGAGCTGATCGTGCGGTTCGGCGCGGTCTCGCCGGAGGTGGCGCGCGCGCTGGCGGACGGCGCCTGCGATCGGCTGGGCGCGGACGTCGGCATCGGGATCACGGGGATCGCCGGGCCGGGCGGCGGGACGCCCGAGAAGCCGGTCGGGACCGTCTGCCTGTGCCTGGCCGAGCGCGGCGGGGAGCGGATCGAGCGCACGGTCCAGCTTCCCGGCGGGCGCGCGATGGTGCGCGAGCGGACGACGACGGTCGCGATGCACCTGCTCCTGCGCCTGCTCCGTGGCTGACCGGCTGCGCCTGTTCGTCGCCCTCGACCTCCCGCCGGAGGCGCGCGCGGAGCTGGCGGCGTTCCGGGACGCCGAGGTGGCCGCCGCCCCGGAGGTCTGGCGGCCGGTGCGCGACGAGGCGCTGCACCTGACGCTGGCGTTCCTCGGGCACCGGCCGGAGGGCGACGTCGCGGCCGTGCAGGCGGTGATCGAGGAGTGCGCGGGCGCCGCGCCGCCGCTGGAGCTGGGCGAGGCGCTGCTGCTGCCGCCGCGTCGTCCACGCGTGCTGTGCGCCTCGGTCGCCGATCCGGAGCGCGTGCTGGCGGGGTTGCAGGCGGCGCGTGAGCTCAGGGCTCGCCGAGGCGGGCGTGTACGAGCCGGAGGCGCGCCCGTTCCGGGCGCACGCCACGGTGGCCCGCCTGCGCTCGGGCGCCCGGGCGCCGCGGGCGGCGGCGACCGAGGGGCCGGACCGGCTCGCGTTCCTCGGCGAGGCGCTCACGCTCTATCGCTCCAGCCTCGGCCGCGGCGGCGCGGTCTACGAGCCGCTCGTGCGCGTCGGGCTCTAGGAATCTCGTCCAGCGATCTTGTGCGCCGCTCAAGCAGGGCTAACCTCGCTCGGGCATGGCAGAGGGAGGCCTTCGCTTCACGCGCTTCGCCCTCGCGGCCATCCTCTCCGCGCTCCTCCCGCTGCTCGCCGCCGACTCGGCGTCGGCGCTCGACTGGCGCTCCTGCGACGGCATCCGCTGCGCGACGTTGCGCGTCCCGCTCGACCGGTCGGGCGCCACGTCCGGTCAGGTGCCGCTGCGGCTCGCGCGGCTGCCGCGCGGGCACGGCCGGCCGGTGCTCGTCTACCTGTCCGGCGGGCCAGGCGGCGCGGGCATCGAGGAGATGCTGTCGGTCATGCCGCTCGTCCCGGCCGTCCGCGAGAGCTTCGACGTCATCGGGTTCGACCAGCGCGGCACGGGCGGCTCCGGCCTGCTGCGGTGCCCGGCGCTGGAGCGCGATCCGCGGCTGCGGTCCGTCTCGGCCGGCGAGGCGTGCGCGCGCCGGCTGGGCGCGGCGCGGCGCTTCTACACGACGCCCGACTCCGTGGCCGACCTCGAGGCGATCCGGGAGGCGCTCGGCGCCGACCGGCTGACGCTCTTCGGCATCTCCTACGGGACGGAGCTCGCGCTCGCGTACGCGCGCGCCTTCCCGGGGCGGGTCGAGCGGCTGATCCTCGACTCCGTCGTGGATCCCGACGACCGCGACCCGTTCGGCCTCGGCGGCTTCCGGGCGATGGGGGCGAGCCTGTCGGGGCTGTGTCCCCGCGCGTGCCGCTCCGTGAGCGGCGATCCGGCGGGGGACGTCGCCACGCTCGCCGCCCGGCTGCGGCGAGCGCCGATGCGCTCGGCCTGGATCGACCGGCGCGGCCGCCGGCACCCGGTCGCGCTCGGGCCGACCGCGATCGCCGACCTGCTCTACGACTCGGACTACAACCCGCCGCTGCGGGCGGCCGTGCCGGCCGCCGTGCGCGCCGCGCTGGCCGGGGACGCGGCGCCGCTCGCGCGGCTCGTGGGGGAGGGCTCCCAGCTGGCGACGCTGCCCGCGCCGAGGTCGTTCTCCAGCGCCCGCTACGCGACCGTCTGCGAGGAGACGCCGCTCCCGTGGGACGCCTCGACGCCGTTGGAGCAGCGCCTGGACGTCGCCCGGCAGCGCGCCGCGGCGCTCGGGCCGGCCGCGTTCGCGCCCTTCGACCTGACGACGGCCGCGGCCGACGAGATCGGGCTCTGCCTGCGCTGGCCCGGCGTGCCCTCGGGGCGCGTGCCGGCGCCCGCCGGGCCGTACCCGGACGTGCCGACGCTGCTGCTCCAGGGCGGCGAGGACCTGCGCACGCCGCCGTCGGCGTCCGCCGCCGTCGCCGCCGCCATCCCCGGCGCCGCGCGCGTGGTCGTGCCGGGCGTGGGCCACGCGGTCGTGGGCGGCGATCCCAGCGGCTGCGGCGTCCGCGCGCTCGTGCGGTTCCTCGAGGGCCGTGCGGTCGGCGGCGACTGCCCGCGGGTGGCGACCGGGGTGCCCGCGGTGACGCCGCCGCCGCGCCGGCTCCGCGACCTCGCGCCGGCTCCCGGCCTGCGCGGCCGCGTGGGACGGACGGCCGCGGCGCTGGGCGCGACCCTCGACGACCTCGTGTTCTCCCTGTCGCCGGCGTTCCTCGCCTACTCGGGCGGCGGGCTGCGCGGCGGGACCTTCGCCCTGCGCCGCGGCCGGGTCGTCCTGCGCGAGTTCGAGACGGTCGGCGGCGTGCGGCTGACCGGGTACGCCGAGCGCGGCACGCTCCACCTGCGCGTGTCCGGCCCCGCCGCCGCGCACGGCCGCGTCCGGCTGACCGTGGGCGGCCGGCTGCGCGGACGCCTCGGCGGCGTGCGGGTCGACACCCGCCTCGCCGGGTCTTCCTCCGCCGCCGTGCTCGCCGGGTCTTCCGCCGCCGCCCGCGCGTCCTCGGCGGCCGGCCCCTTCGCGGACCTCTTCCGCGCGCGTCTCGGCACGAAGTCGTCACGCCCTCGCCTGGTTTCGTCACCCGCTCGCTGACAGGGTCCTTTCCGTCCGGACCCGCCCCTAGCGTGCGGGATCCACGAGAAGACTTCGAAGAGGAGCAGCCCGATGAGCAGCCAGGATGCCGCGGCCGCGAAGGCCCGCGATGCCGCCCTTCAGGGCGCGCTTACACAGATCGAGCGCCAGTTCGGCAAGGGCACCGTCATGCGGATGGGTGACCCGGGCGCGCGCGTGAAGGTCGCCGCCATCCCCACGGGCGCCCTGTCGCTGGACCTCGCGCTGGGCATCGGCGGCGTGCCCCGGGGCCGCATCGTCGAGATCTTCGGCCCGGAGTCCTCGGGCAAGACCACGCTCATCTACCACATCATCGCGGAGGCCCAGAAGCTGGGCGGCGTCTGCGCGTTCATCGACGCGGAGCACGCGATGGACCCGCTGTACGCCCAGAACCTGGGCGTGGACATCGACGAGCTGCTGGTCTCCCAGCCCGACTACGGCGAGCAGGCGCTCGAGATCGCCGACATGCTCGTCCGCTCCGGGGCGGTCGACGTCGTGGCGGTCGACTCCGTGGCGGCGCTGACGCCGCGCGCCGAGCTCGAGGGCCAGATGGGCGACCAGACGGTCGGCGTCCAGGCGCGGATGATGTCGCAGGCGATGCGCAAGCTCGCCGGCAACCTGAACCGGACGCAGACGCTGTGCCTGTTCGTGAACCAGATCCGCGAGAAGGTCGGCGTGATGTTCGGCTCGCCGGAGACCCAGCCGGGCGGCCGGGCGCTGAAGTTCTTCTCCTCGCAGCGGCTCGACATCCGCCGCATCGAGACGCTGAAGGACGGCACGGAGGCGATCGGCAACCGCGTCCGCGTCAAGGTCGTCAAGAACAAGGTCGCGCCGCCGTTCAAGCAGGCCGAGTTCGACATCGAGTTCGGCAAGGGCATCTCCACGTCCGGCTGCATCCTGGACCTCGCGCTGGAGCACAACGTCATCGCCAAGTCCGGCTCGTTCTTCTCCTACGGCAGCGAGCGGCTCGGCCAGGGGCGCAACAACGCCAAGGCCTACCTGGACGAGCACGTCGGAGGTCGCCAAGGAGATCGAGGCCAAGATCTACGAGGCGCTCGGCATCGGCCAGGACCTCGTGGAGCCGATCGAGCGCGACGAGACCGAGACCGAGACCGAGGCCGGGCCGGTCGCGGAGGTCGCCGCGGCGTAGCGCACCGCCCCTCGTGTCGATCCGCCTCGAAGACCCGGAGGCGCGCCTCCAGCACGCCCGCGACCTCGCATGGCGCGCGCTGAACCGGCGCGAGCGAACCGTCGCGGAGCTGGCGCGCCACCTGGCCGCCAAGCGCGTCGAGCCCGACGCGATCGACGCGGTGGTCGGCGAGCTCCGCGAGCAGGGCTATCTCGACGACGAGAGCTACGCCAGCGCTTCGCCGAGGACCGCCGGCGGCTCGACGGCTGGGGCGCCGAGCGGATCGAGCGCAGGCTGCTCGCGCTCGGCATCGACCGCGAGGTCGTGGCCGCGGCCGTCGGCGCCCAGGACCCGGGCGAGGAGATGGAAGCCGCGCGCGCGCTCCTCGCCCGCCGCTTCCCGGAGCCGCCCACCACGCCAAGGGAGCGGGACCGCGCGCTCGGCGCCCTGGTCCGCAAGGGCTACTCGCTCGAGCTCGCGCACGACGCCCTCCGCCGCCACGCCGGCGTCCACGACGAGCTGTTCGACTGAGGCGCGGCGCGCCTGTCGCCGGCCGCCGCCGCGCGCCTTGACGCGCGGCTTGCGCCGGTTTGCGTGAGAGGGCTCGCGGTACTACGATCCGGCCAAGCGACAGACCGGGCCGGCGACGGCTCTGAAAGACCCAGCAAATAGACGCCTTTTCCACGCAGAATCCGCAGCATCAGACGTGACGGCCTTCGACGAACCACACTTCGGGCGATCTAGCCCGGCACCCGGGCAGGCGTGCCCGGGGACACCGACCCAACTGCGCACGTAGCCGCCATCTGACGAGGCGGCCGCGGCCGCTTTCCTGCTTTCGACCTCTGCGCGTGCCGAGCACGGCTCGGTCTGCCGCCTGCCAACGAGGGACTACGGACTCACGACGCGGCCCAACCGCCGTGGCGGGGGAGAGGATCGAAATGGAAATCGTGATCGCGGCTCTGGTGGTGGCCCTGGGCGTTGCCGCCGGCCTGGTGGTCGCCGCGCTGCTGCTGGCCAAGCGGGCACCCGGCATCGCGACGAGAGGAGCGCGGCGCGCGCCGCAGAAGGGGGCGGCGCTCGCACCGCGGGAGGACAAGGAGGCGCTCGCGCGCAGCGCCGAGATCGGGCGGCTCGAGGAGCGGCTCGTCGGGCGCGAGGAGGCGCTCGAGGCGCGCGAGCAGGAGGCCGAGCGCCGCGCGCAGGCGCTCGAGCGCAAGCAGCAGCGAGATCGCAGAGCAGCGGGACCGGCTCGTCCGGGAGCTCGAGCTCGCTTCCGGCATGTCGGCCTCGCAGGCCAAGCACCACCTGCTCAAGGAGCTCGAGGACCAGATCCGGCACGACTCCGCGCGGCTCGTGCGTCAGATCGAGGACGAGACCAAGCGGGACGCCGATCGGCGCGTCCGCAACATCCTGTCCGTCGTGATGCAGCGGCTCGCCGCCGGCCATGCCGCGGAGACGACGGTGTCCGTCGTCCAGCTCCCCGCCGACGACATGAAGGGCCGCATCATCGGCCGCGAGGGCCGCAACATCCGCGCCCTCGAGCACCTCACCGGCGTCGACTTCATCATCGACGACACCCCGAACGCCGTGATCCTCTCGGGCTTCGACGGCGTCCGCCGCGAGATCGCCCGCATGACGCTCGAGAAGCTCCTCCAGGACGGCCGCATCCACCCGGCCCGGATCGAGGAGACCTACTACCAGGCCAAGTCCGAGCTGGAGAGCCACATCGTCGAGAGCGGCGAGGAGGCCGTGTTCGAGGCCAACGTCGGCAGCCTCGACCCCGAGCTGATCAAGATCCTCGGCCGCCTGAAGTACCGCACGAGCTACGGGCAGAACGTGCTCGCGCACTCCGTCGAGTGCGCGCACCTCGCCGCGATGATGGCCGACGAGCTCGGCGCGTCCGCCAAGACCGCGCGCCGCGCGGCGCTGCTGCACGACATCGGCAAGGCGGTGTCGCACGAGATCGAGGGCCCGCACGCGCTCGTCGGCGGGGACCTCGTACGCCGCCACGGCGAGTCCGAGGCCGTCGCGCACGCGATGGAGGCCCACCACAACGAGGTCGAGCCGCAGACCGTCGAGGCCGTGATCGTCCAGGCCGCCGACGCGCTGTCCGGCGCGCGGCCGGGCGCGCGCGGCGAGTCGCTCGAGCAGTACGTCAAGCGCCTGCGCGACCTCGAGCAGATCGCCACGCGCCACGACGGCGTCGACAAGGTCTACGCGATGCAGGCCGGTCGCGAGATCCGCGTCATGGTCCTGCCCGGCGCGCTCGACGACGACGGCGCGGTCCTGCTCTCTCACGAGATCGCGCGCGAGATCGAGCAGGAGCTCGAGTACCCAGGCCAGATCAAGGTGACCGTCATCAGGGAGTCGCGGGCGACGGACTACGCACGCTGAGGAGCCGTTCCAGGAGCGCCGCCACCTCGCGCGGCCGGGTCGCCAGCCGCCGGTGCGTGACGCGCACGACGCGCCACCCGGCCGCGGTGAGCGCGGCGTCCCGCTCCCTGTCGCGCTCGAACGCGGCCCGGGTGCCGTGATGGCGGTGCCCGTCGGTCTCCACGATCACGCGGTGTCCGGGCCAGCAGAAGTCGACCTCGTACCCCTCGACGACGGTGTTGACGAGCGGCCGCGGGAGCCCGTTCTCGCGGCAGAGGGCCAGGAACCGCGCTTCGAGGGGACTGCGGACGTCGGTGTCGATCGCGCCCGCGAGCCGTTGCAGCCGCGGCGGGAGCGCGCCGAGGTCGAGCAGCCGCAATCGCTCCGCCGCCTCCAGCGCCGCTTCGAGCGCCGGCCGCGGGAGCACCGAGGAGAGGTCGATCAGCGTCTGCGTCGGGGTCGTGACCGGGATGCTGTTGTGGATCGTCACCTCAGGCGGCACGACCGGGCGGTGCACGCGGATGCTCGCGTTGCTCCTGCGCCCGCTCTCGCGCGGGACCGTGACGTCGATCAGCGCAGCCGCGGTCTGCCTGACGCTCCATAGCGCCCCAGCGCTCACGAAGCTGAGCGCGGCGCCGGCCCCGCACGCGAGCACAGCAGCCATCCACCGCCCCTCTCGTGCGAGCGGCGCCCACCCGACCGCGTAGACCCCGCGGTGTTGCCGGCAGAGCCAGCCTGCCGCCACCCGCCGTCTCACCGCCGCCTCCGCGAGCCCGATCGCCGTCAGTTGCCGCGCGCTCACGACGCGGTGTTGCCGGGCCGCCAACTCCGCCAACGCGCGTGTCGGGGGTCGATGATCGTCGCATACCGACGGTTAGCCACCCCGCCCGGATTCTCGCCCCCCGCCGGTACCCTTCGAAACGCGGTGAAGCGCTTCCACGTCACCACCTTCGGGTGCCAGATGAACGAGCACGACTCCGAGCGGATGAAGGGGATGCTCGAGTCGCTCGGCTACAGCGAGGCGCCCGCGCGCGAGGACGCCGACCTCATCCTCTTCAACACCTGCTCGATCCGCGAGAAGGCCGACAGCCGCTTCGTCGCCCACCTGCACGACGCCAAGGCGCTCAAGCGCAAGGACCCCGAGCGGGTCATCGGGGTCGGCGGCTGCTGGGCCCAGTCCGTCAAGGACGACGTGTTCCGCCAGTTCCCGTTCGTGGACGTCGCGTTCGGCCCCGGCCAGGTCCACAAGCTCGCCGAGTTCATCACCAGCGACAGCCTCACCGCCCAGGGCTACTTCGAGTTCGAGGGCTTCACCGGCCGCCTCCCCGGCAAACGCGCGCGGGAGTTCCAGGGCTGGGTCCAGATCTCCGCCGGGCTGCAACATGGTCTGCGCGTTCTGCATCGTCCCGTCCACGCGCGGGCCGCGAGGTGTCGAGGCCGATGGACGAGCTGGTCGCCGAGGTCGAGCGGCTCGCGGCCGACGGCGTCCGCGAGGTCACGCTGCTCGGCCAGAACGTCAACTCGTACGGCCGCAGCCTGCGCCCGCGAGCGAGCTTCGCGCAGCTGCTCCGCGAGATCGCCGCCATCGACGGCATCGACCGCATCCGCTACACGAGCCCGCACCCGTCGGACATGAAGGAGGACGTGATCCGCGCCCACGCCGACCTGCCGAGCGTGTGCGAGCACATCCACCTCCCGCTCCAGTCCGGCTCGTCGCGCGTCCTCAAGCGGATGCGGCGCACCTACACGCCGCGAGCGCTTCCTGGACCGCGTCGCGCTGATCCGCGAGCACGTCCCGGACTGCGCGCTCACCACGGACATCATCGTGGGCTTCCCGGGGGAGACGGAGGCGGAGTTCGAGGAGACGCTCGAGGTCGCCGAGCAGGTCGGCTTCGACGGCGCCTTCACGTTCATCTACTCGCCCCGGCGCGGGACCGAGGCGGCCGCGTTCACCGACGAGTTCCTCCCGCACGAGGTGAGCGTGGAGCGGATGGAGCGGCTCGTCGAGGTCATCCAGCGCCGCGCGCGCGAGCGGGCGCAGCGGTTCGTGGGGCGGACGCTCGACGTGCTCGTGGAGGGCGTCTCGCGCACGGACGCCGGCCGCGTCCGCGGCCGCACGACCCACAACAAGGTCGTGAACTTCGACGGACTCGCCTCGCCGGGGGAGATCGTGCCCGTCACGATCACGGCCGCCACGAGCCAGACGCTGATGGGCGAGGAGTCGCTGCTCGCCCGCGCGGGCCGCTGATGCTGCCGAGCTGGAGCCTCCCGGCCGCAGCGGTCGCGGTCGTGCTCACCTACGTCGCCTGGACCGCCGCGGCGGCGTCCGACGACGGCGACGCGTCTGCGCTCACGCTTGTGACTCGCGATCCTCTTCTGGCTCGCGCTCATGGCCCTCGCCGCGGCGCTCGTGCAGCGCGGCGTCGCGCGCTATCGCGACCGCGACAGGCGGTAGTTCCTTCCGTCGTGGCCGTGTGCGAACATGTGTTCGCATGCGGTGGTCGAACCAGACAGTCGAAGAGGACGGAGCGTCACGCCTCCCGGGCTACAAGGACGCGGTCGTCCGCCGCTTCGAGGCCCCCGAGGCCCTGAACACCCGCTTCCACGAGGTCCGGACCAAGTCCGCCCTCAACCGCGTTCCCAACGGAGCCCGGCTCCCGTTCAGCTGGACGGTGAACCCATATCGCGGCTGTTCTCATGCGTGCGCGTACTGCTTCGCGCGGCCCACGCACGAGTACCTGGACCTCAACGCCGCCGAGGACTTCGAGCGCGAGATCGTGGTGAAGGTCAACGTCCCCGAGGTGCTGCGGGCCGAGCTCGCGCGGCCGTCGTGGAAGGGCGAGTCGGTCGCGCTGGGGACGAACACGGACCCGTACCAGTGGGTCGAGGGCCGCTACAAGCTCATGCGCGGCATCTGGGAGGCGTTCCGCGACGCCGCGAACCCGTGCTCGATCCTCACGAAGTCGCCGCTCGTGCTGCGCGACATCGACCTGCTGAAGCAGATCGCGCAGGTCACGGAGGTGAGCGCGTGCCTGTCGGTGCCGACGCTGGACGAGAAGGCGTGGCGGGCGACGGAGCCGCACACGCCCAATCCGCGCGCGCGGCTGGAGGCCGTCGGCGAGCTCAACCGTGCCGGCATCCCCACCGGCATCCTGATCGCCCCGCTGATGCCGGGCATCAACGACGCCCCCGAGCAGGTGGAGAAGATCGTCGAGCTGGCGACGGAGAACGGCGCGGTCTCGATCGGCGGCACCACGCTGTTCCTGCGCGGCTCCGTGCGCGAGATCTTCTTCGACTGGCTGCGCGAGCACCGGCCGGACCTGCTGCCCCGCTACGAGGAGCTGTACCGCCGCGGCGCGTACCTGCCGGAGGCGCAGCGCCGCGAGATCGAGCGCGCCGCCGGCGCGCCCTGGGCCGGCCGGTCGTACCCGGACCGCTTCCGCCACCGCGTGGGCCAGCGCATGCGCGCGGTGCGCGAGGAGGAGCGGCAGCGCGCGCTCGAGGCCGCCGCGCGCCGCCGCAAGGTGTCGACCGAGCAGCAATCGCTGTTCGGAGGGGCCGCCCGATTGCCGCACGCGATTCAGACGAGGCAGCTGAGCCGCAGCGTTTGACGAGGGGTTGCCGGCGCGTTTTGGAGGTGTTCGGTGGCGATCGCGGGGGAAGAGCAGCCGAATAGTGGTGTGACGGCGCTCACAGCGTTGAAACGCGCGCCGGACCCCGTGTTGGTTGTCGACGATGCCCCTCCTGCACAAGCGACAAGTCCCGAACCTGGCCGCAGGCGCGCGGGCGCGGAGCCTGACGGTCCAGACCGCCCAGAAGGCGAAGGCCGCGCGGTGGCAGCTCTCTCGTGCTCGTCCCGCTCATCGCGGCGACCGCGTTCGCGTACGTGCGGCGCGAGGAGCTGTTCGGAGCGGACACGCCCGTGCGGGTCGCCGCGGCGATCGTGATGGTTGTCCTCGGCTGGGCGCTCGCCCGGGCTCTGGGCCGCTTCGTGGCGCCGACGCTGTTCCGCCGGATGGACCCCGCCACGGCCGGGACGGTGAGCTTCCTGATCCGGCTGGCGTTCATCGCCCTGGCGGCGCTGCTGTCGCTGCGGGTCGCCGGCCTGGACCCGGCGACGCTCGCCGTCGGCGGCGCGCTGGCCGCCGTCGTGGTCGGCCTCGCCGCCCAGCAGACGCTGGGCAACCTGTTCGCCGGCATGGTCCTGATCGCGGCGCGGCCGTTCAAGGTCGGCGACCGCGTGCGGCTCCAGGCGGGCGGGATCGCGGGGCAGCTCGAGGGCGTCGTCGCGTCGCTGGGGCTGCTCTACACCACCTTCACGCAGGGCCAGGACTCGATCATGGTCCCGAACAACGTCGTCCTGACGGCGGCGGTCGTGCCGCTGCGCGAGCCGGCGGCCGTGGACCTCCGGGCGCGGCTGCGGCCGGAAGTGCCGCCCGAGCGACGTCCAGGCCGTGCTCGAGGACTCCGTCCACACGCCGATCCGCGGCGAGCCGCACATCTCGCTCGAGGAGATCGACTCCGACGAGGTCATCGTCCGCATCGCCGCGACCCCGCTGTCCGACGACGACGGCCCCCGCCTCGCCGACGAGGTGCTGGCCGCCGTCGCTGCGATCACGAGCGAGGAGCGCGACCGCTCGGCGGAGGGCGGCGACGAGGACGAGTCCGCCGCGCCGATCGGCAGCCCGTCCGACGAACTCGACCGCGGGACCCGAGTGACGAACGCCCGCATGGCGACTGACGCGCGCGGCCGGGGAGGGCGGCGTTGACGCGCGCGGCCGGCGCGCTCCTCAGGCGCGCTTGTCGCGCTGGCCGCGCTCGTACTGCTCCGCGATCCTGCCCGCCCCGAGGCGGCGCTGGACCGCCGCCGAGAGACGTGGGGCTGCGCCCGCGAACGCCGCGCCGACGCGCAGGCTGAGCGGCGCGACGTCGATCTCGAGCCGGTTGTGCTCGATCGCGCGGACGACCGCTCGGGCGACGTCGTCCGGGGACTTGGTCGCGACCCAGAGCGGAAGGTCGACGTTGGCGTCGTGGAACAGGCCCGCGTCGCTGATGAAGCCCGGGAAGACGACCGACACGCCGACCCCCGAGGTCCGGAGGTCCTCGCGGAGGCCGTGCGCGAAGCCGCGCAGGCCGAACTTCGTCGCCGAGTAGACCGAGCCGCCGCCGCTCGCGGCCTTCCCCGACAGCGACGACATGAACACCATGTGCCCGGCCCCGCGCGCGGCCATCGGCTCCGCGAGCCTCTTCGCCATCACCATCGGCGCGCGCAGGTTCACCGCCAGCGCGCGGTCGATCTCCTCGACCGAGAACGTCGTGAGGTGGCCGCTGCCGGGAAGACCGGCGTTGGCGACGAGGACGTCGACGTCGCCGGCCTCGTCCAGTAGGCGGTCCAGGTCGGCCGGGTCGGCGAGGTCGCACGCGATCGCGCGGCCGCCCGTCTCCGCGGCGAGCGCCTCCAGGACGTCCGCGCGCCGGCCCGTGAGCACCGGCCGCGCGCCGCGCGCCGCCAGCCCGCGCGCGATCGCCTGGCCCAACCCGCCGGTGGCGCCGGTGACGAGTGCCGTGCGGCCGTGAAGCTCCATTGGGGGCGCGACGGTAGCGGGCGGCGCGGCGGCCGCGCGGCCCGGCTCAGCTCACGGGAACACCGCGATCGTCGCGGTGAACCCGTGCAGGAAGTACTCGCCGCCGACCGGCCCGATCTCGCCCGCCGCGAAGAACCCCGCGGCCGGGGCGCCGGCCAGCGCGTGGGCGACCGCCTCGGCGTCGTGGTGCGGGCACGCGAACATCTCGCGCCCCCGGCCGTTGCAGGAGAACACCAGCGCGCCCGCGGGCGCCCGCCCGCCGAGCGCGGCCATCCGGATGCTCGAGCGCCTCGCGCAGGTCCCGGTCGGCGCTCGCGGCGTCGCGGGCGTGGAGCCGGACCACCTGGCCGGGATGGACGTCGGCGGCCACCGCCACCTTGCCCGTCGCCGGATCCGCGCCGACGAGCCCGCGCACGAGGAAGTCGCCCTGCACGTACTCGGGCTTGTTGGAGTCGACGACGATGCCCATCAGCAGCCCGCCCTGGACGAGCCGCAGGTCCTCGGCCGGCAGCGTCTCGATCGTCTCGCGCAGCTTCTCCAGCGCCGGGCGGCCGGCCAGCTCGTCGATGATGTTCCCGTCGGCGGCGGTGATCGTGAGCTCCGGGCCGATCGGGGCGGCGCCCTGCGAGACGAGCGGGAGCACCTCGACCCCGTCCAGCCGGACCCCCACGGCGCCGTCGTACAGCACGTCCGCGCCGCGGAACAGCACCGCGCCGTCGGACGGTCCGCCCCGAGACGAGCCCGCCGAGCAGCGGCACCATCGGCACCTGCTCGGACAGGAAGCGCAGCACCGCGTCGGTCGGGAAGGTCGCGGGGTCGGCGAGCAGGAACGCGGCGGCGGCGCCGCCGAGGTCCGGCATGCCGGTGAGCGCGCCCGCGCCCTCCTCGAGCTCCTCGACGGACGCGTGGAACGCCTCCGCGCCGCCGTCCTCGAGGTGGGCGGCCCAGACGGAGATCGCCGTGCCGTCCTCGACCTCCTGGTCGCCGGCGATCACGCCACCCGCGCCGCAGCCGATCAGCTCGCCCGGGGCGAGCGCCTCATGGACGGCGTCGAGCGTGACCTCGGGCAAGCCCAGATGCGCGCCGGAGGCGAAGACGACCGCCAGGTCGCAGCTCGCGCCCCGCAGCCCCGCGCCTGCGGCGGCGCCGGCCTCGATCGCCGCGGACCGGACGTCCATGCCCGTCGAGAGACCGGTTCCGATGCGCACCGCCATGACCTACGACGATACTCCGCCGCGTGCCGCCGCCCCTCACGTTGGTCGCCATCTTCGGACCGACCGGCATCGGCAAGACGGCCGTCGCCGTCGCGCTCGCCGATCGGCTCCGCGCCGAGGGCGAGGACCCCGTCGCGATCTCCGCCGACGCGCTCCAGCTCTACGCCGGCCTGGAGACCCTCACCGGCGCGCCCTCGCCGGAGGAACGGGCCAAGCTGGAGCACCGCCTCACCGGCATCCTGCCCGTCACCGCGACGTCCACCGCCGGCGAGTTCGCCCGCCGCGCCCACGCCGAGATCGACGCCCTCCTGGAGCAGGGCCGGAGGCCGATCGTCGTGGGCGGCACCGGCCTCTACCTGCGCGCCGCGCTCACGGAGCTCCGGTTCCGGCCGCCGGTCCCGCCGGCCATCAGGGAGCGCCGCCGCGCGCAGCTCGCCGAGCATGGCGCCGAGAAGCTCCACGCCGAGCTGGCCGGACGCGCGCCCGGAGACGGCGCACGGCATCGAGCCGACCGACGCGCAGCGGATCGTCCGCGCCCTCGAGCTGCTCGACGCCGGCCACGAGCCGCCGCCGCCCGCCGCCGAATCGGACCTCTGGACGGCGGCGCTCCGCCGGCCCACGCTGCTGGCCGGCCTCACGATGGACCGCGAGGCGCTCGCGCGGCGGATCGACGCCCGCGTCGACGCGATGATCGCGGCAGGCGCCGCCGACGGAGGTGCGGGCCGCCGACGCCGCCGGGGCCTCCCGCGGCGCCCGCCAGGCGCTGGGCTTCCAGCAGCTGCTCGACGGCGACGTCGAGGCCATGAAGACCCAGACCCGGCGCTACGCCAAGCGCCAGCTGACCTGGATGCGGAAGCTGCCCGGCGTGCACACGATCGACGTGACGGGCCGCACGCCCGGCGAGGTCGCGGACGAGCTGCACGCCGCGCTGCGGTAGACATCAGCGCCGTGCGCTTCGAGAAGTGGCAGGCGCTGGGCAACGACTACCTCATCGTGGAGGCGGAGCGGCTCCCGTTCCCGCTCACCGCCGAGCGGGTGCGGCGCCTGTGCGACCCCCACTTCGGCCCGGGCGGCGACGGGATCCTCGAGCTCTCCCCGCCGCAGGCCGGAGGCTTCGTGGCCCGCCTGCGCATCTTCAACCCCGACGGCTCGGAGGCCGAGCTGTCCGGCAACGGCGCCCGGGAGGCGATCCTCTACCTCCGCCAGCGCGGCTGGACCGACGCGGACACGTTCTCGATCGAGACCGCCGCCGGCGAGATCCGCCCCACCATCACGGGCCCGACGACGTGCCGAGTGGACATGGGCCGCGCGCGCCTCACCAGCAAGGACTTCCCGGGCGGCCCGGACGACGGCATCGGCGAGCTGGAGGCCGGCGGCCGCCGCTGGCGCTTCCAGCACGTCTCGATCGGCAACCCGCAGTGCGCGATCCGCGTCGACGGCATGCAGGAGCTCGAGGCGCTCGACCTGCCGCTGCTCGGCCCGCAGATCGAGCACAGCCCGCTGTTCCCGAACCGGACGAACACGTCGTTCTGGTGCGAGGCCGAGCCCGGAGAGATCCGCGCGCGGATCTTCGAGCGCGGCGTCGGCGAGACGCTGTCGTCCGGCACCGGGGCCTCGGGCGCGGCGGTCGCGCACGTCCTGCGCGGCGGCGACTCGCCGGTGACCGTCCGGCTCGACGGGGGAGAGCTGGAGGTCGACGTCGACGACTCGCTGCACGTGGACCTCACGGGCTGGGCGGTTCCCGTCTATCAGGGCGAGCTGAGCGATGCGCTCCTCAGCGAGCTAGGGTCGATGGCATGACGACGACCGGAGGCGCATGGGGCCTCGGGCTGGCCACGTTCGCGGGCGACAAGCTGCTCGACGCGTGGTTCCCGGAGCCGAGGCTCGGGCTCGACGACGCGCCCGAGGCGGGCACGCGCGAGGTGCTCGGCGCGCAGGCGGGCGACCTCGCCGGCGCCGCGCGCACCGACGATCTCCGCGGCACCCGCAGCGCGCCCATCGTCACCGTGATCGCGGACCTCCAGGAGCCGCCGGCCGACACCGCCGACGCCTACCTGCGCCTCCACCTGCTCTCGCACCGGCTCGTGCGGCCGCACGGCGTCAACCTCGACGGCATCTTCGGCGTGCTGCCGAACGTCGCGTGGACGAGCGCCGGTCCGGTCGACCCGTCGGCGCTCACGCAGGTGCGGATGCGCTTCCGCGCCGCCGGCGAGCCGCTCAACGTCACCAGCGTCGACAAGTTCCCGCGGATGACGGACTACGTCGCCCCGTCCGGCGTGCGGGTCGCCGACGCCGACCGCGTCCGCCTCGGCGCCCACCTCGCCGAGGGCACGACCGTCATGCACGAGGGGTTCGTGAACTACAACGCGGGCACGCTCGGCGCCTCGATGGTCGAGGGCCGGATCAGCGCCGGCGTCGTGGTCGGCGACGGCAGCGACATCGGCGGCAGCGCGTCGATCATGGGCACGCTGTCGGGCGGCGGGACCGAGGTGATCTCGATCGGCGAGCGCTGCCTGCTGGGCGCGAACTCGGGCCTCGGGATCTCGCTCGGCGACGAGTGCACGGTGGAGGCGGGCCTCTACATCACCGCGGGCACCAAGGTGACGCTGCCGGACGGCGACGTCGTGAAGGCGCGGGAGCTGAGCGGGGCGAGCGGGCTGCTGTTCCGCCGCAACTCGCAGTCGGGCGCGGTCGAGGTCGTGCCGCAGAGCGGGTCGTGGCGCGGCCTGAACGCCGCGCTGCACGCGAACGACTAGGAGGCCCCTCCTAGAGCAGGCGCTCGAGCATCGCGGCGGCGCGCTCGCAGTCCTCGACGGACGGCACCAGCGCGACCCGGATGAACCCCTCGCCGGCCGGCCCGAAGAACGAACCGGGCGTGACGATCACGCCGCCCTCGATCAGCCGCGCGGCGAGCGCCTCGGCCTCCGGGCCGGCGTCGAGCCAGAGGAAGAAGGTGGCGTCGCCGCCCGCGTTGCGCAGGCCGGCGCGCTCGAACGCGGGGAGGACCGCGTCGCGCTTGGCGCGGTAGCGCGCCCGCACCTCCTCCACGTGCGCCTCGTCGCCCCACGCGACGGCCGCGGCCCGCTGGACGGTCTCCAGCGGCGCGACGCCGACGTTCGGCCGGTAGCGCTTGAGCGCGGCGACCGCCTCCCGGTCACCGGCCACGAAGCCGGTGCGGTAGCCGGGCATCGACGAGCGCTTGGAGAGCGTGTTGAACGCGAGCACGTTCGTGCGGTCGGCGACCTGGAGCACGGAGATCGGCGGCTCGCCGGCGAAGTACAGCTCCGAGTAGGCCTCGTCGGAGGCGACCACGAAGTCGTGCTCGCGGGCGAGCGCGGCGGCGCGCTCGTACAGCTCCAAGGGCGCCGTCGCGGCGGTCGGGTTGTTCGGGTAGTTGAGCCACAGCACGCCGACCCGCTCCCAGGTGCCGGGATCGACGGCGTCGAGGTCCGGCAGGAAGCCGGCGGAGGCGCGCAGCGGCAGCTCCAGCACCTCCTTGCCGGCGAATGCGGCGCCGCGCTCGTACACCGGGTAGGACGGCGCGCCGATGGCCACCAGGTCGCCGCCGGCGACCTGCGCGAGGTGGAAGATCGCCTCCTTGGACCCAAGCGTCGGCACGATCTCGGTGTCCGGGTCAAGCGCGACGCCGAACCGGCGCCCCGCCCAGCCCGCCACCGCGGCACGCAGCTCGGGCAGCCCCTCGGCGGTCGGATAGGTCGAGAGCGGCTCGATCGCGCGGGCGAGCGCCTCGCGGATGAACGCGGGCGTCTCCTCGCGCGGCTCGCCCATCCCGAAGTCCACGTACTCGGCGCCGGCCGCCTCCAGCCGGTCGCGGGCCTCGCGCAGCCGGACGAACGGGTACGTGCGCAGGCCCGCCAGGACGGGGGAGACCTTCACGCCGCGAACGCCTCCAGCACGCGGTAGGCCTCGACGAGCGCGGCGATCCGCACCGACTCGCGCCGGCTGTGCGCCTGCGACGGCTCGCCCGGGCCGAAGTTGATCGCGTCGAGGCCGGCGAGCCCGAACTCGGCCACCGGCGTCCACGCCTGCTTCGGCGCGATCGGCAGCCGCTCGCGCAGCCGCTTCACGTGCGGGTTGTCGAGCGGCACGGGCCCCGACGGGGCGTTCGAGGTCACCATCAACCGGCCGTCGCCGCCGCACAGCTCGGCCAGGCGCGCCTCCGCCTCCGCCGGCGTGCGGCCCGGGGCGTAGCGGAAGTTCACGTGCGCGTCGGCGCGATCGGGCACCACGTTGGCCGCGATCCCGCCCGCGATCTTCGTGACGGACACGACCTCGTGGAACGTGAGCCCGCCGAAGTCGTGCTGCTCGGGCTCGTGGGCGGCCAGCTCCGCCACGCCGCGGGCGGCCTTGTGGATGGCGTTGTCGGCGTCCCACGGGCGTGCGGAGTGTCCGGCGACGCCCGTGAACGTCCAGTTCGCGTTGATGTTGCCGAGGCAGCCGGCGTGCAGCGCGTTGTCCGTCGGCTCCATCATCACGACGAGCTCGGCGGCCAGGCGCTCGCGCGCGAGCAGCGGCGTCAGCGCGCTCTCCGCCACGGGCAGCTCCTCGCGCCCGAACAGCAGGTAGTCGAACCGCACGCCGGCGAGCGCCAGCTCGACCATCACCGCCACCGCGCCCTTCATGTCGCTGGCGCCGAGCCCGTGGACGCGCTCGGCGTCGCGGCGGCCGGGGCGGTTGCCCTGGGCGGGCACCGTGTCGAAGTGGCCCGCCAGCAGCAGGGGCGCGCCGCGGCCGGCCAGAACGCAGGTGTCGCCGAGGTCGCGCACGGGCACGCCGCCCGACCGCAGCAGCTCGAGGACGCAGCTGGCGATCATCGCCTCGTCGCGCGACTCGGAGGGGATGTCGATCAGCTCGAGCGTCCGAGCGGCCAGCCGCTCGCCGAGCTCGCCGTCGCTGATCGCCGTCTCCACGGGCTGCCACCATACCGGCCGTCCGCCATGCGCTACTGCGGCATCGACGTCTCCGCCAGGCCCGGCAACCAGCAGCTGTGCACGCTGCACGAGCGCCGCTCGGGCAGCGGCCTGGAGCTGGTCGCGACGTTCTACGAGCCCGGCACGATCGAGCGGGTCGCCCGCACGATCGAGGGCTTCGGCCGCGGGCAGGCCGTCGTCGCCGTCGACGCGCCCTCCGGCCACCGGCTGGACCTGCTGGCGCCCGGCGCGGCGCTGCGGGAGCGCATCGGCGTGCCCGAGGGCCGCTACGAGCGCATGCGCGTCTGCGACACGCTGCTGTTCCGGCGCGGGCTGCCGCTGTACCCGGTCCCCGCCGCCGGGCAGCCGCACAGGGCGTGGGAGGAGTGGATGCGCGTCGGCTTCGCGCTCTACGCGGCGCTGTCCGACCTGGAGCTGTTCCGGCCGCCGGCCGACGGCGCGGTCGAGGGCCGGGTGGAGGAGGGCGCGCTGACCGCCGGGCGGCTGTGCGAGACCTACCCCGACGCGATCTTCTGCGCGCTGCTCGGCCACCGCCCCGGCGCCAAGCGCACGCCGTCGGGCCTCCAGGAGCGGATCGCCGCGCTGAAGCTGAAGGGCATCGTGGACGAGGACGGCGGGCTGTGGCGCCGCACGCTCGACGAGCTCGACGCCTGCGCCGCCGCCTACGCGGCCTACGGGCTCGCGGCCGGGATCGCGACGTGGGTCGGGCATCCCGACGAGGGCGTCATCGTGCTGCCGTCGCTCGAGCTCCGCGACCACTACGAGCGGCTCCCCGCGCCCGCCCGCGCGATCCTGGCCTAGCATCGGCCGCATGAAGCCGTTCCTGCTCGCGATGCTCGCGGTGCTCGCCGCCGCCGCGCCCGCCTCCGCCGCCGTCACCCCGAGGTTCCTCGGGACGGGGCACGACCCGGGCGTGGCCGTCGACCGCAAGGGCACCGCGCACGTCGCGTGGTTCACGGACGGGGCGGCGAGCACGGGCGCCGTCGAGTACTGCCAGGTGAGGCGCCGGGCGCGCACCTGCACGCTGCGGCGGACCTTCCCGTTGCTCGAGTCGGCCGCGGCGAAGGCGCAGGTGCTGATCCCGCGGCCGGGCACCGTGCACATCGTCGTCCCGGTCGTGAGCGACGACACGCTGCTGTTCAGCTCCGGCGACGGCGGCGCGACGTTCGCGCCGCCGGTCCCGCTCGGCGACACCGGCACGATCGAGAAGGCGCTGATCGATCGCGGCGGGCGGCTGTCGATGATCTCCCAGACCGGCCCGGCCGACTTCGGCCGCTTCGGCCTCGACGGCAGCGGGCCGCGCGAGATGCCGGTGGAGCTCGCGAGCGCGACCGAGAGCCTCGACACCTCGCTGGCGCCGCTCGGACGCGGCCTGATCGCGTTCTTCTCGGGGCTCGCGGCACGATCGGCGATCTGGAACGGCGTCGGCGACCCGAACCTCCAGCAGAGCTGGGTGGAGGGGCCGCGGCTCGGCGACGACCGCACCGCGCCGTCGGCCGCCGGCGGACCGAGGCGGACCTACGTCGCCTACGTCGACCGGCGCGGCAGCCGCTCGGACATCCGCGTGCGGCGCGTGCGCCGCAGCGGCCGATTCGGGCCCGCTCGGCGCATCAGCCGCGACGATCCGGTCGACGTCCAGATGGCGCGCGGTCCGCGCGGGGACCTGGCGGTGCTCTGGGATGACGGCACGGACGCCTACTACGTGCGCTCGCGCAAGGGCGGGCGCTGGACGCGCCGACGCACGCTGATCCGCGGCAACGAGCCGACCGACCTGCGCCCGGCGCTCGGCCGCCGCGGAGGCTGGGTCGTCTGGGACGCGAGCCCGGGCAACCTCGGGATGAATCCGATCCGGATCGCTGCGATCCCGCGGGCACCGAACGGTGATCGCGCATCGCCGGCCTAGACTGAGAGGTGATGCAGCGAAGCCGGAACGGACGTGCCGTGCCCTCGAGCACCCCGGGCGCCCAAGCGGGCGGCCGGGCGAAGCAGCGTGCCTACTGCGTCGGGGTCATGCCCGACGGCGACGACCTGTCCGAGCTCAAGGAGCTGCTGCGCACGGCGGGCGTGGCGGTGGTGGGCGAGCTGGTCCAGCATCGCGAGCACCCGCACCCGAACCACTACATCGGCCAGGGCAAGATCGAGGAGCTGAAGGAGCTCGGCGAAGCGCGCGGACGCGAACGTCATCGCGTGCGACGACGAGCTCTCGCCGCGCCAGGAGCGCAACCTCGAGAAGGCGCTCGACATGCCGGTGGTCGACCGGACGGCCGTGATCCTCGACATCTTCGCCGGCCACGCCCACACGGCGGAGGGCAAGCTCCAGGTCGAGCTCGCGCAGCTCGAGTACAACATGGCCCGCATGCGGGGGCTGTGGACGCACCTCGAGCGCCTCGGCGCCGGGCGCGGCGTCGGCGGCATCGGCACGCGGGGCCCCGGTGAGTCCCAGATCGAGACGGACCGCCGGCTGGCGCGCGACCGCATCACCGCGCTGCGCCGCCGGCTCGACCACGTCCGCTCGACGCGGGCGATCCAGCGCGCCGAGCGCGAGCGCGCGCACCTGCCCAACGTCGCGCTGGCCGGCTACACGAACGCCGGCAAGTCGACGCTGCTGAACGCGCTCACCGGCGCCACCGTCGGCGTCCGCGACCGCCTGTTCCACACCCTCGACCCCACGACCCGCACGCTCCAGCTCCAGGGCCGCACGTACCTGATGACGGACACCGTCGGGTTCATCCGCAAGCTGCCGCACCAGCTGGTCGACGCCTTCTCCGCGACGCTGGAGGAGACGAGGCTCTCCGACCTCGTCCTGCACGTGGTCGACGCGAGCGAGCCGGAGGAGGAGCTCGAGGCGATGACGCGCGCGGTCGACGACGTCCTGGAGGAGATCCACGCCGCCGACAGCCCGCGGGTGCTGGTGCTCAACAAGGCCGACAAGCTCACGGAGGAGCGCCGCGCGGAGCTCGCGTTCCGGCACCCCGACGCCGTCCTGGTCAGCGCGATCACCGGCGAGGGCCTGGAAGCCCTGCGCGACCGGATCGCCTCCGAGTTCGAGCGCACGCTGCGCGACGTCGCGCTGCTCGTGCCCTACCACGAGGGCGGCACGCTGTCCGACCTGCACGACGTCGCGGGCGAGCTGTCGCGCACGGACACCGCCGAGGGCGTCCTCGTCACCGCCCGCATCCCCGCGGTGCTGGCCGAGCGCTTCGACCGCTACGCGGTCAACGGCGACTCGCGCGGCTAGCGGCCGGAGGAGCCGAAGCCGGCGGCGCCGCGCTCCGTCTCCGGCAGCTCCGCGACCACCTGGACCTCCGGCGTCAGGCACGGCACCAGCAGGAGCTGCGCGATCCGGTCGCCCGGCTCGCCCTGGTAGGGCTCTGAGCCGAGGTTGACGAGCACGACCTTGACCTCGCCGCGGTAGTTGGGGTCGATCAGGCCCGGGCCGTTGACGACCGAGATCCCGTGCCGCGCCGCCAGGCCGGAGCGCGGCACGACCAGGCCTGCGGCGCCCTCCGGCACGGCGATCGCGACGCCCGTCGGCACGGTGGCACGCTCGCCCGGCTCGAGCGTGAACGGCTTGACGCAGCGCAGGTCATAGCCCGCGTCGCCGGGCCGCGACCGCGCAGGCGGCTCCGCGGCAGGGTGAAGGAGGGTGACCTCGAGCGTGATGGTCGGCGACGGCGACGGGACGCGTATCGACGGCGGGCAGGAGGGAATATCCGGCCGCCGCAGGCGTCTTCTCGGTCTATGCGGATCCTGATCACGTCCAACAGCGGCGCCGGCCACCTCGGCCCGCTGTTCCCGTTCGCCCGGGCGTTCCTGGCGGCCGGCGACGAGGTCCTCCTCGCCGCCCCGGAGAAGACGCGGGCGATGGTGGAGGCCGCCGGCGTGCCGTTCCACCCGCTCGCCGATCCGCCCGAGGACGAGGTCCGCGCCGCGCAGGCCCGCTTCCCCGAGCTGACCAACGACGAGCAGGGCGCGATCATGATGCGCGAGGTCTTCGGCGGGATCCACGTCCGCGCCTCGCTGCCCGGGATCATCGCCGCGATCCGCGACCTGATGCCCGACATCGTCCTGCGCGAGCCGACCGAGTTCGCCGGCATGCTCGCCGCGGAGCGCATCGGCCTCGCGCACGGGCGGATCGCGATCATGGCGGCCGCCACCGAGGCCTGGGGGACGCCGCTCGTGACGCCCGCCCTCGACCGGCACCGGCGCCGGCTGCACCTCGCGCCCGACCCGCGCGGCGCCCGCCTCGCGAGCGCGCCCTATCTGACCGTGATTCCGGAGGCGATGGAGGACCCCGCCGATCCGGGCCCGGCCCACGCGCTGCGCTTCCGCGAGCCCACGCCGGCCCCGGCGCCGCTCCCGGACGGCTGGTGGCCGGGCGACCTCGACGACCGCCCGCTCGTCTACGCCACGTACGGCTCGGTGATGCCCGGCCTCCCGGGCTTCCGCGAGCTGTACGAGGCCACGCTCGCCGCGCTCGCCGCGCTGCCGGTGCGCGCCCTGTTCACGGTCGGCAACGAGATCGACCTCGCCACGCTGCCGCCCGCCCCGCCCAACGTGCATGTCGAGCGCTGGGTCCCGCAGCACGCCG
Source organism: uncultured Solirubrobacteraceae bacterium (assembly GCA_963728465.1). Lineage (GTDB taxonomy): Bacteria > Actinomycetota > Thermoleophilia > Solirubrobacterales > Solirubrobacteraceae > DATFQI01. The sequence continues at coordinate 240,783 of CAVSJY010000008.1, forward strand.
TGATGCCGCACACCGCGGCGATGATCAGCCACGGCGGCGCCGGGACCACGCGCATGGCGCTCGCGGCCGGCGTCCCGGCGGTCGTCGTGCCCGGGATCGCCGACCAGTTCCGCAACGCCGAGCGCGTCGCCAGGCTGGGCGCCGGCATCGGGCTCGCGAACGCCGCGGAGGCGCCCGAGCGGCTGCTCGGCGCCGTGCGCGCGCTGCTCGACGAGCCCCGCTTCACGACCGCGGCGTGGCGGGTCGCCGCCGAGGTCGCCGCGCTGCCGCCGATCGCCGACGCGTCGGCGGCGCTGTACGACGAGCTGAGGCCGGCGCGCGCGGCGTGACTCACGCCGCGCGCGCCGCCAACACGGTCAGCCCTTCGGGATGAACCCGGCGGCCTCGAGGTAGCCCTTCGCCACCTCGTCCGGCTTCTGCTTGTCGACGTCCACGCGGGCGTTGAGCTCCTGCATGACCTTCTCGGTCAGCGGCTCCTGGACCTTCTCAACGACCTCCTGCGCCTCCGGCCCGAGCTGCTCGAGCACGTCGTTGCGGACGTTGAACGTCACGTTGTAGGGCGGGAAGAACTTCTTGTCGTCGTCGAGGACCACGTACTTGCCGCTGGCCAGGTCGCCGTCCGTGGTGAAGATGAACGCCACGTCCGCGTCACCCGAGTCGAGCACCTGGTACTTCTGCTCGCTCGTCACGAACTTGCCGAACTTCATGTCATACGTCTGCTCGACGCCGAGCAGGCAGTCCTGGCGCTGCTTGCACTCCGGGAAGCCGGTGATCGAGAGGTCGGCCGCCTTGTCCTTGAGGTCGCTGATCACCTTGGGGTCGCCCGCCTTGGCGGCGCCCTCCTTGGTCATGCCGAGCCGGTAGGTGTTCTCGAACGGCGTCGGGGCGAGCGCGGTCACGTCGTCCTCGGCGTAGCCGGCCTTGGCGTCCTCGTACGCCTGCTGGGCGTCGCGCGGCACGTCGGCCGTCTTGACCCCGAAGAACGAGGTCAGCGCCGTGCCCGTGTACTCCGGGTAGGCGTCGACCTTGCCCGGCCTTCAGCGCCTTGTAGGCGAGCAGCTCCGAGCCGAGGTCGAGCTGCTTCTCGACCTTGTAGCCCGCCGCCGCGAGCGCCTGGGAGTAGATCTCGCCGAGGATGTACTGCTCGGTGAAGTTCTTGGAGCCGACCTTGATCGTCGGCTTCGACTCGGCCCCTTCGACCTTCTGGATCTCGTTGCCGCTGGTCTCGCCGCCGTTGTCGCTCGACGAGGACGAGGTCGAGGAGGACTCCTCGTCGTCCCCGCCGCAGGAGGCGAGCACGAGGCCGAGGCACAGGACCGCGAGCAGCAGGAGAAGTGCGTGCTTTCGATGTTTCATGTCGACTGGATGCTCCTCTTGGATGGCAGGAAGAAGGGACGGGCACGTGACCGGCCCCCGGCTTGGATCTTCAGGCCGCGCGGCGTGACCGCCCGCTGGACGGCGGCGAGCACGCCGTCGGCGGCGAACGTCAGCAGCGCGACGACGATGCAGGCGGCGAGCTGCCCGGCGGTGCCGTAGACGTTCGGGCTGACGATCGGCCGCCCGAGCGTGTCGACGTTCGCCAGCGGCGCGATCGTCGCGGTGGCGACGACGGAGACGAGCGCGATGCGGATGCCGCTCATGATCGTCGGCAGCGCCAGCGGCAGCTCGACCTGAGCGGCGATCTGCGTGCCCGTGAGGCCGTTGCCGCGCGCGGCGTCGACGGTCTCGCGGTCGACACCCCGCATGCCCACGTAGGTGTTGGTGATGATCGGCGGGATCGCCAGCAGCACGAGCGCGACGCAGACGTTGAGGAAGCCGACGCCGAGGAAGGCGATGAAGAACACGATCAGCCCGAGCGCGGGCACGGCGCGGCCGATGTTGGAGATGCTCGTCGCGAGGAACTGGAACCGGCCGATGTGGCCGAGCCAGACGCCGACCGGCATGGCGATCAGCGTCGCGACCACGGTGGCGACCACCGACAGCTGGATGTGCGTCCACGTGAGCTCCCACATCTCGCCGAGCCCGCCGACCTGCACCGTCCCGGCCTGCGACTCGCGCTGCTCGAAGATGAACTCGATGGCGTCCCCGAAGGGGCCGAGCACGGCGAACGTCATGTCGACACCGCCCGCTCCCAGGGGGTGAACGCTCGCTGCACAGCGAGCACGATCAGCTCCAGCGCGGCCGCCAGCAGGATCATCAGCAGCGACGCGGCGACCACGTTGCCCTTGAACCCCGGGTCCCTGAAGATCGGGTCACCCAGGCCGCCGGCGCCGGCGAAGAACGCGAACCCGGCGATGCCCACGGTGGAGGACGCCGCGATCCGCAGCCCGGCGAAGATCGTCGGCAGCGCCATCGGCAGCTCGACGCGGAACAGGATCTGCCGGCGCGTCAGGCCCATGCCCTGCGCGACGTCGACGGCCTCCCGCGGCACCTCCTGGAGCCCGGTCATGACGTTGCGGTAGATCAGCACCTGCGTGTACGCGGTCAGCACGACCACGGCGGTGCCGAAGCCGCGGCCCGTGATGTTGAGCAGGATCAGGTAGAAGGCGATCGAGGGGATCGTGAACAGCGCCCCGACGATCGCCAGGAAGATCGGCTGGAACACGCGGTACCGGTGGGCGAACAGCGCCAGCCCGGTGGCGATGACGAAGCCGATCACCAGCGGCACGACGCTGAGCTGCACGTGCTCCCAGAACGGATCGACGTAGTCGTTGAAGTTGTCGAGGATCCAGCCGGGGCAGAGCCCGTTGTTGCTCGGGCAGCGCTCCGCGGCGCCCTCGCGGTCGCCGAAGAAGTCCTCGCCGATCTGGGCCAGCAGGGGGACGTATGTGAAGTCGGCCATGGCCCTGGAGTCAGCTGCGCTCGTGTTCGTGCTCGGCCGCGCGTCACGGCCAGCTCGGTTGCCGTGGGCACGTGCTCGGCCGGGACGCTCAGCGCGTGCGACAGCGCCTCGATCGACAGCACGCCCGCCACGCGGCCGTCGGCGTCGACGACGGGCCCGTACTGGGTGTCGGCGGCCAGGAGGTCGGACAGCGCGTCGCGGAGGATGTCGTCGAGCTCCACGACCGGGTCGGCGGGGGAGCGGAGGTCCTCGCGCACCCGCTCGCCCTGGAGCCCGCGCTCGGACAGCCAGCCCTTCGGGCGGCCGTTCTCGTCGACGAGCAGCGGGATGTCGAGGTCGGCGTCGGCGAGCTTGGCCTTGGCCTCGGCGACCGGCTCGCCCACGCGGACCATCGCCGCCTTCCACAGGTCGATGTCGCGCACCCGCTGGAGCGCGAGGCGCTTGAGCTGGCGGTCCGCGCCGACGAAGTCCTCCACGAACGGCTCGGCCGGGTACATGAGCAGCTCGGCGGGCGGCGCGTACTGGGCGAGCCGGCCGCCCTCCTTGAGGATCGCGATCCGGTCGCCCATCTTGATCGCCTCGTCGATGTCGTGGGTCACGAAGACGATCGTCTTGCGCAGCTCGGCCTGGAGGCGCAGGAACTCGTTCTGGAGCCGCTCGCGGTTGATCGGGTCGATCGCCCCGAACGGCTCGTCCATCAGCATCAGCGGCGGGTCGGCGGCGAGCGCGCGGGCCACGCCGACGCGCTGGCGCTGGCCGCCCGAGAGCTGGGCCGGGTAGCGGTCGCGGAAGTCGCCCGGCAGGCCGATGATCTCCAGCAGCTCCTCGACCCGCTCGCGGGTGCGCCGCTTGTCCCAGCCGAGCAGCTGCGGCACCGTGGCGATGTTGTCGCCGATCGTCTTGTGCGGGAACAGGCCGATCTGCTGGATCACGTAGCCGATCTCGCGCCGCAGCTCGGACGGCTTGCGGTCGCGGACGGTGCTGCCGCCGACCAGGATGTCGCCGTCGGTGATGTCGATCATCCGGTTGACCAGCCGCATCGCGGTGGTCTTGCCGCAGCCGGAGGGCCCGACCAGCACGCAGATCTCGCCGGCGGGCACGTGCAGCGACAGCTTGTCGACGGCCGGGTGGTCGGCGCCCGGGTAGCGCTTCGTGGCCTCGCGGAACTCCAGCGACGCCGCCTCGGCGGCACCCGTGGGCGCCTCTGACTGGTGAATGGTCTCGGCGGACAAAGAGAGGTCTCCCGTTCGAGTGCGCCCGCCAGCCTACCTGCCGATCCGGAGAACTCGCGTCAGGTGCGGCGTCAGATCGCTCACCCCTCGGGGCGGGCACTAACCGGCTGGAATGAGGCCGTTCTCGGTCAGGTACGCCTTCGCGACCGCGGCCGGCGACTGGCCGTCGAGGTCGACGCGCGCGTTGAGCTCCTGCATGTTCTCGTCGGTCAGGGCGGCCTGGATGACCTCGAGCGTCTCCGCGAGCCGCGGGCCGGCCTCCTCGGCCACCTCCTCGCGCATCACCAGCGAGGAGTTGTAGGGCGGGAACATGCTCTTGTCGTCCTCCAGCAGCACCTCGGACTCGCGCTGGATCTGCGGGTCCGTGGTGAACACGATCGACACGTCGGCCCTCCCGGAGGTCAGCACCTCGTGGCGCTGCGGGATCGGGACCGTCATGAAGCGCTTGAAGCGCAGCCCGTACACGCGCTCCAGGCCCTTGAGGCAGTCGAAGCGCATCCGGCACTCGGGCGAGCCCGCCAGCGTCAGCTCGCCGGCCTCGCCCTTGAGGTCGGAGATCTCGCGCAGGTCGAGCTTCTCGGCGGTCTCCTGGCTGACCGCGACCTCGTTGCTGGAGGTGAACGGCGTCGGCGGGAAGGCGACCAGGCCGTCGGCCGCGAAGCCGCGCTTGGCCTCCTCGTAGGCCTGATCGGGGTCCTTCGGCAGCTCGCCGGGCGTCTTGCCGAAGAACGACAGCAGCGCCGTGCCCGTGTACTCGGGGTAGGCGTCGATCGCCCCGGACTTGACGGCGCGCAGGGCGGCGTGCTCGTCGCCGAGGTCCAGGCTCGTGCCGACCTGGAAGCCGGCCGCCCGCAGGCCCTGCGCGAAGATCTCGCCCAGCACGCGCTGCTCCGTGAAGTTCTTCGAGCCGATCGTCAGCGAGACGCGCGCGTTCGCCTCGTCGCGGCGGATCGTCTGGCCCGGCGACGGGGTCGGCGTGGCGCTGGCGCCGGCGGGCGACTCGTCGTCGCCGGAGCCGCAGCCCGCCACGCAGGCCGAGCGCGAGCGCGGCCAGCAGTGCCGCCAGCCGGGAGAGGTTCATGGCCGAGAGCGTATCCGCGGGGTCAGACCCCAGCCGCGCGGCGCGCCGCGAGGTGGGCGGCGTCCTCGAGCCCGTCGTCGAGCTGGGCGAGGGCGTTCGGGGCCAGCCCGAGCGCCGTCGTGGTCAGCCAGTCGGCGAACCACGCGTTCTTGGGCAGCAGCGGGCCGTGGAGGTACGTGCCGATCACGGTGCCGTGCGGGCCGCCGCGGACGCCCTCGTGCCCGCTGCGGCCGTCGTTGCCGTGCCCCTGGAGCACCCGCCCGAGCGGCGTCGCGCCCGGTCCGAGCCGCGTGCGGCCGCCGTGGTTCTCGAAGCCGGCCAGCACCCGCAGGCCGGCGATCTCGATCGCGACGTTGCCGATCAGCCGCGGGCCGTCCTCGCGGACGGTCTCGAGGTCGACGAGGCCGATCCCGGGCAGCCGCTCTTCGCCGAGCTGGTAGCCGTGGCCGAGCAGCTGGTAGCCGCCGCAGACGCCGAAGATCACCGCGCCGCGCTCCGCGGCGGCGTGGAGGGCGTCGCGCTTGACGGTCGCGAGGTCCTGCGCGCACAGCGCCTGGTCGCGGTCCTGGCCGCCGCCGAGGTAGAAGAGGTCGTGGGCATCGGCGTCGAGCTCCTCGCCGAGCCCCACGCCCTTCAGCTCGAAGCCCATCCCGCGCCAGCGGCAGCGCCGCTCGAGCAGCAGCAGGTTGCCCCGGTCCGCGTAGATGTTCATCAGGTCCGGGTACAGCGCGCAGACCCGCAGCGTCTCAGCCACGGAGCATCACCACCGTGGAGCCGACGTGCTCGTCGGTCGCCCCGATCACCCGCGGCTCCTCGGCCCGCAGGCCGTGGGCGGCGGCCTCGCGCGCCACGTCCTCGGCGCTGAGGCGCGCCAGCAGCACGACGTCGTCCTCGCTGGTGCGCCGGCCGCCCGGCGCGACGATCTGCCGGATGCGCTCGATCCGCACCGCGGCGACCTCCTCGCGCACGGCGACGGGCTGGGACAGGTACTGGAGCCCCTCCGCCTCGCCGACGTCGGGCAGCGGGAGGGCGGCGTGCTCGTCGAACGACTCGAGCGCGTCGGCGATCGCGGCGGCGACGAGGCCGCCCGGCAGCAGCGCCCGCGCCGCGGACGCGTAGAAGCCGTCGCGGGCCGACCGGCCCGGGCAGCAGCTGGAGCGTCTGCATCGGCACGGCGACCAGCGCGAAGCGGCGCGGGAGGTCGAAGTCGGCGGCGTCGGCGAGCACGGTCTCGACCTCGAGGCCCGCGGCGCCGGCGCGCTCGGCCAGCACCGCCAGCAGCTCGCCGTCGCGGTCGAGCGCCGTCACGTCGTGGCCGGCGTGGGCGAGGCGGATCGCCACGCGCCCCGTGCCCGCGCCGATGTCGAGCACCGGCCCGTCGTGCGCGCGGGCGAGCTCCCGCCACAGGCGCAGGTCGGCGTCGTAGCCGCCGCACTCGACGTCGTGCCACATGACGGCGGCGGAGACGGTCATCGCCAGTACTCCTTCGCCGCGCCGCGGCGGGCGAGCAGCTCCCGCAGCTCGAGCAGCGCGGTGTAGGTGGGAAGCGCGTAGAGCGGGCCGTCGCCGTCGGCGAGCGCCGCGTCGAGGCCCTCCTCGACGTCCTCGACGACGTGCAGGCGGCCGGGGTCGGCGCCCGCGTACTTCAGCCGCAGCGCCAGCTCCGCCGCGCGCGTGCCCGAGCACGTCATCCGCCGCAGGTGCGGGGCGAGCACCTCCCAGTCGGCGTCCCACACCCAGGAGACGTCGCGGCCGTCGGCCGTGTTGTCGTTGAGGACGCCGAAGACGTCGAGGTCGCGGCCCTCGAGCGTGAGCGTGCGCAGGACCTCGTTGGCCCCGGCGGGGTTCTTGACCAGCAGGATCGAGGTGGGGCGGCCGCCGAGCTCGATCGTCTCGGCGCGCCCGAACGCGGGCGCGACGGTCGCGAGCCCGGCGGCGACGTCGGCGGCGGGGACGTCGAGCGCCAGGCACAGCGCGGCCGCGCCGAGCGCGTTGTAGACGTTGTAGAGGCCGGGCAGCGGCAGCTCGATGCGGTGCTCGTCGCCCGCCGCGCAGAGCGTGAACGCCGCGCTGCGGATGCCGCGCAGCTCGACGTCGCGGGCGGTGACGTCCGGCACCGGGCGCTCCTGGCCGCAGTTGGGGCAGCGGTAGCGGCCGAGGTGGGCGAGGTAGACCGTCTCGTAGACGTAGGCGTGGCCGCAGCGGCGGCAGTGCTTGGAGTCCGAGGCGTGCTGGAGCTCCGGCAGCGCGAGCGCGTCGTCCTCGACGCCGAAGTAGAGCGCGCCCGAGGCCCGGCCGAGGTCGGCCACCAGCGGGTCGTCGGCGTTCAGCACCAGCCGCGTGTGCGGCGGCCGGCGGGCGACGACCTCGGCCCAGCGGTCGGCGATCGTGTCCAGCTCGCCGTAGCGGTCCAGCTGGTCGCGGAACAGGTTGGACAGCAGCAGCGCGCGCGGCTCGATCTCCTCCACGACCGGGCCGAGCCAGAACTCGTCGACCTCGAACAGGCCGAGGTCGCCGTCCAGCGCCCGCCCGCCGCGCCGGGCCGCCGCGGCCAGCGCGCTGGCGACGCCGCCGACCATGTTCGCGCCCGCCCGGTTGTGCACGAGCCGGGCGCCCGTGCGCTCGAGCACCGCGGAGACCATCGCGGCCGTGGTGGTCTTGCCGTTGGTGGCCGAGATGACGACGCTGCCGCGCTCCAGCCGGCGCGCGAGGCGCTCGATCGCGTGCGGCTCGACGCGCGTGAGCACCTTGCCCGGGAGCGACGTCCCGCCGCCGCGGCCGGTGGCCCGCGCCAGGCCGCCGACCGCTCGCGCCGCCGCGAGGCCGGCCGTGAGCCGGATCATGGCGCGAGCACGCGCAGCGCGCGGGGGAGGACCTGGACGGTCGCCGGCAGCTCGGCGATCGGGTCGCCGTCGGCGTAGGCGGTGAACGGGCGGTCGGCCTCGAACGTCACCGTGCGGCCGCGCAGGAGGTGCATCCCCGGCTCGCCGAGGTGCGTCCCCTTGAACACCTTCGGCAGGTTGACGAGGTAGCGCCGCTTCGGGATGTCCTCGCAGAGCACGACGTCGAGCAGCCCGTCGTCGAGCTCGGCGTCCGGCACGAGGTACATCCCGCTCCCGTACACGCCCGAGTTGGCCACGGCCACGGAGTACCCGGCGAAGCGGTGCTCCTCGTCGTCGATCACGACGGTCCAGCGGGCGGGCTTCCAGGCGGCGAGCGCGCGCAGCGCGCCGTACGCGTAGACCATCGTGCCGACCTTCAGCCGCGTGGAGTTCGCGACGTCCTGGGCGTCGGAGTCCAGCCCGGCGGAGGCGATGCCCAGGTAGCTGCGCTCGCCGACCGCGGCGAGGTCGATCCGCCGCTCGGCGCCGTGCGCGAGCAGCTCGCACGCCTGGACCGGATCGGCCGGGATCCCGAGCTTGCGCGCGAAGTCGTTGCCGCGGCCGCCGGGGAGGACGGCGAGCACGCCGGCGCCGTCGCGCAGCTCGCCCGCCACGGCGCCCGTCAGCCCGTCGCCGCCCATCGCGGCGGCGATCTCGCCGGCGTCGCGCGCGCCGCGCGCCAGCTCGCGGGCGTGGTCCATCGAGGTCGTGCGCTCGACGCGGAAGGACATGCCGAGCCCGCGCAGCGCCGCCTCGACGCGGGGCAGCAGCTTGGCGGCCCGGCCGGCGCCGGCGCTCGGGTTGACGATCAGGCAGACGTCGCGATCCATTCGGCGCTGAGGCTAGATGCCCCGGCCGAGCACGAGCGCCGCCAGCGAGTCGGCGACGTGCGTGGGCTTCGGGTCGGCGGCGTCCGCCTCGGCGCGGGTCGTGCCGCCGGTCAGCACGAGCGCGGAGTCCATCCCGGCGTGGCGGGCGCCCGCGACGTCGATGTCGAGCCGGTCGCCGACGCCGAGGCAGCGTCCCTCGCCGAGCCGGTCGCGCGCGGCCTCGTACATGGGCGGCTCCGGCTTGCCGACCACGAGCGCGGCGCGGCGGCCCGCCGCCACCTCGACGGCCGCGAGCACGGCCCCGGTGCCGGGCCACGGCCCGTCCGGCATCGGGAACGTGGGGTCGCGCGTGGCGCCGATCAGCTCGGCTCCGCGCTGCACGGCCTGGGACGCGATCCGCAGCTCCTCGAAGCTGAAGTCCTCGTGGCCGCCGACCACCACGACGTCGGCGCGGGTGGCGAACTCCGTGCGGTTGACGATCCGCATCCCGGCCTCGGCGACGTGGTCCACGAGCGCCTGCGAGCCGACGACGTAGGCGGCGCCGCCGCCGCGCTCGCTGAGCAGGTACTGGATCGCGGCGCCGACGGTCACGACCTCGTCCAGAGCGGCCTGGAACCCGAGCCGCCACAGCTTGCGGACGAACTCCTCGGGGGTGTGACGGACGTCGTTGGTGAGGAACGCGACCGCCTTGCCCGCCTCGCGCAGCGCCGCGACCGCCTCCTGCGCGCGGTCCGTCGGCTCGTCGCCGACCCACAGGCAGCCGTCGAGGTCGATGAGCACCTGGTCGTACCGGCGCATGGCGGGGGAGAGGGGCACGACGCCTGTCTATCATCGCCCGCCATGTCCAGGGCCGCCCTGCTCCTCGCCGTCCTCGCCGCGTGCCTCGCGCTCGCGGCCTGCGGGGGCGACGACGACGCGGAGTCGACCCCGACGTCCGAGCCGCCGTCGCCGGCCGAGGCGAGCGGCTGCGAGCAGGTCGAGGCGCCCGCTCCCAAGGAGGACGCGAAGCTGCCCGAAGCCGAAGGAGCGCCTCCAGCGCGGCAAGACGTACGTGGCGAAGGTCGTCACGAGCTGCGGCGACTTCGAGATCACGCTCGACGCGAAGCGCGCCCCGCGGACCGGCGGCTCGTTCAAGTACCTCGCCGACAAGGGCTTCTACGACGGGCTGACGTTCCACCGGATCGTCGCCGGGTTCGTGATCCAGGGCGGCGACCCGGCCGGCAACGGCCAGGGCGGGCCGGGCTACACGGTCGTCGAGCAGCCGCCGGACGGCCTCCAGTACACGAAGGGCGTCGTCGCGATGGCCAAGACGCAGACGGAGCCGGCGGGCGCCTCGGGCAGCCAGTTCTTCGTCGTGACCGCCGAGGACGCGCAGCTCGCGCCGCCGGTCTACGCGCTGCTCGGCAAGGTCACGAAGGGGCAGGAGGTCGTCGACCGGATCGGCGTCGCGCCGACCACGGCCGACGAGCAGCCGGCCGAGCCGATCGTCATCGACGTCGGTAACGTCGCCGAAGGCGAGCGCGAGAGGCGCGCTGGCAGGCGAAGACGCGCCTTCGAGCTCCAGCAGCGCGCGCTTGCGCTCCGGCCCGCCGCCGTAGTTGCCGATCCCGCCGCCGCTCGGCAGGACGCGGTGGCAGGGCACGACGATCGGCACGGGGTTGCGGGCGCAGGCGGTCGCGGCGGCGCGGAACGCCTTGGGGTTGCCGCTGCGCTGGGCCAGGCCGGCGTAGGTGACGACCTCGCCGCGGTGGATCTGGTCGTGCAGCGTCTCCAGCACCCGGCGGCGGAACGGCGCGCCCACCAGGCCGAGGTCGACCGGCAGGGACGAGCACCGCGTCGTCGCCCTCGAAGTACGCGGACAGCGCGTCGCGGGTGGCGGCGAGCTCGCGGTCGGAGGCGATCACGCGCGGGCCGAGGCTGCCGGCCACGCCGGCCAGCACCGCGTCCTCGGGCTCCTCCTCGAAGGCGACGCGGACGACGCCGCGCTCGCCCTGCACGACCAGGAGACGGCCGATCGGGGTGCTCAGGCGGGTGAAGATCGCGTCGGCGAGGCCCTCGCGGACGGCGGCGGAGGCGACGGCCTCCAGCAGGGATTCGGGCAGGGGAGTCATGCGGCGTGCCTCTCTCGGAGGTTGCGGACGGCGGTGGAGACGCGCTGGCGGGCGGCCTCTGGCGAGCAGCCGAGCTGGGTCGCGATGTGCTCGTAGTCGAGGTCGTCGACGAACCGCAGCCGGAGCGCGGCGCGCGAGGTCTCGGGCAGGGGGGAGATCAGGCTCTCGAAGGCGCCCGCGTCGTAGTCGTCCTCGACCGCGACGGCCGGGACCTCCTCGACGGGGAGCTCGCGGCGGCGGGAGCGGTGGGAGTCGATCGCCGCCGTGGTGGTGATGCGGTACAGCCAGGCGCGCAGGTGGTCGGCGTGGCGCAGCCGGGGGTAGGCGCGAAGGGCGCGCAGGAAGGCGTCCTGGAGGACGTCCTCGGCGTGCTCGGCGCCGGCCATCCGGCGTGCGTGGGCGAGCAGCTCGTCGCCGTGCTTCTCGACGAGGCTCCAGAAGGGTGGGAGGGCGACGGTCGTCACTGTCCGGTTCAACGTCGCAGCGGGGCCGGATGTGAGGGTAGGCGTGTTGTGCCGGCGGACGTCAACGCGGCTGGGCAGGGGCATTCGTCACGCTCGGTCGCGCCGTGCAGCGAGCGTGACGTTCGGCTCCTCTGGCGTGCATTCGTCACGCTCACCGGCGCGGCCGACGCGAGCGTGACGAAATGCACCCTCGCATCCCCCACCCAGCCGCAGTTGAGGAAGCCGGCGCGGCGCTACGCGCCACCGCCGCCGGAGCGGCGCGCGGCCCGGCCGGTGCCGAGCGCGTTGGCGCGTTCCTGCGCGGCCTTCGCTCGTGCCCGGCCCTGGCGCCGGCGGCCGACGAAGAACAGCACGCCGAGCGCGACGAGGACGACGAGGAAGCCCCAGAAGATGCTGATCACCGGGTCGATGCCGCCGAACGGCAGCGAGACGAGCTGCACGAGCCCCCAGCCGAGGGCGAGCGCGGCGACGACGAGCAGCAGGATGATCAGGATGCCGCGGGCGCGGCGCAGCGCGCCGGAGCCGGGCGGCGGCGCGACCAGCCCCATGAACCGCAGCAGCATCAGCTGGCGGTTGCTCGGCGGCGTCTGGCCGAGCTTCTCCGCGGCGGTCTTGAGGTCGCCCGCGCGGCGCTCGGCGAGCGCCAGCGAGGCCTCGGCCATCCGCCGCAGCTGGAGCCGCTCCTGCGGCCGCGCGGCCGCGATCGCGGCCCGGAAGTGCTCCCGCGAGCGCTTCGCGTCCATGCGCTCGGCGGCGCGCGCGCCGAGCAGCGCCTGGGCCGCGGCCTTGTAGCGGGTCTCCGCCTCCAGCTCCTCGTCGCTACGCGACTCCAGCTTCTGCATCGCGGCCATCGCCGACTTGGACTCGACCTTGATCTGACGCTGCTTCGGGGGCATGAAACGAGTTTAGGGCACGACCTAGTCCCGCCGTGCGGAATCCGAGCGTGTCGAGATCGGGCTCGAGCGGGCTGGCGGGGAGGCCGGGCTCGGGGTCGAGCGCGTCGTAGCCGGCGGGCGCGATGTCGTTCGGCGCGTCGGGATGGAAGAGCGCGGCGAGGTACTGGATCTGGCCGCGGCCGGCGCCGAGCTCGTACTGGCCGCCGCCGTAGGCGCCCATCCCGCGCTCGTCGCAGAAGTCGTAGGCGTCGAACAGCGCCCGCACGCTCCCGAACCGCGACGGCTTGAGGTTGACCGTCTTCGGGATCACGCGGCGGGAGAGGATGTCGTCGATCGAGTGGATCGGCGCGTCCCACGTGATGCGGTCCTCGAACGGGCGCAGCGCCTCGCGCGCCTCGGGCGGCTCGAGGTCGGGGTCCTCGAGCCAGGCGTCCGGGAACGTCTCGGCGATCCGGCGGTAGAACGCCGGGTCCGTGTCGACGTCGACGATCGTGCCCTTGTAGGCGCCCTTGAAGTCGATCGAGTCGACGGCCCCGGTCTCGACCAGCCCCGCGATCAGCTCGTCGCTCCAGTCGGGCGTGCCGTCGAGCTTGAAGCGCAGGTCGGGGTAGCGGGCGAGCCGGCGCGTGACCGGGTCGAGCGTCGGCGGGTCGCCCATGCGCGAGGAGACCACGAACGTGATCGGCCGCGGCGTGCGGCCGACCGCGTCGGCCAGCGAGCGGCCGGCCTGGCGCAGCGCGAGGTCGAGCGCCGCGCTCTCGAACCCCCACCGGCGGTAGTTGACGTACACGGGCATCTTCGGCGGCCCGTCGGGGAACGTGTCCAGCTCGCCGAGGTGGCTCGAGAACGACTCGAACGTCCAGCCGCCCGCGAGCGGCAGCACCGGCCCCGCCTCCTGCTGGGCGACGTGGTGGGCGCCCTCGTACGTGACGTCCTCGCCGACGCCCTCCTCGCCGCCGCCGTGCAGCCGGATGACGGTGGTCTGCCGCTCGAAGCCGCTCGACACCTTGCGGCTCAGGCCCTCGAGCGAGTAGCCCTCGATCTCCAGCGGAAGGTCGGCGATGCGCTCGTAGGTGCTCACGGCGCGGAGGCTATCTGCCGGGCCTAGCATCCCGGCTCCCATGACCCTTCCGGCCGGACCCGCGCGAGTGCGGGCGAGCGACGCCGACCGCGAGCGCGTCGTCGCGTTCATCCGGCAGCACTGGAACGAGGGCCGGCTGACCGACGGGGAGCTCGACCACCGCGTCGGCCGCGCGCTCCAGGCGCGCACGCTGGGCGACCTGCGCAAGCTCTACGACGACCTGCCGGTCCCGGCGCCCACGGCGCCGCAGCGCGCGCGCCGCGGCGCGAGCTACCTCGGGCGCGCCGTGCGGACGGTCCGCGGGGTGCTCGTCACCATCGGCCTCACCGGCGTCGCGCTGGCGATCATCGGCGCGATCGTCGGGCCGCAGGAGGAGCAGCGGGCGGGCGGCGTGGCGACGGTGGTCGCGCCAGAGGTCTCCGACGACGTGCCCGCGCCGGAGCCGAAGGTGACGAGCGCGCGGCTCGGCGAGGCTGCGCGCGACGGCGACGTCGAGTTCACCGTCCGGCGCATCCGGTCCGCGAGGCAGGTCCCGCGGCGCGCCGACCGCGGCGGCGACCTGATCGCCGCCGGCGCCAACCGGCGCTTCTTCGTCGCCGACGTCCGGGTGGTCAACCGCGGCTCCGCGGCGGAGGACCCGTTCTGCGGCTCAGGAGGCGCGGCGCTGCACGTCGCGGCGGGGGAGGACGTCACGCCGGTCGACGACCTCTACCAGCTCGCGGGCAACGAGACGATCTGCTCCGGCGGCCTCGCGCCGGGCGCCGCGGCGACGGTGAAGCTCGTGTTCCGCGTGCCGGAGGGCGACCGCGCGCAGCGGATCGACGTCTGGAACGGCGACGAGGAGGGCGACATCCTCGGGAAGACCCGCATCCGCGTCGACGCCTGAGACCGGCGGCGCGGGGCGCCGCCGGACCGCCCACTAGCCTCCGCGCCCAAGGCATGCTCGAGGCGCTCGGCTTCTTCGCGCTCGTCGAGGCGGTCGGGCTGGCCGCCGCGCCGCTCGCCGCGCTCGTCCTGGGGCGGCTGCCCGGCGCCGGGCTCGGGCTGGCCAAGCCGCTCGGGCTGCTGCTCGTCGGCTGGCTCGTGTGGATGGCCGGCAGCCTCGGCATCGCCGGCTACGGCCCGGCGACGATCCTCGTGGCCTTCGTCGTGGTCGCCGCCGCCGGCCTGCTGGCCGGCCTGCGCCAGCGCGCGCTGGCCGAGCGCGCCGCCGCCGCCGGCGAGCCGCGCCGTGGGCTCCTGCGCCGCTGGCGCCGGGAGCGGCTGCTGGCGCTCGCGCTGCCCGCCGACGACCCGCACCGCCGCCCGCTGCTGATCGGCGCCGAGGCCGTGTTCGCCGTCGCCTTCGCCGCGATGGCGCTGCTCGTCGCGTTCTTCCCCGACGTCTGGAACACCGAGAAGCCGATGGACATGGCGCTGATGAACGCCGTCGACGTGTCGGGCAGCTTCCCGCCGAACGACCCGTGGATGGCCGGCGAGCAGGTCAACTACTACTACCTCGGCCACCTGCTGCTGGGGATGCCCGCGCACGTGCTCGGGCTCGAGCCCAGCGTGGGCTACAACCTCGCCGTCGCCGCCCTGTTCGGCCTCTCCGCCGCCGCCGTGTTCACCGTCGCGGGGACGCTGTGGGCGGCCGTCCGCGAGCCGGCCGGCGGCGGGCCGGTCGGCGCCGGGCTGGCGGCGGTCGCGCTGTGCCTGGTGCTCGGCAACCTCGCGGGCGCGAAGGAGTGGCTGGACGCCAAGGACCCGCCGCGCGGCTACGACTGGTTCGCGCCCTCGCGCGTGATCGAGGACACGATCAACGAGATCCCGTCGTTCTCGTTCACGCTCGGCGACCTGCACGCCCACGTGCTGGCGATCCCGTTCACGCTCGTCGCCGTGGCGTTCGCCCTCCAGGTCGCGCTCGCCGGGCCGCGCGGCGACGTCGCGTGGCGCTCGGTCGCCGAGGCGCTCGCCGCCGGTCTCGCGATCGGCGTCCTGTACGCGGTCAACTCGTGGTCGTATCCCGTGGCCGCCGGGATGCTCGTGCTCGCGGTCGCCGCGTGGCTGCGCGGGCCCGAGGCGGCAGGGCAGGCGCGGATACGCCGCGGTGTGGACGGGGCTCGTGCTGGTCGCGAGCGTGGTGCTGGTCCTGCCGTTCTGGCTGGAGTTCGACCCTGCCGCGCGCGGCGTCGGCATCGTCGACGAGCGCCCGGGCTTCACGGAGTGGCTCGGCGACGGGCTGCTGATCTACGGCATCCTCGGCTGGGCCCTACTCGCGGCCTATGTGGGCCGGCTGCTGGCCACCCGGCCGGGCCTGCGCAACGCGGTCTGGACCGTCGTGCTCGCCGCGTTCGCGCTGTCCGCGCTGGCTCCGCTGGACCTCGCGGGCGCCGGCGCGCTGGTGGCGGCGCTCGCCGTCGCCCTCCACGCGCTGCTGTCGCCGCGCCTGCCGGGAGCGGAGCGGTTCTTCTGGGTGCTCGTGGCCGCCGGGATCGGGCTCGCGCTGGCGCCGGAGCTCGTCTACGTGCGCGACGAGTTCGACGGCGGCGCGCTGTTCCGCATGAACACGGTCTTCAAGCTCGGCTTCCAGGCGTACGTGCTGCTCGCCGTGGCCGCCGCCTGCGCGCTGCCGTGGGCCGGCCGCTGGATCCCGCGGCGGCCGTGGACGGCGTGGGCGCTCGTCGGCGCCGTGCTGCTGCTGCTCGGCCTGATCTACCCCTACGCGGGCAACTACGCCCGCCGCGACGGCTTCTCGCGCACGCCGACGCTCGACGGCCTGGGCTGGCTGCGCGAGCGCGCGCCAGGTGACGTGGGGGCGATCGAGTGGCTGCGCGCCCGGGCGCCGGACCAGGCCGTGGTGCTCGAGGCCGTCGGGCCCGACTACTCCGCCTTCGGGCACGCGCGCATCTCGACCTTCACCGGCCGCCCGGCCGTGCTCGGCTGGGCCGGCCACGAGCTCCAGTGGAAGCACGACCCCGGCACGCGCGAGCGGGACGTGCGCACGCTCTACACGACCACCAACCCGGAGGCCGCGCGCAACCTGCTCGGCCGCTACGGCGTCCGGTACGTGGTCGTCGGCCCGATCGAGCGCGCCGACTACGGCGACCGCGGATTCGCGAAGTGGGACACGCTGGGCCGGCGGGTGTTCGACCGCTCCGGCACGACGGTCTGGGAGATCTCCTAGCCGGCGACGACGCGGCGCACGTAGAGCCACTCCGGCATGCCGCCGGTCGGGTTCCACGGCTCGCGCGAGGTGAACCAGCGCCACCAGCCGGCCGGGGACTGGGCGCCGTAGTCGCGCACCCACCAGACGCGGAACCGGAAGCGGCGCCCGTCGTAGCCCGTGAGGCTCGAGGCGAGCCGGTTGCGGCTGCCCTCCGTGAGCAGCAGCACGTCGGTCTCCGGCACGCCGCCCTGCTTGCTGAGGTCGATGTAGCCGACGTTCAGGTCGCGGAAGTACCACGCCCACGGGAACGTCGCGCCCTCCGCGGAGTCGATCGTCACGCGCAGGCGGGGCCGCCGCTCGGCCAGCGCCAGCACCTCGTCGGCGACGTCCTTGACCTCGCTCGAGGACTGGGTGGACACGAGGAACTCGCGCGGGTCGGTGCCGTGGCGCGCGTTGACCAGGTAGGAGGCGTAGACCGAATAGGCGAGGCCGAGCACGGCGACGCCGAGCGCGACCTTCCCGACCCACGCCGCGCGCCGCTGCCAGATCTCCTGGAGGCCGGTGCCGGCCAGCAGGACCAGCGGCAGCAGCGGGTGCAGCACCAGCCAGGCGAACTTCTCGCCCGCCCACGAGTAGACCGCGAGCGAGACGAGGAACGCCCACACGAGGAACAGCCGCAGCATCGTCGGGCGGCGGAACGCGAGCACGGCGCCGGCGGCGCCCAGGAGCAGCACCGGCCACTCGTGGCCGAACAGCACGACGGCGTAGAAGATCGTCGACTCCCCGCCGCGCCGGACCTCGTGCTGCCCGAGCCAGTAGTCGAGCCCCGTCCAGAGGCCGTAGACGCCGCTCGGGTGGGTGAAGAACGTCGTGAACAGGACGGTGTAGACGCCGAGGAAGGCGACGACGCCCCAGACGTAGTCCTCCCGGCGCAGGCGGGCGAACGTCCGCACCACGGGGGCGTCGCGGAGGCCGTGGACGCGCGCCTCGCGGATCAGCACCACGACCAGGAACGAGACCGCCACGAAGCCGGTAATCCAGGTCGACTCCTTCGTGGCGAAGCTGGCCGCGGTGAGCGCGCCCAGCAGCGCCGGGTGGGCGCGGTGCGGGCGGTCGAAGAACCGGATCGCCACGACCAGCATGCCGAGCGTGATGCACGCGATGTAGATGTCCTCGCGGGCGAAGCGCGAGAAGTAGAGGTAGGACGGTCCGAAGGCGAGCAGCGCCGCGGCGGTGAACGCGGCGATCCGGCCGAGCTGCTCGCGGACCAGGTACGGGAGACCCACCATCACCGTGCCCATCAGCGCGGGCGCGAGCCGGGCGGTGAAGTCGGAGTCGCCGAACAGGACGTAGACCGCGGCGGTCAGGTAGAAGCGCAGCGGGCCGTGCAGCAGCGGGTCGTACTCGTAGCCGCCGCCCGTCTTGAACAGCCAGGAGAAGTAGGCGTCCTGGCTCTCGTCGTGGTGGAACGCGCGGTCGCCGAGCCCGATCAGCCGGACGATCAGCGCGGCCGCGACGAGCGCGCCCCAGAGCAGCAGCTCGCGGTTCGGCGCCGGCGCGCGGGCCGCGGCGCGGTCGCGCTCTGTGCGCTCGCGCCAGCTCAGCCACGGGCGGTGCGCAGGCGGCCGAGGCCGCCGTACCGGGTGACGAGCAGCGCGAGGCCGACGAGGGTGATCGGGACGACGATGACGAAGCGGAGCATCACGACGTAGGCGAGCGCCTGGGCGCTGGTCCCGCCGAGCGCCTTGATGCCGATGATCGCGGCGGCGTCCTGCGTGCCGGCGTACGCGGGCCCGGACGGGATCATCGCGAAGATGCTCGACAGCGCGACGATGTAGAGGCCCTCGATCGGCGTCATCCCGAAGCCGACGGCCGCGGCGGTCGACATCCAGACGCCGGCCTCGACCGCCCAGATCAGCATCGTGATCGCCAGCAGGCGCAGGCCGTGGTGGGCGCGGCGGAGCCCGAGCGTGGCGGAGGCGATCGGCGCGAGGAAGCTCGTGATCCGCTCGTTGCGCCGCACCAGCAGGTAGGCGACGCCCGCCACGACGGCGACGGCCGCCGCCGCCACCAGCACGATCTCGACCTTGTCGCCGCCGACCTCGCCCAGCAGCCCGTAGCCGACGACCACGAAGATCAGGACGAGCAGGCCGACGTCGAGCAGCCGCTCGGCGAGCAGCGTGCCGACGACGCTGCGCATCGAGAGGCCGACGCGGGGCGCGGCGAGGACGACGCGGATGGCGTCGCCCGCCCGCGCGGGCAGGAGGTTGTTGCCCATGTAGCCGATCGCGTTCAGCTCGTGCGCGGTCCGGCGCGACGGCTGCCCGCCCTCGTCGGCCAGGAGGCGGAGCCAGCGCTCGCCGCGGACCAGCGTCGCGAGGCCGTAGAGCAGCACGGCGCCGAACGCGGCCGCCCACTCGCCGCCGGTCTGCGGCAGCCGCGGCGGCTCCTGGTGCACCGCCCACCACACCACGCCGGCGAGCGCGAGCACGGACACGGCGACGCCGATCCACGTCGCCGCGCCGCCACGGCGGCGCGGGTCGGGGGCCGGCGGCTCGGCCGCGGCGACGGGCGGCGTGAGCGCGTGCTCGGATGTGGGCGATGGACCCGCGATGATCGTTGATGATGGCGGACATGCCACCGGCCGCCCGCCAGATCACGGTGCCCGACGACCCGGCCGCCTGGGAGCGGCTCGGGTTCGCGGTCGGCGCCGACGGGAGCTTCGCGCTCGGCGGCGTCCGCGTCCGGACCGGCGCCGCCGCGTTCGAGCTCGGGGTCGAAAGCCTGGACGCCGAGCGGCCCGACGGGCTGGCGATCGTCTCGGCTCCCGGCGAGCCCGCCGTCGACGGTGCGGCGCACCCGAACGGGGCGATGGCGGTGGACCACGTCGTGGCGTTCACGGACGACCTGGGGGGGGGGGGGGGGGGGGGGGGGGTGGGGTGTGTGGGAGAGTGTGGAGTGGGGTGGGGGGTGTGTGGGTAGGAGATTGGATGTGATGTTGGTGGAGGTGATGGTAGGGGGTGTAGGGGGGTGAGATGTGGGGATTGGGGGGGAGAGTGGAGGGGGTGTGGGTGTAGGAGGGGTGGTATAGGGGGTGATGGTGGGGAAAAAGGAGGAGCTGAGAAGAGGTAGTGAGAGTTTGTGGAGAGTTGAGTAGGTAAGGGTTGTGGTGTGAGAGGGTGGAAGTAGTGTAGAGAGAGGGTGAGGGCTGCAGCTTGGCGCGGCGATCGCCGGTGACCGCGTGGCCTGGGCGACGGAAGCGGGGGTAGCGCTTGACGTCCATGTGCAGCAGATCGCCCGGACACGGCCATTCGTAGCGGACGACCTCGGAACGGTCGGGGCGCGGCGCGCGCGAGCAGCCGTGGCGCTTGAGGATCGCGCTGATCGTCGAATGCGCCACCCCCGTCTCGGCGACCAGCAACCGCGGGCCCCAGCCGGTGCGTTCGCGCGCTTCGCAGACGCGCCGCTCGAGCTCGGCCGGAGTCTGGCGCGGGCAGCGGTGCGGGCGGCTGGAGCGATCGCGCGTCCACGAACCGCTGGCGAGCTCCTCGGCGCTTGCCCAGGCGCCGCTGCTTCCAGCGTCGCGCGGTGCAGGCGCGACCGAGAGGGCGGCCGCGGCCGCCCTCTCGGTCAATCCCTCATCGAGCTGAAGGCGAGCGATCTCGGCTCGCCCGGCAGGTCCGAGCTTGCCCCTAAGGTGCTGACCCATCCGGGCCCTCCTGTGGTGTGGATCCTTCGCAAGACCCACAGCCTCAGGACGGGCCCGGACGACTTCTCAGCCGCTCACAACGTCCTGGGCAGTACTAGACCGCACGCTCGCCGCGCTCGAGGCGGCGGGCATGGAGGTGCGCCGGATCCTCGAGGCGCCGGCGCGCATGGCGTTCCTCCGGGCCGGTCCGCTGATCCTCGAGGTGGTCGAGACGGAGTCCCTCGGCCTCTGGGGCCTCGTGGTCGTGGTGCCGGACGTCGACGGGCTCGGAGATCTCGTCGGCGAGCCGCGCGACGCCGTCCAGCCCGGCCGCCGGATCGCCACGGTGCGGCGCGAGGCCGGGCTGGGCGTGGCGCTGGCGTTCATGACGCCTCGAACACCGGCTGGGTAGGGGTGCGAGGGAGCGGACGCGCCGGGTGGAGTCGATTGACCCCGCTATAGCCCGCAAATCGTTTCCACGCGAAACCGGTGCATCAGCGTCACCGGCTCCCCACCCAGCCGGTGTTGACGTTCCTCCCACCGCAACACCGCGGCCCGAGCCGAGTTCACACCTTCGTGCGCCCGGTCCTCCTCGCCCTCGCTCCTCACGCTCGCGACCGCCGCCACCGCGCGCGCGGAGTACGTGATCGACGGGCGCGGCTGGGGCCACGGCGTCGGGATGTCGCAGTACGGCGCGTACGGCTACGCGCTGAACGAGGGGCGGGACTTCCGCTGGATCCTCGCCCACTACTACCCCGGCACGGACGTCGGCCCGGCGGGCGCCGCCCGCATGCGCGTCCTCCTGCGGCGCACGTCGCAGCCGAAGCTGTGCGGCGTCAGCAGGCTGCGCGACGCGACGGGCCGCCGCGTCCGCCTCAGCGAGCGGCGCACGTACCGGCTCAGCGCCTGGCGCGCCGACGGCCTGCGCGTGCGCGACACCTCGAACGGCCGCACCCGGGCGCGCGTCCGCGCGCCCGTGCGGATCACCGGCGGCAGCTCGCTGTGCCTGCGCGGCCTCGCCGAGAACGGCGTCCGCAACGGCAGCTACCGCGGCGCGCTGCTGCTCCACCGTGACGGGCGCGCGGTGATCGTCGTCAACGACGCCTCGCTCGAGCACTACCTCTACGGCGTCGTGGCGGCGGAGATGCCGGCGTCGTGGGCCGCCGAGGCGCTGAAGGCGCAGGCCGTGGTGGCCCGCTCCTACGCGCTCCGCAGCCGCCGCCCGACGGAGCTGTTCGACGTCTACGCCGACGTCCGCTCGCAGATGTACCGCGGCCTGGCCGGCGAGGCGGCGACCGCCGTCGCGGCCGTGCGCGCCACCCGGGCGCTCGCGGTGCGCTACGGCGCCGAGATCGCCCAGACGTTCTTCTTCTCGACCTCGGGCGGCCGCACCGCGGCCAACGAGGAGGGCTTCGGCGGCACGCCCGTGCCGTACCTGCGCTCGGTCGACGACCCGTACGACTCGCTCTCGCCCGTGCACGAGTGGAGCGTCACCGTCCGCGACCGAACGGCCCGCCGCAAGCTGCGCGACGTGCTGCTCGGCGACCTCGAGGACCTCGTCGTCGCGGCGACGACGCCGAGCGGCCGCGTGGACCGCGTCGACGTCGTCGGCAGCGAGGGGACGATCCAGATCTCCGGGCGGGAGCTGCGCAGCCTGCTGGGGCTGCGCAGCCACTGGTTCACGATCCGCCGCGAGGACCCCTAGAGCGTCGCGGGCGCGCAGAGCACGACGCTCCGGCCCGCGCTTTCAGAGACCTTTCACGTGGGGGACGGGCCGGCGGTAGTGTCGGGCCGTGAAGCGCCGCTTCGCGATCCTCGGGCCGCTCGAGGTCGAGCTGGAAGGCGGCCGGCGCGCGGCCGTGCCGCAGGGGCGGGTCTGGCGTTCCTCGGATTGCTCCTGGTCCACCGCGGGACGCTGGTCACGCCTGACGCGCGCTCGACGAGCTGTGGCCGGAACAACCGCCGCGGAACGGGCGCAACGCCGTGCAGGTGCTGGCCTCTCGCCTGCGCTCGGCGCTCGGTGAGGGCGCCGTGGTCTCGCGGCGCGGCGGCTACGTGCTGCCGGTCGCGCCGCCGACGTCGACGCCGACCGCTTCGAGGAGCGCTACGGGCTGGGGACGGCGCAGCTGGCGCGCGACGCCCCGTGGGAGGCGGCGGAGACGCTCCGCGAGGCGCTGTCCATGTGGCGCGGCCCGGCGCTCGCGGACATCCGCGACGAGCGCTTCGCCCTGCCGGAGGCCGCGCGCCTCGACGACCTCCGCCTCACCTGCCTGAGCGAGCGCGTCGACGCCGACCTCGCGTGCGGCCGCCACGCCGGGCTGGCCGGCGAGCTGGAGGCGCTCGTCGGCGAGCACCCGCTGCGGGAGCGCCTGCGCGCGCAGCGGATGCTCGCCCTGTACCGCGAGGGCCGGCAGGCCGAGGCGCTGGCGGAGTACCGCGACGCGCGCCTCGCGCTCGTCGACGGCCTCGGGATCGAGCCCTCGCCGGAGCTGCGGGCGCTGGAGGCGGCGATCCTGCGCCACGACGTCCCGCCGCCGCAGGCCGCGCGGCCGGGCGTCGCGCTCGACGCGCGGCGGAGCGTCACCTGCCTGGTCGCCCGCCTCGCCCGCCCCGAGGCGAACGCCGAGCTGGACCCGGAGTCCCATCGCGCGGTGCTCGACCGCTTCCACGAGGCGGCGAGCGCAGCGTGCGACCGCCACGGCGGAAGCGTGACCGAGCTGCGCGGCGACAGCATCGCGGGGGTGTTCGGCATCCCGGTCGCCACGAGGACGATGCGCAGCGCGCCGTGCGGTCGCGCTCGACGTGCGCCGGCACGCGCGCGACCTCCCGTTCGGCTTCGGAGCGCCTGCGGGGCGTCGACCGGCGACGTCGTCGGCGCGGCCCGGGTCGCGTCCGCGCCGGTGATCGGCGAGCCGGTCGCGGCGGCCGAGCGGCTCGCGCGCCGGGCGGGCGCCGGCGAGATCTGGATCGGCGCGTCGACCTGGCGGCTGGTCTGCCACGCCGCCCGAGCTGACGAGGCCGGCGGCGACGCTACGTGCTCCGCGAGCTCGACCCGGCCGCGCCGGCGATCGAGCGCCGGCTCCACCGGCCGCTCGTGGGCCGCGCCGCGAGCTCGCCGGCTCCACGGAGCGTTCGACCGCGTCGCCACGGCGCGCGCGCCGGAGCTGCTCACGGTCGCCGGGGAGCCCGGCATCGGCAAGTCACGGCTCGTCGCCGAGGTGGCCGCCGCGGCCGGCGGCCGGCGCGTTCTCTGCGCCCGCTGCCCGGCGTACGGCGAGGGCCTGACCTACGCCCCGCTGCGCGAGATCGTGCTCCAGGCGGCGGGCGACCGCCGATCGACGAGCTCGCGGCGGGCATCGGGCTGGCGCCGCCACGGCGCACCGGGTGGCGGCAGCGGTGGGCATCGAGACCGGAGACGCCGGCGACGAGATCGCGCGCGCGTTCCGCGAGCTGATCGAGGCGCTCGCCCGCGAGCGGCCGCTGGCGATCGTGATCGACGACGGGCACTGGGCCGAGCCGGCGTTGCTGGAGCTGCTGCGCGACGCCGTCGCGCAGCTGCGCGCCTCGCCGCTGCTCGTCGTCTGGGTCACCCGCGCGCTTCCGGCCGAGGGCGACGCCGTGCTCGAGCTGGAGCCGCTGTCGCCGAGGCGAGCGCGGGCCTGCTGGCCGAGATCGCGGCGGCCGGCTCGACCGCGGACGAGCGCCGCGTCGCCGAGGCCGCCGGCGGCAACCCGCTGTTCCTCGAGCGCTCACGGCGTTCGTCGGCGAGGCCCGTCGCGGGCGGCGCTGCCGTCGGCCATCCACGGCGTAGTCTGGCCGCACGGCTCGACGCTCGGCACGCCGAGCGCGCCGCCTCGCGCTCGCGGCGGTGGCCGGCGACGACGTGGAGGCGGACGCGATCCACGCGCTCGCGAGCGGCGTCACGCGCGCCGACGTGGAGCAGGCGTGCGACGGCTGGTGGCGCGCCACCTGCTCACGCGGGGCGACCGCGGCGGGCTCCGCTTCCGCCACGCGCTGATCCGCGACGCCGCGTACGCGTCGCTGGCGAAGTCGGCGCGCGCGCGGCTGCACGAGCGCCACGCGTCATGGCTGGCCGACCGCGAGCACGCGCTCGCCGACGCCGACGCGCGGATCGGCCTGCACCTGGAGCTGGCGTGCCGCCTGGCCGCCGAGGTTGAGGGCGCGGCGCCGGCGGAGCTCTCAGGCCGCGCCGGCCGCCGCTGGAGGCCGCCGCCACGTGGCGCATGCTCGCGGCGACGTTCCCAGATCGGCCTGCTGGAGCGCGCGTTCGCGCTGCTCGGGAAGGACGCGAGGAGGGCGTCGCGCTGTTGCCGGAGCTCGTGTCGGCGGTCTACGAGCGCGGGGACTCCAGGCGCGCCGAGCATCTGGCGGAGCTCGCGGTCTCGGCCGGCGCCGCGCTCGGCCTCACGGCGGTCGAGGCGGTAGCGCCGTGGACCGGGAGCGGATCCGGCTCACGCAGCGGCCCGAGACCGCTCGGGTCGACGAGACGCTGCGCGTCGCCGAGCGGTCGGCGGCGACCCTGCGCTCCCGCGGCGACCTCGCCGGCCTGCGCGGGCGGAGTACCTCATGTGCGACCTCGCCAAGCTGCGAGGCGACCTCGTGGGCGCGTCGCGCACGCCGGCGAGATGCTCCGCCACGCGCGGGCGTGCGGCAGTCGCCTCGATGCGGCGGCCGCGCTCGCGTACATGCCTGGAACTTCGTCGAGGGGCCATGGCCGGTCCACGAGGCGATCGCCGGCTGCGAAGCGCTGGAGCGCGAGGCCGGTGACCTGCGCGCCGCGCGCTGAGCGCCGCCGGCTGCCGCGCGGCGCTGGTCGCGATGACCGGCGCCTTCCGGCATTCCCGCGAGGCGATGGCCGCGCGCGCGAGGGGCTCGAGGAGCTGGGCTGGGCGAGATGGCCGCGTACATGGCCCTGCTGGACGCCCTGGCGGAGACGCTCGGCGGCGATCCGGCGGCCGCCGAGCGGGCTGTCCGGGACGCGCACCGGATCGCGCTGGAGGCGGGCGACCGCTGGTTCGAGTCCACCGCGTACGTCGACCTCGCGCGCGCGATCCTGGCCCAAGGCCGCGACGTGGCCGCCGCGGTTGCGGACATCGACAGCGTGCCCGCTCCGGCGACGCCGAGTGGGTCATCAAGCGCCACGTGGCGCGCGCCCGGCCGCCTCCGGCGAGCACGACGACGACCGCGCGATCGCCGAGGCGCGCGCCGCCGTCGCCGCCGCCGAGCCGACCACGCTGGCCGTGTTCCGCGCCGACGCGCACCGCGCCCACGCGGACGTGCTGCTCGCGGCGGGCCGGCGCGAGGAGGCGGCCGCAGCCGTCCGGCGCGCGTTGGAGCTCGACGAGGCCAAGGGCAACCTCGCCGCCGCGACGGCAGCGAGGCGCGTTTCAGTCGTCTGTTCACCCCGCGAGCACCTGCTTGGCGGTCTGCTCGCCGCGCAGGTTCCGCCGCTCGTGGCCGGTGAACTGGATCGACAGCTGCCCTCCCCGGGCGGCCTCGCCCGGCAGCGGCCGCGCGACCGACCATCGGCCGCGGGCGATCCTGGCGTTCCAGTACAGGAAGCCGGTGCTGCCGTCCGCACGGTCGAAGCCGAGGCGGATCCGCACGACGCCGCGCGCGGCGCGGGCGATCGTCCCGCCGACCACGAGCCGGCCCGCCTCGATCGCGGCGGTCTTGCGGACGAGCCGCGCCTTGCCGTCGGCCGCGCGCAGGCGCACCTCGTCGGGCGCGACGATCGCGTTGCCGGCGTAGCGCAGCGTGACGATGCCGGTGGCCTTGGGCTGCGTGCGCGGCAGCTTGCGGCGGATCTTCACCTGCCCGCCCGCGATCGGGACGCTGAAGCGCGTGTGCCTGCCCGAGGACTCGTAGTCGAGCGCGAGCTTGGCGCCGCGGGTGCGCGCGCGGCTCGTGATCGCCACGAGCATGTCGAGCCGCCCGCGGTCGATCCCCGCCCGCAGCACCTGGATCTTGGCCGGGAACTTCGGTGTCCGCGCGGGCGCCGGCACCTCCGTCCCGCCCGGCCCGGGCGGCGCCGGCGGCGCGGCCGGAGGCGGCGGAGGCGGAGGCGGCGGCGGAGGCGGCGGTGGCGGGGGAGGCGGCGGCGTGCCGCCCGCCGTGGCCGTCCGGCAGGCCGAGAACTCCGACGTCTCGTCCGTCACCAGGTCGGTCGCCGTGGCGGTCACCGCGCTCCCGAGCGCCACGCCCGCGACCCTCAGGGTGAACGGCGTCGCGCCCGCGGCCGCCGGCACGTTCACGGTGCCGGCGACAGCCTCGCCCTGGCCGTGCCCGGACTCGTCGCACGCCGCGCTCGAGAACACCTCGATGCGGACCAGGTGCCCAGGGACGGCGTCGAACGTGCCGGTCACGGTGGTGGCGGCGCTCGTCCAGTCGGCGGCTGGTGAGCACGGGGAAGTTCGTGCGGCCGTCGCGCGCCGGCGTCGTTGGGGCTCACGCCGTCGTCGAGCACGTCGATGCCGATCTGGAGAGGATCGCCGGCGCCGTTGCCGTCGATCCGGTTGGCGATCACGGCGGCGGCGCCGTTCGGACCCTCCACCGTGACGCCGTCGCCGCCGTTGCCGGTGATGACGTTGCTCTCGACGATCGTCCCCTCCGCGAAGACCTCGATGCCGGCGCCGTCGTTGCGGGCGATCCGGTTGCCCGCGCCCGCCGCGGACCCGCCGATCACGATGCCGGTCGAGTCCACGTCGAGCGTGATGCCGGTGCCGTTGGGCATCGGCGTGGTCCCGTCGGGGGCGAGCCCGATCGTGTTGCCGCGGACGCTGAACCCCTCGACGGCGCCGATGTTCGCGATGCCGGCCGTGGCGTTGCCGGAGATGACGTTGCCGGCCGTGGGCTCCGTGCCGCCGATCAGCGCGCCCTCGGCGCCGGAGATCACCCGCAGCCCGAGCTGCTGGCCGCCCAGGGGCGAGCCGTCCGCCGCCGGGCCGATCCAGTTGCCCTGGATCGTCGCCGCCGCGTGCACGAAGACGCCGAACGCCGCGTTGCCGCTGATGATGTTGCGCTCGAACGCGGCGGTCCCGCCGACGCGCACCGGGCCGGTGGTCTTGACGCCGTTGTTGCCGTTGGGCACCGCGACCGTGCCGGTCCCGTCGGTCCCGATGAAGTTGCCGGTGACGGTCCCGGTGCTGGAGGTGACGCCGCTCACCGTGTTGCCGCTGATGATGTTGCGGGCGGCCAGCGAGGCGCCGCCGACGGCGGTCCCGGTCGCCTGGCTCTGGACGAGCACGCCCGGTCTCGTTGGGGATGGCGAACGCGCCCGAGCGGTCGACGCCGATCCGGTTGCCGAGGATGAGCGTCCCGGTGCAGGCGCCGAGCAGGTTGACCCCCTCGCCGCCGTTGCCGGAGATGGTGTTGCCCGAGCCGATCGTCGTCCCGCCGATCGTCGTGTCCGCGGCGTCGTGGACGAGGATCCCCTCCTCGCTGTTGCCGTTCGCGGCGCTGCCGTCGGGCGTCGTGCCGATGCGCGAGCCCTCGATCCGGTTGTCGTCGCTCTGGACCACGATGCCGTTCTCGAACCCGCCCACGGCGACGCGGCAGACGCGGCTCCCGTCCGACCCGGGCGCCAGGACGAGGCCGTCGTAGGTCGCGTCGTCGCCGTCGAGCGCGAGCCGCGTGCCGAGCGCGAGGCACGGCCCGCTGGTGGCGTTGAGCCGGACCGGGGCGTCGATCTCCGGGAGCGCCGAGCCGGGCACGATCGTGAGGTCCGCGGCGATCGCGATGTTGTCGATGACGCCGGTGGCGTTGGCCGCCTCGATCGCCTCGCGCAGCGAGCAGTGGGTGGCGTTGCAGGTGCCGTCGTCGGCGTCGTCGGCGGCGGTGACGGTGAAGGTCGCCGCGTGCGCGCTGCCCGCGGCGGCAGGGAGGATCGCCAGGCCGATCGCGGCGGCGGCGAGCGTTCGTGCTCTCATGGCGCCACGCTGCCAGCGGCCGCTTGCAGACCGCTTTCACGGGTTCGAACCCGATTGGACGGACGCTCTTTCGTCCGGTACCTTGGCTCGAAGCATGGCCGCCCACGCCCACCACATCGCCTCCCAGCCGATGCCCGGCTCCGCGCGGGGTCAGGAGCGCGTGCGCACGGCGGCCACCGGCGTCACGTTCAACCTCGATCCCGCCGGCGGCTAGCGGACGGAGCCATCCCCATGACCCCGTCCGCGAAGAACGCGGGCGGCGGTCGTGTGACGCGCTGGACCCGCGAACTCATCATCGAGAAGATCCGCGAGTGGAACGACCGGTACGGCGAGCCGCCGTGCTCGGCCGACTGGAACCCGTCGCTGGCGCGCTGGCGCGCGCAGGAATGGCGCGCCGAGCGCTACCGCGAGGGGGTCTGGCCCTCCACCAACGCCGTGAAGCGCCCGTTCGACGGCTCGTTCGACGCGGCCGTGCGCGCGGCCGGCCTCGAGCCGCACCGGCCGGGGCCGCGCCGCCGCCTGCCCCGCGAGGCCGTGCCCGCGGTCGAGCAGCGCGGGCCGGGCGTGCCGCGCGCCGTGGCCGACGAGCTGCTGGCGGCCGAGGAGCGCGCGCGCCTGGCCGAGGCGCACGCCGCCGCGCTGGAGCGCCGGCTGGCGGCCGCGGAGCGCCGGGCGGACCGTGCCGAGGACAAGGTGGGCGACGCGCGCCGCCGCGCGCGCCGCGCGAGCGAGCAGGCCGGGCGCGCCCGGCGTGCGCGCGAGCGCACGCGTGTGAGCGCCCGCGAGACCCGCGAGCTGACGCTCGATCAGGTGGAGCAGGTCGTCGCCGACGCGGACGCGCGCGTACGCGCCTCCGAGGACCAGGCCGAGGCCGCCGCCCACGACGCCTACGAGGCGCGCCGTTCCGCGCGCGCCGCGGAGACGCGTGCGGCCGACGCCCAGGCGCGGGCCGAGGCGGCGGTGCGGCTCGAGGCCGCCGCGCGCGCCGAGCTCGAGAGCGAGGGCATGGGCGCCGCGTGGGCCGCGGCCCGCGCCGCCGAGGCGCGCGCCGCGGAGGCGGAGCGCCGGGCCCGCGAGCTCGCCTCGCTCGTGTGCGGCGAGCAGCGGCGCCTGACGGCGGCCGAGCTGCGGGCGCTGCGCGACGGCGGCCCGTCCGGGCCGGCGGTGCTCGCTTCGGCGCTGAAGGCGCTGGGGCGTGCGCGCGCGGCTCGCGACCGCACGGGCCTCGCGACGGCGCTCGGCGAGGTCGCCTCGGCCGCGATCCGCTGGCGCGACCGGCTGTAGCGGAGCCGGCCCGCTCCGAGCGGGCCGGCCATCCCTCCGGGGCTGGTTGGCAGTGCAAGCAGCCTCGCAATAGGCTGCCGCACAGAGCCGTTTTCCGACTGGGGAGGAGAACCGTCGTATGGCAACGCCTGTCCGCGTGACGATCAACGTGAACGGGGAGCCGCGCACCGCAGAGGTCGAGCCGCGGTTGCTCCTCGTCCACTTCCTGCGCGACCATCTGGGGCTGACCGGCACGCACGTCGGCTGCGACACCTCCAACTGCGGCGCGTGCACCGTCCACCTGGACGGCGACGCGGTGAAGTCGTGCACGGTGCTCGCGGCCCAGGCGGACGGCTCCGAGGTGACGACGATCGAGGGCATCGGCGCCGAGGGCGCGCTGCACCCGGTCCAGGAGGGCTTCTGGGAGCACCACGGCCTCCAGTGCGGCTACTGCACGCCGGGCATGATCATGGCCGGCGCCGATCTGCTGGCGAAGAACCCGTCGCCCAGCGAGGAAGAGGTGCGCGAGGCGCTCGCCGGCAACCTCTGCCGCTGCACGGGCTACCACAACATCGTCAAGGCCGTGATGTCGGCCTCGGGCCAGGAGGTGCCGGCATGACGGCCCTCGAGTCCGCGCCGACCGGGAAGTGGGTCGGCCAGGCGCTGAAGCGCAAGGAAGACCCGCGGATGATCACCGGGCGGGGCCGCTACGTCGACGACCTGGCGGTGCCCGGCATGCTCTACATGGCGGTCGTGCGCTCGCCCGAGGCGCACGCGAAGATCGTCTCGATCGACACGTCGGGCGCGAAGGAGCTCCCCGGCATCCACGGCGTCTTCACCGGCGCCGACCTCGACCTCCAGGCGCCGCTGCCGATGGCGTGGGTGCCGCCGGGGATCGAGATCAAGGCGGCCGAGCACTGGCCGCTGGCGAAGGACTCCGTCAAGTACGTCGGCCAGGGCGTCGCGATCGTCGTCGGCGAGGACAAGTACGCCGTCGTCGACGCCGCCGAGCACGTGTTCGTCGAGTACGAGCCGCTGCCCGTCGTCGTCGACCCCGAGAAGGCGCTCGAGGACGGCTCGCCGCTCGTGCACGAGGAGATCGGCACGAACGCGACCCACGAGTGGGCGATCGGCGGCGGCGACATGGAGGCCGCGTGGCGCGACGCAGACGTCGTCATCGAGCGGCGGATCGTCAACCACCGCACGGCCGGCGCGCCGATCGAGCCGCGCGCCTGCATCGGCGACTACCGCGCGGGCACGATCACCCTGCACCTGACGAGCCAGAACCCGCACCTCATCCGCCTGTTCATGTCCGGCGAGTTCGGCCTGTCGGAGGACAAGATCCGCGTGATCGCGCCGGACGTCGGCGGCGGCTTCGGCGTGAAGATCTCGCACTACGCCGAGGAGGTGCTGGCGACCTGGGCATCGGCGAAGGTCGGCCGCCCGGTCAAGTGGACGGAGACCCGCACGGAGCACATGAGCTCCACCATCCACGGGCGCGACCAGATCGACTACGTGAAGATGGGCGCGAAGTCCGACGGCACGATCACCGGCCTCGAGTGCACGGCGATCTGCGACCTCGGCGCGTACTACACGCTGCTCACGCCGTTCATCCCGTGCTTCACGGGCTTCGTGATCAGCGGCTGTTACAAGATCCCGAACCTCCAGTTCACGGCCAAGGGCGTCTTCACCAACAAGATGGCCACCGACGCCACCCGCGGCGCCGGCCGGCCGGAGGCGACCCACCTGATCGAGGTGATGGTCGAGCAGATGGCGGCCGAGCTCGGGATCGACCCGCTCGAGCTGCGGCGGAAGAACTTCATCCCGAAGGAGGACTTCCCGGCCGAGGTCGCGATCGGCCTCGTCTACGACTCCGGCGACTACCACGGCTCGCTCGACAAGCTGCTGGGCATGGTCGACGTCGAGGCGTTCCGGCGCGAGCAGGCGGAGCTGCGCGAGCGCGGCGTCCACCGCGGCATCGGGTTCTCCACGTGGATGGAGATCTGCGGCCTCGCGCCCTCGCGGGTGGTCGGCCCGAGCGGCGTGGGCCTCCAGGCCGGCTTCTGGGAGTCCTCAACCGTGCGCGTGCACGCGTCGGGCTCCGCGACGGTCTACTCGGGCACCGCGCCGCACGGCCAGGGGCTCGACACCTCGTTCGCCCAGATCGTCGCCGACCGGCTCGGCATCTCGCCGGAGCAGGTCGACGTCGTGCACGGCGACACCGGCACCGGTCCGATGGGCATGGGCACCTACGGCTCGCGCTCGCTGGCCGTCGGCGGCGAGTCGATCGCCCGCGGCACCGCGAAGGTGGCCGACAAGGCGAAGAAGATCGCCGCGCACCTGCTGGAGGCCGCGCCGGAGGACATCGACCTGACCGACGGCAAGTTCGCGGTCCGCGGCTCACCGGACAAGGGGCTCACGCTCGCCGAGATCTCGGGCGCCGCCTACATCCCCGAGAACCTCCCGGAGGGGATGGAGCCGGGGCTGGAGGAGACGACGTTCTACGACCCGGAGAACTTCGTGTTCCCGTTCGGCGCGCACGCGTGCATCGTCGACGTAGACGTCGAGACCGGGAAGATCGACATCGTGCGCTACTGCTCGGTCGACGACTGCGGGCCGGCGATCAACCCGAAGCTCATCGAGGGACAGATCCACGGCGGCATCACGCACGCGATCGGGCAGGCGCTCTACGAGCGGATCCACTACGACGACGACGGCCAGCTGGTGACGGGCACGTTCGTCGACTACGCGCTGCCCAGCGCCGCCGACGTGCCGAGCTTCGAGACCGACCGCACGGAGACCCCGTCGCCGGTCAACTCGCTCGGCGTCAAGGGCGTGGGGGAGGCGGGCACGATCGCCGCCTCGCCGGCGATCGTCAACGCGGTGATCGACGCGCTGCGCCCGCTCGGCGTCTCCTACATCGACATGCCGCTGTCGCCGCAGAACGTGTGGTCGCAGATCCAGCTCGCCCAGGGGCAGGCCGCGCCCGCGCGACCCGGGCAAGCAGGGCGGGTCGTGGGACGAGCACGGGAGCGGCAGCGCCGGCTCCGGACCGACGAGCCCGAGCGAAGGGGGTGCGCCGTGATTCCCGCCGAGTTCGACTACGTCGCGCCGGCGTCGCTGGACGAGGCGCTGAGCGCGCTCGCCGGCGGCGGCGAGGAGGCGAAGGTGCTGGCCGGCGGGCACTCGCTGCTGCCGCTGATGAAGCTGCGGCTGGCGGCGCCCGAGCTGCTCGTGGACCTGCGCCACGTGCCCGGGCTGACCGGGATCCAGCGGTCCAACGGCGGGTGGACGATCGGGGCGATGACGCCGCACGCGGCGATGGCCGGCTCGCCCGAGCTGGGGCTCGCGGCGGAGGTGGCGGGCACGATCGCCGACCCGCAGGTCCGCCACCGCGGCACGATCGGCGGCTCGCTGGCCCACGGCGACCCGGCGTCGGACCAGCTCGCGGTGCTGCTCGCGTACGAGGGGTCGGTCGTGATCCGCGGCGCCTCGGGCGAGCGCGAGGTCGCGGCCGCCGACCTGTTCCAGGACTACCTGACGACGGCGGTCGCCGACGGCGAGATCCTCACCGAGGTCCGCATGCCGGCGATGGACGGCTACGGCTTCGGCTACGAGAAGTTCAACCGCCGCCGGGAGGACTGGGCGATGGTGGCCGTCTGCGCGCTGGTCAAGAAGGCCGGCGACGGCTCCTGCGAGGACGTCCGGATCGGGCTCACGCACATGTCCTCCGTGCCGCTGCGGGCCACGGCGGCCGAGGCCGCGCTGCGCGGCGGGCGCGCTCGACGCGCAGTCGATCGCGGCGGCGGCCGAGCAGGCGGCCGAGGGCACCGATCCGCCGGCCGACCTCAACGCCTCGGCGGAGTACAAGCGTCACCTGGCGCGGGTGCTGTGCCGCCGGGCGCTGGAGGCCGCCGCGGCCTGAGTCTGTCGTGGCCGGCGCCGCGCGAGGCGTGGCGCCGGCCGCGATGCGCCGCATACGGCGGTCGGCTGCGGCGGGGGGTGCATAACGTCACACTCGCGGCCGGCCGGATCGGCGCGCGTGACGTTCCGATCCTCTGGCGTGCATTTCGTCACGCGCAACAGCGCGGCGCGTCAGCGTGACGTTACGGACCCGCAACCACCTCGGCCGTAGGTCAGCGCGACCTCGCGCGCGCCGTGGCGCTCGAGGACGAGTCACAGCCGCGCACGCGCGACGCTGCCGTGAGGACGGCGAGCACGCCGGCGAGCAGCAGGAAGCCGCCGGCGTGCTCCCACGCGCCGCCCAGCAGCGGCCGGACGACCAGCGCGCCGACCACGAGCACGACGGCGACGCCGGCGGGCAGCATCCAGGTCTCGCCGAGCACCAGCTTCCTGAGCGTCCGCAGCGTGCTCATGCGGGCCGCGCCTCCCGCGCCAGCCAGTGCGCCTGGAGCTGCGCCGCGGCGGCGATGACCCCGAGCAGGTAGAGCAGGGCGAGGTCCCCGCCGGGCCATTCGACGCCGAGGCCCTCGGCGGCGAAGAACACGCCGAACGCGCTCAGCAGCACGCCGACGCCCCACTTCAGCTCGGTCTCGGGCACGCGCGCGAGCCGGCGCCGGAGCCCGGCGCCGCCGGCCAGCACCGCGACGGCCGCGGCGCCCGCGCCCACCAGCGCCGGCGCGGGCCCGCTCGGCCGCGCGGCGAGCGCGCTGACGATCAGCACGACCTCGACGCCCTCGAGCAGCACGCCCTTGAACGCGACGACCCGGCCCGCCCAGTCCGGCGCCCCGGGCGGCGGGAGCGGCACGTCGTGCAGCGCCTCGCGGGTCTCCATGTACTCGGCGAGCGAGGACGAGCGGGCGCGGCGACCGGCGAGGCGCAGCGTCCCCTTGCGCAGCCACTCGAGGCCGTACAGGAGCAGCAGCGTGCCGATCGCGACCCGCAGCGCGTCCAGCGGCACCCGCTCGAGGACCACCGGCCCGACGAGGAGGGCGATCAGCGCGCACGCCGCCACCGCCGCGGCGGCGCCGGCGAGCGCGTCGCCCCAGCGGCGGCTGACGCCGACCGCCGCCACGATCGCCAGCGCCTCGAGCAGCTCGACGGCCACGGCGACGCCCGCGCCGAGCGCGACGAGGACGAACGTCACGCGGGCCGCCGCGCCGTCGTGAGCTGCATGCCTCACAATTTCGCACGGCGGCTCAGGCGGCCTCCGCTGCCGGCGCGTCGGCCGGCGCGTGCTCGGCGAGGAACCCCGTGATCGCGTTCCTGACGGTCACGGGATCGTCGACGAACGGCCAGTGCCCGCTGCGGTCCAGCACGCGGACCGTGGCGCTGGGGAAGGCCTCGAGCTGGCGCTCGGCGTGCGCGACGCGGAGGTACGGGTCGTGGCGCCCCCACAGCACCAGCGCCGGGCGGTCGAGCGGCCGCAGCGCCGCGGCGAGCTCGTCGCCGGCGGCTGCCACGTCGTCGACCGAGCGGTACAGGTCGAGCACGGCGCGGCGCGTGGCGCGGTCGAAGTCCGCGTACATGCGGTCGACGAACGGCCGCGGCAGCCCGCGCGGGTTGCCGCGGCGCAGGAGCGCGCGGAAGCCGCTCCGCGTGGTGGTGGCCATGAACAGCTCGCCGGCGCCGCGGGCGCGCCATACGCGCGCGAGCGCGTGCCACCGGTAGCCGGGCAGGGCGCCCGTGCCGAGCATGACGGCGCCGAGGAAGCGGTCCGGCTCGCTCGCGGCCCAGCGCAGGCCCCACGGCCCGCCGAAGTCGTGGACGACCAGGTGGGCGCGCTCGACGCCGAGCGCGTCGAGGGCACGGCCGACGAAGGCGGCGTGCGCGGCGGTGGTCTGCGCGAAGTCCGGCGGCGCGACCGAGCGGCCGAAGCCCGGGCGCGTCCCAGGCGACGGCACGGCGGCGCCCGCCGACCGCCTCCAGCAGCGGCTCCCAGTCGGCGCCGGAGCCGGGGTTGCCGTGCAGGAACACGACGGCCTCACGGGCGCCGGCCGGTCCGGCCTCGCGGACCGGCGTCCGCACGCCGTCGACGCGCAGGTCGTACCGGCGCAGCCCGGTGGCCGGCGCCGGCCGGCCCGCGCGCGGGCCGCGCAGGACGCGCGCCATGACCGAGGCCGCAGCACGTGCGGCGGCGGCTCGCGCATGCCCACCACGGCCATGAACGCGCCGGCGACCCGCGGGTCGTGCTCGGCCGTCGCCCGCAGGCGCCGCAGGTAGGCGTTGACGAGGCGCACCGAAGCCGGGCGGTCCGCCTCGACCTCGGGCAGCGCCAGGTCCGCGCCCACCGAGAGGCGCCACGCGTGGTCGACCGGGCCGGTCGCGGCGCGGAAGAAGCGGCGGGCGAGGTCGTGCGAGCCGCGCTCCAGGCACTCGCGGAGCGCGACCGCCTCGGCAGCCGCCACCGACATTCCCTGGCCGTAGGTGGGGTTGAACGAGCAGACCGCGTCCCCGCACACGAGCAAGCCGCCCGGGAAGCGGCCCAGGCGCTCGTAGCGGCGCCGCACGCTCGCCGGGAAGCCATGGGTGGCGACGTCGCCGAGCGGCTCGGCCTCCGCGAGCGCCTCGACGACGTCCGGCGGGGCGACGGTGGCGGCGAACGCGGCATGCCCCTCGGGGTCGCCGGGCGGGCGGTGCGCGGCGCCGTAGCCACCGAGCGAGAGGATCCAGCGCCCACCCTCCTGGGCGAACAGGAACAGCGTGCGCGGACGGCCGGGCACGGCGCCGATCAGCACCATCTTGTCGCCGCCGAGCGCGCCCGGCGGCAGCCGCAGGTGCCGGCTCGCGTAGGCGACCCCGATCTCGAGCCGCTCCTCCCGCGGGCGCTCGAAGCCGAGGCCCTCGAGCCACGTCGCCACGCGGCCGGCGCGCCCCGTGGCCGCCACGACGAGGTCCGACGCGAGCGTCTCCTCCGCGCTGCCGTCGACACGGCGCAGGATCCGCACGCCGGTGACGTGCGCGCCGTCGCCGCGGGTCGTGAGGCCGACGGCGTCGCAGCGGTCGATCAGCGTGACGTTCGCCAGCGCGCGGACGCGGCGCCTGACGTGGCCCTCGATGAACGGCCGGCCGGCGAGGATCGAGCGGGCGCCGGTGGAGGCGCGGGCGAGCTCGTGGCCGCCCAGCACGACGCGCATCTCCTCCAGCACGTCGCAGGCCGGCGCGCCGCCCGCGACCAGCTCGTCGTTGAAGCCGGGCAGCAGCCGGTCCATGCACGCCTGACCCAGCGGGAGCAGCGCGTGCGCGTGGCGGCCCTGCGGCACCGCCCGGCGGCCGCCCAGGCCCGCCGGCAGCTCGTCGTGGTCGATCACCGTGACGCGCTCGTAGGCGTCGGCGAGCGCGCTCGCCGTGAGCAGCCCTGCGATGCTGCCGCCGAGCACCACCGCATGTTCACCGATCCGTTGCATGAGCCCGATCTCCTTGATCGCGAGGTCGGGCGCAACGCTCGCGGGCGCGGATGTCGAGGCGCCAGGCGAGTTCCTGTCGAGTTCCTGCCGAGTTCGCGGGCCGCTAGCGGCCTTCGGGGCCGTAGAGCTCGCGGTGCCAGAGCCAGTCCGTCACGCGGTCGATGCCGCGCGCGAGGTGGCCGCGGTAGGTGCTGAACGGGAGGCCGAGCAGCTCCGCCGCGGCCTCCTGGGTCGGCGCCGGCTTAGGTACGTGCGCTCGACCGCTCTCGCGAGCTTGGCGTCGCGCGGGTGGGCCGACAGGGTGCGACCGCCTCGTCGAGCAGGGCGCGCAGCTCCGCGGCCTGCGCGCCTCGGGTCTCGGCGAGCAGGCGCGAGCGCATCAGCGGGTTCGCGGCCAGCGCGCCGGGGCGGTGGAGGTCGCGCAGCGCCCGGCGGACGGCCAGCGCGAAGTCGGCTTGCGAGAGCGCCAGAGGTGGCGCCGATGCGGCGGCGGGAGCCGGCGGCTCGCCGCCCAGCTCGCGCTCGTTCATCCGCTCGAGCCAGGTCATCGCGTCCTCGCGGCGCCAATCGCGCGCGTAGACGCCGTAGCGGCGGCCGTCCACGTCGAAGTCGGCGTCCGGCGCGCGCTCGAAGCCGATGTAGGCCATCAGCGGCGCCAGGCGTCGGGATCCGCGAACACGAGGTAGTACCAGGCACAGCCGCGGCCGGGCCAGCCACGTCTGCATGGTCCGCATCGTCACGACGTTCAACGAGCGCGAGGGCGCCTGGTAGGCGTCGCGGTCCATGAGCAGCCGCCCGACGACGATCTCGTCGCCCGGCCGCGGCGGCGCGTGGCGGTGCGCATGCCGCCAGGCCGCCTCGCGCGCCGGGGTCCCGGCGCGGGCGGCCTCGCTCTCCTCGTGCAGCGCCAGCTCGGCGAGGAAGCCGAGCGGCTCGGCGCCGCCGCCGCGGAACACCGCGAAGGCCTGCGGCTGGCGCTCCAGCCAGCGCGCGGCGATCGCCGCCGAGGCCGGACCTCGTGGCGCTCCACCATCTCCTCGATCGCGTCGCGTCAGCGGGCTGCGCGCGTCGGCGTAGACCTGTCCGAGGCTGCCCCAGTCCCAGAACGCCGGCGCTGAAGGGTTCCCGCGATGGAGGAACATGAGGTCGGCCAGCGCGCGCTGGTGCTCGCGTCCCTCGCAGCGTCATCAGGCGGTGGACGACGTCCCGGCGGACGGCCGCGTGCACCTCTTCGTAGGCCGTCCGGTCGCGCCAGCGCAGGTCCGCGTCGATCACCTCGCGCGCGAGGTCGTGCAGGAGCAGCCCGTGCGGTCCCGCATTCCACGAACGTCAGGCCCCTCAGCCACCCGTAGAGGTCGTCCGCGCCGGGAGCGGCGTCGAACAGCCCGGCGGTGGTGATCCGCGCGTGTGCCGCGATCTCCAGCGCGCGCCGGTGGCGCGGGCTGGGCACGCCGGCGACGAAGTTGGCGACGAGCGCGGTCGACGACGTCGGGAACGGCCTCGAGCTCGAGCAACGGCGCATCGGCGGCGCGCTGGGCGAGCACCTCGACGAGAAGCGAGAGCGCGAGCGGGTGGCCGTGGGTGAGGTCGAGCAGCCGCGCGTGCAGCTCGCCGGGAACGCCGCGCGGCGGAGCAGCTCGCGGCCGTCCTCGGGCCCGAGGTTGCGGAGCGACACGACGCGCAGCAGGTCCTGCCAGCCGGGGTCGCGACGCCATGCGTCGCCGGGACGTCCGCGGCCGGCGATCACGGTCAGCGCGGAGACCGGCAGCGCCGGGACGAGCTCGGCGCGCAGCCAGTCCTCGAGCGCGACGGCGGCCTCGAACGTGTCGAGCAGCAGCACCGCGCGGTCGCGCGCCGCCAGCGCCTCCAGCGCGGCCGGGCCGTCCGGCGCGCCCAGCGTGCGCGCGAGCTCGGCGAGGAAGGCGGGCGGCGACGGCTCGATGCCGCGCAGGTCGACGCCGACGGGCTCGACGCCGTCGAGCGCGCGCCGCCTCCGCGAACGCCGCGAGCAGCGACGTCTTGCCGAGCCCGCCCGGGCCCGTGTACCCAGAGCACGCTGAACGGCAGCTCGGGCGCGGCCAGCGCGCCGCGGAACAGCTCCAGCTCGGCGGCGCGGCCGACGAACCGCCGCCGCCGCGCGTCGCGCAGCCGGTCCGCCACGGTCGCGCGACCGGAGCGACTCGACCCGAGGTGCGCGGCGATGTCGGCCATCAGCGGCTCCGCGCCGAGCCTAACCGCCTGCTGCGCGGTGCGTCACAATGTTGCACGTGCAATTCAGCACGACCGACGACGTCGCAGAGGCGCTCGCCGGCGAGGGCTACCTGGCCGACCGCGCGCTGGCCACGAGCGTGTACCTCGCCGCCGCCCTCGAGCAGCCGCTGCTGCTGGAGGGGGAGGCCGGGGTCGGGAAGACCGAGGTGGCGCGGGCGCTCGCGCACGCCAGGGGCGCGCGCCTGATCCGCCTCCAGTGCCACGAGGGCATCGACCTCCACCACGCGGTCTACGACTGGGACTACCAGCGCCAGCTGCTGGCGATCCGCGCCGCCGAGGCCGGCGCCCACGCCCGTGAGCTGTTCGGCCGCGAGTTCCTGCTCCGGCGGCCGCTGCTGGAGGCGCTCGAGAGCGAGGCGGAGGCCACCGTCCTGCTGATCGACGAGGTCGACCGCGCCGACGACGAGTTCGAGGCGTTCCTGCTCGAGTTCCTGGCCGACTTCGCGATCACGATCCCGGAGCTCGGGACGGTCACCGCGCGCCGCCGGCCGCTCGTCGTCCTCACCTCCAACCGCACGCGCGAGCTGCACGACGCGCTCAAGCGCCGCTGCCTGTACCACTGGATCGACTACCCGAGCCGCGAGCGCGAGGCCGAGATCGTCCGCGCCCGCCTTCCCGGCGTCCCCGAGTCCGGTGGCCGAGCGCGTGTGCGCGGCGGTCGCCCGGCTGCGCGGCGAGGAGCTGTACAAGCTGCCCGGGGTGGGGGAGACGATCACGTGGGCGCGCGCGCTGCTGGCGCTCGACGGCGACGGCGACCTCGAGTCCACGCTCGGGGTGGCGCTGAAGGTGCGCGAGGACATCGACCGCGTACGCGAGCTGGGAGTGCTGCGTGGGGCCTGAGCCGCGGCTCTCGGAGCTCGCCGCCGCGATGCGGGCGGGTGGCGCGCGGGTCGGCGTCGGCGAGCTGCTCGCCGCGCACCGCGCGCTGGCGGCGGTCGACGCAAGCGACCGGCGCAACGCCTTCTACGCGCTGCGGGCCGCGCTGTGCTCGAGCCGCGCCGAGCTGGGCGTGTTCGCCGACGCCTTCGCCGCGGTGTTCGCCGCCTCGCCGGACGAGGTCGAGGACCCGCTCGCGGCGCTCGGGCGGATCGAGCGCGCGGCGCTGCCGCGGATCGGCGTGCCGCACGCCGAGATCGAGGTCCCGGCGGAGGTCGACGTCCCCGTGCCGGCCGCGTACAGCGACGAGGAGCTGCTGCGCGACAAGGACTTCGCGCACTACACGGACGCCGAGCGCGCGCTCGCGCGCCGGCTGCTGGCGCGGATCGCCGCGCGGGCGCCGCAGCGGCTGAGCCGCCGCACGCGGCCCACCCGCCGCCGCCGCGACACCCACGACCTGCGCGCGACCGTCCGCGCCTCGCTGCGCCACGGCGGCGAGCTGATGGAGCGCCGCTACCGCGAGCCGGGGGTGCGTGCGCGCCGCGTCGTGCTCGTCTGCGACGTGTCGGGCTCGATGGCGCCCTACGCGCGCATGCTG
The DNA here is from genome assembly GCA_963728465.1 of uncultured Solirubrobacteraceae bacterium. Classification (GTDB taxonomy): domain Bacteria; phylum Actinomycetota; class Thermoleophilia; order Solirubrobacterales; family Solirubrobacteraceae; genus DATFQI01. Next base: position 281,362 of record CAVSJY010000008.1, read on the forward strand.
ATGCAGTACCTCCAGGCCAGCGTCGCCGCGCACGCGCGCGGTGGAGGCGTTCGTGTTCGGCACGCGGCTCACGCGCGTGACCCGCGACCTCGACGGCCGCGATCCCGACCGCGCGCTCCAGCGCGCCGCCGATCGCGTGACCGACTGGTCGGGCGGCACGCGGATCGGCGCGGCGATCGCCCAGCTCAACCGCGAGCACGGCCGCCGGATCGGGCGCGGCGCCGTCGTGGTCGTGCTGTCCGACGGCTGGGACCGCGGCGACCCCGGCGAGCTCGCCGCCGAGATGGCGCGGCTGCGCCGCACCGCGCACCGGCTCCTGTGGCTCAACCCGCTGGCCGCCGACCCGCGCTACGAGCCGCTCACCCGCGGCATGGCGGCCGCGCTGCCGCACGTCGACCACCTGCTGCCGGGCAACTCGCTCGCATCCCTGGAATCCCTGGCCGAGCTCGATGGAGGAAGGACTCGTCATGAAGGACGTGCTGCACGACGTAGACGCCTGGACCGCGCGCGGGGACGCCGTCGCGCTGGCCACCGTCGTCGCCGTCAAGCGCTCCGCGCCGCGGCCGCCGGGCTCGAAGATGGCCGTCAACGAGCACGGCGAGATCTCCGGCGCGGTGTCGGGCGGCTGCGTCGAGGGCGCGGTGGTGGAGGTCGCCGAGCAGGTGCTCGGCGGCGGTGAGCCGCGGCTGCTGCACTTCGGCATCGCGGACGAGGAGGCGTGGGACGTCGGGCTGCCGTGCGGCGGCGAGATCGACGTCTGGGTGGAGCGCTACGAGCCGTGAGCGCCGCCGGCGACTTCACCGAGCTGGCGCGCGGCGGCGGCCGCGGCGCGCTCGTCACCGTGCTCTCGGGCGCCAACCCGGGCGCCAAGCTGCTCGTCACGGCGGACGGCGAGCGGCGCGGCTCGCTGGGCGACGAGGCGCTCGAGGCGGCCGCCGCCCGGCACGCCGACGAGCTCATGTGGCTGGAGCGCTCGGAGCGCCGCGAGGAGGGCGACACCGTCCTGTTCGTCGACACGACCTACCCGCCGCCGCGGCTGATCGTGTTCGGCGCGGTCGACTTCGCGGCCGCGCTCTGCCGGCTCGCGCGCGCCGCCGGCTGGCGCCCGTTCGTGGTCGACCCGCGCGCGCGGTTCGCGCAGCCCGTGCGGTTCCCCGACGCGGAGGAGGTCGTCGCCGCCTGGCCCGAGGACGCGTTCCATCGTCTCGGCGGGATCGACCGCGCGACCGCGATCGCCGTCCTCACGCACGACCCGAAGCTCGACGACGCCGCGCTCGTGATCGCATTGCGCTCCGACGCCGGCTACATCGGCGCGATGGGCTCCCGCCGCGCGCAGGCGAGCCGCCGCGAGCGCCTGCTCGCCAAGGGGATCACCGACGAGGAGCTGGAGCGCATCTCCGCCCCGATCGGCCTCGACCTCGGCGCGCTGACGGCGGAGGAGACCGCGCTCTCGATCATGGCCGAGATCGTCGCGATGCGCTACGGCCGCAGCGGCGGCCGGCTGGCGCAGGCGAAGGGCCGGATCCACGAGGTGGGCGCGGAGGCGTGAGGGCGCGGCGGGCCGGCGGCTCGTGACCGGGCGGCGGCCACCACCGCCGCGCGTCGGCGGCCTGGTCCTCGCCGCCGGCGAGGGCACGCGGTTCGAGGGCGGCATCAAGCAGCTCGCGGAGTACCGCGGCCGCCCGCTGCTCGAGCACGCGCTCGCCGCCGTCCGCGATCTCGACCCGCGGGTGGTCGTGCTCGGGCACGCGGCCGAGGAGATCCTCGCCGGCGTCGACCTCCAGGGCGCGCGGCCGGTGGTGTGCGAGGGTTGGCGCGAGGGGCAGGCGGCCTCGCTGCGCTGCGGCGTCGAGGCGCTCGGCGACGTCGACGCGGCCGTCGTGGTGCTCGGCGACCAGCCGCGCATCACCGCCGAGGCCGTCGCCGCGATCGCCGCCGCCGGCGCGGCCGAGGCGGCGCGCGCCACGTACGGGGGCACGCCCGGACACCCCGTGCTGCTCGGCCGCGCGCTGCTCGACCGGGCCGGCGAGTTGCGCGGCGACGTAGGCTTCCGCGACCTGCTCGCGCAGGCGGACGTCCGCGACGTCGAGGTCGGCGGCCTCGCCGACCCCTCCGACATCGACACCCGAGAGGAGCTCGCCCGGTCATGAAGCTCGAGCAGTCATTCGAGGTCCAGGCGCCGATCGCCCAGGTCTGGGAGGCCCTCATCGACCTCGAGCGCGTGGCGCCGTGCCTGCCCGGCGCCGCGATCACCGAGCGCGACGAGGACGGCACCTACCACGGCGAGTTCAAGGTCAAGCTCGGCCCGACGACCGCCGCCTACCGCGGGACCGTCAAGATCGAGGAGGCCGACGAGGCGGCGCGCCGGGCGACGCTGAAGGCACGCGGCACCGACAAGCGCGGCCAGGGCGGCGCCAATGCGACGATCGTCAACACGCTGAGCGAGCAGGACGGCGCGACGCGCGTCGACGCGGTGACCGACTTCACGATCACCGGGCGGCTGGCGCGGTTCGGCCGCGGCGGGATGATCGAGGACATCTCCAACCGGCTCATGCGCGACTTCGCGACGTGCCTCCAGAGCCGGATCGCCGCCGAGGCGCCCACCGCGGCGCCGAGCGGGGAGGAGGTCGCGCGCGGCGAGGAGCCGCCCGAGGCCGTGGCCGCCGCCGCGCCGGAGGCGCCGCCGAGCGCCTCGGCCGCCGCGGCCAGCGCCGCCGCCGCGCGCGCCCGGGACGTCCGTGCCGCCGCCGCCTTCGCCCGCCACGCCGCCGCCCGCGGCGACGCCGCCGGCCGCGCCTCCGGTCAAGGGCTTCTCGCTGATGTTCGGGGTGTTCCTGGACCGGCTGAAGCGGCTGTTCCGCCGCCGCTAGTACCGGTGTTCGTAAGTACGCGCGGTCGCCGGTGATCGGCGGCCGCCGGAACCGTGCGTAATTGCGAACGCGGGTACTAGCCTGGATCGGGTGACCGACGGCTGCGACACCGGAGTCTGCGGGGCGGACGTCCCGCCCCTGGTCGGCTCGATCCTGACCGGCACGGGCCTGACGCTGGACCAGGCGGCCGCCGCGCTCGAGCGCGGCGAGACGCCGCCGCTCACGCCCGTCCAGCGCCGCATCGTCGAGGAGCACGCCGCCGCCCTGACGGAATAGGAGGCCGCGGGCCGGCGTCAACCGGTCCATGCGGATCCTCTTCGCCACCACGCGCGGCGCCGGCCACGTCGGCCCGCTGATCCCCTTCGTGCGCGCCGCGCTGCGCGCCGGCCACGAGGCGCTCGTCGCCGGGCCGGGATCCGCCGCCCCGCTCGTCACCCGCGCCGGGCTGCCGTTCGTCGCGGTCGGCGAGCCGCCGCCGGCCGAGACCGCCGCGGCCTGGGCGCCGGTGTGGTCGCGGCGCACCGCGCCGGGGCCCGCGCACGTGATCCAGAAGCTGTTCATCGGGCTCCACGCGCGCGCGGCGCTGCCGGGCATGCTGGCGCTCGTAGAGCGCGTCCGGCCGGACGTGATCGTCCGCGAGACGCTCGAGTTCTCGTCGAGCCTGGCCGCCGAGCGCCACGGGATCCCGCAGGTCCGCATCGGCATCCACCTGGACTCGCGGATCGACGCCGACGAGGGCCTGATCGCGCTCGGCGCGCCGGCCCTCGACGCGCTGCGTCCCGAGGCGGCGCTCGACCCCGACCCCGCCGCCGGCGCGATCCGCCGCTCGCCGGTGCTCACCCTCGCGCCGCCGTCCGCGACGGAAGCCGAGAGCGCCGTCCGGCGCTTCCGCGACCCGGCGGCGCCGCCGCGGGCGGCGCTGCCCGCGTGGGGCGATCCCGCGCTGCCGCTCGTGTACCTCTCGTTCGGCTCCGAGGCGCCCGCCTCGGAGCACTTCCCGGCCGCCTACCGCGAGGCGGCCGAGGCGGTGGCCTCGCTCCCCGCCCGCGTGCTGGTGACGATCGGCGACCGCCGCGACCCCGCCGAGCTCGGGCCGCTCCCCGCCTCCGTGCGCGTCGAGCGCTGGGTGCCCCAGGCCGCCGTGATGCGGCACGCGTCCGCGATGGTCGGGCACGGCGGGTCGGGCTCGACGCTGATCGCGCTCGCCGCCGGCGTGCCGCTGGCGCTCGTGCCGCTGTTCGTCGACGGCCCCGCCAACGCCGCGCGCGTCGCGCAACTCGGCGCCGGCATCGTCGCGGAGGACCCGGCCGGCGCCGGTCGCGCGGTCGGCGACCTGCTCTCGACGGCCCGGCTACCGCGCCGCCGCGCACGCCGTGAGCCGCGAGATCGCCGCGCTGCCGCCGGTGGACGAGGCGATCGCCGCCCTCGAGGCGATCGCGCGACCGGCCGTCGCGGCCGTGCCCCGACCGTTCCGAGGTCGTCCGCTACGAATGGCCGTGTCCGGGCGATCTGCTGCACATGGACGTCAAGCGCTACCCCCGCTTCCGTCGCCCAGGCCACGCGGTCACCGGCGATCGCCGCGCCAAGCTGCAGCGCCGCAACCCGCTCGGCTACGACTACTTCCACGCCGTCGTCGACGACCACAGCCGCTTGGCCTACGGCGAACTGCTCGGCGACGAAACGGCGGTCACGGTGACCGCGTTCGTCGAGCGGGCGCTGGCCTGGTTTGCCGGCCACGGCATCACGGCGCGGCGGCTGATGACCGACGGCGCCTGGGCCTACACCCACAACCGCGCGCTGCGCGAGCTGCTCGCCGCCCGCGAGATCCGCCACATCGTCACGCCGCCCTACACGCCGCGCTGGAACGGCAAGGTCGAGCGCTTCCACCAGACGATGGAACGGGAGTGGGCCAAGGGTCTGCGCTACCGCAACAGCACCGCCCGCAACCGCGCACTGCCACACTGGCTCGCGCACTACAACCAGCGCAGACCCCACAGCTCACTCGGCGGCCAACCTCCGATCAGCCGCGCTCACAACCTCCCCGGGCACGACAGCTAGACCGCCGCCAGCGTGCGTGGGCGCACGAGGAGGTGTGAACTCGGCTCGGGCCGCGGGGTTGCGGTGGGAGGAACTTCGGCTGGGTAGGGAGGTGGTTGATTCCTGATGCACCGGTTTCGCGTGGAAACGGTTTGCGGGCTATAGCGGGGTCAATCGACTCCACCCGGCGCGCCGGGCTCCTTCACTACCCCTACCCAGCCGGTTAAACGTTCGCGGCGTCATGAACGCCAGCGCCAGCCCAGCCCGGCCTCGCGCCGCACCGTGGCGATCCGGCGGCCGGGCTGGACGGCGTCGAGGCGGTCAGCGCCATCGCCCCGTTCGGGTGCGCCGGACCGTCGACGGCGGGCTCGCCGGGAGCCGAGACGATCGCTAGCCCTCGGGCCGCCGCCCGGAGCGGCACTACGACAGCAGCAGCAGGTCGACCGCGGCGCCGGCGTCGAGCCCGCCCGAGCCGTGCGGCGCGATCGCGAAGCCGTCGCTCTCGCCCAGCGCGCCGGTCATGTGCGAGCCCTGGCGCTCCGTCGGCGTCGCCTCGAGCACGCCGTCGGCGCCGGGCGCGATGCGCGCCGTGAGGAACGTCGTGCGGTCGTCGGACGGCCCGGCCGCGACGGTCAGGCGCCCGCGCGCGAGCCGCGGGCGCGCGTCCACCTCGCCCTGGAGGCGCCGCAGCGCCGGCTCGATGAACACGCAGAAGGCGACGATGGTCGACAGCGGGTTGCCCGGCAGGCCGAACACCAGGGTGTCCCCGCGGCGCCCGAACCAGAGCGGCTTCCCCGGCTTGATCCGCACGCGCCAGAAGACCTCCTCGACGCCGCACGCCTCGAAGGCCGGCTTCACGTGGTCGTGCGGCCCGACGGAGACGCCGCCGCTGACGACCAGCACGTCGGCCTCGAGCCCCTCCCGGACGGCCGCCAGCGTCGCCTCGCGCTCGTCCGGGATGACGCCCACGTCGGTCACCTCGGCGCCCGCGCGGCGCGCGAGCAGGCCGATCATCAGCCCGTTGGACTCGTGGATCCGGCCCGGCTCGGGCGGCGCGCCGAGCGGCAGCAGCTCGCTTCCCGTGACCGCGAGGCGCAGGCGCGGCCGCCGGTGCACCTCCACCTGGCCGACACCGGCGGAGGCGAGCGCCGACAGCCGCGGGACCGTCAGCCGCTCGCCGGCGCGGGCGAGCACGTCGCCCGCGCGCACGTCCTCGCCGCGCACGCGCACGTGCCGGCCCGGCTCGATCGCCCGCTCGGGAGCGACGTGCCCGTCGTCGAGATGGGCCAGCTCCGACTGGAGGATCGCGTCGGCGCCCGGGGGTACGGCCGCGCCGGTCGAGATCGCCGCCGCGGTGCCCGGCTCGAGCGCCGCCGCGGCGACCTCGCCGGCCGCGACGCCGCCGGCCAGGCGCAGCGGCACCCCGGGCGCCGTGTCGGCCGCGCGGACGGCGTAGCCGTCCATCGCCGACCGGTCGAACGGCGGCAGGTCGACCGCCGCGCGCGCGTCCCCGGCGGCCACGCGGCCCGCGGCCTCGGCGAGCGGCACGCGCTCGGCGGCCAGCGGCTCGATCCCGTCGAGGACGAGCGCCAGCGCCTCCTCGATCGACTTCATCCCCCGATGCGGGACATCGTCCGCTCCGGCTGCACGAAGCCCGGATCGTTCACGTGGTGCTTGAGCTCCTTGCGCCACACCGCGTCGCGGACGATCGCCTCGAGGTCGGCGTCGGTCGCCCCGTCGCGCAGCGGCCCGCGCAGGTCGGTCTCGTGCAGGGAGAACAGGCACGTGCGCAGCTCGCCCTCGGCGGTGAGCCGGATCCGGTTGCAGTCGCCGCAGAACGGCTCGGTGACCGGCGAGATGAAGCCGATCTCGCCGCGCCCGTCGGCGAACCGCCAGCGGCGCGAGGTCCCGTGGCGCTCGCGGCCGACGGGCTCGAGCGGGTACGCCTCGGAGATCATCGCCCGCACCTCCTCGTTGGGGAGGACGCGGTCGCGGCTCCACGCGCGGTCGGCGTCGAGCGGCATGAACTCGATGAAGCGGACGACGTACGGCTCGCTGCGCGCGAACTCCGCGAAGCGCAGCACCTCCGCCTCCGTGAAGTCGCGCAGCGCCACGACGTTGACCTTGATCGGCCGCAGCTCCGGGTGGCGCTGGGCGGCCTCGAGCCCTTCGAGCACCTGCTGGAGCGAGTCGCGGCGGGTGAGCTGGAAGAAGCGGTCGGGCGCCAGCGCGTCGAGCGACACGTTGACGCGCCGCAGCCCGGCGCGCACGAGGTCGCCGACCTGGCGCTCGAGCAGGTAGCCGTTGGTGGTGAGCGAGAGGTCGTGGACGTCGTCGATCGCCGACAGCATCTCGACCAGCCGCCACAGCTCCTTGCGGACCAGCGGCTCCCCGCCGGTCAGCCGCACGTCGTGCACGCCCATCGCCGAGAGCAGGCGGACGAGCCGCGTGATCTCCTCGTAGGTGAGCAGCGCGCCGCGGTCCAGCCACGGCAGCCCCTCGGCCGGCATGCAGTACTGGCAGCGGAAGTTGCAGCGGTCGGTGACCGAGACGCGAACGTCCCCGATCGGGCGGCCGTGACCGTCGACGAGCGGCTTCATGACCGGTGGAAGTCCGCCTTCCCGCCGGTCTTGTCGAGCAGCTCCACGCGCTCGATCACGACGCCGGTCTCGATGCCCTTGACCATGTCGTAGACGGTCAGCGCCGCCACGGAGCAGGCGACGAGGGCCTCCATCTCGACGCCCGTGCGGTCGGTCGTGCGGGCCTCGGCGACAACGGTCACCGTGCCCGCGGCGGCGTCGACCTCGATGTCCGCTCCGACCTTGGTCAGCGGCAGCTGGTGGGCGAGCGGGATCAGCTCGTCGGTGCGCTTGGCCGCCTGGATCCCGGCGATCCGCGCGACGGCCGCGACGTCGCCCTTCGGGGCGTCGCCGGCGGCCACGCGGGCGGCCGCGGCGGGCGACATCTTCACGACCGCGCGCGCCCGCGCGTAGCGGTCGGTCGGCGCCTTGGCGCTCACGTCGACCATGCGGGCGCGGCCGGCTGCGTCGAGGTGCGTGAGCGGGGCGCTTTCCATCGCCCTCAATGGTAGTGGTGCGGCGACTTCAGGAATGCGTGCGGGGGGCCGATGGCACGGGTGTGACGCCTTCGACGACGAGGACCACGCCTGCCGCGGATGCGGCGCTCGAGCGCGTCGCGGAGCTGTGCCGCGCGCTGGCGACGGACGTTCCGATCGGCGCGCTCGTCCTCGTGGGCCGCGACCTCCGGGTGCGGATGGCGGCCGGGCCGCGGTGGCGTGCCGGCGGCTTCGACACCGAAGCGATGGTCGGCATCCACCTCTCCGACTTCGTCCCGGCGGAGCTGCTCGACGAGGTGCTGGACCACTACGACGCCGTCCTGCGCGGCGAGACGCGACGGTTCACGGTCACGTACAACGAGGCCTACCGGACCGCCATCGTGCCGGTCCGCGCCGACGACGGCAGCGTCGCCGGGTGCCTGTCGCTCGCCTGGGACGAGGGCGCCGAGCTGCGCGCCGAGCGCGCGGCCGGGGCCGAGCTCGCGCGGCGCCTGTCGCAGCAGTCGGCCGTCGCGAGGCTCGGCGAGCTCGCGCTCGAGCGGCCCACCCTCGAGGTGCTGACGGGCTACGCCTGCGAGGCGGTGCGCGAGGGCCTGGGCGTCGACGCCGCGTACCTGCTCGAGCACGTCGGCCAGGGCGGCATCGATGCGCGTCCGCGCCGCCGCCGGCTTCCCCGAGGGGTTCGTCGGCGCGCAGTTCGAGATGCGCTCGTTCTCCGACGCGAGCGGTCGCGAGATGTACGCGAAGGGCCCGGTCGTGATCGACGACCTGCCGAACGACCCGACGTGGCGCGCGCGCCCGCTGCGCGAGCACGGAGTGGTCTCGAGCGCCACCGTGCTGCTCGGGCGCGCCGACTCGCCTACGGGCCTGCTGGCGGCGCACACGTTCACCCGGCGCGGGTTCAGCGACCGCGACCTCGACTTCCTGACCGCCGTCGGGCACGTGCTCAACGGCGCGATCCAGCGGTTCGCGGTCGAGGAGCAGATGCGCCACGACGCGCTCCACGACGCGCTGACCGGCCTGCCGAACCGCACGCTGCTGCTCGACCGGCTGCGGCCCGCGCTGGCTGCCGCCGACCGCGAAGGCCGCCGGATCGCGCTGTTCTTCCTCGACGTCGACCACCTGAAGGTGCTCAACGACTCGCTCGGCCATCACGCGGGCGACGAGCTGCTGCGCGCGATCGGCCCGCGCCTGCGCGGCGTGCTGCGGGCCGGCGACACGATCGCCCGCTTCGGCGGCGACGAGTTCGCGATCCTCTGCGACGACATCGCCGACGAGGCGCACGCGCTGCGCGTCGCCGACCGGATGGTGCGCGCGTTCGCGCACCCGTTCGAGGTCTGCGGCGAGCCGCGCTTCTGCTCCACGAGCGTGGGCGTCGTCGTCAGCGACCCCACCGGCTCGCGCACGCCCGAGGAGCTGCTCAGCGACGCCGACGCGGCGCTGTACCGGGCCAAGGAGCGCGGCCGCGGCCGTCACGAGGTGTTCGACGCGGGCCTGCGCGCGCGGATCACGTCGCGGCTCGAGCTGGAGGCCGACCTGCGCCGCGCGCTCGAGTCCGGCGACCAGCTGTGGGTGGCCTACCAGCCGTTCTACCGCCTGCCGAGCGGGGAGCTGGCCGGCGTCGAGGCGCTGATGCGCTGGCGCCACCCCGAGCGCGGCGAGATCTCGCCGGCCGAGTTCATCCCCGTCGCCGAGGACTCCGGCCTGATCGTCGAGCTGGGCGAGCTCGTCCTGCGCACGGCGTGCCGCGAGATCGGCGCGTTGAAGCGGGACAGCGCGCACGCCGGCCTGCTCCTGACGGTCAACGTCTCCGCCCGCCAGATGGCGCTCACCGGGATGCCCGGCGCCGTCGGCGCGATCCTGCGCGACACCGGGTTCCCGGCCGAGGCGCTCGGGCTCGAGATCACGGAGGGCCTGCTGCTCGAGGACACGCCGGCGACCGCGGAGACGCTGCGCGCGCTCCAGCGGCTCGGCTTGCGGCTGATGCTCGACGACTTCGGCACGGGCTACTCGTCGCTCGGCTACCTGCGCAAGCACCCGGTCGACGTGCTGAAGATCGACCGCTCGTTCGTGCACGACCTCGGCGAGGACGGCCACGGCGACAGCACGATCATCGAGGCGATCGTCGCGATGGCGCACGCGCTCGGCATGCGCGTCGTGCCCGAGGGCGTCGAGACCGCCGGCCAGCTCGCGCGGCTGGTCGAGCTGGGCTGCGACTACGCGCAGGGCTTCCACCTCGCCCGGCCGCTGCCCGCGGCGGAGCTCGGGGAGCTGCTGGGGTGAGCGCCCCGGAGGCGTTCGCGCTCTCCGAGGTCCTTGGGGCGCTCTCCTACGCGCTCGACATCACAGAGGGGGAGCCGCCGGGCCACGCGGTGCGCACGCTGGCGGTCGGGATGCGGCTGGCCGAGGAGCTCCGGCTCGGCGACGACGTGCGCTCCGCGCTGTTCTACGCGCTGCTGCTCAAGGACGCGGGCTGCTCCAGCAACGCGTCGCGGCTGTCGTCGCTGTTCCAGGCCGACGACCATCAGGCCAAGCACGCGATGAAGCGGGTCGACTGGTCGCGCTCCGGCACGCTGGCGATGTACACGTGGCGCGCCATCGAGCCCGGCCGCTCGCCGGTGGCGAAGGCCCGCCGGCTGCGCGCGATCACGCGCGAGGACGAGGTGACGCGCGAGGTGATCGGGACGCGCTGCGAGCGCGGCGCCGAGATCGCGCGCATGCTCGAGCTGCCCGAGCCGACCGCGCAGGCGATCGCCGCGCTCGACGAGCACTGGGACGGCGGCGGCCATCCGCTCGGGCTGCGCGGGGAGGAGATCCCGCTGCTCGGCCGCATCCTCTGCCTGGCGCAGAGCGTCGAGGTGTTCGTCCGCACGATGGGCAGCCGCGGCGCGTACGGCATGGCGCTCAAGCGGCGCGGCCGGTGGTTCGATCCCGCGCTCGTCGACGCGCTGCTGGCGTTCCGCGACGACGCGGCGTTCTGGGGCCCGCTGGAGGACCCGCGGGCGATCCCGTCGGTCGCGCGGTGGGAGCCGGCCGACCGCGTGGTGGTGGCCGACGAGGCCCGGCTGGACCTGGTGGCCGAGGCGTTCGCCCGCGTGATCGACGCGAAGTCGCCCTACACGGCCCGCCACTCGGCCGGGGTGGCGGCGTACGCGTCCGCGATCGGCGCGGCGATGGGCATGGACGCGCGCGCCCGGCGCGACCTCCACCGGGCAGGCCTGCTGCACGACATCGGCAAGCTCGCCGTCTCCAGCCGGATCCTCGACAAGCCCGGGCGGCTGACCCCCGACGAGGTGGCTGCCGTGCGCGAGCACCCCGGCCACACGCTGCGCATCCTCGAGCGCGTCGCCTGCTTCAGCCGGCTCGCGGACGTGGCCGCGGCGCACCACGAGCGGCTCGACGGCTCGGGCTACCACCGCGGCCTCGCCGCGTTCGACCTCCCGCGCGCCGCCCGCGTGCTCGCCGTCGCCGACGTCTTCGAGGCGCTGACCGCCGAGCGGCCCTACCGCGCCGCCATGCCGCCCGGCGAGGCGCTCGGCATCCTGCACGAGATGCGCGGGAGCGCGCTGTGCCCGGCCGCCGTGACCGGCCTGGAGGACGCGCTGGCCGGCCCGGCCTTCGTCGCGACGCTCGGCACTAACCTCCCTGCGGATGAAGGTGTCCGTCCGGCTCTTCGCCGGCCTGCGTGAGCGGGCGGGCGGCCAGCACGTCGAGGTCGAGCTCCCGGAGGGCGCGCGGGTCGAGGACCTGCTCGCCGCGATGGGCTCCACGCCCGTCGGGCCGCTGTCGCCCGGCCAGTGCGTCGTCGCGATCAACCGCGAGTACGCGGCGCGGACGGAGCCGATCCGCGAGGGCGACGAGGTCGCGCTGATCCCGCCGGTCAGCGGCGGGGCGGTCTCCGACGCGGTCGTGCGGGGCGTGCGCGTGACCGAGGAGCCGCTCGACGTCGCGGCGCTGTCCGCCGCCGTGCGCGATCCCCGCGCGGGCGCCGTGGTGGTGTTCGAGGGCGTGACGCGCGAGGTCCCGTCGCTGGACTACGAGGCGTACGCCGAGATGGCCGAGGCGCGGCTGCGCGGGATCGCGGAGGAGGAGGCGGCGCGCCACGGGCTCTGCGCCGTCGCGCTCGAGCACCGCGTCGGCACCGTCCCGCTCGGCGAGCCGAGCGTCATCGTCGCCGCCTCGGCGCCGCACCGCGGCGAGGCGTTCGCCGGCGCCCGCGCGCTGATCGACCGCGTGAAGGCCGAGGCGCCGATCTGGAAGGTCGAGGTCACGGAGGCCGGCGCCCGCCGCGTCGAAGGCACGCTCCCGCCCGATTCCGAACGGTTAGTGGCCGCGCTTTATGGGCGCGCGCGCCGGCACGGGCGCGGGCACGCCGCGGCCGCGCTGGGGCTCGGGGCGGCGGGTCAGGCCGCCGCGGTGGTCGCGGCGGCGCTGCGGCCACGGCGCGGCGTCCGGCAGCGGCAGGCGCAGGCCGGGCGGCGAGCCGTTCGGCGCGGGATCGGGCGTGTCGCCCTCGCCGCCGCGGAAGTCGTCGCCGTCGTCGTCATCGTCGTCGCGCAGCCGGAAGAACCACACCAGCCACACGATCAGCGCGCCCACGTCGAACACGCGTAGGCCGACCATGAAGATCCACCCCTCGAGCGTCACCTCGCATCAGGGTAGATCCTGGGCGCCACCCGGTTCAAGTGGGTTCGGGCGTCTGAGCGAGCCAGCCGTCGATCAGGCGCCGCGCGATGGCTAACCGCGGGGGAAGGCCGAGCGGCCCTCGACCGGCGACCGCGTCCTCGATCTCGGCGCGCGTGAACCAGCGGACGTCCTCCAGCTCCTCGTCGCCGATGCGCGGCTCGCCCGCCTCCCACGGCGCCGTGAAGCCGAGCATCAGCGAGCTGGGGAACGGCCACGGCTGCGAGGAGACGTAGCGCGGCGGGCCGACGGTGACGCCGGACTCCTCGAGCACCTCGCGCGCGACCGCCTCCTCGAGGCTCTCGCCGGGCTCGACGAAGCCGGCCAGCGCGGAGTAGCGGCCGCGGCGGCCAGCGGGCCTGGCGGCCGAGCAGCAGCTCGTCGCCGCGCGGCACGAGCATGATCACGACGGGGTCCGTGCGCGGGTGGTGCTCGCGCCCGCAGTTCGGGCACACGCGCAGGTGCCCGCCCTCGCGGACCTCCGTCGGCGCGCCGCAGTTGGCGCAGAAGCGGTGCGTGCGGTGCCAGCCGAGCAGCGCCGCGGCGTAGGCGGCGAGGCCGCCGTCGGCCTGGGGGAGGGCGGCGGCCGCCTCGCGCAGGCCGAGCAGCTCGCGCGGCGCGCCGTCGGCCGCCGTGGCTGAGGCGAACACGGGGCCGGCGTCGTCGAGGCCGAGGAGGACGGGCTCGCCGGCGTCGCGCGCATCGGCGAGCGGGACGAGCGCGAGCCGCGGCTCGTCGCCTTCGGTCACGTGGACGCCGTCGCGCCCGAGGATCACCGCGCGGGCGCGCGGATGGGCGAGCTGCTCGCGCAGCCACTCCGGATCGCCGCGGCGCTCGCCGGCGCGGTCCAGCGCGGCGCCGGTGAACGTGTTCGGCTCGGTCATCGCAGGTGGCCCGCGACGTCCCACGTCCACAGCTCGACCACGTTCCCGTCCGGGTCGTCGACGTACGCGGCGCGGCCGTGGTGCTCGCCGAAGGCCATCACCTTCACGTCCTGCCCGCGCTCGCGGAGCTGCTCGACGGCGGCGTCGAAGTCCTCCTCGGCGATGTGCATCGCGAAGTGGACGTGCAGCCCGCCGCGGCCGCCGGCGAGGCCGACCTGCGGGCGCCAGAGGCCGATCCGGGTGCGGTCGCCGGCCATCACCCAGATCGCCTCGCGGTCCGGCCAGCGGTCGACCACCGGGAGCCCCAGGACGCCGGAGTAGAACCGTTCGGCGGCGTCCAGGTCGACGACCTCGAGCACGAGCTCGCTGACGCCGGTGACCGGGATCCCGTCCATCCGTCGCACGGTAGCTCAGCCTGGATTCAGGCTCAGGGCGTGCGCTGCATCGCCCGCGCGGCCGCGCCGCCCGCGAGGACGAGCGCCACGCCCGCGGCGAACGCCCAGCGGAAGCCGGTCACCGTGTCGCCGCCGGCGGCGGCGGCGAGCAGGACGAAGGCGGCGAGGCCGAGCGCGTTGCCGAGCTGCGCGGCGGTGTTGAGCAGCCCGGAGGCGAGCCCCTGGCGATCGCGGTCGAGCGCCTCCGTGCCGAGCGCGGTCGACGCGACGGACGCGCAGCCGACGCCGGCGCCGATGGCCGCGAACGCGAGCGGCAGGTGGGGCGGCACGGCGCCGCTCGCCGGGATGGTGATGAGCGCGAGGACGCCCGCGCCCAGCATCGCCAGGCCGATGGCGCCGGCCTTCCGGGCGCCCGCGCGCTCGATCAGCTTCGCGCCGGCCACCGAGCCGGCGATCACGGCGAGGTTGACCGGCATGAACAGCAGCCCGGCCTCGGTGGCCTTCAGCTCCAGCACGTCCTGGAGGTAGAGCACGCACAGGAACAGCGGGCCGGTGCTGGCTGCGGTGATCAGCACGGCGGCCAGCAGGGCGCCGGACAGCGGCGGCTTGGTGAGCACGCCGGGCGGCAGCAGCGGCTGCCGCGCCCTGCGCTCGATGGCGACGAACGCGGCGAGCAGCGCGGCGGCGCCGGCGAGCGGGAGGAGCGTGGTGGCGCTTGAAGGCCCGGCCTGCTCGGCGCGCATGAGGCCGAGGACGAGGAGGGCCAGGCCCGCGGTTATGGAAACCGCACCGGGAACGTCGAGGTGGCCGCGCTCGGCGGTCTCGTCCCGGCTCTCGGGCAGCAGGCGCGGCGCCAGCGCCACCGCGAGCGCGCACGGCGCCACGTTCACGAGGAAGACCCACTGCCAGCCGGCGTGCTCCGCCAGCACGCCGCCGAGGACCCAGCCGAGCGCGCCGCCGCCGGCGGCCGCGGCGGTCCAGACGCCCAGCGCCCGGGTGCGCGCGCGGCCGGGCGGGATCGCGGCGGTCAGGAGCGCGAGGGCGGCGGGCGAGATCGCCGCGGCGCCGAGGCCCTGGACGGCCCGGGCGGCGATCAGCGTCTCGGGCGAGCGCGCGAGGCCGCAGGCCAGCGAGGCGGCGCCGAAGAGGGCGAAGCCGGCGGTGAGGACGCGCCTGCGGCCCGCGAGGTCCGCCATGCGGCCGAGCAGCATCAGGAAGCCGCCGAAGACCAGGCCGTAGGCGGTCACCACCCACTGGAGCCCGGTCGGGCTGAAGCCGAGGTCCTCCCGGATGGCGGGGAGCGCGACGGCGACGATGGTCACGTCGAGGACGACGACGAACTGGGCGACGCACAGGAGCGCGATGGCTGCCCTGCTAACGGTTGTTTGCTCCATTCCCGTTAGCTCACCCGCCTGTCGGGGAACCCAAACGTGTGATGTGGGAATGGCTCGGCGAACCGCTCGCGATGGACTTCGCGAACACGATCAAGCGGCGCGGGGCCGAGGACGTCGACTGGCTGCGGACGGGTTCCGACCTGGCGGACTGGGCGCGGCTCACGCCCGCAGACGTGCCGGTGGTGGACGCCGGCGGGCGCCTCGGCGAGGTCCGGGCGTTCCGGGACGACGTCGCGCGAGTGCTGCGCGCCGTGCTGGACCGCGGGTCCTCGGGGGCCGCCGAGCGGGCCACCGAGGCCGTCGGGCGGATGGCCGACGCTCGTCGGCGGAGCCGCCGGGCGGCCGCCGAGCGTCGTCGGCTGACGCCATCGCGCGTGTCAACGCCGTCGCACGGCGCGTGCCGGTCGCGCCGCAGCTCCGCGAGGGGCGCTCCGTGCTGGCGCCCGTCGCCGACGCGGACCCGCTCGACGTCCTGCTCGCGCGCGTGGCCGCCTCGGCGATCGAGATCGCGGCGGGCGAGGGGCCGGCGATGGCGTTCTGCGACGCGCCGAGCTGCGGGACCTTCTTCGTGCCCAACCGCGCCAACCAGCAGTGGTGTGGCGAGCCCTGCGGCACCCGCGCCCGCGTGGCGCGCCACGCCGCGCGTCACCGGCCTGCCCGGTGAGGGGCGGACGGACGCGGTCGTTATGTCACCTCGTGAACGGCGTCTGGGTAGGGGTGCGTCGCGCCGCGAGCCTGCGGTTTCTTCCGCCCTGCGGCAGAAAGTCGCATCTCGCGGCGGCCGCACTCCGCGAGGTGCGAGTTTGTGCGCCTCAGCAGGAGAAAGTCGCATCTCGCGGCGGCCGCACTCCGCGAGATGCGAGTTGGTGCGGCTGAGCCGTACTAAGTCGTCAGTCGTCTCGGCGGCGGCGCTCGACGAGGCGGTCGGCCTCTCGGCGGCGGCGGTCGGCGTAGGCGCGGAGCTCGTCGTCGGTCTCGGCGCGGAGGCGGGGGCTCTCGTCGGCCGCTTCGGCGCGGACCGCGGCCAGGACCTGCTCGGCGGTCGTGCGGGCGGCGGCGAGGTCGCGTTCGGCGCGGTCGGAGGCGTCGCGGACGATGTGGCGGGCCTGGAGCTCGGCGTCGCGGAGCGTCCGCTCGGCCTCGGCCTCGGCGTCCTGGGGCAGGCGCTCCGCGCGCTCGCGCGCCTCGGCCAGCACGCGTTCGGCCTCCTCGGCGGCCTCGCGCGCGGACCGCTCGGCGGCCTCGCGCGCCGCGGCCGCGTGCTCGTCGGCCGCGCGCATGACCTCGGTCGCGGCCGCCGAGATGCGAGCCTCGTCGAGCATCCGGTCGCGCTCGGCCTCCGCGCCGGCTCGCGTGGAGGCGGCGTCGGCGTCCGCCGCCGCCCGCGCGGCAACGGCGTCCGCCTCGGCGGACGCCCGCAGCTCCGCGGCCTCGTCGCGGGCCGCCGCGACCAGCCGCTCGGCCTCGGCACGCGCGGCAGCGAGCGCCTCGGCGGCGCCCGCGCGGTCGCGCTCGGCGGCGCGTCTCCGCGGCGGAGGCGCGCAGGTGGGCGCCCTCGAGCGTCGCCTCGGCCTCCATGCGGGCGCCCTCGACGGAGCGCTCGGCCTGTTGCTCGCGCTCGGCGGCCGCGCGCTCGCGCTCCGCCAGCCGCTCGCGCTCCTCGCGCAGCGCCTTCGCCGCGTCCGTGGTCGTGAACCAGCGGCTCACCAGCTCGAGGTGGCGATCGACCTCCTCGGGGTCGTAGCCGCGGCGTACGGTCCGGAAGGTCCGCTGCACCACGAACATCGACAACGTCTCGCCGCGGCCGGCCATCGTCCATCCGCGTTCGGCACTGGCGACGCCGGTCCTGCATGAGCAGCTCGGACGGACATCCGTGCGTCCTGCGAGCATCCGCCGATGACCAAGGCGCGGCGGGCTGGGAGCTCGTCACGATCACGTCGTCGTCGGTGACGCTCATCACGGCCATCAGCCCGCAGGGGAACGACGGCTACGGGAACTTCGCGACGCACCGCCTGTTCTTCAAGCGGCCGGTCAGCGAGCAGCCGGCGTGATCCGGGCCGCCCAGCCCGTCCGTGGAGTCTCCATAAGATCGGTTAGCGAGCATTGAAGACGCGACTGTTCACGATCGGCTACGAGCGGCTGCTCCCTCCCGAGCTGGTCAACGAGCTGCAGCTCGCCGGCGTGGAGCGGCTGATCGACGTGCGCTACCGGCCGCAGTCGCGCCGGCCGGGCATGTCGAAGACGCGTCTCGGGCAGCTGCTCGGCGACCACGGGATC
The DNA here is from genome assembly GCA_963728465.1 of uncultured Solirubrobacteraceae bacterium. Taxonomy (GTDB): domain Bacteria; phylum Actinomycetota; class Thermoleophilia; order Solirubrobacterales; family Solirubrobacteraceae; genus DATFQI01. The sequence continues at coordinate 298,978 of CAVSJY010000008.1, forward strand.
GCGTACGAGCACCGCAAGGCGCTCGGCACGCCGCCCGACATCCGCTGGCTGTTCCACGCCGGGCGCACCGACCAGGCGCGCGCCGCGTTCCTGGAGCACGTCGAAGAGAACGCCTCCGCCGACCTCGACGCGCTCGCGCGCGAGCTTCCGCGCGCGCCGGCCACCGCGCTGATGTGCCTCGAGGCCGACCCCGCCGCCTGCCACCGCCGCGTCGTGGCCGAGGCGCTGCGCCGCCGCGAGCCGGAGCTCGAGGTCGTCGACCTCTAGACAGGCTCCGCTCACGCTCAGGCCGCCCGCGCCTCGCGCACGTGCCGCTCGATCGCGGCCGCCGTGTGCGGCCGCAGCTCCGCGAACGAGTGCCGGCGCCCCGCCGTCGTGCGCACCTGGAGCGTCGCCACCTTGCGCGGCCGCCGCACGCGCTGGACCACCGACACGACGTCGCACAGCGCCACCGTCCGGACCCGTGCCAGCGGCGCGTCGTCGAGCAGCCACAGCAGCCGCCGGTCGGTGACCGCCAGGATCGTCCGTGGGCTGGTCCAGGTGCTCGCCGGTGTCACCAGGCGAACCCCCTCGCCCTCGCCCAGCGCGTCGAGCAGCTCGGGGCCGAGCGCCCGCCGCACCGCGGCCGGCAGCCAGGCGCCACGCCCGCCGCGCCGCCACCGGGCGCCCACGGCCGCGGCGGCGCCGCCGCCGCGCTGCGCTGGTGGTGCGCGCCGGCCCGCAGCAGCTCGTACGCCACGTTGATCTCGGCCATCCGCGCGCGGCCCTCGTCCCCCGCGCGGTCCGGATGCCACTGCTTGGCGAGATCGCGGTAGGCGGACGCCAGCTCCGCGTCGGAGGCGCTGCTGCTCACACCCAGGACGGAGAACGGGTCCACGGCACCATTGTGGCGGTCCGAGCGCGCCCGACCACTACAGTCGCGCCGTGAGGGTCAGCCCGCAGGAGCAGGCGTTCGCCGCCGCGGCACTCGTCGAGGGGCTCCAGGCCGACGCGCCGATCGGCTTCGCCGTCCACGACGACGAGCTCCGGTTCGAGCTCGTGTCGCACTCGCTCGCGGCGATCTACGGCCGCCCGCCCGAGGAGCACATCGGGCGCCGCGTGACGCAGATCCTCCCCGGCGGGCCCGCCGGCGAGATCGAGACGCTGCTCGCCCAGGTCCGCGACACCGGCGTTGCGCAGACCGGCGTCGAGCTGGACGCCACCACCGCCGCCGCGCCCCGCGAGGTGCGCACCTGGGTCGCCACCCTCTACCCCCTCGAGATCGACCAGCGCCGGCGGGTCGGAGTCGTGCTCGTCGACGTCACGGAGCGCCGTCGCGCGCAGCACGCCCTCCAGGAGAGCGAGCGGCTGCTGTCCGGCGCGCAGCGCATGGCCGGGCTCGGCTGGTGGCGCTGGACGGCCAGGCCGGAGTCCGTCGTCTACGCGCCGGAGCTGCTGGCCATGCTCGGCCACGACCCCTCGGCCGCCGCGGCCGGCCTCCGCCTCGCCGAGCCCCAGGAGATCCGCCGGCTGCGCAGCGAGGCGCGCGCCGCGCTCGCCGAGCAGCGCCCGCTCGCCTCGCGCGCCCGCACCCGGCGCACCGACGGCGAGCTGCGGACCTTCGACCTCCGCGCCGACCTCGTCCAGGACGAGGACGGCGAGCCGATCGGGCTCCAGGGCTTCATCCAGGACATCACGGAGCTCGAGCAGGCCGCCGAGCGCCAGCGGCTCGTCGCCGAGCTCGGCCAGGCCGCGCTCGCCGGCGCGTCGCTTCAGGAGGTCATGGACCAGGCCGCGGCCGCCGTCGAGGCGGGGCTCCCGGTCGACGGCGCCGCCGTGATGGAGTTCGCCCCGGACGGCGAGGAGCTGGTGTTCCGCGCGATGCGCGCGGCCGCCGGGCTCGACGTTCCGGAGCGCCTCGAGCTCGCGCCCGACGGCCTCGCCGCGCATCTGCTGGAGAGCCGCCAGCCGGTGGTGGTCGGCGACTGGGAGCGCGACAACCCGTTCCCGTCGACCGACACCGCGGCCCTCATCGGGGCACGCAGCGTGGCGGTGGCGGTCATCGGCGGCCGCGGCAACGCGTTCGGCGTGATGGCGGCGATCGCACTTCAGCCGGACCGCTTCGGCCCGGAGGCGGCGACGTTCCTCCAGGCGATCGCGAACATGGTCGCCGACGCGGTCGAGCGCCAGCTCGCCGAGGCGGAGATCGCCGAGCTGTCGGCGGCGCGCGGCCGGCTCGTCGCGCAGGCGCTCGACGCCGAGGCGCGCGCTCGCCGGCGGATCTCCGACACGCTGCACGACGGCACCCTCCAGGACCTGCTCGCCGCCCGCAACGACCTCTACGCGCTCGGCGACGCCGACGACGTGCAGGAGGTCCGGGAGGCGCTGTCCACCGTCGTCCGGCGCCTGCGGGAGATCATGAGCGCGCTCCACCCCACCGTGCTCCAGTACGGCGGGCTGGAGGCGGCGGTCGCCGCCGTCGCGGAGCAGCAGGCGCACGCCGGCGGGTTCACGGCGCAGGTCTCGGTCGACCCGGACGCCGCGGGCGCGCACGACGAGCTGCTGCTCTCGGTGGCCCGCGAGCTGCTCTCGAACGTCGCGCGCCACGCCGGCGCGCGGCACGCGAGCGTCTCGCTGCGCGGCGAGGAGGACAGCGTCGTCCTGGAGGTCGCCGACGACGGCGCCGGCCTCGCCCCCGGCCGCCCCGACGAGGCGCGCGCCGAGGGCAGGATCGGCCTCGCGTCGTGCCACGAGCGGATGGCGGCGATCGGCGGCGCGCTGCGGGTCGAGGGCACGCCCGGACGCGGCACCCTGGCGCGCGCCGAGGCCCCTTCACGCTCTGGCCGAACGGGCAGGATTTCCAGTCTTGAGCGCCGCGCAGATGGGGCATGATCCGATGGTGCTCCACTCCACGGGAACCGGTGCGGCGCTCCGCCGGGTGTTCATCGCCGACGACCACGACGGCTACCGGTCCGGCGTGGCGCGGCTCGTCGCCGAGCACCCGGCGCTCGAGGTCGTCGGCCAGGCCGCCGACGGCGAGGAGGCGCTGGCCGGCATCGTCGCCTGCCAGCCCGACGTCGCCCTGCTGGACGTGCGCATGCCCGGCCTGAGCGGGATCGAGGTGTGCCGCCGGCTCCAGGCCGAGAACTCGGCGCCGGGCGCACGGATCGTCCTGATCACCGGCACGCCGGACCCGGTGCTGAGCGCCCAGGCGGCCGATGCCGGCGCGGTCGCGCTGCTCGGCAAGGAGACGCCTCCGGGGACGATCGCCGCCCAGCTGCTGGCGGCGGCCGAGGGCCGGGTCGGCTGGTCGGTGGAGTGAGCGCGGACGCCGAGGCCGTCGCCGCCGCGCTGATCGACTCGCTGGCGCCCGGCTCCGGCGTCGGCCTCGCCGTCCACGACGAGCACCTGCGCGTGCTCGTGATCTCCCCCTCGCTCGCCGAGTTCGCCGGCACGCCGCCGGAGGAGCAGGTCGGGCACACGCTGCTCGAGAACCTGCCTGCCCGAGATCGGCGAGGCCGCGGAAGCCACCGTGCGCCAGGTCGCGGAGACCGGCGAGCCGCTGCTGGGCGTCGAGTCGGCCACCCCGATCGGGCGCGAGCGAGGCTGGCTGGTCAGCGTCTTCCCGCTCGCGCGCGCGGGGCGCAAGCTCGTCGCCATCGTCGCGCTCGACGTCACGGAGAGCCGCCGCGCGCGGAAGCGGCTCGAGCAGAGCCGGCGGCTGCTGGCCGAGGCGCAGCGCCTGGCCAAGGTGGGCAGCTTCAGCTGGGAGATCGACGAGGACCGCTGGACCTGGTCGGAGGAGCTGTTCGCGCTCGCGGGCCTGGAGCCGCGGGCGACGCCGCCGAACCTGCGCGAGCTGCTGGCCGCGATCGCGCCCGAGCGCCGCGACGCGGTGCAGGCCGTGACCTCGAAGGCGCTGCGCGACGGCGAGCCGTACGAGATCGCGTTCCCGCTGCTGCTGGCCGGCGGCCGCCGGCGCGACATCCGCGGCCGCGGCGTGCCGGTCCGCGGGCCGTCGGGGCGCGTCGTGCGGATCGACGGCTTCGCCCAGGACGTCACCGAGCTCACGCGCGCCGAGGCGCGCCAGCGCGCCGCCGCGCTGCTCGGCAGGCTTGCGCTTTCCGGCATGCCGGTGGAGGCGCTCGACGGCCAGGCCGTCGACACCGTCGCGCGTGAGCTCGACGTCGAGCCCGCCGTCGCCGGCGCCCTGCTCGGGGCGCCTGGCCACGCCGCGGGCCGCGTCGGCCAGGACGCCGCGGCGTTCGTCGAGACGGTGGCCACGATCGTCGCCAGCGCGCGCGAGCGACTCGCCGCGGAGGAGGAGGTCGCGGCGCAGTCGGCAGCCCGCGGCCGGCTCGTCGCGCAGGCGCTCGAGGCCGAGGACCGCGAGCGCCGCGGCATCTCGGAGGCGCTCCACGACGGGCCGCTCCAGGACCTGCTGGCGCTCGGTCACGACGTCTCCCGCCTCGAGCCCGCCGCGCCGGGCGACGAGCGCCAGCTCCAGCGCGTCCGCGACGGGATCGCGACGGCGGTCCAGCAGATCCGCGAGGTGATGCTCGACCTCCACCCCGTGCTGCTCCAGGTCGGCGGCCTGGAGTCGGCGCTGACGGCGATCTGCGCCCAGCAGTCGCGGCTCGGCGGCTTCGACTGCGCCGCCGATATCGAGCCCGCCGCCGCCGGTCCCCGCGACGAGCTGCTGGTCTCGCTGGGCGCGCGAGCTGCTGCGCAACGTCGCGAAGCACGCCGGCGCGCGGACGGTCGCGGTCCGCGTCGTCCGCGAGGGCGGCGAGGTCGTGCTCGACGTGACCGACGACGGCGCCGGGATGGCGCCCGGCCGCCTCCGCGAGGCGCTCGGGCAGGGTCATATCGGCCTGGCCTCGAGCCTCGAGCGGGTCGAGGCGGTCGGCGGTCGGCTGCGCGTCGGCGCTCGCGCCGACGGGCAGCGCGGCACGCAGGCCACGGCCACCGTGCCGCTGCCGTAGTCCTCAGGTCAGCGCGCGATCGCGCCGGCGACCTCGCGCCACCACGCGCGCTCGCCGGAGGTCTCCGCGCGGGACAGCCGGCGGCGGACGACCTGCTGGAGCTCGCCCGCGGGCCCGATCGCCAGCAGCGGGCCGGTGATCGCGTAGCGGCCGTCGTCGAGCAGCACCAGCGCGCCCGGCTCGTCGCGGCGCGTGCGCAGCTGGTCGACCACGAGGTGGCCGGAGATCTCCTTCGGGCGCCCGGGATCGCCGTCGCCGTCCTCCCACGGCCGCACGGTGGTCACCGACGGGCGGCTGCGCGGCCGCGGCCGCGGGCGCTCGCGCGGGCCGAGCGGGCCGTCGCGCCAGCGCCGCAGCAGCTCGCGGAACTCGACCGCGACCTCCTGGCGGACGATCACGTGAAGCTCGTCGCCCGCCTCCACCACCGTCGAGCCGCGCGGCGGGATCGCGCGCTCGCCGCGCACGACGACGTTGAGCAGCGCCTCGCGCGGGAGGCCCAGCTCGCGCACGGCGTGCCCCACCACGGCGTCGCTGCCGCGCACGGGGAACTGGATCACCTCGGCGCCGAGCCGGTTCAGCAGCACGGGCTCGACCAGCGGCGCCGGGATCGCCCGCTCGTCGCTGTGCACGCCGAGGATCCGGGCCACCGGCTCGATCGACGTCCCCTGGAGCAGGGTCGAGAGCAGCACGACGAAGAACGTCACGTTGAAGATCGTCTGCCCGCCGTCGATGCCCTCCGTGACGGCGAACGTCGCGAACACCACCGGCACCGCGCCGCGCAGGCCGGCCCAGCCGAGCACGAGCTTCTCGCCGAGCGTGAAGTTCTGGCCGATCGTGACCAGCGTCGTCGCCAGCGGGCGCGCGATCACGGCGGTGGCGAAGGCGATCGCCGTGCCCTCGAGGGCGATGTCCACGAGGTCGCCCGGGAACACGAGCAGCCCGAGGATGAGGAAGAGCGACAGCTGGGCGACCCACGCCAGGCCGTCGTGGAACGTCACGATCGTGCGGCGCGCCGGGGTCGCCGCGGTGCCGATCACGAGGCCCGCCAGGTAGACCGCGAGGAAGCCGGAGCCGTGCAGCGTGTCGGCCGCGCCGTAGGCGAGCGCGGCCGACGCCACGGAGGCGACCGGGTACAGGCCGGCGGACGGCAGCCGGACGCGCCGCAGCGCCAGCACGCTGAGCACCCCGATCGCCAGGCCGGTGACGAGGCCGATCCCGAGCTCCTGGAGCGCCAGCCCGACCGCGTCGATCAGCCCGTAGTCCGGGTTCTGGATCGCCTCGATGCAGCCGATCACGAGCAGGATCGCGATCGGGTCGTTGAGGCCGGACTCCCCCTCGAGCGTGCGCGCCAGCCGCCGCCGCAGCGTCGAGCCGCGCAGCACCGCGAACACCGCCGCCGCGTCGGTCGCCGCGACCGTCGAGCCCAGCAGCAGCGCGGGCAGCGCTTCGAGGTCGAGGATCAGCGCCGCTGCCACGGCCGTCAGGCCCGCGGTCGCGAGCGTGCCGAGCGTGGCGAGCAGCACGGACGTCCGCAGCACCGGGCGGATCTCGTCGAACCCGGACGACAGCCCGCCCTCGAACAGGATCAGCGACACCGCGACGATGCCGGCCTGGCGCGCGAGCTCGAAGTCGTCCGGCTGCTCGCCGAAGCCGATCCAGCCGAACCCGTCGGACCCGATCGCCATCCCGATGCCGAGCACCAGCACCAGGCCGGGCATGCGCAGCCGGCCCGCGGCCAGCGAAGCGGCGAGACCGGCGGCGAGCAGCAGGCCGGTGATGAGCAGCAGCTGGCCCTCGTGCACCGCCGCAACCCTGCCAGACTGAACGCAGGATGAGGACGCTCGCCATCCTGCACCCGGGCGCGACGCTGACGGGCCTCGTCGGCGAGCGGGCGCGCGAGCGCGGCCACGAGATCGTCGACTGGGTCCCCGCCGGCGGCGATCCGGTGCCCGGCCCGCTGGACTCGTTCGGCGCCGTCGTCGCGTTCGGCGGCGGGATGAACGTGCGCGACGCGGACCGGCTGCCGTGGCTCACCGGCGAGGTCGAGCTGCTGCGCGACGCGCTCGCCGCGCGCGTGCCGGTGCTCGCGATCTGCCTCGGCGCGCAGCTCGTGGCGGCCGCCGCGGGCGCCGAGGTGCGGCGGTCCGCCGCGCCGGAGATCGGCTGGTTCGAGGTCGAGCTGAGCGCCGACGGCGCGCGCGACCCGGTGCTCGGCGCGCTGCCCGAGCGCTTCGACGCCTACGAGTGGCACTCGTACACGTTCGACCTGCCGGCGCGCGCGGTCGAGCTGGCGCGCAGCGCGACCTGCTCCCAGGCGTTCCGCCTCGGCGACGCCGCGTGGGCCGTGCAGTTCCACCCCGAGGTGACGCCGGAGATCGTGCGCGAGTGGGCGCTGGACTACGAGAGCGACCCGGACGCCGTCCGGCTCGGGGTCGAGCCGGCCGCGCACCTCGCCGTCGCCGAGCGGAAGCTGCCGGAATGGATGGCGCTCGGCCGCCGCCTGTTCGACGCGTTCTTCGCTAGAGCGGAAGCTGCTGCTGCGCCTCGGCCTGAGGCGGAGGCGGCTGGAGCAGCTCCGGGCCCTCCACTCCCGCGCGGTTGACCGCCGGGTTGGCCGGCGCGGCGCCGACGCGCGCGTCGGCGAACGGCGCGAGCAGCTCGGGGTCGTCGGAGCCGGCGAGCCATGCCGCCTCCTCCTCCGGGCCGGCGAGCACGCAGGGCATCCGGTCGTGCACCGGCGCGCAGACACCGTTGGCGGTCGTGGTCAGGATCGTCGCGGACGCGACCAGCTCGCCGCCGATCCGCCGTCTCCCCCACAGGCCCGCGAACGCGAACGGCTCGCCGCCGTCGACCGTGTAGCGGAACGGGACGCGCTCGCCGCGCGGGCGCTCGGGCCGCAGCCACTCGTACCAGCCGTCGGCGAGCACGAGGCAGCGCCGCTCCGGCCGCGCGTAGAGGTCGGCGAACGGCGGCTTGGAGGCGACGGTCTCCGCGCGGCAGTTGATCGGCTCGAAGCCCTTGCCCAGCTCGCGCGCCCACGGCGGCACGAGCCCCCAGCGGACGCTGCGCACGCTGCGCGGGCCGTCCTCCTCGGGCGCCGTGGCGACGGCGATCGCCTCCGTCGGGCAGACGTTGAAGCGCCCGAGCGTCGCGGGATCGGGCTCGCCGCCCAGCTCGAAGCGCTCGACCATCAGCGGGCCGCTGAAGGCGGTCAGGGTGTAGCGCCCGCACATGAGGCCAGCGTACCGGCGGCGCCAGACCGCCCCGGCGGGTCAGAACGCTTCGGGAGCGCGGCGCTGGAGCGACGGCGGGATCGCCGTCTGGGCCGCCAGCGCCTCGCCGTCCCAGCGGAACAGCACGCGCGCGGTCCCGGCGCTCGGGCAGCACGGCTTGTCGTCCTCGCGGAACAGGCGGTACGAGAGCGACACGGAGCGGTTGCCGGCGCGCAGCACGCGGATCCGGTGCGAGTCGTCGGCCGCGTCGTTGCCGACGTAGGCGCCGCCGGCGAAGAAGAACGCCCGCTGCCCGCCGTCGCCGCGCCCGATCAGGACCCGCAGCACCTTGTCGGGCTTGTAGTCGGCCAGCGTGACCGGCCGGTAGCCGTTGTCGCGCAGCACCCCGACGGCAGCCGCGCGGGCGCGCCGCTGCGCGCGCGTGAACTTCGGCTTCTTGTCCTTCGGCTTGTCCACCGCCTTCGCCGCGGGCTCCGGCGTGGCGGCGGGCGCGGCGTCGAGCAGCGAGCTGTCGTTGCTGTCCGGGATCGCCGTCGCGGCCGCGAACGCGCCGACGCCGAGCAGCGTCGCCGTCGCGAGGAGGCCGATGAACCGCATGAACCAGAGCTTGACCCCCCTCCGGCGGGGCGGGAGGCGGTGATGTACCCCTGCGGCGCTCATTGTTCGTTGCCGATCGTGGCGCACGTCACGAACAGCGTCAACCGGACTGGACCGATGGCGGACATCGTGCAGGCGGTCCTTTCAGCGCCCGGCCGTGTTCGATGTTCACGTGCCGTACCGTCAGACCACGCGCCGCCAGGCCCTCGGGCTGGGCGCCGCCGCCTTCGCCGCCACCGCGCTGCGCGCCCCGGCCGCCGCGCTCGCCCGCCCCGCCGTCTTCGAGCTGCACCTCGACGCCGAGCCGCTCGCCTCTGCCGCCGTGGCCGGCTGGCGCACCACGCGCGTGCTGCGCGCGCCGCGCCGCTTCGACCTGATCGGCCTGCGCTGGGCGCGCGGTGCGCAAGCCGACGCGCAGGTGCGTGCCCGGCGCCGCGGCGGCCAGTGGACCCGCTGGGCCTCGCTGCACCCGGCCGGCGACCACGGGCCCGACTCGGGGCGCCCCGTGCCCGGCACCGACCCCGCCTTCACGGGCGCGGCCGACGAGTTCCAGCTGCGGCTGCGCGGCACGCCGCGCGACCTGCGCGCGCGCTTCGTCCGCGCGCTGCCCACCGCGACCCTCGCCCGCCGCGTCGGCGAGCGGCTGCGCCGCCGCGCCCGCGCCTCGGCCCGGCGCGCGCCGCGCCAGGCCGGCGGCCCGTCCGTGCGGATCATCACCCGCACGGAATGGGGCGGCGACTCCGTGCCGCCGCGCGACACCCCGGACTACGCCTCCGTGCACCTCGCCTTCGTGCACCACACGGTGACCACGAACGACTACGGGCCGGAGGACTCGGCCGGCATCGTGCTCGGCATCGCGCGCTACCACCGCGACTCCAACGGCTGGGACGACCTCGGCTACAACTTCCTCGTCGACAAGTACGGGCAGGTGTTCGAGGGCCGCGCCGGCGGCATCGACCAGGCCGTCATCGGCGCCCAGGCACAGGGCTACAACAGCGTCTCGACCGGCGTCGCCTGCCTCGGCGACTTCACGGACATCGCCCAGAGCGAGCCCGGGATGGACGCGCTCGCCCGGCTGATCGGCTGGAAGCTCACGCTCCACGGGGTGCCCATCCAGGGGCAGGTCACCGTGACGTCGGGCGGCGGCCCGGCCAACCGCTACCCGTCCGGCACTCCGGTGACGTTCGAGCGGATCTCCGGCCACCGCGACGGCAACGCCACCTCGTGCCCCGGCGACGTCCTCTACGAGCAGCTCGCCGACCTCCGGCTGCGGGCACAGCAGTACGCGACGCCGGTCTCGGCGCTGACACTCCAGACGTCGAAGACCGTCCGCGGGGTGAAGCCGTCGGCGGTCTCGGGCGAGCTGCGGTTCTCCGACTTCTCGTCGGCCGCCGGCCTGCCGATCGACGTCGAGGTGCTCGCGGCCGGCGCGGCGTGGACGCGCGTCGCCGGCGCGACGTGCAACGTCGACGGCACCTGGGCCTCGAGCATCGAGCTCCCGTTCAGCGCGAGCGTCCGCGCGGTGTTCCCGGGCGACGCATCGCGGCCGCGGATGGAGTCCACGCCGATCGACGTGCGGGTCGTGCCGAGCCTCCGGCTGTCGCTGTCGACGACGCGCCCGCGGCGCCGCCGCGCCGTGCGGGTCACGGGGACGATGGAGCCGGCGTCGCGGCGCGTGACGGTGCTGTGGCAGCGGCGCGTCGGCCGGCGCTGGGTGCGCGTGCAGCGCAAGCGGATCACCGTGCGCGAAGGCCGGTTCACGACGATCGTGCGGCCGCCCGTGCCCGGCCGCTACCGGCTGACGATCCGCGGCGGCGGGATCACGCGGCGGCGCCGCCTGCGCGCGCGCTGAGGGCGGCCGCCGGGCGGCGCGACCCGCCCGCGCCGTTCAGCCGCCGCGGCCGGAGCGCAGCCACTCGCTGAGGCGCTGCGCGCCGTCGGCGACCTTGTCGCCGGCCTTCTCCACGCCCACCCCGGCCTCGCGGAAGATCGCGCGGAAGCGCTCCGCGTAGAAGTCCATCGCGTCGCCGGCCTCGCGGCGCGGGTCGACGTCGTCGCCGCGGCGCGTGTACTCCCCGCCCACGATCCGGTCGTACTCGCCGGCGCGAACCCAGCGCATCAGCTCCGACACGCGCTTCACGGGGAACGCGTGCGTCTGGCCGAGCTCGATCCGCATCCGCGCGAGCTTGTCCCAGCCCGGCTCCCACTCCTCGTACTCCGCGGCCTGGCGCGTGAACGCGTCGAGGTCGAGCTTGCGCGACGCGGTGCCGCCCGCCAGCACCATCAACGTCCGGCAGGTCACGAGCGGGTCGCGGTTGACGAGCGTGGCCGCGCGGTCGCACGAGAGCTCGGCGGCGCGGAACCACTCGAGCAGCGCCATCCGCACCGCCAGCAGCGGGAGGCCGGCCAGCATCGGCAGCCGGTTGAGGCCGCTCGCGCTCAGCAGGATCATCAGCGCGGTCCGGTAGAGCACGTGGTCGGACAGGATGTGGCCGGCCTCGTGCCCGAACACCGTGCGCAGCTCCAGGTCGTCGAGCACCTCGACGGTGCGCGAGTTGACCACGACCATCGGCCGCTCGGAGCCGATCGCCGCCGCGTTGGTGACCGGGAACTGCGTCAGGTACAGCTGCGGCACCTCCTCGATGTCGAGCCGGGCCAGCGCGGCCCGGTGCGCCGCGTAGACGTCCGGCATCTGGTCGGCGCCGAGCCGCACCGAGCCGGCGAGGAACACCTGGCGCAGCGCGCGCTCGTAGCCGTACTCGATCAGCTTGCGGACGACCTGGTCGAGCATCGGGATGCTCTGGAGCGCCGCGGTGGCGGCGCGATCGGCGGGGTGCTCGTACGCCTTCGGGGAGATCTCCCGCAGGCGCTGGTCCTCTGGCAGCGGCTCGGTCATCGATCGACCAGCCTAATCACCAGCCGCAGGCCGCTCCACGTGTCGTCGATCGCGCAGACCTTGTTGTCGACCAGCCGGTTGGACAGCGCGATCTCGCGCACGACGTCCTCCGTGAGGTCGGTCGGCACGCCCGACGAGCGCTTCGGCCACGCGATCCACAGCCCGGCGGCCGGGTCCATCAGCCCGCGCAGGCGCGGCATGCGCTTCGCGAGCTCCACGCGCCGCTCGTGGAAGGACACGATCACGTCGGCGGTGCCGCTCGCGCGGCGCCGGAGCGCCACGTCCTCGGGCAGCTCACCCAGCCCGTCCTCCGCGAAGCCGTCCGGCGCCGCGAGCACGAGCACGCGGTGGCCGGGCTTGATGCCCAGCTTGCGCGGCAGCGGCGTGCCGGAGTAGCCGGCCATCGCTCAGCAGAGCCGCGCCGGCAGCGCCGCCCAGTCCTCCGCCGCCAGCGCGTGGCGGATGGCGGCCATCCGGTCGCCGTCCAGGCTCTGGACCTGCTCGCCCCGGGCCGGCGTGCGGTCGACCCGGCGGCCGTCCGGTTGGACCTCGAGCACCTCGTCGCCCTTGGCCGTGGCGAACGTGATGCGCACGAGCGGGGTCCCGTCGGGCGGATCGGCCGTGGCGCGCCGCTCCAGACGACGACGGCGCGTTCGGCAGGAAGATCGCGTCGCGCAGCGCCTCCAGCCGGGCCACCTCGCCGATCTCGCAACGCGCCTCGAGCGCGACCAGCTCCTTCCCGGTCCACAGCTCCCAGGTGCTCGGCACGGGCGGCCGGCGGCGCAGCTCGCCGATCCGCTCCAGCAGGCGCTCGAGCTCCGGCGGGGCGTTCGCCGGCCAGTCGGCGACCACGATCTCGCGGTCGCCGAGCGTGAAGTGCGCGGTCGGGGCGTCCAGCGGCGGCGGGTCCGCCGTGACCCGGCTCGGCAGCTCGGCGGCCAGCGCCTCGTCCACCGCGCCGCGGATCTCCCGCACCTGGTCCGGCGTGAACGGCTCGTAGGCGGTCCACTTCGGGTGCTCCTGGCCGGACGCGGTGAACAGCTCGTAGCGCCCGTCGGCGAACACACGACCGCCGTAGCGGTGGAGGTGGTTGCCCGCCTCGTAGGACAGCAGCAGGCCGTCGCCTCCCTGGTCAGCCACGCGATCCTGCCTCGGCGGCTCCTCCGCGCCGCAGCCGGAGGCCGCCGCGGCGAGCCAGAGCAGCGCGAGACACCAGCAGGTTGCCAGGCGGCCTCGGCACCCTGCGTCATACGGCGACCGGCTCGCCCGGCTGCCGGCACCGGGAAGTCGCCCGGCCCCTGCACGCCGCCGCCGGCCGCCGCGCCCGGCAGCGGGTCGTTGCGGCCGGTGGGCGGCCCGAGCGCCCACGGCTCCTGGTCCGTGACGTCGGTCAGCGCGGCGTGGAAGGTCGAGTAGTGCTGCGGGCGGACCACGTCGCCGACCGACATGATCGAGTCGGTCGGCTCGCAGACGGCGCCGGCCAGCGGCTGGCCGCCCGCGTCGACCATCTTCTTCACCAGCGGGTCGTGCGTCGCCGTGTCGCCCATCTGCGGCGTGCCGGTGTTGCGCCCCAGCCCGGAGCTGACCAGCGGCGTGTTCGCGTACTCGTCACCGAGGCCGAACGCGTGCCCGAACTCGTGCGACAGCGTGTTCTGGGCGCCGCCGCTGCCGATCACGATGTCGACGCGGCGCTCGCTCTCCACCTCGCCGCCGGTCGCCTCGGCCTCGCCGACGCCCTCGCCGCTCACGCGCGTGATCACGTTGACGAACCCCTCGCGCTCCATGAAGTCCGCGACGGCGGCCACGCGCCGCTCCGACAGGGCCAGGTTGTGCTCCGCCGAGCCGGTGGCGCTCGCGTGGCCGGTGAGCACGACCGGCGTCTGGAGCGAGCGCGGGTCGGCGACGCCCGGGGACGTCTCCGCGCCCTTGAACGTGTTGACGACGTTCCGCAGTCTCGCCGGCCTGGTCGCCCACGATGGCGGAGCTGTCGATCCCGAACGTGATCGAGTGCTGGAGGAACTGGCCCTGCGCGCCCAGGTTGCTGGACAGCGTCATCGTCTGGTCCTGCGCGTTGGCCAGGTCGCCGGCGGTGACGAACGCCCCGAAGTCCACGTCCGACGGCACCTTCACCGGCCGCATCGTCAGGTGGTCGTTCGGCAGGTTGGCCTTGTCGTCGACCTGGATGTCGATCCGGACCGTGGCGCCGAGCCAGCTCCAGCCCCGCTTGCGCAGGAAGAACTCGTGGCGGCCGCCCCAGAACCCCTCGATCTGGGATTCCACGCCGGTCTTGAACGCGACCTTCTCCGGATCGGCCGCGTCCGGCGACCAGCGGAACAGGGCGAGGCGCTGCTGGCGCTCGATCTCGGTCGGCAGGTTGCGGATCGCCTCCGCCTGCTCCTCGAGGCCGGCGGCCGGCGTCCCGTCGGCCGCGATGCCGTCCACGAACTCGACGCCGCAGCGCATGATGATCGTCAGCTCGCCCGCGGTCGGGTCGTACTCGGCGTCGAAGCCGCCGCCGGCGTTGGCCAGGCCGGCGCCCGTGTTGCCCGGGGTGAGGTCGTTGCCCCGCTTGATGCCCTCCGCGGCCCACGCGTCGGCCTCGGCCAGCTCCGCCGGCGTGGGCGGCTCGTGGTCCTGGCGCGCGAGGATCCGCTGCGGCGCCAGGATCCGGCCGAGCGCGGCGTTGCCCATGCCGGGCCGGAGCGACATCAGGTGCTGCGGTGCCACGCCGGACGCGAGCGCGCGGCTCACCGCGGCGTTGCCGAAGCCGGCCGCGATCGGTCCCGCGGGCGCCGCGGGAGCCATCGACGGCGCGGCGTCGAGAGCGGGCGCGAGCTGCGGGGCCTGCTCCTGTGTCGCGACGGGATCGGCGCTCACGTCACAAGCCTCTCAAAGGGGGCGCTGGGGCGCCAGATCCGAACGGCCCGACAGTCGGGCAGCCCGTGCCGGGCCTACCTCACCCGGAAGCGGAAGGTCAGCGTCCTGCGCTCGCCCGCGGCGTCGATGAGCGCGATCGTCAGCACGTAGCGGCCCTTGCGGAGCTTGCGCCTGACCGCCAGCGTCACCACGTCCGTGGCGCTCGGTGACACCGTGGCGCGCTTGACGGTCCGCCTGCCGCGCTTGAGCCGCATCGTCGCCCGCTGCACGGCGGCGGCGTCCTCGAGCGCGCAGGCGACCTTCGTGCGGCGCCCGCGTCCGGTCCGCGCGCAGCCGTCGAGCGTCACGCTCGCGAGCGTCGCCTGGCGGAGCGACCGGCGGTGGCGGCGGCGGCGACGGCGGCGGCGGCGGCGGCGGCGCCACAGGCGGCGGCGGAGGCGGTGGTGGCGGCGGTGGCGGCGGTGGCGGCGGTGGCGGTGGCGGCGGAGGTGGCGGCGGTGGCGGCGGTGGCGGCGGTGGCGGTGGCGGTGGCGGCGGAGGTGGCGGCGGTGGCGGAGGTGGCGGCGGCGGCGGAGGTGGCGGTGGCGGAGGCGGAGGCGACGAGTCGGGCAGCATCAGCTCGCCGCGGCCGTACACGTTGTCGGGGCCGGCGACGCCCCGATCCACCGTCGCCTCGTCGAGCAGGTACGTCTTCAACGTCGCCGGAGTGCTCGCCTCGTCGGCGTCGAGGACGAGCGCGGCGGCGCCGGCGGCCACCGGGGTGGCGGAGCTGGTGCCGTTGAAGCACGGATCGAACGTGAAGCTCTGGACGCACGCCGCGGCGCTGAGGTCCGGCTTCGTCCGCTCGTCGTTCGTCGGCCCCTCGGAGCTGTAGCGCGCGATCGTCGTGCCGAGCGCCGGGTCGATCGCCCCGACGGTCAGCTCGCCGGCGCTGGCGCTGTCCGACGCCGGGCCGGAGGCGCTGTACGGCTCGCTCGAGTACTCGACGTCGGTGCCGTTCATCATGAACTCGAGCGTGTCGCCCGCGCTCGACGCGCCCTCGTCGAACTTGGCGATCCGCATGAAGCCGATCTGGCCTGAAGAGCACGGGAGGAAGTCGTGCTCGATCGGGTCGGCGCCCTGCGTCTGGTCGTTGACGCTGCGGCCGATCTCCGATGCCGATCGAGTTGTAGACGTACATGTCGTAGTCGGTGGCGTCGGGCTCCCAGTCGTCCCAGCGCAGCCCGTTCATGAACCCCGAGCAGACGAAGCCGAGGAACTCGTCCGGCGGGTTGGGGCCGGACGCCGGGGCGAACTCCATGAAGTTGTCGCCGTCCGTGTCGGTCCACGTGCCGCGCCAGTACGCGCCCTCTCCCGACACGCGCTCGGCGCTGTTGCCGGCGGAGTTGAACCACGCCATGCCCTTGTTCACGGCGTCCTGGATGACCTCGGCGATCGGCCCGCTGCCGTCGCCGGCGCCGTCGTACTCCGACGTCAGGGAGCGCGTGATGATGTGGACGCCCTGGAGGTCGAAGTAGTTCACGGCCGCCTGGAGGTCGGCGGTCGTCGACACCGTCGCCAGGTAGAGCTGCGCGCCCGGCGCCATCTCGTGGACGATCTCGGCGACGGCCGTGCCGTGGTCGGAGCCGGACGCGAACATCTGCGCGGCGCAGTTGGCGCCCGCGTTCCGGCAGATGAAGCCGGCCTCGGTGGGGACCTCGCCGGCGGCCTTCGCGGCCGCCCAGCCCGAGTCGAAGTAGTCGACGATCCCGACCTTGATGCCGGCGCCCGTGATCCCGTCCGCGTGCCACTCGTCGGCGTTGGTCTTGCCGATCTCCTCACCGTCGACGGCGGCCAGCAGGTTCCACGGCTCACCGCCCGGCTCGGATTGCGGCACGTTCGCGAGCCGCGGCACGCCGGACGGTGCGCACGCCGGGGCTGCGCTCGAGCGCGGCCAGCCGCTTCGGCGGGACGAGCGCCTGGAGCAGGCTCCGGCCGGCGGTGCCCTCGACCCGCCCGCCCGCGCGCGCGATCGCCGCCGCCGTCGCGGAGCGCCGCTTCGGCTCGACCAGGACCTCCACGCGCACGCGCCCGCGCACCACGTCGACGCCCGCCGCCGCACGCCCTCCGCGCGCGAGCCGCCGCACGGTCGTGCTCAGCCGGTCGTCGGCGAGCGGCCCCTTGTCCGGACGCTGCACGGTGGCCGGGGCCGGCGGATCGGCGCTCAACGGGTTCTGCGCGCTCGCGGCGGCCGGGACCAGGGCGAGTGCCCCGAGGCCGAGAGCGAGGATGCGGCGAAGCATCACCAGCCGACGCTACGCCAAGCGGGCCGTCCGCGCCGCTGGACATTCGGCCAGCCGTGCCCGAACAGCCAGTCATGTGCGCAAAACGCCGGCCGAAGGCTGGCACGCCAACCGGCCAGCCGGTTGAATGACTCTGACGATGGCTAGCGAACCGGAATCAGGTGCGCTGATGTCGATGTTCGACGCCGCCAACATCGAGCCGGTCTACCAGCCGATCGTGGACCTGCGCGACGGGCACGTCGTCGGGTACGAGGCGCTGGCGCGCGGCCGCGGCGGGAACGGCCTCTCCTCGCCCGAGGCGCTGTTCGCGGCGGCGCGCGAGCAGGGCCGCGTCGCCGAGCTCGACCGCGCCTGCCGCGAGGCCGCCGTCGAGGGCGCGCTGGCCGGCGGCCTCGGCGCGCCGTTCTGCCTGTTCGTGAACGCCGACGCCGGGGCGCTCGAGGACGACCTCCCGGGGACGCCGCGCGCAGGCTTCACGCTTGTCATGGAGGTGACCGAGCGCGCGCTGACCGAGCGGCCGGAGCCGCTCCTGCGCGCGCTGACCGAGCTCCGGCGCCGCGGCTGGGGCGTCGCGCTCGACGACGTCGGCGCCGACTCGCGCTCGCTGGCGCTGATGCCGGTGCTCTACCCCGACGTCATCAAGCTGGACCTGCGGCTGCTGCGCGGGCGCGAGCCCGGCGACGTCGCGCGGATGGTGACGGCCGTCGGCGCGGAGGCCGAGCAGCGCCTGGCGACCGTGCTGGCCGAGGGGATCGACTCCGAGGAGCAGCTGGCGACCGCGCGGGCGGCCGGCGCGACGCTCGGCCAGGGCTACCTGCTCGGCGAGCCTGCTCCGCTGCCCGAGCAGCTGCCGGACCCCGGCCGCGGGCTGCGGCTGACCAGCTCCGGCGGCGTGCCGGACAACGCCGTGCCCTACCAGCGCGTCACGAACTGGCGGCGGCCGACGCGCGGCACGCGCGAGCTGGCCGAGCGCGCCGCCGCGATGCTGTCGGGCCAGGCCGTCGCGCTCGGCCGGACCGGGCTGCTGCTCGCCGCCGCCCCCGGGGACGAGCCGCTGCCCGCGTCCCAGCTCGAGCGCTACCGCCGCATGGCCGGCGAGCTCGCCTTCGTCGGCCTCCTCGGCGGCGGCCCCGGCGACGTCGCACCGCCCATCCGCAGTGGCGCCCTCCCCCACGACGACCCGCTGCGCGGCACCTGGACCGAGGTCGCGCTCGGCCCGGGCTACGGCGCGTGCTTCGTCGCCCGCCTGGAGGACGACGGGGAGTGGCGCTTCGCCACCTCCTACGACTACGAGACCGTGGTCGAGTGCGCCGTCGTGCTGATGGCGCGCATGCCGCCGCTGAACGGCCGCCCCTGAATCGCGGCTCAGGTTCCCGCGGCGACCTCCGCGATGACCTTCGACAGCCGGCTCCCCTGCCACGCGAGCGGAGACTCGCCGGGCGCCTCGGAGACCAGGCGCGCCCCGGGGATCGCCTCCACGTAGCGCTCGCCGACGGCGTACGGGTGCTCGGGGTCGGCGTCGTCGCGGCTCGCCACGACGACCGCCGGCAGGTCAAGCTCGGCCAGCTCGCCCCAGTCCTCGAACGGGCGCGAGCGCGGCACGGCCCGCAGCGCGTCGGCGACCGCCTCGGGGTGCTCGTGCTGGGACAGCCGCTGGCGCAGCACCTTGAACACGGTCTCGCGCCACTGCTCGGGCACCTTCGGCTCGCCGTAGGCGGCCACGAAGCCCTCCACCCCACCCTCGCGCAGGCCGTCGGCCAGCGAGTCCCAGCGGGCGAGCCGGCGCTCCTCGTCCTGGGTGTCGTGGGGGTCGAAGGCGGGCGTGGCGATCACGAGGCCGGCCACGCGGTCGCCGTGGTCGAGCGCGAACCGCACGAGCGTGTGGGCGCCCATCGAGGCGCCGGCCAGCACGGCCTTCTCGATGCCGCGGTCGTCGAGCACGGCGAGCAGGTCGGCGGCGAGGACGGCGTAGCCGTACGCGTCCGGCTCGGGCGCGGGCGAGGAGCGGCCGTGGCCGCGGGCGTCGTAGGCGACCACGCGGTGACCGCCGCGCTCCAGCGCCTTCGAGCCCATGACGACGTAGCGGCGCGTCGCCGTCAGGCCGTGCAGGAGCACGACCGGCGTGCCGTCGCCGGCCTCCTCCCCCGCGAGCGTCACGCCGTCGGCGTCCACCGTGATCTCGGGCACGGCGGCAGCCTACGCCGCGCCGCGCGATCGGCGCCGATCGCCGTGGGAGTGCCGGCCGCGGGAACGGCGGGCATTGAGGGGGGTGGGCTCAGGGGGGAGCGGCCGAGTGGAGTCGATTGACCCCCCTATAGCCCGCAAATCGACTCCACTTGCGCGCCGCGGCCGATCCACCGCCACTCCCACCCAGCTAAGCCGTTCACCACGGCCGGCGCCGATGAGCCGCCTAGTTATCCTCGGTGTGTGATCTACGACGTCACCGACGAGACCTTCCAGCGCGACGTCGTCGAGCGCTCGCGCGAGCTGCCGGTCGTGGTCGACTTCTGGGCCGCCTGGTGCGGCCCGTGCCGCGCGCTGACGCCGATCCTCGAGAAGGGCGTCCGCGAGCGCGACGGCAAGGTCGCGCTCGCCAAGCTCGACACGGACGCCAACCAGCGCACCGCGGCCGAGTTCGGGATCCAGGGCATCCCCGCGGTCAAGGCGTTCCACGACGGCGCGGTGGTCTCCGAGTTCGTCGGCGCGCAGCCTCGGCCGGCCGTCGAGCGGTTCCTCGACGGGCTAGCTGCCCTCGGAGGCCGACGCGCTCGTGGAGTCCGGCGCCGAGCAGGACCTCCGCAGTGCGCTCGAGCTCGAGCCCGGCCGCGCCGACGCCGCCGTGCCGCTGGCGCGGCTGCTCGCCGAGCGCGGGGACCGGGACGAGGCGCTCGCGGTGCTCGCCGGCGTTCACGGCTCGTTCGCGGCCGACGGCCTCGCGGCCCGGCTGCGGCTCGAGTCCGACGAGGACCTGCGCGGCGCGTTCGCCGCGCTCGACGCCGGCGAGCTCGAGCAGGCGCTCGACTCGCTGATCGGCGCGATCCCCGCCACCGCCGACCCCGAGCGGCGCGACGACATCCGCCGGTCCGTGGTCGGCGTGCTCGACGAGCTCGGGGTCGAGCACCCCGTCGCGCGCGAGTCGCGCCGCAAGCTCGCCTCCGCGCTGTACTAGAGCTCCAGCGCGAGCTGGCCGGCGACGGGCGGCGGCGGGAGTCGCGGCGTCTCGACGACGTCCTCGAACGACGCCAGGCGGACGCCGATCAGCCGCACGGGCTTCGGCGGCGCGTACGCGCGCAGGAGCTCGACGGCGACCTCGGTGACGAGGCCGACGTCGTTGGTCGGCTCGGGGACCGAGCGCGCGCGGGTCACGGTCGTCCAGTCGTTCAGGCGCACCTTGATGGCGATCGTGCGGCCGCGCCGCCCGCGCCGCGCGAGGCCCTCGCACAGCTCGGCGGCGAGCGCTCGCAGCGCGACCTCGAGCTCGGCGATGTCCGCGATGTCGGTGTCGAACGTGCGCTCGTTCGAGCGCGACTTCGCCGCGCCGCGCTCCGTGACCACCGGCGAGTCGTCGCGGAACTCCGCACGCGCCTTCAGGAAGCCGGCGGTGCGGCTGCCGAAGCGGGCGGCGAGCATCGCCTCGTCGGCGCGCTGGAGCTGGCCGAGCGTGTGGAAGCCGGCCTCGGCGAGCCGCTCGGCGGTCTTGGGGCCGATCCCGGGAACGCGGCTCGTCGGCGCCGACGAGAACCGCTCGCACGCCTCCTCCCGGCCCATCGCCACGAGCCCGGCGGGCTTGCCGAGGTCGCTGCAACACTTGGCCACCAGCCGCGACGGCCCGACGCCGACGGAGATCGTGATGCCGGTCGCCTCGCGGACCTCGTCGACCAGCTCGCGCAGCACCCGCAGCGGCTTGGGCACGCCGGTCAGCTCCGCGTAGGCCTCGTCGACCCCGACCTGCTGCACGCGGTCCAGCCGCTCGTTCACGATCGCCCACACCGCCTTCGAGGTCTCGCGATAGGCCTCGAAGTCGGGTGGGATGACGATCGCGTCCGGGCACATCCGCCGCGCGCGCGAGGCCGGCATCGCCGAGCCGACGCCGAACTTCCGCGCCTCGTAGCTCGCCGTCGTGACCACCGCCCGCGGCCCGGAGCCGGCCACGATGACCGGCTTGCCCTTGAGCTGCGGGCGGCGGATCAGCTCGACCGTCGCGTAGAACGCGTCGCAGTCGAGGTGGGCGATCACGCGCTTCGGGCTCACCCCTCAACGGTACGCCCAGCCCCGGAACGTAACCCCGGGGGGTCAGACCCCTCACTTCACTTCACTGCACGAAGGGGTCTGACCCCTCCCGGGGTCAGCGCGTGACGAGGATGCTGCCGTGGCCGCGGAAGTGCAGCTTGCGGGCCGTGGCCTCCGTGAGGTCGTACTCGCGCGCCCCGGCGTACGGGCCGCGGTCGATGACCGGCACGCGGACGCGCCGGCCGCGATGGCGCAGCGTGACCTTGGTGCCGCACGGCAGCGTCTTGTGGGCGACGCCGAGCCGGCCGTAGCCGAGCGTGCCGCCGCAGCCGGTCCGCCGGCCGTACAGGCCGGGGCCGTACCACGACGCGAGCGCGTAGCGGTAGACGTTGAGCCGCCCGATGCGGCGCTTCGAGCGATCGCCCGCGGCGCGCACGCGAACGCGCGCGGCCATGCTGCCCGCGACGCGCCGGCGGTCGCGCAGGACGTAGCGCCCCCGGCCGCCGGTGCGGTCGCGGTCCAGCGTGATCCAGCGGCCGCCGCGGCGCACCTGGAGCGAGGCGATGTAGCCCCGCGCCGCCGGGTGGACCTGGCCGCGCACGATCGCGCGGCGGCCCGCCTTCACGTTCAGGCGCTTGGAGCCGACCGCCACCCGGGCGATCGACGCCGTGGGAGCGGAAGCGGCAGTGCCCTTGGAATCATCCGACTGCGCTGCGGCGGGCACGGCCGCGGCGCCGGTCATGGTCGTGCCGAGCGCGGCGGCGCAAGCGCCGGCGCGCAGGGGAAAACGCCTCAACAAGCGAGGCACCTCCTCTGAACTCATCGGCCGCGTCTGCCTGCGGGACCCGCGGCCCGCGTCGTGCAGGCCGTTCCGGGGACCCCGCCCGCGGAAGCATCGTGCGACCGCGGCTCGGCGTGGCCGAACTGGCGTTCGACCCTAGCAGCGAATCAGGGCCGTCACGTGGGTGAAATCACACAGTTGCGGGGGAAATGCCTGCCCCGCACTCGTCGCGCAAGCGCGCCAGGCCGAGGCGGATGCGGCTCTTCGCGGTGCCGAGCGGGACGTCCACCCGGCGGGCGATCTCGCCCGCCGTGAGCCCGCCCCAGTACGCGAGCACGAGCGCCTCGCGCTGCGCGTCCGGAAGGCGCCGGATCGCCTCCCGCACGGCGTCGCGCTCGTCGCTGATCTCCGCGGCCGGGCCGGGAAGGTCGCCCGCCGGCGCCTCGGCGGCGGCGACCGCGAACTTCAGCCGGTCCGAGGCGCGTCCGGCGGCCTGGCCCTCACGCCACAGGTCGAGCGCCCGGGAGCGGGCGATCAGCCGCAGGTACGGCCCCAGCTCGCCGCGCCGCGCGTCGAACGTGTGCGGCCGGCGCCACAGCCGGAGGAACACGTCCTGGACGACGTCCTGCGCCTGCGCGGCGTTGCCGAGCACCCGGAACGCGATCGCGTAGACGCTGCCGCAGTGCTGGTCGTAGGCGCGTGCGAAGACCGATGGATCGCTGAGGTCGTTGCCCATGGCCGGGTCCCTTTCACCTTCGTCGTTGTGTACGCAAACATTCTACACGATGTTGAAGGTTCGTAAACATGGGTCGATGAGCGACAATCCCGGGCCATGCCGAACCCCGACCGGCTGAGCGGCCTCGACGCGTCGTTCCTGGCGCTGGAGCGCAGCGGCGCGCACATGCACGTCGGCTCCGTGCTGGTGTTCGACGGCGACACGCCGCCCTACGCGGAGTTCGTCGCGAAGATCGAGGCGCGCCTGCACCTCGTGCCCCGCTACCGGCAGAAGCTGGCGTGGCCGCCGCTCGCCCAGGCCCGCCCCGTCTGGATCGACGACCCGCACTTCAACCCCCGCTACCACGTCCGCCACACGGGGCTGCCCGCGCCGGCCGGCGAGGAGGAGCTGCGGCGCCTCGCCGGCCGCGTCTTCGCCCAGGCGCTGGACCGCTCGAAGCCGCTGTGGGAGCTGTGGCTGGTCGACCGGGTCGGCGACGACTCGTTCGCGCTGATCTCGAAGACCCACCACGCGCTGGTCGACGGCGTGTCCGGCGTCGACATCTCGACCGTGCTGTTCGACCTCGAGCCGGAGCCGCCGGAGCCCGGCCCGCCGCCGCGGTGGTTCCCGCGCCCGGAGCCGAGCGGCGCGGTGCTGCTCGCGACGTCCATCGCCGAGCGCGCCACGGGGCCGCTCGAGGCGGCCCGGGCGCTCACGGAGGCGGTCCGCCGCCCGGAGCGGGCGCTGGCGGAGGGCGGCCGCGCCGCGGGCGGCCTGGCCGCGATGGCGGCCGCGGGCCTGGCGGGCGCTCCGCCGAGCCCGCTCAACGTGCGGATCGGCCCGCACCGGCGCTTCGCATGGGTCGACGCCGAGCTGGACCGCTTCAAGGCGATCAAGGCCGCGCTCGGCGGGACGGTCAACGACGTCGTGCTGGCGGTGGTGACCGGCGCGCTGCGCGAGTTCCTGATCGGCCGCGGGCGCGACACGGAGGGCGTCGAGCTGAAGGCGATGGTGCCGGTCTCGGTGCGCGCGGACGAGGAGCGGGGCGCGCTCGGCAACCGCGTCGCGGCGATGTACGCGCCGCTGCCCGTCTACGCCGAGGAGCCGCTCGAGCGGTTCCGGATCGTCCACGAGGCGATGGGCGGGCTGAAGGAGTCCGGCCAGGCCGTGGGCGCCGAGGTGCTCACCCGGCTGGCCGGGTTCGCGGCGCCGACGATCCTCGACCAGGCGGCCCGGCTCCAGACCCGCCAGCGGTTCTTCAACGTCGTCGTGACGAACGTGCCCGGGCCGCAGTTCCCGCTCTACATCCAGGGGCGCCGGCTGCGCGCGTTCTACCCGCAGGTGCCGCTGACGCTCAACACCGCCCTCGGGATCGCGATCATGTCCTACGACGGCCGGCTCGGCTTCGGGCTGCTGGGCGACTACGACGCGCTGCCGGAGCTGGACGACATCGCGAGCGCGCTCGAGCGCGAGATCGAAGCGCTGGCGGCCGCGGCCGGCGTCACCACCGGGAGGCCCAAGGGCAAGGGCCGCCGCCCGGCGAGCCGCCGCAAGCCCGCGGCGGCCGCGACGTAGTGCGCAGGCTCCTGGCGGTCGTGGCCGGCGCCGTGCTGGTCGTGGGCGGCGTCGTGGCGCTGCTGGCCGTCTTCAACGCGCGCGACGACGCGGGCGTCGACGGGTCGACGGCCGCCGCCGGGCCCGGCGAGCTCCAGCGCGACCTCGGAGCGCGCCACCTCCCCGCCGGCGAGCACGTGCCGCTGGACGGGCTGACCGACCCACCGACCAGCGGCGCCCACCACGAGCGCCTGATCACGCGCGAGGGCGAGGCGCTCAGCCCGGACGAGATCCTGCACGCGCTCGAGCTGGGCAACGTGATCCTCTTCTACTCCGCCCGCCGCCCGCCGCCCGCCCTGCGCGCGCTCCAGCGCGACGTCACGGGCCCGTTCGACGCCGAGGTCGCCGCCGCCGGCCAGCAGGTGATCCTCGCGCCGCGCAAGGGCCCCGCCGCGGTCACAGCCGCCGCGTGGCGCCGCCTGCTGCGCACCGACGACCCCGCCGACCCGCGGCTGCGCGAGTTCGCCGAGGCGTGGGTCGGGCGCGGATTGGCAAGATAGGCGGGCATGGCAGGTCCGCTCCCGCCCGTCCGGCTCGCGCTGGCGCAGGTCGACAGCCGCGTCGGCGATCTCGAGGGCAACGCCGGCAGGATCCGCCGCGACATCGAGGCCGCGCGCGAGGGCGGCGCCGAGCTGGTCCTGTTCCCCGAGCTGGCGGTCACGGGCTACCCGCCCGAGGACCTGCTGCTCAAGGAGCACTTCCTGCGCGCCGCGGGCGAGGCGCTGGAGGCGATCGCGCGCGCCACGGAGGGCATCGTGGCGGTCGTCGGCTTCCCCGAGCGGGCGCAGGACGTCTTCAACTCGGTGGCGGTCCTGTGCGACGGCGAGGTCAAGGCCGTCTACCGCAAGGCGCGGCTGTGGAACTACGGCGTGGCCGACGAGGAGCGCTACTTCCAGGCCGGCGACGGCGGCGCCGTGCTCGACCTCGGCGAGGCGCGCATCGGGCTGACCATCTGCGAGGACCTCTGGGTGCCGGGTCCGCCCGCGTCCGACGAGGCGCTGGCCGGCGCGGCGCTGATCGTCAACAGCTCGGCTTCGCCGTACTACCGCGGCAAGGGGCTCGAGCGCGAGCGCATGCTGGCCCAGCGGGCGCGCGACAACCTGTCCGCCGTCGCCTTCTGCAACCTCGTCGGCGGGCAGGACGAGCTGGTCTTCGACGGCCACTCCGTGGTGGTCGACCACGAGGGCCAGGTGGTCGCGCGCGCGCCGCAGTTCGCCGAGGCGCTGACGTTCGCCACCGTCGACGTCCAGCGCGCGGTCACGGCCCGGCTGCGCGACACGCGGCTGCGGCCGCCGGTGTACCGCGCGCTGCCGGAGGTCCGCCACGCCGGCACGCTGCCGCGCGGCCCGGAGGACGACGCCGCCGCCCCGGGCGGCGAGGTCGCGGAGCCGCTCGAGCCGGAGGCGGAGGTCTACGCGGCGCTCGTGCTCGGCACGCGCGACTACATGGACAAGAACGGCTTCGGGCACGCGGTCATCGGGCTGTCCGGCGGGATCGACTCGACGCTCGTGGCCGCGATCGCGGTCGACGCGCTCGGGCCGGACCGCGTCACCTGCGTGAGCATGCCGTCCAAGTACTCCTCCGAGGGCACGCAGTCCGACGCGCGGACGCTGGCGGGGAGCCTCGGCGTCGAGTTCCTCGAGATCCCGATCGCGCACGGCGATGGACGTCTACGACGAGATCCTGGCCGAGCGCTTCGAGGGCCGCGACCCGGACATCACCGAGGAGAACCTCCAGGCGCGGATCCGCGGCAACGTCCTGATGGCGCTGTCGAACAAGTTCGGCTGGCTCGTGCTCACCACCGGCAACAAGTCCGAGACCTCGGTCGGCTACTCGACGCTGTACGGGGACACGGCGGGCGGCTTCGCGGTCATCAAGGACGTCCCGAAGACGCTCGTGTACCGGCTCGTCGACTTCCGCAACGCGCGCGACGAGAAGCATCCGATCCCGGACTCGATCATCAGCCGCCCGCCGAGCGCCGAGCTGCGGCCCGACCAGAAGGACCAGGACTCGCTGCCCGACTACGACACGCTCGACGCGATCCTCGAGGCCTACATCGAGGAGGACGCCGACCGCGACCACCTGATCCGCGCGGGCTTCGACGCGGAGGTGGTCGACCGCGTGATCGCGCTCGTCGACCGCGCGGAGTACAAGCGGCGGCAGGCGCCGCCGGGCATCAAGATCACGCCGCGGGCGTTCGGGCGCGACCGGCGGATGCCGATCACGAACGCCTTCAGGGGGTGATGACTGATTCCACGACCCCCACGGCCCCTCGGAGCTGTCTCGCGGCGCCGGATCGGCACCGCCCGAAGGGGCCTGTGGCGCTGCCACTATTCCCCTTCGGTCGGCACCGCCCGGCATCCCCGATCCAGGTCCGAGTGACCGCGCGGGCCGCGGAATCAATCATCTCGGCCGGACGTCGCGCACGGCGACCGTCATCCGGACGAGCGCGCACAGGCGCCCGGCGTCGTCCGTGATGTCGACCTCCCAGACCCACGTCGTGCGGCCGCTGTGGCGGCGGCGGGCCACCGCGTGGATCGTGCCCTCGGTGATCGGGCGCAGGAAGCTCGTCTGGTTGGAGAGGCCCATCGCGGCCTTGCCGTCCTCGTGGACGGCCCACCAGGTGCCCATCGACGCGACGGCCTCGGCGATCGAGGCGAAGACGCCGCCGTGCACGAGGCCGGCGGGCTGCTTGAGCTCGTCGCGCACCGGGACCTCCGCGCGGATCTCGTCCTCCGTGGCGCTGACCAGGCGGAGGCCGTAGTAGGCGTCGAAGCCCGTGAACTCGACGTTCGAGACGTCCATGACCGGCCGGGCACGATAGACGGCCTGCAACTTGCGCGGTTCTTAAGCTCGCCGTCTACCCTCTCCGCTGCTCATGAGCCCGCTCCGCGCCCTCGCGCCCGACCAGCGCGCCGTCCTCGAGCTGCTGCTGCGCCAGGGCCGCTCGTACGCCGAGCTGTCGGAGCTGCTCGGGATCCCCGAGGACGCCGTCCGCACGCGCGCCCACGGCGCGCTGGCGACGCTGGCGCCCGACCGCCCCGCGCCGGTCGGCGAGGACGGCGCGGTGGCGGACTGGATCCTCGGCCAGCAGGAGCCGGACGAGGCGGCCGCGACGAGCGCCGCGGTCGCGCGCACGCCGGCGTGGCGCGCGTGGGCCGGGAACGTGACCGGCCGGCTGGCCGAGGTGGAGGGCGCCGCGGTCCCGGACGTGCCCGCGGCCGAAGGGGACGCCGCCGGCGGCACGCCGAAGCCGCGCGCGGCGGCGGGCACGGCGAAGCCGGCCGCCGCCCGCACGGCGAAGCCGGCCGGCGCCGGCGCGCCGAAGCCGCGGCCCCGCCCGGTTCGCGACGCCGCGACGGTCCGGCCGCGGCCCGCCCGCGAGGCCGAGCCGGAGGACCGCGCCGCCGCCGCCGCCCCGCGCGCGGCCGCTGCGCTCGTCGAAGCTCGGCGGCGCGCTGCTGATCGGCGCGCTGGCCCTCATCGTCGGGCTCGTGCTCGTCCTCGTGGTCTTCCGCGGCGACGAGGAGGAGCAGCCGGCGGCCGGCGCGAACGCGACGGCCACCGCGCAGCGCCACGCCGCAGGTCGTGCGCGAGATCGTCCTCCAGGGCGTCGGCAGCGGCGCCCAGGGCCTCATGCGGGTGTTCCGCCGCCCCGACGACGGCACGCTCGTCTTCGCGCTCGCCGCCGACAAGATGCCGGCGAACGGCGCGAAGGAGGTCTACGCCGTGTGGTTCACCAAGAAGGGCGGCGCGCCGCGCAACCTCGGGTTCGCGCAGGCGCCGGTCGGCAAGCAGGGCCAGTTCGCCACGGGCGGCCCGCAGCAGGGCCAGGAGCGCGACTTCGCCGGCTGGCTCGCGCGACTACGACACCGTCGTGGTCGGCGCGCGCGACGGCCGAACACCGGCCTCCGAGAAGCGCCCGGGCCAGGTCGTGCTGCGCGGGAAGCTCCCGGGCGGCGAGTCCTAGCCGCTACACGTCGTCGCGCGCCAGCAGCACGCCGGGGTTCATGACCCCCGCGGGGTCGCAGCGCTGCTTGACGGCCCGCAGCACCTCGAGACCGAGCGGCCCGGCCTCGCCGCCGAGCCACGGCGCGTGGTCGCGCCCGACCGCGTGGTGGTGGGTGATCGTGGCGCCCGCCTCGCGGATCGCGTCGGACGCCGCGGCCTTGGCGCGGCGCCACTGGCCCACGGGGTCCGCGCCGTCGCGGGCGGCGAACACGGTGAAGTACAGCGACGCGCCGGTCGGATACAGGTGCGACACGTGGCAGCCGATCACCGCGTGGCCGAGCGAGACCAGCAGCGCGCGCCCGACCTCGGTGCGCACGCGCCGCGATGTCGGTCCAGCGTCGCCGCCGTCTCGAGCGTCTCGACCAGCACGCCGCGGTCCAGCAGGTCGTCGCGCAGGTACGGGCCCGCGAAGCGCGAGGCGGCCCACGCCTCGCCGGGCGCCCGGCCGGCCGGCAGCGCGCCCGCGCGCCGCAAGCCCAGAGCGGCGTCGCGGCGGCGCGCTCGCGGATCGCCCGCTCCTCCCCCTCCCAGCCGACCACGAGCAGGCAGCCGCCGTCGTAGCCCAGCGCGCGCGCCGCGGCGAAGCCGGCGCGCTGCGCCCGCCCGCCCGGCCCGCCCAAGCCCCTCGACAGCTCCGTCTCGGCCTCGTCCGAGAGCCGCGCGACGTCCGGCGCGCGCCCGGCCTGGGCCAGCTCGCGCAGCGCGTCGCAGCCCGCCTCGAAGGAGCGCAGCAGCCAGCCCTCGTAGCGCCGCGCCGCCGGCAGCGGCCGCACCCGCAGCGCGACCTGCGTGATCGCGCCCAGCGCCCCCTCCGAGCCGACGACGACCTCGCGCAGCGACGGCCCCGCGGCGCTGGCCGGGACGCCCAGCGTGGCCAGCTCGCCGGCCGGCGTCGCACAGCGCACGGCCACCACGTTGGCGTCGATCCGCCCGTGTCCCGACGACGTCTGGCCGGCGGAGCGCGTGGCGACGCAGCCGCCCACCGTCGCCCACTCGTAGCTCTGCGGCACGTGCCCGAGCGTCAGGCCGTGCGCCGCGCAGCGCGCGATCGGCCTCCGGCAGCCGCAGCCCCGGCTCGAGCACCGCCACCAGCGAGCGCGTGTCGACGCGACACGACGCGGTCCATCGCGCCCAGGTCGAGCGAGACCACGCAGGCGAACCCGTCGCGCGACGCCTCCAGCCCGCCGACCACGCTCGTCCCGCCGCCGAACGGCACGACCGCCGCGCCCGCCTCCGAGCACGCCCGCAGCACCGCGAGGACCTGCTCGTGGGAGCGCGGCCGCACCACGACGTCCGGCGCGCCCTCGCAGTCGCCCGCCCGCTGGGCCAGCAGGTCGAGGTAGCTCTTGCCGCGGCAGCGCAGCACGCGCGTGAGGCGGTCCTCCGCGAGCCCGTCCTCCCCCACCACGGCCACCAGCGCCGCCCGCAGCGCGTCCGGCAGCTCCGGCGGCCGCAGCCGCACGTCCTCCAGCGCCACGGGCCGGTCGACGACCTCGCCCGGCACCCCGAGCGCGTCGCTCAGCATCGCGCCGGCCTGCGACGGCAGCGACGGGCCGGCGCCCGGCTCGCCCCAGCCCCAGAACACCTGCTCCCTCATCGCGCGCCGACGACCTCCTCGAGCGCCGTCAGCGCCTCATCGAGCCGCTGCGCCGTCGCCCGCCGCACGAGGAAGCCCCCGAGGCGCGCGGTCCCGCGCGCCCTCTGCTCCTCGGTCAGCCGCACCGCCGTCCCCGACGCGCCGGCCGGCTCCAGCTCCACCGACGTCCGGTGCGACTGGAGCAGCCGCTCGAACGGGCTGCCGGCCAGGTCCATGGCCCACGCCCGCCGCCGCGGCGGCTCGTGCGCCTCCACCCGGTAGTCGGCCCGCACGACCTTCCCGCGCGAGCTGCGCAGCACCGACGTCCAGGCGCCCTCGTCGACCGACTCGACGCGCTCGGTCAGCGGCCACCAGCGCGGCAGGTGATGGGGATCGCCGACCACGCGCCACACGTCGTCGACCGGCGCCGGCAGCGTGCGGGAGCGGCTGACCCTCACTCCGCGTCGTACGCGATCAGCGAGTGCACGTCGTAGTCGGCGAGCTGCGCGCGGCCCTCGAGGAACGAGAGCTCGACCAGGAACGCGCAGCCCGCGATCACGGCGCCCCGGCCCTCGGCGAGCTGGGCCAGCGCCCGCGCGGTGCCGCCGGTGGCCAGCAGGTCGTCGTGCAGCAGCACGCGCGCGCCGTCGGCCAGCGCGTCCGCGTGCATCTCCAGCGCGTCGACGCCGTACTCGAGGATGTACTCCGCCGAGACCGTGTCGAACGGCAGCTTGCCCGGCTTGCGGGCCGGCACGAAGCCGACGCCGAGCTCGCGGGCCAGCGCCGCGCCGAGGATGAACCCGCGCGCCTCGGCGGCCAGCACGAGGTCGATCTCGCGCGGCCGCGCCCACTCCGCCAGCGCGCCGACGGCTGGCGTCCAGCGCCGCGGCGTCGAGCAGCAGCGGCGTGATGTCCTTGAACACGATCCCCGGCTTGGGGAAGTCCGGGATGTCGCGGATGTGGGAGCGCAGGTCCAGCGCCGTCACTTGGCGATTCGCCTCAGATCCCGCACGAGCAGCAGGTGCTTGAGGTGCGAGGCGACGGCGGCGAGGTTCTCGAGCGCCTCGACGGCCTCCTTGCGGCGCTCGGGATTGCGCGAGCGCAGGGCCGGGGCCAGGATCTGCTGGAGCAGCGCCGCCTCGCGCTCGGCCGAGGTGCGGAACACGCGGAGGTTGCGCCCCGCGACGCCGTAGCGCGACAGCTCGGTCACGGCGCGCACGATCTCGCGCTCCGTCTCGTCGTAGTACTTCGGCGACCCCGGGCCGCCGCGCTGCTCGCCCTTGACGATCCCGTAGTCCTCGAGCTCGGCCACCAGCTTCGGGTCGGCGCCGGTCTCCTCGACCACGTCCTCCAGCGAGTACAGCGCGCCGCCCGCGCGGATCGAGAACGTCAGCCGCCGCAGCGCCGCGCCCGGCCGCGCGTCGCCCGACGAGGCGCCCGTCGCCGGCGGGGGGACCTCCTCCTCGGTCGTGCGGCCCGCCGCCAGCTCCTGGCGGATGACCCGCAGCGGCAGGAACTCGTCGCGCTGCATGCGCAGGATCGTGCGCAGCCGCGACACGTCGGTGGACGAGTAGAGCCGGTAGCCGCCCGGCGTCCGCCGCGGCGCCAGCAGCTTCTGGTCCTCGAGGTAGCGGATCTTCGAGATCGAGATGTCGGGGAACTCCTGCGACAGCGCCTTGCAGACGGCGCCGATCGTCAGCGACTTCCCGCCGGTGCCCTGCGGCGGCGCCTCCGGGCCGGCCGGCAGGTCGGCGGGCGCGGCGGCGGGCGGCGCCGCCGGGTCCTGCTGCGTCCTCGTCGGATCGACCACGGCCCGCCTACCGCGCGAGGTAGGTGAGCTTGTACTTGCCGACCTGAAGCTCGTCGCCGTCCTCGAGCTTGTGCGAGTCGATCCGGCGACGGTTCACGTAGGTCCCGTTGAGCGACCCGGAGTCGTCGAGGAACCAGTGGCCGGACCGCCGCACCAGCACGGCGTGATCGCGCGACACCGTCACGTCGTCGAGGAAGATCTCGGCGTCGGGCGAGCGCCCGATCGTCAGCCGCTCGCCCTGCAGCGGGAACGACTGCCCCACGCGCCCGCCGCCGGAGCGGATGACGAGCGCGCCGCTCTCGGCGGCGACGTCGCCGACGTCGACCGGGCGCAGCTCGCCGGTCGCCTCGTCGATGATGTAGGTGGCCGTCGTGACGTCGTCACGCGTGGGCTCGTGCGTCCCCTGGTACGCGCCGCAGCGAGGGCAGTAGTTCGCCCCTTCGGAGACGACGAACCCGCACTCTGGGCAATGTCGCGCCACGCGCCCCCGCGCCCGGGCGCCGAGCTAGAGCTCGTCGCCCCCGCCGGCGCGCCCGGCGAGGATGTCGGTCAGCCGTTGCACGTCGGCGCCGGAGATGACCTCTTCGCCTCCCTCGTGCTTCTTGCGCAGCCGGTTGACGAGCTCCGCGCGGAGGATGTCGATCTTCCCGTGCAGGATCCGGCGCCGGTAGGACACCTCCTGCTCCTCGTCCGTCAGCTGCTGGATGAGGTCCTTCAGCTCCTGGTCGGAGAGCGAGCCGAGGTCGGGGAAGGTATCCATCGTGGTCGTGTCTCCTCCTGACGTGATGCGTCGCACCCTAGCAATGTTCAAGCCGAGCTTGAGGCTTGCTGGCGCCGCAATCTGACCGCCTCCCGCAGGTACAGGAACGTCGAGCCGTAGACGAGCGCGAGGCCGACGTAGAGGGAGATCTCGCCGACGGTCTCGAGCCCGGCCATCGCGCAGAACAGCGCGCCCATGACCGGCCACACGCCGGCGCGGCCGAGCCAGTTGACCTTGGCGTCGAAGCCGCGGCGGATCCCCCAGCGCACGAGCCCGAGCATGAACACCTCGCGCGCGACGAGCACCACGAGCGCCCAGCGCGGAAGCAGCTCGAAGTGCCAGCAGACGACGACGCCGGAGATCACCAGCAGGCGGTCGACGAGCGGGTCCAGCAGCGCCCCCAGGCGCGAGTACTGGCCGGTCAGCCGCGCCGCGATCCCGTCCAGGTAGTCCGACCAGCCGATCACGGCGAAGATCACGACGCCGGTCGGGCTCACGCCGTCGCCGGACGAGAGCGCGAACGCGAGGAAGACCGGGATCAGCGCGAGCCGGACGAAGCCGATCGCGTTCGGGATCGTCCACGGGTTCAGCGGCTGGCCGGAGAGCGTCTGCGGCGGCGGCGGGCCGGAGCGGTCCAGGCCCGAGAGGCGCCGGAACGTCAGCCGCGCCTTCTCGGCGGTCTCCTTCGCGCTGGCGACGGCGTCCTGGCCCGCCTCGCGCGCCGTGCGGCGGCCGCTGCCGGAGCCTTGGCCTACGGGAGGCTGCGCCACAGCTCCGCGGCCGCCTCGGCGGCGCCCTCCAGTGGGATCGCGCGCGTCTCGCGCCCGCGCCGGACCTGCGCCTCGATCTCCCCGGAGGCCAGCGTCCGCCTGCCGACGGTGAGGCGCAGCGGGACGCCCAGCAGCTCGGCGTCGGCGAACTTCTCGCCCGGGCCGGCGTCGCGGTCGTCGTAGACCACGTCGAGGCCCGCCTCGCGCAGCTCGTCGTACAGCCGCTCGGCGAGCTCGCGCTCCTCCGAGCCCGGCTTGCCGAGCCCGACCAGGTGGACGTCGAACGGCGACTGCGAGCGCGGCCACGAGATGCCCTGCTCGTCGGCGTACTGCTCGACCGCGCTGGCCGCCAGGCGCGCCGGCCCGAGGCCGTAGGAGCCCATCCAGATCGGCTTCGAGGTGCCGGACTCGTCGAGGTACGTGGCGCCGAGTCGCTCCGAGTAGCGCGTCCCGAGCTTGAAGATGTTGCCGACCTCGATCGCCGGCTCGATCCGGATCGGGTTGCCGCCCACCGTGTCGCCGGCCTCCACGCTGCGGACGTCGGCGCGCTTGAACGGGAAGTCGCGGCCGGGCTCGACGCCGCGCAGATGCGCGTTGTCGCGGTTGGCGCCGGTCACGTAGCCGCCCGGCTCGACCGCGTCGTCGAGCAGGATCGACACGTCCGCGCCCACGGGCCCGATGTAGCCCGCCGGGCCGATCCGCTGCGCGAACTCGTCCTCCCGCGCCGGCCGGAACTCCGCGCCGAGCGCGTTCTGGAGCTTCATGTCGTTGACCCGGTGGTCGCCGCGGACCATCACCAGCACGAGCCCGCGGTCCTCCACCATCACCGGGTAGGCCTTCAGCAGCGCGCCCGCGGGCACCTGGAGGCGGTTGGCGACCTCCGCGACCGTGACCAGGCCGGGCGTCTCCTCCAGCTTCGGCTCGGCGAGCGGCGCCGGCAGCTCCACCGGTTGCGGCGTCGGCGCTCGCGATCTCGACGTTCGCGGCGTAGCCGGGCGCCAGCGCGACGTCGTTCTCCCCCGCCGGGGAAGGCGCCATGTACTCGTGGGCGCCGACGCCGCCCATCATCCCGACGTCGGACTCGACGCGGTACCACTCCAGCCCGCAGCGGTCCATCACGCGGTCGTACGCCTCGCGGTAGCGCTCGTAGTGCGCGTCCAGCCCCTCGCGGTCGCGGTCGAAGGTGTAGGCGTCCTTCATGATGAACTCGCGCGTGCGCAGCAGGCCGGCGCGCGGGCGCGGCTCGTCGCGCTCCTTGATCTGGAAGTGGTAGAGGCTGAACGGCAGGTCGCGGTAGGAGCGCACCACCTGGGCGACGTGCTGCGTGACGGCCTCCTCGTGCGTCATCGCCAGCACGAGCTCGGCGCCCCTGCGGTCCTGGAGCTTGAACAGCTCGGGGATCGCGTAGCGGCCGCTGCGCTGCCACAGCTCGGCCGGGTGCATCACCGGCATCAGCAGCTCCTGGCCGCCGATCGCGTTCATCTCCTCGCGGATGATCTGCTCCACCTTCTGGTGTACGCGCCAGCCGGCCGGAAGGAACGTCCACAGCCCGGTGCCGAGCTGGCGGATCAGCCCCGCGCGGACCATCAGCTTGTGCGAGAGCGCCTCGGCGTCGCTGGGCGCCTGCTTCTCGGTGGGCAGGAAATAGGCGGATAGGCGGGTCATCGAGTGGGGAGAGCCTAGTGGTAGAAGTCAGTTGCGAACCCTTTGGAAACGACGGAGAGGACCCGCATGGCGTACGAAGTCCCGCCGCTCCCGTATGACTACGGCGCGCTCGAGCCCCACATCGACGAGCAGACGATGCGCCTGCACCACGACAAGCACCATCAGGCCTACGTGGACAAGGTCAACGCCGCGCTCGAGGGCACCGAGTGGGACGGCAAGCCGATCGAGGAGGTCCTCCAGAACCTCGACGCGCTGCCCTCGGACAAGCAGAAGGCCGTTCGCAACAACGGCGGCGGTCACTACAACCACAGCCTGTTCTGGGAGTGGATGAGCCCGGACGGCGGCGGCGAGCCCGACGGCGACCTCGCCGAGGCGATCAGCAGCGCGTTCGGCTCCTTCGACGACTTCAAGGCGAAGATGAAGGAGACGGGCGTCAACCAGTTCGGCTCCGGCTGGGCGTGGCTGGTCCACGACGGCTCCGGGCTGGCGGTCGTCGGCTCCGCGAACCAGGACAACCCGATCTCCGGCGGCCAGACCGCGCTGCTCGGCGTCGACGTCTGGGAGCACGCCTACTACCTGAAGTACCAGAACAAGCGCCCGGACTACATCGACGCCTGGTGGAACACCGTCAACTGGGCCAAGGTCGCCGAGGGCTACTCGAAGGCGAGCGGCTGACGCAGCGCGCCTTCTACGAGGCGAGTTACCGCCAGGCCGACGCGGCCGAGGCCGAGCGCCTCGGCCGCTGGCGGGAGCTCGGCGCGCGCTCGAAGGCCCGCCACGTGCGGGCGCTGTGCGCGCGTACAGGGCTGCGGCCCCGCACGCTGGTGGAGATCGGCTGCGGCGACGGCGCGCTGCTGGCCGCCCTGCGCGGGTTCGCGCCCGTCTTCGACGGCTTCGAGCTGTCGGCGCCGGCCGCCGAGCTGGCGCGCCGGGCGCTTCCCGACGCCCGCCGGATCGAGCCGTTCGACGGCGCCGAGGTCCCCGCCGACGACGGCGACTACGACCTGGCGATCCTCTCGCACGTGCTCGAGCACGTGCCCGACCCGCTGCCGCTGCTGGCCGAGGCGGCCCGGGTGGCGCACGAGGTCGTGGTCGAGGTGCCGCTCGAGGACAACCGCTCGGCGCGGCGCCCCGCCAAGCGCGAGGAGGCCGAGCGGATCGGCCACCTGCACATGTTCGAGCGCTCGGACGTGCGCGAGCTGATCGAGGAGGCCGGGCTCGTGCTCGAGGAGGAGCTCACCGACCCGCTCCCCTACCGCCACCACGCGTTCTTCGCCGCCGGCCCGCCCGCCCGGGCGCGCGCGGCCGCGAAGTGGGCCGTGCGCGCCGCCGCGCACCGGATCGCGCCGCGCGAGTCCGAGTACTGGTTCACCGTCCACTACGCCGCGCTGGCCCGCCGCCCGTAGGGCCGCGAGGCGCGTTCACGCGGCTGGATCGAGGCGGGCCTGCTCGTCGCGACGGCGGCGCTCGCCTGCCTGCTCCCCCGGCGCGCCCGCGGGGGCGAAATGCTGACCGCCTGACCGCTTCACGGGGCGAGCGGCCGGTGCTACGTTCGCCCCAACCGGGGCCGTTGGGAGCGGTCCCCCGCCATCAGGAGGATGTCCATGGGACATCGGTCATGGCTGCGCAGGGCAGCCATCACGGCTTGCGCGGCGGCGTTCACGCTCGCCGCCGCCCCAGCCGTCGCCAGCGCGGCGGCTGAGAAGTACCTCGTGCTCTACAAGCAGAAGTCCAGCGCGGCGAGCGCCGCCACGGACGTCCAGCGCGCGGGCGGGCAGCTCGTGGCCAACTACTCGCAGATCGGCGTGCTGGTGGCCAGCTCGTCCGACGCCGGCTTCGCCGCGCGCATGAGCGCATCGAAGGGCGTCGAGGCGGCGGTCGCGACGAGCGCGTACGCCTCCAAGCCGTTCGACGACGCCGCCGACGGCCCGCAGCCCGGCGAGCTGCCGAACGCGCCCGCCACGGACGCCGACACGTTCTCGCCGCTCCAGTGGGACATGCGCCAGATCCACACGCCCGAGGCGCACGCGATCACCGGCGGCTCGCCGTCGGTCATCGTGGGCGACATCGACACCGGGCTGGACAAGGACCATCCGGACCTCGTCCCGAACATCGACTTCTCCAAGAGCGTGTCGTGCGAGTCCGGCGCTCCGAACCCCAGCCCGGCGGCGTGGGACGACCGCATCGGCCACGGCACGCACACGGCCGGCACGATCGCCGCCGCCGACAACGGCTTCGGCATCGTCGGCACGGCGCCCAACGTCAGGCTCGCGGGGATCAAGTCGTCCAACGACGACGGCTTCTTCTTCCCCGAGATGGTGGTCTGCTCGTTCATGTGGGCCGGCAGCCAGCACCTCGACGTGACGAACAACTCCTACTTCGCCGACCCGTACCTCTACAACTGCCACAACGACCCGGTCCAGCGGGCGATCTGGAAGGCCGAGCGGCGCGCGATCGACTACGCGCAGAGCCAGGGCGTGACCGTCGTCGCCTCGGCGGGCAACGACTCCGACGACCTCTCGCATCCGGGGGTCGACGAGACCAGCCCGGACTTCCCGCCGGGCAGCGAGGAGACGCGCGAGGTCGGGAACGAGTGCACGGTGGTGCCGGTCGAGGTCTCCGGCGTCATCGGCGTGTCGGCGACCGGCCACAACGAGCAGCAGGACGACGACCCGGGTCCGGACTACCTGAAGTCGTACTACTCCAGCTACGGCGTCTCCGCGGTCGACCTGACCGCCCCGGGCGGCGACGCGATCTTCGGCATGAACGCCGAGGCCGTGAACGGCCGGGTGCTGTCGACGTATCCCTTCGAGCTGCCGTGCGCGCGGCGACTCCAGGACGCCGCGCTGCCAGGTCCGTCGGCGTACTGCTACCTCCAGGGCACGTCGATGGCGGCGCCGCACGTCGCAGGCGTCGCGGCGCTGATCATCTCGCGCTTCGGGGACGCGTCGAGTCCCCAGAACGGGAAGATGCGGCCCGGGCCAGGTGGAGGCGTACCTCCAGCAGACGGCCGATCCGCAGCCGTGCCCGTCGGCGCTGCCGGCCGGCTACGCGGCGATCACGCAGACGTCCGGCGAGCCGCAGTCCTGCCAGGGCGGCCGCGGGCAGAACTCGTGGTACGGCAACGGCCAGGTGAACGCCCTGCGGGCGATCACCCACGACACGGGCGGCTGATGCGCTAGGCGCGCGTGAACCGGCGCCCCGCGGTGGGCGAGGCGGCCTCGTCGAGACGAGGCCGGAGCACCTCGTCCATCGCGTCGGCGTCGGCGCGCGCGCTCTCGGCCTCGAGCTTGGCCAGCCGCTCGGGCGTGAGCTCGCCGGCGTTCTCCTCCTCGATGCGCTCGAGCCACTCGGCGCCGGCCTGCTGCTCGGCGGCGTCGACGTCGATCCGCTTGGTCTTCGCGTACTTGTCGATCTCGAGGAACAGCTCGTCGACCAGGCGCTCCTGCGGGACCTTCTTGAGCGCCTTGCCGCGGGAGAAGATCAGGCCCTCGTTCTTGGCGCCGGTGATGCCGAAGTCGGCGTGCGAGGCCTCGCCGATGCCGTTCACCGCGCAGCCGAGGACCGCGACCTCGACCGGGTCCTCGTAGGCGCGCAGGCGCTCCTCGATGTCGGCCACGACGGTGTCCATGTCGAACTGGAGGCGGCCGCACGTCGGGCAGGCGATCAGGACCGGGCCCTTCTCGCGCAGCTTGAGCGCCTTGAGGATCTCCCAGGCGACCTTGACCTCCTCCTCCGCGTGGAAGGTGGAGAGCGAGATGCGGATCGTGTCGCCGATGCCGTCGGCGAGCAGCGTGCCGAGCCCCACGGCCGACTTCAGCGAGCCGGACCACTTCGTGCCCGCCTCGGTGATGCCGAGGTGCAGCGGGTAGTCGATCTTCTCGCTCAGCAGCCGGTTCGCGGCGATCGTGTAGGGCACGTTCGTCGACTTGATGGAGACCTTGAAGTCGGTGAAGTCGAGCCGCTCCATCAGCTCCACGAACTCGACGCCGGCGGTGACCAGCGCCTCGACGGGGTTCTCGCGCTCGAGCGCGTGCAGGTGCTTGGGGAGCGAGCCGGAGTTGACGCCGATCCGCATCGGCGTGCCGGCCGCGCGGGCGCGGTCGGCGACCTCGGCGACCTTCTCGGGCCCGCCGATGTTGCCCGGGTTCAGGCGGATGCAGTGGGCGCCCGCGTCGATCGCCTTCAGCGCCAGCGTGTGGTTGAAGTGGATGTCGGCGATCACGGGGATCGGCGACTCCTTCACGATCGTGCGCAGCGCCTCGACGTCCTTGTCGCGCGGCACGGCGACGCGGACGATGTCGGCCCCGGCCTCGGCCACGGTCCGGATCTGGTCCATCGTGGCGGCGAGGTTCGCCGTCTCCGTCTTCGTCATCGTCTGGACGGCGACGGGCGCGCCGCCGCCGATCTGGACGCCGCCGACCGTCACATGCCGCTTCGAGGCCATGGGATCAGTCTAGGAGCGCGAACCGGGCGCGGCCGCTCGACCGTGCGCCACCGGCTTCTTCGCCGCTGCTGATACGGCTCTGGCGAGCGCCCGAAGCTGCCGCTGCTCGATCGGCCCGCTCGATCCGCATCGCGGATCCCCTGCGCCGTAGCGCGCTCGGCGCAGCGCCTTCTCGGGCGGCCCTTCGCGAAGGACGGCGACCACCGCGGACTCCGGCGCGCGGTCTCGACGACGATGGGGTCCGCCGTCGATCTCGAGCGTCCCGGGTGGCTGCGTTCCGGAAGCGTCTCCCCCGCCGCCGCGGCCGCGTCTCCTTCGCCTCGTCGAACTCGAGCGTGTCGCCGATCCGCTCGAAGTCGGCGACCGCCTGGCCGCCCCACTCGCTCTGCTCGTACTTCTTCTTCATCCGCGCGATCCAGCGCCGCATCTGGCGAACTCCTGGCGGATCGAGGCGCGGTGCTTGGCGTTGTGCTCGCGCTCTCCTCGGCGCTGAGGCCGTCTGGCTCGGGGTACTTCTCCTCGAGCAGATCCTGGATCACCTCCTCGCGGAGGATCGAGCGCGGATCCTGCGCCGGGCCCGCGCCGGCGCCCTTCGGCATCCGGCTGTACCGCTGGCGCTCGGAGGCGAGCTTGCGACGGGCGTTCTCACCCGCCTTGGCCTCGAAGATGTCGATGATCTGCACGGTCGGCCGGTTCTCGTCGTCCGTGCCCCGGATCGCGAGGATGCCGTCGGACCACTGTCCGGCGATCCGGTGGCCCGCGATGTACTCCTGCTCAGGCTGGCCCTCGGCCGCGGGCGGAACGGCGGCCAACTGGCGGAGGTTGTTGAGCTCCTCGAGGATCTGGCCCTTGGCCTGCTCGGAGTCGGAGGCCTTGGCGAAGATCCGTGCGATCGCATCCGTTCCGAGCCCGAGGGCCTTCAGGCTGGTGACCGCCGGGCTGTCCGAGGGCACGTCGCCGGAGGGTGGCTGCTCGGCGTCCGAGAGCTCGGGTTTGAGGCCGGTGGTCGCCGAGACGGCGCCTCCGAGCTGCTCGAGCTGCGCGTCGGCGGTATGCGCGACCTCTTGCTCGGACTGCGCCCGAAGCGGCCTTGGCCTCGACCTGTGCGACTGCCGCCTGCTCGGCCTGCGCCGCCGCGGCGAGCGACGCTGGCGGCCTGTGGCTCGTCCGCCTTCGACGCTGCCTTGGCCACGGCGGACTTCAGCTTCTTCGGCGTCGTGTGGACCATGACCTCGAACCGACCGCCGTGCGCGGTCGAGCCGACCAGCGTGTGCGCCTCGCCCTCGACCGACACGGGCTCGCCTGCGCCTGATGAGCCCCAGCTTCTCGCCCACGGCGCGGGCCTTGCCGGCGGCCCATTCCTTGCCCGGCCTGGACCTTGCTCCGTGGCCCACTCCTTGCCCTTCTCGTACTTCTTCTTGACCTAGGCGGCGGGGCGGGAGAAGAGGCTCTTGGCGCCCTTGATGGCGCCGTTGATGACCGTGTCGACCGCCTTGCGGATCGGCTTGCGGACGGTCTCGATGACGCCCCTGATCTTCTCGGGCAGCCCGCCGAGCCGCATGACGCTGGCCAGCAGGGAGATCGCGAGCGGGAGCGCCTTGACGAGGGTGCTCTCGATGAAGTCGACCGCCTCGCCGATCGAGCCGCGGGCGATGGCGCTGATCGAGTCGAGCAGCGTGTTGATCAGGTCGATGATCTCGCCGCCCTTGTCGAGCAGCCACATCACGAAGTCGTAGATGGCGATGCAGGCGCGGATGAACGCCGTCGCCGGGTTGAGCATCGCCAGCAGCGTCGGGACGCCGGCCTTGATCACGCGCTCGATGACGAAGTCCTTGAGCGTGCCGAGCACCAGCTCCTCGAAGTTGCCGATCTTCTCCTCGACGAATTCCCACAGGCCGGCGAGGCCCTTTCCGACCATCGCCTGGAAGACCTGGACCTTGTCCTCGAGCATGGCGACGTTCTCCTCGCCGACCTGCTTGGCCACCCGCTCGCGGATGTTCTGGTAGGTCAGGCCGAGCAGCTGCATGACCAGG
This sequence comes from uncultured Solirubrobacteraceae bacterium, assembly GCA_963728465.1. Classification (GTDB taxonomy): domain Bacteria; phylum Actinomycetota; class Thermoleophilia; order Solirubrobacterales; family Solirubrobacteraceae; genus DATFQI01. The sequence goes on from CAVSJY010000008.1 coordinate 340,239, forward strand.
TCGAAGACGCCCGCGAGGTCGAGCGTCTTCGGCATCTGGATGCCGGCCTCGCCGAGCGTCCCGAACAGCCACTTCGTCAGCCCCTCCTTGAGGTGCCTGGCGATGCCGCCCATGAACTTGTTGAAGCCGCCGACGAAGGCGTCCTTGAGGTTGCCGACGAAGCCGACCGGGTCGGAGATGATGTCCCCGATCACGCTGATCGCCTTGGCGATGACGTTCAGCAGCAGGTCCTTGAGCCGCCAGACCGCCTTCGCGATCCCGACCGCGAAGTCGACCGCCTTCTGGACGTAGCCCTTGTTGGCCTCCTTGAGCTCCTCGATCCGCTTGTCGAGCGTGTCGCGCGCCTCGAGGTACTTCTGCGCCAGCGAGTCGACCAGCTCGCCCTGCTTGGCGTCGACGTCGGCCTCGAGCTCCTCGAACTGGCCGTCGAGCTTCTCCTCCGCCTCCTTGCCGACCTGCTTGAGGTCGTTGGGGAGCTGGGACACGTACTTGCGGACCTCGGCGCGGCCGTCGGCGATCCGCTGCCGGGCGGCGGTCAGGCCCTCGCCGACGACGTCGGCGACCTCGCCGATCACGCCCTCCATCCGCTGGAGGTACGTGCTCTTGCCCTCCTCGTAGAACACGTTGACGGCGTCCGGCATGCCGAAGAACTTGTCCTTGGCCCACCGCAGCTTCCCGCGCCAGCCGCTGTAGCGCTTCTTCTTGTAGGCGGCCATGCGCGTCGAGACGTGCTCCTCGAACTGCGTGCGGGCCCCCTCCTCGCCCTTGGTGAAGATCGCGTCGACCTTCGGGTCGATCGCGTCGAGCGTCTTGGTGACGTCCGCCTTCGTGCGCTCGTAGATCGCCTGGATCTCGCCCGCGATCTTGGCCCGCTTCGCCTCGTCCTTGGTCTTCGCCTCCCCCTTGTGGCCGACGGCCTTGGCGAACGCCTTCACGCGCGAGTCCTGGATGCCGGTGAGCTTCGCGGCGGCCGCGGCGTCGGCGCCGTCGCGGGCCTGCGCGAGCGTCTCGTCCTCCTGCGCGCGGTACTCCTGCGGCGCCGTCTCCGCGTGCTCGTGCACCTGCTGGCGGGCCTCGAGCGCGGCCTGGAAGTCCGGCTCGTTGGACTTCTGGAGCTGCTCCTCGGTCAGCTCGTTCTCCTCCAGCGTCTGGTCGACCTGCTCGGGCCCGGACGAGAGGTCGATGTCGTCGTCGGGCCGCGGCGGGGGCATCGCGGCGCCCGCCCCGACGGTCTTCGTGGGCGCGCCCGGCTCCTCGTCGACCATCGGGACGACGGTCTTGGGCGTCGCGCGCGTCGGGTCGGGCGGAGCGGTCGTGGCCGCCTTCACGTCCTTCTCCGAGGACTGCTTGCCGCCCTTGATGAGCCCGCCGACCTCGCCCTTGACCTTGGCGACCTTGCCGGACTCCTTGAAGTTCGTGACCTCCTTGAGGTTCTTGGGCGTCGCGGCCTCGATCGACTTCTTGACGGCGGCGATGAACGCGCGGCGGTCGAAGCCGCCCGGCTCCTGCGCGCCCATCTCCTCGACCTGCGCGGCCTGGGCCTGGCTGGCGACGTCGTTGCCCGGCGGGACCGCGGCGCCCTGGGCCGAGGCGGCGCCGGCGGCGGCCGGCTGGTGGGTCTTGGCCTTCGTCCCCGCCGCCTTGGTGCGGTTCTGCACTGCGGTGAAGTTCGGGTCGTCCTGGGGCTCGCGCCGCTCGGCGGGCTCGGTGGGGATGGCGGGCACCTCGCCGCCAGGCGCGGCGGCGCCCTGCGCGGCTCCGTCGGCGGCGGCCGCGCCGGCGGCGCCAGGCGCGGCTGCTCCGCCCTGGGCGGCTCCAGGCGCGGCCGCTCGCGCCCTGGGCGGCGCCGCCGCGCCGCGCCGCCCGCCTCGGCGCCCTGGGCCGCGGGGCCGGCCGCGGCCGCTCCCGCGGCCGGCAGCCTTGCCGGCCGGGGCTCCCGGCGGCGCCGCCGCGCCGGACGCGTCCGCCTGGGCGGCGGCCGCGCCGGCGTGGCGCGCGGCGCCCTCGGCGGCGGCCTGCTGCGTGTCGGCCTGCTCCTGCTGCTCGGCGAGCTGGGCGGCCAGCTCGGGCGACAGCTGGGCGAGCAGCCCCTTGATGCCTCCCGAGGCCGGGGCCCCGCCGCCGGCGGCGGGCGCGCCCGCGGCGGCCCCGGCCGCCCCGCCCGCGGCGGCCCCGGCACCCGGCGCGCCGGCGCCGGCGCCGGCACCCGCCGCGCCCTGGCCGCCACCCGCGGCCTCGTGGCCGTCTCCCTCGGCGTGCTCCTGGCCCTCCGGCTCGGGCGGCGGGGCGGCGGGCTGGCCTTCAGGCTCAGGCAGCAGGTCGGCGGGGCTGCGCCCCGCGAGCATGCCGGCCACCGCGGCGTTGCCGACCAGGCGCTGGAGCGCGAGCACGCTCGCCGCGCTCGTGGGCCGGCCGGGGCGCGCCACGGCGCGCGCCGCGGGCGACGCACCGGCCGGGCCGGACCGCGCCGCCTGCGCGTCCTCGACCTCGGCCTCGGCCTCGATGCGAACGCTCTCCATCTGGCACCCGCGACCTACTCAGGCAGCTCGTCCTCCGGCAGCTCCTCGATCGTCGCCTCCACGTCTTCACCCTCCTTCTCCGGGCCCTCCTCGCCCGCGAGCTTCTCCTCCTCGCCCGCCGCCTGACGGGCCAGTCGCGCGACGGCCTGGTTGCCGAGCGCCGACGCCCATTCCATCGACTCGCGCGCCTCCGGCGCGGGCTCCGGCTCCGGCTCACGCGCCACCGCGCGCGGCGTCTCCTCGCGTTCGTGCCAGGTCATGTCGCGCCTCCGTACATCGCCTCGATCTCCATCGCGTACTTCACGGCGATCGGGCGCCGCTTGAGCTTCATCGTCGGCGTCAACTCCTCTCCGCCGGGCGCCCAGTCGCCCCGGACGATCGTGAACTTCTTGACGCGCTCGACGCGCGCAAGGTTGTCGTTGGCCTTGTCGACGCCGGCCTGCACCGCCGCCAGGATCGCCGGCTCGCCGGCGAGATCCTCGAGCGCGTGGCCCTCGAGGCCGTGGCTCGCCGCCCACGCGGGCGCGAAGTCGGCGTCGAGGACGATCAGCGCGGTGTTGTACGAGCGGCGGTCGCCGATCACGCACGCCTGCCCGACCAGCGGGGTGGCGCCCTTGATCTGCGACTCGATGTTGGCCGGCGACATGTTCTTGCCGGCCGCGTTGATGATCAGCTCCTTCTTGCGGTCGACGATCGAGACGTAGCCGTCCTCGTCGATCGTGGCGATGTCGCCCGTGTGCAGCCAGCCGTCGGCGTCCAGCGCCTCCGCCGTCTTGTCCGGCAGGTTGCGGTAGCCGGGCATCACGACGTCCCCGCGGACGAGCAGCTCGTTGTCAGCCGCGAGCCTGACCTCGACGCCGGGCGCGGGCGGCCCGACCGTGCCGATCTTGATCCGCTCCGGCGGGTTGCAGCAGCCGGCGCCGCAGGTCTCCGACATGCCCCACAGCTCCGCCAGCGGGACGCCGATGGCGTGGAAGAACACGAGCACGTCGCGCGGCGTCGGCGCGGCGCCGGCGTTGACCGCGGCGATCTGGTCGAACCCGAGCATCGCCCGGATGCCCGCGAACAGCTGCGCGTCGGCCTCCGCGACGGTCGCCGCGAGGTCGTCGGGCACCGGCGCGCCGGCCTGCTCGAACTCGATCTTGCGCTTCGCCGCGTCGAGCCATGCGCGCTTCTGCTCCGCGCCCTCGCCCGCGGACAGGTAGCCCTCCATGCCGGCCTTGAGCTTCTCCCAGATCCGCGGGACCGCGAAGAACCACGTCGGCTTCACCGCCGGCAGGTACGCGACGACCTCGCGCGGATTGGGGCAGCTCGTGACCGTCATCCCGTAGACGATCGGGAGGTAGTGGTGGGCCATCCGCTCCGCGATGTGCGCGCTCGGCAGCCACGAGATCACGCGCGCGGCGTCGGGGAAGCCGATCAGCGCGTCGATGCTCCTGACCGCCGCGATCAGGTTCCGGTGGACGAGCTGGACGCCCTTCGGCGGGCCCGTCGTGCCGGACGTGTAGATCAGCGTGATGACGTCCTCGGGCTCGACGGCGCGCCACGCGGCGTCGACGTCGAAGTCCGACCGGGTCGCCTCGACCTCGGGCCACCCGACGGTCCCCTCGCCGACCCCGCCCTCCAGCACCACCACGGTCTCGAGCGCCGGCAGCCGGTCGCGCGCGGCCAGGAACGCGCCCGAGAACAGCTCCTCGACGATCGCCACCTTCGCGCCCGCGTCGCCGACGACGTACGCGATCTGGTCCGGCGTCGACGTCGCGTAGATCGAGAACGGCGTCGCGCCGAGCGACATCGCCGCGAGGTCGGCGATGTGGAACTCGGGCCGGTTGGCGAGCATCATCGCGACGGTGTCGCCGCGCCGGACGCCCAGCTCGTGCAGCCCGCAGGCGAGCGCGTCGACGCGGTCGCGCAGCTCGCTCCACGTCAGCGACAGCTCGTCGTCCTTCGTGCGGACCGCGACCCGGTCGGGATGGTCCTCCGCGGTGATCCGGAACGCCTCGGCGATGGTCACGGCGCCCACCGCGCGGGACGCCGATGCGGGCGGTGCGGTCGTCATGCACCGACACTACCTGCCCTCCCCGTTCCCGCCAAGACGGCTCCACCGCTCGGGAAAGCGGTCCCTAGCGGCCTATGTCGAAGCCCTCTCCGGTCAGCCGGCCGATGTCGTTCGTGAAGCCGATGAAGAACAGCGCCATCACGAGCGCGAAGCCCACGAACCCGGCGCGCTCCATGACGCTGAACGGGATCGCCTTGCCACGCACCTTCTCGGCCAGCGCCCAGAAGATGTGACCGCCGTCGAGCGGCAGGAACGGGAACAGGTTGATCACGCCGAGCGACAGCGAGATCACCGCCAGCAGGCGGGCCGCCACCTCGAAATCGAAGCTGATCGCCTGCCGCGTGACCTCGTAGGAGCCGACCACGCCGGAGATCTCCTTGCGCTTCTCGGAGTTGAAGATCCCCGCGATCGTCTCCACGGTGCTGCTGGTGACGAACCACATGAAGTCCACGCTGACGTCGGCCGCCCGAGCCGGGCCGACGCTCACCGGCTCCGACCCGAAGCCGAAGCCGATCCGGGTGCGCTCGAGCTTCGCGTCGTAGATGGGCGTGATCCGCTCCGTGCGCACGGAGCCGTCGCGCTCGAACCGGACGACGGCCGGCGTCGCCGCCTGGCAGCCCGCCGTCGGCTCGCCCGCGCACTCGTGCGAGCCGATCTGCTTCGCGATCGCCTCCGTGTCGCCGCGGACGCCGTCGACGGCGAGGATGCGATCCCCCGCCCGCAGGACGCCGGCGGCCGGGAGCTTGGCGTCGACGGTGTCGACGCTGGTCGTCGGCTGGCTGATGCCGTTGGCCCAGATCAGCACCCACAGGATCAGGAACGCGAGCACGATGTTCACCGCCGGGCCGGCGGCGATGACCACGATCCGCTTCCACACGGGCTGGCGGAAGTAGGCGCGATGGGCGACCTCCGGCGGGATCTCCTCCGCCGGGTTCATGCCGGTGATCTTCACGTAGCCGCCGAGGGGGATCGCCCCGATCGCGTACTCCGTCTCGCCGCGCCGCTTCCGCGCCAGCAGCGGCGGGAAGAACAGCGAGAAGCGCTCGACCCGCATGCCGACCGCCTTCGCGGCGGCGAAGTGGCCGAGCTCGTGCAGCACGATCAGCGCCGCGAAGCCGAGGAAGGCGAGCAGCCAGCTCACGCGGCCAGGGCTCCCACGAGCTCGCCGGCGACATCGCGCGCCTCGGCGTCGGCGGCGTAGAGGGAGTCGAACGCGTGGACGCGCATCGGCGGGACGCGCTCGAGCGTCTGCTCGATCACCGCCGGGATGCCCATGAACGGCAGGCGTCCGGCCAGGAAGGCGTGCACGGCGACCTCGTTGGCGGCGTTGAGGACGCACGGCGCGGTGCCCCCGGCGATCGCGGCCTCGCGCGCCAGCCGCAGGCACGGGAACGCGTCCTCGTCGGCCGGCTCGAAGGTCAGCGTGCCGACCTGCGCGAGGTCGAGCGTGGGCACGGGCACGTCGACGCGCTCGGGGTGGTGGAGCGCGTAGGCGATCGGCACGCGCATGTCCGGGTGGCCCAGGTGCGCGAGGCTGGCGCCGTCGCACAGCGTCACGAGCGCGTGGACGATCGACTGCGGGTGCACGACGACGTCGATCCGGTCGTAGGGCGTGCCGAACAGGTGGTGGGCCTCGATCACCTCGAGGCCCTTGTTCATCAGCGTCGCCGAGTCGATGGTGATCTTGCCGCCCATCGACCACGTGGGATGGCGCAGCGCCTGCTCGACCGTCACGCCCTCCAGCTCGGCGCGGGAGCGGCCGCGGAACGGGCCGCCGGAGGCCGTGACGACGAGCCGCTCGATCGTGCCCGCGCGCTCGCCGGCGATCAGCTGGTGCAGCGCGGAGTGCTCGGAGTCGACCGGGATCAGCTGGGCGCCGGTCGCCTCCGCGAGGGCGGTGACCAGCTCACCGCCGACGACGAGCGACTCCTTGTTGGCCAGCGCGACGTCGATGCCCTCCGTGAGCGCGACGATCGTCGGGCCGAGGCCGGCCGAGCCGACGATCGCGTTGAGGACGAGGTCGGCGTCGGACTCCGCGACGAGGCGCACCAGCCCCTCGGGGCCGGCCAGGACCTCGCCCTCGGTCCACGCCTCGGCGGCGCGCGCCGCGGCGTCCGGGTCCGACAGCGCGATGCGCGTCACGCCGTGGGCGCGGGCCTGCTCGACGAGCGCCTCGTGGCCGGTGCCGGCCGACAGGCCGACGAGCTCGAACTCGCCCTCGGCGCGTACGACGACGTCGAGCGCCTGCGTGCCGATGGAGCCCGTGGAGCCGAGGATGAGCAGCCGCTTCACGGGAGCCCATTGTGGCAGGGGGGTCTTTCAGCGCGGTGTCCAGGCCCGGCGCCTCGCGAGCGCGGCCAGCGGCGGGAGCAGCAGGCGCTGCACGGCGGGCGGCGGGGACGTCATGACGGTCTCGCCGCGGAAGCGGTGCGCGAACTCGGCGATCCACAGCGCGCCGCGAAGGCTGCGCGGCATGCTGCGCTCGTCGTAGAGGCCCTCGCGGGCGGCCCACGCGCTCTCGGTCAGGAACTCCTCGAGGCGGCCGGCGGGCGTCACGCGCGTCCGCAGGCGCGCCTCGCGGCCGCTCGTGTTCTTCAACTCGTGGCGGACGTAGCGCCCGACCACGACGACGCCGTCGTCGGCCGTGACCGTCTGCCACGTTCCGTCGACCTTGATCTCGGCCGTGCCCTCGAGCACCTCCCAGAACTCGTCGAGCGTCGGGTGGTAGTGCTCCGGCAGGTGGGCGCCGTCCTGGAGCCAGGTGGTGACCCAGAGGTCTCCATCGTCGCGCTCGAAGCTCATCTCGACGCGGTGGAGCGGGTCGGTGATGCGGTGCTCGCTCGGTGACCATGAGCAGAACGATACCAGCTAAGCTACCCGTGAGTAACATGACGGTCCGACGACGACTCCCCCCTCCGGAGCGGCGCGCGCTGATCGTCGAGGCGGCCGGCCGGCTGTTCGGCGAGCAGGGCTACGACGCCGCCCGGCTCGACGACATCGCGGCGGCGGCGGGCGTCACGAAGCCGATCCTCTACCGGCACTTCGAGACCAAGGAGGCGCTCTACCTGGCGCTGCTGGCTCGCCACCGCGACGATCTCCCGAGCTTCACCGCCGCGATGCCGGCGGAGGGCACTCTCGAGGAGCGGTTGCGGGCGGTGCTCGAGCGCTGGGTCGCGTACGTCGAGGAGCACACCTACGCGTGGCGGATGCTGTTCCGCGACGACGGCGGCGGGCCCGAGGTGCAGGCGTTCCGCGAGCAGGTCCGCACCGCCGCGCGGGACGTGCTCGCCGGGACCATCGCCGCGATCAGCCCGCGCCCGATCCCCGAGCGCGAGCTCGAGCCGCTCGCCGAGCTGATGCGAGGCGGGATGGCCTCGGTGGTGCTGTGGTGGATGGACCGGCCCGGCGTCCCGCGCGACGTGGTGGTCGACGCGATCAGCCGCGTCTGGACCGGGCTGATCGCCCCCGCAGGATCGGCCGGACGAACCACAGGCTGACCAGCACGATCGCCAGCGAGGCCGGGGTAGATCCACACGACCGCGCCGTCGAACAGGAAGTCCGTGATCAGCAGGACGGCGCCGAGGATGGCCAGCGCGAGGAACACGAGCCCGACGATCAGCAGCTGGTTGGCCGTCTCGATGATGTACGGCCGGTCGCCCTGGTGGAACCGCAGCCGGTGCATCGCGGTCGGCGCGATCAGGCAGATCGTCGAGAGCGCCGTCGCGATCAGCGTCACGAAGAACAGGTCGCGCTGGAACGTCGTCGTGCGCTGGAAGCCCTGCGCGAACGGCACCGTGAGCAGGAACGCGAACAGGATCTGGACGCCCGGCAGCGCCACGCGCAGCTCGTTGAGCAGCTCGATCATCTGCCGGTCGCGCTTGCGCTCCTCCTCGCCGCGAGCCTCCTCGCGCCGTCCGCCCGAGATCCGCCGTGCGGGCATCAACGGCGCCGGAGCCGCACTCGCCGGGCCAGGACGGCCCCTACAGCAGCGCCAGCCAGACGTAGTAGCCGGCGACGAGCGTGAAGAACGCCGCGTCGAGCCGGTCCAGCGCCCCGCCGTGGGCGCCGAACGCGCGGCCGGTGTCCTTGGTCCCGGCGTCGCGCTTGATCTGGGACTCGAAGAGGTCGCCGAGCGGGGCGGCGAGCCCGATCGCGACGCCGAGCAGGAGCGCCTCGCCGTGCGAGAGCCAGTCCTGGTAGAGCCCGGCGGCCCAGGTCGCCAGCACGGCGACGAGGAAGCCGATCGCGAGCCCCTCGACGGTCTTGTTCGGCGAGATCCGCGGCGCCAGCCGGCGCGTGCCGAAGCTGCGCCCGCCCAGATACGCCCCCGTGTCCCCGACGAACGTGCCGACGAGGATGTCGACCACGATGCCGTCGCCGTGCGGCGTGCCCCGCAGCAGGATCGCGTGGGCGATCGCCATCCCGATCCAGAAGGTCCCGAAGACCGTGAACGCCATCCCGGAGGTCACCGTGAGCCCCTCGCGCTGCGGCATCGCCAGCGCCAGCAGGAACACGAGCGGGACGAACGCCACCGCGGCCAGCAGCACCTGGCGCTCGTCGCCCGCCTGCGCCGCGACCGCCAGCCCGGCGAGCCCCGCGAAGCCCGCGAGCTTGACCGGCCGCAGGCCCTCGTACATCCGGAACAGCTCGTGCAGGCACAGGAACCCGAGCGCCAGCGCGCCCAGCGTGAACACCCAGCCGCCGTAGACCACGATGAAGATCGCGAACGCGATCGCCGGCAGCGCGACCAGGATCCGCGCGCGGCAGGTCCGAGCCCCCGCGCCGGGGGCGGCGGGAGGAACGGCGCGAGCGCGTGCGCGCGGCCATCAGCGCCCGCCGAATCGGCGGCCGCGGGCCGCGTAGGCGTCGAGCGCCGCCTCGAAGTCGGCCCGCGAGAAGTCGGGCCACAGCACGTCGGTGAAGTGCAGCTCCGAGTAGGCCGACTGCCACAGCAGGTAGTTCGAGAGCCGCTGCTCCCCGCTCGTGCGGATCACGAGGTCGGGATCGTGCATCTCCGGCGCGTAGAGCAGCTTCGCGAAGTCCTCCTCGTCGCCGCCCTCGAAGCGCCGCGCGGCGTCGACGATCTCCGCCCGGCCGCCGTAGTTGAACGCGACGAACAGCGTGATGCGGTCGTTGGCGGCGGTCTTCTCCTCCGCCCAGCGCATCTGCTCGAGCAGCTCCGGCTCGACCCCCTCGCGGCGGCCGATGAAGCGCATCCGGACGCCCTGCGAGTGGAGCTCGGGCGTCTCGCCGAGGATCCGCTCGGAGAACATGGCCATCAGCGCGCCGACCTCCTCGGGGGAGCGCGACCAGTTCTCGGTCGAGAACGAGTAGACGGTCAGCTCGCGCACGCCGAGGTCGGCGGCGTCGCGCAACCGCGCCTTGACGGTGTCGGCCCCTGCCTGATGGCCCGCGGCGACCGACAGGCCGTGGCGCTGCGCCCAGCGCCCGTTGCCATCGGTGATGATGGCGACGTACCTCGCACGTCACTAGACCTCGAGGATCTCTTCTTCCTTGCCCTTGAGGAGGCCTTCGAGCTCCTTGACCTTCTCGTCGGTGATCTTCTGGAGCGCCTCCTCCGCACGGTGCTCGTCGTCCGACCCCGCCTCGCCCGCGTCGCGCAGCTCCCGGAGGTCGTGCATCGTGTCCCGCCGGATGTTGCGGATCGCGACCTTGCCCTCCTCGCAGAGGCCGCGGACGACCTTCACCAGCTGCTTGCGCCGCTCCTCGGTGAGCTCGGGGACCTGGAGGCGGATGATCGAGCCGTCGTTGTTCGGCGTGAGGCCGATGTCGGACTCGAGGATCGCCCGCTCGATCGCCTTGATCGAGCCCTTGTCGTAGGGCTGCACCGTGAGCAGCCGCGCCTCGGGCGCCGAGATGGTCGCGAGCTGCTTCAGCGGCGTCTGCGCGCCGTAGTAGTCGACCATGATGCGGTCGAGCAGCGCCGGCGAGGCGCGGCCGGTGCGGACGGAGCCGAACTTGCCGCGCGTGGCGTCCACGGACTTGTCCATGTGCTCGCGCGCGTCCTTGAGGAAGTCGTCGATGATGCTCATGTCGTCACGAGGGTCCCGACCCGCTCGCCGGAGACTATCCGGTCGATATTCGCCTCGTCCCCCATGTTGAAGACGTAGATCGGGACGTGGTTGTCCATGCAGAGCGACAGCGCCGTGGAGTCCATGACCTTCAGCCCGCGCTGGAGCGCCTCGCGGGCGGTGATCTCCGGGATGAACTCCGCGTTCGGGTCCGTGTTCGGGTCGGCGGTGTAGACGCCCTCGACCCCGTTCTTGGCCATCAGGATCGCCTCCGCGTGCATCTCCAGCGCGCGCAGCGCCGCCGCGGTGTCCGAGGTGAAGAACGGGTTGCCGGTGCCCGCCGCGAAGATCACGACGCGCCCCTTCTCGAGGTGGCGCATCGCGCGCCGGCGGATGTAGGGCTCGGCCACCTCGGAGATCGTGATCGCCGACTGCACGCGCGTGTGCACGCCGAGCTTCTCGAGCGCGTCCTGGAGCGTGAGCGCGTTGAGGACGATCGCCAGCATGCCCATGTAGTCCGCCGTCGCGCGGTCCATGTCCTCGGCGGCGGCCGACACGCCGCGGTAGATGTTCCCGGCGCCGAGCACGATCGCGATCTCGACGCCGCGCTCGCGCAGGCCCTTGATCTGGCGGGCGATCTGGCGCACGACCTCGGGGTCGGTGCCGTACTCCAGATCGCCCATCAGGGCCTCGCCGGAGAGCTTCAGCAGGATCCGCTTGAAGGCGGGCTCAGGCACCGGCGCGCCTCAGGCGCCCACGGCGAAGCGCGCGAAGCGGCGGACGACGACGTTCTCGCCCGTCGTGCCCGACAGCTCCTGGCGGATCTGCTGGATCGTCTTGCCCTCGTACTTGTCCGTGTTGACGTGCGGCTGGTTGAGGAGCACGACCTCCTCCATCCACTTGCGCAGCTTGCCCTCGGCGATCCGCGGGCGGACGTTCTCCGGCTTGTCCGCGGCCTGCTGCTCGAACACGCGCAGCTCGGCCTGCTTGACGTCCTCCGGGATGTCCTCCTCGGACACGTACTGGGTCTGCGGGGAGCCGGCGACGTGGATCGCGACCTCGCGGGCGAACGCGATGAAGTCCTCGTTGCGGGCCACGAAGTCGGTGTTGCAGTCGACCTCGACCAGCACGCCGACCTTGCCGCCGGCGTGGATGTAGGCCTGCACGGTGCCCTCGGTGGCCTCGCGGCCGCCGACCTTGAGCGCCTTGTCGCCGAGGCGGACGCGCAGCAGCTCGACGGCGGCGTCGATGTCGCCGCCCGTCTCCTGGAGCGCCTTCTTGCACTCCATCATGCCCGCGCCGGTGCGGTCGCGCAGCTCCTTGACCTGCGCTGCGGTGATCGTCGTGGTGCTCACTTCTCGGTCTCCTCGTCCTTCTTCGACTTCTTCTTCTTCGTCTTCTTCTTGTCGTCCTTGTCCTCGTCGGCCACCGCGTCGGCGACCGCCCCCGCGGCGCCCGCGGCCGCCTTGGCGGCGGCGCCCAGCGGGCCGGGCGCGCGCTCGGCGACGGCCTCGGCCGCGCTCTCGGCGGCGCCGGCCGCGCCGGCCGCGACGTCCTGCGCGCTGTCGACGGCGGCGTTGGCGGCCTCCTGGGCGCGATCCACGACGCCCTTGTCCGCGCCTTCGGCCTCGGCCTCGGGCTGCTCGGCGGCGGCCGGGGGCGCCTCCGCGGCGGCCTCCGGCTCGGCGGCGGCCTCCGGCTCAGGCGGCGCGGCGGCCTCCGGCTCCGGCGGCGCGGCGGCCTCCGGCTCGGCGGCGGCCTCCGGCTCCGGCGGCGCGGCGGCCTTGGCCTCCTCCGCCACCTCGCTCGGCGCCGCGGCCTCCGCCGGGGCCTGCTTGGCCTTGCGGGCGCGCTGGCGCGCCTTCGCGGCCGGCTTCTCGGCCTTCGGCTCCGCGACGGCGTCCGCGCCGGGCGTCTCGGCGGTCGCGGGCGCCTCGGCCGCGGCCGGGGCGCCGGCGACGGCGGGGCTCGCCGCGGCGTCGGCGGCCGCTGCCGCCTCGGCCGGGCGGCGCCCCTCGGCGCGCGGCGGGGCGGCCTGGGCAGCCTCCGCCACGGTGGCCTCGGCGACGTCGCGCGGCTCGACCTTCCCCGCCCTGCGTGAGGGCGGCCTCGGCCTCGGCGCGCTCGCGCTCCTCGGCCTCCGCGCGCTCGCGCTCCTCGCGCTCGCGCCGCTCGCGCTCCTCCTGCTCGCGGCGGGCCTGCTCCTCCGCCTCGCGGCGGGCGGCCTCCTCCTGCTCGCGGAACGTCTGGCGGCCGGAGGCGACCACGTCGCCGATGGCGCGCGTGATCAGCGCGCAGGCGCGGATCGCGTCGTCGTTGCCGGGGATCACGTAGTCGATCCCGTCGGGGTCGCAGTTGGTGTCGACGAGCCCGATGATCGGGATCCGCAGGCGCTGCGCCTCACGGACGGCGATGACCTCGGTCTTGAGGTCGACGACGAACATCGCGTCGGGCGGCCGCTGCATGTTCTTGACGCCGCCGAGGTTGGCCTGGAGCTTCTCCAGGTCGGCCTCCGCGGACAGCCGCTCGCGCGTCGGCAGCAGCGAGAGCTGGCCCTCGGACGCGTAGCGCTCGAGGTCGTGCAGGCGGCGGATCCGCTGCGAGATCGTCTGGAAGTTGGTCAGCAGGCCACCGAGCCAGCGGTGGTTGACGTACGGCTGGCCGGCCGCCTCGGCGATCTCCTTCACGGAGTCGCGCGCCTGCTTCTTGGTGCCCACGAACAGCACGGTGCCGCCGCGGTTGGCGACCTCGCCCGCGAAGCGCTGGGCCTGCTCGAGCAGGGCCTCGGTCTTCAGCAGGTCGATGATGTAGATGCCGCCGCGCTCGCCGAAGATGAAGCGGCGCATCTTGGGGTTCCAGCGGCGCGTCTGGTGGCCGAAGTGCACGCCGGCCTCCAGCAGCTCCTGGATTCCTACCTGAGCCACGGTGTTGCTCCCTTGTCGGTTTGGTGGTGCAGCCCAGGCCTTCGAGGCGCCGCGGGACCCGGCTTCTGCGCCGGGCAGGGTCCGCGGGCTCGGTGGCGTCGTGCCGGTGGCCCGGGGTCGGGAAACGGATTCGGCAGGAGAGTTTAGAGCCTGGCCAGCGCTCGGCCCCGTGCCTGCGCGGCGCCGGGCACCCACCGGCCGCGGGAGTCGCGCCGGCGGAGGTCAAACGGCGCATTGAGGGGTGGCTTCGACCGAGTGGAGTCGATTTACCCCCCTATGGCCCGCAAACCGACTCCACTTGCGCACCGCGGCCGATCCACCGCCACCCCACCCAGCCGCAGTTGGACCGGCCGAACCCGCGCAAGCGTGGATGTCCGAGGACGGACCACGGACCCTCGGCCGGCGCAAGTTCGGCCGTTGCACCGCGTTGTAGTTGCTGCGAACCGACCCCTCCTTCCCCTACCTCCGGTGGGTTCGGTTCGTCTTCCTGGCCGGTGGGGCGGTCCTTCGGGGCCGCCCTTCCGCGCCTAGAGCCCGAATCCGCCGATTCCCGCGGATCCGGGCTAGGAGGCCCTTTCGAGCGCCGCCCTGAGGTCGTCGGGCAGCGGCGAGCGCAGGTCCAGCCGCTCGCCCGTCGCGGGGTGGTCGAACGCGAGTCGCGCGGCGTGCAGGAACTGCCGCTCGAGCCCGTACAGGCGCGGGCGGCCGTACTCCGGGTCGCCGGCGACGGGGTGCCCGATCGCCTCCAGATGCGCGCGGATCTGGTGCGTGCGGCCCGTCTCGAGCCGCACGCGCAGGAGCGTCGCCGACGGCAGGTTGCGCTCGACCTCGAAGTGCGTGACCGCCTCGCGCGGGTCGTCCGTGTCGGTGCTCATGCGCGTGCGGGCGCGCCGGTCGCGGCCGAGCGGGGCGTCGATGGTGCCGCGCCGCGCCGCCGGGCGCCCCTCGACGAGCGCGAGGTACTCGCGCACGATCTCGCGCCGCTGGAGCGCCGCCTGGAGCGTCGCGTGGGCCTCCGGCGTGCGCGCGAGGACGAGCAGGCCGGACGTGTCGCGGTCCAGCCGGTGCACGACGCCGGGCCGGTCGGGGTCGTCGCCGCCCGCCACGCGGCCGGCGAGCGCCTGCACGAGCGTGCCGGCCCGCTGGCCCGCGCCGGGATGGACGACCACGCCCGGCGGCTTGTCGACCACCAGCACGTCGCCGTCCTCGTAGGCGACCGCGAACGCCGCCGGCGGCACGTCGGGCTCCGCCTCGGGCTCCAGCTCGCCCACGCTGACCCGCTCCCCCGCCCGCACGACGTGGCGCTTCGGCCGCGGCTCGCCGTCGACGAGCACGGCGCCCGCCTCGATCAGCCGCTGCGCCGCGGCCCGCGAGCCGACCGAGCGCGCGAGGAAGACGTCGAGCCGCTCGCCCGCGTGCTCGGCGGCGACCGTGAGCTCACCGTTCGCCACGGCTCGGCGGCCCCTCCAGCACGTACAGGAGCGCCAGCACGCCGACGGTGATCGCCATGTCGGCGACGTTGAACGCCGGCCACAGCGGCAGGTCGACGAAGTCGGTGACCGAGCCCTCGCGCACGCGGTCGAGCAGGTTGCCGGTCGCGCCGCCGATCAGCAGGCCGGTAGGGAGCCAGACGAGGCGGCGCTCCATGTGGCGCACGAAGAACACGAGCAGCCCGGCCAGCGCGACCGCGGCGACGATGGCCAGCAGCGCCCCGCCCTCGCTGAACAGGCCGAAGGCGACGCCGCGGTTGCGCGTGTTGACGAGATCGACGCCCGGCAGCACGTCGACCCGCTCGGTGCGGGCGATCTCGGCGCGCACGATCGCCTTCGTCGCCTGGTCGAGCACGACGACGGTCAGCGCCGCGAGCGCGGCGCGCGCCGCCGTGCGGCGGCGGGTCACGGAGCGATCAGGGCGACGATGAGGCTGCCGGCGAAGCGCAGCACGAGGATCGCCACGATCGGGCTGAAGTCGATCGGCCCGGCCCGCAGCCCGAGCCGCCGGAAGATCCGCAGGTACGGCTCCGAGACGTCGCGCAGGAAGTCCAGGACCGCGTTGAAGAAGCGGTTGTAGGGCACCCGCGCGCCGAGCGAGAAGATCAGCTGGAAGACGATCCAGGCGATGATGCAGAGCGTGTAGACCCAGATCAGCGCGGAGACGAAGTCCGCGATCTCCTCGCGAGCCTCCATCAGCCGCCCACCACGTCGTCAATGGCGTCGGAGAACGCCCCGCGGAGGCCGCCCCGCTCGAGCGCCGCCAGCCCGCGGGCCGTCGAGCCGCCGGGCGAGGTGACGGCGCGGCGCAGCCCGAGCGTGTCGCCGCCGCGGCGGGCGAGCAGCTCGGCGGTGCCGGCCATCGTCTCGGTCACGAGCGTCGTGGCGAGCGCGGGCGGCATGCCCTTGCGCACGGCGGCGTCGACCTGCGCCTCGACCACGAGCGCGAAGTAGGCCGGGCCGACGCCCGAGCAGGCGCCCGCGAGCCCGATCAGCCGCTCCGGGACCTCGACGACGGTGCCGACGCGCCCGAACAGCTCCTTGACCGCGTCGTAGAGCGCCTGGTCGATCGGCGCGTCGGGCTCGGCGATCGCCAGGACGCCGCGCGCGACCTCGGCGGGTGTGTTCGGCTCCACGCGCACGACGGGCGTGTCGGGATACGCGGCGCGCACGTCGGCCTGCGAGGCGCGGGCGAGCAGGGACACGACGGCCTTCGCCGCGCCGCCGATCTCCGCCGCCACCTCTTCGAGCTGCGCCGGCTTGTGGGCGAGGATCACGAGGTCCGCGCGCTCCGCCAGCTCGCGGTTGGACGAGAGCGCCTCACCGCCCAGCTCGGCGGCCAGGGCGGCCGCGCGGCCCGAGCCGGAGTCGGTGCACAGCACGGGCTCGCCCCAGCCGCGCGCGAGCGCGCCGGCCATGTTCCCCGAGCCGATGAAGCCGACCTGCATGCCGGCGAAGGATACGGTGCGCCCCGGGTGGCCCCGGGGCGCACCGGTCGACCTCCGCCCGCGGCCTGCGCGTTCGCCGCGAACGTGCGGGCGGGGCGCCGGCCGTGGAAGCGGCCGTCGGGGAGCGCGCGCGGCGCGCCGGACAGCTTCGACGCCGGGCGGAGGCTCGCGCGGGCCCGGGCGGCCCTGGCCTTGCGGGTCAGCTTGAGCCTGCGGGTGGCCGTCGTGGCGTCGCCCTCGTACGGCGTGTACGTCGCCTTCAGCGCGTACTTGCCCGCCTTCAGCCGCTTGGGCAGCTTCAGCGCGTAGGACGACGTCCCGGCCGCGACGGCCTTCGCGCCGCGGGCGTGGACCCGGCCGTTGCGGACCAGCGCCACGGACACGCGGCCCGGAGCGCCGGCGGTGATCGCCAGCCGCACGGACCTGGCCCTGCCGAGCTTCAACTTGCGCGGGGCGCTGAGGTCGAACTCGGGCGCGCCGGCCTCGTCGTCGCCGGCGTCGGAGCCGTCGTCGCCGGGCGCGCTCGGCGTGCTCGGCGTGCTGGGCGTGCCGCCACCGCCGGGCGTGCCACCCCGGGCGCGCCGCCGCCGCCGGTGAGGCGCGCCGTGAGTGATCGTCCTCGTCGCCGTGGCGGCGTTGCCGGCCGCGTCGGCGGTCTTCACCCGCACCTCGTAGGTGCCGGCTGGAGGAACGTGTGCCGCGGCGCCTCGCCCGAGCCGGCGGCCGTGTCGTCACCCCACGCCCACTCGTACTCGGAGGTCAGCCCGGACGTGGCGTCCGCGGCCTGCACGCCGAACGCGACGAGGTCGCCGACCCGCGCCGTCGCGGGGCCGGAGATCGAGACCTCCGGCGCGGTGCGGTCCAACACGACGCCGTCGCACGCGGGATCGGACAGGTTGGCCTTGTCGGCCGACGCGGACTGGTTGGAGCTGCTCGGGTTGTCGGGGATCGCGGCGTCGGCGGCGCGCACGCACGCCCACACGGGCCGTCAGGAGTGCCGGAGCCGTATTCGGCGACACAGTCGAACGTCGTCGACTTCCCGCCGCTCGCGGGCACGGAGCACGCGGCGTTGTAGCCGTAGATGAACCCGGCGCCGGCGTCGCAGAGCCCGGTCGGGCCGCCGCCGTACTGGAAGCAGATGAAGTTCGCCGGGAACGGGCCCGCCACGTCGTCGGAGAACGCGACCCGCAGCGGGATCGTCGCGTCCTTCGCAAACTCGGCGCCGCCGGCGAGCTGCATCGTCGCGGCCGGCTTGGAGCGGTCGATCGTCGTGGCCGTGCGGCGGCCGCTCATCGAGCCCATCGAGCACGAGCTGGGGCCGTCGGAGACGTACAGCGAGTCGTTGGGGAACGTGTAGCTGCCCTGGGCGCAGATGCCGTACTGGCCGCCGTGCTGGAGCGTGGCCACGCCGCTCCAGTTCGCCCACACGGTCCCCGAGGTCGCCATGTTGTAGGCCGGGTTGGCGACGAGGGCGTTGTTCGCGTAGTGGTCGAAGCGGATCCGGTACTTGTCGACGCCGGTGGCCTGCCACTCGAACCACTGGGTGTTCTGTGCGGAGTTCGTGTACGCGGGCTCGCCGGTGCCCGCGGGCTGGACCTGAGCCACCGCGGGCTCGGCCACCGCCACGGAACACGCCAGCGCGCCCACGCAGATGAGTCGGGTCAGTCGCATGGCTGCGCAGAGTGTCAGCGGGCCGGAAAGCCGACATTCATGGCGCCATGCGAGTTGGCGGGGGGTTATCCCCCTCAAGATTGCGCCGGCAACCTGCTTGCCGACGCGGCGTCAGGACTGGTTGAAGAAGCCCTTCTCGATCAGCCGCGCGCGCTCTTCCGCCGACACCTCGACGTTGCGCGGCGTGAGCAGGAACACCTTGTCGGCGATCCGCTGCATCCCGCCGTCGAGCGCGTAGGTGAGGCCCGACGCGAAGTCGATCAGCCGCTTCGACAGGTCGGTGTCCGAGCCCTGGAGGTTCAGGATCACGGGAATCGAGTCCTTGAACTTGTCCGCGACGTCCTGGGCGTCGTTGAACGACTTCGGGATGACCAGGTGCACGCGGACGTCGCCGCGGCCGTTCGCGCCCCGCCCGGCGGGCTGGCCGCCGACCGACCGCAGCGCGGTCGTCCGGCGCTCCGACGGCTCCTCGGCGAAGATGTCGTCGATCTCGTCGCGCCGGCGGCGCGACTGGAGCCGGCGCACGTTCGGCCGCTCGCGGTAGCGGCTCTCGAGCTCGGCCTCGGGCTCGCGGGGATCCGGCTCCTCGTACTCCTCGTACGCGTCGCGGTCCTCGGCGAGGCCGAAGTAGACGAGGGTGCGGTGCCAGGTGTCGCTGAAGCCCATGTCGCGTGCAGGTTCGGGGTCGGGAAGGAGTTCCCTGCAACCAGCCAGTCTAGGCGCCCATCTTCGACGGACTCCAGGCGCCGTAGAGAACCGAGCCGACGCGGACGATCGTGGCGCCCTCCTCGGCGGCGACGCGGTAGTCCTGCGAAGTCCCCATCGAGAGGCGGCGCAGACCGTGCTCCGCCGCCAGCTCGCGCAGGGCGGCGAAGTACGGGCGGCTCGCCTCGGGGTCCTCGGCGAACGGCGGCATCGTCATCAGGCCGCTGACGCGCACGGGGCAGCGGGCGATGAAGCGCGCCCAGCTCCGCCGGCGCGATGCCGGCCTTGTCCTCCTCGCCCGCGACGTTGACCTCGACCAGCACCTCGGTCTCCGGCGCGGCGTGCTTGCCGAGCTGGCGCAGGGCGGAGTCCGAAGCGACGGAGTGGATCAGCTCCACGTGCGGCAGGACGTCCTTGACCTTGCGGCTCTGGAGCTGGCCGATGAAGTGCCAGCGGAACACGCCGGGGTGGGCGGCGGCCTTGGCCGCCAGGTCCTGGGCGCGGTTCTCGCCGACCAGCGTGATGCCCGCCTCGGCCAGCACCTCGAGCTCCTCGAGCGGCACGTACTTGACGGCGGCCAGCAGCTCGGCGTCGCCGATCTCCGCGCGGATCCGGTCGGCGTTCTCGCGCACCCGCGCCGCGTCGAGGCCGGTGACTACGCGCGCCACACGATCCCCGCCTGGCGGCCGGTGACGCCGCCGTCGCGCCGGTGGGAGAAGAACAGGCCGAACCAGCACATCGTGCACAGGCCGGCGTCGTGGACCCGCTCGACGCCGGCCTCCGCGAGCTTGGCGCGCGCGATCGCCCCGATGTCGAGGTTGCGCTCGCCCGCCCGCGCGCCGGGGATGCCGGCGAACCGCTCGTGGACCTCCTCGCCGACCTCGTAGCAGCAGCCGCCCGCGCGCGGGCCGATCGCGGCGGTGATCTCGCCGGTCCCGCCGACCTCGCGCAGCGCGGCCACGCCCTCGGCGACGATGCCGCCGGCCAGGCCGCGCCAGCCGCCGTGGAGCGCGGCGACGGCGCCGTCGGCGGCGAGCGCGATCGGCAGGCAGTCGGCCACGAAGACGAGCGCGGCGACGTCGGGGAGCGCGGTTGCCTGGCCGTCCTCGTCGGCGGCGGGCCGATCCGCGCCGGGCGGCTCGGTGGCGCGGCGCACGGTGACGCCGTGGACCTGGCGGCCGTACAGGAACCGCTCGCGCGGGCGGCCGACGGCCGCGGCCACGCGCTCGCGGTTGGCGTCGACGTTGGCGCCGTCGTCGTCGGTCAGGCGCCCGAGGTTCAGCGAGTCGTACGGCGCCGGCGAGACCCCGCCGCGGCGGGTGGTGAACAGCACCCGCGCACCGGGCAGGCCGGCGGCGATGTGGTCTCCCTCCCAGCGGAAGGGCTCGGGCAGCGGCGGCGAAGACATCCCCGCCGATGCTACGGACAGCGCTGGCTGCCCCACGCCGTGCAGGCGGTGACGATGTCCGTCAGCGTGCGCAGGCTCACCGCGCCGCCGCCGTCCGAGAGGACGTGCTCGCCGCGGCCGAGGTGGCGGACCAGCCGCGAGTCGGGGCCGGAGTCCGGCAGCACCTGGAGCGTCTCCCCCGGGTTGAGCACCGAGCCGGCGCCGAACGGGTAGCCGAAGACGTAGGCGTTGCGGCGGCCGCGCGCGTGGAGCTTTACCGTGTGGCCGGCGAGGTCGATCGCCGCGCCGCCGGTGTTCGTGATCTCGATCGCCTCGCGGCGGCGCGGCTGCACGTCGAGCCGGACGCTGCCCGCCAGCGGGTCGGAGCAGGCGTTCAGGCAGGGGTAGAGCATCGAGGCGCGCAGGTCGCCGTCGGGATCGAAGAGGTAGGCGCCGTCGCCGAGGTGGCGGCTCGCGCCGGTGACGTTCTCGAACGCGGACTCGCGCAGGCACCAGAAGAGGCTCGCGCCGCCGCCGCCGCCGCAGCCGACGTGGATCCTGAGCCCGCCACCCGGCGGCACCTCCGTGCCGGCGGGGATCGGATAGCCGGGCACCTTGCCGCGGGTGTCGCGCTGCCAGGAGTCGCGCACCCACCAGCCGCCGAGCCGCAGCGTGCGGCCGCCGCCGTTGCGGACCTCGATCCACTCCCCGTTGAGGTTGCCGGCGTCGTTGCCGTCGGCGTCCCAGTTGGCCGACACCGCGATCGGGAGGTCCTGGTCTGGCCCGGGGCGGCAGGCGCCCGGGTCGTAGAGGCCGCGCTGCTCTGCCGCGGCGCGCTCGGCGAGCGCGTGGTACTCCCGGTTGTGGGCGAACTCGCGGCCGCTCGGCAGCCACAGCGCCAGCCCGCGCGCCAGCACGGCGCGGCCGAGGTCGCGCCAGCGGCCGCCGCTGCGGACCCAGACGGTCCGCCGCAGGCGCCGGCCGGCGCGGCTGCTCGCGTGCTGGGCGGACAGCCGGATGCGGTTGCGCGAGCGCCGGACGAGCCGGTCCACGAGCGCCGTCGCCTCGCGGGCGTGGCAGGCGCCGCGGCGCCGCGACGGGTCGGAGCTGTAGCGGCTGAGCTCCATCGCGTTGTAGCCCGTCATGCGGATCGTGCGCTCGGCGCCCGTGCCGTCGCCGGCGATGTCCGCGCGCAGCGTGTCGCCGTCGGCGACGAACGTCACGCGCGCGTTCCAGAACGTGCACCGCGGCCCCGTGCCGCTCTCGAGGCAGGCGCGGCGCGTCGGCGTGGCCGCCGTGGTCGGCAACGGCGAGCGGCGCTGCGAGCAGCAGACAGAGAAGTAGTGCGCGGCGCATCCCGCCCACCAAGGTAGCCGCCTACGCGTCCAGCGCCGCCCGGAGCTGCTCCTCGCGCCCGGGCGCGCGGCCGGCCAGCATCGCCTCGGTGGCGGCCGCGAGCGCGGCGCCGACGGCCGGCCCGCTGAGCCCGGCCGCCAGCAGGTCGTGGCCGGTGATCGCGAGCCTGCGGTGGCGGACGTCGCCGAGCCAGCGGCGGGCGGGCTCGCTCGCGCCGAGCGCGCCGGCGAGCGCGACGGTCTCGGGGCGCTCGCGGTGCAGCAGGCGCCAGAGCGCGGCGTCGTCGAGCGGCTCGGCCAGCGCGGCGGCCAGCCGCGGCGCGCGGGCCGCGGCCGCGACGATCGTGTCTCGTTCGGCGGCGGTGAACTCGAGCCGGTCGAGCGCGGGCGCGAGGTCCGCGGCACCGGTGAGGCACGCCGCGAGCGTGACGAGGTCCACGCGCCCCTCGGCCGGGAGCAGCGCGGCGGCCGCGACGCCCGTCTCGCCCTCGGGGGCGAACGCCGGGTGGACGACGGCCGCGCCCAGCCCGTGGCGTCCGAGCTCGCCGATCGCGGCCGGCTGCGGCTCGCGGAGCAGCAGCCTCAGCTCGGCGCCGAGCCGCGCGCCGGTGACCGTGGCGGGCGCGCCGCCGGCCACCGCCGCGGCGGCCAGCTCGTCCGTGTGCGGATCGGCGTCGAACCCGAGCCTGGCGGCGTAGCGGGCCAGCCGGAGGAGGCGGGTCGGGTCGTCGAGGAACGAGGCGTCGTGCAGGACACGCAGCCGCCGGGCCGCGAGGTCCTCGCGAGCGCCCGGCCATTCGCGCAGGGCGCCGTCGCCCAGCCGCAGCGCGATCGCGTTGACGCTGAAGTCGCGGCGCGCGAGGTCCTCCTCGAGGGTCGCGCCGATCCGGACGTGCGGCAGCGCGCCCGGCCGCTCGTAGGTCTCGCTGCGGGCGGACACGATGTCGAACACCGTGTCCTCGGCCCGGACCGTCGCGGTCCCGAAGCGGTCGTGGAAGACGGCGTGGCCGCGCAGGCGCTCCGCGGCGCGGCGGGCGACCGGCGCCGCGTCGCCCTCGACGACGAAGTCCAGCTCGCGCGGGACCAGGCCGAGCAGCGCGTCCCGCACCGCGCCGCCGACGACGGTCACGTCACCCTCCCCCTCCAGCGCCTCCAGCGCGGGCGCGGCGCCCGGCGCGCGCCGCATCAGGTCGAGCAGCTCCACGCGCCGCACGCTACCTTCGCCCCCGATGCCGCGCGCCGAGGACCGCATCCCCGTCGTGGACCCGATCGCGGGCGTGGTCGAGCGGATGACGAAGATCGCCGCGGGGCTGCCGCCGGCGGACGGCGTCGCGCGCTTCAACGACCTCTACCTCGCGGTGACGCGCGCGGTGCTGGCAGAGGCGAAGGCCGGGGAGTTCGAGGACCCGGAGCTGGTCGCGCGCCTCGACGTCGTCTTCGCCGGGCTGTACTTCGCGGCGTTCGACGCCGACGGCGCGGGCCGCCGGCCCGGCCATGCGTGGCGGCCGCTGTTCGGCTCGCGCGCGGTCAGGGGCATCGCGCCGCTCCAGTTCGCGCTGGCCGGCATGAACGCGCACATCAACAACGACCTGCCGATCGCCCTCGTCGCCACGCTCGAGGAGTTCGGCTACAACCCCCGCCCCGGCACGCCGCACCATCGCGACTTCCTGAAGGTCAACGCCCTGCTCGCGCGCGTCGAGGAGCACCGTCAAGGGCCGGCTGATGGACGAGCTGCTCGAGATCGCCGACGCGGCGCTCGGCCGGCTCGACGACGTCGCGGCGATGTGGAGCGTCGCCCGCGCGCGCGACGCCGCCTGGACGAACGCGCGGACGCTCTGGGCGATCCGGCGCGAGCCGATGCTGCGCGAGCCGTTCCTCGACAGCCTGGACCGGTTCGTCGGCCTGGCGTCGCGCGGGCTGCTCATCCGGACGCTGTGATGGCCGGCGCGCCGTGACGCCGGAGCCTGCCGTCGTCGAGGTCGAGCTCGAGGAGCGGTACTGGTACCCGGACGACGGCGGGATCGTCTGGCTCGCGGGCTACCAGCCGGTGGGCGCGGACGGGCGCTTCCTCGCCCGCGACGCGCCCGAGCTCGCCGCCGCGGGCCTGCGGATCGCGGGCGTGGCGGGCGCCGCGCAGCACCACGCCGAGGCGCTGGCCGAGCGACGCCGTAGCGCCCGGCCGCCCGCTCGAGCTGCGCCGCGACGCCGCGAACCCGCACGACCCGAACGCGATCGCCGTCCACGTGCCGGGCGGCGAGCAGGCGGGCTGGGTGCCGCGCGAGGTCGCCGCCGAGCTGGCGCCGCGGATGGACGCGGGCGAGCCGCTGTCCGCGGTCGTGCTGCGCGAGGCGCGCCGCTCGCCGCGCGACCCCCGCACGGGCCTGACGATGCTGCTCGCCGAGGCCCCGGCGATCGAGCTGCAGCGTGCGCGGCCGCTAGGTTTCCGCGCCCATGGACGCCCCCGAAGGCTTCGTCCCGTTCGAGCCCCAGGGCCCGTTCCTCGAGCACGTCGGCCCGGTGCTCGTGCACGAGGGCGGCGACGCCCCGGTGTTCGGCCTGCGGGTCGAGGAGCGCCACACCAACCACCGCGGCACGGTCCAGGGCGGCCTGCTGTCCACGTTCGCCGACTTCGCGCTCGGCCGCGCGATCGAGGCCGACGCCGGCGACGGCCGCGACCGCGCCACCGTCTCCCTGACCGTCGACTTCCTCAAGCCCGCCAAGCCGGGCGACTGGATCGAGACGCGGACGCGCGTCGAGCGCGTCGGCGGCACGCTCGCCTTCGCCGACTGCGCCCTCACCGTCGACGAGCGCGAGATCGTCCGCGCGCGGGCGGTCTGGGTCGTCGCGGGCTGACCGTTGGCCGCGCTGAACGTCAACTTCGGCTGGGTGGGGTGGTGGTGAGGCCGGCGGCGGTGGTCAACGTCGTAACGGTTCCGCCGATCGAGGCGCGTTACGACGTTGACCACCCATACGGTGTTCAACGTCGTAATGGTCGCCGAACGGCCGCGGCGTTACGACGTTGACCACCGCCTCCGGCCTCGCCGCCACCCCCACCCAGCCGCCGTTGACGTCGGGCGGCGCAACGCCCCCGGCCGGCGGCTCGCCGAACAGCGGCGGCCGGAGCCCTTGACGCACCCCGCAGTAAACCGTACGGTTGAGCAACCGACCGGATGAGCTACGGACCAGCTCACGACCACCTTCGCCGCCCTGGCCGACCCCACCCGCCGGGCGATCCTGGCGCGCCTGGCCGACGGGGAAGCGACCGTGAACCAGCTGGCCGAGCCGTTCCCGATGACCGTCCAGGCCGTCTCCAAGCACCTGAAGGTGCTCGAGCGGGCCGGGTTGATCGCCCGCGGCCGGAGCGCCCAGCTCCGGCCCTCGCGGCTCCAGGGCGAGGCGCTCAAGCAGGCCGCCGTCTGGCTCGAGGAGTACCGCTCGTTCTGGGACGAGGGCTTCGACCGGCTCGGGGACCACCTCGAAAAGATCCAGAGATGACCGTCACCGCCCGCGAGATCGCGATCACGCGCGTGTACGACGCGCCGCGCGAGCTGGTGTGGAGGGCCTGGACCGAGCCGGGCGAGCTCGCCGGCTGGTGGGGCCGGCGCGGCTGGAACACGCCGCCCGAGTCGGTCACGATCGACCTCCGCCCCGGCGGCGCGTTCCGCCTGAACTCGATCTCCGAGGCGGACGGCCGCGAGATGCCGCAGGCCTTCGTCTACCGCGAGATCGCCGAGCCCGAGCGGCTCGTGTTCGCGGACGAGCACGGGACCGCGACGGTCACCTTCGCCGACCTCGGCGACGGCCGCACGGAGATGACGTTCGAGACCCGCCTGGAGGCGAGCGAGGAGCTGCGCGACCGCGCGGAAGCCGGCCTCCGCAGCGCCTTCGACCGCCTCGCCGAGCAGCTGAGGACCCCACGACCCCAGGAGCGCATATGACCACGTCCACGCAGATCGTCACCGGTGTCGACTTCGTCTCGATCCCGACCACCGACCTCGAGCGCTCGCGGCAGTTCTACGCCGACGTGCTCGGCCTCGAGGAGTCCAAGCACTGGGGCCGGGAGAACCCCGTCGGGATCGAGTTCGAGAACGGCACGGTGACGCTGGCGCTGCTCGCCAACGAGCGGCTCGGGATCCCGTTCCAGGCCAACAGCGCGCCGATCGCGTTCCAGGTCGAGGACACCCACGCCGCCCGCGCCGAGCTCGAGTCGCGCGGCGTGATGTTCAACGCCGACACGATCGACTCGGGCGTCTGCCACATGGCGCACTTCCGGGACCCGGACGGGAACGTGCTGATGCTGCACCACCGCTACGCCCCGAAGGCCTAAGGCCGCACGGGCACGCCGGCGTCCAACAGGTGCCGCTTGACCTCGGCGACGCTGTACTCGCCGTAGTGGAAGATCGAGGCGCAGAGCGCCGCGTCGGCGCCGGCGCCGAACCCCTCGACCAGGTGGCGCGGCTCGCCCGCGCCGCCCGAGGCGATCACCGGGATCTCGACGGCGTCCGCGATCACCCGCACCAACTCGGTGTCGTAGCCGTCCTTGGTGCCGTCGCGGTCCATCGAGGTGAGCATGATCTCCCCCGCCCCGCGCTCCGCGCCCTCGCGCGCCCAGCGCAGGGCGTCGATCCCCGTCGGCGTCCGGCCGCCGGCCACGAACACCTCCCAGCCGCCGTCGCGGCGCTTGGCGTCGATCGCCAGCACCACGCACTGCGCCCCGAACACCTGCGCGAGCTCGTCGAGCAGCTCCGGCCGCGCCACGGCCGCCGAGTTGACCCCCACCTTGTCCGCGCCCGCGTCGAGCACCGCGTGGGCGTCGGCCACCTCGCGCACGCCGCCGCCGATCGTGAACGGGACGAACACCTCGTCGGCCGCCCGCCGCGCCAGCTCCACCACGGTCCCCCGCTTGTCCGACGTGGCGGTGATGTCGAGGAAGATCAGCTCGTCGGCGCCGCCGCGCGTCGTAGAACGCGGCCAGCTCGACCGGGTCGCCGGCGTCGCGGATGTCGAGGAAGCGCGTGCCCTTGACCACGCGCCCGGCGTCGACGTCCATGCAGGGGATGACGCGCTTGTAGTGCATCAGCGCCCGTCGAGCGCCGCCTGGCCCTCCGCGATCGTGAAGCGCCCCTCGTAGAGCGCCTTGCCGACGATCACGCCCGCGAGGTTGACCTGCCGCAGCGCGGCGAGCGCCCGCAGGTCGTCGAGGCTCCCGATCCCGCCCGAGTACAGGAACCGGCCGCGCACGGCCGCGGCGACCCGCCGGACGTCCTCCACGTCCGGCCCCTCGAGCTTCCCGTCGCGGTCGACGTTCGTGTAGACGAACGACCGCACGCCGCGGTCGCCGAGCCGGCGGATCACGTCCCCGGCCGGCATCTGCGTCGTCTGCGTCCAGCCCGACGTGGAGATCATCCCGCCGCGCACGTCGACGGACACGACCACGCGCGGGCCGAACGCGCTGAGGATGTCGTCGAGGAAGTCGACGTCCCGGAACGCGGCCGTGCCGACGACCGCCCGCTCCGCGCCGGCGCGCAGCGCCTCGCGCACCGCGGTCAGCGCGCGCAGCCCGCCGCCGTACTGCACCGGCACGCCGGTGCCCGACGTGATCCGCCGCAGGTGCTCGATCGCCTTCGGCTCGCCCGTCTTCGCGCCGTCGAGGTCGACGACGTGCAGGAAGCGCGCGCCCGCGTCGACCCAGCTCTGCGCCGCCTCCAGCGGGTCGTCGTTGTAGACCGTCTGGTCCTCGAACCGGCCCTGGACGAGGCGGACCGCCTTGCCGTCGAGGATGTCGATGGCCGGGTAGAGGATCACGCCGCGACCCTCGCGCACAGGTACGGGCGAAGTTGGCGAGCAGCGCCAGCCCGTCGCGCGAGGACTTCTCGGGGTGGAACTGCACGCCGAACACGTTCCCGCGCTCGACGATCGACGCGAAGGACTCTCCGTACTCGCCGCGGCCGACCACGTCGCCGGCCTCGGAGGGCCGGCAGGCGAACGAGTGGACGTGGTAGAAGGCCGCCGCCTCGCCCAGGCCCTCGGCGATCGCCGACGGCCGCTCGAACGTCACGAGGTTCCAGCCGATGTGCGGGAGCTTCGGGGAGCGCAGCGGCGTCACCTCGCCGCCCAGCAGGCCGAGCCCGGCGGCGCCCTCGTGCTCCGACGAGCGCTCGAACAGCAGCTGCATGCCCAGGCAGACGCCGAGCAGCGGCGCGCCGGCCGCCGCGCGCTCGCGCAGGACCTCGTCGAGCCCGAGCCGGGCGACGTTGCGCATCGCCTCCGGGAAGGCCCCCACGCCGGGCAGGATCACGCCGTCGGCGGCGCGGATCGCGTCGGCGTCGGACGTGATGACCGGGCGCGCGCCGACGTGCTCGAGCGCCTTCTCGACGCTGCGCCGGTTGCCCATGCCGTAGTCCGCGATCGCGATCACGTGAGCGTGCCCTTCGTGGACGGCACGCCGGTCTCGCCCGGGTCGACGGCCACCGCGACGCGCAGCGCCCGGGCGAACGCCTTGAAGCAGGCCTCGATCATGTGGTGCGCGTTCGTGCCGGCCTCCAGGTCCAGGTGCAGCGTCAGCCGCGCGGCGGAGGCGACGGCGCGGAAGAACTCCTCCGCGGTCTCGTGCTCGAAGCCGGCGATCGAGCCGGGCGGCAGGCGCTCGAAGCCCTCGCAGGCGCAGTACGGGCGGCCCGAGACGTCGATCGCGCAGGCCGCGCGCGCCTCGTCCATCGGCACGACCGCGTGCCCGTAGCGGACGATCCCGCGGCGGTCGCCGAGCGCCTGGTCGAGCGCCTGGCCGAGCACGATCCCGGTGTCCTCGACCGTGTGGTGGGAGCCCGTCTCGCAGGTCGCCCTGGACGCTGACCTCGAGGTCCAGCCGCCCGTGGCGGGCGAGCAGGTCCAGCATGTGGTCCAGGAACCCGACGCCGGTGGCGCGCGTGCCCTCGCCGGCTGCCGGCCAGGCCGAGCCGCAGCGAGACGCTCGTCTCCCCCGTGCGGCGCTCGATGGTCGCGGTCCGCTCGCTCACGGGCGTGGATTGTCGCGGATCTCCATCGAAGCGGCGTGCCGGGGGAAGCCCTCGGCGCGCGCGATCGGCACTCCGGCGCGCGCCAGCGCGGGTGCCGCGGCGCCGATGCGGACCTCCGCCATCCGCCGCCGGAAGTGCCGCGGGGACAGCCCGGAGGCGAAGCGCGCCGCGCCGTCCGTGGGCAGCGTGTGGTTCGAGCCGGCCACGTAGTCGCCGAACGCGGTCCCGCTCTCGGCGCCGACGAACAGGCAGCCCGCGCGGCGCACGCGCGGCGCGAGCGCCTCGGCGGCCTCGCCGGCCAGCTGGAGGTGCTCGGGGGCCAGCGCCTCGGCGAACGCCAGGGCGGCGTCCAGCGAGTCAGCGTGGACCGTCACGCCCGGCATGTCCTCGAGCAGCGCCGGGTCGTCGCTGACCGCCACGACCAGCGAGCCCTCGCCGTGCTCGGCCTGGGCGAGCAGGTCGGCGCGCAGCGGCGCGGGGTCGGCGCCGGCCGACAGGATCACCGTGAGGTCGCTGGGGCCGGCGAAGCCGTCGATGCCGACGTCGCCGGACACCTGCCGCTTGGCCTCCTGCACCCACAGGCTGCCGGGGCCGACGATGACGTCGGCGGCGGGGACCGTCTCCGTGCCGTAGGCGAGCGCGGCGATCGCCTGCGCGCCGCCCATGCGGAACACGGCGTCGACCCCGCACAGCGCGCACGCGGCGAGGATCGCCGGGTGCTCCCCGGCCGCCACGACCACCTCGTCCACTCCGGCCGCGCGCGCGGTCACGGCGCCCATCACGACGGTCGACGGGTAGGGGTTGCGGCCGGCGGGCACGTAGATCGCCGCACGGCCGACCGGCACCTCGCGCAGCCGCACGGTGTGGCCCTGCGGCAAGCGTCGCCTCGGCCTCCGCGTCGAGCCCCGCCTCGGCGACGAGCCGCACGTTCTCGGCGGCGACCTTCAGCCCCTCGCGCACGTCCGGTTCCAGGCCGTCGAGCGCCGCGGCCAGCTCCTCGGGCGAGACCCTCAGCGAGCCGCCGCCGCCGAAGCGCTCCTCGTACTCGAGCAGCGCGCGGTCGCCCCCCTCGCGCACCGCGGCGACGATCTGGCGCACCGAGTCGGAGACCGACGCTCCGCCGGGCGCGCCGAGGCGCACCTCCGCGGCCACCCGCGCCGCGTTCTCGACCGTGCAGCTACGCCGCGCCACGGATCCGCGCCACCACGCCGTCGATCGCGGCGGCCTTGAGCTTGTGGGCGACGGGGTTGGCGATCAGCCGCGCGGTCGAGGCCGCGATCTCCTCGCGGATCACCAGGCCGTTCTCGCGCAGCGTCGTGCCGGTGGCGGTGAGGTCGACGATCCCGTGCACCAGCCCGGTCAGCGGCGCGAGCTCCACCGAGCCCTTGACCTCCACGATCTCCGCCTGCCGGCCCGTGCGCTCGAAGTAGGCGGCGGCGATCCGCGGGTACTTCGTCGCCACCCGCATCACGCCGAGCCGCCGCAGCGCCTCCGCCGCGCGGTCCTCCCCCGCCTCGGTCGCGAACACCATCCGGCACGGGCCGAAGCCGAGGTCGAGCAGCTCGTAGACGTCGCGCTCCGGATGCTCGGCGAGCACGTCCTTGCCGGTGATGCCGAGGTCCGCGGCGCCGGCCTCGACGTAGATGGGCACGTCCGACGGCCGCATCGTGACCAGCCCCGCGTCCTCGAACAGCAGCTTGCGGTCGTTGGCGCGGACCTCGGCGGTGTCGGCGCCGAGCCGGTCGAGCAGGTCGAGCGAGTCGGGGAACAGCGCGCCGCGCGGGACGGCGACGGTGAGGCCGTCGAGGCTCATCGACCCTCGCCCACCCGCGCCGCGTGGATCCGCTCGACGTCGAGCGCCCACCCGCAGGCCGGCAGCTCGCGGCCGAAGCGGCCGAGCAGGTCGTCGTAGCGCCCTCCGCCGCCCAGCGGGGCGCCGAGCGCGGCGTCGTAGACCTCGAACACCGCGCCCGTGTAGTAGCCGAGCGAGCGGGTGAGGCCGAGGTCGAAGATCACGCGGCCGGCGACGTCGGCCGGCAGGCGCTCGTGGACGGCGCGCAGCTGGGCGGTCTCCGGCGCCTCGAGCACCTCGGTGCCCCCGCGGCGCTGGGGGATCTCGAGCAGCTCCGGCGCGCCGAAGCGCTCGACCTCGCGCGCCAGGCCGACGTAGTCGCGCGTGACCAGCTCGTGCAGGATCTGCTCCCGCGCGTCCTCCGGCACGCCCACGCGGTCGAGCAGGCGCGGGTACAGCGAGGCGTCGCCGAGCCCGATGCGCCAGTTCTCCAGCCCGGCCGCGATCAGCGCCTCGCACAGCACGGCCAGCGCCTCGGCCGTGCCGTCCGGCCCGGGCGCGCCGACCAGCTCGATGCCCGCCTGGAGCATCTCGCGCGGCTGCCCGCGGCCGTGCTGGACGCTGCGGTAGGCGTGGGCGAAGTAGCAGAAGCGCAGCGGCGGCGGCTCGGCGGAGTAGCGGGTGGCGACCACGCGCGCGATCGGGATCGTCATGTCCGAGCGCAGCACGAGCACGTCGCCGCGCTCGTCGAACAGGCGGTAGGACGGGTCGGCCGCCGCCGCGTCGCCGCGGGTCAGCGTCGTCTCGTACTCCAGCGCCGGCGTGGCCACCTCGCCGTAGCCGCGCGCCTCGAAGACCTCCCGGATGCCCTCCGTGATCGCCCGCAGCTCGCGCATCTCGTCCGGCAGGACGTCGCGCGTGCCGGACGGGATCGGGTGGATCACGCGGGGATGCGCTCGATGTTCGCGCCGAGCGCGCGCAGCCGCTCGTCGATGCGCTCGTAGCCGCGGTCGATCTCGCGCACGTTGTGGATCTCGCTCGTGCCCTGCGCGCACAGGGCGGCGATCAGCATCGCCATGCCGGCGCGGATGTCGGGCGAGGAGAGCCGCTGGCCGCGGAGCCGGCGCGGGCCGATCACGATCGCCCGGTGCGGGTCGCAGATCGTGATCTCGGCGCCCATGGAGATCAGCTTGTCCACGAAGAACAGCCGGTTCTCGAACATCTTCTCGAAGATCAGCACGGAGCCGTCCGACTGCGTGGCGAGCGCCACCGCGATGCTCGTGAGGTCGGCCGGGAAGGCGGGCCACGGGCCGTCCTCGATCTTGGACTGGTAGTCGCCGGCGTCGCGCTCCACGCGCAGCTCCTGGCCGCCGGGCACGATGCAGTCGCCGTCGGTCATCTCGCTGCGCAGGCCGAGCCGCTGGAACGCCGAGCCGGATCATCCGCAGGTCGTCGGCCACGCAGCCGCGGATCGTCAGCTCCCCGCCCGTGACGCCGGCCAGCGCCATGAACGAGGCGATCTCGATGTGGTCGGGCGAGACGGTGTGCTCGAAGCCGCCGAGCTCGGGCAGCCCGTGGACCGTCATGACGTTCGAGCCGATGCCCTCGATCGCGGCGCCCATCTTCACGAGCATGCGCGCGAGGTCCTGGACGTGCGGCTCGGAGGCGGCGTTGCGGATCACCGTCGTGCCGTCGATCAGCGCGGCGGCCATCAGCGCGTTCTCCGTCGCCATGACGGACGGCTCGTCCATGAAGAAGTCGACACGGCTGGCAGGCCGTTCGCGCGCCTCGATGTGGATGTCGCGGCCGTGCTCGACGGTGGCGCCGAGGGCGCGGAAGGCGTCGAGGTGCGGGTCCAGGCGGCGGCGGCCGATCACGTCGCCGCCGGGCGGCGGCATGACCGTGCGGCCGAAGCGGGTCAGCAGCGGGCCGGCGGCGAGGAA
Source organism: uncultured Solirubrobacteraceae bacterium (assembly GCA_963728465.1). Taxonomy (GTDB): domain Bacteria; phylum Actinomycetota; class Thermoleophilia; order Solirubrobacterales; family Solirubrobacteraceae; genus DATFQI01. The sequence continues at coordinate 372,580 of CAVSJY010000008.1, forward strand.
CGACGCGCGGATGCGCTCGGCCAGGCCGGCGTCGACGTCGGTCTTCGTGACGTTCGTCGGCCTGCAGCGAGACGGTGTTCTCGGCGCGGCGGTCCACGCTCACGCCGAGGTCGGCGAGCAGGTCGAGCATCGCCTCCACGTCCCGGATGCGCGGGACGTTGTGCAGCACGACCTCCTCGTGCGTGAGGAGGCTGCATGCCAGCAGCGGCAGCGCCGCGTTCTTGTTCCCGGCGGGGACGACCGTTCCGGACAGGGGCGCCCCGCCCTCGATGACGAACTTCTCCACGGGGCGGCTAACTTAACAGCCGTGCCGGAGCCCCTGAACCGCGAGCAGGCCTGGGATCTCGTCCAGGAGTGGACGGCCTCGGAGTCGCTCCGCCGCCACATGCTGGCCGTCGAGGCGGCGATGCGCGCGTACGCGCGCAAGTTCGGGGAGGACGAGGAGCAGTGGGGGCTCGTGGGCCTGCTGCACGACCTCGACTACGAGCGGCATCCGGACCTGGAGACGGGCCATCCGCGGGTGGCGCTGGCCGAGTTCGAGGAGCGCGGGTTCTCGCCGGAGTTCGTGCGCGCCGTGGCCTCGCACGCCGACTTCCTGGGCGTCTCGCGGGACTCGCGGCTGGAGAAGACCCTGTTCGCGGTCGACGAGCTGTGCGGCTTCGTGATGGCGTGCGCGTACGTGCGGCCGCAGGGGATCCACGGGATGACGCCCAAGTCGGTCAAGAAGAAGATGAAGACGCCGGCGTTCGCCGCCGCCGTCAATCGCGACGAGCTGCGAGAGGGCGCTTAGCAGCTGGGCGTGGACTTCGACGAGCACGTGGCGTTCGTGATCGCCGCGCTCGAGGAGCGCTCGGGCGAGCTGGCGCTGGACGGGGCCGAGGCCGCCGCGTGACGCCGCTGCGCATCATCGTCCTCGAGGGCGACGAGACGGGCCAGGAGCTGCTCGAGCAGGCCGATCCGCGTGCTCGACCCGTCGCTGCTCGGGCTCGATCTCTCGCTCGAGCACTACGACCTGTCGCTGGAGAACCGGCGGTCGACGTCGAACGAGGTGGTCCACGAGGCCGCGCGGGCGATGGTCGACGCCGGCTACGGGCTCAAGGCGGCCACGATCACGCCCGAGGGGCGCGACGACGTCGGCTCCCCCAACCGGATCCTGCGCGAGGAGGTCGACGGCAAGGTCATCGTGCGGGTCGGCCGGCGGATCCCGGGCGTCGTCGGGCCGGTCTCCGGCGTCTACCACCCGATCTCGGTGGTGCGGATGGCGGTCGAGGACGCCTACGGGGCCAAGCAGTGGCGCGAGGGATCCGAGGGTGCTGATGACGAGGTGGCCTACCGGACGGAGAAGGTCACGCGCTCGACGTGCCGGGCGGTGGCCGAGTACGCCTTCCGGACGGCCGAGCGGATGGGCGGCGAGACGCGCGTCTACGGCGGGCCGAAGTGGACGGTCTCGCCGGTGTACGAGGGGATGCTCAAGGAGGAGATGGACGCGGCGGCGGCGCGGCATCCCGAGCGTGCCGTACATGCCGGTGCTGATCGACGCCACGTACGCGGGGCTGCTGACGGGCGCGACGGAGACGCCGCTGGTCATCCCCGCGCTGAACCGCGACGGCGACTGCCTGTCGGACATGGTCCTGCCGATGTTCGGCTCGATCGCGGGCGCCGAGTCGATCCTGCTGGCGTTCGACGACGACTACGACGTCGACGTGGCGATGGCCGAGGCGCCGCACGGCACCGCGCCGTCCCTGCTCGGCAAGGACCTGGCGAATCCGATGGCGATGCTGCTCGCCTGCGGGGCGCTGCTGGGGTACGCGGGCGCGCGCCGGCCATCCCGGGGCGGAGCGGGCCTCGCGGGCGATCTACGAGAGCGTGCTGGAGACGACGGCGACCGGCGTGAAGACCATCGACCTGGGCGGCCACGCGACCACGAGCGAGTTCACCAACGCCGTCGTCGAGAAGGTCCGCACGAAGGTCGACATCTGGTCGACCCTCGGCTCGCGCTAGCCGACCAGCTCGCGCGCTGCGCCCTCGGCGTCGGCCCCTTCGGCGACCCCTCGGTCCCCCGCCCCGTCGGTCCCGTCGGGCCCCGCCGGGCCCCCATTCACCCCCGCTGCAAGATCGGTTGCAGGCCGGCCCCGCGCGAACCGCGGCGCAGAGCCGAACTCCGGAAATCGGGCCGGTCCGACCCCGGTCTTTGCGGCCGTTCCGTCCGACGCCGGTCGTAGCTTTCCGAACACATGTTCCCCCCGCTGACCGCCCGCCGACAGGACAAGCGCTCGCTCCGCGAGCTGGTGCGCGGCGCCGTTGACACGGCGCTGGTGTTCGCCACGCTGGGTGAGGCATCGGCGCAGGATCGGCCCTCTCGGGCACCTGCGTCCTCGGGGCCGGCCGTTCCCCCACGGCCGGCATCCGCCGCCCCCACGTCCGAGCACCCACACCGCCGGCAGGTCGGTCGCATCCCGCGCAGGCGCCGCCCAGGAAGGGTCGCGCCACGCGCACAGGTCTGCGTCACGCCGGTTCATCGCCCGGCACGGCGCAGTCCCGGGGGCACGGCCTCGAGCCGCGCCTCCTGACCGCCGCCCGCCGGCCGGGAGGACCTATGGGAGGCCTCCCACCGCCGGCCGGGCGCGCGCGAAAACAAAGCTCCATCGCCCTCGGGCCGCCACCAGGCGGCCCGAGAGCTTTGGGGGCCGCGGCGCGGCCCGACGGCCGTGGCGGCCCGAGGACCGCGGCGCGCGGCGCGGCCACCCGACTCGCGGCCTCGGCTCAGGTGACCGCGTCGAACGCGGCGGCGTACCTCACGAGGCCGCGCGCGTCGGGGGTCCAGGCCGGGAGCCGGTGGACCATCCAGGCCTCGGCGGGCACGTCCCACGGCGCGGTGATGCCGAGGGCAGCGGCGGGCTCGAAGCCGAACCGCGGGTAGTACTCGGGGTGGCCGAGCACGACGACGAGCGGGAACGTCGTCTCGCCCGCCCGCTCGAGCGCCGCGCGGACGAGCTGCGAGCCGATCCCGCGGCGCTGCGCCCCGGGACGACGGCCATCGGCGCGAGCGCCAGCACGTCGTGCCCCGATTCCAGGCGAGCGCGGCTGAAGAAGATGTGGCCCGCGAGGCCCGGCCCCGGCTCGTCCAGCGCGACGAGGCAGAGCTCGGGCACGTGGTCGCCGGCGTCGCGGAGCGCGTCGACGAGCTCCGCCTCGCCGCCGTACGGCTCGAACGCCCCGCGATGGAGCGCGCGGATGCCCTCGTGGTCCCGCGCCGACTCGGGACGGATCGTCACGCGGACGTGCTCGCCGCCGTCGAGCCCGCGACGGACCGTCACCCGCCGGCGACGTCAGACCGCTCGCCGCCGTCGGCCCGCGAGCGGACCGTCACCCGCCGGCGACGTAGACGTCGAGCTCGTGGGGCCGATCGGGGTGGGGCACGCGGTCGCGCAGCGTCATGCCGAGCCGCCGCGCCACCCCGGCCGACCGCGTGTTCTCGGTGTGGACGAACGCGAGGATCTCGCGCAGGCCGCGCTCCTCGAGCCCGACCCGCAGCGCCTCACGGCCGGCCTCGGTGCGTAGCCGAGGCCCCAGGCGTCGCGCCGCAGGCGCCAGCCCACCTCCACCGCGCCGGCATACGCCGGGAACCAGAGCGGGTGGCACAGGCCCGCGAAGCCGACCATCCGCTCGCCCTCCTTCTCCAGCAGCGCCCAGAGCCCGAACCCGTACGTCCTCCAGTGCTCGAGCACGCGGTCCGAGACGAAGCCGGACTCCACGCGCGTGAGCGGCGTGCCGCCGTTCAGGAACTCCATGACCTCCACGTCCGCGTTCACGGGTGCGAGGCCGGCCGCGTGCCCGCGCTCCCAACGCCGGAGCCAGAGGCGCTCCGTCGACGCATCCGCATGAACCGTGTCGGCCATCGCGACCGAGGCTACCGGCGCCGCTGCCGGCCGTACCGCGGCCTGCGAGACCCGGAACGTCGGTGCGCGCGATCGGGTCCCGAAAGCCGCGCCAGGCGCGGTCTTTGAGACCCGATCCGCCCACGTCGCAATCGGGTCCCATAACCCGCGGGTTTCGTCGACCGATTCGCCCGCCGGCCGCGATCCTTCCGCAAAACACGGCACACAGCCGGGTTTCGCGGACCGATCCGCCCGCGCCGAGAACCGACCGACGAAGCACGCGCGCGCCACCCCACCCGGCGCCGTTTGGCCGCGGGCCGCAGCGCGCGCCACCCCACCCGGAGCGCACGGCGAGCCGCGCCTGGCGGGCGCGCTCGCCGGCCCAGAACGACGACGAGCCGCCCTGGGGGCGGCTCGTGAGTGAAGAACCGGCGGCGACCTACTCTCCCAGGCCCGTGAAGGCCAAGTACCATCGGCGCTGTGGGGCTTAACTGCTCTGTTCGGAATGGGAAGAGGTGTTTCCCCCACGCCAAAGCCACCGGAAACTTGTCGAGACCGTAGGCCTCGCCGCGCCGCACAGGCGTGACGAGGCCCGCGCATCCGCGCGCGGACCCTCAAAACTGCACAACCCGCCAACACGGACATCAAAAATATCCGTCAAGCCCTCGACCCATTAGTACCGGTCTCCTACACACATTGCTGTGCTTCCAGATCCGGCCTATCAACCTGGTGGTCTACCAGGGGTCTTACTCCCTCAAGGGGATGGGAGAGCTCATCTCGAGGTCGGCTTCCCGCTTAGATGCCTTCAGCGGTTATCCGATCCGCACGTAGCTAACCTGCGGTGCCCTTGGCAGGACAACAGATACACCAGAGGTGCGTTCATCCCGGTCCTCTCGTACTAGGGACGAATCCTCTCAACTCTCCAACGCCCACGGCAGATAGGGACCGAACTGTCTCACGACGTTCTGAACCCAGCTCGCGTACCGCTTTAATGGGCGAACAGCCCAACCCTTGGGACCGACTTCAGCCCCAGGATGCGACGAGCCGACATCGAGGTGCCAAACCGAGTCGTCGATGTGGACTCTTGGACTCGATAAGCCTGTTATCCCCGGAGTACCTTTTATCCGTTGAGCGACGGCACTTCCACTTGCTACCGCCGGATCACTAAGGCCTGCTTTCGCACCTGCTCGACATGTCTGTCTCACAGTCAAGCTCCCTTGCTGCCTTTACACTCTACGCACGATTTCCAACCGTACTGAGGGAACCTTTGCGCGCCTCCGTTACATTTTGGGAGGCGACCGCCCCAGTCAAACTACCCGCCTGGCACTGTTCAGCGCCCTGATTCAAGGCGCGCTGTTAGAAGCCCAATACGTCAAGGGTGGTATCTCAAGGTTGGCTCCACAGCAGCCGCAGCCACTGCTTCATAGCCTCCCACCTATCCTGAGCGAGACGCACCGAACTCCAATACCAGGTTGTAGTAAAGGTTCACGGGGTCTTTCCGTCTAGCCGCGGGTACTCGGCATCTTCACCGAGACTGCAATTTCACCGAGCCCCTCGTTGAGACAGCGTTCAAGTCGTTACGCCATTCGTGCAGGTCGGAACTTACCCGACAAGGAATTTCGCTACCTTAGGACGGTTATAGTTACCGCCGCCGTTTACCGGGGCTTAGTTTCAGTGCTTCGGGCCGAAGCCCTAACACCTCCACGTAACCTTCCGGCACCGGGCAGGCGTCAGCCCCTATACGTCGTCTTGCGACTTAGCAGAGACCTGTGTTTTTGGTAAACAGTCGCTTGAACCAATTCACTGCGGCCCCATCGGGCTCCACCGGCAAGCGGCTTCACCCTACTAGGGCGCTCCTTATCCCGAAGTTACGGAGCGATTTTGCCGAGTTCCTTAACGAGGGTTATCTCGATCACCTTAGTATTCTCTACTTGCCCACCTGTGTCGGTTTTGGTACGGGCACGTGGGATCTCCCTAGAGGATTTTCTTGGAGGCTTGGCGTTCGGGACTCGCCGGCTTACAGCCAGCTGCCATCACACCTCAGGTTATGCGGGCCCGGATTTGCCATGGCCCACCCCTACATGCTTGGCCCAGGACGACCATCGCCTGGGTTCCCATAGCCTTCCTCGTCCCCCCATCGGTCAAATGATCCCGACGTGGTACAGGAATATCAACCTGTTATCCATCGACTACGCCTTTCGGCCTCGCCTTAGGCCCCGACTAACCCTGAGCAGACGAACTTTACTCAGGAACCCTTGGGCAATCGGCGGAGGGGATTCTCACCCCTCTTTCGTTACTCATGCCGGCATTCTCACTTCCCAGGCCTCCACGGCTGGCTTCCGCCGCCGCTTCACTGCCCTGGGAACGCTCTCCTACCGCGCGCACCTAAGTACGCACCCGTAGCTTCGGTAACTAGCTTGAGCCCCGTTACATTATCCGCGCCCGAACACTTGACCAGTGAGCTGTTACGCACTCTTTCAAGGATGGCTGCCTCTAAGCCAACCTCCTGGTTGTCTGTGCACTCGGACATCGTTTGCCACTTAGCTAGCATTTAGGGACCTTAGCTGACGGTCTGGGCTGTTTCCCTCTTGACGCTGAAGTTTATCCCCCAGCAACTGACTCCCGGAGTACACGTAGTGGTCTTCGGAGTTTGCCTGACTTCGGTAACCTGGTAGGGCCCCTAGGCCAAACAGTGCTCTACGGCCAAAACGCAATTCATCCGAGGCTATACCTAAATATATTTCGGAGAGAACCAGATATCTCTGAGCTTGATTAGCCTTTCACTCCGACCCACAGGTCATCCGCCCAGTTTTCAACCTAGGTCGGTTCGGTCCTCCACGGGGTCTTACCCCCGCTTCAACCTGCCCATGGGTAGCTCGCTCAGTTTCGGGTCTACCGCCTACGACTCAAATCGCCCTGTTCGGACTCGCTTTCGCTTCGGCTCCGCTCATCGCTTAACCTTGCCGCAGACGAGTAACTCGCCGGCTCGTTATGCAAAAAGCACGCCGTCACGATCCGAAGATCGCTCCGACCGCTTGTAGGCACGCGGTTTCAGGTACTATTTCACTCCCCTTCCGGGGTACTTTTCACCTTTCCCTCACGGTACTAGTCCGCTATCGGTCACCAGGGAGTACTTAGCCTTGGAGGGTGGTCCCCCCAGATTCAGTCCGCGTTTCACGGGAGCGGACCTACTCAGGAACGCTCATCGACAGGTCCTACGATTTCGACTACGGGACGGTTGCCCTCTGTGGTGCGCGGTTCCACGCGCTTCGTCTATCGCAGATCTTGGTAACTGCCGCCAGGCCACGCACAGCCTGGACAGAGCGCCCTACAACCCCCGGCCGGCAACGCGTGCGCGCTTGCACCGGCCAGGTTTGGGCTGATCCCCTTTCGCTCGCCACTACTCGGGGAGTCTCGGTTGATTTCCTTTCCTCGGGGTACTGAGATGTTTCAGTTCCCCCGCTTGCCTCCGCGCCGCCTATGTATTCAGCGGCGGGTAACGCCGTATTACCAGCGCTGGGTTTCCCCATTCGGGAATCCGCGGGTCAATGGCTATTCAGCGCCTAACCGCGGCTTATCGCAGCCGTTCACGCCCTTCTTCGACTCCTGGTGCCAAGGCATCCACCATGTGCCCTTCCTATCTTGACGGTGATCAGGCACCACTCGGACCCGAAGGTCCTCGAAGCGCCCGGTGATACCCGTTGGTTGGCAGCGGTCGTCGCGACCGCCGCCAGTTGGCATGGTTGTGCAGTTTTCAAGGTCCGCGAAGAGGCGCGCGCCCTGCTTGGGCGTTCGGTCTCTCAAAACTCAACAGCATGCGCCCGCTGGCTTCGAGCCGGATGGCTCGAGCGCCGGGCCGGTGCCGCACGCGGAGCAGTTGGCCGCGTGCGAGCGATGGCCTGGCCGCGTGAGCGGCCGGCGGACGCCAGGTTCGGTCGACATATCTAGAACCGGACGAGCTCGGGCGACGCGGTATGCGCCGCCGGCAAGATCCGGCGCTCCAATCCTGGAGCTCCCTAGAAAGGAGGTGATCCAGCCGCACCTTCCGGTACGGCTACCTTGTTACGACTTCACCCCAGTCACGAGCCCCACCTTCGACGGCTCCCTCCCAAAGGGTTAGGCCACCGGCTTCGGGTGTTGCTTGCTTCCGTGGTGTGACGGGCGGTGTGTACAAGGCCCGGGAACGTATTCACCGCGGCAATGCTGATCCGCGATTACTAGCAACTCCGCCTTCATGCAGGCGGGTTTCAGCCTGCAATCCGAACCGAGACGCGCTTTAAGGGATTCGCTCCACCTCGCGGTATCGCAGCCCTCTGTACGCGCCAATGTAGCACGTGTGTAGCCCTGAACATAAGGGGCATGATGACTTGACGTCATCCCCACCTTCCTCCGGTTTGTCACCGGCAGTCTCGCATGAGTCCCCAACTAAATGCTGGCAACATGCGACGGGGGTTGCGCTCGTTGCGGGACTTAACCCAACATCTCACGACACGAGCTGACGACAGCCATGCACCACCTGTGATCCTGCCCCGAAGGGAACCCCTGTTTCCAGGGGGGTCAGGAACATGTCAAGCCCAGGTAAGGTTCTTCGCGTTGCGTCGAATTAAACCACATGCTCCGCTGCTTGTGCGGGCCCCCGTCAATTCCTTTGAGTTTTAGCCTTGCGGCCGTACTCCCCAGGCGGGGCACTTAATGCGTTAGCTTCGGCACGGAGGGAGTCGACACCCCCCACACCTAGTGCCCATCGTTTACAGCGTGGACTACCAGGGTATCTAATCCTGTTTGCTCCCCACGCTTTCGCGTCTCAGCGTCAGTTACGTCCCAGCGAGCTGCCTTCGCAATTGGTGTTCCTCCTGATATCTGCGCATTTCACCGCTACACCAGGAATTCCACTCGCCTCTTCCGCACTCTAGCCCGACAGTATCCACCGGCATTCGAGGGTTGAGCCCCCGACTTTCACAGCGGACTTACCGGGCCGCCTACACGCTCTTTACGCCCAATGATTCCGGACAACGCTAGCCCCCTACGTATTACCGCGGCTGCTGGCACGTAGTTAGCCGGGGCTTCTTGTGAAGGTACCGTCACCCCGAACGGCTATTAACCGCCGAGGCTTCGTCCCAACTGAAAGGGGTTTACAACCCGAAGGCCTTCTTCCCCCACGCGGCGTTGCTGCGTCACGCTTTCGCGCATTGCGCAAGATTCCCCACTGCTGCCTCCCGTAGGAGTCTGGGCCGTGTCTCAGTCCCAGTGTGGCTGATCGTCCTCTCAGACCAGCTACCCATCGTCGCCTTGGTAAGCCGTTACCTCACCAACAAGCTAATGGGCCGCGGGCCCGTCCCGATGCGAAGGCCGAAGCTATCTTTACTCGTTGCCCTCATGAGCAGCGAGCACATTTGGTATTAGCCCCGGTTTCCCGGGGTTGTCCCAATCATCGGGGTGGGTTACCCACGTGTTACTCACCCGTTCGCGGCTTTGCCCCGGGCCGAAGCCCGGTTCGTCGCTCCACTTGCATGTGTTAAGCACGCCGCCAGCGTTCGTCCTGAGCCAGGATCAAACTCTCCGTGAAGAACTACTCGAAGAGCTGTCGGAGCATCACACGAGGGGCCGCTCGTACACATGGAGCAAACCCGGATGCCCAGACGGGGTACTGCTTGATTTCTGGCTGCCGCGCCGGCATCACGAAGACACCGACCGGCAGGTCGAACCTGGACGCACAACTCGATCGGCTCCGTCCCATGAAGGGGCGGCGCCACCGAGGTGCGCATGCTGTTGAGTTTTCAAAGACCGCCGCGCCTCTGCTCTGGAGGGGACTCCTCCGTGTGAGGCTCCCGGGCAGCCGTTCGGCTCCCGAGCGGGCAGCGAAGTGTAGCGCACGCGACCGGGTCATCCAACCCCCGGACGGCGCGCCGTCTCCGAAGCGGAGGGGGAATCTAGCAGCCCGAAGGCCCGATGCGACGCGGATCGCGGGCGGCCCGGGGAGCCGCGCCGCCGGCGCGTCAGACGCCGACGCGCAGCCGCCGGAACTGCCGCTTGCCGAGCTGGAGGACGCGGCCGTCGAGCGCCTCGGCGGGTAGGTCCAGGACATCGGCGCCGACCGGCTCCCCGTCGAGCTTGACGGCGCCCGCGGCCAGCTTGCGCCGCGCCTCCGAGCGCGAGCCCCCGAACAGCCCGGCGATCAGCTCCGGCAGGTGCACCACCCCGTTCGCCGGCGTGACGACCGCCTCCTCGATCTCGTCGGGCAGCTCGCGGGCCACGTGGACGCGGTCGAAGGCGGCCTCGGCCTCCTCCGCCGCCTCCGGCCCGTGGAACCGGGTCACGAGCGCGCGCGCGAGCGCCCGCTTGGCGTCCCGCGGCCCGGCGTCGCCCGGCACCGGCTGCCCCAGCAGCAGGTCGTACCAGCTCGCCAGCGCCGAGTCGGGGATCGACAGCGTCTTGCCGTACATGTCGCCGGGCGGCTCGGTGATGCCGACGTGGTTGCCCAGCGACTTCGACATCTTCTGCACGCCGTCGGTGCCCACCAGCAGCGGCACCGTGAGGATCGCCTGCGGCGCCTGCCCGTAGGCCGACTGGATCGCGCGCCCCATCAGCAGGTTGAACGTCTGGTCGGTCCCGCCGAGCTCCACGTCGGAGCGCACCGCCACGGAGTCGTAGCCCTGGAGCACGGGGTACAGCAGCTCGAGCATCGAGACCGGCTCGCCGGCCGCCACCCGCCTGGCGAAGTCGTCGCGCTCGAGGATCTGCGCCACCGTGACCGTGCGGACGAGCCGGAACAGGTCCTCCATCGGCATGTCGAGCCACTCGGCGTTGAAGCGGACCTCCAGCAGCTCGCCCGGCAGCAGGATCTTCGTCGCCTGCTCCACGTACGTGCGCGCGTGCGCGTCGATCTCCGCGGCGGCCAGCAGCGGCCGCGTCGCCGAGCGCCCGCTCGGATCCCCGACGCGCGCGGTGTAGTCGCCGACGATCAGGACCACCGTGTGGCCGGCGTCCTGGAACTCGCGCAGCTTCTGGAGCACGACCGTGTGGCCGAGGTGGATGTCGGAGGCCGTCGGGTCCATCCCGAGCTTGACCCGGAGCGGCCGACCCGCGGCCAGGCGCTCCTCGAGCACCCCCGCGGGCAGGCTGTCGACGGTGTTGCGGGCGAGGAACGCCGCCGTCCGGGCGGCCTCGCTGGCGGCTGGATCCATCCGAGCCAATGCTAGTCTCTGCGCCCTCGCGGGCCCGGTCCGCCGGTGCGACCCATCCCGCGGCGCGCAGCGCCTTGGGAACGGCCTCCGAGGCGGGTCACCCCCCTCCCATGAGCGATTCCGAGAGCATCTCAGAACCGTCTGCCCTCAGGGAGGGGACCCCCGACGGCAGCGGGAACGGCCACAGCAAGCCCACCAACGTCATCCGGATGCCGCAGCGGGGCCGCCGCCGGCGCAAGGGCGGCGGCGACGACGAGCCGCCGCGCGCCCAGGTGCGGATCCGCAAGCTGCGCGTCCTCGCGCTGCTCCTCGGCCTCGGCATTCTGGCCGCCGTCTCGACGGTCTTCGGGATGATGATGGCCGTCGCCTCGGACCTGCCGCGCCTCGAGGAGCCGGCGATGAAGAACTCCGTGATCCTCGACACGAACGGCAAGGAGATCGGCCTCCTGACCGGCAACCAGCGGCAGCTGTTCATCACCGAGGCCCAGATCGCGCCCGTGATGAAGCACGCGATCATCGCGATCGAGGACCGCCGCTTCTACACCAACGAGGGCTACGACCTGCGCGGCATCGGCCGCGCGCTGTGGCAGGACGTCGTCAACCAGCGGGTCGTGCAGGGCGGCTCGACGATCACCCAGCAGTTCGTCAAGAACTCGCTCGCCGCGCAGAACGACCGGACGCTGTTCGTGAAGCTGCGCGAGGCCGCGATGGCGTACCACCTCACGCGCAAGTGGTCCAAGGAGCGGATCCTGCGCAACTACCTCAACACGATCTACTTCGGGAACGGCGCCTACGGGATCGAGTCCGCCGCCCGCACCTACTTCGGCAACGACCACACGGGCTGCGCGGACCGCGGCAGCCCGCGCAAGTGCGCCTCCATGCTGGAGCCGCACGAGGCCGCGCTGCTGGCCGGGATGGTCGCCTCCCCGAGCGGCTACGACCCGATCGCGCACCCGAAGGCCGCGCGCGCCCGCCGCGACCTCGTGCTCCAGCGGATGTTCGAGCAGGGCTTCCTCAACCAGTTCCAGCTCGACGCCTCGCGCGCCGAGTCGCTGCCGACGCGCGCCGACATCACCCCGCCGCAGGAGGACACGCAGTACCCGTACTTCACCTCCTGGATCAAGCAGCAGGTCGTCGACAAGCTCGGCGGCGGCCAGACGGGCGCCCGCCGCGCCTTCCAGGGCGGCCTCACCGTGCAGACGACGCTCGACATCCGCATGCAGGATGCGGCCTCGAAGGCGATCCAGGCGTGGCTGCCGTGGACGGGCGGCCCGCGCGCATCGATGGTGGCGATCCACAACCGCACGGGCGCCGTCCGCGCGCTGGTGGGCGGCGACGACTACGGGACCTCGTCGTTCAACCTCGCCACCCAGGGCCGCCGCCAGCCCGGCTCGTCGTTCAAGCCCTTCGTGCTCGCCGAGGCGCTGCGGCAGAACATCTCGCCCGGCTCGGTCTGGGCCTCTCACAAGAAGGTGTTCACGCTCGAGGGCGGCGAGAAGTTCGAGGTGAATAACTACAACGACGCCTACCTGGGCGCCACCACGCTCGCCAACGCGACGACGAACTCCGACAACTCCGTCTACGCCGAGCTGGGCCTGAAGCTCGGCCCGCGCAAGGTCGCGCGGATGGCGCGGCGGCTCGGGATCCGCACGCCGGTCTCGCGCAACGCGGCGAACGCGCTCGGCGGCCTGCGCAACGGCGTCACGCCGCTCGACATGGCGCACGCCTACGAGACGTTCGCCCAGCACGGCGAGCTGACCTACGGGACGATGAGCCCCGGCGACCCCGAGGACCGCAAGGCCACGCCGATCCCCGGCCCGGTCGGCGTCGAGGCGATCGGCCGCGGGCAAGGAGGACGACTTCGAGCCCCTCGAGGACGCGAACGGCAAGAAGCTGGTCAACAAGGTGCGGACGCGCCGCGCGATCGAGCCCGGGATCGCCGACACCGTGGAGTCGATCCTCCAGACCGTCGTGAAGTCCGGCACCGCGACCCGCGCGTTCGTGCCCGGGGTGACGATCGCCGGCAAGACCGGCACCACCGAGGGCTACGGCGACGCGTGGTTCGTCGGCTGGACGCCGGAGTACACGATCGCCGTCTGGGTCGGCTACCCCGACCGCTTCAAGCCGATGGAGACCGAGTTCCAGGGCGACCCGGTGGCCGGCGGCACCTACCCCGGCGGGCATCTTCAAGACGTTCGTCGAGTCGCTCGTGGACATGAAGCTGGTCAAGCAGGACGACCCGGACGACACCGCCCCGCTGGTGCCGCCCGGCGGCGCGCCCGCCGACACGGAGACCCCGGCCTCGGCCGACGGCGGCGGGACGATCGAGGGCGGCGGCGCGCCGCCCGCGGCCGACTCGCAGCCGGCGCAGGCCCCGGAGGCCGAAGCGCCGGCCGAGGACGCCCCCGCCGATCCCGCGCCGGAGGAGCCGGCGGCCCCGCCGCCGCCTGCCGAGCCGCCGCCCGCCGAGCCCGCGCCCGACAGCGGCGGCGAGGCCGCGCCCGGCGCCGGCGCCGGCCAGTAGCTCAGCGCACCCGCATCGCCGGCGGCCGCGGCCGCGACACGCTGCGCGAGCCGGGGGCGCAGAAGCGCCACGGCAGCTCGGCCGCCTTGGTGATGCCGATCCGCGGGCCGATCGCCGGCTCGACCTCCTCCCACCCGGGCGCGGCGGGCTCGATGCGGATCGGCCCGCTCTCCAGGTCGGCTCCGTTGTGGTGCAGCTCGATGCCGAGCGCCTGGGTGAGCTTGCCCGGGCCCGAGCACAGGTCCTCGACCCGCTCGAGCCCGCGCCGGGCGCGCATCGCGGCGAGGCCCTCGATCGGCTCGAGCGCGCGGATCAGCACCGCCGCGCCGACGCCCTCCGGCTCGCAGACCGCGTTCAGCAGCGCGTGGATGCCGTACGAGCGGTAGACGTAGGCGCGGCCGGGCGGCCCGAACAGCGTGTGGGTGCGCGCGGTGAGGCCGACGTGCGCGTGGCAGGCCGGCTCGGAGTCGTGGTAGGCCTCCGTCTCGACGATCACGCCCGCCGCGTCGCCGTGGCGGACGACGCAGCCCAGCAGGTCCTGCGCGACGTCGAGGACCGGGCGGACGTAGAAGGCGGCGTCAAGCGGGCTGGCCATCCAGCTCCGCGCGCGCGTGGGCGAGCTGCTCGCGCACGCGGCCCAGCGCCGTGCCGCCCTCGGAGACCTTCGACTCCAGCCACGAGCGCTGCGAGAGCACGTCGTAGTACTCGTCGTCGAGCGCGTCGCTGTGGCGGGCGAGCTCCTCGCGCGACAGGTCGGAGAGCCCCTTGCCGGCGCTGACCGCCTCGCGCACGAGCCCGGCCACGATGCCGTGCGACTGCCGGAACGGCACCCCGCGGCGCACGAGCAGGTCGGCGACGTCGGTGGCGGCGATCAGCTCGTCGGCCGCCGCGCTCTGGAGCGCCTCGCGGTCGAAGGTGATCGTCTCGAGCATCCCGTGGGCCGCCTGGAGGCACAGGTCGAGCGTGTCGACGGCGTCGAACAGGTGCTCCTTGTCCTCCTGCATGTCCTTGTTGTAGGTCAGCGGGAGCCCGTGGAGCACGCCGTGCAGCGCGCTGAGGTGCGCCGCGACCCGCGGCGCCTTCGCGCGCAGCAGCTCCGCGGCGTCCGGGTTCTTCTTCTGCGGCATGATCGAGGAGCCCGACGCCCACGCGTCGGACAGCTCGCAGAACCCGAACTCCTCGCTGGACCACAGCACGATCTCGGCCCCCAGCCGCGACAGGTGCGTCGCGCACGTCGCCGCCGCCGCCAGGAAGTCGAGCACGAAGTCGCGGTTGGAGACGGCGTCGATCGAGTTCGGCATCACGGAGGCGAAGCCGAGCTCGCGCGCCAGGAACGAGCGGTCCGTCTCGAAGTTCACGCCGGCCAGCGCGCCGGCGCCGAGCGGCAGGTCGGTGGTCGAGCCGAGCACGAACTCGAACCGCCGGGCGTCGCGCCGGAACATCCAGAAGTAGGCCAGCAGGTGGTGCGAGAGGTACACCGGCTGCGCGCGCTGGAGGTGCGTGTAGCCGGGCATCGGCCAGTCCAGGTGCGCGTCGGCGAGCTGGACGAGCACGCTCTGGACGTGCTGGATCCGCTCCAGCGTGCCCAGCGCGTGCGCGCGCGTGAACATCGCCACGTCCGTGGCCACCTGGTCGTTGCGCGAGCGCGCGGTGTGCAGGCGGCCGCCGACCGGCCCGGCGATCTCGGTCAGCCGCCGCTCGATCGCCATGTGGATGTCCTCGTCGTCCTCCAGGAACGGGAACTCGCCGGCGTCGAGCTCGCGCGCCACGCGCTCGAGCCCGGCCAGCAGCGCGTCGCGGTCGGCGGCGGAGATGATGCCCGTGGAGGCGAGCATCTTCGCGTGCGCGCGCGATTGCTCGACGTCGTACGGCCCGAGCCGCCAGTCGTAGCCGATCGAGTTGTTGAGCTGCTGGAAGACGCCGGTCAGGCGGCTGCGAGAAGCGCGACATGCCCGTGCACTCTAAGACCGGAGCGACGGAGCGCAGCGCCTCGGCCACGCGCGCGACCTGGCCCTCGGTCATCGCCGGGAAGAACGGCAGCGCGACCGACCGCGCGGCCACGTCCTCGCAGACCGGGAACTCCCCCGGCCGGTGGCCGAACTGCTCGCGGTAGAAGGACATCAGGTGGATCGCCGGCAGGTACGGCTTCGACTGCACGCCGCGCTCGCGCAGCGCCACGATCGTCGCGTCCCGGTCCACGCCCCGCGGCAGCTGGACGACGAACACGAACCAGCCGCGGACGTCGCCGTCCGGCGTCCTCGCACGGCAGCTCCAGCCCCTCGATGCCGGCCAGCGCGCTCCGGTACCAGCGATGCGACCCGCGCGCGGTCGGCGAGCATCCCGTCGAGCCGCTCGAGCTGCGCGAGCCCGAGCGCCGACTGGAGGTCCGTGAGCCGGTAGTTGAACCCGAGCCGGTCGTGGTCCAGCCAGCCCATGTCGGGCGCGCGGCCCTGGTTGCGCTCGGAGTCCACGCGCGTCTTGTGCTCCGCGCTGCCGAGCGTGAGCATGCCGCCCTCGCCGGTGGTCATCTGCTTGTTGGCGTAGAAGCCGAACGCCGCCGGATGGCCGCGGCCGCCGACGGCGACACCGTCGGCGTGACGGGCGCCGAGCGCCTCGCACGCGTCCTCGACGATCGGCAGCCCGTGGCGCTCCAGCGCGGCGACGCCGGCCGGGTAGCCGAAGATGTGCACCGGCAGCAGCGCGCTCGTGCGGCCGCTGATCGCCGCCGCGGCGGCGTCCGGGTCGAGGTTGAGCGTGCGCGGGTCGATGTCGGCGAACACCGGCGTGGCGCGCTCGTAGAGGATCACGTTGGCCGAGGCGACGAACGAGAACGGCGACGTGACGACCTCGCTGCCCGCCTCGACCCCCACCGCCCGCAGCCCGAGGTGCAGCGCCGCGGTGCCGGACGAGACGGCGCTGGCGTGGCGCGCGCCCACGACGCGCCGCGAACGCCTCCTCGAACGCCGGCACCTGCGGCCCGAGCGAGAGCTGCCCCGAGCGCAGCACCTCGACGACCGCGGCCTCCTCGGCGTCTCCGAGGACGGGCTGGGCGAGCGGGACGACCTCGTCCGCGGCCGGCGCCCTCACGCGGTCGGCGACCTCTCCGCGCGGCGGTGCTGCGCGCGGCTCGGCAGCATGCCGGCCTCCAGCGAGTCGACCAGCGCGTCCCAGCTCGCCTCGATCACGTTCTCGTGCACGCCGATCGCGCCCCACGTCTCGATGCCGTCCGAGGCGTCGAGCAGCACGCGCGTGACGGCGGCGGTGGCCTTCGCCTCGTCGAGGATCCGCACCTTGTAGTTGACGAGCTTGATGTCCGCCAGGTGCGGATAGGTCTCGGAGATCGCGTCGCGCAGCGCCTGGTCCAGCGCGTGCACGGGGCCGTTGCCCTCGGCGGTGCGCACGAACCGCTCGCCCTCGACCCAGATCTTGATCGTGGCCTCGGTCATCACACGGCCGTCCTCGCGCTTCTCCGCGATCACGCGCCAGGACTCCAGCCGGAACAGCGGCACGTACTCGCCGGTCTCGCGCCGGATCAGGAGGTCGAGCGAGCCGTCGGCGGCCTCGAACTGGAAGCCGCGGTGCTCCAGCGCCTTCACGCGCTCCACCACCCGCGCCGCGGCAGCCTCGTCCAGGGCCCCGCCGGCGTGGGAGATCAGCGTGCCCTTGCCGGACAGCTCGCTGACCAGCACCTCGCGCGCGTTGCCGACCGCGGCCGGGTCGATGTGCTCGAACGTCGCCGGGTCGGCCGCCACGCCGGCGACGTGCATCCCGCCCTTGTGCGCGAACGCGTTCTTGCCCACGTACGGCTGGTTCGGGTCGGGAACCAGGTTGAGCAGCTCCGCGAGCAGGTGCGAGGCCTCCGTGAGCCCCTCGAGCGCCGGCAGGCACTCGTGCCCGAGCTTGAGCTGGAGGTTCGGGACGATCGACGTGAGGTTGGCGTTGCCGCAGCGCTCGCCGTAGCCGTTCAGCGTGCCCTGGACGAGCACCGCGCCCGCCGCCACCGCGGCCAGCGAGTTCGCCACGCCGCACTCCGCGTCGTTGTGGCAGTGGATGCCGACCGGCACCCCCGTGGCCACCACCTCGCGCACCGCCTCCTCGACCTGGTGCGGGAGCGACGCGCCGTTGGTGTCGCACAGCGTCACGTTCTCCGCGCCGGCCTCCGCGGCCGCCCGCACGCAGGCGAGCGCGTACGCGCGGTCCGACCGCCAGGCGTCGAAGAAGTGCTCCGCGTCGTAGATCACGCGCTTGCCCTCGCCGACCAGGAAGCCGACCGAGTCGGCGATCATCCGCAGGTTCTCCTCCGGGTCGACGCGCACGACCTTCTCCAGGTGCAGCGACCACGTCTTGCCGACCAGCGTGCAGACCGGCGCGAAGCTGTCGGCGAGCAGGCGCAGGCCGGGGTCGCGGTCGGCGCTCAGGTCCCGCCGCCGGGTCATCCCGAACGCGCACACGTCCGTCCGCAGCCGCTCGCCCGCGAGCCGCTCGAACAGCTCCTCCTCCTTCGGGTTGGAGGCGGGGAAGCCGGCCTCGACGAACGGGATGCCGAGGTCGTCGAGCAGATGGGCGACGCGCACCTTCTCCTCGGCCGACAGCGACATCCCCTCCCCCTGCATCCCGTCGCGCAGGGTGGTGTCGTAGATCTGGATCGCGGTCACGGAGCGGCGCTCGGGACGGGCACGACGTCGAGCCAGTCCGCGTAGCGCTCCGAGCGGCCGTGCAGCGCGTCCTCGAAGATGTTCTGGACCTCGCGCGTGATCGGGCCGGGCCGGCCGTCGCCGACCGGATGGTCGTCGAGCTCCCGGATCGGCGTGAGCTCGGCGGCCGTGCCGGTCATGAAGATCTCGTCGGCCAGGTACAGCTCGCCGCGGGCGATGTCGCGCTCCACGACCTCGTAGCCGAGGTCGCGCGCGATCTGCATCGCGCTGAGCCGGTTGATGCCGCCGAGGATCGCGGCGGTGAAGCCGGGGGTGGCGATCATGCCGTCCTTGACCACGAACAGGTTCTCGCCGGTGCCCTCGCAGACCATCCCGCGCTGGTCGAGCAGGATGCCCTCCTCGTAGCCGGCCTTGTCGGCCTCGATCTTGGCCAGCACGGAGTTGAGGTACTGCCCGGTCGCCTTGGCCGCGGGGATCAGCGAGTCGGCGCCGATCCGCCGCCACGAGGAGACCTTCGCGCGCACGCCGTTCTGCTTGCCCTCGTCGCCGAGGTAGGCGCCCCACTCCCAGACCGCGATCGAGACCTCGACGGGGCAGTCGAGCGGGTACAGGCCCATCGGCCCGGCGCCGCGGAACACGAGCGGGCGGATGTAGCAGGACTTCATCCCGTTGCGGGTGATCGTCTCGTGCGTGGCGGCCCGCAGCTCCTCCTTGGAGTACGGGATGTCCATGTAGTAGAGCCGCGCCGACGCGAACAGCCGGTCCAGGTGGTCGTCGTGGCGGAAGATCGCCGGGTTGCCGTCCGGAGTCTCGTAGGCCCGGACGCCCTCGAAGACGCCGGTGCCGTAGTGCAGGGCGTGCGTCAGTACGTGAACCTTCGCGTCCTCGAAGGGGACCAGCTGGCCGTTCATCCAGATCAGCTCGGCTTGGTTCACGTCAGCTCTCCCATGACCGCCTCGGTCGTCTCGGCGGTGGTCGCGGTGCCGCCCAGGTCGGCGGTGCGCAGGCCGCCTTCCAGGGCTCTATCGACCGCCGATTCTACGGCAGCCGCCTCGGCCTCCCGGGACAGGCCGTGCCGCAGCATCAGCGCCGCCGACAGGATCATCGCGAGCGGGTTGGCGACGCCGCGGCCGGCGATGTCGGGCGCCGAGCCGTGGACGGGCTCGAACAGGCCGGGAGCGCCGGGCTCGCCGAGGCTGGCCGACGGCAGCATCCCGATCGAGCCGGTGAGCATCGCCGCCTCGTCGCTGAGGATGTCGCCGAACATGTTCTCGGTGAGGATCACCTCGAAGTGGCGCGGCGCGGCGACGAGCTGCATCGCGGCGTTGTCCACGAGCAGGTGCTCCAGCTCGATGTTCGGGAACTCGTCGGCGTGCACGCGCGTGACGACCTCGCGCCACAGGCGGCTGGTCTCCAGCACGTTGGCCTTGTCGACGCTCGTGACGCGGCTGCGCGCGGCGTTGAAGGCGGTGCGCGCGATCCGCTCGATCTCCTCGGTGCTGTACTCGCAGACGTCGTGGGCGCGGCCGTCGGTGCGGCCCTTGTCGCCGAAGTAGATGCCGCCGGTGAGCTCGCGGACGACCAGCAGGTCGGTGCGCTCGATGATCTCGCGGCGCAGCGGGCTGGCGTCGTAGAGCGCGGGCAGCGGCCGGACGGGCCGCAGGTTGGCGTACAGGCCGAGGCCCTTGCGGAGGCCGAGCAGGCCCTGCTCGGGGCGCACGGGCGCGCCGTCCCACTTCGGCCCGCCGACGGCGGCCAGGAGCACGGCGTCGGCGTTGCGGCAGGCCTCGAGCACCTCGTCGGTGAGCGCCGTCCCGTGGGCGTCGATGCTCGCGCCGCCGAACGGGTGCTCGTCGTAGGCCAGGTCGGGCGCGACGGCGTCGAGCACGGTGAGCGCCGAGGCGAGCACCTCCGGCCCGATCCCGTCGCCGGGCAGGGTGACGATCGTCGGCATGTCGGCGCCAGCCTAGTAGGAGGCGGCGGAGACCAGCGGCCCGAAGACCTTGCCGGTCAGCGGGCGCAGCGGGTCGCCGAGGAAGCCGGCCGGGCCGGCGACCGCGTCGGCGCGCACGCGCGCGATGACGGCCGCCGGCGCGAGCCCGGCGCACGGGCCCGGCAGGCCGCCGCTCCCGTGGCACAGCGCGACGGCGCCGGCCACGTGCGGCGCCGCCTGGCTGGTTCCCGTGTAGGTCGACGACTTGCCGCCGATGCCGGCGGACACCACGCAGGTGCCCGGCGCGGCGATGACGTGCGCCGCGGCCGCCGCGGAGACGGCGAAGCTCGAGTACGTGCCGACGCGGTCGTCGAGCTCCTTGCGCGCGCACGACGCCGGGCCGGTCGCGCCCGGAAGCCCGTCGGTGTCGGTGATGGCGGTCGCGGTCAGCACCTCGCGGTAGGCGGCCGGCACCGTCGTCTTGAAGTCCGAGCCGCTGTTGCCGGCCGAGACGACGAACGTGACCCCGGCGGCGGTCGCCGCGCAGATCGCCTTGTGCTCGGCGTCCTTGTTGACGGTGCCGCAGCTGCCGTCGTCGGTCCCGAGGCCGCCGATGCTCATGTTCGCCACGCGGATGTTCAGCGCGGCGGCGTTGGCGGTCACCCAGTCGATCCCGCAGATGAACTGCGACAGCGTGCCGACCGCCTTGTTGTTGAGGACCTTGACGGCGTGGACGCGGGTGCCGGGCGCGACGCCGACGAAGCCCGTGCCGTTGTTGCGCGCGGCGATGATCCCGGCCACGTTGGTGCCGTGGCCGTTGTCGTCCTGCGCCGGCGTGCCGGGCTTGACGCAGTTGGTGCCGCTCACCGCGTCGAGGTCCGGGTTGGCCAGGTCGACGCCGCTGTCGAGCACCGCGACGCCGACGCTCGCGGGCTGATGGGCGAGCAGCGGGGTCGCCGCGCCGGCGCGGCGGATGCCGGGCGGGACGGTCTCGCCGGCGGCGAGCGCCTCGGTGCCGTGGGCCTCGACGATCGCGTCCGGCTCGACCGAGAGGACCGCCTCGTCGGCGAGCAGGCGCTCGAGCTGCGGGTCGTTGAGGTCGGCCGCGAAGCCGTTGAGCGCGCTCTCGTAGCGCAGCTTCGGCGCCGGCAGGTGCGCGTCGCGGACGACGGCGTCGATGCTGGCGCCGGCGTCCAGGCTGACGACGTACGGGTCGGCCTGCGCGGTGCCGGCGCCGGCGAGCGCGAAGGCGACGGCGAGGAAGGCGGCGCGCTTCACAGCGCCAGCCTCGCGACGGGCGCCAGCGGCTGCGGCATCAGGTCGATCGCCTCGGCGAGGCGGTCGGCGGGCAGCGGCCGGCACAGCTCGTACCCCTGGGCGAGGTCGCAGCCCATCTCGGCCAGGCGGCGGTGGGTGCGCTCGTCCTCGACGCCCTCGGCGGTCACGACGAGCCCGAGGTTGCGCGCGAGGTCGATCGTGGAGCGGACGATCGCCGCGTCGCTCTCGCTGCCGATCATCGCCGACACGAACGAGCGGTCGATCTTGATCTCGTCGACCGGCAGCCGCTGGAGCTGCACGAGCGAGGAGAAGCCGGTGCCGAAGTCGTCGATGGCGAGGCTCACGCCCATCGTGCGCAGCTGCTCGAGCACGGCGAGCGCGACGCGCCCGGACGGCACGGCGCGGCTCTCGGTGATCTCCAGCTGGAGCGACTGCGGCGCGAGCCCCGCGTCGCCGAGCAGCGCGCCGATCTCGCGCGGCAGGTTCGGGTCGAGCAGGTTGCGCGGCGAGACGTTGACGGAGACGCGCAGGTCGATGCCCTCGGCCCGCCAGCGCGCGCACTGCGCGATCGCGTCGCGCAGCACGATCGTGGTGAGCTGGCTGATCAGGCCGGTCTGCTCGGCGAGCGGGATGAAGCCGTCCGGGCCGATGCGGCCGAGCGTCGGGTGCTCCCAGCGGGCCAGCGCCTCCACGCCGACCGCCGGGCCGCCGCGCAGCGGGAACTTCGGCTGGTACTCGAGCACGATCTCGCCGGCGCCGAGGCCGCGCCGGAGCTGGCCGGCGAGCATCAGGCGGTCGACCGAGTAGTGGTCCTGGCCGGGCGAGTAGACCTCGACCCCGCGCTGCGACGCCTTGGCGACGTAGAGCGCGACGTCGGCGCTGCGCAGCAGCTCCTCGGGGGCCGAGCCGTGGTCGGGATAGGACGCCAGGCCGACGCTGGCGCGCACGTCGAGCACGATCCCGTCGACGTCGAAGGGCTGCTCGAGCGCGGCCACGATCGCGTCTCCCACCGCGCGCCCGCGGTCGAGGCCGCAGGGGACCGCCGGCAGCACGGCGAACTCGTCGCCGCCGAGGCGGGCGAGCAGGTCGTCGGGCGCGAGGGCGCCCCGCAGACGCGCGGTGACCGCCTGGAGGAGGCGGTCGCCGTAGCCGTGCCCGAGCGTGTCGTTGACCTCCTTGAAGTCGTCGAGGTCGACCAGGATCAGCAGCGCGGACTCACCGTCGGCGCGCGCCCGGGCGAGCGCGCGGTCCAGCCGCTCCTGGAGGAGCAGGCGGTTCGGCAGGTCGGTGAGCGCGTCGTGGAAGGCCCGGTGCGTGTCGCGGGCCGCCTGCCGCGCGCCGAAGAAGATCGCGAGCACGGGGAGCACGGCGAGCGGGACGAGCGCCATGCTCGCCTCCGCCGACGCGACGACGACCGGGGAGAGCGCGAGCACGAACCCGGCCGTGAGGACCTGGAACGGGAAGTCGGTGATGAGGTAGCGCGCCGGCGCCTCGCCGACCAGCAGCGCCGCCGCGATGCCCGCCAGCACGTGGTTGACGACGAAGAACGTGCCGGCCGCGGCGAGCACGGCGGCCAGCGAGCCGCTCACGGTGCCGATCGGCGCGTCGTGCCCCAGCAGCGACAGCACGAGCGCCGAGGCGGCGAGCGAGAGCGCGTACTGGGACGCGTTGAAGGCGATCTTCAGCGGCGCCAGGCGCGCCACCCAGTCGGCGATCGCGGACGACGCCGCGTAGGCGGCGACCGCCGGCAGCAGCCCGAACTGGAGCAGGATCGCGAACGCGAACGCCGTGGAGATCGCGACCCGGTCGGCCCCGCCCCGCCGCGGGACGTCGATCGGGAGGAACTCGCCGAGCAGCACCAGCGCGGCGGTCAGCCAGTAGCGCCAGTCACCGGCCGGCACGCCGCCGGAGAGCGCGAGCACGCAGGCCAGCGCCGCGCCTGCGAGGCACACGGCCACGCCGTACGGCTCGAACCGCCTTCGTCCGAACCGGTCCGGCCCGATGGGGGCGCCGCCGGTCACCCGGGTCCGGCCGTCAGCCGATCTTGCGCCCGTGGCCCGCGCCGGCCGGGCGGTTCTCGTCGACCTGGGTGGTCTCGCCACCCGGGGCGTTGGCCGAGCGGTGCTCGAGCGCGGTCTCGGACGGGGAGGCCATGGCCGTGCCCGTGGAGGCGGCGAGACCGACGGAAGTGGCGAAGATCAGCGTGAGGCGGGCGAGACGGGCGGGCAGCTGCATTTGGGGTCTCCTCGGGAGTGGGCGCGCAGAGCGGGGGCGGGCAGGCGCTTTCTCCGTTGCTCGACACCTGAGCGGAGAGCTTTGAGTCGGACGTTCGTCCACAAAGAAAGCGGCGCATCGATGCGCCGCCTTCTTTTCTGAGTCGGCTAGAGGGCCAGCGTGTTCGGGCCGGCCCGCTCGCGCTCGGCCTCGTAGGCCTCGATCGCGCCGGTCTCCTGGAGCGCGAGCGCGATGTCGTCGAGCCCGTTGAGCAGCCGGTGCCGCGTCTCGTCGTCGAGCTCGAACGGCACGGCGCGGCCCGCGAACCGGACCTCCAGCGCCTCGAGGTCCACCTCCCCCTCGCCCGCCTCCATCAGCGCGCGGACCTCCGCGTCGGGGATGCGCACCGGCAGGAGGCCGATCTTCGTGCAGTTGGAGAAGAAGATGTCCGCGAACGAGGCCGCCACGACCGCCTTGAAGCCGTAGTCCTGGAGCGCCCACGGGGCGTGCTCGCGCGAGGAGCCGCAGCCGAAGTTCGGGCCCGCGGCGAGGATCGGGTTCGCCGGCAGGTCCCAGCCCGGCTCGTTGCGCCAGTCGTAGAAGAGGAACTCGCCGAACCCCGTGCGCTCGATCCGCTTGAGGAACTGCTTGGGGATGATCTGGTCCGTGTCGACGTCGGCGCGGTCGAGCACGCTGACGGGCCCTCGATCGTTCGTGACCGGCTCCATCACTCCCACTCCCTGATGTCGACGAAGCGGCCCTCGATGGCGGCCGCGGCGGCCATCTGCGGGGACACGAGGTGGGTGCGCCCGCCGCGGCCCTGACGGCCCTCGAAGTTGCGGTTGGAGGTCGACGCGCAGCGCTCGCCCGGCGACAGGATGTCCGGGTTCATCCCCAGGCACATCGAGCAGCCGGCGCTGCGCCAGTCGAAGCCGGCGGCGCGGAACACCTCGTCGAGGCCCTCGGCCTCGGCCTGGGCGCGGACCTGCTGCGAGCCGGGGACGACCATCGCCTGCACCGACGAGGCGACGCGGCGGCCCTTGATGACCTCCGCGGCGGCCCGCAGGTCGCCGATCCGCGAGTTCGTGCAGGAGCCGATGAACACGCGGTCGAGCCGGATCTCCTGGAGCGGCGTGCCCGCGTCCAGGCCCATGTACTTCAGCGCGCGCTCGTCGCCGTCGGAGCGCGGCTCGGGCACGGCGTCCGTGACCGGCGCGACCATCGCGGGGTTCGTCCCCCACGTCACCTGGGGCGAGAGCGCGCCGGCGTCGACGACGACCTCCTTGTCGAAGCTCGCGCCCGGCTCCGTGCGCAGGTCGCGCCAGCCGGCGACGGCGCGCTCGAGGTCCTCCGGCGCGCCGGGGCGGCGCTCCTCGAACCAGGCGAACGTCGTGTCGTCGGGCGCGACCATCCCGGCGCGGCCGCCGCCCTCGATCGTCATGTTGCAGATCGTCATCCGGCCCTCCATCGAGAGCCCCTCGATCACCCTGCCGGCGTACTCGACGACGTGGCCGGCGGCGCCGTCCGTGCCCATCTGGCCGATCGTGCCGAGGATCAGGTCCTTGGCCGTGACGCCGAAGCCGAGCTCGCCCTCGTAGCGGATCACCATCGCGCGCGGCTTGCGCTGGGCGAGCGTCTGCGTGGCCAGCACGTGCTCCACCTCGCTCGTGCCGATCCCGAAGGCGAGCGCGCCGAACGCGCCGTGCGTGGCCGTGTGGGAGTCGCCGCAGACGATCGTCATGCCCGGCTGGGTGACGCCCAGCTCCGGCCCGATCACGTGCACGATGCCCTGGCGGTCGGAGCCGAGCGAGTAGACGGGGATCCCGAACTCCTCGCAGTTGCGCTCGAGCGTCTCGACCTGGACGCGGCTGAGCTCGTCGCGGATGCGGGCGGCGACCGGCGTGTCGTCCGTGGGGACGTTGTGGTCGGCGGTGGCGAGCGTCCGGTCGGGCCGGCGGACGGTCCGGCCGGCGAGCCGGAGGCCCTCGAACGCCTGCGGGCTCGTGACCTCGTGGACGAGGTGCAGGTCGATGTAGAGCAGTGCTGGCGCGACCTCGTGGGCGGCCCAGATCTTGTCGAAGAGGGTCTGGCTCATGCTCATGAGCGGCGGAGCCCGGCGGACACGACGGCGAGCAGGGCGGCCTCCTCCTTCCCGGGGTTCTCGAAGTGGTGCGGCAGGTCGGCGTCGAAGGTCACGGCGTCGCCGGTGGCCAGCTCGTGGCGGACGCCGTCGATCAGGAGCACGACGGGGCCGGCCTCGACGACGGCGGTCTCGCGCGCGCCCGGCTCGTGCATCGGCGGGTCGCCGGGGCCGCCGGTGCTGGCGCCCGGCGCGAGCGTGTGGCGCGAGACCTCGGCGCGCTGGCCGGGCAGCGGCGGGGTCAGGATCTCGTAGCGGTGGCCGTCGCTGCCGCCGCGGCGGCGCTCGGAGCGGCGCACGACGGTGACCGTGCCCTCCTCGTCCAGCCGCAGCAGCTGCGACAGCCGCAGCTCCAGCCCCGCGGCGATGCGGGCGGCGATCTGCGAGCGTCGGGCTCGTCTCGCCGCGCTCGACCTGCGAGAGCATCGGCGCCGACACGCCGCTGCGCTCCGCGAGGTCGCGCAGCGAGAGGTCCATCGCCTCGCGCAGCATGCGCACGCGCGGGCCGACGGCGAGGGCGACGGGCTCGGCGATCGACGCCATACGGTTGTACGTTATCACGTACACGTGAACGCTCGCGTTTGATCGGCGCGCCGCGCGGTGAAGCCCCCTTTCATGCGGCGAGCGGTCCTTGCGCTGTCGTTCCTCCTGCTGGCGCCCGCGAGCGCCGGAGCCGCCGCCGACCCGCACCGCGGGCAGCAGTGGAACCTCGGCATGATCGAGGCCGACGCCGCGCACGCGACCGCGACGGGCGCGGGCGCCGTGATCGCCGTGGTCGACTCCGGGGTCCAGCGGACGCACCCGGACCTCGCCGGCCGCCTCCTCCCCGGCGCCGACCTCGTCGACGGCGGGCCGCCCGACGACCGCGACGGCCACGGGACGCACGTCAGCGGCATCGCGGCCGCGGCCACCGGCAACGGCGTGGGCATCGCCTCGGTGGCGCCCGGCGCGCAGGTCCTCCCGGTCCGGGTGCTCGGCGACGACGGCTCCGGCACCTCGGACGACGTCGCCGCGGGCATCGACTACGCGCGGCGCAACGGCGCCGACGTCATCAACCTCTCGCTCGGCTCCGAGGTGCCGATCATCGGCCTCGCGGGCGGCGACGCGATCGACGCCGCGATCCATCGGGCGCTTGCCGCGGGGATCGTCGTCGTGGCGGCGGCGGGCAACAACGGCGTGCCGGTCTGCGAGCAGCCCGCGGCCGGCGACGGACTGCTGTGCGTCGGCGCGGTCGACCGGCGCGGGCGGCGCTCCTTCTTCTCCTCGTTCGGGCAGGGCCTCGGCGTGGTCGCGCCCGGTGGCAGCGCATTGCCGATGCCGGGCGAGGACATCCTGTCCACGGTCCCGCCCTCGACCTACGGCGAGATGGCCGGCACCTCGCAGGCGTCGCCGCACGTGGCCGGCGTGGCCGCGCTGCTCGTGAGCCGCGGCGTCCGCGGCCGGGCGGCGGTGCGGCGGATCCTCGACACGGCGACCGACCTCGGCCCGGCGGGCGACGACCCGGAGTACGGCCACGGCCTGGTGAACGCGCGCAGGGCGGTGGCCGCCGGCGGCGGGGCCGGTGGCGGCTCCGGCGGCGGTGGCGGCGGCCCGGCGGGCGGCGGCCAGGACCTGCGGCCGTTCGCGAAGGCGAAGCGCCGCCAGCGCGCGCTGCGCCGCGGGATCCGCGTGCGGGTCCGCGCCCCGGCGGCGGGGCGCGTGCGGGTGCGCGTCCGCGCCCGCGGGCGGCGGATCGCGCGCGGCTCGCGCGTCGTGCCCGCCGGCCGGATCCGCGTCGTGAAGGCGAAGCTCAACCGCCGCGGCCGCCGGCTCACCCGCCGCGCGGCGCCGTACCGAGCGCGCGTCCGCGTGCGCCTCCCCGGCGAGCGCCGCACCCGCGTCCTGCGGGTCAGGATCGTCCGCTGGTCGAGGGGTCGGGCGTGGGCGGCATTCGGTCACGATCTGACCGAATGCAAGACCTGACCCCGGATGTGTTGGTGCTCGGCGTCGGCGGGACGCTCGGCGAGGCGTGGATGCGCGGCGTGCTGAGCGGGATCGAGGCGGCGTCGGACGTCGACTTCCGCGAGTGCGAGTACTTCGTCGGCTCCTCGGCCGGCTCGATCGTGGCCGCGACGCTGGCCGCGGGCCGGCGCCCGAGGCGGGGCGAGGCGCGGCGAAGCCGCTGGCGGTGACGAAGGCAGAGCGGCGCGCGACTGGGGCGAGGAGGCGCGCGGGCCGGAGGCGGAGCGCGGCCTTCTCGGCCGCGCGGCGGGCGCCGCCGGCCGGGCCGGGATCGCCGCCGCGAGCCCGCTCGCGCCGCTCGCGCTGGCCGGCGTCGCGCCCGCGGGGCGTGCCGTGCGCGCCGCCGCGCTCGCCGCCGTCCCGCGCGGGCGGCGGAACATGAGCCGACTCGGCGACCACATCGAGCGGATCGGCGCGCGCTTCGACGGCCGGCTTGCGGATCGCGGCGGTCGACCGCCGCAGCGGGCGGCGCGTGATGTTCGGCCGCCCCGGCGGGCCGGACACGACGGTCGGCCGGGCGGTGCTGGCGTCGTGCGCGATCCCCGGCGTGTTCGAGCCCGTGGAGATCGCGGGCCGCGAGTACGTCGACGGCGGCGTCTGGAGCCCGACGAACCTCGACGCGGCGCCCGCCGGCCGCGGCGCGCGCGTGCTCTGCCTCGCCCCGACGGCGGCCGCCGGCGGCATCCCGCCGCTGCGCGCGTTCTCGTCCGCGGCGCTCGCCGCGGAGACGCTGGCGCTGCGCTCGCGCGGCGCCGAGGTCCGCACGATCGCGCCCGACGCCGCCTCCACCCGCGCGCTCGGCGTCAACCTGATGGACCCGGGCCGCGTCGAGGAGGTCCTCGACGCGGCGTTCCGTCAGGGCCTGGGACCTGACGAGCTGCTCACGGCGTCGGCGTGAGCTCCGGCGCGCGCGCCTCCTCGGCCGCGGCGGCGGCGCTCTGCACGCGCCGCTCGGCGTTCGACAGCGCGCGCACGTAGGCCAGCGCGGCCGCCTCGATGATGTCGGTCGAGACGCCCTGCCCGCCCGCGGACTGGCCGGCCAGCTCGAGCACGACGCTCGCCTCGCCGAGCGCGTCCTGGCCGCCGGTCACGGAGTCGATCCGGAACTCGCGCAGGCGCGCCTCGCGCTGGGTCGCGGCGTTGATCGCGCGGAAGATCGCGTCGACCGGGCCGTCGCCCGTGAAGTCGCCCTGCACGCTCTCCCCTTCCGGCGTGCGGAGCGCCACCGTGGCGTGCGGCGGCCGGCGCGAGGAGGCCTCGACGTCGAACCACTCGAGCACGTACGAGCGCAGCTCGTCGCGGAGCTCGTCGGTGACCAGCGCCTCGAGGTCCATCGCGCTGACCTGCTTCTTCTTGTCCGCGATCTCCTTGAAGCGCTTGAACGCCGTGTTGAGCGCCTGGCCCGAGACCTCGAAGCCCAGCTCCTCGAGCGCGGACCGCAGCGCGTGGCGGCCCGAGTGCTTGCCGAGCACGAGCGTGTTGGCGACGAGCCCGACGGTCGTGGCGTCCATGATCTCGTAGGTCGAGCGCTCCTTGAGCACGCCGTCCTGGTGGATGCCGGACTCGTGCGCGAACGCGTTGCGGCCCACGACGGCCTTGTTCGGCTGGACGGGATAGCCGGTGAGGCGGGAGATCATGCGGCTGGTGCGGGCGATCTCGCGGGTGTTGATCCCCGTGCTCAGGCCGATGTCCGCCTCGCGCGTGTGGAGCAGCATCACGAACTCCTCGAGCGACGCGTTGCCGGCGCGCTCGCCGATGCCGTTGACCGCGCACTCCACCTGCCGCGCGCCGGCCTTCACGCCGGCGAACGAGTTGGCGACCGCCAGCCCGAGGTCGTCGTGGCAGTGGACGGACAGCACGACGTCCTTCAGGCCGGGCGCCAGCTCGTAGAGGCGGCGCAGGAAGGCGGCGTACTCGTCCGGCATGGCGTAGCCGACGGTGTCCGGGATGTTGATCGTGGTCGCGCCCTCGTCGATCGCGATCTGGACGACCTCGGCGGTGAACTCGACGTCCGCGCGGGTGGCGTCCATCGGGGAGAACTCGACGTCGTCCACGAGCGAGCGGGCGTGGGCCACCGCGGCGCGGGCGGAGCCCTTTACGTCCTGGCGCGTGGACTGGAGCTGGTGCTCGATGTGGATGTCCGAGGTGGAGATGAACGTGTGGACGCGCGGCCGCTCCGCGTCGCGTACGGCCGCGGCGGCGGCCTCGATGTCGGCGGCATGAGCGCGGGCGAGCCCGGCGATGACCGGGCCGCGGACCTCGGTGGCGATCGCCTTGACGGCCTCGAAGTCACCGGGCGAGGCGGCGGGGAAGCCGGCCTCGATGACGTCGACCCCGAGCCGCGCGAGCTGGTGCGCGATCTCCAGCTTCTCGCCGGGGTTCAGGGAGATGCCGGGCGACTGCTCGCCGTCGCGCAGCGTGGTGTCGAAGATGAAGACTCGGTCGCTCATGGGTCGCTCCTGTGGGGTTCTCGTTCCTGCTCCTTCGGTGTCGGTTTGCGGCTACGCGGCCGCCACGCGTTATTCCCCCCGAAGGGGGAGGAGAAGGAGGAGGTCGAGGCGCAGGTGCGACATCCGCTTCGGAATGTATCAGCCGCAGCGGGGCGTCCAGGCCTCGCTCACGGTGCGTCCCGTGCGGGCTTCGATCCGGATCGACCGGGTGCCTCCGATGCAGGGGTCGTGGCGCTCGCTCGACGTGACTGACAGGTCCACGGTGGTTCCGGTGAGCCCGGTCACGCGGACGTCGCTCGAGTTGCTGACGCCGCTCTCGGCCTGGAGGATCACGCGGTCGGGCCCCTCCCCGCGCACGCACGCGCGCACGACGGCGGTGTCGATGTCGTCCTCGCCGTGGTAGACGCGCTGCGTCACGCGGACGTCCGCGTTCCGCGCCAGCACGTGGTAGCCGTCGCGCCGGCGGCAGGCGGGTGCGTGCGGCCGCGGCAGGTCGTGGAACCCGTAGCCGCGGCCGTAGGCGGACCAGCGCAGGGTGAAGCCGTCGTCGACGGCGAGGTCCGTCGCGACGACGCGCGCCAGCGCTCGCGGAGGGCGGCCGGGGCGGTCGATCACGAGGCGGTTGGACGCCCGGTCGCGCCCGGCGGGAGCGAGCCAGGCCAGCTCGCCGCGATCCGTGCTCACGACGTCGACGCTCGGCACCAGCGGCGACCGGTCGCGCCGCAGCAGCGTCCGCCGGATCGCCGGCCCTCGCACGCTGACCAGCACGACCGTCCGGCGCCCCGCCCGGAACCGGGTCTCGATCCACACGACCCGCCGCCCGGCGGCCGCGGCGCCGCCGACGATCGCCCCGCGCGGCCGCCTCCGCGGTGGCGTCATCAGCACTGCCCGGTGCAGGACGCGGCCGCAGGCCACGACTGCCGTGCGCGTCTCGTCGAAGCTGACGTCTCGCGTCGTCACGGTCGCGCTCGGACAACTCGCGAGGAGGAGGCTCGAGACGGCGAGGAGGGCGGCTCCCATACCCCTCGAACGGCCGTGAGCCGGGCGAAGTTGCGCTCAGCGGCTCACGTGGATGCCGAGCGCCTTCGGCGCCGCGCAGACCGCGCGGGTGAGCAGGTCGGGGCGGCGGCCCTGCTCCTCCAGGCGCTCCTTGCGCAGGAACGCGGCCCGGACGACCATGCCGCCGGCCCAGGCGAGCGGCTCGGGCGGGACGGGCACCGGGTCATCCTCGGGCAGGTCGGCGTCGGGGCGCTCGCCGAGCGCGCGGGCGGCGAGGATGCGCCCCGCGAGGTGCGACGGGCCGACGCCGTTGCCGGTGAAGCCGAGTGCGTAGTGGACCGGCGCGCCGTCGAGCGTGCCGACCTGCGGCAGGTGGGTCGGCGAGACGTCGATCGGCCCTCCCCACGCGTGCGTGATGCGGCGGCCGGCGACCGCGGGGATCATCGTCTCGAGGTGGCGGCGCGTCTCCTCGGCCACCTGCGGGTCGACCTCGACGCGGCCGTTGAGGCGCGCGCCCGCGGCGAGGCGCCCGCCGCCCCAGCCGAACACGATGCGGCCGTCGTCGGTGGTGCGGAAGTAGTGCACGAACGTGCGCGCGTCCGTGATCGACTCGCCGCCCGTCCAGCCGATCGCGTCGAGCACGTCGGGCACCGGCTCGGTGAGCACGATGTGCGAGGAGGTGACCGCGAGCCGCCGGCGCAGCGGCGCGATCCCGCGAGCGGCGGCGTTGACCGCGATCACCGCGGCGCCGGCGCGGACCCGGCCGCCCGCCGTCTCGGCCACGACGTCCGCGCCCGCGTGCAGGGCGCGCACGCGCGAGTGCTCGAAGACCTGCGCGCCGCGCTCGATCACGCGGGCGCGGAGGCCGAGCGCGAGCCGCGCCGGGTGGACCGTCGCGTCGTCGGGCGCGAAGACGGCGCGGCGGAAGCGCGGCGAGTCGCAGCGCGCCCGCACCCCGTCGGCGTCGAGCGGCACGATCTGATCGGGGTGATCGGCGCCCGCGTCCAGCAGCCGGTCGAGCACCTGGTCCTGCGCCTCGGTGGTCGAGGCGAACAGGAAGCCGCGGCGGCGGAACCAGGCGTCGACGCCCTGCGCCTCGCACCACGCGCCGATCGCGCCGACGCTGTCCGACGACGCCTGCGCGGCGGCGACCGCGCGCTCGCGGCCGAAGCGCTCGACGAGGTCGGGCAGGTTCGTCCACAGCGTCTCGCAGAAGCCGCCGTTGCGGCCGCTCGGCCCGTGGCCGCACACGTCGGCCTCGAGCACGGCGACGCTCGCGCCGCGCTCGAGCAGCTGCCACGCCGTCCACAACCCGGCGTAGCCGCCCCCGATCACGACGACGTCGGCGGTCAGCTCATCCGCCAGCGGCGGCGCGGCCTCGACCGGGCCGGCCTCCGCCAGCCACCAGCCGTGCCTGTCGTGGATCACTCCGAAAAGAACTTCTCGGACGTGTCCGCGAGCACGGCCTCGGTCTTGGCGATCATCTCGTCCAGCTCCGGCCGGCCGCAGATCAGCGGCGGCGCGAGGTGCAGCACGGCGTCGCCGCGGTCGTCCGGCCGCGCGATCAGGCCCTCCTCGAGCAGGCGCCCGGTGAGGAAGCCGCGCAGCATCCGCTCGCGCTCGTCGGCGCTGAAGCGGGTGCCCTCGTGGTCGCGGACCAGCTCGAGCGCCCAGAAGAACCCGGCGCCGCGGACGTCGCCCACGATCGGGATGCGCTCCTTCAGCTCGCCGAGCTTCTCGCCCAGGTAGCCCTCGTGCTCGCGCACGTTCTCCAGCACGCCCTCGCGCTCGAACACCTCGATGTTGCGCAGCGCCATCGCCGCGGCCACCGGGTGGCCGCCGTAGGTGATGCCGTGCAGGAGCATGCGGCCGTCCTCGTACAGCGGCTCGGCGATGCGGTCGGAGACGACGACCGCGCCCATCGGCGCGTAGGCGGAGGTGATGCCCTTCGCGCAGGTGATGACGTCCGGCGTCGCGCCGTAGCGGGGGGCGGCGAACCACTCGCCGATCCGCCCGAAGCCCGTGATCACCTCGTCGGCGACGAGCGCGATGCCGTACTTGTCGGCCAGCGCGCGCAGGCCGGCCCAGTAGCCGTCCGGCGGGACGAGGCAGCCGCCGGCGTTCTGCACCGGCTCGGCGATGATCATCGCGACCGTCTCGGGGCCGGCCTCGACGATCGTGCGCTCCATCTCCTCGACCAGGCGGGCGCACATCGCCGCCGGGTCGTCGCCGTCCTCCGCGCGGAAGGGGTTCGTGTTCGACGCGCGCACCACCGGGATCGGCGCGGGCCCGAACGGCTCCTTCATCGTGCGCACGCCGGTGAACGAGAGCGCGCCGAGCGTGACGCCGTGGTAGGCGATCTCGCGCGCGATCGCCTTCGTGCGCTGCGGCTCGCCCTTGGCCAGGTAGTGCTGGCGGATGATCTTCCAGGCGGCCTCGACCGACTCCGAGCCGCCGTTGGTGAAGAACACGCGGTTGAGGTCGCCGGGCGCGCGCTCGGCGATCGCCTCGGCGAGGTCGATGGCCGGCGGATGGGCGGTCGCCCAGTTGGTGTTGAACGCCATCGTCGTGAGCTGGTGCCCCGCGACGGCCGCCATCTCCTCGCCGAACGAGTAGCCGATCTGCGCGCAGAACAGCGACGACAGCCCGTCGAAGTACCGCTTGCCGTCCGTGTCGAAGACGTACGCCCCCTCCCCGCGCTCGAGCACGAGCAGCGGCTTGCCGCCCGGGCCGAACGCGCCGTTGCGCGTGAAGTGCATCAGCAGGTGGCGGTGCGCGCGCTCCTGGAGATCGGAGGTGGCGATCGGGTCGGTGGCGGTCATGCGGGGGATGCTCGCCACCCGCGGGCGTGCCAGCAATGGCCGGAGCGTCGCGTTCGCGCTCGCTCAGCGCGACGGATCGTCAAGGTGGGCCGCCGCGGCGCGCCGGTCTGGCAAGGTGGCCGCCGTGGCCGCCGACGACACGCTACGGCGCCTGCGCCTGCGGGCGCAGCGCCTCGAACCGCGCTCGCGTGACGGGGTCTTGGCCGCGGTGCGTGACGTGTGCGGGATCCAGGCGCAGGACGCCCGCGCCGCGCGGCTGTCCGTGCGCGCCCGTGCCGAGGGCGTGACGGCCGCGGATGTGGCGGGGGCGCCGGAGGTCGTCCGGACGTGGGCGTGGCGGGGCACGCTGCACCTCCTGCCCGTCGCCGACCTCGGCTGGGTGCTGCCGCTGGTGGCGCCGCCGGCGATCCGGTCGGTGGGCGCGCGCTGGCGGCAGCTGGGGCTCGACGAGGACGTCTACGCCCGCGCCCGCGAGGTGATCGTCGCGGCGCTGGCGTCCGGGCCGCGCACGCGGGCGGAGCTGCGCGAGGCGCTCGCGGCCGCCGGGATCGACGCGAGCGGGCAGCGCCTCCCCCACCTCGTGGCCCGCGCCGCGCGCGAGGGGCTCCTGCACCACCCGCTCGACGGCACCTTCGCGCGCCTCGACCCGCCGGCGCCCGTCCCGCGCGAGGAGGCGCTCGCCGAGCTGGGCCGCCGCTACGCCGCCGCGTTCGGCCCGGCCGGCGAGCGCGACCTCGCGAAGTGGTCCGGCCTGCCGGCCGCCGACGTGCGCGGGGCGTGGGCCGCGGTCGAGGCCGGGGTCGGTGCCGCGGCGGAGGCCGAGGCCGGCGACGTAGTGGCGCCGGACGGCCCCGCCGTGCGCCTCCTCCCCGCGTTCGACACCTACCTGCTCGGCTACGCGGACCGCGCCGACGTCGTCCCGCCCGAGCACGCCGCCCGCGTCTTCCCGGGCGGCGGCTGGATCCACCCCGTGCTGCTCGTCGACGGCCTCGCCGCCGGCACGTGGCGGCTCAGCGGCGGCGCCGTCGAGGTCGAGCCCTTCGCGCCGCTCACGCCCGCCGTCCGCGCGGCGCTCGAGCCCGAGATCGCCGACGTCGAGCGCTTCCTCAGTTGACGCAGATCTCGTTCGCCGCGACCGTCGCGTCCTGGACGCGCTGTGGCCAGTCGTCCGGGTTCTCGGAGCGCCCGGCCTCCGAGTACTCGTCGTACGACACGCGCGAGGAGATGTGCTCGTACAGGCACACGCACTCGTTCGTCGCTGCCGCCGTCGTCCGTGCACACGCCCATGAACGCCCGCCGGTCCACGTCGCTGTAGCCCTCGCCCGGCTCGTCACCGGAGCCCGCGTCCAGCGCCGAGGTGCCCGCGACCCAGACCGCCAGGCAGGCCGTCGCCGCGAGCGCCACGCCCCAGGCCCGCGGCGCCGTCGCCGACTCTCGCGGACGACGTAGGTCGAGGTCATCTTGTCCCGCAGCGTCTGCTTCTGGTCGCTCGCCGCCGCCCAGATCACGTCGAGCAGCGCGAAGAGGGGGACGAAGTAGAGCAGGCGCGCCAGCTGGTCTCGCAGCAGGCTCGTCCCGAAGCCCGCCGGCGTCCCGCCGACCTGCACGACGCGCGTCCCGACGAGCTTCTTGCCGAGGCTCTGGCCGCGGAAGACCCCCATGGCCACGCTCGTGACGAGGAACCACACGACGATCGCCGTGAGGACCAACACCGTGTCCCCGCCGCCCGACTGCCATTCCTCCTTGCCGCCGGCGGCCACCGCCGCGGCGACCCCGGCCGCCAGCGGCACGCCGGCGTCGAGCAGGAACGAGGCGACGCGGTAGCCGAAACCGGCGAACGGGCGCCCACCGAACGAAGGGTTGCCCGCCGGCGCCTGCATGTCACGGCCCGGTACCCGACCGGTCAGGAATTCAGACCGGGCCGCGGGCGCCTGCCGGTCCAACGGCGGCTGGGTGGGGTGGCGGTGGGCCGGCCGCGGTGTCAACGTCGTAACGCAGCGGCGGTCCGCGAACCGTTACGACGTTGAACACCGTATGGGTGGTCAACGTCGTAATCGCCGGCGGTCGGCCGCGCCGTTACGACGATGAACACCGCCCGCGCCCTCGACGGAGCCGTTGACGTCCGGCGGCGCAACGCCCCGGCCAGACGCCGCCGAGCGTCAGCGCCGGCTACGCCGCCGAGCGGCGGCGGCGGAAGCGCAGCGCGCGCACGGCGAGGTGGAGGCCGAGGACGGCGTCCTCGTCGTCGAGCGAGACGCCGAGGAGCTCCTCGATCCGGCGCAGCCGCAGGTAGAGCGACTGGCGCTCGAGGTGCAGCGCGCGTGCGGCGACGGCCTTGCTCGCGCCCGCCGCGAGGTAGGCCTCGAGCGTCTCGAGCAGCGTCCGGGAGCGTGCGGAGCCGTCGGACAGCAGCGGCCCGAGCTGCTCGTCGACGAACGCGTCGACCTCCGGGGCGTCGCGCAGGTCGTGCAGCAGGTCGGTGACGCCAGGGCGGCGGGCGTCGTGCCAGCGCGCCGGATCCAGCGCCGTCGCCGCCCCCGCCGAGCGGCGCACCCGCCGCAGGCCGGCGCCGACCGCCGCCCAGCCATCCACCGGCGCCCCGATCGCGAGCGCCGCGTCGCGCGGGCCCAGCCCGCGGCGCTCCAGCACGCCGTGGAAGAGGCCCGCGATGTGGTCGGCGAGCGCCTCGTCGTACGCCCGCCCGCCGAGCGCGAGCAGCACCAGCAGGTCGACGTCGCGAGGCCCGATCAGCACGCCGAAGCCCGTCGAGCCGAGCGCCGTGCGCAGCTCGCCGGACAGCCGCGTCCAGGTCTCCCCCACCGCGTCGCGCGCCGCGCGGGCGCCCCGCGCCCCCGCCCGCCAGCTCGCGGCCAGCGGCAGCAGCTGCCCGCGCCCCGCCCGCGCCGGGTCGATGCCCAGCGCCTCGGCGCGCCGCCGCGCGTCGGCCGGCTCGACCCGCCCGTCGGCGAGGTCGGACAGGAACGCCCCGCGCGAGCGCGCCCGCAGGTGCTCCTCGTGCTGCTGGCCGAGCAGGTCGATCGCCACGGCGAGCGCGGCGCGCTCGACGGCCACGCGGTCGAAGTCGTCGAGCGGGTCGTCGATCGCGAGCGCCATCAGCCGCCCCCACGAGGTGTCCATCAGCCGCACGTCGACGAGCAGCGCGCCCTCCGGCACCTCGCCGCGGTCCTCCGCGCGGTGGACGTCGGCCCACGCGGAGAGCGTCACGTCGTCGCCCGCCCGCGGCGGGTGCGACTGGTAGTAGACGAGCTCGTGGGCGGCGTCCTCGAGCACGACCGGCCGCCCGACGGCGAGCGCCAGCTCGGCGAGGATCTCCGGCACGCCGCGGCCCTGGAGGATCAGCTCCGTGAAGCGCCGGTGGATCTCCTCGCCGCGGCGCAGCAGCTCGAACTGGGTGTTGAGCACGGCCGAGTGCACGGCCTCGGTGACCTCCACGAACCGCACGGCCCGCCGGAACGCGATCAGCGGCACGCCGGCCTCCGCGCACGCCGTCACCACCGGCTCGGGCACCTGCTCGCGCCAGGTCGAGCCGAGCTCGACGGCGACCGCCGCCGCCCCCTGGTCGAGCACCGACGCGATCCACGCGCGCTGGCCGGCCTCCTTCGCCCCCGCGCCCATGCCCGTCGTGAGCACCAGCTCGCCGCCCTTCAGCAGGTCCGACGGGTCCGGCATCTCGACCACGTGCGCCCAGCGCAGCTCGCGCCCCACGGCGTCGTGGCCCGCGACCAGCTCGGGCAATCCGCGCCGGACGACCGGCAGCTCCAGGACGTCCGCGACGGTGAGCATACGAACCGTCACGCATTGTGGCCCAAGACACGCCGCTCTGTCCATTGCAGCGCCGCGCGCCAGTCGGGAGGGTCCGCCTGTCCGGTTTGGACAGACCGGACGGGGGACGTATGGCCATCACCGACGACGAGATCCAGCGCGGCTCAGCCGCCGCAGCCGACGTGCCGGAAGGCCCGTGGGGCCTGCTGATCGACGGCGAGGAGCACGCCGCCGAGCGCACGCGCACGGTGATCGACCCGGCGACGGGCGAGCCGATCGCCGAGGTCGCCGACGCCACCGCGGGCGACGCCGAGCGCGCGGTCGCGGCCGCCCGCGTCGCCTACCGCCGCGGCGACTGGAGCCGCATCACGCCCGGCGAGCGCGCCGCCGTGCTCGACCGGCTCGCCGACCTGCTGGAGGAGCGCGCGGACGAGTTCGCCCGCACGGAGTCGCGCAACACGGGCAAGCCGCTGAAGTTCTCGAGCGCGTTCGACGTCCCGCTCAGCATCGACAACCTGCGCTTCTTCGCGTCGGCGGCGCGCAACCTCGAGGGCAAGGCCTCGGGCGAGTACCTCGAGGGCTACACGAGCACGATCCGGCGCGAGCCGCTCGGCGTCACCGCGTCGATCGCGCCGTGGAACTACCCGCTCAACATGGCGTGCTGGAAGATCGGGCCGGCGCTGGCGGCGGGCAACGCCGTCGTCCTGAAGCCCTCCGAGCTCACGCCGCTGACCGCGCTGATGCTCGGCCGGCTGGCGCTCGAGGCCGGCGTCCCGCCCGGCATCCTCAACGTCGTCCCGGGCCCCGGCCCCGAGGTGGGAGCGGCGCTCGCGCGCCATCCCGACGTCGCGCTGATCTCGGTCACAGGCTCCACCCGCACCGGCACCGCCGTGATGCGCGACGCCGCCGAGAGCGTCAAGCGCGTCCACCTCGAGCTGGGCGGCAAGGCGCCGTTCGTCGTGTTCGAGGACGCCGACCTCGAGGCCGCCGCCGAGGGCGCGATCGTCGGTGCGTTCGCCAACTGCGGCCAGGACTGCACCGCCGCCACGCGGCTCTACGTCCACGAGTCGGCGCGCGACGACCTGCTGGAGCGCCTGCTCGCCAAGGTCGACCGGCTCACCGTCGGCGACCCGATGGACGAGGGCACCGATCTCGGGCCGCTGATCTCGACCGCCCAGCGCGACCGCGTCCACGGCTTCGTGGAGCGCGCCACCGCCACGGGCGCGACCGCCGAGCGCGGCGGCGAGCCGCTCGACCGCCCCGGCGCGTTCTACGCCCCCACGGTGGTCACGGGTGCGCCGCAATCCTCGGAGATCGTCCAGAACGAGGTGTTCGGCCCGGTGCTCGCCGTGCTGCCGTTCACGAGCGACGACGAGGCGTTCGCGCTGGCCAACGACACCCGCTACGGGCTGGCCGCGAGCGCCTGGACGCGCGACGTCTTCCGCGCCCAGCGCGCGGCGCGCGAGCTCGAGGCCGGTACCGTCTGGATCAACGAGCACCTCGCGATCGGCTCGGAGATGCCGCACGGCGGGGTGAAGGGGTCGGGGTTCGGCAAGGACATGTCCATGTATGCGCTGGAGGAGTACACCGCGGTGAAGCACGTCGTGTTCGAGCTGACGGGCGCTCCGCGCAAGGAGTGGTACGACGCGGTGTCGCCGCGGTGAGCGGCGAGTCCGACATCCACCTGGAGGACGTCTCCAAGCGCTTCGGGGAGACGGTTGCCGTCGACCAGCTGACGCTGTCGATCGAGCGCGGGGCGTTCTACGCGCTGCTCGGCCCGTCGGGCTGCGGCAAGACGACGACGCTGCGCATGATCGGCGGCTTCGAGGACCCGACGGAGGGCAAGGTCTTCCTCGGCGGCGAGGAGGTCACCCAGCAGCCGCCGTACAAGCGCGACGTCAACACGGTCTTCCAGTCCTACGCGCTGTTCCCGCACCTGAGCGTGGAGAAGAACGTCGGCTTCGGGCTCGAGCGCAAGAAGGTCGCCAAGGACGAGGTCCGCAAGCGGGTCGGCGAGGCGCTCGAGCTCGTGCAGCTCGGCGGGCTCGGCCGCCGCAAGCCGGCGCAGCTCTCCGGCGGCCAGCAGCAGCGCGTCGCGCTCGCCCGCGCGCTCGTGAACCGGCCGCGGGCGCTGCTGCTCGACGAGCCGCTCGGCGCGCTCGACCTGCGCCTGCGCAAGCAGCTCCAGATCGAGCTCAAGCGGATCCAGAAGGACGTCGGCATCACGTTCGTGCACGTCACGCACGACCAGGAGGAGGCCATGAGCATGGCCGACACCATCGCGGTGATGAACCAGGGCCATATCGAGCAGGCGGGCTCGGCCTCCGACCTCTACGAGCGGCCGCGCACCGAGTTCGTCGCGAACTTCCTCGGCGTCTCCAACCTGATCGACGCGCGGCTGCGCGAGAACGGCGGCGGCAACGGCGGCCTCGCGCTGGTCGAGACGCACGACGGCGCCCGCCTGCGCGTGCCGGCCGACCGGATCGGGCCGCACGGCTCCAACGACGTCAGCGTCGGCGTCCGCCCCGAGAAGGTCAAGCTGATGCCCGGCGACGCGGACGTCCGCAGCGACGCCAACGTCCTGCGCGGCACCGTGATCGTCGCGGCGTTCCTGGGCGTCTCGATCCAGTACGTGATCAAGTCGGCCGGCGGCGAGGAGCTGACCGTGATCGCGCAGAACGCGGACGGCGCGGAGCCGGACTCGCTCGGCGCGGGCCGCGAGGTGCAGCTCGCCTGGCAGCCGCAGCACACGTTCGTCGTAGCCAAGGAGGACCTGAATGCCCGA
This sequence comes from uncultured Solirubrobacteraceae bacterium, assembly GCA_963728465.1. Taxonomy (GTDB): domain Bacteria; phylum Actinomycetota; class Thermoleophilia; order Solirubrobacterales; family Solirubrobacteraceae; genus DATFQI01. The sequence continues at coordinate 413,226 of CAVSJY010000008.1, forward strand.
TGACCCCCGGCTCGAGCGCGCGCTCGAGGAGTTCTTCGCCAGCGAGCGCCTCTCCCGCCGCAGGTTCATCGGCCGCGCCGGCTCCACCGGACTCGCGCTGTCCGGCCTGTCGGCGGTGATCGCCGCGTGCGGCGGCGTCGAGGGCACGGCGGAGAAGGAGAGCGCGGGCGACCAGAAGGAGAAGGCCGCCGCCGTCAGCCACCCGAAGACGGAGATCGGCAACTGGACGTTCGCGAACTGGCCGCTCTACATCGACAAGTCCGTGATCAAGGACTTCAACAAGAAGTTCGGCGGCAAGTGCAAGTACGTCGAGGAGATCAACGACAACTTCGAGTTCTTCGGGAAGGTCCGCCAGCAGCTCGAGTCGGGCACGCCGATCGGCCGCGACATCATCACGCCGACCGACTACCTGGCCGCCCGCCTCGTCCGCCTGAACTACGTCGAGCCGATCGACAAGAAGAACGTCCCGAACATCTCCAACATGGTCGACAACCTCAAGTCGATCAACTACGACCCGGACCGCTCGTTCTCGATGCCGTGGCAGTCCGGCGCGATCGGGCTGGGCTACAACATCAAGAAGACCGGGCGCGAGCTCAAGAGCGTCAAGGACCTGTTCGACCCGAAGTTCAAGGGCCGCGTCACGATGCTCTCGGAGGCCTACGACTCCGCCGACACGGTGCTGCTCGGCGACGGCGTCGACTCCTCGAAGGCCACGCTCGACCAGCTCCTCGGCGCGATCGAGAAGATCGACAAGGCCAACCGCGACGGCCAGTTCCGCCGCTTCACCGGCAACGACTACACGACCGACCTGGCGAAGGGCAACGTCTGGGTCTCGCTCGCGTACTCCGGTGACCTGATCCAGCTCCAGAGCGACAACCCCGACCTCCGGTTCGCCTACCCGGAGGAGGGCGCGGTGCTGTTCACCGACAACATGATGATGCCCGCCAAGGTCGAGCACCCGTACGCGGCCGAGACGATGATGAACTACGTCTACGAGCCCGAGGTGGCGGCGAAGATCGCGGCGTACGTCAACTACATCCCGCCGGTGAAGGGCGTGAAGGAGATCTTCGAGAAGGACGACCCGAAGCTCGCGGAGAACCCCCTGATCTTCCCGCCCGACGACGTCGCCGCGAACCTGCACCCGTACCCGGCGCTGTCGTCTGCCGACGAGCGTCAGATGCAGGAGGCGATGGCGCAGGTCACCGGCGCCTGATGTCGCTGCACCGCCGCCGACAGCTGCTGCCCTGGCTCTTCCTCGGGCCGGGGCTGCTGTGGCTGGTGGTGTTCTTCGGGATCCCGCTCGTCAACCAGCTCTACCTCTCGCTCCAGACGGGCGACGCCGAGACCGGCTACGTCTTCGACTGGAACTTCGGCGTCTACACGGACGCCATCTCGGACTACCACGAGCAGTTCGTGCGCTCGATCGGCTACGCGGCGACGGCCACGCTGCTGTGCTTCGTGATCGCGTTCCCGCTGGCGTACTTCATCGCGTTCAAGGGCGGCCGCTTCAAGAACCTGATGCTGCTGCTGATCATCCTGCCGTTCTTCATGAGCTACGTGCTGCGGACGGTGTCGTGGCAGCTGATCCTGGCCGACAACGGCTGGGTCGTGAACGCGCTCAAGGACGTCGGGCTCGTGTCGGAGGGCGGGCGGCTGCTGGCGTCGCGGACGGCCGTGATCGCCGGCATCACCTACAACTTCCTGCCGTTCATGGCGCTGCCGCTGTACGTCTCGCTCGAGAAGATCGACCGGAGGCTGATCGAGGCGGCGACCGACCTCTACGCGAGCCGGGCGACGGCGTTCCGCAAGGTCACGCTGCCGCTCGCGCTGCCGGGCATCTTCGCGGGCTCGCTGCTGACCTTCATCCCGGCCACGGGCGACTTCATCAACGCCGCGCTGCTGGGGACGCCGCGCCAGTTCATGATCGGCAACGTCATCCAGTCGCGGTTCCTCACGATCCTCGACTACCCGACGGCGGCGGCGCTGTCGTTCATCCTGATGACCTTCATCCTCATCGGGATCTTCCTCTACGCCCGCGTGCTGGGCGCCCGGAACCTGACCGAGGCGGCGATCTGATGGCGGTCGAAGCCTCCCCCGCGGCCGCCGGCGCGGTCGAGCGGGTGGCCGAGTCGCGGCCGCCGCCGCACCGGGCCGACCGCGCGCGCAGCTGGCTGCTCGGCACCTGGTCGGTGCTGGCCCTGCTCTACCTGTTCCTCCCGGTCTTCATCGTCGTCCTGTTCTCGTTCAACGACCCTCAGGGGCGCTTCAACTTCACGTGGCAGGGCTTCACGCTCGACCACTGGGCGGACCCGTTCGAGAACCCGGACCTCGCGGTGGCGCTGAAGAACTCGGTGCTGATCGCCGGCATCTCGACGCTGCTGGCCACCGCGCTCGGCACGTTCATGGCGCTGGCGCTGGTCCGCTACGGCTTCCGCGGCCGCTCGGTGGTCGACTTCTTCATCTTCCTGCCGCTGGCCACGCCCGAGGTCGTCCTCGGCGCCGCGCTGCTCGGCCTGTTCCTCCAGGCGTCGGTCAACACGGGCTTCGCGACGATCGTGATCGCCCACACGATGTTCACGATCTCCTACGTGGTGGTGACCGTGAAGGCGCGGCTGGAGGGCATGGACCGCCACATCGAGGAGGCGGCGATGGACCTCGGCGCCACCGAGTGGGCGACGTTCCGCAAGATCACGCTGCCGATGATCGCGCCGGGCGTGGGCGCCGCCGCGCTGCTCGCCGCCGCGATCTCGATCGACGACTACGTGATCACGAGCTTCAACGCGGGCCAGACGCAGACGTTCCCGCTGTTCATCTTCGGCGCCACCCGCCAGGGCGTGCCGCCGGAGGTCAACGTGCTGGCCACCTCGCTGCTGGTGATCGTGCTGGCGCTGATGGCGCTCAACGTCGTCGTGCAGCGCCGGCTCGCGCGGCGCGACGCCGCGCGCGCGATGGCCACCGCCTAGGGGGCCGGCCTCGGGGGCCCGCCCCGACACCCGTCCAGCTCGGTCAACTCCGCGCGCGATGCGCCGATGACCATGGTCGATGCCTGACCGCTCTCGCTGGACGATTCCTGCCCTGCTCGGACTGCTGGCCGTCGCGCCCGTGATCGTCGTCGCCCTGCTCGGGCACGACATGGTGATGCCCGCGCCGATCGTGCACTTCGCGCTGGTCGCCGCCGCGGCCGGGATCGCCGCCGGCGGCGCCGCCGCGCTGACCCGCGCGGGCCGCCGCGCCCGTGACGGCCGCGCCGTGCTGCTCGGCACCGCCTTCTCGACGATGACCGCGCTGCTCGCCGTCCACGGCCTCGCCACGCCGGACGTGCTGATCGGCAAGAACGGGGTCATTGCGCTGTCCGGCGGCCTCGGGATCCCCGTCGGCACCGGCCTGCTGGCGCTCACCGCGCTGCCCGCGCTGCGGCGGACGCGGCGGGTCGGGCGGCTGCTCGTCCTCCAGTCCGTGCTGGCGCTCGGCGTCGTCGCGCTCGCCGCGTACGGCCTCGCCTTCCCCACCCGGGTGCCGAAGGTCCCGGTCGCGGGCTCGGACGCCGCGCTCGCCCTGCTGCTGTTCGGCCTCGCGATGTGCGCGCTCCTCACCCACCGCGCCACGCGCACGTTCTCGCTCACCCGCCGGCCCGCCGACCTGCTGGTCGCCGTGGGCTGCATCTGGCTCGGCGTCGCGCTGTTCGCGCAGCTGGTGATCGGCCCGATGACGCTCGGCTACTACGTCGGCCACGCGCTCGAGCTGGCCGCGGTCGCGATGATCGCCGTCCCGGCGGCCCGCGACATCGCCCGCAGCGGCGCGTCGCTGCCGCTGGTCGGCGACCTCACCGCCACCGACCTCGTCGCCTCCGAGGAGGCCTACCTCGGGCCGCGCGTGCGCGCCCTCATGGTCCGCCTGGCCGAGCGCGACACCTCCACGGAGGCGCACACGCGCCGCGTCGCCGTCCTCGCCGCCCGGCTCGGCGAGGAGCTCAAGCTGCCGGCCGCCGCCCGCCGCCACCTCGCCGTGGGCGGGCTGCTGCACGACATCGGGAAGCTGTCGGTGCCGCTGGACATCCTGCGCAAGCCCGGGAAGCTGACCGACGCGGAGTACGCGGAGATCAAGCGCCATCCGGAGGCCGGGCGCCGGCTGCTGGACGAGCTCGGCGGCTTCGCCCCCGTCGTCCGCGACCTCGTCTCGGACCACCACGAGCGGCTCGACGGCAAGGGCTACCCGCGCGGGCTCGACGACGACGAGCTGCCGCTGCACACGCGCATCCTCACGGTCTGCGACGTCTACGACGCGCTCGTGTCCGACCGCGTCTACCGCACGGCGTGGACGCCCGAGCGCGCGTTCGAGCTGCTGCGCGACGACGCCGGGTTCGACGCCCGCTGCGTCGGGGCGCTCGCCCGCGTGGTGGGGCTCGAGCAGGACGCTCCGGACTGGGTGGCGGACGTCGCCACGCGGCCGGACATCCGCACGGCCGCGCCGCGCGGCGGGCGCCCCGCCCTCGGCTTCGGCTAGATCGGGAGCGAGCTCGCGCCGGCGAGCAGCAGCACGAGCACGCCCGCGACGGGCGAGAGCGCGGCGATGATCAGCGGAGCGGCCTTGGGGGTCTGATGCGCGTTCATGCACACCAGGACGCCGCGAGCGTGCGGTTTATTCCCTCAGGCTGACCGCGCGGCCGGCGACGAAGCCGTCGCCGCGCACGATCTCCTGCACGACCTCGTCCGGCACCGGCACGTCGGTGGTGACGGCCATCACGGCGACGTCGGTGCGCCCGCCGTCCTCGCCGGGCGGCTGGCGGCCGACCGCGGCGGCCGAGATGTTCACGCCGTGCTCGCCGAAGCAGGTGCCGACGCGGCCGACCATGCCCGGCACGTCGGAGTAGCGGAACAGCGCCAGGTGCTCGTCGTCGATCTGGAGGTTGAAGCGGTGGCCCCACGCCTCGAGCAGGTGCGGGCGGTGCAGCTGCCCGAGCGTCGTGCCGACGACGCGGCCGCGCTGGCCGTCGGAGACGATCGTGATCCGCACGAGGTCCGTGAAGTCGCGCGCCACGACCTCCTTGCGCTCGGAGATCTCGATGCCGCGCTGCTCGGCCAGCGACGGCGCGTTGACGAGGTTGACGTCCTCCTCCGTGTGGCCGGCGAGCAGCCCGTTCAGCACGGCGATCGTGAGCAGGCGGGTGTCGCGCTCGGCGATCCGGCCGAGGTACTCGACCTCGACGCGGTCGACGCTCGAGGCCTCGGCGAGCGCCATCGCCAGCCGGCCGAGCCGCCGGCACAGCGGCAGGAACGGGCCGAGCACCTCCATGTCCTCCGCCGAGACCGCGGGGATGTTGACCGCGGTCGACACCACGCCGCCGGTGAGCGCCGCGACGACCTGCTCGGCCGTCTGGATGCCCGCGCGGTCCTGCGCCTCGGTGGTCGACGCGCCCAGGTGCGGCGTGACCACCACGTTCGAGTAGCCCTCGAACAGCGGGTAGTCGGTGATCGGCTCGCTCGGGAAGACGTCGAGCGCCGCGCCCGCGACCTTGCCGGAGTCGAGCGCGTCCTTGAGGGCCGCGTCGTCGACCAGCTCGCCGCGCGCGCAGTTGATGACCCGCACGCCGTCCTTCATCTGGGCGAACGCCTCGGCGTCGAGCCAGCCGCGGGTCTCGGGCGTCTTCGGGAGGTGGATGGTCACGAAGTCGGCCTGGGCGTAGACGTCGGCGCTGGTGTCGGCCTTCTCGACGCCGAGCTCGCGGAAGCGCTCGGAGGACACGAACGGGTCGAACGCGACGACGTGCATGCCGAACCCGCGCGCGCGGGCGGCGACGAGCTGGCCGATGCGCCCGAAGCCGAGCACGCCGAGCGTCTTCTCGTAGACCTCCACGCCGCCGAACTTGGACCGCTCCCACTTGCCCGTGGTGAGCGAGCCGTGCGCCTGCGGGATGTTGCGGGCGAGCGCGAGCATCAGCGCCACCGTGTGCTCGGCGGCCGCGACGATGTTCGACTGCGGCGCGTTGGCGACGATGATGCCGCGGCGGGTGGCCGCCTCGACGTCGACGTTGTCGACCCCGATCCCGGCGCGGCCGATGACCTTCAGGTTGCCCGCGCGGTCGATCAGGTCGGCGGTGAGCCGCGTCGCCGAGCGGATGAGGATCCCGTGGTAGCCGCCGATGCGCTCCGCCAGCTCCTCGTCGGACCAGTCGAGGCCGAGGTCGACGTCGAAGCGCTCGCGCAGGAGGTCGACGCCGGAGTCGGCGATCTTCTCCTTGACGAGGATCCGGTACGGCTCGGTGAGGGCCCCGGTCACGCCGCCGCCGGGACGCCGGCCTCGAGGAACACGCGCTGGGCGGCGCCGACGCCGGCCCCGTGCTCGACCTCGTGGCCGAGCTGGTCGAGGACGATCTCGAGCCCGGAGAGCGAGGTCAGGATGTCGAAGGCGCCGAAGTAGCCGCAGTGGGCGATCCGGATGATCTTGCCCTTGAGCTGGTTCTGGCCGCCGTTGGCGGTGATGCCGAGCTTGCGCAGCGCGCCGGGCACCTTGCCGCCGTCGATCGACTCCGGCAGCTCGACGGCGGTGACCACGGTGGAGCGCTCGTCGGCGTCGCCGAAGATCTCCAGGCCGATCGCGGCGGCGCCGGCGCGCGTGGCGCGGGCGAGCAGCTGGTGGCGCGCGAAGACGTTCTCGAGGCCCTCCTGCTCGATCATGTCGAGCGCGACGTCGAGGCCGAGGAACAGCGGGACGGCCGGCGTGAACGGGCTGTCGCCCTTGCGCTGGCTCTTCGCGGTCTTCACCCAGTCGAAGTAGTAGCCGCGCGGGTGGGTCTCCTCCGCGTAGTCGAGCGCGCGCTGGGAGACGGACGCGAAGCCGAGGCCGGGCGGGCACATCAGCGCCTTCTGCGAGCCGGCGACGACGACGTCGATCCCCCAGTCGTCCTGGCGCAGCTCGGCGGCGCCGAGGCCGGAGACCGCGTCGACGGCGAGGATGGCGCCGTGGCGCTTGGCGACCTCGGCGATCGCGGCGACGTCGTGGACGACGCCGGTCGAGGTCTCGCTCAGCGTGGCGAAGACGACCTCGATGCCGTCGTGCTCGGAGAGCAGCCGGTCGATCTCGGCCGGGTCGAGCCGCTCGCCCCAGCCGGGCTCGTAGCGGACGGTCTCGCCGCCGTAGGCCTCGCACAGCTCGATCCAGCGCTCGCCGAACTTGCCCGCGGCGCAGGCGAGGACCGGCTTGCCGGCCCGCACGAGGTTGGCGGCGGCGCTGTCCATCGCGCCGGACCCGCTCGACGCGAACGTCAGCACGTCGTTGGACGTCTGGAAGACCTTCGGGAGCTTGGTCAGGACCCGCTCGTAGACCTCCACGAACGCGGGCGCGCGGTGGTACAGCATCGGCGCCGCCATCGCCTGCGACACGGCGGGCGGGACGGGCGTCGGCCCCGCGGTCATGAGGTACTGCTTCTGGAACGGGTTCATGGTCATAGGGTTTCGCCTGCCAGGCGAGCGAGCTCCTTCGTCGCCGCTCGCCTTCGGCGACGTTACGCAGTTAGAACTCGGTCTGGATCCAATCCATGTGCGAGCGGAGCTCCTTGCCCTCGCGCTCGATCTGGTGGTTCTTGCCCTCCTCGCGCATGCGCAGGAAGTTCTCCTGGCCGGCGCGGTTCTCGGCGATCCACTCGCGCGCGAACTCGCCCGACTGGATCTCGCCGAGGATCTTCTTCATCGCCGCGCGCGTCTCGTCGGAGATCACGCGCTTGCCGCGCGTGAGGTCGCCGTACTCGGCGGTGTTGGAGATCGAGTAGCGCATGCCCGTGATGCCCTTCTCGTACATCAGGTCGACGATCAGCTTCAGCTCGTGCAGGCACTCGAAGTACGCCAGCCGCGGGTCGTAGCCGGCGTCGACGAGCGTCTCGTAGCCGGCGCGCACCAGCTCGGTGACGCCGCCGCACAGCACGGCCTGCTCGCCGAACAGGTCGGTCTCCGTCTCGTCCTTGAACGTCGTCTCGATCACGCCGCCGCGCGTGTTGCCGATGCCCTTGGCGTAGGCGAGCGCGACGTCGCGGGCCGTTGCCGCTCGCGTCCTGGGCGACCGCGATCAGCCCCGGGACGCCTGAGCCCTCGAGGTACTGCCGGCGCACGAGGTGGCCCGGGCCCTTCGGGGCGACGAGCGCGACGTCGACCTCCGGCGGCGGCTCGACCTCGCCGTAGTGCACGGAGAAGCCGTGGCCGAAGAACAGCGAGTTGCCGGGCGAGATGCCGTCGGCGATCTGCTCGCGCCAGACCTCGCCGTGCTTCTCGTCGGGGAGCAGGACCATGACGATGTCGCCGCGCGAGGCCGCCTCGGCGATGTCGAGCACCTCGAAGCCGTCGCTGCGGGCCTGCTCGACCGAGCTGGAGTCGGGCCGCAGGCCCACGACGACGCTGACGCCGGAGTCCTTGAGGTTCTGGGCGTGGGCGTGGCCCTGGGAGCCGTAGCCGAGGATCGCGACGGTCTTGCCGTCGAGGAGCGCTAGATCAGCGTCGTCGTCGTAGAACATGGGGCGCGGCAGCCTATTCCATCGGGGCGCGCGGCCACCATTGGAGGGATGGACTGGCCCGACGAGGTCCTGGAGCAGCAGTCGACCCGCATCGCGGGCGCCGTCCTCACGCTGCTCAGCGAGCCGCTGCGCTGGCGCCACCGGCGGGTGGAGTCGATCGCGCTGTTGAGCGGCACGCTGCAACGGCGGCGGTTCTCCGTGGACCTGACGGTGCCGGGCGAGCTGCACGACTCGCTGGCGCTCGGGGACGGGCAGTGGGTCGTCCCGCTCGCGTGGCTCGCCCGGCGGCAGCTGGTGAAGTTCGACCTGCTCGACGCGTCCGGTGCGCCGGCCCCGCTGCTGCTCGGCGCGCAGACCGCGGTGATCACGCGCGACCTGCTGCTGATCGCCGCCGAGCGCGCGGCCGGCGGCGCTCTGCCCGACGGCACGCTCGAGGTCGTGCTCGAGGCGGCATCCGACACGCATCCGCCGTCGGCGCGGGCGCTGGTGGCGCGGGCGGAGGCGCTCGGGCTCGGCGAGGACTTCGTCTCGCTCGTGCGCTCCGCGGCCGGCGGCTTCCCCCTGCTCGCGGTGGTGCCGCAGATCGCCGGCCGGCAGGTGTTCAAGTGGCAGACCGACGAGCTGCACCCGCCGACGGGCTTCGTCAACCGCTCCGGGCTCGAGGGGCTCAACGAGGCGGCGAGCACGCACGTCGAGCTCGAGCTGCCGGACTTCGTGGCCGCCGCGTCGTTCGAGCTGTTCGACGACCGCACGAGCCCGGAGCGGCGGGTGGGCGCGCGCGACGACGTGCTGCTGACGGAGGCCGTGCGCGCGCCGTCGACGAGCGCCGAGCGGCCGCGGCTGCTGCTGTCGCCGGACCCGGGCGCGCGGCGGCCGCACGTGCGGGCGCGCCTCGAGCTGTCGAGCGCGGAGTTCATCGTGCCGGCCCTCGTCCTGACGTTCATCGGGTTCGCGTTCCTGGTGACCGGGCTGGCCACCGGGACCGCCTCGAAGCTCACCGCGTCGGGGCCGGCGTCGATCGCCGCGACGGTCCTCCTGGCGGCGTTCGCGGCGCTGTCGGGCCTGGTCTTGAGGGTCGAGTCGCATCCGCTGGTCCGGACGCTGCTGGCGCGCTCGCGAATGGCGCTGGGCTTCACCGCGGCGGGGCTGGTCATCGCCGCCGCGCCCAGCGGGCTCCAGCTCGGTGAGACGTGGATCGCGGTGTGCTGGGGCGTCGGCGCGGCGTTCTCGCTCGGCGCTCTGGGCACCCTGGCCGACGATATGCTCGAACACACGCCGATCGGCCGCCGGCTCGCGCGATCCGTCCGGCGTGCCGATCACACTGACTGACATGCCGTTCAACGGGAACAGCGAAACCGCCGGAGGCGTCTTCGAGTCGCCGACCGTGTCGGGCCCCGTGCTCGCCTCGCCGATCGACCACGGCGAGGTCCAGGCGATCATCGCCTCCGAGCGCTTCAAGGCGCTGCGAGCGGCCGCCAAGCAGCGCGAGCAGGTGCTCCGCGCCGGCCTCCGCGGCGCCCCACCGGCCCAGCCGGCCTAGCCGCCGGCCTTCGCAGCCGCCGTCTCCGCGCTCAGAGACGGTTCCGCGCCCGTGACAATCGCGGCCAGGCTCACGCCGTCGCCGCGGCCACCCACGTCCGGGCCGGGATCGTGACCTTGCCGTCCTCGCCCGTGAACTGCTTCGCGGCCTCGCGCAGCGCCTGCTCCACCTCCGCGGCCGTCTCGGCGTCCATCTGGGCCGCGGCCTCGGCGAACCGCGAGGAGAGCTCGCGGGTGGCCTGCCACCAGTCCTCGAAGGAGGGGAACGCGTACGTGAAGTCGACCGTCGCGATCTCGTAGTCCACGAACCCGGCCGCCTCCAGGTTCTCGGCGATCTCGCCCTCCGGCCCCCACGTGAACTGGCCGGGCGCGCCGGGCTCGGGCGGCTCGACCAGCCCGTGGCGGACGAGCTCGCGCCCCGGCAGCGCGCTCCAGAGGTTGTCCTCCGGCCCGGTCCAGGCCGCGAGCGCGGCGCGCGCCCCTCGCTTGAGCACGCGGCGCGTCTCCTGGAGCGCCGCGACCGGCTCCGTCATCAGCATGTAGCCCCAGCGGCAGAGCACGCCGTCGAGGCTGGCGGCCTGGATGTCGAGCGGCGCCTCCGCGTCGATCTGCCTGAAGCGGACGTTGTCGTGCCCGAGCGCGCTCGCGCGCTCCTGCGCCACGGTGAGCATCTCGGGCGAGAAGTCGGAGCAGATCAGCGTCCCGCCCGGGCGGATCAGCTCCGCGGCGAGGAAGCCGGTGTCGCCCGGCCCGGCGGCGAGCTCGAGCAGCGTGTCGCCCGGCTGCGGCCCGAGCGCGTCGACCATCCAGGCCGACACGGGCATGGTCGCGCGTCGCATCTCCTCGGCCCGCGCTCCCCAGCCCTTGGCGGCGCGGCCCCAGCGGGCCCGGCTCTCCTGGCGCTCGTCGCTCGTCACAGCTCCCGGCGCAACAGCTTCCCAGACGGCGTGCGGGGAAGCTCGCCCGCCGGCTCGATCGCCTTGGGAACCTTGAAGCCGGCCAGCCGCTCGCGGCACCAGCGGCGCAGCTCCTCCGGCTCGGCCGGCCGTGCGCAGCACCACGCGCGCCGTCACCGCCTGCCCCCACTCCGGGTCGGGGCGGCCGTAGACGCCGGCGTCCGCCACCGCGGGGTGCTCGAGCAGGACGGCCTCGACCTCGGCGGGCGCGACGTTCTCTCCCCCGGTGACGATCGTGTCCGACTTGCGGCCGGTGACGATCAGGCGGCGCTGGGCGTCGAGGCGCCCGAGGTCCCCGGTGCGCAGGACGCCGCCGCCGGCCACCGTCGGCCCGTCGACGAGGATCTCGCCGTCGGCCGCGATCGTGACGCCGACGCCGGGCAGCGGCCGGCCCGCGGTGTCGAGATCGCCCGGCTCGGCGACGGTCACCTGAGAGCAGGCCTGCGTGAGCCCGTACGTCTGCGAGACGGGCCAGCCGGCGTCGTGCGCGCGCTCCAGCAGCGCGCGGGTGGCGGGCGCGCCGCCGAGCAGCACCCGCCGCAGCCGCGCCCCGGGGCGGGCGCCGGCGTCGAGCAGGCGTGCCAGCTGGGTCGGCACCAGCGAAGCCACGGTGACGTCGTCGTCCGCGGCGCGCTCCGCGGGCCCGATGATCGCCGTGGTCGCGTAGATCGCCGACCGCAGCAGCACCATCAGCCCGCCGACGTGCGAGAGCGGCAGCGGGCACAGCCAGCGCTCGTCAGGGTCCAGCCCGAGCACGACCGCGGACCCCAGCGCGTTGGCCAGGATGTTCCCCAGCGAGAGTCGCCACCGGACGCGGCGCCGCCGTGGTGCCCGACGTGTGGACCGACCAGCGCGCCGTCCGCGGCGCGTCGAGAGCGCCGCCCGCTCGCGCTCGGAGAGGCGCGGGTCGACCGGCACCGCGGGCACGCCCGCCAGCAGGCAGCCGTGCAACGCGACGGCGAAGTCCAGCCCGGGCGGGTGCTCGATCGGAACGGTGCCGCCGGCCCGCTCCGCCCGCTCCAGCAGCTGCGCGTAGGTCAGCGACCCCTCGGGGGCCTCGACCGCCGTCCGGTCCGGCCGCAGCGCGGCGGCGCGTGGGAGCCACGGGTCGATCGGCACCACGCTGAGGCTAGTCTCAGCCGGCGTGACAGTGACCTGGACGCCCGCGGGCGAGTACACCGACATCCGCTACGAGACCTCCGGCGACGGCATCGCGAAGATCACGATCGACCGCCCGGAGGTGCGCAACGCGTTCCGGCCGCAGACGATCGTGGAGATCTCGCAGGCGCTCGAGCGCGCCCGCGAGGACACCGAGGTCGGCGCGATCATCCTCACCGGCGAGGGCCCGCTCGCGTTCTGCTCCGGCGGCGACCAGCGCGTGCGCGGCGACACGGGCTACGTCCCCGAGGGCGCCTCGGTCGGGCGCTTCCACGTCACCGACCTGCACGTCCAGATGCGCCGGCTCCCGAAGCCGATCGTCGCGATGGTCGCGGGCTACGCCGTGGGCGGCGGCCAGATCCTGCACCTCGTCTGCGACCTCTCGATCGCCGCCGACAACGCGCGCTTCGGGCAGACCGGGCCGCGGGTCGGCTCGTTCGACGGCGGCTTCGGCGCGGCGCTGCTGGCGAAGACCGTCGGCCTGCGCAAGGCGAAGGAGATCTGGTTCCTGTGCCGCCAGTACGACGCGCGGCAGGCGCTCGAGATGGGGCTGGTGAACACGGTCGTGCCGCTCGACCGGCTCGAGGAGGAGACCGTCTCCTGGTGCCGCGAGATGCTCGCGCTCTCCCCGTTCGCGCTGCGGCTGCTGAAGGCGAGCTTCCACGCGGCCGAGGACGGGCTCGCCGGCATCCAGCAGCTGGCCCACGACGCCAACCTGCTCTTCTACGCCTCCGAGGAGGCCCAGGAGGGCCGCGAGGCGTTCAAGGCCAAGCGCCAACCGGACTTCTCGCGGTTCCCGCGCGCCCGTGACCCGTCCCGCAGCCCGCCCCCGTGAGCGTCTCCACCGAGCGCCCCAGCGCGCTGCGCATCTGGCTGATGGCCGCGCGGCCGCGGACGCTGCCCGCCGCGGTGGCGCCGGTGCTCGTCGGCACCGCGCTCGCCGCGACGCAGGGGACGTTCAAGGCGCTCACGTTCCTCGCGGCGATGATCGGGGCGCTGTTCATCCAGGTCGGCACGAACCTCTCGAACGACTACTCCGACGCCCGGCGCGGCGCGGACACCGAGGACCGCCTCGGCCCCGTGCGGGTCACGGCCGGCGGGCTCGTGCCGCCGCGGCAGGTCCTGCGCGCGACCTACGTGGCGTTCGGCGCGGCCGTGCTGGCCGGCGCGTACCTGATCGCGACCGCCGGCTGGGAGCTGCTGCTGGTCGGCGCCGCCTCGATCCTCGCGGGCGTCCTCTACACCGGCGGCCCGCGGCCGTACGGCTACGAGGGGCTCGGCGAGGTGTTCGTGTTCCTGTTCTTCGGCGTCGTGGCCGTCGCCGGCTCGTACTTCGCGCAGGTCGAGGAGCTGGCGTGGGAGGCGCTCGTCCTCGCGGTGCCCGTGGGGCTGCTGGCGTCGGCGATCCTGGTGGTGAACAACGTCCGCGACCTCGAGACGGACCGGCGCGCGGGCAAGCGGACGCTCGCCGTGCGGCTGGGCCGCAAGCGCGCCCGCGACCTGTACGCCGCGATGGTCTACGTGGCGTTCCTGACCGCTCCTCTGGCGTGGCCGCTCGGCGGCGACGGGCTGTCCGCGTGGCTGCTGCTGCCATTGCTGGCGCTGCCGCTCGCCGTGCCGATCGTGCGGGTCGTGCGGACGCGCACCGACGGCCCGTCGCTCAACGGCGCGCTGGCGCGGACCGGCATGCTCCAGCTGGCGTTCTGCGTGCTGCTGTCGGCGGGGCTGCTCGCGAGCTGACGCGGTGGCCGCGCTCGGCGTCTCGGTGGTGCGGCGGGCGCTGGCGACGCCCCTGCACGCCGCCTGGGGCACGCTGACCGAGCGGGAGCTCGTCCGCGTGCGGCTGTCGTTCTCGGCCGAGGACTACGGCGAGGGCGAGGCGGCGCCGCTCGAGCCCTACGACGGCGTGCCGCTCGGCGCCGTGCTCGCCGCGCTGGACGCGTACGGGGCGGTGCTGGAGCGTTCTGGGCCGGACGCCGGCCACGAGGAGCTGCTGGCCGCCTGCCGCGCCGAGCGGCCGCTCCCCCAGGCGCTGGCGGCGATCGACCTCGCCCTCTGGGACCGGGCCGGCCGGCTCGCGGGGAAGCCCGTCGCGGCCCTGCTCTCCGACCGTCTCGCGTCCTCGGTGCCGGTCAACGCGGTCGTCGGCGCGGAGGACCGGGCGGGCGCGGCCGCTGCCGCGGCGGCGGCCGCTCGCGACGGCTTCGGCTGCGTGAAGGTCAAGGTGGGCGTCGGCGACGACGCGGGCCGGCTCGCGGCGGTCCGCGCGGTGGTCGGGCCGGACGTGGCGATCCGCGCGGACGCCAACGGCGCCTGGCGCTCGCCGGACGAGGCGCTGGCGCACCTGCGCGCGCTCGCGCCCGTCGGGCTCGAGCTGTGCGAGGAGCCGGTCCACGGGGTCGAGGCCCTGCGCGAGGTCCGCGCGGGCTCGCCCGTGCCGGTCGCGATGGACGAGACCGCCGCCGAGCCGGGCGCGGTGGCCTCTGGGGCCGTGGACGCGGTCTGCCTCAAGATCGCCCGCTGCGGCGGGATCACCGGGGCTTCTGGCCGACGCCCGTCTGGCGCGCGGCGGCCGGCGCCGCGGTCTACGTCGCGTCGTCCTACGACGGGCCGCTGGGGATCGCCGCCGGGGTCCACGCCGCCGCCGCGCTCGCGGCTCACGGGCCGGTCCTCGCCTGCGGCCTCGCGACGCTGGAGGATCCGGGCCCGCTCGCGCCGCGCGGCGGGGAGATCGCCGTGCCGGCCGGTCCGGGCCTGCTCGGCGGCGTGACGGCCGATCGGCGGCCCGTCATGTTTTTGAACGGCGGCTGGGTGGGGTGGCGGTGACGCCGATGCACGGTCGCGTGGAAGCGATTGCGGGCTATAGCGCGGTCAATGCGACGCCATCCGCGCGCGTCACTCGCCACCCCACCCAGCCGCAGTTCAAACGGCCGGCGCATCGCCCGCGACCGCCGCGGCGACCACGCCGCGCAGTTCAAACGGCCGGCGCATCCCCGACGCCGCGGCGACCACGTCCGCCGGTTCAAACGGCGGCATCGCCCCGATCGCCGCGGCGACGACGTCCGGCCGCTCCAACTGCACCGCGTGCCCGGCGCCCGGCACCACACGGACCTCGCGCGCGCGGGAGCGCGGCGGCCATGCGCTCCGCGATCGCGCGGAACTTCTCGTCGCGCTCGCCGGCGACGAGCGTGACCGGCATGGCGAGCTCGCCGAGCCGGTCCCAGAGCGGCTCCATCACGCCGGTCCCGAGCCCGCGCAGAGCGGCGGCGAGGCCCTCGGGCGTGTTGCGCAGCCGGTCGGCGTGGGCCGCGGCGGCGACCGCCTCGGGCTGATCGGCGAACAGCGGCTGCGCGGCCCACTCGCGCGCGAACGCCTCCACGCCGACCGCGAGGATCCTCGCCGCGAGAGCCTCGTCGGCCGCCCGGCGCTCCGCGCGCTCGCGCTCGTCCGCGAGGCCGGGGCCGGCGCCGATCGAGGACGAGCCGGTCGACGTGGTCCGGCGAGCGCAAGCGCCGCGGTGAGCGCGATCCGGCCGCCCATCGAGTAGCCCGCCAGCGAGAACCGGCCGCCGCCGGTGGCGCCGCGGATCGCGGTCGGCGGGTCGCCGGCCAGCGCGCGCAGATAGGCGGTGCAGGCCGCGAACGAGGCCGGCCGCGCCGCCGCGCTTCCGTGGCCCGGCAGGTCCGGGGCGAGAACCCGCGGTGAGGGGCCGAGCGCGGCGATCACGCCGTCCCAACTGCGGTGCGTCTGCGTGAAGCCGTGCAGGAGGACGAGCGGTGGGCGCACGGTGGGGCATGATGCCGCGCTGATGACGGCGAGCGGTGCCACCGACACCTACCTGGGGCTGCGGGCGTTCGTGGACGAGCTCGCCCGCTGCGGCATGCGCGAGGCGTGCACGTCGCCGGGCTCGCGCTCCACCCCGCTGGTGCTGAGCCTCGCGCGCGAGCCGCGGATCCGCGCCACCTCGCACATCGACGAGCGCTGCGGCGGGTTCTTCGCGCTCGGGCTCGCCAAGGCGAGCGGCCGCCCCGTCGCGCTCGCGTGCACGTCCGGCACGGCCGCCGCCAACTACGCGCCCGCCGTGATCGAGGCGCGCGAGGCGCGCGTGCCGCTGCTCGTCCTCACCGCCGACCGCCCGCCCGAGCTGCGCGATCTCGGCGCCGGGCAGACCATCGACCAGGTCAAGCTCTACGGCTCGGCGGCGAAGTGGTACCTGGAGGTCGACGAGCACCCCGCCACGCCGGAGCGCGTCCGGTGGCTGCGCCAGCTCGCGTGCCGGGCGTTCTGGACCGCGCTCGACGGCCGCCCCGGTCCCGTGCACCTCAACTTCTCGCTCCGGGAGCCGCTCGTCCTCGACGAGCCGCTCCCCGACGAGGAGCCGGGCGGCCGCGCCGACGGCGGCCCGTGGGTGCGGCGGCCGTGGGTGCCGCACGAGGCGGGGCCGCGCACCGTCGAGGCGCTCGCCACCGAGATCCTCGCGAGCCCGCGCGCGGTCATCGTGGCCGGCCGCGCGGAGCGCGACCCGCAGCTCGGCCCGGCGCTGACCGCGTTCGCCTCCCGGGCCGGCGTCCCGCTGCTCGCCGAGCCGCTGTCCGGCGCCCGCCGCCCGCCCGCGGCGATCGCCCACTACGACGCGCTGCTGCGCGACCCGGAGTTCGCCGCCGCGCACGCGCCCACGCTCGTCCTGCGGGTCGGCGACCTCCCCACCTCCAAGCCCCTGCGCCAGTGGCTGCAAGGGCTGGACACGGCCGTCCAGATCACCTTCGACCCCGAGAGCGCCTGGCAGGACCCCGCCGGCGTGGTCGGCACGATCGTGAGCGCCGATCCCCGCACGACGCTCGCCAAGGTCGCCGAGCGGATGCCACGCGCCGTCGCGCCCGAGTGGCTGGACCGCTGGCGCCGCGCGGACCGGGCGGCGGCGCAGGCGATCGCCGCCACGCTCGGGCCCGCCGGCCTCAGCGAGCCCCGCGTCGCCGCCGAGCTCGGCGTCCGCCTGCCGCCGAACGCCACGCTGGTCGTCGCCTCCTCGATGCCCGTGCGCGACGTCGAGACGTTCTTCCCCGTCCGCGACGACCCGCCGCGCGTGCTCTCCAACCGCGGCGCCAACGGGATCGACGGCACCGTCTCGACGGCGTTCGGCGTCGCCGCCGCGTACGGCCCGGCGGTGCTGCTCATCGGCGACGTGGCGCTCGCCCACGACATCGGGGGGCTGCTCGCCGCCTCGCGGCTCGACGTCAAGCTCACGATCGTCGTGCTCGACAACGACGGCGGCGGGATCTTCGACTTCCTGCCCGTGAGCAGCGAGGGCGCCGACTTCGAACGCCACGTCGCCACCCCGCACGGACTCGACTTCGCGCACGCCGCCGCGCTCTACGGCTGCGACCACGTGGCCGCGGAGGACGCGGAGGGCTTCCGCGCCGCGCTCGACCGGGCGCTCACGGCCGAGCGGACCACGATCATCGCCGTGCGCACGGACCGCAAGGAGAACGTCACGCTGCACCGCGCGCGTGTGGGAGGCGGTCGCCGGGTCCGTCCGGCAGAGCGCCTAGCGTTCGCCGCCGCCATGTCGGAGTCCCAGCCCACGCTCATCGAGGTCCCGCCGACGTCCGATCCGCCGCCCAAGCGCACGACCTCGAAGGGGATCGGCGCGGGCGACATCGTGCTCGTGGACAAGCGCGGCCGCCGCTTCCACGCGCTCGTGACCGAGCTCGAGCAGCTCGAGACGGGCCGCTTCGAGCTCAACGTCCGGCCGCTGGACTCGCGGATCTCGTGGCGGACCGCATCCGTGCGCGAGGTCGTCGAGGTCTGGCGCCGCGCCGGCCGCCCGCGCTGACCCGGACATGAGCGGGCCAGCGCCCGGTTGCGTAGCGGAACCGTGGTTCCCGATACGGTTAAGCCGATGGCCGCCGCCCGCTCCCCGCGCCGGCACCCTCTGGCAGCCGGCGAAGAGACAGGCCCGACCGCCGCCCTGGAGGCGCTCACGGAGGCCCGCGCACGGACGCTGGCGCTGGTCGCCGGCCTGAGCGACGCCGACGTCGAGACCGCGCACTCCGAGCTGATGAGCCCGCTCGTGTGGGACCTCGCGCACATCGCCGCGTACGAGGACCTGTGGCTCGTCCACCGCTACGCGGGCGAGCCGCTGCTCGAGCCCGAGCTCGCCGCGATGTACGACGCCTTCGAGACCCCGCGCGCCGTGCGCGGCACGCTCCCGCTGCTGGACCGCGCGCAGGCGCACGACTACCTCGACGAGGTCCGCGACCGCGTCCACACCGTCCTCCAGCGGCGCGGCGCCGGCAACGGCGACCTCGTCGAGCTGGTGCTCCGCCACGAGCAGCAGCACGGCGAGACGATGCTCCAGGCGATCGCGCTCCACCGGCTGCTCCCGGCGCCGCGGGTGCCGCGCACGGCCCGCCCGTCGCCCAGCCCGCGCCTACACGGGCCTCGAGCCCGTCGAGGTGCCCGCCGGCCCGTTCCCGCTCGGCGCCCGCCGCTTCGGTTTCGCCTACGACAACGAGCGGCCGCGCCACCAGGTCCACGTTCCCGGCGTTCCGCATCGGCGCGACCCCGGTCACCAACGCCACCTGGCTGACCTTCGCCGAGGGCGGCGGCTACGAGCGCCGCGAGTGGTGGACGGACGAGGGCTGGGCATGGAAGGAGGACTACGACATCACCCACCCCGGCGCGTGGGCCCGCGGCCCTGAGGGTTGGCGCCAGTGGCGGATGGACGGATGGGCGCCGCTGGACCCCGAAGAGCCCGTGGTCCACGTGTCCTGGTTCGAGGCCGACGCCTTCGCCCGCGCGCACGGCGCCCGCCTCCCCTCCGAGGCCGAGTGGGAGAAGGCGGCGACCTGGGACCAGGACACGAACGAGACCCGGCCCTACCCGTGGGGCGCCGAGCCGCCGGACCCGCGGCGCGCGAACCTCGACCAGGGCGGGCTCGGCCCGCATCCCGCCGGCGCCCATCCCGCCGGCGCCGCGCCCTGCGGCGCGCTCGGCATGCTCGGCGACGTCTGGGAGTGGACGCGCGAGCGACTTCGGCGGCTACCCGCGCTTCCGGCCGTACCCGTACCGCGAGTACTCCGAGGTCTTCTTCGGCGACACCTACAAGGTGCTGCGCGGCGGCTCCTGGGCGACGCGCGCGCATGTCGCCACGCCGACCTTCCGCAACTGGGACCTCCCGCTGCGCCGCCAGATCTTCTCGGGAGTGAGGCTCGCGTGGGACAGCTGAGCCGCCCCGCGTAGCCTTCCCGGACATGGCGGGCGAGGACGACGACCACCAGATCGGCTATCAGGCGCTCCCGCGCGGCGTGCCGGTGCACGCGTCCGGCGGCGAGCAGGTCGGCACCGTGCACCGCGTGCTCGACAACGCGCGCGAGCACATCTTCGACGGGATCGTGATCACCACGCCCGGCGGCAAGCGCTTCGTCGACGCGCCCGAGGTCGCCCGCATCACGCGCCGGCGCGTGACGCTCACGATCACCGCCGAGGAGGCGGCCGGCCTCCCCGAGCAGCCGGGCATGATGGGCGCGCTCCAGCATCGCGCCCAGCGGGCCGGCCGCCGCTGGCGGCGCAGGCTGCCGGGCCGGTAGCCTGCCGCCGCATGGACGCCTATCTGGCGGTGGTGAGCCGGCGCGAGGTGCGCGACTACCTCGCGCGCCCGCTCGAGCCGGAGACCGAACGCAAGATCCTCGACGCCGGGCGGCTGTCCGGCAGCGCGAAGAACCGCCAGCCGTGGACGTTCATCGTGGTCCGCGACGACAGGGCGATCGAGGGCGTCGCCGAGTCGGTGTTCGAGCCGACCAACATCCGCGGCGCCGCGTTCGTCGTGGCGATCCAGATCCACGGCGGCCCGCCGATGGACGCCGGCCGCGCGGCCCAGAACATGCTCATCGCCGCCTGGGCGCTGGGCGTCGGCGGCTCCCCGAACGGCGTCAACGACCACGTCGGGCTGAATCGGGCGCTGCGGCTCGCCGACGAGGACAAGGTCGCCACCGTGCTGTCCTTCGGCTATCCGGCCAAGCAGCTGGACCCGCGCCGGCGCTCGCCGGACGAGTGGATCGAGCGGGCGCGGCGCAAGCCCTACGACGAGGTCGTGCGCGAGGTCTGACACAGACGCCCGCGGCGCGCCATTGGAAGGACAGATGGGCAGGCGGTCGGATCGGCTCGGACCGCTTCAGCTGGTGGGCGCCTGGCTCGGGCTGTGGACGCCGCCGCGCGGAGTGGAGGTGCCGCCGGCGCCGTGGCGGGCGTTCGCCGCGGGCGCGGTGGCGCTGGTCGTGCTGCTCGGCGTCGCCGCCGCGGTGCTGCTGCCGCGCCTGGCGGACGACCGGGAGGCGGCACGGGAGCGCGAGCGCCGCGCGGAGAGCCGGCGCCACGCCGAGTTCCTGGCGACCGTCGACCGCGAGCAGCGGCCGCGGCACGGCCGCGGCCCGTCCGACCCGGCGGACGCGGCCGGGAGCCGGCGGCTGGCCGCGCGGCGCGACCTGCTGGCGACCGGCGAGCGCGGCGTCGTGCGCGACGCGCGCGGCCGCACGGACAAGGCGATCCGCGGCGTCGAGTGCACGCCGTTCCCGCGCTCGCTCGACGCGGTGCACCCCACCGCCGACCTCGCGCGCTCGGCCGCGACGTTCGACTGCGTCGCCGTCACGTCCCGCTTCGGCGGCGAGGACCAGGCCGGCGGCCGCGGGATCATCGGCATGCCCTTCCGGCTCCTGCTCGACTTCCGGCGCGGGCGCTACGCGTTCTGCCGGATCGTGCCGCTCGGCGACAAGGACCGGCTGACGCACCCGCTGCCGCGGGCCTGTCGGCTCTCAGCCCGACAGGACGGGTAGCAGCGCCTCGAGCTTGACCTCGGTCTCGGCCAGCTCGGCCGCCGGGTCGGAGTCGCGCACGACGCCGACGCCCGCGTACAGGCGCGCCTCCTGCCCGCGCAGCAGCGCGCAGCGCAGGGCGACGCAGAACTCGCCGTCCTCGGCCGCGTCGGTCCACCCCACCGGGCCCGCGTACCAGCCGCGGTCGATGCCCTCGAGGGCTGGGATCAGCGGCGTCGCGACGGCGTGCGGCTCGCCGCCTACGGCCGGCGTGGGATGCAGCAGCCCGGCCAGCTCGACGGCCCCGCGCGGGTGGGTGAGCTGCGCCCGGATCGGCGTCGCCAGGTGCTGGATGTTGGCGACCTTGACGATCGCCGGCTCGTCCGGGGCGGTCACCCAGACGGCGTGGGGCCGTAGCGCGCGGGCGATCCGGCGGGCGACGATCAGCTGCTCCTCCCGGTCCTTGTCTGAGCGCATGAGCTGCTCGCCGAGGTGGTCGTCCACCGCCGGGTCGGCCGAGCGGCGGCTCGAGCCGGCCAGCGCCACGGTCGAGGCCCGCAGCCCCTCGCGGCGGACGAGCAGCTCGGGCGAGGCGGCGACGAACGCGGCGTCGCCGCGGCCGACGCAGAAGACGAAGCACGAGCCGAACGCCGCGCGGAGGACGCCGAACACTGCCGCCGCGTCGTGCGGCGCGGGCGCGTGGACCGCGACCTCGCGCGCCAGCACGATCTTCTCGAACGCGCCCGCGCGGATCCGCTCGACCGCGCGCGCGACGGCCGCCTCGTAGTGCTCGGGCGGCGCGATCGAGGCGACGTGGAAGCGCCCGGCCGGCGCGGGGTCGAGCAGCGGGAGCGGCGTGGCGCGCAACTCGGCGGCGCGGGCCTCGAGCCGCGCGACGAGCTGCTCCGCGACGTCGTCGGGCGTGGCCAGCACCGCCACCGTCAGCCGCACGTCGTCGCCGCGGCGCGCGAGCGCGACCTCGGGCACGACGAGGTCCCCGGCCGCGAAGCCGCGCCAGTGGCGGGCGGCGCCGCCGTCGGGCGCGAACGCGAAGCCGCCGACCGCGACCAGCCCCGCGCCGGCCGGCCCGTCCGGCAGGTCGGTCTCGGCGGCGGCGGCCAGCTCCCGCCAGGCGTTGCCGGCATCGGTGAAGCGCCGCGGCCCGGCGGCCCGGATCGCGCGGGCGCAGCCGAGGCCGGCGAGCGCCGCGCCGTCGCGGTCGGGCTGCTCGAAGCAGAACCACGGCTCGCCCTCGCGGCGCGAGGCGAACGCGACCGCGCTGGGGTCCGTGCGCGGGTCGACGCGCAGCGTGACCGCGGCCAGCGCCTCGCCGCTCCCACGCCGCGCACGCTCGACCGCGCGGCGGCAGCGCGCGAGCAGCGTGGCGCGCTGGGCCGCGGGAAGGGCGAGCGGCCCGCCTGCGCGCGTGTAGACGCGGACGGCCATGGCGGGAAGGGTACGAGAGCGCGGCGTTGGCGCGCCGCTACGCCGCCCGCGCCCACACGGCGCGCGGCGCTACGCGACCCGCGGCGGCACGCGCGCGCCGCGGTCGAAGCGCCGGACGAACGCGGTGTCGACGTCGGCGAGCGCGAGGTCCCGGCGAGCCGGCGCGCCGAGCGGAGCCGGGTCGGCCGGCTCGGTCGCCCACGCCGAGGCCGCGTCCCCACGCTTGGCCATCGTCAGGACGCACAGGACGAGCACCAGCAGCGCGACGTAGGCGCCTGCCAGCAGCGCGATGATCATCGCCATCTCCCCTCCGACCCGGTGCCTGCGCCGCCCCGCCCGGCGAGCGCCCGGGCGACTGTCTGTTCGCCCGTCCCCTGCACGCGGGGCAGAACCATACCCCAAGCGTCAAGGCGACCGGGATCTGTTGCTCCCCCGCTCACCGGACGACCCCGAAGGCCGCCGCGTACGTCGCGCCCGGGCCGCGGCGCCGGCGCGGGCTCCCGTACGCCGCGCCGACGCCGACGTCGCGATAGCGGGGATCGAGCAGGACACGCCGGTGCGGCGGGCTGTCCATCCAGTTCTGGACCGTGCGGCGCGGTGTGGCGCGGCCGAACGTGCCCCAGGCGAGCGTCTCGCCGACCGCCCAGCGCCGCCCCTCGCGGATGTAGCCGGCGTCACGCAGGCGGGCCGTCATCGTCCGGCCGTCGGGCGCGACGTGGGAGAAGTAGCGGTGGCGCACCATGTCGCGCGCGTGGCCCTCGCTCGCATCGCGCAGGCGCGGCGGCGACGTCGAGTCGCGGCAGGCCGCGCTTGCGCCGGCGCTGGTTGATCTCGCACTCGACCGCCTCGACGGCGTCGGCGAGCGAGCCCTGCGCCGGGGCGATCTCGGCGTTCGCACAGCCGGCGGCCGAGGCCGTGACCGGGGCGCCGAGGAGAGCGGGTGCCGCAAGGGCGAGGGCCGCCAGATGGATGCGGGCTGAGCGCATCTCGGGGGGCGATCTACCCCAGGGTGAGGTACTTCACCCCCGCGCTTGACGCCGATTGAACGCGACGAGCCGTCACTCGCCCGCGAGCAGCGGCACGGGCGGCGAGCGGCGCAGCCACAGGGCGGGGACGAGCGCGCCCGCGCCGGCCAGCAGCGCCCCCGCGGCGGCGGCGGCGAGCGCGGCGAGGACCAGGCTCGCCGGCAGCGTGCCCGCGAACACGGCCGCTGCGGCCAGGCCGATGGCCGCCCCGGCGACGGCGCCGAGCACCCCGATCCACAAGCCCTCCAGAGCCACGAGCCGCGTGAGCGCGGCGTCGTCCCAGCCCGTCGCCTCGAGCGTGGCGAGCTCCGCGGCCCGCTCGCGGATGTTCAGGAACAGGACGTCGGCCACCGCGGCGACGCCGAGCACCACGGTGGCGGCCACCGCGACGTAGTCCGTGCCGCGCACCCGCACGGCGACCGCCTCGCCCAGCAGCGTGCCGACGAGCACGTCCTTGAACGCCAGCGTGGCGGCCAGCAGCAGCGTCAGCGCGGTCACGCCGATCGCCAGGCTCAGCGCCCCGAGCATGGTTCGCCCCGGTGTCCGCAGCAGGTTGACGAGCGCGAGCCCGCCGATCCCGCGCGGCCGCCACGCGCGCCCGGCCTCCAGCACGATCGGGCGCACCGCCGCCGCCGGATCGGCCCGCGCGGCCCGGGCGGCCGGGACGAGACCGGCGAGCAGCGCGAGGCCGGTCGCGGCGGGAACGGCGAACGCGGCGCGCGCGAGCGAGGCGTCGACGCCCAGCAGGGCCGCCAGCGGCAGCGCGACGAGCCCGCCGAGCACGCCCGCCGCGAACCCGATCAGCCCCACCTCGGCCAGCACGACGGCGAACAGCCGCCACGCCGACCAGCCGAGGCAGGAGAGCACGCCCAGCTCGGTCCGGCGAGCGCGCACCGCCGCGCTCGCCGCGTTGGTCACGAACAGCGCGCAGACGACGAGGATCAGCACGAACAGGAGCACGCTCTTGCGATCGACGGCGTCGAGGACGCGCGCGGCCACGCCCTTGCGCACCCAGATCTCCTCGAGCGCGAGCCGCGGACGCCCGTACAGGCCGGCGGGGAGGTCGACCGCCGTCGGTGCACCCGAGGCGCCGGCGGTGATGTCGACGTCGAGGCCCGTGTCGGCGGCGATGCGCTCGGCGGCCTGGCGGATCCGCTCGCGGCTGAGGTCGTCGATCCCGGTCACGCCCGCGACGCGGACGCGGATCGCCGAGATCCCGCGCTCGGAATCCAGGTCGGGGAACAGCTTGCCGCCGAACGCCCGGGCGCCCCGCATCGTGGTGAGCAGCGCGGGGGGCTGCGCGAGGTAGCCGCCGAGGTTGCCGTTCGGCCGCAGCGGCTGCCCGCCGAGCCGCTCCCGAGCCGCCGCGTCGCGTGCGGTCAGCTGCGGCGGCTGCAAGGTGGTCAGCGGTGCCGCCCCGGGCCGGGGCGCGCTTCCCAGCCTGTCGGGGTCGAACGTGCCGACGGCGGTCAGCAGCGGCGGTTGGAGGTTGGGCCCGAGGTCGCCGACCTGGCCGCTCTGGACGAGCTCGATCTCGCGCAGGCGCGTGTCGCGCGCCGAGGGCGGCGCGTACGCCCACATCAGCGGCGCGCCCTGGCCGCCGATCCGCCAGACCTTGCTGTCCACCGGCTGGACGCCCGGCACGAGCGCGCCATCTCGCGTGCCGTAGCGGGTCGGCCCGACGCGCCGCAGGTTCGCCAGCTCCTGTCCAAGGGAGCTCAGGCCGCCGGCGGGCCGCCGCAGCTCGCGCAGCAGCTCCGCGTAGGCGTCCGCCGCCGAGACGCTGGCGCGCTGCGCGACCGGGCCGTGCGGCCGCCCGATCAGGTAGGAGAACGGGCCGAGCGTGTGCGTCTCGAAGGCGACGAACGGGCGGATCCACCGCGCCACGGCGGACGCGCCGAGCCGCTCGACGGCGATCTCGGCCTGCTCGTCGACGTACGTGCGGCTCGCCGCGAGCACGGGCAGCACGCGCGGCCGCCAGCCGTACTTGCGCCGCGGCAGCAGGTGCGCACCGTCGCTCGCCGTCAGGTAGCGCCCGGCGACGACCCCGAGGTCCAGCCCGGTCAGCCGCGCCTCGGAGTCGGGGTCGATCGCGGTCAGCAGCAAGGGGAACGACCAGCGCAGCTCGAGCCGCGGCTTCCCCGGCCGCAGCGGCGCGTAGTCCCCCGTGCGCCCCATGCCGGCGCGCGAGAAGCAGCCGAGCTGGATGCGCTGGATCCGTCGCCACGGGCCGTAGAGGACGCGGAACGGCGTCTCGGTGCCGCTGAAGCAGACCGGGATCGGTCGCTTGCGGCCGGGTACGTCCTCGCGCAGGGACAAAGCGCCGTAGGGGCCGTTCACGCGCTCGTCGAGCGGCTCCCTGCGCAGCCGGTGCGGCGTCACGTAGACGTAGTCGGCCGCGTCGCGCACCCGCGTCAGCCCGCGGTCCGAGCGCCAGGCGATCCGCGCGCGCAGCAGCGCTCGACCGCGCGCGCCCGCCGCCTGCGAGACGTCGACGTCGACGGTCGCCGTGGGCAGCACGTAGCCGATGTTCGCGATCGGCGCGGCGATCTCGACGCCGGGAGTGCGCTGGATGCTGCGCCACTGCGCGACGGAGATGCCGCCGAAGGTGCCGGACAGGAAGTTGGGCTGGACCTGGCCGCTCGCGCGTTCGGCCTCGTCACGCGAGCCGCGCGGGCGCACGAGCACGTCGTAGTCACCGCGGAAGCTCTTCGCGACCGTCCCCCGCGCCTCGAGCCGCTGCGTCCGCGAGGTGCCGGTCAGCACGGTGAACGCGGCCGTGGCCACGAGGATCCCGGCCAGCAGCGCCAGCGTCCGGCTGCGCCGGTGCAGGAGCTCGCCGACGACGACCCGGCCCATCGCGTCAGCGCGGGCCCGGCGCGGCCGAGCCGCCCCAGCGTCGCCTCCGGGTCGGCGGCGCGGGCGACGTCGACGTCGTCGGCGACGCGGCCGTCCTTGAGCCGCACGACGCGGTCGCAGCGGGCCGCGACCGCGCTGTCGTGCGTGGCCAGCAGGATCGTCATCCCGTGGTCGGCCCGCAGGCGCAGCAGCAGGTCGACGATCTCCGCGCCGGTCGCCGAGTCGAGGTTGCCCGGTCGGCTCGTCGGCGAGCACGATCGGCGGGCGGTTGATCAGCGCGCGGGCGATCGCGACCCGCTGCTGCTGCCCGCCCGACAGCCGCGACGGCAGCGAGGTCGCGCGCTCCTCGAGGCCGACCGCGGCGAGCAGCTCGCGTGCCCGCGCGTGCTTGTCGAACGGCACCCGGTACGGCAGCACCGGCGCCGCCACGTTGTCGATGACGGTCAGCGCCGGCAGCAGGTTGAAGCGCTGGAACACGAAGCCGACGCCGCGGCGGTGCTCGGCCAGCTCGCGCCGCGACAGGCCGCCGAGCTCACGCCCGCCCACCGCGACGCTGCCGGCATCGGGGCGCTCGAGCGCCGCGATCACGTGCAGCAGCGTCGACTTCCCGGAGCCCGAGGGCCCGGACAGCGCGACGGCGGCGCCGGGCTCGATGCCGAGGCTGACGTCGTCCAGTGCGACGACCGCCTCCCCCTCGGCGATCGCGAAGCGCTTCGTCACCCCGCGGAGCGCGACGCTCCCTTGACCGGCGACCATATACATAGGAACAATGCATATGGATCCCTCCGGGTCAAGCGGCATGGCGCTCCATCACGCACTCCTCTCACTGCTCGCCGACGGCGAGAGCTACGGCTACGAGCTCAAGGGCGCGTTCGAGCGCGCGGTCGGCCCGCAGTGGGGCGCGCTCAACATCGGCCACCTCTACCAGGTGCTCGAGCGGCTCAAGCGCGACGGGCTGATCGCGGAGGCGCGCGCCGAGCCGCAGCCGCGGCGGCCGGACCGCCTGATCTACGCGATCACGGAAGCCGGCCGTGAGGAGCTCGCCCGCTGGCTGGCGACGCCGTCGCCGCCGGCGACGGGCTACCGCGACGAGCTGTACCTGAAGCTCGCCGCGGCCGCCCGCGGCGGGTCCCGGCGTGCTGGCGGCCATCGTGCGGCGCGAGCGCGAGGTGCTGCTCGGCGAGCTGCACGTGCTGCGCGGGCTCGAGCACGCCGACGCCCTGTCGGCGCTGCTCGGCGAGGGCGCCGCGCTCCAGGTCGAGGCGCGGCTGCGCCTGCTCGACCGCGCCGAGGACGGCGCGCCCGAGCTGGCGCGCGCGGCCGCCGCCCCGCGCTCGGGGGCGGCGCGGCGGGCTGCGGAGGAGCGCGCGGCCGGCTGAGGCGCGACCTGGCTCCGGATTCTGTAACTTTAGGACCGCCGCGCTCTGCGCGACCCCGCACCGGTTCTGGAGAACAGCCGCCCGGGAGCGGCCCGAGCGGTACGAGGCCGCGCAGAGCGCACGATTACGCTGAGTGTTCTAGCGCGTTCTCCTAACGCTCGCTCGGCGGTCCCCGCCGGCCCGAGTGGGCGAGCTCCCGCGCCGCGCGGCGGGCGCGGAAGCGCCGCTCCGGATCCGCCGCCGGCGGGGCTTCGTCCGCTCCGGCGTGCCGCTTCTCCGCGCCGGCGTCCCGGCCCGCGGCCCGGTCCGCGCGCCCGGCGGCGGCGAGCATCGCCAGGACCACGACCAGGATCGCCAGGTAGCCCACGGCGAGCAGGACGACCGTCTCGAGGCTCACGGCCCCACCGTCCCCGCAAGCACGGACGCGCTCGACGCGACGGCGGGGAGACTGCGAACGGCGCTCGAGCGGGCCATGGCGGGGTCCTCTGGACCGCCGGTCCCGGCCGACGGGACGATCCGGGCGCCCGCTTCTCCACGACGAGCGTACGCAGTGGTGAGAATCCTACCCCTCGGGCAGGATTCTCACCATGGGGTCATCTCAGGTCTCGCCGCGGCCGCGCGAGATCGCGATCTCGCCGGTGCGGGCCATCTCGACGAGGCCGAACGGGCGCACCATGCGCTCGAACGCCTCGATCTTCTCCCACGTGCCGGTGACCTCGACGATCACCGAGCGGCGCGTGACGTCGATGATCTTGCCGCGGAAGATCTCCACGACCTGCATCACCTCGCCGCGGCTCGCGCCGTCGGCCGAGATCTTGAACAGCGCGAGCTCGCGCGCGACGGTCTCGGTCGGCTCGAGGTCGCGGATCTTGATCACGTTGACCAGCTTGTGCAGCTGCTTGGTCACCTGGTCGATCGGATGCATCGCCCCGTCGAGCGTGAGCGTGATGCGCGACAGCGTCGGATCGTCGGTCGGGCCGACGGCCAGCGTGTCGATGTTGAACCCGCGGCGGGCGAACAGGCCGGCGATCCGCGTCAGGACGCCCGGCTTGTTCTCCACCAGGATCGAGAGCGTGTGCTTGCGGCCGGTCCGCACGCCGGCGGACGCCTCCAGCTCGGCCAGCGTGAGCGGCTCCTTGGTGCCCGGCTCGCCCATCTAGCCCACCATCTCCCGCGCCGCGGCGCCGGCCGGGATCATCGGGTAGGTGTTCTCCTCGCGGGTGACGCGCACGTCGACCACGACCGGGCCGGGCGTCTCCAGCGCCGCCTTGATGTCGGCGACCAGCGTCGTCTTGTCGGTGAGCCGGATGCCGGTCGCCCCGTAGGCCTCGGCGAGCTTCACGAAGTCGGGCCACTGGCCCATGTCGACCTGGGAGTAGCGCTTGTCCCAGAACAGCTCCTGCCACTGGCGCACCATGCCCAGATAGCCGTTGTTGGCGATGAACACCTTCACCGGGATCCGGTGCTCGGTGCACGTCGCCAGCTCCTGGATGTTCATCTGGATCGAGCCGTCGCCGGTGATGACGAGCGACGGGATGTCCGGCCGCGCCACGGCGGCCCCCATCCCGGCCGGGAGGCCGAAGCCCATCGTCCCCAGCCCGCCCGAGTTGATCCAGCGGCGTGGCTTGTCGAAGTGGAAGTACTGGGCCGTCCACATCTGGTGCTGGCCGACGTCGGAGGAGACGATCGCCTCCCCGCCCGTGGCCTCGTACAGCGCCTCGATCAGGTACTGCGGCTTGATCTCGTTGTCCGGCGAGTCGTCGTAGCGCAGCGGGTGCTGGGCCCGCCAGCGCTCGATCCGCTCCCACCACTCGCTCAGCCGCGCGGAGTCCACGCCCAGCGCCCGGTACTCGGTGACCAGCCGCTGGAGGATGTTCTTCGCGTCGCCGACGATCGGGATGTGGGCGGGGACGTTCTTGGAGATCTCCGCCGGGTCGATGTCGATGTGGATGAACTTCGCCCGCGGCGCGAACTCGGAGAGCTTGCCGGTGATCCGGTCGTCGAAGCGGGCGCCGATCGCGACGATCAGGTCCGCCTCGTCCATCGCGTAGTTCGCCGCGCGGGTGCCGTGCATGCCCAGCATGCCGAGCCACTGGGCGTGCGGCGCCGGGAACGCGCCGAGGCCCATCAGCGTGCAGGTGACCGGGAAGCGGTCGGCCGTGGCGAGCTCGGTCAGCTCCGCCGCCGCGCCCGCGTTGACCACTCCGCCGCCCGCGTAGAGCACCGGCCGGCGGGCGTTGGCGAGCGCCTTGGCGGCGAGCCGGATCTGCTTGGAGTTGCCCTCGGTCGTGGGCTGGTAGCCGGGCAGGCGGACGTCGCCGACCGGCTCGTAGTCGATCTCCGCGCGCGTGAGGTCGACCGGCAGGTCGATCAGCACCGGCCCCGGGCGCCCCGTGCGGGCGATGTGGAACGCCTCGTGGACGACCCGCGGGATCTCCGTCGGGTGCTGGATCATGAACGAGTGCTTGACGATCGGCATCGTGATGCCGAACGTGTCCGCCTCCTGGAAGCCGTCCGTGCCGAGCAGGTCCGTGCGCACCTGGCCCGTGAAGGCCACCAGCGGCACGGAGTCCATCATCGCGTCGGTGAGCGGCGTGACGATGTTGGTCGCGCCCGGGCCGGAGGTGGCGAAGACCACGCCGACCTTGCCGGAGGCCTTGGCGTAGCCCTCGGCCGCGTGGCCGCCGCCCGCCTCGTGGCGGACGAGGATGTGGCGGATGCCCGCGTCGACGAAGGCGTCGTAGGTCGGGAGGTTCGCGCCGCCGGGATAGCCGAATACGACGTCGACACCCTCGGCCTTCAGGCATTCCATGACGGCGTCGACGGCGCGCATCATCGGCGGTTCACTCCTTTCCACGGGGACGGCGAGGTTCCGGCGAGCAGCCGGCTCGCGGCCGAGTTTACCTGCGCGCCGCGGTGACGGACTCGGGCTCGATCAGCTCGTCGGGGTACTCGAGCTCGCTGCCGCAGCGGGTGCACAGCGCGTCGTAGGCCATCACGACCTTGCCGCAGCCGGGGCACTGGCGCCGCGGCTCGTCGTTCTCGAAGCGGTAGAGCAGCGCCCCGATCAGGCCCGCGATCGGCAGCAGGCCGGAGATCGCGAACCACAGCCAGAACGACGAGCCCTTGATCTTGCCGACGATCCCCCCGGCCAGCCCGAAGAACAGGCAGATGACGATGTAGGACATCTCGGCGGCGTCAGACGTGCCGGAGAGCCCAGACCACGCAGACCGCGAGGGTCACGAGGAGGGCGGTCCAGAGCAGCGCCGAGATGATGCCGGCCACGATGCCGAAGACCACCTTGAGCGCGATCACCGCGATCGCGATCAGGACGATCCAGGCCACGAGCCGGCGCCCGAAGGCACCGAAGGCGGAAGGCTGATCCTGCTCCATGCCTCAAAGGCTACAGCCGCCCCTCAAGGCGGCCTCAAGGGGGCGGGCCCGCCGCCCCGGAGGAGGAGGGGCGAGGCGGCGGGCGCGCGGGGGGCTGGTCTTCTCGATCGATGGGGTCAGTCGTGGAACTGCTTGAGGTGCGCGAAGCGCTCGGCGCCGCGGGTGTCGCGGGCCTCGAGGCGCAGCCGGGCGAGGCGGTAGCGGCGCACGAGCTCGTCTTCGCGGCCGGTGGCGGTGGCGGGCACCAGGACCAGGCGACGCGCGCGCGGCGGTGACTTCGCGTGAGCCTGGCCGGTGCTGGGGAGCGAGGCGGTGGTCATGGCAAGCATGATGCGGCCCGGCGGCCCATCGTTCGATGGCCCGTTGTCCAAGGTTTCACAAGGGGCGCTCCTACGGGCGGGCGAGCCGGCGCGCTTCGTCCAGCGCCGGGCGCATGCGGCGCGCGAGCCGGCGGCGCACCCGCCAGGCCGCGCCGCTGAACGCGAGGTTGGCCACCGTGGCGAAGCCGTGCTCGTCCTCGCGCAGCGCGAGCAGCAGGTGGGCGGTGCGGTCGGCCGACGGGAGCGCGGGGTCGTCGGCGCGGACGCACCAGCAGTGGACGCGCCGCCCGCCCGGCCGCACGAGCACGGCGCCGGCCTCCCCCACGAGCCAGACGCCGAGCCGGCCCCGCTCCGTCACCAGGCCGGTCCGCGCGTGCAGGTCGCGCGCCGCGTGGCCGACGAGGTCGCCGAGCAGGCCGAGCGCGGTCGTCTCCGCGCGGCCGTCGAGCCGGCGGCGCGGCGACAGCACGTTGGCGCCGCGCTTGGCGTACAGCTCGGGGATCGCCCAGGCGTGGACGAGCGCCAGCGCCGCGACGGGCGCCAGCCACGGCTCGATCGCGAGCAGGGCAGCGGCCGTGACGACGAACGGGACGGTGTGGGCGGCGGTGCTGAGCGTCCACAGCCGGGCGCGCATGCGCAGCGCCCGCTCGTCCATCCGCGGCCGCCACGCGACGGCCGCGGTCTCGGGAAGCGCGGCCGGGGCCGCCACGGGCTCAGCCGCCGGCGATCGGCCGCCGGAGGATCACGAGCTCGGCGTCCGCCGGCAGCTCGCGGACCTGCTCCGCGCGCCCCTCGCCCTCGCTCACGACGGCGTAGTAGCCCTGCTCGAGCTGCTCGCGGAAGGCGGCGGCCGCGGCCTCCACGGCGTCCGCGTCGGCGGCGCTCCACTCGGCCAGGGTCGTGTGACCGGTGCGGTCCATGCGGATCAGACGTGCCATGGCGCTCCTTCTAGCTTCGTGGCCTGGCTTCGGATGCTACGCCCCGGCGGGGTGCGGATGGGCGCCATCCGCGCTGCTCGAGCCAGTCGCGCAGCTCGCCGGCGTCGAGCGGGGGGCTGATCGCGAAGCCCTGGGCGAGGTCGCAGCCCAGCTCGCGCAGGTCGCGCAGGGCGTCGGCGTTCTCGACGCCCTCGGCGACGACCTCGAGGCCGAGGTGGCGCGCGAGGTCGATCGTCGAGCGCACGATCGCCCGATCGTCCTCGTCGCTGTCCATGTGGACGACGAACGACTGGTCGATCTTGATCGCCGCGACCGGGAGCCGCTTCAGGTAGGCGAGCGAGGAGAAGCCAGTCCCGAAGTCGTCGACGGACAGCCGGATCCCCAGCCCGTTGAGCTGCTCGAGCACGCGCAGCGCCGCGTCGGCGTCGCCCATGCCGACCGTCTCGGTGATCTCGAGCTCCAGGCCGCCCGCCCGGCCCTCGAGGATCTTCGCGAGGTCGCGCGGCAGGTCGGGGTTGATCGAGCGCACGCTGAGGTTGACGGCGACGCGCAGGTCGAGGCCCTCCTCGCGCCAGCGGTCGGCCTGGTCGAGCGCCGCGCGGATCACCCACAGCGTCAGCGGCCGGATCAGCCCGGTGTGCTCGGCCGGCTCGATGAACGCCTGCGGCGGGAGCAGCCCGCGCTCGGGGTGGCGCCAGCGCACGAGCGCCTCGACCGCGCGCACGCGGCCGTCGGCGAGCGCGACCTGGGGCTGGAACAGCAGCACGAGGTCGCCGGCGCCGATCGCGCGGCTGAGATCGGCGACGAGCGCGAGCCGCTCCGTCCCCCGATCGTCGAGCGTGCGGTCGTAGACGAACCAGTCGCGGTGCGCCGCCTTCGCGCGGTCCAGCGCGACGTCGGCGTGCCGCAGCAGCGCGTCGACGCTCGTGCCGTGGTCCGGGTGGCAGGCGATCCCGATCGCGGCGCCGACCTCGAGGTCCACCCCGCGCACCGTGACCGGCTCGCGCAGCGAGGCGATGAGCTGGCGCGCGACGGTCTCGCAGCCCTCGGTGCCGCCGACGGGCGCGAGCACGAGCGCGAACTCGTCGCCGCCGAGGCGGGCGACGAGGTCGCCCGGCCGGACGAGGTCCGCGAGGCGGCGGCCGACCTCCGTGAGCACGATGTCGCCGCGCCGGTGGCCGAGCGTCTCGTTGAGCTCCTTGAAGCGCGTGAGGCCGACGATCAGCACGCCGACCTGCTCCTCGCGCCGCGTGGCGCGGTGCAACGCGTCCTCCACGCGCGCGGCGAGGTGCTCGCGGTTCGGCAGGCCGGTGACGCGGTCGTGGCGCGCCTGGTGCTCGTTGATGACGGCCTGGCGGCTGCCGAGCTGGATCGCGACCAGCGGGATCCCGAGCAGCGGGAACAGCCACAGGCTGTAGTCCGAGGCGACGAGGATCACCGGGACGAGCGCGGTCAGCACCACGGTCCACCAGGCGTTGAGCCCGAGGTCGGAGCGCATCGACTCGACCGGGCTGACGCCGCGCTGGAGCGCCGGCGGCGTGCTGGCCAGCGCGGTGTTGAGGACGAGGAACGCGACGGCGCTCGCCACGAGCGCCGGCGCCCACTCCAGCTCGAGGTACTGGAGGCCGTTCTCGTCGGGCAGGTCGCCGGTGAGCAGGCCGAGCAGCCCGCCGGCCACGGCCCAGCACATCGCGTACTGCGCGACGTTGAAGACCAGCCGCTCGAGCGGGCGCCGGCGGACGGCGTCCGCCAGCGCGAGCGCGAGCGCGTGGACGAGCACGACCGCCGCGGTGCCGTCGGTGAGCAGCAGCGCGAAGGCGAACGTGGTCGAGAAGGAGACCTCGCCGTCCCCGTCCGGCAGCTCGACGGGAAACAGCTCGGCGACGAGGATCGAGACCGCGAGCAGGACGAGCAGCGTGTCCGCCCGGTCGACGACGTCGGCGGCCTCGGTGGCGGCGACGACGGCCAGCAGCACGAGGCCGATGGCCGAGACGGCCGCTACGAAGGGGCGATGTGGCGGTCGTGGCACGGCGAGAGTGGGCCTCGCCGTGATCTTGACGCCATCACCACTTCTTGGGAGCGCCGAGCACGATCGCGCGCGCCGCGCGGGCAGTGCCCTCGCGCAGGATGCGGTGGATGCCGGACTTCATTGCCACCTCCCCGCCCGTGTTCACGTTCTGACCGGACATGGCCGCGTGATCGGCAGGAAACGGCCGTTTTTTCGCGCGGGGAGCGAAGTCGGCCAATGTGTCCAGCAGGGCGGCGCGCCGCTAAAGGGGCCAGACCCTCGCTTCATTTCGACGTCGAGAGGGTCAGACCCCTCGCTTCATTTAGACGTCGAGGGGTCAGACCCCTAGTTGCTCGCGGATGAGGCGGTTGACCTCGCCGCCGTCGGCGCGGCCGCGGGTCTCGCGCATCACCGGGCCGACGAGGGCGCCCATCGCCTTCGCGTTGCCGCCCTTGATGCGCTCGGCGATGTCGGGGTTGTCGGCG
Source organism: uncultured Solirubrobacteraceae bacterium (assembly GCA_963728465.1). Taxonomy (GTDB): domain Bacteria; phylum Actinomycetota; class Thermoleophilia; order Solirubrobacterales; family Solirubrobacteraceae; genus DATFQI01. The sequence continues at coordinate 448,042 of CAVSJY010000008.1, forward strand.
ATCACCTTGGCGACGACCGCGGCGAGCTCGCCGTCGTCGTCGGCCATCGCGCCGAGGCCCTCGCGCTCCACGATCTCGGCGGGCTCGCCGCCCTCGGCGACCAGCACGTCGAGCACCTGGCGGGCGTTGCCGGCGGTGGTCCTGCGGTCGGCGACGAGCTGGGCGAGGCCGGCGATCGCGGACGGCCGGACCTGCGAGGCGAGCGGGTCGGCGTCCTCGAGCTTGCCGCGCAGGGCGGTGACCCAGTTGGCGACCGCGCGCGCCTCGAGCGGCGCGGCGGCGGTGGCGGCCTCCTCGAAGTAGTCGCCCCACTCCGGCTCGAACGCGAACAGGCGAGCGGTGTCGGCCGGGAGCTCCCAGTCGCGCTCGTAGCGCTCCGCGCGCTCGGCGGGCAGCTCGGGCAGCGCGGCGCGGGCCGCCGCGAGCATCTCCTCGGTCGGCGCCACGGGCACGAGGTCCGGCTCGGGGAAGTAGCGGTAGTCGTGCGCCTCCTCCTTGGAGCGCAGCGTGCTCAGCCGCCCGGTCGAGGGGTCGAAGTGCAGCGTCTCCTGCACGACGCGGTCGCCGCCCTCGAGCAGCGCGATCTGGCGCTTGACCTCGGCGTTGATGCCGGCGGCGAGGAAGCGGAACGAGTTCATGTTCTTCAGCTCGGTCTTGGTCCCGAGCTTCGTGTCGCCGGCGCGCCGCACGGAGACGTTGGCGTCGGCGCGCAGCGACCCCTCCTCCATGTTCACGTCGCTCACGCCGAGCTGGCGCAGCGTCACCCGCAGCAGGTTGAGCCAGTCGCGCGCCTGCTCGGCCGAGTGGATGTCGGGCTCCGTGACGATCTCGGCCAGCGGCGTGCCGCCGCGGTTGTAGTCCACGATGCTCGCCTCGGAGCCGTGGATGCGGCCCGACTCCCCGACGTGGACGAGCTTCGCCGCGTCCTCCTCGAGGTGGATCCGGTGCAGGCGCACCTCGCCCAGCCGGCCGCCCGTGCACAGGGGCGTCTCGTACTGGGAGATCTGGTAGTTCTTGGCCTGGTCGGGATAGAAGTAGTTCTTGCGGGCGAAGATCGACCGCGGCGCGATCTCGCAGCCGAACGCCTCGCCCATCAGCAGCCCGAACTCGATCGCGCGCGCGTTGGCCACCGGCAGCGAGCCGGGGAGCCCGAGGCAGACCGGGCAGGTGCGCGTGTTGGGCTCCTCGCCGAAGCTCAGCTCGCAGCCGCAGAACATCTTCGTCCGCGTCTTGAGCTGGACGTGGATCTCCAGGCCGATGACGGGCTCCCAATCAGCCATGCGCGCGCCTTCGATCCGTCGAACCCGATCGCCCGCTCGAGCGCGTGCGCGGCGTCGAGGATGCGGTTCTCGCTGAACGCCGGGCCGGCGATCTGGAAGCCGGTCGGGCAGGCCGTCGGCGAGCCCGTTCGGGATGCTGATCGCGGGGATGCCCGCCAGGCTCATCGGGACCGCGCAGACGTCGTTGAGGTACATCGCCAGCGGGTCGTCGAGCTTGGCGCCCAGCTCGAACGCGACGCTCGGGCTGGTCGGGGTGACCACGAAGTCGAACGACTCCCACGCGCGCTTGAAGTCCTCGCTGATGCGCGTGCGGACCTTCTGCGCCTTGCCGTAGTAGGCGTCGTAGTAGCCCGAGGAGAGCGCGTAGGTGCCGAGCATGATCCGCCGCTTGACCTCGGCGCCGAAGCCCTGCTCGCGCGTGAGCGTGTACATGCCCAGGAGGTCGGTCGCGCCGTCGGCGCGGAAGCCGTAGCGGACGCCGTCGTAGCGGGCGAGGTTCGAGGACGCCTCGGCCGGGGCGAGGATGTAGTAGGCCGCGAGCGCGTGCGGGGCGTGCGGGAGCTGCATCGTCTCGACGGTCGCGCCGAGCTCGCGCGCGAGTGTCGAGCGTCTCCGCGAAAGCGATCCAGCACGCCGGGCTCGATGCCCTCGCCGGACAGCTCCTCGGGGACGCCGAGGCGGATGCCGCTCAGGTCGGTCGCGGTCGGCGCCCGGACCGGCTCGGGGAGGCCGAGCGACGTCGAGTCGCACGGGTCCTGCCCGACCATCGCGCCGAGCAGCAGCGCGGCGTCCGTGACGTCGCGCGTGAACGGGCCCGCCTGGTCGAGCGACGAGGCGAACGCGATCATTCCGTAGCGCGAGACGGCGCCGTAGGTGGGCTTGAGGCCGACGATGCCGCACAGCGCGGCGGGCTGGCGGATCGAGCCGCCCGTGTCGGTGCCGATCGCCCACGGGGCGAGGCCGGCGGCGACGGCGGCGGCCGAGCCGCCCGACGAGCCGCCGGGCACGCGCGTGCGGTCCCAGGGGTTGAGCGTCGGCCCGTACGCCGAGTGCTCCGTCGACGAGCCCATCGCGAACTCGTCCTGGTTCGTCTTGCCCAGCAGCGGGGCGCCGGCGGCCTCGAGGCGCTCGACGGCGGTCGACGTGTACGGCGGCCGGTAGTCCTCGAGGATCCTCGAGCCCGCCTGGCTCGGGATGCCCTTGGTGACGAAGAGGTCCTTGACGCCGACCGGGACGCCGGCGAGCGGCGCCTCGGCCGCCACCTCGGGCGGCTCCGGGCCGGCGACCCAGGTGAACGCGTTCAGCTCGTCCTGCGCGGCGCGCTCGCGGTACGCCTGCCACACCGCGCCGGCCTCGACCTCGCCGCTGCGGACCTTCTCGGCCGTCTCCGCGGCGGTCAGCTCGAGCAGCTCGATCACGACGGTTCGCTCCCCGCGGCCGGGCTCGGCACGCGGAAGCCGCCGAGCGCGTTGTCCGGCGCGCCGGCGAGCGCGACCTCCTGCGGCATCGACGGCCGCGGCTCGTCGGCGCGCAGCGCGTTCTCCACCGCGACGACGTGCGACGTCGGCGGCACGTCCGCGAGGTCGCCCAGCTCGCCGATCGTCTCGACGTGGTCGAGCACCTTCGACAGCTCGCCGGCGAGGCGGTCGACCTCGTCCCCGCTCAGCTCGAGGCGTGCGAGGCGGGCGACGTGCAGGACCTGGTCGCGGCTCAGGGACATCGGGCGTGCAGTCTAGGAGCGGGCGGCTACGAGCGGGTGGGCGCCGGGCGGCGCTCCGGCTCGGGCGCCGGCGGGTCGACGGGGCGCGGCCGCTCGTCCTTCAGCGACCAGAACGCACCGCCCAGCTGCGCGGCGAGCGCGGCGAGGCCGAGCCAGGCGCCGGCGTGGACGTCGACCAGGTCGTTCGGGCCCGGCTGGTTGAGGATCCGGTAGGCCAGCAGGAGCAGGGCCGTCAGCGTCAGCGTGACGGTGACGACGGCGATCGCGACGGGGACCGCCGGGCCGCGGCCGGTGGCGTTGACCACGGCCAGGCCGATGGCGAGCAGCGCGACGGCCGCCAGCAGCACGTCGGTGACCGAGAACGCCTCCCAGGCGCTGAGCCCTCCGCCGTCGGCGCCGTACCACTCGAGGAACATGACGGCGAGCAGCACGACGGCGGCGACGGCCGCCACGACCTCGCCGGGACGCACGTTGCGCGCCGCGCTCATGCCCCGCCCGCCCGCGCCTTCGCCGCCAGCAGCGTGTTGCGCAGCAGCATGGCGATCGTCATCGGCCCCACCCCGCCGGGCACGGGAGTGATCAGCCGGGCGCGCTCGGCGGCGCCCTCGAATTCGACGTCCCCGGTCAGCCCCGCCTCCGTGCGGTTCGTGCCCACGTCGATCACCGTGGCGCCCTCCTTGACCCAGTCGCCGCGCACCAGGCCGGCGCGGCCGACGGCGGCGACCAGGACGTCGGCGCGCCGGCAGACGCCCGCGAGGTCGCGCGTGCGCGAGTGGCACGTCGTCACGGTCGCGTTGGCGGCGAGCAGCAGCGAGGCGAGCGGCTTGCCGACGAGGTCGGAGCGGCCGACGACGACGGCCTCCGCGCCCTCGAGCTGGACGTCGTGGCGGCGCAGCAGCTCCATCACGCCGGTCGGCGTGCACGGCCGCAGGCCGGGGCGGCCCTTGGCCAGCAGGCCGGCGGAGATCGGCGTGAGGCCGTCGACGTCCTTCGCGGGATCGATGATCTCGGTCAGCGCGGCGCCGTCGACCTGCGGCGGCGTCGGGAGCTGGAGCAGGATCCCGGACACCCGCGCGTCCTCGTCGAGCTCCCGCAGCAGGCGCTCGACCTGATCGTGCGTGGCGTCCTGCTCGAGCCGGTGGTCGAAGCCCGTGATGCCCACCTCGGCCGAAGCGCGCTGCTTGCCGCCGACGTAGACGGCCGACGCGGGGTCGTCGCCGACCAGGACCGTCGCCAGGCCGGGCGCCGGGTGGCCGGCCTCGACCCAGGCGGCGACCTCCGCGCGGACCTCGTCGCGGACCTGCTGCGCGATCGCCTTGCCGTCGATGATCTCCGCCGCCATTGCGCGCGGCAGGGTACCGCCACGGGCGGTCGCCCCGGCGCCCTCACGCACGAACGGCGGCGCGCGTGCGCGCGAGCGCGGCGAGGGTGAGCAGGCACATCGCGGCCAGCAGCAGGTACGGGATCTTGTCGCTCCCGGCCGCGTCGGCGAGCCGCGCGCTGCCCGCCGCGCCTCCTGTCTGCCCGACCGCCCACGCCAGGTTGACGAGCGCGAACGCGATGCCCTGCTCGATGCCGTGGGCCTCGGCGCCGTCGGACAGCATCGCGATCGCGGGCGCCCACAGCACGCCGATGGCCGGCGCGGCGAGCACGACGAGGCAGCCGAGCAGCCAGGCCGTCTGCGGCCACGGGAGCAGGCTCATCACGACCACGCCGGCCGCGAGGCCGGCCATCGCCGGCGCGCGGCGGCCGCGGCGGTCGGACACGCGCCCGATGACTGGCGCGATCACGGCCTCGAGCGCGGCGGCGGCGAGGAAGCAGGCGGCGATCGCGGTGGCGCCGGCGCCGAGCGCGTCGAGCCGCAGCGGCGCGAGGACGTTGAGCGTGCCGAACAGCAGGCCCGGGAGCGTCATCAGCCACATGCCTCCGGAGACCCGGCCGTCGCGCAGCGACGCCGCGATCGCCCTCAGCCGCGGCGGCTCGGCGGGCGCCCGGGCCGGCGTGCGCACCGCCCACGCCATCAGCCCGACGCCGACGACGCCCACGCCGGAGAACACCGGCTCCGGCCCGGCCGCGTGGGCGGCGGCGCCGAGGACGGGGCCGAACAGGGCGCCGACGATCGCGGCGCCCATCGCGGAGCCGATCAGCTCGCCGCGGCGCTCGCGCGGCGCCTCGCCGATCAGCCAGCCGAGCGCGCCCGCCCACGAGAACGCGCCGCCGACGCCCTGGATGAAGCGCGCCGCGTCCAGCACCTCGAGGCTGCCGGCGAACGCGAAGGCGACGCTCGACGCGGCCATGACGCCGAGGCCGATGAGCACCGTGGGCTTGACGCCGGCACGGGCCGCCAGCCAGCCGCCCGGGAGCGCGCCCGCGAACGTGCCGGCGGGGTAGGCGGCGGACAGGATGCCGGCGGCCGACTTCGTGAGGTCGAGGTCGTCGACGTAGCTCGGCAGCAGCGGCGTGATGGCGGCGTAGAACGCCGTGTCCACGAACACGACGGCGGAGGCGAGCAGCAGCAGTCGGCGCACCGCGGGGCCATGCTACGGCCCGCCTCGCGTCTCAGCCGCGGCGGGCGCGGGCGATGTAGGTGTGGCCCTTGCGGACCTTCAGCGTGCGCTTCTTGACGAAGTCGCGGACGCGGACGGTGCCCTCGGTCACGCGGATGCCGGTGCTCCGGCAGCGGTCGACGGTCAGCCACGCCGTTCCGGTCGCGGCCGCGGCGCCGTGCCGGCCGCGGGTGCGGAAGCGGCCGCCGTCGGTCTGCGTGAACAGCGAGCGCCGGCGCTTCCGGCGCTTGGCCGACGTGCTCGCGCCCTTGGCGCTCGAGCAGGCGAGCGGCTCGGACAGCTTCAGCGTGGTCTGCGGTCGGGCGCCGCTGCCCTGGTCGATGATCGCGCGGCCGCGGGAGACGGTCGCGAACGCGGTCGCCAGGCTGTTGCGGCGCGCGGCGACGACGATCTGGGCGACCCCGCGCGTGGTGTCGATCTCCGAGCCGTCGGGCAGCCGGCGGCCTGCCTCGAGCAGGACGAAGCGCTTCCTGCCCTTGACCCGCACGCGCACGCGTCCGCGGACGGGCTGGACGACCTCGAAGCGGCCGGCGACGGGCAGGGGGCCGGGCGGCGGTGGCTCGACGATCGGCGGCGGTGGTGGTGGTGGTGGTGCCGGCGGCGGCGGAGGGGGCGGAGGCGGAGGCGGAGGCGGAGGCGGCGGCGGGGGCTCGAGGAGCTGCCGCGCGAACACGTCCTCGATCTCGTCGTTGTCGTTCGGGTGCAGGTTCATGGCCACCGAGCCGAACGCGACGAACACGCCGTCGCCGGAGAGCGCCAGCCCGCCGCTCAGCGGCGACTGCCCGTCGCCCTTCTCGCCGTCCGCGCCGCTCGCGCGGCTGGCGAGCACGGTCGCCAGAAGGGCCGTGTCGCGGACGTAGACGTCCGTGAGCCCGTCGTCGTCGGGGAGGGTGAGCCCGGAGTCCGAGGCGAACGCGACGAAGCGGCCGTTCGTGGAGATCGACGGCTGATCGGCGTCGAAGGCGGGATCGCCGCCGTTGCTGACGCTGGCGAGCGTGGTCGGGCCGTTCGGGAGCCGGCGCACGTAGACGGCGTCGACCAGCAGCGCCTGCGCCGTCGTCAGGATGATGGGCGTGTGGAAGGCGACGGAGTCGCCGTCGCCCGAGATGGAGGCCTGGTCACCGGCGTCGGCGGCGTTGGCCTCGTCGCGGCTGGCCAGGATGGTCTGGCCGTTCCGGCGGACGTAGACGTCGTCGAGGAACCCGTCCTGGTCGTCTGGGTGCAGCGGCGCCCTGGAGACGAAAGCGACCGCGCTGCCGTCGTCCGAGATCGACGGCGCGAACGAATCGTCATCTCCGGAGCCGATCGGCGACGGGCTCGCGTGCGTGGTCGTGTTGTTGACCAGGTCGCGGACGTAGACGTCCGAGCTCTCGTCGGAGCCGCCGTCGCCGAGGTTCGTGGCGGACGACGTGAACGCGACGAATTGCCCGTCCTCAGAGATGGCGGGCTCGCCTGACGAGCTGTCGCCCTTCTCGCCGTTCGTCGCGCGGCTGACGAGCGTCGTCTCGCCGGTCTCGAGATTGCGGACGTAGACATCGTGGATGTCGTCCATGTCGATCGCGACGAGCGGGACGTTGGTTACGAAGGCGACAAATCGCCCGTCGTCGGAGATGTCCGGGTCGGACGAACCCTCGGGTCCGACATCCGTCGTCGTGCCCGCGGCGAGGTCTCGGACGCGGACGATGCTCCCCGACGTGAACACCACGCGCTGCCCGTCGCGCGAGATCCCCCCGACGGTCGACGCCGTCATGAGCTTTGCGCCGTCAGCGTCGCGGCTGACGAGCAGCGTGTCGAACTGCGCGCCCCACGCGGTCGCGGCGAGGATCCCGGTGAGGAGCACTGCCCCCGCCGCCGTGCGTCCGTAAGCCATCGCCGCCCATCATCTCCACTCCGGCCGCGCCGGGCAAGCGGCTAGGGTCGTCGCCGTGAGGATCCGGCGTGCCCCGCTGCTGGCCGCGGTCGCCGCCGGGGCGGCCGCGATCGGGATCGCCGCGTCCTCCACCGGCGTGCTCGACGGCTGGGAGGACGACACCGTCGCTGCGCGCTTCGACATCCGCGGCGCCGGGCCGGAGCCGCGCGACGTCGCCGTGGTGGGCGTCGACGACCGGACGCTCCAGAGCTCGCGCCGGCGCTGGCCGTTCCCGCGCGCCGAGCAGGCGCGGCTCGTCGAGGCGCTGCGGAAGCTCAAGCCGCGGCTGATCGTCTACGACGTCCAGATAACCGAGCCGAGCGGGAACCCGGACGGCGACTTCGCGCTCTACGACGCCGTCTCGCGCGCACGGCCCGTCGTCATGGCCGCCACGGACACCGACGAGCGCGGCCGCACGCGCGTGTTCGGGGGCGAGAAGAACCTGCGCGCGGCGGGCGCCGTGGCCGGCAGCGCGCTGCTGCCGCCGACGTACGACCACGTCCAGTACGAGGTCGGCGGCCTGAAGACGATGTCGATCCGCGCGGCCGAGATCACCCAGGGCAAGCCGCCGCCGCGCGGGCCGTTCGCGGGCGGCGGCGCGTGGATCGACTTCGCGGGCGGGCCGGGCACGGTCCCGGAGGTCTCCTGGAAGGCGGTCCGCGACGGCGAACCCGGAGCGCGGCTGCTCACCGGCCGGATCGTGGTCGTCGGCGTGACCGCGACGATCCTCCAGGACGTCCACGAGACGCCGGCCTCCGGCGGCGACCTCATGACCGGCCCGGAGATCCAGGCCAACGCCATCTCCACCGTCCTGCGCGGCGCGCCGCTGCGCGACGCCTCGAACCTCCTGGACCTGGTGCTGATCCTGTTCGGCGCCGCCGCCGTGCCGCTGCTCGCGATCCGCTGGGCGCTGCGCGCGCTCGCCGCCGCGCCGCTCGTCGCCGCCGCGCACCTCGCCGCCGTCCAGTTCGCGTTCGAGCAGGACCGCGTCGTGGAGGCGCTGCCGCCGCTCGTCGCGCTCGCCGCCGCGACCGTCGGCGCCGCGGCCGCCCTGCTGCTGACGGAGGTGCGCCGCCGCCGGACGCTGCGCGTCACGCTCGCCCGCTTCGCGCCCGACTCGATCGTCGACCAGGTCATCGAGCGCGCGGAGGCCGGCGACGGCCGGCTCCCGGCGGTCGAGCTCGACGCCACCGTCCTGTTCTGCGACCTGCGCGGATTCACCGGCTATGCCGAGCGCCATCCCGCGCCGCTCGTGATCGAGACGCTCGACCGCTACCTCGACGAGGTCGCGGACGCCGTCATGAGCCACGGCGGCACGATCGTCGCCTACCTGGGCGACGGCGTGATGGCGGTGTTCGGCGCGCCCGTCGCGCAGGACGACCACGCCGACCGGGCGCTGGCGACCGGTCGCGAGCTCGTCGAGGAGCGGCTCGCCCGGCTCAACGAGTGGCTCGAGGGGCGCGGGCTCGAGGACCGCTTCGCGCTCGGCGCCGGGATCCACAGCGGCCCGGTGATGTCGGGCACGATCGGCTCGGCGCGCCGGATCGAGTACGCCGCGGTCGGCGACACCACGAACGTCGCCGCCCGGCTCCAGGCGCACACCAAGGAGGCGGGCGTGCCGCTGCTGCTGTCCGACGCGACCCGCACGCGGCTCGACGGCGAGGACGGCCTGCGGCCGCTCGGCGACGTCACGCTCCGCGGCCGGTCTGAGCCGCTGGTGATCTGGACCTTGAGCTAGCGCCCGCGGCCCGCCAGCCGCGTCACCGCGACGAACGCGAGCAGCACGGACAGCACCGCGACGATCGGCGGCCCCGGCGGGAGGCCGAACTCGGTCGAGGCGAGCGCGTACGCCGCGACGAACAGCAGCGCGAGCCCGCAGTAGAGGAGGAACGCGATCCCGGCGGCCTTGCGCACGTCAGCGCAGTACGACGCCCGCGCGCGGAATCCTGCCGGTTCACCAGAGCGTGCCGCGGAACCCGCCCGCGCGAACCGCCGCCTCGTGCGCGAGCAGCGCGCGCTTGCGCTCGAGCCCGCCGCCGTAGCCGACGAGCGCGCCCCCGGCGCCGATCACGCGGTGGCAGGGCACGATGATCGAGATCGGGTTGCGGCCGTTGGCCAGGCCGACGGCGCGCACGGTCCGCGGATTGCCGAGCTTGCCGGCCAGCGCGCCGTAGGTGGTGGTCTCGCCGAACGGGATCTCCCGCAGCAGGTCCCACACCCGCAGCTGGAACGCCGTGCCGCGCGGGGCGAGCGTGAGGTCGAAGTCCGTGCGCTCGCCGGCGAAGTACTGCTCGAGCTGCTCGGCCGCGTCGGCCAGCGGCGCGCCGTCGCGGCGCCAGGCGGGATCGCGCGCGGGGCCGTGGCGTTGGACCTCCATGTAGAGGCCGGCGAGCCCCTCGTCGTCGCCGACGAGCGTCAGCTCGCCGATCGGGCTGTCGACGGTCGTGTAGTTCATGCGAGCCCCCAGAGGTGCTGGACGGCGTAGGAGCGCCAGGGGCGCCAGCGCTCGGCGCGGCGGCGCAGGTCGCCGCCGCCGAGCCGCTCGTACCCGCGGCGGACGCCGAGGTCGGTCTCGAGCAGGACGTCCGGGTCGCCGCAGCGCATCGCGACGTAGTCGGCCGTCCACGGGCCGATGCCCGGCAGCGCGAGGAACGCCGCGCGGTCGCGCGGGTCCAGGCCGCGGGCCGAGCGCCGCGGCCAGCGCGGTCAGCGAGCGGCCGCGGGCGCGTGGCATCGGCAGGTCGTCCGGGTCCAGCGCCGCGAGCGCGGCGGGCGCCGGGAACAGGTGCGTGACGGCGCCGGCGGCGGCCGGCAGCGGCTCGCCGCAGCGCTCGACCAGGCGGCCGGCCTGGGTGCGCGCGGCCGCGACGGAGACCTGCTGCCCGAGCACGGCGCGGATCGCGATCTCCCCCGGGTCGGCGACGCCGGGGACGCGGCGCCCGGGCGCGGCCGCGACGAGCGGGGCCAGCAGCGGGTCGCCCTGGAGCGCGCCGTCGACCGCGGCGGGGTCGGCGCCGAGGTCGAGCACGGCCCGGCAGGCGCGCTCGGCCGCCGCGGCGTCTCGCTCGTCGCCCGCCTCCAGCGCCCATGACACGCGGTCCGGGGTCGCCTCGACGGCGATGACGGCCGGGCCGTGCGGCAGCCGCACGCTGCGCCGGTAGGTCGCCCCGTCGACCTGCTCGACGCCCGGCACCGCGCGCGCGGCGAAGAACGCGAGCAGCGCGCCCGTGTCGAGCGGTGGTGTGAACGCGAGCGCCGGCATGCGGTCAGTAAACGCGGCCGCCCGGCCGGACGTGAGGCGGATCAGCGCCGGCCGTCGAGCGCGAAGCGCATCACGACCCGCGTGCCCGTCCCGTCGTCGCCCGGGCTGAGCGTCAGCTCGGTGGCGAGCGCCGACATCACGGCGAGCCCGAGTCCCGCGCCGGCGCTGGCCAGCCGCGGCCGCACGCCCGCGCCCTCGTCGCTGACCTCCAGCAGGAGCGTCTCGCCGTCGAGCTCGAGCGCGACCCGCATCGGACCCGGCGTCTCGCGGTCCGTGTAGGCGTGGTTGACGACGTTGCTCAGCGCCTCCGAGACGGCCAGCGCGAGGTCCGCGCGCCGGGCCTCCGTGGCGCCGGCCTGCTCGGCGACGAGCGACACGGCCCTGCGCAGGCGCGCGACCTCCTCGGCGACGGCGGGAGCGTCGCCTTCCCAGCGGAGACCGTCCGTGGATCCCCTGCCTGCGGATCTCTCATCGTCTGGCTGCATGACGCGACCGGGAGGGAAGCGCCGGCGCCTCGAAGCCGCCGGCCCGGGTCTGCGCTCACCGTACCGCGACGGGAGCGGGCCGCGCCACTCGCTCAGCGCTTGCGGACGGGCGCGTAGTCGGCCATCAGCTTGCGCTCGCTGCCGTCGGAGGCGAAGCGCACGACCACGATCCCGCCCGGCTCGGTGCCGGTCACGACGCCCTCGCCGAACGCGGCGTGGATCACGTCGTCGCCCGTCCGGAAGACCTGGCCGGCGCCGTCGCCACCGCCGCCGCCCCAGCCGCTCGCCTCGGCCGATGCGGCGGCCGCGCCGGCCCAGCTCGCGACCCGCCCGGTCGGAAGCCCGGCGCGCTCGCGCTCCGGCTGGTCGGTGAGCTCGCGCGGGATCTCGTCGATGAAGCGCGAGCGGACGCCGAACGTGTTCGCCCCGAACGCGTTGCGGCGGCGCGCGTGGGTGAGCGTGAGGTCGCGCATCGCCCGCGTGATGCCGACGTAGGCGAGCCGGCGCTCCTCCTCCAGGCCGCCCTCGTCGAGCGCGCGCGAGTGCGGGAAGACGCCGTCCTCCATCCCGATCATGAAGACGATCGGGTACTCGAGGCCCTTGGCGTTGTGCATCGTCATCAGCGTGACCTTGCCCTCGTCGTCCGTCCGCGTGTCGGCGTCGGCGATCAGCGCGACCTCCTGGAGGAACTGGCCGAGCGAGCCGTCCTCGGACAGCGCGTCGTACTCGCGGGCGCGCTGGACGAGCGCCTGGAGGTTCTCGATCCGGCCCTGGGCCTCGATCGTGCGCTCGGCCTCCAGCGCTTCCAGGTAGCCGCGTCTCGCGCAGCAGCTCGTCGAGGATCACGCCGACCGGCGCCTCGCCCTCGACGCGCTCCCTGATGCGCTCCATCGTCGACATGAAGCGCCGCAGCGCCTTCTGCGCGGCGGCGCCGAGCGCGGGGACCGACTCGGGCTCCGCGGCGGCGTCCCAGACCGGGATCCCCATCGTGTCGGCGTGGCTGAGCACGCGCGAGAGCGACGTCTGGCCGATCCCGCGGCGGGGCGAGTTGGCGACGCGCGTGAACGCGTTGGCGTCCTGCGGGTTGACCAGGAAGGTCAGGTACGCGATCGCGTCCCGGATCTCCGCCCGCTCGTAGAACTTCGTGCCGCCGATGACCTGGTAGCCGATCTGCGCGCGGACCAGCATGTCCTCCAGGACCCGCGACTGCGCGTTGGTCCGGTAGAAGACCGCGATCTCGGCGCGCGACACGCCCTCGTCGACCATCCGCTCGATCTCGGCGGCGACGAACCGAGCCTCCGCGTGCTCGTCCGCCATCTCCCGGACCCGGATCGGATCCCCCTCGCCGATGTCCGACCACAGCTCCTTCGTCATCCGCCCCTGGTTGTTGCTGCACCACCGCGTTCGCGGCCGACAGGATCGTCTGCGTGGACCGGTAGTTCTGCTCGAGCTTGACGACGTGGGCGTCTGGGTAGTCGTCGCGAAAGTCGAGGATGTTCGCGATGTCCGCCCCGCGGAAGGCGTAGATGGAGTTATGCGTCACGAGCCCCTCCGCGACGAAGTTGTGGGTGTTCTCGACGTCGAGGTCGTAGACCGGTCGATCGAGCTTGACCCGCTCGACGCTCTCCACGACGTCGTACTCCCCGTTCTCGTCGAACATCGCCATGCCCTGCATCACTGAGGCCGCGGGCAGGAAGGGCAGCGTGTTGCACGCCCCGGCGCCGCCGTTGCCGATGCGCGCGACGCAGCGAACTGAGACCGGCGCCGCACACCAGATCCGGAAGATCACGTCCATCAGCTCGTCGAAGCTCGAGAATGCGGACTCGTATCGCCAGCTCGACGACCCGCTCTTTGCTGGCCGGACGGTGAAACCCGCATCCTCGAGGGCGCGCTTGACGCCCGGATCGCGCCCGCCAACGGCGACCGTATGCATCGGCGTGCGGCCGCGCCGGTCACCACACAGCGTCACGGTCACGACCCGCCGCCGTCCCGCGAACGTGCGCGGCAGGTGATGCGGCGCGCCTTCTGCGAGCCGATGGTCGGCCAGCAAGGCCCGGCCCCCCGTGTCGCTGTCAACGCCAGCGAAAATGCGATCGATCAGCCGCTGGCTGGAAAGGACACCGCGATCCTCACGGCCTCCGCGGGCGACGAAGGGAACCGTGGGCAGCGCGTACCGCAGCGACAACTCAATCTCATGCGCTCGTGCTTCTGCCTCGGTCGGATGAACGCCGACCACCCAGCACGAGTCGGCCACCTCCTGCGAGGCGCGCCGGGCGTAGCCGAGCCAGTCGCCCCGCGGGTTCGTGTAGGTGCGCGTGACCCCAACTCGCGCTCCGTAGCCCTGCCTGCGCATCAGATAGGTCATGTGCAACTGCGGACTCACGCCAACGCGATAGCCGGCGAAGTGGGTGTGCTCGGGCGTCGAGACGATCCGACGTCCCGACCGGAGGGTGATCGCGACGCCCTCCTCGGCCCGAGAACGGAATGCGCGGCTGACTCGTGCCGGCCGAAAATCGCCGCTGCCGTAGCAGGAGAGGACCTCATTGCCCACCCGTACGTCCTCGATCGGCTCGGTGTGTGCCGTCGCCCATCGTCACGAGCGTGCCCTCGACGAGGCACTGGTCGTCGTCGCCGACCACCGCGAGGTTGCGGTGCTCTGAGCTGAGGAGCTGGAGCCAGCGGTACTGGGCGTGGTTGGTGTCCTGGTACTCGTCGACGAGGATGTGGCGGAAGTTGGTCGCGTAGCGGTCGCGGACCTCCTGGAAGAGCTCGAGGACGTTGACCGCCCGGACGAGCAGGTCGTCGAAGTCCATCGCGTTCATGCGGTGGATCTCTCGCTCGTAGTGCTCGTAGACGTCGGCGACGGTCTGCTCGAAGTAGGAGCCGACGAGCTGGCGGTAGTCGTCGGCCGAGCGGAGCTTGTTCTTCGCGTCGGAGATCTGGGCCTGCATCGCGCGCGGGGTGAAGCGCTTGACGTCCACGTCCAGGTCGTCGAGGCACTTCTTGATCAGCCGCCGCGAGTCGGCCGCGTCGTAGATCGTGAACTGGCGCGTGTAGCCGAGCCGGTGGGCGTCGGCGCGCAGCATCCGGACGCAGGCGGAGTGGAAGGTCATGACCCACATGGCGCGGGTGGCGCGGCCGACCAGGTGCTCGACCCGCCCGCGCATCTCCTGCGCCGCCTTGTTGGTGAACGTGATCGCGAGGATCTGGTCGGCGCGGGCCTGGCCCGTGCGGAGCAGGTAGGCGATCCGGTGGGTGAGCACGCGCGTCTTCCCCGAGCCGGCGCCCGCGAGGATGAGCAGCGGGCCCTCGCCGTGGGTCACGGCGTCGCGCTGGGGTTCGTTGAGGCCCTCGAGGAGCTGGTCCGCGGACGTGCTGGGCGGCATCCGCGTCCACGATATCCCGCGCCCCGGAGGGCTCCGAGGGGGCGATCCGGCAGTCGTTGTCGAGTTGTGGGCGCCCAGTGGCCCGAGGTCGACAACGACCCGCGGGTAGCGTGGCGCGCCGTGGGGCTGACCGACGACATCCGGGCCGCGTCAGCGCGTGTGGCCGCCGCGGCCGAGCACGTCCGCATCGCCGAGGACGCGATCGAGCCGTATGCGGCCACGCTGCCGGCCGAGTCGCCGCCCGCGCCGGACCTCGAGCCCGGCGCCGACGACGAGCGCCGCGCCGCCTTCCTGCTCACGCTCAACGCGGTCAACTTCGGCTCGGGCTGGTTCCCCACGCTGCGCAAGCCGCCCGGGCTGTCGGGCTTCCGGACGGTCGAGGCGGGGATCCGCGCGCACGGGCCGTGGCCCGCGGACCGGCTCGCGCGGATGACCGCCGCCGAGATCGGCGGCCACGCTCGGCCAGGACCCGCGACCACGAGCTGATGGGCGCTGTTCGCGCCGCGCGCTTCGCGAGCTCGGGACGCGGGTCGGCGACGAGCACGGCGGCGCGTTCCTCGACCTCGCGCGAGCCGGCGACGGCTCCGCCGAGGCGCTCGCCGCCGCACCTCGCGACGTGGCCGACCTGGCACGACGTCTCGCCCTACGGCGAGCGAGAGCGTCCCGTTCTTCAAGCGCGCCCAGATCGCCGCCGCCGACCTCCACCTGGCCGGCCTCGCGCCCGCCACCGACCTCCATCGCCTCACGCTGTTCGCCGACAACCTCGTCCCCCACGTCCTGCGCCTCGACGGCATCCTGGACTTCGACGACGCGCTCGTGGCCCGCATCGACGCCGGCGAGCTGATCGAGCACGACTCGCGCGAGGAGGTCGAGATCCGCGCCGCAGCCCTGCACGCCGTCGAGCTGCTCGTCGCCGCCCACCCCACCGGGACGACCGCGACCGCGGTCGACAACACGCTCTGGCACCGCGGCGCCGCGCCGCGCTACAAGGCGCGCCCCCGCCACCGGGCGCGCACGACGGCCTACTGAGCGCGGCCGGCGTGGCTGGAACGGCAGCGTCATCTGCTGCACCCGCTCGGGCTCGACCAGGAACGACGATCCCGCTCCGCATCGGGAACGGCTCGACCCGTGTACTTGATCGCCATCCGGTCGATGACCTCGAGCGCCTCTTCGCCGTGGAGCGTCTCGGCGACCCGCCCGCGCACCTGCGCCATCCGGTACGGCTGCGTCGTGGTCGGTGATCGAGATGGCCACCCGTGGGTCGCGCTCGACGTTGCGGGCCTTGCGGCTCTCGGGCTGGGTGAAGAACACGACGTGGTCGCCCTCGCATGTTCGTCCACACCGGCACCGAGTGCGGCGCGCCGCTCGGCAGCACCGTCGCCAGGTGCGCGTAGTTGGGCGCCTTCGAACAGGGCGCGGACGTCATCGGGCAGCGGGGTCATGCCGCGATGCTCAGCCGACGACGAGCACGTCGAGCGTGCGGGGGCCGTGCACGCCCTCCACGCGGTCGAGCTCGATGTCCGACGTCGCCGACGGCCCCGAGACGAGCGTGATCGGCCGCCCGTCGGCGGCAGCCTCCGCCAGCTCGGCCACGGCGTCGGGCACGGCGGCCACGATCCGGTCCGCCTCCACCACGCACACGTGGTAGTCGGGCACGAGCGTGATCGCGCGGCGGCCGGAGCGCGGGCCGCCGTCGAGCACGATCGTGCCGGTCTCCGCGATCGCCAGCGCGCAGCCGGTGAGCACGCCGTCGAGCGCGTCGAGCGCCTTCGGCGTGAGCGGCGGGTCGTCGGCGACGAGCTCGAGCCCGGCGATCGCGGCCGGCCCGCCGGGCGGGGTCACCAGCCGCTTCGCGCCGCGCGCGGCGCACGCCGCGGCGACCGCGTCGGGCAGCTCGGCGGCCGCCACCCGCCGCACGGTCGCGCGGTAGTCCGCCGCGCGCTCGCAGAACAGCGCGACGATGTCGCCGCCCGACGGCGCGCCGGACCCGGCGCCGCGATAGCCGCGCGGGCACGTCCGGGACCGCCGCGCCCGGGCCGAGCGCCGAGCGGATCCGCCCCAGGACCTCAGCCCGCGCCGCGCTCACGCCACCACTCCCTGAACGTCGTCTCCGGCACCTCGGGCAGCTCCCGCATCGCCGACCAGCCGGGCAGCGGCACGTGGCGCAGCGGGCCGCGACCCAGCCGCGAGAGCTTCTGCGCGCGCTCATAGCGGCCGCGCGAGCCGAACACCTTGGCCGCGGCGCCCATCGCCAGCGCCTCGGGGCTCAGCCGCGACTTCTCCTCCTTGACCACGCGCGCGCGCAGGTGCACGAGCACCGACGGGATGTCGATCTTGACCGGGCAGGCCTCGTAGCACGCGCCGCACAGCGACGAGGCCCACGGCAGCGTCGGCGCCTCCCCCAGCCCGCGCAGCTGCGGCGTGAGGATCGCGCCGATCGGCCCGGGATAGACGGACTCGTACGCCTGCCCGCCCGCGCGCGAGTAGACCGGGCACACGTTCAGGCACGCCGAGCAGCGGATGCAGTGCAGCGCCTGGCGGCCGACCTCGTCGGCCAGGACCCGCGTGCGGCCGTTGTCGAGCAGGACGAGGTGGAACTCGCGCGGGCCGTCGCCTTCGCGGACGCCGGTCCACAGCGACGTGTACGGGTTCATCCGCTCGGCCGTCGAGGAGCGCGGCAGCAGCTGGAGGAAGACCTCGAGGTCGCGCCACTCCGGCAGCACCTTCTCGATCCCCATGACGGTGACCAGCACCTCGGGGAGCGTCGTGCACATCCGCCCGTTGCCCTCGGACTCGACGACGCAGACCGTCCCGGTCTCGGCGATCCCGAAGTTGGCGCCGCTCACGGCCACGGGCACCGACAGGAACTTCGCCCGCAGGTGCCGGCGGGCGGCCTCGGCGATCGCCGTCGCCTCCCAGCCGAGATCCTGCCCCTGGGCGATCGTGCGCTCGAACAGCGCGCGGATCTCCGCGCGGTTCTTGTGGATCGCCGGCACGAGGATGTGCGAGGGCCCCT
The DNA here is from genome assembly GCA_963728465.1 of uncultured Solirubrobacteraceae bacterium. Classification (GTDB taxonomy): domain Bacteria; phylum Actinomycetota; class Thermoleophilia; order Solirubrobacterales; family Solirubrobacteraceae; genus DATFQI01. The sequence continues at coordinate 465,667 of CAVSJY010000008.1, forward strand.
CCCCCGCGAGCTGGACGATCAGCTCCGCGAGGTCGGTCTCGATCGCCTCCACGCCGCGCTCCGCGAGCCCCTCGTTGAGCCCGATCTCGTCCGTGGCCAGCGACTTGACCTTGATCACCTCGCGCGCGTCGTGCTCGCGCGCGATCCGCGCGACGATCGCCGTCGCCTCCGCCCCGTCGCGCGCCCAGTGGACCGTGCCGCCGGCGCGCGTCACCGCCGCCTCCAGGCGCTCGAGCTGCTCGGGCAGCGTCGCCATCGCGCGCGCCTTGATCGCCGCGCCCGCCTCGCGCAGCTGCTCCCAGTCCGGCAGCTCGGCGATCGCGTTCAGCCGCTTCGCGCGGATCGTCTGCGTCGCCTTGCCGAGGTTGCGGCGCAGCTGCGCGTCGGCGAGCGTCTCGCGCGCCATCGCCGGGAAGCCGCGGGCGCTCATTCCGCGCGCCGCCAGGATCTCGGCGAGGTGCATCGCCCGCACGCCGGTGCGCTGCCGGCGCAGCGCGCCGCCGATGTGCATCAGGCAGGAGTTGTCGGCCGCGGTGCAGACCTCGGCGCGCGTGTCGAGGATCCGCCGCAGCTTGTCCGAGAGCATCGCCATCGACGTGTCGGCGTTCTTGACGGCGAACGTCCCGCCGAACCCGCAGCACTCGTCGGCGTCCTCGAGCGGCACGAGGTCGATCCCCTGCACCGCCTCGAGCAGCCGCCGCGGGCGGTCGCCGACGTGCAGCAGCCGCAGCGAGTGGCACGTCGGGTGCAGCGTCACGCGGTGCGGGAACGTCGCCCCGACGTCGACCACGCCGAGCCGGTCGACCAGGAACTCGGTCAGCTCGAACACGCGGTCGGCGACCGCGGGGCAGTGCTCGCGCACCATCCCGACGCACGACGCCGACGGCGACACCACCGCCTCGTAGCCGTCGAAGACCCGCTCGAACCGGCGCGCGAGCGCGAGCCCGTCGTCCGCGTAGCCCGTGTTGAAGTGCATCTGCCCGCAGCACGTCTGCTCCTCCGGGAAGACGACCTCGTGGCCGAGCCGCTCGAGCAGCTCGACCACCGCCTGCCCGGTGCGCGGGAACAGCGTGTCGTTGAAGCAGGTGATGAAGAGCGCGACGCTGCACCTAGCGGAGTATGCCGCGGGCACGCCGCCGTCGACGTTGAGCACGTTGCCCGTGCTCTTACCCGATCGCACGGGTGACGCGAAGTGCAGTACCGCCTGCGCGATGTCGTCGGGGAAGATGTTCACGCCGAGCGTCGTCCGCCTGCGGTAGTGCTCCTCGAGCTCGTCGGGGGCGATCCCGTAGGCCGCCGCGCGCTCCTCGCGCCACGACGAGCCCCAGATCCGCGAGCCCTGGAGCACCGCGTCCGGGTTGACCGTGTTGACGCGGATCCCGCTGGCGCCGCCCTCCTCGGCCAGGCAGCGCGCCAGGTGCAGCTCCGCCGCCTTCGCGGACGAGTACGCCGCCGCGTTCTTGCCGGCGACGAGCGCGTTCTTGGACGCCACGAAGACGATCGAGCCGCCCCGGCCCTGCTGCTTGAGCACCCGGAACGCCTCGCGCGAGACGAGGAAGTAGCCCTTGACGAGGATGTCGTGGTTGCGGTCCCACTCGGCCAGCGACGTGTCCTCGAGCGCCGCGCTCGACGCCACGCCGGCGTTGGACACGACGATGTCGACGCCGCCGAAGCGGTCGACCGCGGCCGCGTACGCGGCCGCGACGGCGTCCTCGCTCGTCACGTCGCCGCTGACCGCCAGCCCGGCGTCCCCGTGCCCGGCGACCGCCTCCTCGGCGCCCACCTGGTCGAGGTCGAACGCCGACCACGCACGCGCCCGCCGCGGCGAGCGCGTCGCCGATCGCGCGGCCGATGCCGCCCGCGCCGCCGGTGATCAGCGCGACCTGGCCCTGCAGCTCGCCGGGCGGCGGCGCCTGCGCGAGCTTGTAGAGCTCCAGCGGCCAGTACTCGATCGCGAAGCTCTCGCCCGGCGTCGAGCGAGACGAACTCGCCGAGCGCCTGCGCGCCGGCCATCACCTCGATCGCGCGGTGGTACAGGTCGCGCGAGATCTTCGACGTCTTGGTCGTCGTGCCGGTGGAGACCAGCCCGAGGTGCTGGACGAGCACGATCCGCGGGTCCGGGTCGGCCGGCACGGTCGTCTCGTCGCCGTAGGCGTCCACGTAGGAGCGGTAGGCGGCGCGGAACGCGTCGGCGCGCTCGGCGATCCGCGCGCGCAGCGCGTCGGCGTCGTCGGTCTCGGGGTCGTACGGGATCCACAGCGGCAGCCGCTTGGTGTGGACCAGGTGGTCCGGGCACGGCGCCCCGACCGTGACGAGCTCGCTCGGCCTCCGCGGAGGAGACGAACTCGACCGACCGCGGCGAGGTGTCGACGGTCAGCAGCTTGGCCCGCTCGCTCGAGACTGCCCCGCGGATGCTCGGCAGCAGCTCGCGCAGCAGCCCGGCGCGCTCGGCTTCGCCCACGGCCTGCGCCGCGGGGTGCACGCCGCCGAACCGCGGCACGTCGCCGGTGCGCTCGTTGACGAACGCGACCGCCTGGTTGATCACCTCGATCGTCCGGCGGTACGCCTCCTCGGCGCTGTCGCCCCACACGACGAGGCCGTGCTTGGCGAGCACGATCAGCTTGAGGTCCGGGTTGGCGCGGACCGCCTCGCCGACCTGCTTGGACAGCGTGAACCCGGGCCGGATGTACGGGATCCAGGCGGCCGCGTCGCCGAAGCACTCCTGCACGAGCCGCTCGCCGTCGGCCGTGCCGGCGAGCACGTTGATGCCGTCGGGGTGCGTGTGGTGGACGTGCTGCGCCGGCACGAACGCGTGCAGCAGCGTCTCGATCGACGCGCGCGGCATCGCCGGGTCGAGCTGGCAGCGCGCGAGGTGGGCGACCATGTCCTCGTCGGACATCTCCGGGCGCTCCATCAGCGGCAGCATCTCGGCCATCCGCAGACCGGTGAAGTGCCGCGGGCCCATCGTCGCGAGGTCGCTGCCCGAGCCCTTGACCCACATGACCTCGACCTCGCGGCCGGCGTGATCGATCGCGGTGCCCTTCGCGGACGTGTTGCCGCCGCCGAAGTTGGACACGGCGCGGTTGGCGCCGAGCAGGTTCGAGGCGAGGACGAGCTCGGCGAGGAGGTCGCCGTCGGGCGCGCCGCCGGGCGGCCAGAGGTCGTCGACGTGGTCGACGAGTGGGGTGACGGTGCTCATCGGGTGATCTCCTGTGTCATGGCTCGTTCGGTGGCGATGCGCTCGGCGTAGCCGGAGGCGCGCAGCTCCGCGACGGGGTCCTCGGCGGCGCCCAGGCCGGCGCGCACGCGCGCGCACAGCGGGCGCACGTCGGTCCGGTAGGCGTCGAGCAGCGTCTCGTGGGCGCCGAGCACGTCGCCGGCCTGCTGGGCGGCGCGCAGCGCGTCGCGGTCGACCAGCAGCGCCTTCGCGTAGGCCTCCTGGAGGTTGACGACGCTCAGCACCATCGCCTCGACCTTGGCCTCGATGTTGTGGGCCTGGTCGATCGTCAGGCGCGGAAGCTCGGAGCCGGACAGCTCGAGGAAGATCAGGAAGAGCTCGAACGGGTTGACCGAGCCGACGATCAGGTCGTCGTCGGCGTACTTGCGGTTGTTGAAGTGGAAGCCGCCGAGCCGGTCCTCGTCGGCGAGCAGCGCGACGATCTGCTCGATGTTCACGCCGTGGGCGTGGTGGCCGAGGTCGACGAGCACGCGCGCCCGCTCGCCGAGCTTCTGGCAGGTGAGCAGCGCCGAGCCCCAGTCGGCGAGGTCGGTCGCGTAGAAGGCCGGCTCGAAGAGCTTGTACTCGACCAGCAGCTCCTGCTCGGCGGGCAGGTCGGCGTACAGCGCGGACAGCGCCGTCGAGCATCCGGTGACGGCGCTCGCGCAGGTCGTCCTGGCCCGGGTAGTTCGTGCCGTCGGCGAACCACAGCGACTGCGCGGTCGAGCCGAGCTCCGTCGCGATCTCCAGGCACTCGCGCAGATGGGCGAGCGCCTTCTCGCGCACGCGCGCGTCGGGATGCGTGATCGAGCCGAGCTTGTAGTCCGGGTCCTGGAACAGGTTCGGGTTGACGGCGCCGACGCGCAGGCCGCGCGCCTCGATGTGCTCGCGCAGCGCGCCGTAGTCGTCGACGGCGTCCCACGGGAAGTGCAGCGCGACCGCGCCGGCCGTGCCGGTCAGGCGGTGGACCTCGGCGGCGTCGTCGACCCGCTCGAACACGTCGCGCGGGCGGCCCGGCTGCGGGAAGGTGCCGAAGCGCGTGCCGGAGTCGCCGTAGCCCCACGACGGCGTCTCGATCACGAGCTGCGCGAGGCGGCGCTCGGCGTTGGCGATCTGGGCGTCGGTCACGGGTCTGCTCCTCCTAGGCGGTGGTCGGGGCGCCGAGCCCGGTCACGTCCAGGAAGCGGCGGTAGGTGGACTCTGCGGCGTCGCGGTCGGGGCCGGGCTCGCCGGCGATCGGCTCCACGGAGGCGGCGGCGACCTCGCGCAGCTCGGCGAGCGAGCCGAGCTCGCCGGCGGCGCGCGCCTGCACGAGCACGTTGCCGAGCGCGGTCGCCTCGATCGGGCCGGTCAGCACCTCGCGCCCGCACACGTCGGCGGTCAGCCGGCACAGCAGCGGGTTGCGCGCGCCGCCGCCGATCACGTGGATGCGGCGGACGTCGCGACCGGTGACGGCCTCGAGGCGCTCGAGCACCCAGCGGTACTTGCACGCGAGCGAGACGAAGATGCTGCGGACCGTCTCCCCGTGGCCGTCGGGCGCGTGCTGGCCGGAGCGCTCGCAGGCGCTCGCGATGCGGCCCGGCATGTCGCCGGGGGCCAGGAAGCCCTCGTCGTCGGGGTCGAACAGCGGCACGTCGTCGCCGGCCGTCTCGGCCGAGCGCAGCAGCTCGTCGTAGGCGACGTCGCCCCACGCGCGCCGGCACTCCTCCAGCAGCCACATCCCCATCACGTTCTTGAGCAGCCGCGTGGTGCCCTCCACCCCGCGCTCGTTGGTGAGGTTGGCCGCGCGGGCGGCGTCCGTGAGGACGGGCTCGGGCAGCTCGAGCCCGAGCAGCGACCACGTCCCGCTGGACAGGATCGCCGCGTGCTCGTCGGCGAGCGGCGCCGCGGCGAAGGCCGAGGCGGTGTCGTGGCTCGCGATCGCGTAGACGGTCGCTTCGCCGAGCTCGTGGTGGGCGAGCAGCGGCCCCAGGGCCGTGCCGGGCTCCGCGAGCGCGCCGAAGATCCGCGAGGGCAGGCCGAGCGCGTCGATCAGCTCTGCCGCCCAGCGCCCGCTGCGGGCGTCGAGCAGGCCGGTCGTGGACGCGTTCGTGGCCTCGTTCGCGAGCTCGCCGGACAGCCAGTAGGCGAGCAGGTCGGGCACGAGCGCGATCCGCTGCGCCTCGGCGAGCGCCGCCGAGCCCTCGTCGGCGAGCAGCTGGAAGACGGTGTTGATCGGCAGCGTCTGGATGCCGGTCGTCGCGTAGAGGTCGGCCTGGGGCACGCGGCCGAACGCGCGCTCCACCATGCCGTTGGTGCGCTCGTCGCGGTAGTGGTACGGGAGCCCGAGCACGCGGCCGCGCCCGTCGAGCAGCGCGTAGTCGACGCCCCAGGTGCAGACGCCGACGCCGTCCACGCGGCCGGCGCGCCGGAGGCCCTCGAGCGCCTCCGTGAACAGGTGCAGCAGGTTCCAGCGCAGGCCGTCGGGCAGGTGGACCGGCCGGTTCGGGAACCGGTGCACCTCCTCCAGCACCATCCGCGCGCCGTCGAGCCGGCCGGTGACGACCCGCCCGCTCGTCGCGCCGAGGTCGACGGCGGCGTAGCTAGTCAAGGTGGAACACCTCCTCGAGGCGCTCCAGCTCGCCGCTCTCGAAGTACTGCGCCATGTCCGCCTGCCAGCGCGTGTTGACGTCGCGCGCCTCCATGCCGGCCCGCGCCCGCTCGAAGTCCTCCGTCTCGAAGTAGCCCACGAGCAGGCCGTCCTCGCGCAGGAACAGCGAGTAGTTCGTCCACCCGGTCTCACGCAAGGCATCGAGCATCTCCGGCCACACCTCGCGGTGGCGGGCCTTGTACTCGTCCAGCCGGTCCGGCCGGACCCGCAGCAGGAAGCAGACCCGCTCCATCAGACGACGGCGGTCTCGACCCCGAGCAGGGCGCCGACGGCCTCGACCTCGGCGGCGACGTGGCCGACGCCGAGCGCGACGTGGTGGGTCGGGCCGTGCTCGCACCAGGCCTCGAAGAACTCGGCCGGCGGCCGGCCGAAGCGCAGCCGGGAGTTCGTGTTGCCGATCCGGAACGTCTCCCCGGGGATCGACTCTCCCTCGGCGACGAGCAGCTTCAGGCGGCCGTCGGCCGTCTGCGTGCAGCCGACGATCGTGATCGGGCCGTAGCGGACCTTCAGCTCAACGCTCAGGCCGGCCCCGCGCTTGCCGTGGTAGAGCTTGAGCGAGCGCAGGACGGGCTGCTCCTGCGCGATCGCGAGATGGCCGGGGCCGTCGTGGCCCATGAGGATGAACTCCTCGTCGAAGTCGAGCGCGTAGTACTCCGTGTACGACCCGCCCGCCCCGAGCCGGTCCAGGATCAGCTGGGCGATGTTCGTCTTGAGGTCGCCCTCGCCCGCCGTCGGCACGCCGCGGGCGGTGAGCAGCGAGTTGCCGACGATCACGCCGGCGCCGAGCTGCTCGGCCTCGTTGCCGTCGACGCCGCGGTAGTAGTAGGTCAGCGCGTCGAGGTCGAAGTCGGCGACCATCCGGTCGAGCCCGACCGCGACGCGTGCCGACCAGTCCAGCTGCTCGTCGGAGATCGGGCCGGCGATCGGGTCCGAGCTGGGGTCGGCGAACGAGAACATCGCGCGGATCTCGTCCTGCTTGGCGGCGATCTCCTCCGGCGTCACGTTCGCGGCGCGGGCGCCGAGGTCGTCGATCTCGAGCACCTCGACGTGCGCGCCGAGCTGCGCGTGCACGGCGGTGAAGTCCGTGTACATGTCGAGCATGCCCGGATACGTGTGGCCGAGGAAGCCGATCCGGGAGCGGCGCACGGCCCGCGCGGCGCCCGCCGCGCGCACCCAGGCCGCGATCTTCGCCCACGCCCGCTCGTCGTCGTCGATCGTCCCGGCGACGGTGTCGTAGGGGATTCCCGCGCGCGTGCACGCGCCCGCGATCTCCGGCACGCAGCAGGCGGCGCAGTTCGCCAGCCACTCCCCCGTGTCCGTGTTGGCGTAGTCCAGCGTCGGCGTCGGCTGGAGCGCGAGCAGCACGACCGGCACGCCCGCCGCCTGGAACGCCGGCAGGACCTGGCTGGACGTGGCGTAGGTCACGGCGTGGCAGAGCACGAGGTCGACCTGCGCGGCCGCGAAGCGGTCGCCGGCGTCGCGCGCCCTCGGCGCCGTGTCCACGAGCCCGGCGCTCACCACCTCGGCGCCGAGCTCGGAGACGCGTTCCTCGACGCGCCGCTGGTAGCCCTCGATGCGCTCCTTCAGGCCCTCGAACTGGGGCCAGTAGGCCTCCAGCCCGATGCCGAGCACCCCGACCCGCGCGCGAGGCGCGGGCCGAGTGCCACCAGCGACGGCCGTGTGAGGAGTGGCCGTCTCGACTCCCATCAGAAGTCGAAGTCGTCGATGTTGTCCGCCTTGAACGTCGTCAGCGGGCCGAGCACGATCTCGCCGTTGGCGCCGATCGTGTACTCGCCCAGCCGGCCGGCGGTGAACTTCTCGCCCTCCTTGCCGGTGATGCGGCCGGACACGAGCGCCGCGGCGGCCTGGCCTGCGAGGTAGCCGACGTCCTTCGGCACCCACAGCTGGAACTCGTCGACCGTGCCGTCCTTGACGAACTTGCGCATCTGGTTCGGGAAGCCGAGGCCGGTGAGCTTGACCTTGCCCTTCTGCGGCGAGCTCGACAGGTAGCGAGCGGCCGCGGCGACCCCGACCGTGGTCGGGGAGATGACGCCCTTGAGGTTCGGATACGCCTGGATCAGGCCCTGCATCTCCTGGAAGGACTTCTGGTCGTCGTCGTCGCCGTAGGCGACCTTGACCAGCTTCATGTCCTTGTACTTGTCCTGCTTGAGCGTCTCCTTCATCACCTTGATCCACGCGTTCTGGTTCGTCGCGTTGGCGGTGGCGGAGAGGATCGCGATCTCGCCCTTGTAGCCGACCTGCTTGCCGATCGACTCGACCTGGTTCTCGCCGACGAGCTGCGTGGTGACCTGGTTGACGAACACGCTGCGGGCGTCGGGCGCGACGTCCGAGTCCATGCCGACGACCTTCACGTCGCGCTGCGCGGCCTGCTTGAGCGCCGGCGCGACAGCGTTCGGGTCGTTGCCCGCGATGATGATCGCGTCGGGCTTCTGCTGGACGGCCGCGTTGATGATCGAGATCTGCGACGACGCGGAGGCCTCGGTCGGGCCGGTGATCCGGTTGGAGCCCTTGAGCTCCTGGAGCGCCTCGTCGACGCCGGAGTGCTCGAACTCCTCGTACGGGTTGCCGAGCTGCTTCGGGATCGAGACGGTCTTGAGCCCCTCCTTGATCGGCGCGTTCGGATCGGCGCCGCCGCTGGACTCGGAGCTTGCTGCTGCCGCTCGACGACGACTCGTCGTCCTTGGTCTCGCCGCAGGCGGCGAACGCGAGCATCGCGACCAGCGCGAGCGCCGCGAAGAGCACCCGCAGGGCGCGCGATCGTTCCGAATTCATGACTTCTGACCCTCCTCGGGATGGTGGCGGGAACTACGGCGCCGTGCCTCTGAGATCCGGCGCGCGATGTTGGGACCCAGGACCGAGCCGACGAGCAGCACGCCGGTGACGATCTGGATCCAGTAGGACGAGATGGACTCGCTGAGCAACAGGGCCTTCTGGATGCCGCCCAGCAGGAACAGCGCGAGGATGACCCCGACGATCGTGCCGCGACCGCCGAAGATCGACACGCCGCCGAGCAGGACCGCGGTGATCGCGGTCAGCTCGAAGCCCGAGCCGACGTTGGCCGCCGCGGTCGAGTTGCGCAGCGTGATGACGATGCCGGCGAGCGCCGCGACGAGCCCGCACAGCGTGAACAGGATCAGCTTGATCCGCTTCACGCGCAGGCCGGAGAAGTACGCGGCCTCCTCGTTGGCGCCGATCGCGTAGATCGAACGGCCGAACGGCGTCGCGTGCAGCAGCACCGCGAAGGCGACCGCGAGGATCCCGAACAGCACCATCGTGTTCGGGATGAACGTGCCGGCGAAGTTGCCGAACGCCCGGTCCGTCCACGTCGCGGGGAAGTCGGTGACCGACTCGTCGCCGATGACGACGTACGCGAGGCCGCGGAACAGGGCGAGCGTGCCGATCGTGACCGCCAGCGACGGCAGCCCGAGGCGGGTGACGAGCAGCCCGTTGAACGCGCCGCACAGCGCGCCGGCCACGAGGCAGATCGGCATGATCAGCTCGAGCGGCAGGCCGCTGTTCCACAGCTCGGCCATCAGCGCGCTCGACAGCGCGAGCACCGAGGCGACCGACAGGTCGATCTCCGCGGCGACGATCAGGAGCGTCAGCGCCAGCGCCATCAGCGCGACCTCGGAGAAGTCGAGCGAGCCGGTGGTGAACGAGTCCGTGCTCAGGAACTCCTCGGACAGGCCCACGCCGGCGATCAGCATCACCACGATCAGGCCGAGGAGCAGGCCCTCCCAGCGGCCGAGCGCCGAGCGCACGCGGCCGGCGAGGCTCGCGTCCGCGCGGGCCGGCCTCCGGCGCCGGCGCGGCCGTCGGCTGCTGCTGAGGCGTGGCGGTCTCAGCTGCACGGCGTGCGCTCCTTCTGCGGAGGGCGGCGTCGACGCGGACCGCGACGAGCCGGTCGAAGGCGATGGCGAGCAGCAGCAGCGCGCCGATCGCGGCCAGCTGCCAGAACGCCTCGACCCTGAGGACGATCAGCGACGACGTGATCGTGCCGAGCAGCAGGGCGCCGAGCGCGGCGCCGTAGACGCTGCCCGATGCCGCCGAAGATCGCGACGCCGCCGACGACCGCCGCCGCGATCACGGTCAGCTCGTAGCCGACGCCGGCGGTCGCGTCGACGGTGCCGAAGCGCGCGGTGAACAGCACGCCGCCGAGCCCGGCGAGCGCGCCGGCGAGCACGAACGCGGTCGAGCACGCGACGATCCGAGCGCACGCCGGCCAGCCGCGCGCCCTCCGGGTTCGAGCCGATCGCGTACAGCTCGCGGCCGGCGCGGTAGTCGCGCAGCCACTGCCCGACCGCGACGATCACGACGAGCGCGATGATCACCAGGATACGGAACGCCGAGCGACCGAGTCGCTGCCGAGGTTCAGGAACGGGTCCGGCAGCGTCTCGGCGTTGACCTGGCGGCCGTTGGTCCACAGGAACGCGAGCCCGCGGAACATGTACAGCGTGCCGAGCGTCACCACCAGCGCCGGGCACCTGGCCCCAGGTGACGAGGATCCCGTTGAACAGCCCGCAGGCGGCGCCGAGACGCGATCCCGAGCAGGAACACCAGCGGCAGCGGCATCCCCTGGTGGCTGGACAGCAGGTCGCCGGCGAAGTAGGCGCTCAGCCCCAGCACCGACCCGACCGACAGGTCGACGTTGCGGGTGATGAGCACGAGCGTCTGGCCGGCGGCGAGGATCGCGAAGATCGACGCGTTGAGCGCGAGGTTGCGCAGCGAGTTCGTCTCGACGAAGCGCGGCTCGAGGATCGCCGTGACGAGGATCAGCGCACCGAGCACGACGAGGATGCCGAGCTCGCGGACGCGGAAGACCCACTCTGTGAGGCGCCGCGCGCGGGCGCTCTCGCCGGGGGCGACGGCCTGGGCGGCGCTCATTCTGCCTCGCTCTCGACAGGACCGACCGGACCGTTGGTCCGGCCGCCGCTCGTCACCGCTTCGCTCGCCGCCCTCGTCTGGCCCGTCGCCGCGCGGATGACGCTCTCCTCGTCGGCCTCCTCGCGGCTCAGCTCCTCGACCAGGCGGCCCTCGTGCATGACCAGCACGCGGTCGGCCATGCCGAGCACCTCCGGCAGCTCGCTGGAGATCATCAGCACGGCGACGCCGCGGCCGGCCAGCTCGCTCATCAGCCGGTGGACCTCGGCCTTGGTGCCGACGTCGATGCCGCGGGTCGGCTCGTCGACGATCAGCAGCTTCGGCTCGGTCGCGAGCCACTTGGCGAGCACGACCTTCTGCTGGTTGCCGCCGGACAGGAACCCGGCCGGGTCCTCGAGCCGGTGGAACTTGAGCTGGAGCCTCGTCGCCCACTCGCGCGCCAGGCGGCTCTCGGCGGCGCCGCGGATCAGCCCGAACGCGCGCCAGGCTGCCCGTGCGGGTCATCGTCGCGTTGCGCTTGATCGAGAGGTCCATGACGAGGCCCTGCTGGCGGCGGTCCTCGGGGACGAAGCCGACGCCCGCGCGCATCGCGGCCAGCGGGCGGCCCCCCGGGAGGCGCCGCCCGTCGACCTCGACGTGGCCCGCGTCGGGCTTGTCGACGCCGAAGATCGCGCGCGCCACCTCGCTGCGGCCGGCGCCGACGAGCCCGGCGAGCGCGACGATCTCGCCCGCCCGGACCTCGAACGAGACGTCGAAGAACACGCCCTCGCGCGTGAGCCGGTGGACGCTCAGCACCGTCGAGCCGACCTGGGCGTCCTGCTTCGGGAACAGCGCGCTGAGCTCGCGGCCGACCATGCGCCGGACCATCTCGTCGGGCGTCATGTCGGCGATCCGGGCGTCGTGGACGACGGCCCCGTCGCGCATGACGGTGACCGTGTCGCAGATCGCGAAGACCTCCTCGAGGCGGTGCGAGATGAACAGGATCGCGGCGCCCTCCTCGCGCAGCGCCCGCACGACCGTGAACAGCCGCTCGACCTCCTGGCCGGAGAGCGCCGCGGTCGGCTCGTCCATGATCAGGACCCGCGCGTCGAAGCTCAGCGCCTTGGCGATCTCGACGATCTGCTGGTCGGCGATCGACAGGCCGCGGACGGGGCGCTCGGGGTCGAGCCGGACGCCGAGGCGGTCGAGCAGCGCCTGGACCGAGCGGCGCATCGCGCCGCGGTCGATCCGGCGCAGCCCGGCGAGCGGGTGGTAGCCCATCACGACGTTCTCCGCGATGCTCAGGTCCGGGAACAGCGTCGGCTCCTGGTAGATCACGGCGATGCCCGGCGTCGCGCGCGTCGTGCGGCGAGCCGAAGTCGGCCGGCTCGCCGTCGACGAGCATCTCGCCCGCGTCGCGCCGGACGACGCCGCCGAGCACCTTCACGAGCGTCGACTTGCCGGCGCCGTTCTCCCCCATCAGCGCGCGCACCTCGCCGGGCGCGCAGCGCGATGTTGGCGTTGCGCAGCGCGTGGACCGCGCCGTAGGACTTCTCGGCGTCGCGGAGCGCGAGGATCGGCGTGGCCTCGGCGTTCACGCGATCTCCTCGAATCGCACGCCCGCGTCGGCGAGCGTGCGGATCTGGGCCGGATCGCAGTCCGTGACGAGCACGGTGTCGACCGCGCTGATCGGCGCGATCGCGCTCAGGCCCGGGTGGTCGAACTTCGAGCCGTCGATCAGCAGGATCGACTCGCGGGCGCGCTCGATCATCGTTCGCTTGACCTCCGCTTCGAGCGGGTTGGCATCGGTGAGGACGGCGCCGGGCGCGAGGCCCTTGACGCTGAACAGCAGCTTGTCGGCGAAGTGGTCCTGGATCGCCCGGACGGTCTGGGGACCGACGAACGAGCAGGTGAGGCGGCGCAGCGAGCCGGCGAGCCCGAGCAGCTCGAGCTGCGGCGCCTCCGAGCGCGCGATCAGGTCCATGACCGACACCGACGGCGTCAGGACGGTCGCCGTCCTGCCCGAGCGGATCAGCGCCCGCACCGCGTAGTAGGCGGTCGTCGAGCAGTCGATGAACACGGTCTCGCCCTCGGCGATCCGGTCGGCGGCCGCGGCGCCGAGCCTGCGCTTGGCCTCGGCGGCCTCGCCGAGGCGGCTCTGGAAGGCGTCCTCGTCGAGCGCCAGCGTCGCGGCCACGGCGCCGCCGTGCGTGCGCCGCGCGCGGCCCTCGCGCTCGAGGATCTGGAGGTCGCGGCGTGCGGTCATCGGCGACACGCCGAACTCGGCTTCGAGCGCGGCGACGCTCACGCTGCCGGCGTCCCGGATGCGCTCCGCGATCAGCTCGCGGCGCTGGGCGGGCACCAGCTGCCCGCCGCGTGGTATGCGACCGTTTGCTCCCACAACCTCTCCTCGTGATCGATCATAAGCGCACACTTTCGCTCATGTCAAGACCGTCGCGAGCGAGATCGCGCACCACGGGGTAAGCGATTCGACAGGCGCGCTAGCGTCCCAGCTGTTCGAGAACTGTGCGTTTCTGAGCGATTCCTGACGCTCAAGGGAGGAGAGGCTCATGGACCTGAACTCGCGCGTGCTCCGGCTGCCGGCGGCGCTGCTCGTCACCGCGGCGGTGGCGGCGATACCCGCGGCGGCGCAGGCCGCCCCGGAACCGTCGGCCTCACGGATCGGCGACCGGATCCTCGACCCGGCGGCCCGCGGGGTCGTGAGCTTCGAGAACACCGCGAACGTCGCCAGCTACCAGCAGGACGGCCTGTTCACCTACAAGGGCTGGCAGTACACCGGCTCCTACCGCGCCGACCGCACCGCGGTGATCTCGCGGCGCAAGCTGCCGAACGGGGACTGGCAGAGCATCGAGCTCGACTACAAGCTGTTCTCGGACGACTCGCACAACACGGTCGCGATGGCGGTCACGCCGTCGGACGGGCGGATCCACCTCGCCTTCCCCACCCACGCCGACCAGATCCGCTACACGCGCAGCGTGCCGGGGATCGCCGACAGCCCGTCGCGGGCCGACTGGTCCTCGCGCTCGTTCGAGCGCACCCGCGGCTTCCTCCCGGGCGCTCCCGACGCGCCGGTGAGCTTCACCTATCCGCAGTTCGAGATGGTCCACGGCCGCATGCTGCTGACCTATCGCGACGGGTCGACGAACAACGGCCGCCAGGCGCTGCTGCGCTACGACGACAACGCGGACGCGACGTGGACGTTCCTCGGGCGGTTCACCAGCAGCACGGGCACGTACACGAGCCCGTTCGGCACCAGCACCAGCCGCTACGGCTATCTCCACGGGTTCAACGCCAACCCGGTCACGGGCGACGTCGAGATCTCGTTCTCGTGGCGCGAGCAGGGCAGCGCGTGGTGCCACCCGGCGGGCCTGGGCAACCACGACCTCGGCTACGCGCGCAGCCCGGACGGCGGCTTGACGTGGCTCAACAACGACGGGCTGGCGATCGGGACGACCGCGCTGGGCAGCAACGACCGGATCTCGGTCGACGACCCGCACGTCGTGGTGCCGATCCCGATCCACACGGGGCTGATCAACCAGGAGACGCAGGCGTTCGACCGCGAGGGCCGGCTGCACGTGATGACGAGCCAGTTCAACGAGGAGGACCTGGCCAAGCTCGGCGGCTGCCACACGAGCACCTACTCGCAGCGGGCCCAGTACGCCAAGCCGTTCCATCACTGGCGCGACGCGTCGGGCGAGTGGCACACGATGGAGCTGCCGTTCTACAGCGGGTCGTCGGGCCGCACGAAGCTGCTGTTCGATGGCCATGACACGGCGTTCGTCGTGCTTCCGGACGCGCGGATCGTCGCCGCGACCGCCGAGTCCGGCTGGCGCGACTGGCGGCTCGTCTGGGGCGCCGAGGACGTCGACAACGTCAGCGAGCTGATCTACGACCGGTTCCGGCTGGCGCGGGACGGCGTGCTCAGCGTCGCCTACCAGGAGACGAGCTCGCCGGCGAACGCGCCGTCCGCCTACCGCGTGGCGGACTTCCGGATCGACGGGCAGCGGCCGGACCGCGGCAAGTCCGTCTCGCCCGAGGCGCCGCCCGTGCCCTACTCCGGCAGCGCGCCGACGTTCCCGATGGCGAGCGCCTCGAGCTCGCAGCCGGCGTTCCCGCCCGACCTCGCGGTCGACGGCAGCACGGCGACGTTCTGGGTCAGCGGCGGCACCACGCCGGCCGACTCGCCGACGCCGGAGAAGCCCGAGACGCTCACGATCGAGTACGGCAAGACCTGGCGGTGCGCCAGGTGACGGTCGCGCCGAGGGTCAACTGGGGCCCGCGGGCGTTCGCGATCGAGGCCCGCGCCGGCGGCGCGTGGCAGCGGCTCGCCGAGGTCACCCAGGCCAACGCCGCCGCGACCCACGTGGTGCCGCGGACGGACGCCGACGCGATCCGCCTCGTGATCACGGGGACCTACGACGGCCAGTTCCCGCCGAACACCGGCAACGTCCAGGTCGCCGAGGTGAGCGTGTCCGGCGACGAGCCGTGAGGGGGCGCGCGCGCCGCGGTGACCGCCGCGGCGCGCGGCCGCCGTCATCGCCGCGCCGGGCCGGGCGAACGGCGCTGGGTAGGGAAGGTGAGGTCACCAGCCGGATCGGCATCCGTTGTCGAGTTAGGGCCGCTCGAGTGGCCCAAACTCGACAACGAACCTCGCGAGCTCGCCGTTGATTCACCCCCTCAATGCCCGCCGTCGTGGGGCTCGTCCAGCGCCGCGGCCGGTTCAGACGCGATCGACGGCCACGCCGGCGCGCTCGATCGGCACGAGCAGGTGCGGCGGGACGTCGGCGGCGAGGACGCGGCCGACGTCGGTGACGTGGACGACGGCGTTGAGCGCCGGGCGGTCGAACTTCGTGCCGTCGACGAGCAGGAGCGGCGTGCGGGCGTGCTCGACCATCGAGCGCTTGACCTCCGCCTCGAGCGCGTCGGGGTCGGTGAGGTGGCCGCCCGGCGTGACGCCCTTGACGGACAGGATCGCCTTGTCGGCGAAGTGCGAGGCGACGGCGCGCACGGCCTGCGGGCCCGACGAACGAGCGCGTGAGCTTGCGCAGCGCGCCGCTGAGGCCGATCAGCTCGGTGTGCGGGCTGTCGTGCTCGCACAGCAGCTCCATCACCGGCACCGAGTTCGTGAGCACGGAGCAGCGCACCCGCTCGCTCACGATCCGGCGCGCGACGTAGTAGCCGGTCGTCGAGGAGTCGATGAAGACCGCCTCGCCGGAGGCGAGCAGCGCCACGGCGGCCACCGCGAGCCGCTCCTTCGCCGCCACCTCGACCTCGAGCCGCTGGGCGAACGCGTCCTCCTCGCTCGACGGCCCGGGCAGGACCGCGCCGCCGTGCGTCCGGCGCGCGATCCCCTGGCGCTCGAGCTCGGACAGGTCGCGCCGAGCGGTCATGTGCGAAATCCCGAAGTGCGCGCCCAAAGCGGCCACGGACACGCTTCCGTTTCGCTTCAACTGCTCCGCGATCAACCGCCGGCGCTCGTCCGGGAGGATGTCCACACCGCTCGAGCTCAAGGCCGCTCCCGCTCCCGCGCCGCCGAGCGGCGGTCGCCCGGCACGTGTTCGTTTGCGCACATCGCGGCCGCTGGTCTACCACAGATCCGGCGAGCGGTCCACCGGTGCAGGACGCCCGCCGCGCGCTGGGAGGGCAGTTGCTTGACGCGATGCGCTGCGCGAGGTTATGATCGTTCGTGGGAGATTCGAGAGATCGGCGCGTGTAAGCGCACACGATCACTCGCCACGCGGGTAACGCTGTCTCGGGAGGAGAGCGCGCGGGATGGTCTTTGGCAGGGGTAGGCGCTGGGCGGTCGCGGTGGCTGTTGCCTTCGCGACCGCCGCGGCGCCGGCGGCATCGGCCGCGCCGCTCACACCGACCGTCGTCAACGGCGACGAGCGCGGCGCGACGATCCGGTTCGACGCCGACGGCGACGCGATCGACGCCCACGACGGCGAGATCCAGCGCTTCGGCAACCGCTACTACCTCTACGGGACCAGCTACGGCTGCGGCTACGAGTGGCAGCGGCCCGGCAGCCCGTTCTGCGGATTCCGCTCATACAGCTCGACGGACCTCGTGCACTGGACCGACGAGGGCGCGCTGTTCGACGCGGGGGCCGCCTGCGCCGTGGCAGGCCCGCTGCGACGGGCGGACGTACGGGTGCTACCGGCCGCACGTCTCGTACAACCCGCGCACCCGGCGCTACGTCCTGTGGATCAACTCCTACGACGTCGGCCAGGGCTACCACGTGTTCGAGGCGACGTCGCCCACCGGGCCGTTCGCCGAGCGCGAGGTGCCGCGGCTGGCCGTCAACGCCGGCATCCCGCCCGGCGTCAACAACGGCGACCACGACCTGTTCGCCGACGAGGACGGCACCGGCTACCTGGCCTACACGGATTGGCGGCGCGGCGGCGACATCGTCGTCGAGCGGCTCGACGACGACTGGCTCAGCGGCACCGGCGACCACGTCCGGCTCGGCGTCACGGCCACCGAGGCGCCGTCGATGTTCCGGCGCGGCGAGCGCTACTACATCACGCTCTCGGACCCCAACTGCGGCTACTGCACGACGGGCACGTCGTACTTCACGGCCGAGGCGCCGCTCGGGCCGTGGCGCGGGCGCGCCGAGCAGGACAGCTGGCGGATCGAGCAGGGCGAGCTGCTCGTCGACGGCGGCGGCATCGGCCTCTCGCGGGCCGGCGCCGACTGGACCGACTACGACCTGAGCTTCTCCGCGACGCCGCTCGCCACCGGCGACGGCGGCGCGTACGCCCAGGCCGGCTGGGTGTTCCGCGCGACCTCCCCCGGCGACGGCTACGCGTGGCTGCTCGGCAACTACCCGCACCCCGGGGCCGAGGGCGGCAACCTGACGAAGGTCGTCTTCCGAGGCGGGGGCGTCGCCAGCGCCCAGGTCGTGAAGCTGCCGTTCGCCGTCGAGGCGGGCCGCCGCTACGCGATCGAGACCCGCCTGCGCGGCGACCGCGTCACCACGCTGGTCGACGGCCGGGTCGTCGACGAGACCGTCGACCCGACGCACCCGCGCGGGCGGGTCGGCTTCCGCGAGAGCGGTGTCGACACCGAGAGCGCCCGCTTCGACGACGTCCGCGTGACCGCGCCCGATGGCGCCGTGCTGCTCGCGGACGCCTTCGACGGCGACCTCGCGGCATGGGACCGCCCGGCCCCGCGCCAGCGCGGCATCCGCATCAGCGAGAACTCGTGCGGCGGCCAGCCGGCCGACGTCGCGGCGCTGCCCGGCCGCGCCGGCAAGGTCTACCTGTTCCAGAGCGACCGCTGGAACAACGGCCAGCCGAACGAGGCGCTCGCCACCCACTACTGGGAGCCGCTGCGCTTCGACGACGACGGGAGCGATCCAGCCGCTGCGCTGCGGCGCGGCCTACGACGTGCCGCTGGCCGGCGCGCAGGCCGGCGCCGACCGCCAACCGGAGCAGCTCGACCAGACCAGCGGCACCACCGGCTTCCGCGCGTTCACCGACGTCGCACGCCAGATCGCGCGCGCCCAGACGTTCACCGCCGGCCGCACCGGGACGCTCACGCGCGTCGCGTACACGACCCACCAGGCCGGCCATCCGACGCGCGCCGCTCACGATCCGGATCGCCGAGGTCGATGCGGACGGCGCCCCGCGGGCGACGCTGTACGAGCGCGCGATCCCGGCCGGGGACGTCAGCTGGTCGCCGAGCGAGGTCGCGATCGCGCCCGGCGTGCCGGTCCAGGCCGGCCACCGCTACGCGATCGTCGTGCTCGCTCCCGGCACGCCGGGCGGCGCCTACGGCATCGCCTACTCCGACGGCGACCCGTACGCCGGCGGCACGGCGCTCTACAGCCCTGACGGCGGCGCCACCTGGCGGCAGGAGAACGGCCGCGACCTGAAGTTCGAGACGTCCGTGGAGGACCGATGACCCGCACGCTCTCCCTCGTCCTGGTCCTCTCGGCGAAGCGCGCCGCGCTGATCGCGGTGGCGGTCGTCGCGGCGGTGTCCGCGCCGGCGGCGAGCGCCGCGCCGTCCACGCCGCCCGGCTCGCCGCCGCCCGAGCGGCGCTTCGATCCCACCACCTTCGCCGCGCCGGCCGCGCCCGACCGCCCGAACGCCTTCTGGTTCTGGAACGGCACGCTGACCGAGCCGGAGCTCGAGCGCCAGCTCCTCGAGATGCGCGCGGGCGGGGTCGACGAGTTCTTCATCCACCCGCGCCAGGGCCTCGGCGGCGTCTTCGGCCAGTCCGAGAACGCCTACTACCTGTCGCGCGACTACTTCGAGAAGGTCGCCTTCGTCCTCAGGCGCGCACGCGAGCTCGGCATGCACGCGTGGCTCTACGACGACCTCAACTGGCCGAGCGGCTACGCCGGCGGCCGGGTGCTCGGCGGCGGCGAGGTCGACGGCCGCCAGGTCGAGGGGGATCCCGACCTGATCGCGCGCTACCTCAGGCTGGACGCCGAGGCGGTCGACGGCGGCACGCAGTACGACGAGCCGGTCGAGCTCGGCGGCTCGCCGGGCTGGTCGGTCCGCGACGGCGAGCTCGTCACCGACGGCGGCGAGGTCGGCCTCACGCGCGAGCGGCGCCGACTGGACCGACTACCGCATGACGTTCGACGCGACGATCGAGAACGTCGCGGTCGGCTGGACGCTGCGGGCGCGCGACGCGAACAACCTGATCATGATCAACCTGACCGCGACGTCGCAGGCCAACCCCGAGGCGGCCTCGACGTTCGGCGTCCACGTCCGCGAGAACGGCGCCTACCGGCTGATCGGCGGCCGCATCCCGGCCGGCAAGACGATCCAGATCGGCACCCGCTACCGGATCGCCACCGAGATCGAGGGCTCGACGCTGCGGCTGAGCCTCGACGGGCAGCAGATCGCCACCGTCACCGACCCGGCGCTCGGCCGCATCGCCGCCGGCCGGGTCGGGTTCCGGTCCGACGGCGGCGGAGGCGAGCGCGCCCGCATCGACGACCTGCGCGTCAGCGCGCTCGGCAGCGGCCAAGAGCTGTTCGCCGACGACTTCTCGAGCGGCGACCTGTCGCGCTACCAGGCGACGATCGCCGAGGTCCCCGAGCTCGTCGCGGTGCTCGCGGCGCGCGCCGCCGACGGCGGCAGCTGCGCACCCGGCGGCCGGCTCGACGGCGACTCGCTCACCGAGCTCACCGGCCGCGTCGAGAACGGCCGCCTGCGCTGGGACGTCCCCGACGGCCGCTGGTGCCTGCTGTTCCTCAGCCAGCACCGGCTCACGAACTACCACCCGGACCTCGAGCCGGAGGAGCGCTACGTCGACATGCTCAACCCGGCGGCGACGCGCAAGTTCATCGAGGTCACGCACGACACGTACGCGCGCCGCTTCGGGCCGTACCTCGGCTCCACGATCCGCGGCATCTTCAACGACGAGCCGGGCTTCTACAACAACTTCCCGGACGGTCGCGGCGGCGCAGAGACGCGCGGCACGATCCCGTGGACGCCCGGCTTCCGCGACTACCTGGAAGGCAACCGCGGCTACGACGTCGTCCGCGAGCTGCCGGCGCGTCTGGTACGACATCGGCGCGCGCACCGCCCCGGTGCGGGTCGACTACTACGACGCGCTCCAGGACCGCTACGGCGAGGCGCACACGAAGCCGCTCGCCGACTGGGCGGCCGACCACCGGATCTCGCTGATCTCGAACCCGCTCGTCGAGGAGAGCCTCGGCGACCACAAGCTGATCGAGGGCGGCGACTGGTTCGAGATGTCGCGGCACTACCAGATCCCGGGCATGGACCTGATCAGCGGGCTGAACGTCGACGCCGTCACGCCGAAGCTGAACTCGTCGGTGGCGCACGCGTTCGACCGCGGGCGCAACCTGGCGGAGAGCTTCGGCGCGTTCGGCTGGGACCTGACGCTCGAGGAGATGAAGCGTGGGATCGCGTGGGAGGCCGCGAGCGGAGTCGACCTCACCGACAACCACGCGTTCTACTACTCGATCGAGGGCCAGCGGGCATTCGAGAGCCAGCCGTCCGAGTTCTTCCAGAACCTGTTCTGGCCGCACTTCCGCAGCTACGCGGACACGGTCGGGCGTCTCAACGGGCCCGCGCGCGGCTCGACGCCGGTCAACCCGGTCGGCCTGCTGTACCCGAGCACCACGATCCTCGCCGAGGGCACGCCGTTCTCGAACCGCGGGTTCTTCGGCAACGGGCCCGAGCTCGGCCCGATCGACCAGTCGTGGCAGGCCACCTCGACGGCGCTGCTGCGCGGGCAGCTCGACTTCGACTACGTCAACGAGCGCCAGCTGGCCGGCGATCCCGACCTGGGCGCGCCGATCCGCGCGCGCGGCGCCGAGCTGGCCGTGCACGAGAACCGCTACCGCACGCTGGTGTGGCCGCGGACGACGACGCTCCAGCTCGAGGCGCTCGACGAGATCGAGAAGTTCGTCCGCGACGGCGGCACGCTGATCGCCGTCGAGGCGCTCCCGACCCGCGAGGCCGACGGCCGCGACGCGGCGCTGCGCGAGCGCCTGCGCGCGCTGTTCGGGACCGATCCAGCCGCGCCGCAGGCGTCGTCGAACGCGTTCGGCGACGGCCGCGCGGTGTTCCGGCCCGACCGCGCCGGCATCGCCGACGCGGTGCGCTCGCTGGAGGAACCCGACGTCGTCCTCTCCCCCGCGACGGGCGACGTTCGTGCCCGCCACGTCCGCCGCGGGCCCGAGGACGCGTACCTGCTGACGAACACGGCCGGCCGTCTCGTCAGGACCGAGGCCGACCTCGACCACGACGGCGTGCCGGAGCTGTGGCAGCCCGAGTCCGGACGCGCCGCGCGAGCGGACGTGTACCGCTCCGAGGGCGGCCGCACGGTCGTCCCGCTGGCGCTCGAGCCGTACGAGTCGGTCTGGGTCGTGTTCCGCCCGGGCGGTGGCAACCCGGCGCACGTCACCGCGTCGAACGCTGCGATCGAGTCGGTCGCGCTGGACGGCGGCGACGTCACCGTCCGCGCGGTCGCCCGCCGGCCCGGCCCGCATTACGTGGCCGCGCGCCACGCCGGCCGCGCCTTCGGCGGCGAATTCGAGGTCGCCGACCAGCTCGAGCCGATGGCGCTGGACGGCGACTGGGACCTGCGCTTCGAGCGCGACGGCGCGCAGACCGTGCGGCGGCCGCTGGGCTCGTGGACGGACCTCGACCCGCGCTTCTCGGGCCGCGGCCGCTACACGAAGCGCTTCGACGTCCCGGCCTCGTTCCTCGCCGAGGGGCGCCGGATCCAGCTCGAGCTCGGGCAGGTCGACGAGATCGCCGAGGTGCGCGTCAACGGCCGCGACGCCGGCGAGCGCGTATGGGCGCCGTACCGGCTGGACGTCACCGACGCCCTGCGCGCCGGTGAGAACACGCTCGAGGTCGTCGTCACCAACACCCAGGCCAACTCGATCGAGGGCCGGGCGATCAGCTCCGGCCTGATCGGCCCGGTCGCGCTGCGGCCCGAGCGCGTCGTGGACCTGCGGCTCGAGCGCGACGCCGCCGTCGAGGGCCTCGAGGCGAGCGTGGCGCCGGAGTCGAGCACCGCCGTGCCCGGCAGCGCGCAGGAGCTGGCCGTCACGCTCGACGGCTACGCCGAGGGCGACCTGACCGGCACGCTGAGCGCCGCGCCGCCGGCGGGCTGGACGGTCGAGCCGTCGTCGCAGCCGTTCACGCTGCACAGCGGCGGGCGCCCGGCGTCCGAGGAGCTCACGGTGCGGGTGTCGGTCCCCGCGAAGCGCCGCCGAGGGCGACTACGAGATCCCGCTGACCGCGGAGACCGCAAGCGGGCGGCGCGCCACCGCCACGGCCAGGATCCACGTCGCGCGGGCGATCCACGCGTGGGAGTTCGAGACCGACGGCGACGCCGAGGGCTGGCAGGCGACGAACCAGCTCGAGCCGCTGACGGTCAGCGGCGGCGCGCTGCGTACGCGCTCGACCGGCGGCGACCCGTTCATGGTCCGCAGCGGCACGTCGATCGACGCTACGGCGCCGCTGGTGGTCGAGATCACGATGGAGACCTCGACGGGCGGCGGCGGGCAGGTGTTCTGGGCGACGCCGAGCGGCGGCTTCGCCGAGGCGCGCAGCACGAGGTTCACGGTCGACTCCGGCGGGGCGCAGGTCTACCGCGTCCCGATACCGGCCCAGGGCGGGCCCATCACCGCGCTCCGGCTCGACCCGCTGACGTCGCCGGGCGACATCCGCATCGACTCGATCCGGGTGTTCCGATGAGGCGGAGGGCACTGCTGACAGCGGCGGCGCTGCTCGCGGCGGCCCTCGCCGCCCCCGCCGCCGCGCAGGCCAAGGACTGGAAGGCCTACGTGCTCGCGCCGACGTCGCGCGACGTCGCGCCCGTGCGCGTCGTGTCCGCCGCCCCCGGCGGCGGTGTGATCGAGCGGCCGAGGCCGCGCTGCGCAAGGACGGGCGCTCGCTCGTCCTGCGCAAGACGTTCGCCGGCAGCGACCCGCGCGTCGTGCTCGACCTCGGCCGCGAGGTCGGCGGCTACCTCGAGGCCGACTTCGGCGGCGCCGGCGCGAACACCCTGTTCGCGTTCAGCGAGTCGCTGGCGTACATGCGCGACCTCGGCGACACGTTCGGCACCACGAGCTTCATCGCCAACGACGACCGGCCGAAGCCGCAGCGCGAGCGCCGCTTCGAGTCCCCGCACGAGCACGCGCCGACGGGCGCCGAGACGTGGCGCGACCCGGAGCTGCGCGGCGGCCTGCGCTACGTGATGATCCGGCTCGCGCCCGAGGCGCCCGCCGGCGCGTCGGTCTCGATCGACGCCGTCCGGCTGCGCTACACGCCGATGCCGGGCTACGACCTGCGCGACCGGGACGAGCTGCTGCCCGGCCGGTTCCTCTCCTCCGACGAGGGCCTGAACCGGATCTGGTACGCCGGCGCGAACACGATCCACGTCAACACGATCGACCCGAAGCAGGGGATCGAGAACGGCACGGAGACGATCGGTGTCGGCGACCGTGTGTTCGTCGACGGCGCCAAGCGCGACCGCCTGATCTGGAACGGCGACCTCGCGATCACCGGCCGGATCGCGGCCGTGACCACGGACGACCGTCAGGCGCTGCGCGACTCGCTGCGCTCGATCGCGAACACGCAGCGCGCAGACGGCTACGTGTCCGGCTGCTCGCCCAACGGGCTCGGCGGCCCCGCCTGCCAGAACTTCCTCGAGTACCACCTGTGGTGGCTCACGGCGATCGAGGAGTACCACCTCTACAGCGGCGACGACGCCTTCGTGCGCGAGCTGTGGCCCGCGATCACGCGCGCAATGGACTACCTGGAGAGCCGCCAGTCGACGAGCGGCACGGAGGGCACCGAGCAGCAGAACTCGGCGCCGCGCGTGCCGGCCGGCGGCACGCTCGGCCAGACGTTCACGACCGGGAAGCACTTCACCTCGGTCGCGGGCCGGTTCCCGACCTACAACACGAGTGACGCCGACGTCACGCTCAGCCTCTATCGCGGCGGCCCGGGCGGGGATCTGCTCGGCCGGCGGCGGATCGAGGACGTCGTCGACAACAACTGGGAGGCGCTCGACTTCGACGAGCCGCTCCCGCCCGGCACCTACTACCTCGAGCAGTCCGAGCCGAGCGGCTCGATCGCCTGGTGGAGCCACACCGCCGACGTCTATCCCGACGGCGAGGCGTACACGAACGGGCAGCCGTCGGGCGGTGACCGCACGCTGCGTATCAGCACGGTCGAGGACCGGCCGCCGCTGCTGGACATCGGCGGCCAGTGCGGCCACTGGATCTACTGCGACGGCGGGCGCGAGACCGAGGTCAACGCGCTCTACGTCAACGTCCTGCGGCGGGCGGCGGAGCTCGCCGCACTCACCGGCGACGACGGCCGCGCCGCGGAGTGGCGGGCGACCGCCCCGCTGATCGCCGACGGCATCAACGCCGAGCTGTGGGACGGCGCCAAGGGCGCCTACCGCCAGTCGAGCATGAACCCCGGCAACGTGCCACAGGACGGCAACGTGTTCGCCGTCCTGTACGGGATCGCCGGCGCCGACCGGACGGCCGCGAGCCTCGATTACCTGCGACGCGAGCTGTGGACGCCGTACGGCGCCAAGTCGGGCACCGGCTCGATGCCGCAGCTCGTCGGCCCGTTCATGAACTACTACGAGGCGCTCGCCCGCTTCCGCACCGGCCGTGACGAGGAGGCGTGGCAGCTGCTGCGCGACGTCTGGGGCTACATGCACCTCGAGTCCAAGACGATCGAGGGCGTCCGCGAGGAGCCGGCCACGTCGGCCTGGGAGCACATCGAGCTCGACGGCCGGCCGTACCGCTTCGAGGACGGGAGCCTCGCCCACGCGTGGTCGGCGGGCGCCACGGCGCTGCTGACCAACGAGGTGCTCGGCGTCCGCCCGACCGCGCCCGGCTACTCGGAGTTCGTCGTCGAGCCCCACCCCGGCGACCTGCGCTGGGCGGAGGGCCGCGTGCCGACGCCGCACGGCCCCATCGACGTGCGCTGGACCCGGCGCGACGGCGAGCTGAAGGTGAACGTCAACGCGCCGCCCGGGACGCGCGGGACCGTCGTCCTGCCCGGCGGCAAGCAGAAGGAGATCGCGCGATGACCGGCCTCAATCGCTCCGAGTTCCTCACCCGGGCGGGAGCGGCGGCGGCCGGCGCGCTGGCGCTCGGACGGCTCCCCGAGGCGCAGGCGCGGGCCGCCCGCGCCGACGACGGCATCGAGATCGCCGCGTACTACTTCCCGCAGTTCCACCCCGATCCGCGCAACGACGGCTGGCACGGGGCGGGCTGGACGGAGTGGGAGATCGTCAAGCGCGGCGAGCCGCGCTTCGCCGGCCACCGGCAGCCGAACCTGCCGGCTCGGGGCTTCGAGGACGAGAGCGACCCGCGCGTCTTCGAGCGCAAGATCGACGCCGCGGCCGCGCCACGGCCTGAGCGCGTTCATCTTCGACTGGTACTGGTACGAGAACCGGCCGTTCCTCAGCGGCGCGCTCGACCGCGGCTACCTCGGGGCGCGCAACACCAGCCGCCTGAAGTTCGCGCTGATGTGGGCCAACCACGACTGGTGGGACCTGTATCCGCACAAGCGCGCGATGCCGCTGTACACGCTGCTGCCGGGGGCGCCGGTCGACGGCCCCGGACTCGTTCCGGAGGGCGACCGACCACATCATCGAGCGCTACCTGGGCCACCCGCCGTACTGGCGCGTCGAAGGCCGCCCGTACTTCTCGATCTACGACCTCGGCGCGCTCGAGGCCGGCGCTCGGCGGCCGCGCCGAGACGCGCGCGCTGCTCGACGGCTTCCGCGACCGGGCACGCGCCGCCGGGCACGGCGAGCTGCACCTGACGCGGTCATCACCCAGTGGACGCCGGAGCCGGGCGGCTGCTCACGGAGCTCGGCTTCGACAGCGCCACCCACTACACGTGGATCCACCACGAGTACGACGCGCTGACCGAGATCGCACGCCGTACTCGAAGCTGCGCGAGCTCGCGCCGCGGACGTGGGCGCGGCTCGACGGCGAGCTGCCCGTCCCCTACATCCCGACCGTCAGCATGGGCTGGGACCCCAGCCCGCGGACCGCGCAGTCGGACGTCTACGAGCACATCGGCTACCCGTTCACGCCGGTCCTGCGTCGACAACACGCCGCAGGAGTTCCGCCGCGCGCTGGGCAGCCAGCGCGCGTTCCTGCTCGGCCGCGACGGCCCGCGCATCGGCACCGTCAACGCCTGGAACGAATGGCCCGAGGGCAGCTACCTCGAGCCCGGCCGCCGCACGGCATGGCCTACCTGAAGCGCTGAAGGAGGTCTACGGGATGGCCGGATGAAGGCGACGCTGCTCGCCATCATGCTCGCGCTGGCGCTCGCGGCGCCGGCGCAGGCGGCCTCGATGCGCGCGGAGAACGCTGCGCGTGGACTACCAGACCGACCCGATGGGCATCGACGACCGGACGCCGTCGCTGAGCTGGCAGCTCACCTCGAGCGAGCCCGGGCCGCGCCAGCAGGCGTACCAGGTGCGCGTGTCCGACGCACAAGGCCGGCCACGCCGGCGGCCCGCACGTGGTCTGGGACAGCGGCAAGGTCGTCGTCGTCCGACTCCGTGGGCGTGCCGTACGGCGGTCCGGCGCTCGCGCTCGCGGCAGCGGCTGTCCTGGAGCGTGCGCGTCTGGGACGGGCAGGGCGGGCCGTCGCCGTGGGCGAAGCCGGCCAGCTGGGAGATGGGCCTGCTCGAGCCGTCCGACTGGAGGGGCGCTGGGTCGCGGACCCCGAGTCGATCGAGAAGAAGACCGAGCCGCTCGTCATCCGCTTCCCCGCACGCAAGGCGCGTTTCCTGCGGCTGGACGTCACGCGGCTGGGCGCTGCCGCTCCAGGAGGGCTGGCCCGACCCGGTGTCGCGCCTCCAGCTCTCGGAGATCGAGGCCTACGGCGGCGGTGAGCTGCGCTCGCGCGGGGCCGGCGGCACCGCCTCGGAGAGCTACACCGTCGGCGGCGTCTGGGAGCCGCGCTGGTTGACCGACGGCACGCTGGACTCCAACCGCGACCCGCGCGGCTACACGTCCTTCGAGCGCCACGGGCAGGACCTCCGACCGGCCGATCTGGCTGCAGATCGACCTCGGCCCGGTGACCTCGATCGACGAGCTGCGGCTGTACCCGCGCACGGACACGCTGACCCCGGAGCGCCGGACGGCGAACTTCCCGGAGGACTTCGCGCTGCAGCAGCGGACCGACGCAGCGGGCGCGTGGGAGGAGTTCCACCGCGCTGCGGGCCAGGCGGCCCCGCAGCCGCCGCCGCGGATCGAGGGCATGCCGCTGCTGGCGCGCGGCTTCGCGCTCGACCGGCAGGTCCGCAGCGCGCGGCTGTACGCGGCCGGGCTCGGCGTCTTCGAGCCGCGGCTGAACGGCGCCAAGGTCGGCGACGCCGTGCTCGAGCCCGCCAACACCGACTTCCGCCGGCGCGTGCCAATACAGCACCTACGACGTGACGGGGCAGGTGCGCGCGCGGCTCGAACACGCTCGGGTTCATGCTCGGCAACGGCATCTACAACGTGCCGTCGGACTCCGGCCGCTACACGAAGTTCACCGGCTCGATGGGGCCGCCGAAGCTGATCGCCCAGCTCGAGGTGACCTACGCCGACGGCAGCCGCGAGATCGATCGCCACCGACGGCGACTGGCGCGCCGCGACCGGGCCGACGACGTTCTCGAACTGGTACGGCGGCGAGGACTACGACGCGCGCCGTGAGAGCCAGGGCTGGGACGCGCCCGGCGCGGACCGCGGCGCGTGGCGTGCGGTGACCGACCGCGGTGCGCCGGCCGACGGGCCGGTGCTGAGCGCGCAGCAGACCCCGCCGGTGCGGGTCCAGGAGACCGTCACCGCGGTCTCGCGCAAGGAGGTCGCGCCGGGCGTCTGGCTGTACGACCTCGGCCGCAACCTCGCCGGCTGGCCGGAGCTGACGCTGCGCGGCGCCGCCGGGCCAGACCGCGCTGCTGACCCCGTCCGAGCTGCTGCGCAACGGGCCGGATCAGCCAGGCGGAGATCGGCGGCCCCGTCTACTTCCGGTTCACGCCGGCGACGGACGGCGCCGAGACCTGGCACCCGCGCTTCATGTACTACGGGTTCCGCTACGTCGAGGTCCGCGGCGTCGAGGCGCCGCCGCCGCTCGAGGACGTGCGCGCGAAGGTGCTGCGCGCCGACAACGCGCGGGCCGGCGACATCACGACCTCCGACGCGACGCTCAACGCGACGTACGACATGGTGCTCGCGGGCCGTCGAGAGCAACATGCTCTCGGTCCTCACCGACTGCCCGCACCGCGAGAAGCTCGGCTGGCTCGAGGAGTACCACCTGCTCTACGACACGGTGGCGGCCAACTTCGACGTCGCCGCCTACTACCGCAAGCTGGTGCGCGACATCACCGACGCGCAGCTGCCGAACGGGATGGTGCCGGACATCGCGCCCGAGTACACGGTGTTCGGCGGCGGGTTCCGCGACGACGCCAACTGGGGCGGCGCGATCATCATGGCGCCGTACAAGCACCTCCAGGTCTACGGCGACGCGCGAGCCGCTGCGCGACGCCTATCCGGCGATGAAGCGCTACATGGGCTACCTGGCCAGCAGGGCCTCCGGCGACATCCTGTCGCACGGCCTCGGCGACTGGGGCGCGTTCGACACCTCGACGCCGCTCGCGATCCCGGCCACGACCGCCTACTACCGCTACGCGCGGATCATGGCCGAGGTGGCGCCGCTGGCCGGCGACGCGGACGCCGCCGCCGGCTACGAGGCGCTCGCGGCGCGCATCCGCAACGCGTTCAACGGCCGCTTCCTCGACACGGCGGCGGGCAGCTACGGCTCCGGCAGCCAGGCCTCCAACGCGCTCCCGCTCGCCGCGGGGATCGTGCCGGCCGAGCACCGCGACGCGGTGCTGCGGTCGCTGCGCGAGGACATCGCCGCCCGCGGCGACCACCTGTCGACCGGCGAGATCGGCCTGCGCGCGCTGTTCGACGTGCTCGGAGACGACGGCGACGCCGACACGGTGCTGGCGATGGCACCAACCCGACCGCGCCCAGCTACGCGGCGATGCTCGCCTCCGGGGCGACGACGCTGCCGGAGTTCTGGGACGGGCGGGGCTCCCAGAACCACTTCATGATGGGTGCGATCGACGACTGGTCGCACCGCAACCTGGCGGGTGTCCGGCCCACCGCGCCCGGCTTCAAGCGTTTTGTCGTAGCGCCGCTGGTGCCGGACCGGCTCCAGCACGTGGAGGAGCGCTGGGCCTCGCCCTACGGCACGATCGAGGCCGACTGGCGCAAGGCCGGCGACGGGCGCCTCGAGCAGGACGTCGCGGTGCCGGTCAACACGACCGCCGAGATCCGCGTCCCCGCCGGCGGCCCGACCCGGGTCACCGTCGACGGCCGCGAGGTCTGGGACGGCAGCGCGGCCACGGCTACGGCGCCCACGCCGACGGCGACCGCATCGTCCTCGAGGACGTCGGCGGCGGCAGACACCAGATCGTGAGCGAGCCACTGGAGGCCCGATGACCATCGCCCGGATCGCCACAGGCGCGCTCGTCGCGCTGCTGATCGCGCTCGGCGCACCCGCCGCCGCGCACGCCAAGCCGAAGCCGCCGAGCGAGCTGACCGTCGGCGACCGCGCACGCCCGCTGAACGTCCACGGCGCGCCGCGGTTCGGGTGGATGGTCGGCGACGGCCGCCAGAGCGCGTACCAGCTGCAAGTCACCCGCGACGGCGCGCCGGTGTGGGACAGCGGCCGCGTCGGCTCCTCGCGAGCAG
This sequence comes from uncultured Solirubrobacteraceae bacterium, assembly GCA_963728465.1. GTDB lineage: Bacteria > Actinomycetota > Thermoleophilia > Solirubrobacterales > Solirubrobacteraceae > DATFQI01. Next base: position 495,673 of record CAVSJY010000008.1, read on the forward strand.
TCCTACGTGCCGTACGCCGGCCCGGCGCTCGAGCCCGGGACGTCCTACGAGTGGACCGTCCGTACCTGGGACGAGGGCGGCGAGGTGTCCGGCTGGGCGGCGCCCGCGCGGTTCGACACCGGGCCTCGGGGACGGCGACTGGTCCGGCGCGAGCTGGATCCGCCGCATGACCACCGGCAACGACTCGGCCGACGACTACACGCTCGCGCGCAAGGAGGTCGCGATCGGCGACAGCCAGGTCACGCGCGCCCGCGCGTACGTGTCGGCGATGGGCCAGTACGAGCTGCGCGCGAACGGCCGGCGCGCTGTACCGCGGCGACTCGTTCGGCTACCCGGGCGAGGGCCAGTACTCGGCGACCGACATCACCGCCGCCGTGCGGGCGGGCCGCCCGCTGGCGCTCGGCGTCCTCTACCACTACTGGACCTGCACCTGCCAGGGCCGCGCGAACGGGCCGGCCGGCGATCCGCTCAAGGGGCCGTCCGGCCTGCTCGTCAAGGTCGTCGTCGACCACGCCGACGGCAGCCGCGAGACGATCGTCTCCGACGGCTCGTGGAAGGTCGCCGAAGGCGGCCGAGTACACGAACGCCACGCGGATCCGCCGCAACGGCGACGCCGGTGACTGGCTCGAGCGCTACGACGCCCGCAGGGAGTCGGCCGGCTGGGACCGCCCGGGCTTCGACGACTCCGCGTGGGCGGCGCCCACCGTCATCGGGCCGCACCCGCGCCCGGTGGAGACGCTGCGCGACACGTTCTCGCACCTCGACCCGGTCATCTCCGACCTCGCCTTCGACGAGGTCCGCCCGGAGACGATCACGCGACTCGCCGACGGCACGATCGTCGCCGACTTCGGCAAGGTGATCCCCGCGGCGCCGCAGGTGCGGCTCCAGGAGGGCGTCGCCGGCCGCGCGCTGACGATGCGCACGAGCTACCGGCTCAACAACGCCACGGCTCGCCGCGCCCGCGGCCGCCGGTGACACCGCGATCAAGGTCAGCACGGTCGCCGGATTCGCCGCCGGCGACCAGGTGACCGTCGACGCGCCGGCCAACGGCCACGGCGCCGGCGATCCCGAGGTTCGCAGGGTCGAGAGCGTCGGCAGCGACGCGATCGTGCTCGACCGCCCGCTCGAACGCGGCCATGCCCAGGAGGCCTGGGTCGAGGGCTCGCGCGCCGGCACGTCCGGCCAGGACACGCAGGGCAGCAACCTGGGCTGGTTCTACACGGAGAAGGACGGCGCGCAGACCGCCCGCGCGTTCACGCACTGGGGCTGGCGCTACCTCCAGATCGACGGCGCCGGCGAGGACCTCGACCGCGGCGACATCGCGGCGATCGTGCAGCACAGCGAGGTGTCCGCCGAGCGGCGAGCGACGTTCGACAGCGACAACGAGACGCTCGACGCCGTCTTCGACCTGATGCAGCGCTCCGGCCTGTACTCCTCGCAGGAGACGTTCGTCGACACGCCGACGCGCGAGAAGGGCCAGTTCCTCGGCGACACGGTCGACATCTCGTTCGCCAACATGAGCGAGCTGGGGCGAGCGCAACGCGACCGCGCGGGCGATCCGCGAGATCGTCTACTCCGGCTCGCACATCTGGAAGGCGCCGACGAGCAACTACTGCACCGCGCGCAGGTCCCGTGCTCGTTCGCGAGCATCGGGACGCCCGGCCGGCTCGGCGCGGTCTACCCGAACGGCGACAACATGCGCGACATCCCCGACTACACGGAGATGTTCCCGGACTGGGTCGTGCGCTACTGGGAGCAGACCGGCGACGACGCGACGCTCGAGCACGCCTACCCGACGATGCGCTCGGTCGGCCGAGTACATCCGGCGCAGCCCAGGCGGACTCCACCGGCCTGGTGACCGACCTGCCCGGCGGCGCCGGCCCGTACCAGTTCGGGATCATCGACTGGCCGGCGCCGATGCGCTACGGCTACACGTTCGACGGCAACGCCGCGCGGACGATCCACAACGCGGAGGCCGTCGGCGCCTACCGCGCGGTGGCGAAGGCGGCCGCGACGCTCGGCCACGCCGGCGACGCCGCGCAGTACGCGGCAGTGGGCCGACGAGCTGTCGGCGGCGATCAACGCCAAGGCTGCGGCGGCCCGACGGCCTCTACAGCGACGGGCTGACGGCGTCCGGCGGCCGCAGATCGACAACACCGCGCAGCACGCGCAGACGTACCCGATCTACTACGGCGTGGCGCCCGCGCGACGCGCGTCGACGCGCTGGCCGACCACATCGTCAGGCGCAGGGCATGCGGCAGGGGCCGATGACGTGGCACAAGCTGCTGCGGGCGCTGGCGCTCGGCCGGCGCGCGAGGACCAGGTCGTGAAGCTGCTGACCGACCGCGAGAGCGACGGCCCGGCGAAGATCCTCGCCCAGAACGGGACGTTCATGTGGGAGCAGTGGAACCCGGGCTGCGCGACGGCGCCGTGCACGAACCCGATCAGCGAGAGCAACAGCGAGAGCTTCTCGCACGGCTGGGGCGCGTGGGGCGTCGTCGACATGCTCGAGACGCTGCTGGGCGTGAGCGTCACGAGCCCGGGCGCGGCGACGATCTCGATCGCGCCGCCGGCGCTCGAGCAGGGCAGACCTGGGGCGCCTGCGCGGGCTCCGTCTGGACGCAGCGAGGCACCGTCGAGGTCGCCTGGGCGCGTGCGCCAAGCGCGGCATGACGCTGGACGTCGGCGTGCCGCCGAACACGGGCGCCACGCGTCGCGATCCCGGTCGACGGGGAGCCCGCGTACGACGTCAGCGGCGAGGCGGACGCCCGCTTCGAGGGCTACCGAGACGGCCGCGCGGTGTACGCGGTCGGGCCGGGCGACGCCAAGTTCAAGCCGCGGGGGTGAGGCGGCGCGGACGGGCTGGGCGCGCCGTCAGGCGCCCAGCCCGGCCACGCGGCCACGAGGCCAGGACGGCGTCAGGCGCCCAGCCCGGCCACCGCGGCCACGAGGTCCAGGACGGCGGCGAGCCGGCCCGGCTGCTGCTCCGCGAGCCCGGTGAGCGCCTCACGGCCGGCGCGCAGCGTGCGGCCGTCGAGCGCGACGGCCGCGGGCCGGTGGGTGACGGCGCCATGCGCGGTGGCGGCGACGACCGCCTTCGGGGTGACGGCGGCCACGGCGCCGCCGTCCGCGAGCGCGAGCGCGAGCAGCGGCTCGTCGGCGGCCTGCGCGCCTGCCAGCCGGACGAGGCCCGGCCGGCCCTCCTCGACGCGGTCCTCGGGCAGGTCGCGCAGGATCGCGCCCGCGAGCTCGTCGGGCCACGCCTGGATCCACGCGTAGGGCTGCTCGGGGGCGGCGCCGAGGTGGAGACGGGCCTGGCGGAGCCGGTCGCGCGCGCCCGCCACGTCCGGCGCCTCGTCGAGCCGGCGCTGCCCGAGCCGCCCGTCGAGCTCGCTGATGCAGGCCTCCACGCGCCCGCGATCGGCGTGGCGCTCTGCCGCCTCGTGGTCGGCGGCGGCCAGCGCGGCGGCCGCCTCGAAGCAGGTCGCGGCGTGCCCGTGGATCGCCTGGGTGACGCGCAGCAGCCGCGCCGTGCCGCGCTCGGGCGCGCCGGCCGCGGCAGCCGCGATGCGGCCCACCGCCTCGCGCGCGGTCGCCGCCGGCCCGGCGCCGGGCGGGAACGGCAGGCGGGTCGTCCAGTCGCCGCCGCGTACGACCAGCTCGCGCTCGACGATCTCCGCGCGGACATCCGGCGTCAGCGGGCGCCGGTCGCGGTCGACGAGCAGCCACGTCTCGGCGAGCCGCAGCCCGCGCATCGGGCGCTCGACGGGCTGCTCGAGCGCCTCGGCGGCGGCCGCCGCCGAGGCCTTGATCGCGCGCGCGTGCTGCATCCGCAGCGCCTCGCGGCGACTGCCGGCGAGCGCCAGCGCGCGCCGGTGCTCGGCGAGCGCGGCGTCGAGCGAGTGGACCGCGGCGCGCACGCCCAGTGCGACCCGAGCAGGGTCCGTCATCGGCGGCAGCCTAGTACCGGTGCCAGTCGGCCAGGCGGTTCAGCGCGCAACAGCACGGGTAGTTCGCCCGGCAAGGGAATCCCAAGGGGAGGCACTTGTGTACAAGCAAGTTCTGGATCCGGTCGGCGACTCGCTGTTCCTCAGCTCGCTGTTCGCGCTGATCCCGATCGTGACGCTGTTCGTCCTGCTCGGCGGCTTGAGGCTTGCGGCGCATGTCGCCGCGCTCGTCTCGCTCGCCCTGGCGATCCTCGTGGCGATCATCGTCTACAGCATGCCGGTCGGCCAGACGCTCCTCTCGGCCTCCGAGGGGGCCGCGTTCGGCCTCTTCCCGATCATGTACATCGTCTTCATGGCGATCTGGATCTACAACATGACGGAGGCCACAGGGCACTTCGCCGTGTTGCGGCGCTCGATCACCAGCATCTCGAGCGATCAGCGCATCCAGGCCGTCCTGATCGCCTTCTGCTTCGGCGCGCTGCTCGAGGCGCTGGCCGGCTTCGGCACGCCGGTGGCGATCACCGCCGTGATGCTGGTCGCCGTCGGCTTCCAGCCGATGAAGGCCGCCGCCGTCGCGCTCGTGGCGAACACGGCGCCGGTCGCCTTCGGCGCGATCGCGATCCCGATCGTCACGCTGTCCGGCCTGACCGACCTGCCGAAGGAGGACCTCGGCGCGATGGTGGGCCGCCAGACGCCGATCCTCGCGCTGGTCGTCCCGCTGATCCTCGTCGGGATGGTCGACGGCATGCGCGGCGTGCGCGCCGTATGGCCGGCGGCCATGACCGGCGGCGTGTCCTTCGCCGTCGGCCAGTTCGTCTGCTCGAACTACATCTCGGTCGAGCTGACCGACATCGTCGCCTCGCTGCTCGCGCTCGGCGCGATGGTCGCCATGCTCCGCGTCTGGCAGCCCGGCGAGCCGCTCGTCGGCGAGCGCACCGGCCGGCCGGCGATAGCCGGCGCCGCCGTGCACGACGCGCGCCACGAGCAGGAGGTCCGGCGCCGCGACGACGACTACCACGACTCCAAGCGCGACATCTGGGAGGCCTACGCGCCGTACATCATCATCATCGCGGTCTTCTCGATCGCGCAGTGGGGCCCGCTCAAGACCGCGCTGGAGAACGCCGGCACGTCGTTCAACTGGCCGGGGCTCGACATCCAGAACTCCCAGGGCGAGGCGCCGAGCAGCGTCGAGTACAAGCTCAACTGGGCCAACGCGGCGGGCACGCTCCTGCTCGTGTCGGCGATCATCACCATGCTCGTGCTGCGCCTGTCCCCCGGCCGGGCGCTCGGCATCCTCGGCAAGACGCTGGACCAGCTCAAGTGGGCGACGGTCACCGTCGTCGCGGTGCTCGCGCTCGCCTACGTGATGAACCAGTCGGCGCAGACGCTCACGATCGGCACGTGGATCGCCGGCGCCGGCGGCGTCCTCGCGTTCCTGTCGTCGCTGATCGGCTGGCTCGGCGTGGCCGTCACCGGGTCCGACACGTCGTCGAACTCGCTGTTCGGCGTGCTCCAGGTCACCGCGGCGAAGGAGGCCGGACTGGATCCGACGCTGCTGGCGTCGGCGAACTCATCGGGCGGCGTGCTCGGGAAGATGGTCTCGCCGCAGAACCTCGCGATCGGCGCGGCCGCCGTCGGCCTGGCGGGCCGCGAGGGCGACCTGTTCCGTAAGGTGATCGGGTGGTCGCTCGCGATGCTGCTGATCATGTGCGTGCTCGTCTACCTGCAATCGACTGACGTGCTCGGATGGATGGTGGTGTAGCCGCCGCCCCCGAGGGGCCCGCCGAGGTGGAGGCGGCGCCGCGGGCGCAGGCGTCCCCGGCGGACCTCCACGCGCTGGTGCTGGAGCTGCGCTCGATCGTCGGCGACGAGTGGGTGTACACGCAGGAGCACCAGCTCCGCACCTACGAGTCCGACGGCCTGCTCCAGTACCACGTCGTGCCCGCCGCGGCGGTCCTCCCGGGGACCGCCGAGGAGGTGCAGGCCATCGTGCGGGCGTGCGCCCGCGCCGGCGTGCCGTGGGTGGCGCGCGGCGCCGGCTCCGGGCTGTCGGGCGGCGCGCTGCCGATCGAGGACGGGGTTCTCGTGGTCGTCTCGCGCATGAAGCGGGTGCTGGAGATCGACCTCGAGAACCACCGCATCTGCGTCGAGCCCGGCGTCACCAACTCGAACGTCTCCGCGGTGGTCGGGCCGGCGTTCTTCTATCCGCCCGACCCGTCGAGCCAGATCGTCTGCTCCATCGGCGGCAACGTCGCCGAGAACTCGGGCGGCGCGCACTGCTTCAAGTACGGGTTCACGACCAACTACGTCACGGGGCTCGAGGTCGTGCTGGCCGACGGCGAGATGGTGCAGATCGGCGGCGTGGAGCTGGACCATCCGGGCTACGACCTGCTCGGGGCGTTCGTCGGCTCGGAGGGCACGCTCGGCGTCGCCACGAAGATCTGGCTGCGGATCGTGCCATCGCCCGAGGCCGTCAAGACGCTGGTCGCGTTCTTCGACTCCACGCGCGAGGCCGGCGAGGCGGTGTCGCAGATCGTGCAGGCCGGCGTCGTGCCCGGCGCGATCGAGATGATGGACGAGCGCGCGATCGACGCCTCGGAGCAGATGGCCCACGCCGGCTATCCCAAGGGCCGCGGGGCGGCGCTGCTCGTGGAGCTGGACGGCGCGGCGCGCGAGTGCGAGGCGCGCTTCGACGAGGTCGTCGGGATCTGCGAGCGCTGCGGCTCCGACGACGTCCGGGTCGCGAAGGACGAGGCGGAGCGGGCGCTGTTCTGGAAGACGCGCAAGGCCGCCTTCCCGGCGATGGGCCGCATCTCCCCCAACTACTTCGTCCAGGACGGCGTGATCCCGCGCACCAAGCTGCCCGAGGTGCTCGAGCGCATCGACGCGCTGGGCCGCGAGTACGGGATGATCGTCGCCAACGTCTTCCACGCCGGCGACGGCAACCTGCACCCGCTGGTCTGCTACGACGGCCGCAAGGCGGGCGAGGCCGAGCGGGCCGAGGAGCTGTCCGGGAAGATCCTCGACGCCTGCCTGGAGGCGGGCGGGTCGATCACCGGCGAGCACGGCGTCGGCGTCGACAAGAAGAAGCACATGCCGAAGATGTTCTCCGAGCCGGACCTCGACGCGTTCCAGCGGCTGCGCTGCGCGTTCGACCCCGCCGGGCTCGCCAACCCGGGCAAGGTGATGCCGACGCCGCGGCTGTGCGGCGAGGTCCCCGGCCCGTACCGGCAGCATCCGCTCGAAGCCGCCGGCCTCGCGGAACGGTTCTAGTGGACGAGCTGGTCGCGCGCATCCGCTCGCACGGCGCGGCGGGACAGGCGATCCGGCCGGTCGGCGGTGGGACGAAACTCGCGTGGGGCGGCGCGCCCGCCGGTGACGTGGTCGACCTGGAGACCGGCTCGCTGGACCGGATCGTCGAGCACAACGTGGGCGACTTCACCGCCGTGCTCCAGGCCGGCGTGCGGGTGGCCGACGCGCAGGCCAAGTTCGCCGCCGAGGGGCAGATGCTGGCGCTCGACCCGCCGCTGGGCGCGGAGCGACAGCGCGACCGTCGGCGGGATGGTCGCGACCGGCGACTCGGGGCCGCTGCGCCACCGCTACGGCGGCGTGCGCGACCTGATCGTCGGCATCACCGTCGTGCTGAGCGACGGGACGGTGGCGAAGGCCGGCGGCAAGGTGATCAAGAACGTCGCCGGCTACGACCTCGCGAAGCTGTTCACCGGCTCCTACGGCACGCTCGGCCTGATCGCCGAGGTGTCCGTGCGACTGCACCCGCGGCCCGCGACCACGGCCACCGTGACCGCGCCGCTCGACGACCCGGACGAGGCGGCCCCGACCGTGAAGAGGCTCGCGGCGCTGCCGCTGGAGGCCGACTCGTTCGACGTCGTCTGGGCGGACGGCCGCGGGCGGCTCGAGATCCGCTTCGGCGGCGCGGCGGCCGAGGAGCAGGCGGGCAACGCCGCGGAGAGCATGTCGCTGCCGGGCGTGGAGATCGACGCCGACGACGAGGCCCGCTGGGCCGCCATCCGCGGCCTTCAGCGATCCGCGGACGGGATCGTCCTGAAGGTGTCGGGCCGGCCCTCCGACCTCGGCGCCGTGCTGCGGGCCGCCGCCGAGCACGGCGGGACCGCGGTCTCACGCGCGGCGCTCGGCCTGTCCTGGCTGGCGCTTCCGGCCGGGGCCGACGTGGCGGCGATCCGCGAGGCGCTGTCGCCGCGCCCGGTCGCGGTCCTCGACGGCGCCGACCGCGTCGAGCAGGCGTGGCCTTCGCCGCCCGAGGGAACGCTCGCGGTGATGGCGCGGGTGAAGGAGCGGTTCGACCCGGCGCGGATCTTCCGCCCTGGGGCCTTCGTGGGAGGGATATAGGTCACATGGCGATCGCCTGGGACGAGCACAAGCCGCCCGAGATGGACCTGATCAAGGACTGCGTGCACTGCGGCTTCTGCCTGCCGACATGCCCGAGCTACGCGGTCTTCGAGGACGAGATGGACTCGCCGCGCGGGCGGATCGTGCTGATGCGCGTCGGGCACGACGAGGCGAGCGAGATCTCGTCCGAGATGACCACGCACTTCGACCGCTGCCTCGGCTGCATGGCGTGCGTGACCGCGTGCCCGTCGGGCGTGCAGTACGACCGGCTGATCGAGCGGGTCCGCCCGCAACTCGAGCGCCAGGGCGACCGGACACGCGGCGAGCGCGCCTACCGGCGGCTGATCTTCGCGCTGTTCACCCACCCCGGGCGGCTGCGCGCGATGGCGCCGATGCTGGCGCTCCAGGGGCGGCTCGGCGTCAACAAGCGGCTCTCGGAGCGGATCCGGCAGCCGAAGCTGCGCGCGCTGCTGCGGCTCACGCCGGAGGTCAAGCTGAGGACCGCGCTCGCGCGGCTGCCGCAGGTGACGGCCGCGCAGGGCACGCGCCGCGGCCGGATCGCGCTGATGCAGGGCTGCGTGCAGCGGGTGTTCTTCGGCGACGTCAACGCCGCCACGGTGCGCGTGCTGGCGGCCGAGGGCTGGGAGGTGCACGCGCCGCGCGAGCCGCGCTGCTGCGGCTCGCTGATGATGCACGCGGGCGTCGAGGGCGAGGCGCAGGAGCTCGCGCGCAAGACGATCGCCGCCTACGAGGGCTTCGACTTCGTGGCCGTCAACGTGTCCGGCTGCGGCTCGGGGATGAAGGAGTACCACCACCTGCTCTCCGACGACCCGGCCTGGGCCGAGCGCGCCGAGGCGTTCGTGGCCAAGGTCCGCGACGTCCACGAGCTGCTCGCCGAGCACGAGCCGCAGGCGAAGCGGCATCCGATCCACATGCGCGTCGCCTACCACGACGCCTGCCACCTCGCCCACGCCCAGCAGGTCCGCTCCCAGCCGCGCGAGCTGCTGCGCGGCATCCCCGGGCTGGAACTGCTGGAGCCGGCCGACTGGGAGATCTGCTGCGGCTCGGCCGGGATCTACAACCTGGTGCAGCCGGACGCCGCGGCGAAGCTCGGCGAGCGCAAGGCGGCGAATCTGGCCGCCACCGGCGCCGACGCGATCGCCGCCGCCAACCCGGGGTGCTCGATCCAGATCGCGGCGCACATGGAGCGCGCGGTCCCGATCCACCATCCGATGACCCTGCTCGATCTCTCGATCAGAGGAGAACGCCCATGACCTCGCTCGACGTCGCCCCCATCCGCGAAGAGCGCGCGGCCGACATCCTGTCGGACGACGCGCTCGAGTTCCTGTCGGAGCTGCACGGGCGCTTCGAGCCGCGCCGGCAGGAGCTGCTGCGCGCGCGCAAGGAGCGCGGCGCGCCGTCCGGCTTCCTCGAGGAGACGCGCGAGATCCGCGACGGCGACTGGCAGGTGGTCGCGCCGCCGGCCGACTACCGCGACCGGCGCGTCGAGATCACCGGGCCGACCGACCGCAAGCTCGTCATCAACGCCCTCAACTCGGGCGCCAAGGGCTTCATGGCCGACTTCGAGGACGCGAACTCCCCCACCTGGGCCAACCAGGTCGAGGGCCACGTGAACCTGATCGACGCGATCGAGCGGACGATCACCTACGACGCCACCGACGGCAAGCACTACGAGCTGAACGACGAGGTCGCGACGCTGCTCGTGCGCCCGCGCGGCTGGCACCTGCCCGAGAAGCACCTGCGCGTGGACGGCGACACGCTGGCCGGCGCGCTGATGGACTTCGGCCTCTACTTCTTCCACAACGCGCAGCGGCTGATCGACCACGGGACCGGGCCGTACCTCTACCTGCCGAAGATGGAGCACCACCTCGAGGCGCGGCTCTGGAACGACGTGTTCACGTTCTCCGAGGAGGCGGTCGGCGTCCCGCACGGCACGATCCGCGCCACCGTCCTGATCGAGACGCTCCCCGCCGCCTTCCAGATGGACGAGATCCTGTACGAGCTGCGCGAGCACTCGATGGGGCTCAACGCCGGGCGCTGGGACTACATCTTCTCGATGATCAAGTGCTTCCGCGACCGGCCCGAGTTCGTGCTCCCGGACCGCACCGACGTGACGATGACCGTGCCGTTCATGCGCGCCTACACGGAGCTGCTGGTCAAGACCTGCCACGCGCGCGGCGCGTTCGCGATGGGCGGCATGGCCGCGCAGATCCCCTCGCGCAAGGACGCGGAGGCCAACGAGAAGGCGCTGGCCAAGGCGGCGCGAGGACAAGAAGCGCGAGGCCGAGGCGGGCTTCGACGGCACGTGGGTCGCGCACCCGGACGTCGTCGAGACCGCCATGGCCGAGTTCGACAAGGTGCTCCGCGACAAGCCGAACCAGATCGACAAGCAGCGGCCCGACGTCGACGTGACGCCCGAGCAGCTGCTCGACGCGGAGTCCACCCCGGGCGACGTCACCGAGGAGGGCCTGCGCAACGACGTCTCGGTCGGCTTCCAGTACATCTCGTTCTGGCTCGGCGGCCGCGGCGCCGCGGGCATCAACAACCTGATGGAGGACGCCGCCACCGCCGAGATCTCGCGCTCGCAGATCTGGCAGTGGGTCCACCACGGCAAGTTCACGCGCGAGCACGTCGTCGAGGTGCTCGAGGAGGAGATGGCCAAGATCCGCGACGACGTCGGCGACGAGACGTGGCAGAAGGGCCGGCCCGACGAGACGCGCGAGATCTTCGAGCGCGTCGCGCTGGGCGACGACTTCCCCGACTTCCTGACGCTGCCGGCCTACGAGTACATCGACTAGCGCGAGGCGACGAGGCGGGGCGCGCGCCGCGCCGGGGCGGCGGGTCACGGGGACGGCGCCGCTGACCTCGCCGGTCGGCGTCGCGCCGTCGGGGCCGAGCACGGCGTAGCGGAACCTCCCGCGGCCGTCGGCTCGGCCCCGAGCCGGAGCGTGAAGACGCCGTGCTCGTCGGTGGTGAGCGTCTGCCGGACGAGCCAGGTTCGTGAGCGGGCGTCCCAGCGCTGGAGCGCGACGGCGTGCTCCGCGCCCGCGCGCACCTGTCCCCACAGCAGCGCACCGGCGCGGCTCCCGTCCTCGAGCGCGACGAGCGGGCGCGCGAAGCCGGCGAGGGCGGGCTTCGCGCGGCCGTCGAGGAAGTGCAGTCCGGACTGCCAGCCCGCGAAGCGCTTGGCGCCCGTGCCGGCACGCCGGACGCGCTCGTCCTCCCACTGGTACTGGGTGAGCGTGGCGACGCGCGGCTCGCGCCAGGCGACGAAGGCGGCCTTCTGGAGGTACAGCGCCTGGCGCGCCGGCGAGACCCCGATGAACCGGTCGGGCGGCGAGGTCTGGTAGCCGAGCTCGGTGATCCGCAGCGGGAGCCGGCGGCGGCCGGCGCGGATCCGGCCGCGGCGCGTGAGGCGGTCGACGACCCGCAGGAGCCGCGGGAGGTCGGCCATCTGGGTCGCGTCGGGATTCCGGTTCTGGCGGTCGGGCGCGCGGCGGCGGCCGTGCGGATGGAGGCCGATAGCGTCGGCCTTGACCGGGCGGAAGCGCCGGCAGCGGCCCGTGCGGATCGGCCGGTAGCCGTCGTCGACGCAGGCCATCGCGCGCAGGAAGCGCGGCGGGCCGACGGCCCCTCGATCGGCAGCGGCGCCAGCTCGCCGACCACGATCTCGGCGCCGCGGTCGGCGCGCTCGATCGCCGGGCCGGCGGCGCGGACCAGCCCTCGGTAGAGGTGCGGCGTCACCGGCGTGCAGCGGCGCGGCCGGCGGCGGCACTCGCGGCGCGGCGCGAGGCTCAGGTTCGGCTCGTTCCAGATCAGGTACCGGTCGACCTGCCTGCGATAGCGCGTGGCCACCGCCCGGGCGAACGCGCCGAACTCGCGCGGGCTCGGGTCGAAGGCGCCGCGGCGCCTCGGCCGCGCGCGGCTCGTCCACACCGGCCCCGGGCCCGTGACCGTGAGCATCACGCGCATCCCGTTCTCGCGCACGAGGGCGATCGCGAAGTCCAGCTCATGCCAGCGGTAGCGGCGGCTGCGGTGGTCGCGGGCACGGAACCCGCGCGGCCGGCGGCGCCCGGCCGGCGCGATCCGCGACCACGAGGCGTGCAGCCGCACCACGTCGACGCCCGAGGTCCCGCCACGCCGCGACGGCGTCCGGGGCGCGCGCGGGAGCGTTGAGCAGCAGGCGCTCGTCCTCGATGCCGATCTCGACGTCGGGAGCCGCGGTCGCCGCGGCCGGCGCGGCGAGCAGGAGCAGCGCGGCGCCGACGACGGCGCGCGCGATGAAGCCCGCGCCGCCCGACTCAGAAATCGCCGCCGCCGAAGTCCCCGCCACCGCCGAAGTCCCCGCCGCCCCAGTCGCCGCCGCCACCGTCGCCGCCGCCACCGTCGCCGCCGGCCGCGTGAGCGTCGCCGGCGCCCCAGCCCCCGAACCCGCCGCCCAGCGCGGTCCCGATGAGCAGGCCCGGCAGCAGCCCGCCGCCGAAGAAGCCGCCGGCGAACGGCGCGTACATCGGGCCGGCCTGCCAGTACGGCATCCGCTGCCCGCCGACGAGCACCTCGCGCGCCTCGGGGTCCTCCCCCCGCTCCACGCGCTGGGCGTCCGCCTCGCAGGCGGGAACCGGGCGCGGCGCGCCGCCGTAGGGCGCCCACTCGACCTCGCGCGACGACGGGCCGTGGCGCGGGTCGAAGAAGCACGGCGGCGTGCGCTCGGGCGGCTCGCGGCCCTCCAGCCGCGCCTTGGCCGACGCCATCGCGTAGCGGCCCTCCTCCAGCGCGGCGCCGACCGGCTCGAAGTCGGCCGGGCGGCGGGCGGTCTCCCACGTCTGCTCGGCGCGGTCGTACGCCTGCGACGGCCGCGTGGTAGTCCGCCTTCGCGCGCTCGTCGACGCCCGGCATCTCGACGTCGAGGTCGAGCGCGCGGATGTCGTCGCCGAGCGCGACGAGGTCGTCGCGGACGTTCTCCTTGAGCTCGGCCAGCTCCGCCTCGACCCGCCGGCGTCGCCGCCGGCGCGAGAGCAGCAGCAGGCCGCCGCCGAGCGCGAGCAGCGGCAGCAGCACCGCGGCGCCGATGCCGCCGCCGCCCTCCGAGGAACCGGGGTCGCCGCCCGCGCGCAGCTCGCCGACCCGGTCGACGAAGTCCAGCAGCACGGCGCTGACGCCGTCGCCGCTGTGCTCGCGGAACGCCTCGGACGCCTGCTCTCCCGCCCCGTTGAGATCGGTGCTGCCGGCCTGGAAGTTGTCGCCGGCGACGACCGCGTAGACCCCGGGCCGCCTGAGCAGCTGCTGGATCCCCTGCGCGATCCCGCGCGCGGAGCCGCCGCCCGCGCGCAGCGCCGACGCCGGCAGGACCGCGATGTACATCGGGCCCGCGTCACGTTCCTCGATCCGCTCGCGGATCCGATCCGCGTCGGCCTCGGAGATCGCGCGCTCCGCGTCCGGGTCGGCGTAGACCGGGTCGGAGCGCAGCGCCTGGGCGGCCTGGGCGATGACGTCCTGCGCCGAGGCCGCCGGCGCGAGCAGCGCCGACAGCACCAGGGCGGCGATCAGCGCGCGCGGCAGCACGGCTAGCCGGCGGACAGCAGCTCCCGGAGCCGCTCGAGGTCGTCGGCGATCTTGCCCTCCAGATGCGGCTTCACGACCGGCAGCAGCATCCGCGCCTTGAACGAGGTCGCCTTCCCGTCGAGCGTCTGCGTGAGCTCCGTGCCGCCGTCCACCGGGGTCAGCGAGTAGGTCGTGTCGACGTCGACGCCCTGGAGCGTGAAGCGGCTCTCGGCGGCGCGCGGCGGGTCGTAGGCCGTCACCTCGAGCTCCACGTCGAGCTTCTGGCCCTTGACGGTGAGCACCTGGTGGATCCGCGTGCCGCGGCCGATCGGGCCGTCGCCGACGACGTCGTAGGCCTCCAGCCGCGTGGTCCACCGCGGCACCTTGTCCTCCTCCAGCAGCCACGGGAAGACCTCCTCGGGCGGCCGCGGGACGGTGACCGTGTGGCGGAAGCTAGCCACCGGCGGGGTTCGGGCCGCGGACGTTGCGCAGCGGCACCACGTCGGCGCTCGCGGTGGGGTCCTCGGCGCCGCGCAGCCCGGCGACCTCGCGCTCGAGGTCGGCGATCCGGCGCGACAGCACCTTGATCGCGTCGGCGATCGGGTCGGGCAGGTGCACCCAGTCGGCGTCCGGGCCCTCGGGGCGGCGCCCCTCGACGCGGACGGGATGGCCCGGGTTGCCGACCACCGTGGAGTTCGGCGGCACGTCGTGGATCACGACCGCGTTGGCGCCGATCTTCGCGCCGTGGCCGATCGTGATCGGGCCCAGGAGCTTCGCGCCCGAGCCGATCGTCACGTTGTCCTCGACCGTCGGGTGCCGCTTGCCGGTGGCGAAGCCGGTGCCGCCGAGCGTCACGCCCTGGTACATCGTCACGTTCTCGCCGACCTCGGCGGTCTCCCCGATCACCACGCCCATCCCGTGGTCGATGAACAGCCCGTCGCCGATCCGGGCGGCGGGGTGGATCTCGATGCCGGTGAGCGACCGCGAGGCGTAGGCCAGCGCCCGCGGCGCGACGGGCACGCCCGCGGTACGCAGCGCGTGGGCGACGCGATGCGACAGCAGCGCGTGCACGCCCGGCCAGGACGCCAGGATCTCCCCCGGCGAGACGCCGGTGGCGGCGGGGTCGCGCGCGCGGGCGGCCGCGATGTCGCGGCCGACCTCGCCGGCGACCCGGCGCAGGGTGCCGAGGCCGAACATGGCTACAGCGTACGCGTCCCGCAGTCCGGGCAGTCAGGGCGCCGCGCCACCGCGACCCGCAGGAAGTCGTGCGCGGCCAGGTCCAGCTGGAGGAACGCGCCGGTGAGCGGCTCCCCCACGCCTGTCAGCAGCTTGACCGCCTCGAGCGCCTGCATCGACCCGATGACGCCGGCGGCCGGGCCGAGCACGCCCGCCTCGGCGCACGTCGGGACCGCGCCGGGCGCCGGCGGCTCGGGGAAGGCGCAGCGGTAGCACGCGCTCTCGCCCGGCCGGATCGCCATCACGAGGCCGCTCGTGCCGAGCACGCCGCCCTCGACGAGCGGCACGCCCGCGGCGCAGCAGGCGGCGTTGACGACGTAGCGCGTCTCGAACGAGTCCGAGCAGTCCACGACGAGGTCGTTCCCCTCGATCAGCCCGGCGGCGTTGTCCGCGTCGAGCCGCACCTGGTAGGGCTCGACGGCGACCTCCGGGTTGAGGAAGCCGAGCTTGGCCGCGGCGCTGTGGGCCTTCGCCACGCCGACGTCCGGGGTGAAGTGCAGGTGCTGCCGGTGCAGGTTGGAGACCTCGACGGCGTCGCCGTCGACGATCCCGAGCCGCCCGACGCCCGCGCCCGCCAGGTAGGCGGCGACCGGCGAGCCGAGCGCCCCGGCGCCGATCACGAGCACGCTCGCGTCGCGCAGCGCGAGCTGCGCGCGCTCGCTCCACTCGGGCAGCACGAGCTGGCGCGAGTAGCGCTCCAGCTCGGCGTCGGAGAGGCCCTCGCGCGGCGGCCGTCCGCTTCGCCGCCCGCCGCAGCGTCCCGGGCCGCGGCGGCCAGGTCCTTGAAGAACGAGCGCCGGCTCGTGCTCACCGGCGCACGATCCGCACGGTCGTGCCGTCCACCGCGACCTCGTGCCCGGCCTCGGCGGCCGACCGCGGCACGTTCTCGAGCGCCTCGCCGGGCGCGCACGACACGGTGAGGACGTCGCCCGGCGCCAGCCGGTCCAGCTCCAGCTTCGTCTTGACCCACGTCATCGGGCAGGTGAGGCCGGTGATGTCGAGCGCCCGCGCGGCCACGCGGCCTACCGTAGCGCCGTCGCCAGCTCCCGGATCGCGCCCGGGTAGCGCCAGGCGACGCCCGAGTGCGTGCCGTCGAACAGCTCGAGCGTGTGCTCCACGCCGAGCGCGCTCAGCTCCGCCGCGAACGCCTGCGCGCCGAGGTCGAGGAAGTACTCGTCGCGGCCGCCGGCATCGAGGTAGATCCGGCGCATCGAGCGCAGCGCCTGCGCGTGCCGGGGCGCCATCCGCACGGGGTCCTTCTCGAGCCACTGCTCCCAGACCTCGTCGATCAGCCTCCCAGTCCGGAGGTCGATCGGCAGCAGCGCCTTGCCGGGCTGCGAGGGGTCGGGCGAGTAGGCGGCGGCGTAGCCGTAGAGCTCGATCGGCCGGAACTTCTCGTCGAAGCGGCCGAGCGCGGCCAGCTGCTCGAAGAAGACCTCGAACGAGCTCTCGAAGTCGTCGCGCAGCCGGCGCACGAAGGTCGGGAACTCGGGCAGGTAGCAGGCCTCGAACAGCGCGTCGCCCGCGTGGGACGCGAGCGCGCCGAACACGTCCGGCCGCAGCATCGGCACCACCATCGCGCCGTAGCCGCCGGACGACTTGCCGGTCAGCCCGCGATGGTCGCGATCGGCGGCGGTCGGGTAGCGGCCGTCGACGAACGGGACCAGCTCGTCGCACAGGTAGTCCAGGTAGCGGCCGGTGGCGCTGGAGTTGAGGAACTGCGAGCCGCCGTAGGAGGTCCAGCAGTCGGCGAAGACGACGATCGCGTCCGGGCACTCGCCGGCGGCGAACATCGCGTCGATCCGCTCGAGCACCGTCGGCTCGAACGGGTCGCGGCGGAACCACATGTCGAGCTGGCCCGTGTAGCCCTGGATCACGTAGACGCTCGGCAGCGGGCGCGGGTGGTCGGGCTCGACGCCGGGCGGCCGGTACACGTACAGCGGGCGGCGCGCGGGATCCCCGAGCGGGTTGTCCGCCAGCAGCTCCGACTCCACGACCAGCCGGTCGAGCGTCCCGTGCATCGGGCGCTCCCACGGGGCCCCGGCCGGCCCCTCGACCTCGCGCAGGCTCATCCCGCGGCGCCGGCGCGCTCCGGCTCCGGCGCGAAGAACGGCGTCGAGACGTAGCGCTCGCCCGAGTCCGGCAGCACGACGGCGATCCGGCGCCCGCGCGCCTCGGGCCGGCGCGCGATCTCCAGCGCCGCCCACGCCGCGGCGCCGCACGAGATGCCCGCGAGCACGCCCTCGCGCCGCGCGAGCAGCCGCGCCGTGTCGAGCGCGTCCTCGTCGTCGACGGGGATGACCTCGTCCAGCAGCGAGCGGTCGAGCACCGGCGGCACGAAGCCCGCGCCGATGCCCTGGATCTTGTGCGGGCCGGGCCGCCCGCCGGACAGCACGGCCGAGCTCGCGGGCTCGACCGCGATCACCTTCAGCTCCGGGTTGCGCTCCTTCAGGAACGAGCCCGCGCCGGTGATCGTGCCGCCGGTGCCGACGCCGGCCACGAGGTAGTCGATCTTCCCGTCGAGGTCCTCCCACAGCTCCGGGCCGGTCGTGCGGCGGTGCGCCTCGGGGTTGGCGGGGTTGGCGAACTGGTCGGGCAGGAAGGCGCCGCGCGTCGCGCGCGAGCGCCTGCGCGGCCGCCACCGCCTCGTTCATCCCGCCCATCGACTCCGTGACCTGGACCTGCGCGCCGTAGAGCCGCAGCAGGCCCTCGCGCTCGCGGCTCATGCCCTGCGGGAGCGTGAGCACGAGGTCGTAGCCCTTGGCGGCGCACACGAAGGCGAGCGCGATGCCGGTGTTGCCGCTCGTGGCCTCGACGATCGTCGTCTTGCCCGGGCTCGATCCGGCCCTCGGCCTCGGCGGCCTCGATCATCGCGACGCCGATGCGGTCCTTGACCGAGCCGCCGGGGTTGAACATCTCGAGCTTGGCGAACACCTCGCCGCCCGCGTCTTCGGCGAGGACGCGGGTGAGCTGCACCATCGGCGTCCGCCCGACGTGCTCCGCGATGTTGATCGGGATCCGAGCCATTCCGGGGAGCAGCCTAGTATCCGCGGCATGGCGCGAGCGCGGCCGGTGGGCATCAACCACGTGGCGCTCGAGGTCGGCGACCTCGACGCGGCGCTCGAGTTCTACGGCCGGCTGCTCGCGTTCGAGCTGCGCGGGCGGGTGCCGCGGGATGGCGTTCCTGGACATGGGCGACCAGTTCCTCGCGCTGTCCGAGGGCCGCCGCCAGCCGCCGGACGAGGACCGCCACTTCGGGCTCGTGGTCGACGACCGCGACGCGGTGCGCGCGGCGCTCGCCGAGGCCGGCGTGCGGCCGGAGCCGGGCCGCGGGCTGCGGTTCCGCGATCCCTGGGGCAACGTCGTCGAGGTCGTGGACTACCGCGAGATCCAGTTCACGAAGGCGCCCGGCGTGCTGGCCGGGATGGGGCTGGACGGGCTCGAGAAGACGGAGAAGGCTCAGCGCGAGCTGGCCGAGAAGGGCCTCGGGCCTATTCGGCCCACTTGAGCGACTCGCCGACCTTGACGACGACCGCCTTGAGGTCGCGGCGCTCCTCCAGCACGTCGTCGACGAGCCTGACCAGCTCGTCCGCCTTCGTGTTGAAGGCGTCGATCATCTTGCCCTGGTTCGCGCTCCAGTTGCGGCGCGCCGCCTTGCCCTCGCGCGTGGCCCAGAAGTCGCGCTTCGGGGTGACCTTGCCGGTGTTGTAGTAGAAGCGCGGGTTGAGGTCGTCGCTGCGGCTGAGCACCTCGGCGGTGACGTGCGAGCGCAGCACGGCCGCCGCGGTCGAGCCGAACAGCTTGTCGCGGATGTCGGACTCGGAGTCCTCGACGCCGACGGCCCGCATCGCGCCGTAGTCGAGCGAGAAGTGCATGCGCCAGCGGTCCATCCGCTCGGGCAGGTCGAAGTACGCGACCTTGCCCTCGTTCGGGGAGTACCCGGCGACCAGCTGCCAGACCTCGTCCTTGGCGAGCTTCTGCGTCGCGTCGTGCTGCTCCAGCCACGCCTTCTTGACCAGGTAGTCGATCTCCTGGCGCCCCGCGCCGCCGGCCATCGCCTTGTGCGGCTCCTTGCGGTAGCGCGGCTCGAGGCCGTCCATGAGCTTGTTGAGCTGCTCGCGGTCCTCGACGTTGGTGCGGGCGTGGCGGTCGGCGACCGCCTTCAGCACCATCTCCTGCTCGGTGAGCAGGAGGCCGAGCTTCTCGACCGCCTCCCCCAGTGTCGACGCGGCGCCCTTCGCGTACGCCGTCGACGCGTCGCTCAGCGTGCCGAGCGCCCCGCGCGCGGCGATGACGCTCGTCGCGTTGTCGGCCAGGGCCTTGCGGAGCTCGACCTGCTTGCCCTCGAGCTGGAGCAGCTCGTCGAGGTCCTCGGGCGCGTAGAGCGACATGCCGGGCTTCGTGAGCGCCACGCGCTCCATCACGGCCTTCTTCGACGCGCTCGTCGAGCGGGCGGCGCTTGAGGTCGACGGCCGCCAGCGCCTGGAGCGCCTCCTCCTCCGCCTGGGCCCGCCGCAGCCGGTCCTCGAGGTCGTCCAGCTCCGCGCTGAGCACCGCGGCGTCCGTGCCGAGCCAGCCGTACGCGAACGCGTCGTTGAGGCGGCGCTCGAACGACGCGAGCTCGCTGTCGATGCGCGTGGAGAAGCGGCTCGCCCTCGCGGCGGTCACGCGCCCCATCAGCGCGCTGCGCGCGGCGCGGTCGGCGATGCCCTGACGTTCGCGCTCGGACAAGGCGTCCTCGTCCTCGCGCCGCTCGCCGGGCAGCAGGGCCGTCGCCGGCTCCTCGCCGGACTCCACCTGCGCCATCAGGCCGGACAGCGCGGCGTTCCCGCCGCCGTCCTGCGCGGCCAGCAGGATCGCGCCCAGGTCCCCTGTCGTCGGAGCGAGGTCCTCCAGCTCGTCGGAGAGCTCCTCGTCCTTTTCGCCGGTGCGCCTGCGCGTGGCCATGGCCGCCGCGAGTATCCCCGATACGCAGAGGGTCCGGAATAGAACTGCTCGCGCGGGCGTCCACCGGGACATGCGCAAGCCAATCACCACTCTCCTCGTCGCCACCTCGCTGCTCGGCGCCACGACGCTCGCTGCCTGCGGCGGTGACGACGACGCCTCGACTCCCGCCGCCGCGGCGGCCGCGACCCCCGCCCACACCGCCTCGCACGAGAGCGCGCCCGCCAAGAAGCCCGCGGCGAAGAAGGACGCCCCGGCGGCGAAGCCGGCCGGACCCGTCTCCGCCGACATCTCGGGCTTCGCCTTCTCCCCCGCGAACATCGAGGTCGAGGTCGGCCAGGAGATCACCTGGACCAATGGCGACTCCGCGCCGCACACGGTCACGGCGACCTCCGGCGCGAAGTTCGACTCCGGCACGCTCGCGCAGGGCGAGAGCTTCACGTGGAAGGCGGACAAGGCCGGGACGGTCGAGTACTTCTGCGAGATCCACCCGTCGATGGTCGGGACGATCACGGTCAAGTAGGTCTGTATGCGTTCTGACCGTGGGAGGCATGATCGGGCCCCGGTCACGGAACGCAATGGTCACGGCGCTGACGGGGACGGTCAGCGCTCACGGCGGTTGCACTGCCATGCGACCCGCCACACCGGCCAGGGCGTCGTCGCGTCCCCTCTGATCGCGCGCGACGCCCGGCCGGCTCTCGGAACGCCGGAATCCTGAGGGTGCCGGTCCGGTCTCCGGAGTGACGCGGGGCGCGGCGGGTTGCCACGCCCCCGCGGGCCCGGATACGGTCGCGGCAGGGTGAGGGTCGCGCCGCTGCTCATGCTCATGCTGCTCGCCGCCGGCGTGGTGTTGATCACCCTGGCGGTGCTCCACAACGTCGCGCCCGCCGCGCCCGCCTCCTGCTCGTCGGCGAAAGCCGCGCGCGAGAAGTTCCAGTTGGCCGACGCGGAGAAGCAGTTCAAGGCCATCCTGGCCGACGAGCCGAAGAGCACGTGCGCCAGGGAGGGCATGAAGCGCCTGGCCGCGCGGCTGTGCTTCCGCGCCGACCTGATGCGCGAACGCGCCGGTGAGGAGGCGAAGAAGCTCTACGTCGCCGTGCTCGCGAAGGAGCCGCCGGACGAGGGCGCGCGCGAGTGCGCGCTGAACGGGATCGCGGCGCTCGCCAAGGCCGGCGGCGACAAGAAGGACGACGGCGAGAAGTGCCCGCAATGCGCGTGCACGATCCGCTGCACCTCCTCGCCGCCGCCGAACGAGCCGTCCTCGTCGCCGCCGAACGCGCCGTCCTCGCCGCCGCCGAACGAGCCCTCCTCGCCGCCGCCGAACGAGCCCTCCTCGGCGCCGCCGAACGAGCCCTCCTCGGCGCCGCCGAACGACCCGTCCTCGTCGCCGCCCTCCTCGTCGCCCCCGAGCGGCGGGCCGCCAAGCGCCTCACCGCCGTCGACGACGCCCCCTGGTTCGCCGGACTGCCCCGAACGCACGGACGAGCTGCCATGCACGCCGTGATCCGCGAGGCCACAACGCTGCCCGAGGCGGCCCGCGACATCGTGGACTGGCTCGAGGATTCGGCGTCCGGCTTCACGGTCGGCGACTGGGTGGCGTTCGGCCTGGCCGCGGCGGCGCTGTACTGGATCGTGGCGACGCTCCGGGCCGCGACCCGCCTCGGGCCCGTCGAGGTCGAGGCGCTGACGAAGGACGGCTCGGAGCGCGTCAACGCGGTCACCGCGCGCCTGCGCGAGCGGCTGTTCCACAGCGGCCTCCTGCCTCCGCCGGAGGTGCCCGCCGGCTCGCCGCAGACCGACCTGATCTCGGCGATCGAGGCGAGCACGATTCCCCAGGGGGCGTTCATCGCGAAGGTCCTCGAGCTGCTGCCCAGGCCGCCTCAGCCGCCGCGGTACAAGCTCGGCGGGACGCTGGTCGAGGGCGGGCAGGGACAGCCGACGGAGATCAGCGTGTGGCTGAAGCCGGTGGAGGCCGGCACGCCGCTGCTCGAGACGGTCTCGGGGCCGACGCTCGAGGACACGATCTCCTGCGCGGCCGCGAAGATCTTCATGCACATCTCGAACGACGCGGCGTACGTGTTCCCGCCCTGGGCCCGATGGAGCGACCTGACGGCGCTCCAGCACTACCTCGACGGCGTCCGGGCACTCAAGGCCGGCGGGCCGGGAGCGATCGCGCCGGCCCGGATCGCGTTCACCGCCGCGGCCACCGCGGAGCCCGAGAACGTGCTGCCGCAGCTCCAGCTGGCGAACCTGGCCGAGCGGCAGGCGGCGCTCCTGGGCGCCGCGACCACGACGCCAACCCTGGCGCAGGCGCGCGCGCAGCTCGCGGCGCTGCTGCGCTACCGCGACATCCTGCGACGCCGGCCCGGCGTGGTCGAGGCGCGCTACCGGGCGAGCGTCCTCTATGGCGTCCTGGCGACGAGCTGCGACCACCTCAAGACCGCCATCACGCCGCAGGTCCGGCTGGCCCTGGGGCTACCGGCGAGCAAGGAGGTCTCGGAGAGCCTGCACGAGCGCGCCAAGACGGAGTCCGACGCCGTCGCCCAGCAGCTCCAGCCCTGGTACATCCCGTTGAAGAAGCGGCGCCTCCGGCACCGGCTGGAGCTCGCGGGGTTCGAGCGCCGCCGCCTCAAGCGGACGGTGAACGTCTCCCAGCACTGCCTGCGGGTGCGGAGGCTGAAGAAGAGGACGGGCACGACGACGAGCACCACGTGGCTGTGGCGAGCGGAGCTCTGGGCCCGGCGCATGCTCGTCCAGTGGTGGCACATGACCTGGGGCCGGTGGAGCGCCGGCTGGCAGGCCCACTACAACGCCGGGTGCTTCTTCGCCCTGCTGCGCGAGCAGGCCGGCATCGAGGAGCCGGACTGAGATGGCCGGAGAAGAGTCTCGCCGCCCACAGTCGGCGGCAGCGGAGTCCGCTGCGGCGCGCTCCGAGAGCGGGCGTGAGAGACGGCAGCGGCGGCGCCGCAATCGCCGCCGGAGGAAGCTCGACGATCTCGCCTACAAGCACCTCTCGCGGGCGGTCGACGAGGCCGGCCCCGCCCTCTCCCGCGAGTGGATGGCGTACGCGGACCCGGACCTGGACTCGGTCCGCCGGCCGGGCACGCCACGCTGGGACCTTCTCGTCCACCGCGGCCAGGAGGGGTCGCCGATCGGCACGCTGCCGCCGGAGCGGCCGTGGGGCGACCCCCGCCCGCGCCTGATCGCCTGGGCCGTGATTGCGGCGCTCAGCCTGGTGCTCGCCTTGGTGGCCGCCTGGAGCGGCGGCGGGCTGATCGTCGTCGCCCTGGTGCTCGTCGCGGCATTCGCCACGTGGCGGGCGCTCAGCGCCATGCTCGAGTCCGATCGAGCGACGGCGGAGGCGCCGGCGAAGGCCGCTGAGGAGAAGCCGCTGCACGTCAAGGTTGCCGAAGACCGCGCAGCCGCGCTGGCCGCGCTCTGGCGGCGGGAGTCCGGCAAGGCGCTCGCCTCCGTCGCGCGCGACCTCGCGGCGACGCTGCGCGCCGTTGCGATCGACACGGGCATGTGGGACGGCTTGAGGCCCCGGGGCAACCCGCCGTGGGCCGACTCGAGGGCGCGGGAGCTGACCTGCCGGCAGGCGGTCGACGTCGACTGGGAACCTTTCGTGCGACGCATCGCCATGAGCATCTCGCCGCCGCCCCGCATTCTCACCGCCGAGATCGTCGCGGGTATGAACGCGGCCATCGCACGACGGCGGAAGACGCCCGGCCTCGCGCGGCCCGGGGACGCGCTGCTCGAGCTCGCGAAGGAGCTCGAGGGGCCCGTCGACGGGCTCGAGGGAGCCCTCCGGCGCGGGGTCCGCGTGGCCGCGCGGTTGCCGGCGGTGGTCTCGCTCGGGCGGAAGGACGGCCAGGCGGCAGTGCACCTTCCCGAGACGCTCGGGATCGCCGCGCCGAATCTGCTCGGCGACACGGTGCAGGAGGACGTCCTGGAGCTGCTGAAGGAAGGCGCCCGGCAGGCGCTCTTGGGCATCCTGACCCGGATCCGCTTCGAGACACGACGCGAGAGCGAGGACGACCGCGATCCCGCCGACATCTGCGCGCATGCCGCCGTGCAGGTCGTCGACAACGCGAGCATCGGCCGGCTCATCGCCGACTGGCAGGTCCTCGCGATGCTCGAGGCGGCCGAGGAGAGCGAGGCGAAGGCCGCCGAGGCGGCGAAGGGCCGCGTCGACGAGAGCGAGGCGAGGGAACGAGCTCTGCGAGTCGCCGAGGTTCGCAAGCGCGCGCTGTCTGCGAGCGCGGCGCTGCACGCCGGGCTGCGGAGGTCGCTCGATCGGCTCTGGGACGCATCGACGGGCGCCTGGTGGACCACGGACGAGTTCACGAGCCACGCCGTCGAGCTCCACGAGGTCGTCCGCTCACTCGACGCCGCGCTCGAGCGCGACGACGACCTCCCAGCGAGCCACATGGCCGACATGGTCGAGCGGCTGAGCGCCGCCTACCAGGACCTCCAGGTCTTCATGGGCCGCGTGGTCGGCCACCGCGACGAGCGCTCGCCCGGCGCCGGCGGGCTCGGGACGTAGCGCATCGCGCCGGCTTGCACTCCACCGCCCCCGCGGAGGAGGATGCGCATATGGCACAGGAAGAGTGGGGCGGCGAGGTCCGCCTCCCGCGCTGGCTACGGCGGCTACTGCGCCGGCGGGAACCTGAGGACGACACGCCAGAGCGGGCGCACGAGGCCCGGCAGACCACCGCCGACGACTTCCACAAGCTGGACCGGTTCCGCGCCGGCGGCTCCCTGACGTTCCACCCTTCCGAGCTGCCCGGCTCCGAGCCGAAGCGGAAGCCCGACTGACGCAGTACATCGTCGCGGCGCACCGAGAGGCGGTCACGCGCCCTCTCGACCGCGTGACCGCTCCCGTGCGCTCCTTCGCATTCCCGTCCGTGAGACGGAGGCGCCGAGGCGCTCCGTACGCCCTTCCCGGCACTGCGATCTAACAACGCTCCAGGAACCCGCTCGCATCGGACATGCGTCCAAGATGTCCGGGTCTGAACGAAGCGCTTGGTCGTGGCGTCCATTCCCTTACCGCTGCGCGCAACGCACCAACCCGACGGCCACCGGAGAGGTCTAAGGGAGCGCCGGGCGCGGAGTGCCTCGAGAGGGCGTACGGACCCCGCGCCCGGCCAGTGGGTTCTTCCCCGCGCGAGGCGGCGGTAGCCCGTCTAGATGTAATACATCGTCGCGCCGGCCTCGCGGTTCTCGCGCTCCAGGACGTCGGCGATCGTGGCCTTGGCGAGGACGGCTCGGGCGGAGGCGGCAGCTTCGGCGAAGATCGACTCGGCGCCGGCGCCGAGCGGGCCGTCGAGCAACTCGACGATCTCGAGGACCGTGATCTCGGACGGCTCGCGCGCGAACGAGTAGCCGCCCTTCACGCCGCGCTGCGAGCGCAGGATCCCGGCGCGGCGCAGGACGGCGAACAGCTGCTCGAGGAACTGCACCGGGATGTCTCGCCGCCGCGCCAATTCCCCGATCGGGACGGGCGCGGCGCCGCCGGTCCGCGCCAGCTCGGTCAGCGCGCGCAGCGCGTACGGGGACTTGGTGGTGATGGACAGCACGCGCCGTCAATCCTGGCAGCATGACCGGCGCCGTGCCCGCCCTGAGCCGCTACGCCCCGCCGTTGCTGCTGATGGCGGTCATCTTCGCGCTGTCCGCGCAGCCGGACCTCGACTCGGGCCTGGGCGTGTGGGACGAGATCCTCCGCAAGCTCGCGCACATGGTCGAGTACGGGGTGCTGTGGCTGCTCTGGTGGCGGGCTCTGGGCTACCGGCGCGCGCCGGTCGCCGCGGCGGCGGCGATCGCGATCGCCTACGCGGTCACCGACGAGTACCACCAGACGTTCGTGGACGGCCGCAGCGGCTCGCCCGTCGACGTGCTGATCGACGCGATCGGCGTCGCGATCGCGATGGGGCTTGCCACGGCTCGGCGCACGCGCCGGAGCCGAGCGGCCTAGAGCCAGCCGCGCTCGGTGGCGTGCAGGACGGCCTGGGCGCGGTCGACCGCGCCGAGCTTGCCGTAGATGTTGTGGAGGTGCGTGCGCACCGTGCTCGTGGAGAGCGAGAGCTCGTGGGCGATCTGCTTGTAGACCATGCCCTTGGCGAGGCGCTTGAGGACCTCGAGCTCGCGGCCCGAGAGCGGGCACGGCTCGACCGCCCGCGGGCGCTCCTGCGAGGGGTACGGGAGGTCGTAGAGCACCGCGCGCAGCTCGGACGGGCCGAAGCCGACGTTGCGGGCGGCCCGCAGCAGCTCCGTCGACGAGACGGGCGAGCCCTGCGAGTAGTGGGCGAGCATGTCGGCCAGGCGCACGAACGCGGCGTCGCCCTGGGCGTCGTCGGCGTGGTGGCGCTCGATGGCCGAGGCCACGGACTTCGGGAGGTTCCAGCGACGGGCGAGGACGCCGCCGACCAGCGCGTGGTCGACGCCGAGCTCCCGGCGCTCGTAGTGCAGCCGCTCCTCGGGCGTCCGCGCCGGGCCGTGGACCTGCTTCGGGTAGCCCGGGTACGCGTGCATGAGCACGAGCTTGCCGATGTCGTGCAGGAGCGCGGTGATCAGCAGCCGGTCACGGTGCTGGTAGCTGGCGGCCGCGGCCAGGCGGTCGGCGGCGCGCTGGACCGCGACGGCGTGCAGGCGGAAGCGCTCCGGGGCGGCGTCCCACTTCTTGCCGCGCTCGAAGAACTCGAAGGTCTCGGCGTTGGTGGCGAGCTGCTGCACGGACTCGGGCGAGAGCACCTCGACGGCGAGCACCACGGAGTCGACCTGGCCGCGGCGCGGCGAGTCGAACCCGTTGGCGAGCCGCAGCACGGCGATCACGAGCGCGACGTCGGACTCGATGGCGCGGACCATGTCGCCGATCGAGGGGCGCTCCTCGGAGACCAGCGCCAGCAGGCGGTTGCGGGACTCCGCCAGCGCCGGGAAGACCTCGAGCGCCTCGAAGGCCGCCGTCAGACGCTTGCCATGACCCTCGTTGCGCGAGCGCCCGACAGCCGCATAGGGCTGCGCCGTCCGTGCGGCCGGCTGCCCGGCAGCGGGGCTGTTCGTGCCGGCGGCGACGGGCAGTGCGGTCGCACGCGGCGGTGTCATGAGCGGGTCATCGGTAGTAAGCGGGGGATCTGGAGGGTTCTGGCCAGTCATGGTCAGCGTCCGGCCTTCAGCCTCTATCGGCAATCGTGGACGGACGGTTGAGCGCGAGCGCCTCCTCGACCCTGGCCAGTGTCGCGTCGCGCCCCAGCAGCGCGACCGACTCGAAGATACCCGGTGACACGGTCGTACCCGCCAGCGCGACCCGGAGCGGCTGGAAGACGGCCTTCGGCTTGACCTCGAGGCGCTCCGCCACGCCGCGCAGCGCCTCCTCCAGGCCCTCCGCGGACCACGGCGCGGGGAGCGCCGCCAGGGCGTCGCGGGCCGCCGCGAGCGCCTCCAGCGCCCCCGGCGCGCCGAGCACCCGCTCGCGCACCTCCGGATCGTCCTTCGGCCCGTCGAAGAAGAAGCCCGCCAGCGGCCAGAACTCGTCGAGCGTGGAGATCTTGTCCTGACTGATCGCCACGGCCTCGCCCAGGCCCTTGCGGCCGGTCAGCGTCTCCAGCCGGCGCGTGAGCTGCTCGACGGGCAGCTTGCGGAGGTACTGGCCGTTCATCCAGCGCAGCTTCTTCTCGTCGAACACGGCCGGCGAGCGGGAGACGCGCTCGAGCGAGAACCGCTGCTGGAGCTCCTCGGTCGTGAAGAACGTGGTCTCGTCGTCGTAGCCCCAGCCGAGCAGCGCGAGGTAGTTGCGGACCGCCTCGGGCAGGTAGCCGGCGTCGCGCAGCTCCTGCACGGAGGCGGCGCCGTGGCGCTTCGACAGCTTCTTGCCGTCCGGCCCGTGCAGCAGCGGGACATGGGCGTACACCGGGGGCTCCTCCCCCATCGCCTCCAGGATCCGCATCTGCTTGGGCGTGTTGGAGAAGTGGTCGGCGCCGCGCACCACGTGCGTGATGCCGGCGTCGAGGTCGTCGACCACCACGGCCAGGTGGTAGACCGGGGTCCCGTCCGCCCGCGCGACCACCAGGTCGTCCATCAGGCGGTGCTCGAACGTGCTGTCGCCGCGGATGACGTCCCGGACCACGGTGGCGCCCTCGTCGGGCATCCGCAGCCGCACGGCGCCCTCGCCCTCGTCCTCGCCGCGGAAGCCCCGCTCGTTGCCATGCTCTGCTTTCCAGGCCTGCACATCCTGAGGACCCGCGGCGGAGCGATATGCGTACCCCGAGTCGATCAGGCGCTGCACGACCTCGGCGTGCCGGTCGTGGCGCTCGGACTGGAAGACGGGGTCGCCGTCCCAGTCCAGCTCCAGCCAGCGCAGCGCCTCGAAGATCTGCTCGACGTTCTCGCGCGTCGAGCGCTCGCGGTCCGTGTCCTCGATGCGCAGGACGAGCTCCCCGGGTGGGTGGGCATCCCATCCCCGCGCCAGGAGCCAGTTGTACAGTGCCGTCCGCGCTCCACCGATGTGGAGCGCCCCTGTCGGCGATGGTGCGAAGCGCACGCGCATGGACACAGGATGCCATCAGAGCGAAGCGTCCAGACGAGATGTTGATCGGGGCCCACGTCTCGCCCGCCGGCGGGCCCGCGAACGCGGTGCAGCGCGGGATCGAGCGCGCCTGCCGCTCGATCCAGATCTTCAACCAGAGCCCGCGGGCCTGGCGGCCGCGCGAGTACTCCGACGATGAGGTCGCCGACTTCCGCCAGGCGATGGCCGACTCGGACGTCGACGCGATGCTCATCCACGCCGTCTACCTGCTCAACTGCGCCTCCGAGGACGAGGAGATCCGCGGCAAGTCGCTGGCCGCGCTCACCCATGCCCTGAAGGCCGGCGAGGCGCTCGGCGCCCACGCGGTCGTGCTCCACCCGGGCTCCGCGCTGAAGGACGGAGGCGCGGTCGACGCCGCGCTGGAGCGCGCCGCCACGGTGATCGCCGAGGCGCTCGAGGAGTCGGACGAGTGCGTCCTGCACCTCGAGGACACCGCCGGCGCCGGCGGGACGCTCGGGCGCTCCTTCGAGGAGCTGGCGCGGCTGATCGAGCTGGCGGGCGGCGGGAAGCGGCTCGGCGTGTGCCTGGACTCCTGCCACCTGCTCGCCTCGGGCTACGACATCCGCACGGCCGAGGGACTGAGCGACGTGCTCGACGACTTCGACCGCGTCGTGGGCCTGGACCGCCTCGGCTCGCTGCACGTCAACGACTCGGTGACCCCACTGGGCTCCAACCGCGACCGCCACGCCAACCTCGGCGAGGGCGAGATCGGGCCCGACGGGATCGCGGCGTTCCTCAGCGAGCCGCGCTTCGAGGGCATGCCGGTGGTCTTCGAGGGCCCGGGCGCGGCCGGCAAGGCCGTCGAGCGCGTCGACATCGAGAACGCGATCGCGCTGCGCGAGCGCGGCCTGCAGGCGCGGCGCTAGGCGACGGCGGGCTCGGGCTCGCGCTCGGCCGTCACGGGCTCCGATCCGGGCCGGGCGATCGGCACGATCGCGTCGCCGAACAGCGTCCGCAGCTCGGACTTCAGCGCGCCGTTGCGGCCGGCGACCCGGTAGTCGCCGCCGAAGCGCAGGCAGCGCAGGCCGGCTCGGGTGTGCATCTCGAGCACGAACTCGTCGTTGCCCGGGTAGCGGCCGAACAGCTCGCGGAGGTCCTCGACGACCGTCGCGTCGAGCCGCGCGGCGTCGACCCGCACGCGCAGCAGCCGCGGCCGCTCGAGCTCGGCCAGCTCGGCGACCTTCACCTTGGCCTTCTCGATCTCGGCCTCCGAGGGGTCGAAGCGCTCGACCTCGTGGACGACGATGCAGACCTTGTTCGCGTCCTTGTGGTCCACCCGGCCGCGCACGGTCACGATCTCGTCCAGCACGAGCACGCCCTCGGCGGCCGCGAGCGCCTTCTCGAACACCACCACCTCGATCGAGCCCTCGAGGTCGTCGAGCGTCGCGAACATCATGTTCGTCCCGCTGCGGGTGCGGATCTTCTTGGCCTCGGTGATCATGCCGCCGACCTTGATCCACTCGCCGTCCTTGCGGTCGGCGACCTCGGCGACCGAGCAGTCCGCCTTCACGGCCAGCGCATCGCGCACGCGCTTGAGCGGGTGCTCCGTGATGAAGACGCCGATCGACTCCTTCTCCATCGCCAGCAGCTCCGGGCGCTCGAACTCGTGCGTCGGGATCGGCGGGTGCGCTGGCGCCGCGAACGGCGATGCGCCGCCGCCGTCGTCGGCGCCGAAGCCGCCGAGGTCGAAGATCGAGCCCTGGCCGATCTCCGCGTCCTGCTGGGCCTTCTGGCCGGCGCCCTGGGCGGAGTCCAGCACCTCGAGCATGCCGCGGCGGGTCGCGCCGGTGGAGCCGAACGCGCCGCACTTGATCAGCGCCTCGATCGCGCGCTTGTTCACCGTGCGGCAGTCCACGCGCTCGCAGAAGTCCCACAGCGAGGTGAACGGGGCGGCGGCCTCTCGCGCGCGCTTGATCGCCTCCACCGCGGCGAAGCCGACGCCCTTCACGGCGTCCAGGCCGAAGCGGATGTTCCCGTCCACGACCATGAACTCGTGGTCGGACTCGTTGACGTCCGGCGGCAGGATCTCGATGCCCATGCTCTCCGTCTGGTTGACGAAGAACGGCACCTTGTCCTTCGTGTCCATGACGGACGAGATCAGCGCGGCCATGTACTCGGCCGGGTAGTTGGCCTTCAGCCACGCCGTCCGGTAGGCGATCAGCCCGTAGCAGGCCGCGTGCGAGCGGTTGAACGAGTAGTCGGCGCTCTTCTCGTTGACCGTCCACAGCGCCTCGATCACGTCCGGCGCCGTGCCCGACGCCTTGCAGCCCTCGTAGAACTCGGGCTTGAGCTTGGCCATCGCCTCGCGGTTCTTCTTGCCGATCGCCTTGCGCAGGTCGTCCGCCTTGGGCCCTGAGAAGCCCGCGAGCGACTTGGCGATCTGCATCGACTGCTCCTGGTAGAGGATCACGCCCTTGGTCGCCCCCGTGATGGGGCGCAGGCGGTCGTCGATGTAGGCGATCGAGTCCGGGTTGTGCTTGCCGCGCGCGTAGGTCGGGATCTGGTCCATCGCGCCCGGGCGGTACAGCGCGTTGAGCGCCACGAGGTCCTCGAACTCGCTCGGGCGGACCTTGCGCAGGGCCTCGCGCATGCCCTCGGACTCGAACTGGAACACCCCGATCGAGTCACCCCGGGCCATCATCTCGTAGGTCTTCTCGTCGTCCAGCGGGAGCGTCGTCATGTCGATCCGCTCGCCGGTCGAGCGCTCGATGATCGCGATCGTGTCCTCGATGACGTCCAGGTTCCGCAGGCCCAGGAAGTCCATCTTGAGCAGGCCGATCTCCTCGATGGGCTTCATCGAGTACTGCGTGACCGTCCGGTAGATCTTGGCGCCGTTCTCGCCGGCGCCTGCGTCGGCGAGCTGGAGCGGGACGATCTCCGTCAGCGGCCGGTCGGCGATCACGACCGCGGCCGCGTGGATCGACGCGTTGCGGACGATCCCCTCCAGCCCCTGCGCGACGTCGACGATCTGCTTCGCCGTCGGGTCCTTCGCGACCTCGGCCGCGAGATCGGTGCCCTGCTGGAGGCAGTCCTCGAAGCTCGGCGGGCGGCCCTGCTGCGGGTCCGGGATCAGCTTCGCCAGGCGGTCCCCGATCGCGTACTCGTGGCCGAGCACGCGCGCGGCGTCGCGCGTGGCCGCGCGCGGGAACATCTTGCCGAAGGTGATGATCTGCGCGACGCGGTCGCTGCCGTACTTCTCCGTGACGTAGCGGATCACGCGCTCCCGGCCGCGGACCGAGAAGTCGATGTCGATGTCCGGCATCGACACGCGCTCGGCGTTGAGGAAGCGCTCGAACAGCAGGTCGTAGCGCAGCGGGTCCACGTCCGTGATCTGGAGGCAGTACGCGACGAGGCTGCCGGCCGCGCTGCCGCGCCCCGGCCCCACCGCGATCCCGTTGCGCTTCGCGTAGTCGACGAAGTCCCAGACGATCAGGAAGTAGGCGTTGAAGCCCATCTTGTCGATGACCGCGAGCTCCATCTCCATGCGCTCGACGGCCGCGGCGGGCGGCGGATCGCCGTAGCGTGCGCGTAGGCCGGCCTCCACGAGCTCGCGCAGGTAGGCCTTCTCGTCCTTGCCGTCAGGGCAGTCGTAGCGCGGGATCAGCTGGCCGTCGAGCTCGATCTCCACGTCGCAGCGCTGCGCGATCTCCAGCGTCGA
Organism: uncultured Solirubrobacteraceae bacterium; assembly: GCA_963728465.1. GTDB lineage: Bacteria > Actinomycetota > Thermoleophilia > Solirubrobacterales > Solirubrobacteraceae > DATFQI01. The sequence goes on from CAVSJY010000008.1 coordinate 527,969, forward strand.
CGCCAGCGCCTCCGGCGTGTCCGCGAACGCCTGCGCCATCTCGTCCGAGCTCTTCAAGTAGAACTCGTTGTTGTCGAAGGACATCTTCGGCGCCGCCAGCGTGGACTTGGTCTGCACGCACAGCAGCGCCGCGTGGTGGTGGAAGTCCTCGCGGCGCAGGTAGTGGACGTCGGCCGTGGCGACGAGCGGGCGGCCCAGCTCGCGAGCGAAGCCCGCGATCGCCTCGTTGACCTGCTCCTGCTCGGCCAGCCCGTTGTGCTGGACCTCGAAGTACACCTGCTCGGGGCCGAACGCCTGGATCAGCTCGTCGACGTGCGCGCGGGCCTCGTGCGGGCGGCCCTCGACGATGCGGCGGCTGCTCCGGCTCGCCAGGCAGCCCGTGAGCGCGATGACGCCCTTGCTGTGGCGGGCCAGCAGGTCCATGTCGACGCCGGGCTTGCCGCGGTGCAGGCCCTCGAGGAAGCCGGCGCTCGACAGCTTGACCAGGTTGCCGAAGCCCTCGCCGGTCTCCGCGATCAGCGTGAGGTGGTTGCGCTCGACCTTGCGGTCCTTCACCGCGCGGTCGTCGACGAAATAGGCCTCGAGCCCCAGGATCGGCTTGATGCCGTGCTTCTTGCACGCCTTGTAGAGCTCCACGGCGCCGTTCATGACGCCGTGATCGGTCAGCCCGAGGGCCGGCTGGCCGAACTCAGCGGCCCGCGCGGCGAGCTTCTCGATCTTGCACGCGCCGTCGAGCAGCGAGTACTCGCTGTGGACGTGGAGGTGCGCGCAGCCGGGAGACGACACGGGCGGAAACACTAGGCGCCGGGTCGGACAGCCCCGGGCGGCCTGGCCGCAAACTCGGCCGCTTTCGCGGTAAGGGCTCGCGGCTCGAACCTAAGGTTTTCGCGCCTGGATCCGCTCCATCTTCCCGATGTGCGATCGCGTGTCGTAGCCGACCATTGGATGCATGCTGATGACAGGCTCGAACTCGATGGACGCGGAGCGCGCCTTCACCCGGGCGGCCCGTGCTCGCCGGCGCGCGGCGGTGGTCCGCCGGATGCGGCGGTATCCGAAGGTGTGCGGGCGGCTGGCGGTCTTCGACGAGAGCCGGCAGTCGCGCGCGGCGGCGCGGCGCCTGATGGGCGTGCGCGAGATCCCGATCCAGGCGATCGCCGGCACCGTGGAGCCCGGCAAGGCCGTCCAGTTCGACTCCGGCTTCCGGCCGCGCGCGGCGGCGCGCAGCCGCTGGCAGCGGGTCTGGCTCGCCGAGCACCGCGGCGCCGTGCTGCCGCCGATCTCCGTCGTGCCGGTCGACGACGGCTACGCGGTGCGCGACGGCCACCACCGGGTCTCGGTCGCCCTCGCCCGCGGCGCGCTGACGATCGACGCGATGATCGACCCGGCCTAGCTCCCTCCCCAGGGCGCGTGGGCGGTTTTCCAGGGGCATAGCACCCAGAAGACCGCCCACGCCTCGCCACGGGCGCCCTCAGGCGGTCTTGGCCTCCTGCGGGACCTCGACCTCGCGCTTGAGGATCTTCCCGGTCGGGCCCTTCGGGAGCTCGTCCGGGAACCAGATCTTGCGCGGGTACTTGTAGTTGGCGACCTGCTCCTTGACGAAGGCGCGGAGCTCGTCGGCGTCGACGTGCTTGCCCTCCTTGAGCACGACGGCGGCGCCGATCTCCTCGCCCATCTTGTCGTCCGGCACGCCCACGACGGCCGCCTCCGCGACGGCGGGGTGCTCGTAGAGGACCTCCTCGATCTCGCGCGGGTAGACGTTGTAGCCGCCGCGGATGATCATCTCCTTCTTGCGGTCGACGATGAAGTAGTAGCCCTCGTCGTCGCGCTTGCCCATGTCGCCGGTGCGGAACCAGCCGTCCTCGCTCATGACCTCGTCCGTGGCGTCCTGGCGGTTCCAGTAGCCCTTCATCACGTTGTGGCCCTTGATCGCGATCTCGCCGACCTCGTCGGTGCCCTCGACGTCGTTGCCGTCATCGTCGACGAGCTTCATCTCGACGCCCTCGATCGGGGTGCCGATGCTGCCCGGCTTGCGGTCCCGGTCCGGGTGGTTGAAGGAGGCGACCGGGCTGGTCTCGGACAGGCCGTAGCCCTCGAGGATCTTGGCGTTGAACTTCTCCTCGAATCCCTTCAGGACCTCGACCGGCAGCGCCGAGCCGCCGGACACGCACAGCCGCAGGCACGACGTGTCCTTGAGCTTCTCGTCCGGCAGATTGAGGATCGCGACGTACATCGTCGGGACGCCCTGGAAGATCGTCACCTGGTCGCGCTCGATGATCTCCATCGCCTTGACCGGGTCGAAGCGCGGGATCAGCGTGAGGCAGGAGCCCTTGTAGACGCCGGCGTTGAGGCCGCAGGTCTGGCCGAAGGAGTGGAACAGCGGCAGCGCGCCGAGGACGACGTCCTCCTCCGTGCTCTTCGCGAGCGTGTCGGCGGTCACCTGGGCGTTCGTCTTGAGGTTGGAGTGGGTGAGCTCGGCGCCCTTGGGGGTGCCGGTGGTGCCGCTCGTGTAGAGGATCACGGCGGTGTCGCCGCCGTCGACGTCCTCGACGTCGCGGAAGGGCTCGGCCTCGGCGAGGAGCTTCTCGAACTCGCCCGGCTTCACGCTGATCAGCTCAGCGCCGGCCTTCTCGGCGCCGGTGGCGGCGGCCTCCTCGAAGTCGCCCCAGCCGAACATGAGCTTCGCGCCCGGGTCCTCGAGGTAGAACGCGACCTCGCGGCCCTTGAGCAGGACGTTCATGGGCACGACGACGCCGCCCGCCCTGAGGACGCCGTAGTACGCGAGCGCGAAGTACGGGACGTTCGGGAGCATGATCCCGACGCGGTCGCCCTTGTCGACGCCCTTCGCCTTCAGCAGCCCGGCCACCCGCGCGCTGCCCTCGTTGAGGGTGTTGTAGTCGACGACGACGTCGTCGAGCTTCAGCGCCGGCCGGTCGCCGAAGCGCTCGGCCGTGGCCGTCAGGTTGCTCGCGAGGTTCTCGCTCACTTGGTTCTCCTCCAGGTTTGTCCGTCGGACTGGCCTGGATTCTTCCTGCTCCGGCTTTGTGGCGCATCAATCGGCGATGGCCTCGGCCCCGGCCGACGTCAACCGCGGTGCCCGTTACGACGTTGTCGTCGCCGTGGCCTGGGCCCGGTCGGTCCAGGCCTTCATCTGCGCGACGGCGTGGCGGTCGCCGCGGACGGTGGGGCGCTGGCCCTTCGGGACCGGCTCGCCGCGGAGGAGGAGGTCGAAGGCCGCGCGGGTCATGGCGACGGTGGCTTCCGGGTGGTCGGTCGGCGGGCTGGCCGAGACCGCGAGGCCGCCGCCGTCGCGGGCGGTGAGGTACCAGGTCTGCGGCGGCGTCGCCGAGGATCTCCTGCGCGATCGTGAACGCCTCCCCCCTGGTCCACGACGGGTGGATCGCGTACGAGAGCGCGCGGTAGACGAGGTGCGGCTCCAGGGTCGCGCCGGCCTTGGCGGCCTCGGCGAGCGTGAGCCGCGTGGCGGGCAGCGCGCGCAGGACCTTCAGCCGCCGGCGGCTGCCGGAGAAGCGCGCGGCGCCGAAGAACCGGCCGACGCGGCGGTCGACCCCGGCGAGGAGCTCCGCGAGCGTGAGCGCGTCGGCGCGAAGGTGGAAGTCGGCCTGCCCGCGCGGGCGCGGGCCGCTGAGCTGCTTCACGTGGGTCCAGGTTCCGGCGACCGTGACCGCGAACGTCCCGACCTCCCGGATCGTGAGGTCGTAGTCCAGCGGGTTGGCGAGCGCGGCCGACTGCGCGGGCAGCAGCGCCGCGATCAGACGCCCCGCGGTGGCCGGGTCGTCGTGGGCCAGCTTCACGATCGCCCCGCGCAGCGGCGGGTACTGCCGCGCCGACCGCCCGGTCGCATGCGCCCGAGGCGGCGGCGCGGAAGCGCGACACGATCCGCGGCCGAGGCCGCTCGGGCGCCGGGGCCGCAGCCGGCACCTCCGGTTCGGCCGCCGAATCCTCCTCCACGACCTCCGCGGGCGGCGCAACGACCTCGGCCGGCTCGGTGACGGCGGCCGCCGACACGCTGGTTTCGACGGGTGGCGCTGGTTCGGCGGGTGGGGCGGCGGCCGGCACGCTGGTTTCGTCGGGCGGCGCTGGTTCGGCGGGTGGGGCGGCCTGGCGGAGGGCGGTTGCGGCGGCGTCGAGGTCGGCGACGAGGCGGCCGCTCTCGGCTTCGGGGCGGCGGGCGGCGGCCGCGGCGGCCTCCGCCTGCTCGCGGGCGGCCTGCTCGAGGCGGAGGTCGCCGGCGAGGCCGGCGGCGCGGGCGTCGAGCTCGGCGATCCGGTCCTGGAACGTCTGCCCTTCCTGGGCGGCGGCTTCGAGCTCGGCGCGCAGGCGGTCGCGGTCGGCGATGGCGGCCTCGAGCGCCGCGCGGACCTCGGCCAGCTCGGCCTCGAGCCTGTCCGGGCCGGCCGCGAGCGCGGCCTCGGCGGCGGCGCGGCGCTCGCGCTCCGCCTCGAGCTCGGCGGCCAGGGCCGTCCGCGTGTCGCGATCGGCGGCCAGCTGGTCGCGCTCGGCGGTGCGCGCCGTGAGCTCGGCGAACGCTCGCGCTCCGCGGCAGCGTCGTGAGTCGTCGCGCTCGCGGCCGCTCCGGAGTCGGCCGAGAAGGCCTGGCGCTCCGCGTGCAGCGTGGTCGCGAGCTCGTCGCGCTCGGCGGCCCGCTCCGCGAGGTCGGCGGTCAGCGTGTCTCGCTCAGCCGTTCGAGCCGTGAGGTCGGCGGCGAGCGCGTCTCGCTCTGCCGAGCGATCGGCGAGCTCGGCAGCTATGGCATCGCGTTCGGTGGTGCGGGCCGCGAGGTCCGTGGCGAGGCGGCGGCGCTCGGCGGACTCGGTGCTGCGGGCGGCTCGCTCGGCCTCGAGGTCGGCCTCCAGGCTCGCGCGGGCTGCGCGGTCGCGGTCCAACTCGTCCTCGAGCGCCGCTCGCGCGACCGACTCGACGCGCAGCCGCGCCTCCAGCGTGGCGGCGACCTCCGCGCGCGCCTCGGCGGCCGCCAGCGAGGCCTCGAGCTCGCGCGCCCGGGTCTCGGCCGAGGCGTGCGTGGCAGTCAGCTCGGCGTGGGCCGCCTCCAGGGCGGTGAGCCGTTCGCCGACCGCGCCGAGCCGCTCGTGCAGCGCGTCGCGGACCTCCTCGTGCACCGCCCGCTCGCCGCGCAGCCGGCGACCGAGCTCCTCGTGTGAGTCGCGGGCGGCCGCGAGGGCGGCGGTCAGTCGCGACTCCGCTTCTTCACGCGCGCGCGTGAGCTGCTGCTGCGAGCGGGCCGCGTCGGAGCGGACGGCTTCGAGCTCGGCGCGTGCGCGCGCCGCCGCCTCGGTCGCCTCCGCGAGCTGGGCCGCACGCTCCTCGCCGGTCTGGCGTTCCTGTTCGAGCTCGCGCGCTCGGCGGTGCAGCGCCTCGCGGGTCGCCTGGGCGCCGGTGGCGCGCTCGGCCTCGAGGACGGCGAGCCGCACGGCGTCGCCCGCCTGCGCGATCTCGCCCGTCCGGAGCCGCAGCCGCCAGTCGCGCGACTGGGCCCGCAGCCCCGCCAGCGAGTCGAGCGCGCCGGCGAGCGCGGCCTGGCGGCGATTCGCGAGCGCCTCGAGCTCGGCGACGCGCTGTGGTGGCGGCGCCGCGGCGGGCGGCCGCCGGGCGGCGGGGGACGCGTGCGGGCGCGGAGCCGGCCCGGGGGCGGGTGGGGACTCGGGTGGGGCGGCGGCGAGCGCGTCGCGCTCGGCGGTCGCCTCGGCGAGGCGGCGCTCCAGCTCGGCGGACTGGAGCTCGAGCGCCTCGACCGCTCGCAGGGCCTCGGCGGCGACCCGGGCCTGGGCCTGCTCGGCCGCCTCGGCGCGGCGGGCCCGCCGCTCGGCGAGCACCGCGCGGTCGATGACCTGGCCGCCCTCGGCCTCGCCGTCGGGGGCCGCAGCCGGACCAGGAGCCGGTGAGGGCAGCGTCGCGAGGCCGGGCGCCAAGGGCGGCAGGCCCGAGCGCACGCCGCCCGACCACTCCACCCACAGCGCCTCGTGCTCGCCGGTCATCAACCCCACGGGCACGAGGTAGCTCCCGCGCCAGGACGCCGGATCGCGCGCGAACCGCGCGTCGGGCAGCGACTCGAAGCGATGCTCGATCCCCGCGGCGCGCAGCACGAGCTCGGGCAGCCCGGCGGCCGCGGCCTCGCCACCCGTCCACCGCGCCCGCACGCGCACCAACCCGCTGTCGGCGCCCGACGGCAGCCACTCGACCGCCTCGATCGTCAGGCCCTGGAGCAGCGGAGGTGCGTGCGACGGCGTCTCGGCCATACCGCCGCGGATCGTCCCAGACGCGGCGGCGGCCCCGAAGGCGCGAGCCCGCAAGCTGGACGGAAAAGCGGGGTCCCGACGTTGTGGGCGCTATGGCGCCCACAACGTCGTGCGAGTCGGGTGGAGCGCTAGTCGCTGTCGCGCCGCGACGCGAGGATCGCCACGCCGGCCACGATCGCGAGCACTCCCGCGGCGAGCAGCGGCTTGGGGGCGTAGGTCGGCCCGTACTTGCGGCGCAGGAAGAACTTGCCGCCGTTCCAGACCATCATGCCGAGCAGCTTGTAGAACATGGCGGGAGCCTACCCCTCGCCGCCCTCGCGCAGGCGGTGGGCCATGCGCGACTGGAGCGTCCACAGCTCGATGAAGCCGGGCGAGGCGTTCTGGGAGAACAGCCCGCCGGAATCCGCGAAAGTGGCCAGCTGGGCGTCGTAGACCGCGTTCGGGCTCGCGCGCGTGACCACGCGCACGTTGCCCTTGTAGAGCCGCAGCCCGATCGTGCCGGTGACGCGCTCGTTGACGTGGTCGATGTAGGCCTGGAGGTCGCTGCGCAGCGGCTCCCACCACAGCCCCGCGTAGACCAGGTAGGCCCACTTGCGGTCCAGCTCCGGCTTGAACTGGTTCTGGTGGATCGTGCCCACCAGCCGCTCCAGCTCGCGGTGGGCGGTGAGCAGGATCGCGGCGGCCGGCACCTCGTAGATGTCGCGGACCTTGAGCCCGACGATCCGGTCCTCGATGTGGTCGACGATGCCGACGCCGTGGCGCATCCCGAGCTCCGCGGCGCGCTCGAGCAGGTCGACCAGCTCGAGCCGCTCGCCGTCGAGCGCCACCGGCACGCCGCGCTCGAACCCGATCTCGACCACCTGGGCCTCGTCGGGCGCCTCCTCGGGACGCGTCACGAGCTGGAACACGTCGTCGTCGGGCGCGTGCGAGAGGTCCTCGATCCAGCGGCCCTCCGACGAGCGGCCCCACAGGTTGTCGTCGATCGAGTACGGCGCCGACTCGACGCCGCCCTTGACCGGGATCCCGTGCTTGCGGGCGTACGCGATCTCCTCGTCGCGCCCCATCGCCCACGAGCGCACGGGCGCGATCACCTTCAGCTCGGGCGCGAGCGTGGCGACCGTGCCCTCGATGCGGACCTGGTCGTTGCCCTTGCCGGTGCAGCCGTGGGCGATCGTGTCGCAGCCCGACTTGCGCGCGTACTCGACGGCGAGCTTGGCGATCAGCGGCCGCCCGAGCGCGGTGAACAGCGGGTAGCCGTCGCCGTAGTCGGCGTTCGCCCGGATCGCCGGGAGGACGTACTCGCGCGCGAACTCCTCGCGCGCGTCGACGACGTGGCACTCGAGCGCGCCGAGCTGGAGCGCCTTCCCGCGCACGACGTCGTAGTCCTCCCCCGGCTGCCCGAGGTTGACCGTGAGCGCGACGACCTCGGCCTCGTACTCGTCCTGGATCCACTTGAGCATCACGCTCGTGTCGAGGCCGCCGCTGTAGAGCAGCAGCACGCGCCCGACCTCGCCGGGCTGCGCGAGGTAGCCGGCGACGCGGGTGGCGTCGGGATCGGCGACGCGGTGGACTTCCGTGCGGGTGGAGGGATCGCGGGGCTCGGCGCTCATGGCGCGCGACAGCCTACGACGCCGCGGGCCACCGCCGCAGCATGAGCGTTTACGCGCCAACACTCGGACATGTGTCTATGGGGTCTACACCCCATAGACGGTTGCGTCGACAACAGGGGTGCTGACCAGGGCAAACCCGTCGCGAGGCGGGGACGCAAAGCCAGGGGTCTCGCCACGACGCGAGATGGCCCGGTTGCCGGCGGCGAGCCATGACGGAAGGCCGGGCGGCTCGTCAACGACCTGCGCGATCAGCTCGCGCACGTCTCCGCAACCCGATCCCCAGGAGCCCAACAGCCCCATGTCCCGTCTGCACGTCCTCGTCCACCGCCCGCGGCGCACGCTCGCGGCGCTTGCCACGGTGCTCGTGGCCGTCGGCATCACCGCGGCTTCTGGCGCCAACTTCTCCGCCACCTCGGCGAACCCGACGAACACCTTCGCGACCGGCACGCTGTCGATCTCGAACACCAAGACCGGCGCCGCCGTCCTCACCGCGGCGAACATGAAGCCCGGCGACGCGCCGCGCACCGGCCAGGTCGACATCGGCAACGGCGGCACGCTCTCGGGCGCCTTCACGCTCAGCCGCGGCACGCCCGACGACTCCGACGGCACCAACCCGCTGTCGGAGAAGCTGAACCTCACCGTCGTCGACTGCGGCGACTTCTCGTCCGGCACGCCGACCTGCGACGGCGGCGACCCGGTGAAGTACACGGGCACGATCGCCGACATGAGCAGCGCCGTCGCCCTCGGCAACTTCGCCGGCGGCGCGAAGCACCGCTACGAGTTCTCCGTCGACGTCGACACGTCGGCCGGCAACCTGTACCAGGGCGACTCGTCCCAGGTGGAGTTCACCTGGAACGCCGCCTAGGCGACCGCAAGAACGCACCATGGCCCGCCGCTGCGCACGCGTGGTCTCCACGCTGCTGCTCGCGGCGGGCCTGTTCCTCGGAGCGATCCTGGCGCTGTCGGCCGTCATGGGCTGGCAGCGCTACGTGATCGTCTCCGGCTCGATGACCGGGACCTACGACCGCGGGTCGCTCGTCCTCGACGAGGTCGTCCCGGTCGCCGACCTCAAGACGGGCGACGTCATCACGTACAAGCCGCCGCCCGGCTCCGGCCCCGACGGCCTCGTGACCCACCGCATCGTCTCGATCTCGGCCGGCAAGGCCGGCCAGCGCGTCTTCCGCACCAAGGGCGACGCCAACGCGGCCGCCGACCCCTGGACGTTCGTGCTCGCCAAGGGCGAGCAGGCGCGCGTGAAGGCCGGCATCCCGTACGCCGGCTTCGTCGTCGCCGCGCTGAGCCGCCGCGAGCTGCGGATGCTCGTCGTCGGCGTGCCCGCGCTCCTGATCGCGCTGATGAGCCTCGCCGGCCTGTGGCGGGAGGCCGGCGCAGAAGCATCGGCGGTGCCCCGATGAAGCGCCTCGTCGCCGTCCTCGCACTGCTCGCCGCCGCCCTCTCGGGCGGCGTCGATCGTTCCCAGGCCGTGTTCGTCGCGTCCTCCGCGAGCCCGACGACCTTCTCGGCGGCCGCCGTCTTCAACGCCGTCGCCGTCACGCTGACCGACCCCGGGACGCCGCTCGCCGGTACCGTCGCGCTGTCCGCGACCGCGTCCTCGGACCGCGCGCTCGTCAGCGTCCGCTTCCAGTCCTCTCCCGCCGGCGCCGGCACCTGGACCGACCGCTGCACGGACACGGTCGCTCCCTACACCTGCGGCTGGGACACCACCGCCGTCGCCGACGGCCTCTACGACCTCCGCGCGATCGCGCTGGACGCCTCCGGCTACTCGCAGACCTCGGTGGTGGGAGCGGCCGCCGGGTCGACAACACCGCCCCCACGGCGACGATCGCCGATCCCGGCACGCCGCTGATCGGCACGCGCACGCTGTCGGGGACGGCGAGCGACGGCGCGACCGGCGTCACGGCGCTCGCGTTCCAGTACCGGACCTCGCCCTCCGGCACGTGGACCGAGATCTGCTCCGACGCCTACTCGCCGTACTCCTGCTCGTGGGACACGGCCGCGCTGGCCGACGGGCTCTACGACCTCCGCAGCGTCGCCACCGACGGCGCGGGCAACACCGGCGCCTCCGACGGTCGTCTCCGGCCGCCGCGTCGACAACAACGCGCCGACGGTCTCCGTGACGGACGACGGCACGGCGAAGCGGGGCACGGTCACGCTCCAGTCCGCGACCGGCGACGGCAGCGGCAGCGGCGTCGCCTCGGTCACGTACCGCTACCGCACCTCGCCGTCCGGCACCTGGACGACCGCCTGCACCAGCGCCAGCAGCCCGTTCTCCTGCTCCTGGAACACCGCCGCGCTCGCCGACGGGCTGTACGACCTCCAGGCGATCGCCACCGACGGCGTCGCCCTGACCACGACCTCGGCCACCGTGACGGCCGTGCGGCTGGACAACACCGCGCCCGCCACCACCACGATGACCAACCCGGGCACGCCGCTGTCGGGCAGCGTGACGCTCAGCGGCACGGCGACGGACGCCGGGCGCCGGCATCGCCTCCGTCCACTTCCAGTACGCGCCGACCGGCACCACGACGTGGGCCGACGCCTGCACGGACACGAGCACGCCGTACTCCTGCGCCTGGGACACGACGACGCTCACCGACGGCGTCTACGACCTGCGCGCGCTGTCCACCGACAACGCCGGCAACACGCGCGCCTCGACGACGATCGCGAGCCGCCGCGTCGACAACGTCGCCCCGACCGTGTCGCGTGGTCGACCCCGGCAGCCCGCTGCGCGGCACGATCACCGTCGCGGCCAACGCCGCCGACGGCGGCGGCATCGCGTCGGTGACGATCCAGCGCAAGCCGACGAGCGGCAGCACCTGGACGACGATCTGCACGGACAACACCTCGCCGTTCTCGTGCAGCTGGAACACGACCGACGCTGACCGACGGCGCCTACGACCTGCGCGCGACGGCGACCGACAACGCCGGGCGCAGCGCGACCTCGGCGATGGTGACCGGCCGCGTCGTCGACAACACCGGGCCGCGCGCGCTGCACCGTGACGTCCACCAGCGGCGGCGTCGCCGGCACGCTGAGCGCCGGCGACACGTTCACGTTGACCTACAACGAGGCGATCGCGCCCGGCCTCGCTGGTCGCCGGCTGGACCGGCGCGAGCCGCGCGGTGTCGATCTTCTTCGACCGCTCGGGCGCTGACCACGACCGCTGACGGTGACCGACACGGCGACGGGCACGACGGTGCCCGCTCGGCACGATGACGGTCGACCGGCCAGTTCGCGAACAACGGCGGCGTCACGTTCGCCGGCAACGATGACGGCTGTCGGGCGCGGCGCTGACGCTCACGCTCGTCCGGCGCGCCGACGCAGGGCACGGCGCAGGGCCGACGACAGTGCCGGCGGCGATCACGTGGACGAACACCGACGACGGTGACCGACATCGCCGGCAACGCCGGCGATGGCGACCCCGGTGGTCGGGAGCGGGCAGCTGTGAGGCTGCTCCCGCGCGCCGGCCAGGCGCTCAACCTGACGCTCGCGACGATCGCGCTCGCGCTGCTGGTCGGCGCGGGCACGAGCTCGGCGGCGCCGCGGCTCGAGCTCACGGCCGCCGACGGCGCGCTCACGATCTCGAACTCCAAGGACGGCGCCGCGATCTTCCGCGCGGAGGCGATGCGGCCGGGCGAGCAGGCCAGCGGCTCGGTGCGGATCGGCAACACCGGCACGGTCGACGCGACGCTGAACGTGGCGCGCACGGCGGCGCCCGTCGACACCGCCGGCACGGGCGGCGGGCGGCTGTCGAGCCGGCTCGAGCTGCGCGTGGTCGACATCACCCATGCGCAGTCGCCGGTCACGCTCTACTCCGGCCGGCTGGCGGCGATGCCGTCGACGGCGCTCGGCGGGCTCGCGCCCGGCGCGCAGCGCGAGTTCCTGTTCGTCGCGACGCTGCCGCCCGCCGGAGCGGCCGACAACGCCTACCAGGGCGCTGCCCTGGCCGCCGGCTTCACGTGGACCGCCCAGGGCGCCGCGGTCGTCACGCCCACCCCCACGCCGACGCCGACCCCGACGCCCAGGCCGACCCGGACTCCGACGCCCGCTCCCCCGCGCACGCCCGCCCCGCCGCCGCCTCCGGCCGCCGTCACCCCGCCGCCGCCCGGCAGCGTCGGGCCGGACGCCGCGCTCGCCGATCAGGTGTTCGCGATGCCGTCCGCGCGGACGTGCGTCAGCCGCCGCCGGTTCCAGATCCACATCCGCCGCCCGCGCGGCGTGCCTTCAAGAGCATCCGGATCACCGCTCAACGGCACGCACGAAGGTGCGCGCCAAGGGCCTCAAGGCGCGCAAGCTCAAGGCGCGCGATCAACCTGCGCGGGCTGCCGAAGGGCCGGGTCGTGGTGAAGATCGTCGCCCGCACGACGACCGGCGCCAAGCTGGTCTCGAAGCGCACGTACCGCACGTGCGCGAAGAAGAAGGTCAAGAAGAGCGGAAGAAGCGGCGCCGCTAGCGCAGCCCGAGGCCGCGGCCGCCGTCGCGCTCGTAGCGGAAGCCCTCGCCGTCGTCGTCCTCGACGTACCCGGCGTCCTCCGGCTGGTCCTCCGAGTCGCGCATCTCGGCCAGCCAGCGGGCGCCGGCGAGGTCGGTGCGGCCGGCCGCCTCGTCGAAGATCCGGCCCGCGTCGTAGCCGAGCTTCTCCGCGCTGCGCCGGTGCAGCGGGGCGACCAGCAGCGCCTCCGTGCCGTCGTCGCCCTGCGCGAGGCTGAGCCCGACGAGGCCGAGCACCAGCGGGCGCGGGCTGTCCAGCCGCACGGCGAGCGCCGCGACGCGCTCGCTCCACACCTGGAGCAGCTCGGCGCGCGAGCGGTCGATCCCCGAGCGGAACGCCGCCTGCTCGCGCGGGGTCGCCTCCGCGAACGCCTGGATCGCGCGCGCGATCTGCTCGTCGTCGGGACACGGGATGCGCGACCGGTAGTAGCTCCCTCCGCCGGGGAGGTCGAGCTGCGCGAGCTGCTGGCGGACGTCGGTCACAGGTGCCAGTGAACCACTATCCGCCCTGCTGCGCCGCGTTCACCGCCGCGGTACGAGCGCGATCACGCGCGCCGGGCTGCCCGTCCCGCCCACCAGCTTCAGCGGCGCGACGACGATCACGGCGCCGGTCGGCGGCAGCTTCTCGAGGTTCGCGAGCTGCGTGATGCCGTACTTGCCGGCGCCGAGCACGAAGCTGTGCACGGGGAACGGCGGGTCGAAGGAGTGGGCGGCGCCGGCGTCGGTGCCGACCGTCTCGACGCCGACGCCGACGAGGCCGGTCTCGTTCGCGAGCCAGCGAGCGCAGTCGACGTCGAAGCCCGGCGTGTGCGGCCCCGTGTCGTCCGCGTTCAGGAACGCCGTCCTCGTCGTGGGCGCGGGCGTCCCAGCCCGTCCGCAGCAGCAGCCAGCCGTTCTCGGGCAGCGGGCCGTGCTCGGCCTCGAACGCCTGCACGTGGTCGATGGTGAGCAGGAAGTCCGGGTCCTCGGCGGCCTCCGCGGACTTGTCGATCACCACCGCGGGGCCGACGAGCCGGTGGACCGGGACGGAGGCGAGGTCGTCGCCCTCGCGACCGCTGATCCAGTGGATCGGCGCGTCGAAGTGGGTCCCGACGTGCTCGCCGATCTCGAGCCAGTACCACGCCCAGGCCGGGCCGCGGTCGTCGTAGCGGCTGAGATCTCGTGGCGGGTGAGCCCGGGCGTGTTCGCGAACGGCGCGCGGCAGCTTCAGGACGGGCGTGTCCTCGCTCAGCGGCTGCGTGAGGTCGATGACCTCGACGTCCGGCGAGCACGTCGGCGAGCGACTGGGTCATCTGAAGGCCTCCTCGAGCCATTCCGCGCAGAAATCGGGCGTGATCTTCGCATCGAGCACGAGCGGGCCGTCGCGAGTGTCCAGCCAGTCGCGGAGCGGCTCGAGGTCGGCGGGCGAGCGGGCGGTGACGCCCTGTGCGCCGGCGGCGCGGGCGAGCGCGGCGAAGTCGGTGTCCGGGAAGCGGACGAGCTCGGTCGGGAGGCCCTGCGGGCCGAAGTGGTGGACCTCGGCGCCGTACGCCGCGTCGTCGTAGACCACGACGAGCATCGGCAGCCGCAGCCGGGCGAGCGTCTCCAGCTCGGGCAGCGCCATCAGCGCGCCGCCGTCGCCCAGGCAGGCGACCGTGAGGCGGTCGGGCCGCGCGACCGCCGCGCCGATGGCGCTGGCCAGGCCGAGGCCGATCGACTGGTAGGCCTGGGTGAAGACGAAGCCCGCCGGGTCCGGGACGCGCAGGTACATCGGCGGGAAGCCCATGAAGTGGCCGGAGTCGACGGCCACCGTGCGGTCCTCGGGCAGCAGCCGTCGAGCGCGATCGACAGCGTGCGCGGGTCCATCCGGCCGTCGCCGGCCGCGTCGTCGTACGGGTCGTCGCGCCACGAGCCGGCCGCGATCTCGCGCGGCCAGCGCGTCGCTGCGGCGGCCGGAGTCCGGCGGATCGCCGGCGAGCAGCGCGCGGGCGGTGGCGGCGGCGTCGCCGACCACCGGGGCGTCGACCGTCGAGCAGCGCCTCCTCGTCGAGGTCGACCTGGACGACGTTCGCCTCGGGCCCGATCAGCGCGCCGTCGCGCGTCGTCCAGCGCGTGAGCGAGGCGCCGAAGGCGAGCACGAGGTCGGACTCGGCGGATCAGCCGGGCGGCGACCGGCGAGGCGAACCCGCCCGAGATGCCGACCGTCCACGGCGAGCCGGCGAACAGCCCGTGGCCCATCGCGGAGGTGGCGAGCACGGCGCCGATCCGCGTCGCCGAGCGCCTCGAGCGGCTCGCGCGCGCCGGCCAGCACCGCGCCGCGGCCGGCGAGGATCAGCGGGCGGCGCGCGTCCGCGATCAGCGCCGCGACCGCCTCGACGGCGGCGGCGGACGGCGCGGGGCGGAGGAACGCGGCGGCGTCCGGCGACGGTGGCGCCTCGTCGCCGGCGTCCTGCGCCTGCACGTCGAGCGGCATGTTCAGCACCACCGGGCCGCCGCTCGACCTGCGCGCGCCGCAGCGCGCGGGCCGTGTCGGCGGCGGCGCTCGCGCCCGAGTGGATGCGCTCCGGGATCGCCCCGACGGTCGCGGCGAGGCCCGCCTGGTCGACGCGGAAGTTGGACCGCAGCGCGGCGGCCGGCGCCTCGCCGCGCGATCACCAGCAGCGGCGTCCGCGCCTTGGCCGCCTCCACCAGGCCCGTCATCGCGTTCGTGAAGCCCGGGCCCCTGGTGGACGCTGCACACGCCGGCGCGGGGGTGGGCGGGGTCGGATACCCGCGCGTAGCCGTCGGCCATGCGAGATCGCCCCGCCCTCGTGGCGGGCGTGGTGGAACGCCGCGCCCGCCGCGTGCAGCGCCTGCGTGGCGACGAAGTTGCCGCTGCCGAGCACCCCGAAGGCGTCGCGCACGCCGAGCGCCGCCAGCGTGCGGCCGACCGCCTCGGCCGCGTTCACGCGCCCACGTCGTAGACCTGCCCCGGCTGCCGGCCGAGCCCGTTCGCCACCTGCCACAGCGCGGCGAGCGCCTTGACCGCGTTGCGCTGCGCGAACGGCGGCAGCTCGTCGCCGTGCTGCTCGAGGATCGCGCGCAGCCGGTCGTAGGTCTCCAGCAGCGCGGCCTCGCCCTCGCTGACGTCGAACAGCTCGTCCATCACATCGCCTTCCGCTCGCCGGTTCCGCCCCACACCTCTCGCTCGTCGGTGAGCCGCTTCGCCTTCAGCTCGAAGCGCGGCAGGCTCCCGGGCTCCGCCCGCACCACGCCGAAGCGCAGCCCCTCGTGCGCCTCGGCCAGCTGCCGGCCGAGCTCGGCGAGCACCGCGTCGCCGTCGTCCTCCGAGCTGAGCTCGACCTGCACCTCGATCTCGTCGCGGATCCCGTCGGCGGTGTAGAGCCGGACCTGGAACTCCTCGACGTCGGCCACCCGCCGCACGATCGCCTCGACCGCGCGCGGGTAGACGTTGGTGCCGCGGATCACCTTCATGTCGTCCGCGCGGCCGCGGATCCCGCCGTCGTAGATGTCGAAGCCGCGCCCGCACGAGCAGCGGTCGGCGGGCACGCGGCAGACGAGGTCGCCGGTGCGGTAGCGCAGCACGGGGATGAAGCCGCGCCCGAACGACGTGACGACCCGCTCCCCCAGCTCGCCGTAGCCGACCGGCTCGTCGCTCAGCGGGTCGACGACCTCCTCGAGGTAGTGGTCCTCGATGATGTGCGCGCCGCCCGGCTGCTCGGCGCACTCGAACATCATCACCGTGCCGAGCTCCGTCATGCCGGCGGTGTCGCCGGCCTTCGCGCCCCACTGCTCCTCGATCAGCGCCTTGGTCGCGGGGATCGAGCCGGCCGGCTCGCCCGACAGGATCAGCCGCCGCGACCGCCGAGCCGGGGAGATCGATGCCGAGCTTGCGCGCCTCCTGCGCCATCCGCAGCGCGTAGGTCGGCGTCGAGCAGACGACGGTGGCGTCGCGCTCGGCCAGCATCCGGACGCGCGCCTCCGTGGTCATGTTCCCGCCCGGCAGGACGAGCGCGCCGAGCTTCTCGCACGCGTACTGGGCGCCCCAGAAGCCGACGAACGTCCCGTAGCCGAACGCGAAGAACACGGTGTCCGGCGGGCGCACGCCGAAGCCCCAGAACGCGTAGCACCACATCTCCGCGATCCACTCCCAGTCCTTCGGGCCGTCGAGCACCGCGAGCGGCCGCGAGCCGCTCGTGCCCGAGGTCGTGTGGTAGCGGATCGCCGCCTCGGGCGGGACGGCCAGCACCGGGCCGTACGGCGGGTCCTGCTCCTGCGCCTCCATCCACTCCGCGCGGGTCAGTGAACGGGATCCGCCGGACGTCGTCGAGCGCTCTGGATCGAGCCGGGCTCGACCCCCGCGTCGCGCAGCCGCTGCGCCTGCCATGGCGCGCGCTCGAACGTCCAGTCGAGCAGGTCGCGCAGCTTGCGCGCCTGGAGCGCCTCCAGGCGGTCCCGCGGCAGCGTCTCCGTGTGCGGGTTCCAGTACGGCGAGTCGGACATGCACTGCATCCTGCACACGAACGGCAGGGTGGGCAAGCGTGTAGCGTCGTCCCATGCCGGACCTCACAGGCCTTACGGCGCTCGACGTCGCGATCGGGCTGTTCTTCCTCTACTTCCTGCTCAGCATCGTCTGCTCGACGGTCGCGGAGCTGATCTCCACCGTGATGGGCTGGCGCGCCCGGAACCTCGAGCTCGGCCTGCGCCAGGTGCTCGGGGATCCGGACCACGTGAACGGACTTCTTCGACCAGCCGCGCATCCGCGCGCTCGGGCACCCGGTGGTCGACGTCTCCGAGCGCTGGTGGGGCGCCCGCTGGTGGGACACGCGCAAGCGCAAGCGGGCCGGGCGGGCCAAGCCGACCGGCGCGGAGTCGATCCCCGGCGGCGCGCCGGTCGACGAGGCGCCGCGCCCCGCGGTGCGCCTGCCCTCCTACATCCCCTCGCGCGCCTTCGCGCTCGCCGCCCTCGACACGCTGGCGCCCGACCTCGCGAAGGCCTCGCGTGAGGTCGACCGCTCGGCACCGGCCTCCCAGGACGAGATCGAGAAGCTCCGCGCCCAGCTGCCGAAGGTGCCGAACGAGGCGGTCCGGCGTGCGCTCGAGGACGTCCTCAACGAGGGCCGCGCAACCGCCGACGCGCTGCGCGACGGCCTCGAGCGCCACTTCAACGAGGTCATGGACCGCGCGAGCGGCTGGTACAAGCGGCGCGCGCAGCTCGCGCTCATACTCATCGCGACGGCGGTGACGATCACGGGCAACGTGGACTCGGTGCAGGTCGCGAGCCGGCTGTGGTCGGACGACGCGCTGCGCGCGACGGTCGTCCAGCGCGCGAACGCGGCGACGGAGAACGAGCCCGCGGCGACCGAGGCGTCGCTGAACCAGCTCGCCGACGACGTCCATCAGGTCGACGAGCTCGGGCTCCCCGTCGGCTGGAGCGGCGCCGCCACGCCCGAGTCGTTCTTGGGCTGGCTCGGCAAGGTCCTGCTCGGCTGGCCGCTGACGGTGGCCGCGATCGCCATGGGCGCCCCGTTCTGGTTCGACCTGCTCGGCAAGGTCTCGCGAGTGCGGGTGGCCGGCAAGGCGGAGGGCACGGTCAAGGACGACAGCGGCAACAAGGGCCCGAGCGGCTGACCCGCCGTACACTCCTGCGCGCCATGCGCGTCGGGGTCGGCCTGCCCACCACAACGCCGGGCGCCGACGGCGCCATGCTCGTCGAGTGGGCGCGCCGGGCCGAGGCGGGGCCGTTCTCGAGCCTCGGGGTGCTGGACCGGCTGCTGTACGGGTCGTTCGACCCGTTCGGGGCGCTCGCCGCCGCCGCGGCCGTCACCGAGCGGATCCGGCTCGCGACGATGATCGCGATCGGCCCGCTGCGGCCGGCCGCGATGCTGCTCAAGGACGCCGCGACGGTGCAGGCGCTGTCCGGCGGCCGGCTCACGCTCGGGCTGGCGGTCGGCGCGCGCCACGACGACTACGAGGCCGCGGGGATCCCGCACGAGGGCCGCGGCGCGCGGCTGTCGGAGCAGCTCGCCGACCTGCGCGACTGGGAGGACGCGCCGGCCGTGCCCGAGGCCGTGCGCGGGCAGCCGCCGGAGCTGCTGGTCGGCGGCCTGAGCCCGGCGGCGTACGCGCGGATGGCCCGCTACGGCGACGGCTACGCGCACAACGGCGGGCCGCCGCGCGCGTTCGCGAGCGCGGCGGCGAAGGCGCGCGCCGCGTGGCGCGACCTCGGCCGCCCGGGTGAGCCGGCGCTGTGGGGCCAGGCCTACTTCGCGCTCGGCGACGAGGCGGCGGGCGAGGAGTACCTGCTCGACTACTACGCGTTCACCGGCCCGTTCGCCGCCAAGATCGCGGCCGGCAACCTCACGTCGCCGCGCGCGATCCGCGACTTCGTGCGCGCCTACGAGGAGGCCGGCTGCGACGAGCTGGTGCTGCTGCCGTCCGTCGCCGACATCGGCCAGCTCGACCGGCTGGCCGACGTGCTGGCCTGATGCGCGTCAGCATCCTCGGCGCCGGTCCGGCCGGGCTCTACCTGGCGATCCTGCTCAAGCGCGCCGACCCGGCGCACGAGATCGTCGTCGTCGAGCGCAACCCGCCGGGCGCGACCTTCGGGTTCGGCGTCGTGTTCTCGGAGGAGACGCTCGGGCGGCTGCGCGACGCCGACGAGCCGACGCACGAGGCGATCACCGATGCGTTCGCGACGTGGACGACGATCGACGTCCACTACCGCGGCGAGGTCATCCGCTCGCGCGGCCACGGCTTCTCGGCGATCCGGCGCACGGTGCTGCTCGACATCCTCCAGCAGCGGGCGCGCGAGCTCGGCGTCGAGCTGCGCTTCGAGGTCGAGGTCGCGGCGCTGGCCGAGCTGCCGGAGGCCGACCTCGTGGTGGGCGCCGACGGCGTGAACTCGCTCGCCCGGCGCGAGCTGGCGGACGCGTTGACGCCGCGCGTCTCCCCGTATCCCACGCGCTTCGCCTGGTTCGGGACCGATCTCGCGCTGGACGCGTTCACGTTCGCGTTCGTGGAGACGGAGCACGGCGTCTTCCAGGCGCACGCGTATCCGTTCGACGCCGGCACGAGCACGTTCATCGTCGAGACGCGCGAGGACACGTGGCGGCGGGCCGGGCTCGACGAGATGGACGAGGCCGCGTCGCTGGCGTTCTGCCAGGAGCTGTTCGCGGACGTGCTCGGCGGGCGGCCGCTGCTGTCCAACCGCTCCGTCTGGCTCGCCTTCCAGGAGGTCCGCTGCTCCGACTGGAGCGCCGGGTCGACCGTGCTGCTCGGCGACGCGGCGCACACCGCGCACTTCACGATCGGGTCGGGGACGAAGCTCGCGCTCGAGGACGCGATCGAGCTCGCGGGCGCGCTCGGCCGCCACGACTCGCAGCCGGCGGCGCTCGTCGAGTTCGAGCTGGAGCGCCGCCCGGTCGTCGAGCGCTTCCAGGAGGCCGCGCGCCGGAGCGCCGAGTACTTCGAGGACGTCCCGCGCCACTTCGCGCTGCACCCGCTCCAGTTCGCGTTCAACCTGCTCACCCGCAGCGGCCGGATCGGGCACGCGAACCTGTCGCTGCGCGACCCGCGGCTGGTGCGGCGCGTCGACGCGTTCGTGGGCGGCGCCGCCGGCGCCGAGGCCGCGTCAGGCGGCGGCGAGGCCGCGGCGCGGCTGCTCGCGCCCCCGCCCCTCTTCGCGCCGTTCGAGCTGCGCGGCGTGCGGCTGGCCAACCGCGGCGTCGTCGAGGGGTTCGGCATCGGCGCGCGATCCGGCGCGGGGCTCGTGCTCTCCCCGGGCTGGCGGTCACGGCCGACGGCCGGGTCGTCCCCACCGACGCCACGGACCCGTGCGACTGGCGCGAGGAGGTCGCGCAGCTGCACGACGCGGGGGCGCGGGCGATGCTCTCGCTGTCCCACGCGGGGCGGCGCGGCGCGTGCCGGCCGCGCGAGCACGGCGTCGACCTGCCGCTGCGCGAGGGCGCGTGGCCGCTCGTGTCGGCGTCGCCGATCCCCTACTCACGGCGCTCGGCCGTCCCCGCGGAGCTCGACGAGGACGGGATGGAGCGGGTCCGCGCGGCGTTCGTGGCGGCGGCGCGGCGCGGCGCCGAGTGCGGCTTCGACGCCGTCGAGCTCAACCTCGGCGAGGGCTACCTGCTCGGCTCGTTCCTCTCCCCCGTCGCCAACAAGCGCTCCGACGCCTACGGGAAGGACCGGCTGCGGTTCCCGCTGTCCGTCGTGGAGGCGGTGCGCGAGGCCTGGGACGGGCCGCTGGCGGTGCGGCTGTCGGCCGCTCGCGACGCGGTGAAGACCGCCGTCGCACTGCGGGATGCCGGGGTAGATCTGATCCACGTCGCGTCGAACCAGACCACGGCGACCAGCGCACCCGAGTACCGTCGTGGTCATCTGACCGCGTTCAGCGACCGCATCCGCAGCGAGGCGCAGGTGCCTACGCTCGTAGGCGGATACCTGGACACGCTGGACGCCGTCAACACCATCGTCGGCGCCGGTCGCGCGGACCTCTGCCTGCTCGAGCCGGCCGCCCTCAGCTGAGACACCATCGGAGACACATGGCCACCACCGCGACAAGACCAAAGCTCGACCCCCACGACGTCCTCGGGCTCGACCACCTGCTCGGCGACGAGGAGAAGATGCTGCGCGACAGCGTCCGCCGCTGGGTCTCCGACCGCGTGCTGCCGAACATCGGCGAGTGGTTCGAGACGGGCGAGCTGCCGTCGCGCGAGCTGGCCAAGGAGCTCGGCGACCTCGGGCTGCTGGGCATGCACCTCGAGGGCTACGGGTGCGCCGGCGCGAGCTCGACGGCCTACGGCGTCGCGTGCCGGGAGCTGGAGTACGGCGACAGCGGCATCCGCAGCCTCGTGTCCGTGCAGGGCTCGCTGGCGATGTTCCCGATCTGGAAGTTCGGCTCGGAGGAGCAGAAGCAGGAATGGCTGCCGCGGATGGCGGCGGGCGACGCGATCGGCTGCTTCGGCCTCACCGAGCCCGACTTCGGCTCCGACCCCGCGAACATGCGCACGATCGCCAAGCGCGACGGCGACGACTGGGTGCTCAACGGCACCAAGATGTGGATCACGAACGGCGGGATCGCCGACGTCGCCGTCGTGTGGGCGCAGACGCGACGAGGGCGTGCGCGGGTTCGTCGTGCCGACCGACGTCGAGCGGCTTCACGTCGAGCGACATCCACCGCAAGCTGTCGCTGCGGGCGTCCGTCACCTCCGAGCTGTCGCTGGAGGACGTGCGGCTGCCGGGCGACGCCGTGCTCCCCGAGGTGACCGGCATGCGCGGGCCGCTGTCGTGCCTGACCGAGGCGCGGTTCGGCATCTGCTGGGGCTCGGTCGGCGCGGGCCGCGCGTGCTACGAGTCGGCGCTCGAGTACGCCAAGACGCGCGTGCAGTACGGGCGGCCGATCGCCGGCTTCCAGCTCACGCAGCGCAAGCTCGTCGACATGATGCTCGAGCTCCAGAAGGCGCAGCTGCTGGCGTGGCGGCTCGGCGTGCTGAAGGACGCGGGCGAGCTGGAGCCGCGCCAGATCTCGGTCGGCAAGCTCAACAACGTGCGCGAGGCGCTGGAGGTGGCGCGCGAGGCGCGGACGATCCTCGGCGCGTCCGGGATCACGCACCGAGTATCCGGTGATGCGGCACGCCAACAACCTCGAGTCCGTCCTGACGTACGAGGGCACGAGCGAGATCCACACGCTGATCCTCGGGGAGGCGCTCACGGGCGAGCGTGCGCTCGCGTGAGCGGCCGGCTCGTCGTCGTGACCGGCGGCGGTGGTGGGATCGGCCGCGCGGTGGCCGAGCGCTTCGCGGCGCTCGGCGACGACGTGCTGGCGCCGGGGCGCGACGAGCTCGACGTGAGCGACGAGGACTCGGTGACCGCGTTCTTCGGGCGTGCGGGCGACGTGGACGTGCTCGTCAACAACGCCGGGGTCGCCGAGAGCGCGCCGCTGCACGGCGAGACGCTCGCGGGCTGGCGGCGGCACATGGCCGTCAACGCGACCGGCCCGTTCCTGTGCACGCGCGCCGTGGTGGGACGGATGCGCTCGCGCGGCTCGGGCGCGGTGGTCACCGTCGCCTCGGTGGCCGGGCTGGAAGGCTCGCGCTACACGGCCGCGTACACGGCGTCCAAGCACGCGGCCGTCGGCTTGATGCGGGTGGCGGCGGCCGAGCTGGCGGGCAGCGGCGCGACGGCCAACGCGGTCTGCCCGGGGTTCGTCGACACGCCGCTGACCGACCGCTCGGTGGCGAAGATCGCCGCGCACACCGGCCGCTCGGAGGAGGAGGCGCGGGCGGCGCTGGGGCCGCTGCTGGCGCCGGGCGAGGTCGCGGACGCGGTGGTGTGGCTCGCCTCGCCGGAGGCGGCCGCGGTCAACGGGCAGGCGCTGGTGGTGGGCGGATGAGCTCCTCGGACTTCGGGCTCGTCGTCCGGGACGGCGTCGCCACGATCACCTTCTCGCGGCCGGAGAAGCTCAACGCGCTGACGTTCGGGACGTACGCGTCGCTGCGCGACCTGCTGCACGAGCTGCCGCATCGCGGCGACGCGCGCGTCGTCGTCATCACCGGCGAGGGGCGCGGGTTCTGCTCGGGCGGCGACGTCGAGGAGATCATCGGCGAGCTGGTGAAGCGCGAGGCCGCCGAGCTGCTCGCGTTCACGCGCATGACCGGCGCGGTCGTGCGCGGCGATCCGCGAGTGCCCGCTGCCGGTGATCGCGGCCGTGAACGGGATCGCCGCCGGCGCGGGGTCGGTGATCGCGCTGGCGGCCGACTTCCGGCTGCTCGCGCGGTCGGCGTCGTTCGCGTTCCTGTTCACGCGGGTCGGGCTGTCGGGCGCCGACATGGGCTCCGCGTACCTGCTCCCGCGGGTGATCGGCCTGGGGCGGGCGACGGAGCTGCTGATGCTGGGCGACCGCGTGGACGCCGAGCGGGCGGTCGCGATCGGGCTGGCCGGCGAGGTCGTCGACGACGAGGCGCTCCCGGCGCGTGCCGGCGAGCTGGCACGGCGGCTGGCCGACGGGCCGGCGTTCGCCTACTCGACGACGAAGGCGCTGCTCACGCGCGAGCTCGACATGGACCTCGGCGGTGCGATCGAGCTGGAGGCGATGACGCAGGCGCTGCTGATGAAGAGCGACGACTTCGCCGAGTTCTACCGTGCGTGGAGCGAGGGCCGGAAGCCGGCGTGGAGCGGGCGATGAGCGACGGACACGAGATCGTGCGGGCACCAGGGCTGCCGGCGCCGGTGGGCTACGCGCACGCGGTCGTCGCCGCGCCGGGGCGCGCCGTCTTCCTCGGCGGCCAGACCGCGATGAACGCCGAGGGCAAGATCGCCGGTCGGGGCATCGTCGAGCAGTTCGACGTCGCGGCCGGCAACGTGGTCGCGGCGCTGAAGGCGGCCGGGTGCGAGCCCGACGACCTGGTCAGCCTGCAGGTCTTCGTCACCGACCTGCGCGAGTACCGCTATCGCGTGCAGGAGCTCGCGCCCGTGTGGCAGAAGTGGTTCGGCCGCCGCTATCCGGCGATGGGGCTGTTCGGCGTGACGGGGCTGTACGACAACGACGCGCAGGTCGAGCTCATGGGCGTCGCCGTGCGCCCGGAGCGATGAGCGAGGCGCTCGACGTCCACCTGTCAGAGGAGCAGCGCGCGCTGCTGGGCGAGGCCGACGGCGCTGGCGCGCGACGTGCTGGCGCCGATCGCGGCCGCCGGCGAGCCGGGGCGCGTGAACCGGCCGCTCGTCCGCGGGCTGGCCGAGCACGGGCTCCTGGGCCGCGCCGAGTCCGCGATCGACCTCTGCCTCATCCGCGAGGGGCTCGCGCTGCACTGCACCGAGGCGGAGACGGCGTTCGCCGTCCAGGGCCTCGGCAGCCATCCGATCCTCTCCCACGGTCAGCCGGACCTCGTCGCGTCCTGGCAGCCGCGGCTGGCGAGCGGCGACGCGGTCGCCGCGTTCGCGCTCACGGAGCCGCAGGCGGGCTCGGACGTGGCCGCGCTCGCGCTGCGGGCCGAGCCCGACGGCGACGGCTTCCGGCTGTCCGGCGAGAAGGCGTGGATCTCCAACGCGCCCGACGCCGACGTCTACACGGTGTTCGCGCGCACCACGGAGGGCGCCGGCGCGCGCGGGCTCACCGCGTTCGCGGTCCCGCGCGACAGCGAGGGGCTGTCGCGGCGAGCCGGTCGAGCTGATCGCGCCGCACCCGATCGGCCGGCTGACGTTCGACGGCGTGCCCGTGCCGTCCGACTGCGTGCTCGGCGAGGTCGATCGCGGGATGGCGGTCGCGATGGCGACGCTCGACCGCTTCCGCCCGAGCGTCGGCGCGTTCGCGATCGGCATGGCGCGCGCGGCGCTGGACCTCGCGGTCGCCCACGCGCGTGAGCGCGAGGCGTTCGGCCGCACGCTGAGCGACTTCCAGGCGGTCTCGCACCGGCTCGCCGACCTCACCGCCCGCGTCCACGCCGCCCGCCTGCTCGTCCACCAGGCCGCGGCCGCCTACGACGGCGGCATCCGCCCGGTCACCCAGATCGCCGCGATGGCCAAGCTGCTCGCCACCGAGACCGCCCAGGAGGCCGTCGACGCCGCGGTGCAGGTCCACGGCGCCCGCGCGCTCGAGGCCGGCCACCCGCTCGCCCACCTCTACGCCGAGGTGCGCGCGCCCCGGATCTACGAAGGGCGCCTCGGAGGTCCAGCGCGAGATCATCGCCCGCGAGCTGTTCCGGGCCTGACCCGGCGCGCGGCGCGCGCGGCGGGCCGGGGCGCCGTAGCGCCCCGGCCCGACCGGTCCCTTCCTCCTAGCGCAGCAGGTACGAGATCGCGCGATCCATCACGCGATTCCGTGTCGCGGCGTCGGTGATGCCCTCGAAGCCGAAGCCCATGTAGAGCGTGTCACCCGTCGCGACCGCCGCGCCCTCCTTGATCCCGAGGCCGCCGCGGCGGCCCCAGTCGTTGCGGTTCGGCCCCTCGACGCCCTCCGGATCCTGCGGGGCGCCCGGCACGGTCCAGCCGTCCATCGGATCGCCGTCGTCCTCGAACGACGTGCTCCCCTCGCCCGTGGAGACCTCGATGTCGTCGACGAACACGCCCGGGAACTGCTGGAGCCCCCAGTCGCTGAGCGACGTGATCGAGACCTCGACCTGGCTGACCGGCGTAGGCGCCGAGGTCGAACGAGAGCTGCTGCCAGCCGCCCGAGGCGCCGTTCGCCGCGTTCCATTGCCCGCTCGAGCCCGTCGACGAGCAGTCGCCCGTCGCGGCATCGAACGTCTGGTAGTGCGTGAGGAACGGGTGCAGCAGGTTGGCCTCGTCGGCCGGGTCGCTCCAGCCGCCCGTGCACGCCTGATCGTTGCTCAGGTCGCTCGACGTGTGGCCGTTGACGTCCTCCAGCGTCGTCCAGTCGTCCTGCCCCACGGTGTGGGCCTCGACGATCATGTAGTCGAAGTCCAGCTCGAGGTTGTAGCTCGACCAGAACGACAGCGTGGCCCCACCGGCGGGCACGTTGATCGTCCGCGACAGCCGCTTGTAGGCCTCGTCCGCGCGGTTGGACCACATGAACGACTGGCCGGTGTGCGGGTCGAACGGACCCGCGACGCCGCTGCGGTACTCCGCGGCCGGCCAGCTGTCGAGATGCGGGAAGCTGCCCGCGGGGTCGGTGACCTCGAGGAAGTCGCCCGTGGCGATGAACGACGAGTCGGTCGTCTGGTTCTGGGCGCTGTCAGGCCCGTTGAACCCCCACGTCAGCCCGGCGAACGGATCGTCGATGCCGTCGACGGGGAACGCGTCGCCCGTCTCCGGGTCGAGCCCGCCGCCGACGGTCGTGATCGCGGCGCCGAACCAGTACTCGATCACATCGCCCTGGCTGTCGCCCGATCCGGACGCCGCCAGGCACCGCGCCTCGACCGCCGGGTCGGCGCGGCACTGCCGGTTCTCGAACGGGTCGTAGAGCTGGGTGCCGAGGCCCGGGGTGTACTGCTGGCCGGCGGCCTTGCCCGTGTAGAGCACGCGACCGCCCTCGTTGACGAAGTCGCGCATCTCGTAGATCTCCTGCATGGCCAGCCGCGACGCGTTGCCGGGCCCCCAGCCCAGCTCGCGCGTCACGACGTCGTCGCCCGTGTACCAGACGACCGCGTCGTAGTGGCTGAGCACGCCGAGGCTGTCCGGCGCGGTCCGCCCCCGCGCGTCGACGTCGTAGACGTCGAAGGCGACCCCGTTCGCCGTGAGCGCGTCCTCGTAGAAGCGAGAGGTACCGCGGGCCGGGCGGCTGGACCGGCGAGGCGCCCGTGTAGTCCTCGGCCGCCACGATCAGCACCCGGCGCCCCGTGTCCGACGCGACGCGATAGGTGAACGAGCCGCTCTCCTGCTTGCCGGCCGTGAACCACACCCGCACGCTGTCGCCGGGCTTGGTGCCCGTCACCTGCCCGCCGACGACGTGGTAGTAGACGTCGTTGCCGGGGCCGTACCGCTCACCGCCGTTCCATTCGCTCGTCGGAGCGCTCCTGGGCGCCGCCGCCGTTGATGCTGTAGCGGAGCGTCACCTTGCCGAGGCTGCGCTTGGCGAGCACGCGCACCGGCTGCGGATCGCCGTAGGAGACCGCGAACGTGAAGTCGAACATCGACAGCTGCCCGTTCTGCGGGTCGATCTCGTCCTGGTCCAGGTAGAACGGCTCACGGCGATCCCGACGGGCGACGCGGGCGATGCCGGGTTCGCCGCCGAGCGCGCCAGCCCGAGGTGGAACGGCGAGCGCGTTCTCGAACTCCGCCTGCACCAGCTCCTCGTCGTCGGGGAAGACGAACCCCGCTCCCGGGACGCCCTCGCCGAGCTCGGGGTGTAGGCGATCGCGCCCGGCGCTGCTCTCCGAGTAGTCGGTCGTCTCGCCGTTGGTGACGTACAGCGTGTCGGCCGACTGGCCCGGGTTGAAGCCCGGGATGGCCGGCTTGGCGTCGGTGCCGCCGAGCGCCACGTAGAGCGGGTTGTCGGCGTCCAGCGTGCCGACCTGCCAGCCCTGCGGGTACAGCAGCCAGCGCCCGAACGAGTGCAGGTTCGAGTGCAGCTTCGGCTTGATCCTGTCGATCAGGCCCGCGAGCGCGCGGGTCTCGGGCTCCGAGGCGGCGCTCGGACCGCGGTAGGTCTCGTCCGCCGGATCCGGCGAGGAGCCCTCGTCGTCGTAGCCCCAGTGGTCGCGGTAGTTGCGGTTCGGGTCCACGCCGTCGCCGACGCCGATCTGCCCGTCACCGTCGTTGTCGCGCAGGTTCTTGCGCCACAGCCGCTCGTGGTCGAACGTGTACTGGTAGCCGTCGGGGTTGGCGACGACGACGAACCACAGCTCCGTGCGCTCCAGCAGCGCCCGGATCTCCTTGTCCTTGGCCTGCCAGCGGTCGACGAAGTGGTGCAGCAGCCGGCGGTTGACCTCGGTGCTGATCCACTCGCGTGCATGCTGCGTGGACGAGTACAGGACGGCGGGGCGCGACCCGTCGCGCCTGTCGCGTGCGTCCGCCGTGACCTTCAGCGCGAGCACCTGGCGCCCCTGGTGGGTCGTCCCGAGGACGACGAGCTTGACGATCTGCTTGTTGTCGCTGCGCGAGTGCGACGAGCTCGTCGCGGATCCCGCCCGGCTCGTCCCACGAGCGGAAGACGTTGAAGCCGCCCGCGGCCTGGAGGCGGGCCTGCTCGGTGACCGTCTGGCCCTTGGCGTTGCGCGTGAGCTTGATCTTCACGCCGGCCGCGGCGACCTTCGCGCGCTGGGCGCGCGTGAGCACGGCGGCGGCCTCGATGCCCGACCGCGTCTGCCGCACGCCGGCCAGCTCGACGCCGCCGGCGGCTTCACGGATCGCGTCCGCGCTGCCCCGCAGCGTGTACATCTCGAGCTGCTGCTGGTCCTGGCCGTGAGCGGCGGGTGCGGCTGACAGCGCGATCGCGGCCGCGGCCAGCCCGAAGACGGCGAAGCGTCTTGACGACATGTCGGAGCTCCCCTCCGCGCCGGGGGCGCGCCCGCCGGTGGCTCCGCGTGCGGAGCCCGCACTCGCCCGAGCGATATGGCTTGCCCGAGGCCCCCTGCCTCGAGCTTTGTCAGAAGACTAACCCAAAGCGCAAGCCGTGGGCGCCGGTTCAGGCGAGCAGCGCGCCCAGGCGCGTGAGCGCCTCGTCGATCTCGGCTTCGCTGACGGTCAGCGGCGGGAGCAGGCGCAGCGTGACCGGGCCCGTGGCGTTGATGACCAGCCGCTGCTCGAGCAGCGCGCGGCGGGCGAGATCGGGCGCCTCGCCGTCGACGTCGGCGGCCACCATCAGGCCGCGCGAGCGGATCGCGGTGACGCGTGGCAGCTCGCGCAGCCCCTCGGCGAGCCGCTCGCCGCGCTCGTGCACGCCGCTGAGGAACGCGGGGTCGTCGACGACGTCGAGCACCGCGTTGGCGGCCGCCGCGGCGACCGGGCCGCCGGCGAACGTGGAGCCGTGGTCGCCCGGCGCGAAGACGCCGTCGAGCCGCTCCCCGATCAGCAGCGCGCCGATCGGCATCCCGCCGCCGAGGCCCTTGGCGAGCGTCATCGCGTCGGGCACGACGCCGTACTGCTCGTGCGCCCACAGCGAGCCCGTCCGCCCCACCCCGCACTGGACCTCGTCGAACACGAGCGCGGCGCCCACCCGGTCGCAGGCCTCCCGCGCGGCCCGCAGGACGTCGCCGCCGAGCGGATGGACGCCGGACTCGCCCTGCACCGGCTCCAGCAGCACCGCCGCGGTCCGCTCGTCGACCGCGTCCGCCACCTCCGACGGAGCGACCGCGCGGAAGCCGGGGACCAGCGGCGCGAACGGCGCCTGCTTGGACTCCTGCGGCGTCGCCGACAGCGCGCCGTAGGTGCGCCCGTGGAACGCGCCGTGCACGACCACGATGTCCCCTCGCGGCCGCGCCTTGCGCACGAGCTTGATCGCCGCCTCGTTCGCCTCCGCGCCCGAGTTGGCGAAGTAGACGTTGCGCGCGAACGAGCGCTCCACCAGCCGCTCGGCGAGCCGCACCATCGGCGCGTTGGTGAACAGGTTGGACACGTGCATCAACTGCCCCGCCTGCTCCTGCACGGCGCGGACCACCGCCGGGTGGCAGTGCCCGAGCGAGCAGACCGCGATGCCGGAGAGGAAGTCGAGGTACTCCACCCCGTCGGCGTCGCGCAGCACGCAGCCGTCCCCGGAGACGAACTCGACCGGGAAGCGCGCGTAGGTGGGAGCGAGCGCGCTCACGCCGCCGGGCGCACCTTCGTGCCGACGCCCGCGTCCGTGAACAGCTCGAGCAGCAGCGAGTGCGGCTCGCGCCCGTCGATGATGTGCGCGAACGAGACGCCGCCGTGGATCGCGTCCACGCACGCCTGGAGCTTCGGCCGCATCCCGCCGGCCATGCGCGGCAGCGCGGCCTCGACCTCGTCGGCGCCGCACTCGGAGATCACCGTCGACGGGTCCCCGGGATCGCGCAGCCAGCCCGCGACGTCCGTGAGGAAGATGACCTTGTACGCGCCCGTCGCGCGCGCCACCGCGCCGGCCGCCTCGTCCGCGTTGACGTTGTGCGAGCGCCCCGCCCGGTCGGCCCCCACGGAGGCGATCACGGGGATGTAGTCCTCGGCGATGTGCTGGATCACGTCGGCGTCGACCCGCTCCACCCGTCCGACCAAGCCGATGTCCTCCCCCGCCGGCCCGCCCATCGTCGCCACCCGGAACAGCTGCCCGTCGTCGCCCGACAGGCCCACCGCCGGCTGCCCGTGGCGGTTGATCCGCATGACGATGTCCTTGTTGACCTTCCCGACGAGGACCATCTTCGCGATCTCGACGGTCTCCTCGTCGCTCACGCGCAGGCCGCCGACGAACTCGACCGGCATGCCGAGCCGCTCCATGTAGCGGGTGATGTCCGGCCCGCCGCCGTGGACCACGATCGGGTTGAGGCCGACGTACTTCAGGAGCACCACGTCGCGCGCGAAGTCCTCGCGCAGCTCCGGGTCGCTCATCGCGGCGCCGCCGTACTTGATCACGACGGTCTTGCCGTGGAACTCCCGGATGTACGGGAGCGCCTCCAGCAGGGTCCCGATGTCCCTCACGTCGTGTACTCCGCGTTGATCGTCACGTACTCGTGCGAGAGGTCGGAGAAGAACACCTCGGCGTCGACGCCCTCGCCGGGCAGCGCGACGGTGTACTCGACCTCCTCGCCGGCCACGGCGCGGGCCAGCGCGGGCTCGTCGTACGGCACGGCGGCGCCCGCGCGGCAGACCTGGACGTCCTCGATCCAGATGTCGAGCGGGAGCGGCGCGGCGTCGTGGATCACCGCGCCGACGGCCTGCGCGATCCGGCCCCAGTTCGGGTCGCCGCCGTGCAGCGCGGCCTTGACCAGCGGCGAGTTCGCCACCGCCCGCGCGGCGGTCACCACGGTCGGATCGTGGCCGCCGTGGACCACCACGCGGCCCACGCGCGCGGCGCCCTCGCCGTCGCGCGCGATCAGCAGCGCGAGCCGCCGCAGCAGGTAGTCGAGCGCCTCGCCGAAGCGGCCCTCGTCGTCCGACTCCGGCTCCACCCGCACGCCGCTCGCGCCCGACGCCATCAGGATCGCGGTGTCGTTGGTCGAGAGCTGGCCGTCGACCGAGATGCGGTCGAACGACCGCTTCACGCACACGCCGAGCAGCAGGTCGGCGGTCTCCGGCGCCAGCGCGGCGTCCGTCTGCACGAAGCACAGCATCGTCGCGAAGGCCGGCGAGATCATCCCCGCGCCCTTGGCCTGCGCGCTCAGCCGCACGGTGCCGCCCGGGAGCGTGACGTCGAGCGTCGCGGACTTGGCGAACCGGTCGGTGGTGCGGATCGCCTCGCCGAACGTGTCGTCGCCGTAGGGGGCGAGGTCGTGCCGGGCGGCGAGGATGCCCTTGATCACCTTGTCGACGTCGAGCGGGACGCCGATGACGCCGGTCGACGCGACCGCCACCCGGTCCTCCGCCACGCCGCACGCCATCGCGGCGGCGCCCTGCATCCGCGCCGCGTCCTCGATCCCGCGCCGGCCGGTCGCCGCGTTCGCGTTGCCCGCGTTGACCACGACCGCGCGGATGCCGTCGAGCCGCGCGCGCTCCATGGTGAGCAGCACCGGCGCGGCGAGCACGCCCGAGCGGGTGAACCGCGCCGCGCTCACGGTCTCCGGCGCGTCGGCGACGAGCAGCCCGAGGTCGCGCGCGCCCGACGGCTTCAGGCCGCACGCCACGCCGGCCGCGCGGAAGCCCGCGGGCAGGCCGCCGTCGGCCTCGGCGACGTGCTCGGGCGCCTGCACCCAGCGCGAGCTGAAGGTCATGCCGGCAGCCCCTCCGACTCGTCGAACCCGAACATCAGGTTGAGGTTCTGGACCGCCTGCGAGGAGGTCCCCTTGTAGAGGTTGTCGATCGTCGCGAACACGATCAGCCGGCCGGTGCGCGTGTCGGCGTGCACCGAGATGCGGCAGAAGTTCGTCTCGCGCACCTCCTGCATCCCCGGCGGGCCGTCGACGACCTCGACCCACGGCTCGCCCGCGTACGCGTCGCGGTACAGCGCGGCGGCGTCGACCTCTCGCGTCGGCGTGACGTAGCAGGAGACGAGCTCGCCGTGCGAGAGCGGCACCAGGTGCGGCGTGAAGGTCACCAGGACGCCGTTGCCGAGCTCCTGCTCGATCTCCGGCGTGTGGCGGTGCGCGCCGACCTTGTACGGCGTGACCGTCTCGTCGACGCTGACGAAGTGCTTGCCGTGGCTGGGCTCGCGGCCGGCGCCGGACACGCCGGACTTGGCGTCGATGACGACGTCGCCGAGCAGGCCCTCGCGGGCGAGCGGGGCGAGCGCCAGGATCGCGGCCGTCGGGTAGCAGCCGGGATTGGCGACCAGCCGCGCCGCCCGGATCTCCTCGCGGTGCAGCTCCGGGAGTCCGTAGACGGCGTCGCCGAGGTGCTCGGGGGCCGCCGTGCTCGCCGTACCACTGCTCGTAGGTGGCCAGCTCGTGGAGCCGGAAGTCGGCGCTGAGGTCGACGACCCGCACGCCGCGCTCCAGCAGCTCGGCGACGACCGGCGCGGCGGCGCCGTGCGGGTAGGCGACCACCGCGGCGTCGACGTCGAGGTCGGTCGACGGCGGCTCCAGCTCGAGCGGCACGCGCGTGCGCGGGTGGATCGCGTCGAGCCGCTCGCCCGCGTCCGAGCGCGCCGTCACGTGGCGCAGCTCGAAGCCCGGGTGGCGGTGCAGCAGCGCCGCCGCCACGGCGCCCGCGTAGCCCGCCGCGCCGAGGACTGCGACGCTAGCCACGCGGCTCGCCCCCGAGGCGCTCGGCCACGGCGGCGTCGATCTTCGCCCGCCGCTGCGCGACCTCCTCGTCGGTCAGCGTCCGGTCGGGCGCGCGGAACTCGAGCCGCAGGGCGAGCGACGTGCGGTCGTCCGCCGGGTAGACGTCGAACACCTCGACGGCGCGCAGGAGCGGGCCGCCGGCCTCGCGCACGGTGTCGAGCACCGCGGCGGCCGCGACGTCGCGCGGGAACCACCAGGCGCGGTCCTGCCGCACGGACGGGAACGACGTGACGTCCTCGTAGCCGGGCACCTCGGTGGCGGCGCCGAGCACGACGCCGAGGTCCAGCTCGAAGCCCGCGACCTGCTCGACGTCCCACGCGGCGGCCACCAGCGGGTGCAGCTCGCCGAGCCAGCCGGCCGGCTCGCCACCCACGATCACGCGCGCGGCGCGGCCCGGGTGCAGGAACGGCTCGCGCGCCTGCTCGACCGCCCACGGCGCGCGGATCGCGTCGAGCAGCGTGCCCATCGCCGCCTTCGCGACGTAGAAGCCGGCCCGCGGAGGCTCCGGCTCGCGCCAGCTCGCGGCGCGCAGCGCGCCGCTGAGCAGCGCCGCGATGTGCTGGCGCTCGTCCGGCAGCACGCCCTGCTCGTCGCGCGGCTCGCCCGGGCGCGGGCGGTCGAAGTACACCGCGCCGGCCTCCCACAGCCGCACGTCGGCGACCCCGCGCGAGCGGTTGTGGCGCGTGGCGTCGAGCAGCGAGCCGAGCAGCGTCGTGCGCAGGACGGACTGGTCCTCCGACATCGGGTTGCGCAGCCTCGGCGCCGCGTGGCGCGGGTCGTCGGGCGGGATCCGCAGCCGGTCGGCGAGGTCCGGCGGCGCGAAGCTCCAGCCGACGGCCTCGAACAGCCCGGCGCCGGTGAGCGTGTCCTCGATCCTGCGCCGGAAGCGCTGCGCGGCCGTGAGCCGGCCGGTCGCGCCGCGGCGGGACGGCAGCGTGGCGGGCAGCTTGTCCAGCCCCCAGATCCGCGCGACCTCCTCGATCAGGTCGGCCTCGCGCGTGACGTCGTTGCGCCGGAACGCGGGCACGGTGACGTCCAGGCCGTCGTCGGCGGGCGCGACGCCGAACTCGAGCGCCTCGAGGATCCGCGCGGCCTCGTCGATCGGGATCGGCGCGCCGAGGATGCGCTCGATCCGCGCCTCGCGCAGGCGGATCGTGGCGGGCGGCGGCCCAGGACCGCCGACGTCGATCGTGCCGTCGACGAGCCGCGCACCGGTCAGCTCGAGCATCAGCTGCGTAGCGACGATCTGGCCGTCCATC
The DNA here is from genome assembly GCA_963728465.1 of uncultured Solirubrobacteraceae bacterium. Lineage (GTDB taxonomy): Bacteria > Actinomycetota > Thermoleophilia > Solirubrobacterales > Solirubrobacteraceae > DATFQI01. The sequence goes on from CAVSJY010000008.1 coordinate 561,899, forward strand.
GCCTGCTCGGGCGCGAGCTGCTTCTCGAAGCGGCTGCTCGCCTCGGTCCGCAGGCCCAGGCGCGTGGAGGTGCGCTGGAGGTTCGGGCCGTTCCAGGTCGCCGCCTCCATCAGCACGCGCGTGGTCGTCTCGCGCACCTCGGAGCGCTCGCCGCCCATGACCCCGGCGATCGACGGTCGGGCCGTCGTCGTCGCAGATCATCAGGACGCGCGGGTCGAGCGCGCGCTCGACGCCGTCGAGCGTCGTCATCCGCTCCCCGTCGCGGGCGCGCCGCACGACCAGCCGGCCGCCGGCCACGAGGTCGAAGTCGAACGCGTGCAGCGGCTGGCCGGCCAGCAGCATCGCGTAGTTGGTGATGTCGACGACGTTGTTGATCGGGCGCTGCCCCGCGGCCATCAGGCGCGCCTTCAGCCACGGCGGCGACGGCCCGAGCTTGACGTCCTCGAACAGCCGGGCGGTGAAGCGCGGGCACAGGTCCGGGTCCTCGACGACGACCTCGGCGCCCGGCGACCGCGCCGGGCGTGCCGGGATCGTCGTCCCACGGCGGCGGGCCGAGCGGCGCGCCCGTGGCGGCGTGGACCTCGCGCGCGACGCCGTAGATCGCGAGGCAGTCGGGCCGGTTCGGCGTGATCTCCAGCTCGAGCACGTCGGTGGCGATCGGCAGCACGTCGCGCAGCGGCGCCCCGGGCTGGACATCCACGTCGAGCACCATGATCCCGTCGTGCTCGGTGCCGATGGCGAGCTCGTCCTCGGCGAGGATCATCCCGTTGGACTCCTGGCCGCGGAGCTTGGCCTTCTCGAGCCTGGTCCCGTCGGGCATCACCGCGCCGGGCGAGGCGACGGCCACGAGCTGGCCCGGCGGCGACGTTCGGCGCGCCGCAGACGATCTGCGACGGCTCGCCGTCGCCGATGTCGACGGTGCAGACGGTCAGGCGGTCGGCGTCCGGGTGGCGCTCGGCGGTCAGCACGCGGCCGACGCGGAAGTGCTCGAGCGCGTCGACGCCGTGGCGGTGCACCGCCTCGACCTTCGTGCCGGTCATCGTCAGCCGCTCCTCGAGGCCCGCGAGGTCGAGGTCGGGCCGGACGTGGTCGTGCAGCCAGAAGATCGGCAGCCTCATCCGAACTGCTCCAGCACCCGCAGGTCGTTCTCGTACAGCAGCCGCAGGTCGGGCACGCGGTACTTGAGCGCGGCGATGCGCTCGACTCCCATGCCCCAGGCGAAGCCCTGGTGGCGCTCGGGGTCGTAGCCGTGCTCGCGCACGTACTCGAAGACGTTCGGGTCGACCTCGCCGGCGCCGAGCAGCTCGATCCAGCCCTCGCCCTTGCACAGCGGGCAGCGCGAGCCGTCGCGCATGAAGCCGCCGTTGCAGTTGAAGCAGGTGACGTCGAGCTCCACGCTCGGCTCGGTGAACGGGAAGAAGTGCGGGCGCAGGCGGACCTCGCGGTCGTCGCCGAAGATCGCGCGCGCGAACGCCATCAGCGTGCCCTGGAGGTCGGCGAGCGTGATGTCCTCGTCGACGGCGAGCCCCTCGACCTGGTGGAACTGCGGCGTGTGCGTGCGGTCGTTGTCGCGCCGGTAGGTGCGGCCAGGGATGACGATGTACAGCGGCGGCGGGTGCTGCTCCATCACGCGGACCTGCATCGGCGACGTGTGGGTGCGCAGGACGACGTCGTCGGACAGGTAGAAGGTGTCGGACTCGAGCCGCGACGGGTGCTGCGGTGAGTGGTTGAGCGCGTCGAAGTTGTAGTAGACGAGGTCGGACTCCGGGCCTTCGACGACGCTGAAGCCGAGGCCGAGGAAGACGTCCTCGATCTCGCGGCGGGTGGAGGAGATCAGGTGCAGCCGCCCGAGCGCGACGGCGGGGGTGCCCGGCAGCGTCACGTCGAGCACGTCGGCGGCCAGGCGCTGCTCGAGCTCCGCGTGCTCCAGCTGCTCCATGCGCGCCTCGACGGCCTGCTCGAGCGCGCGCCGCGCCTCGTTGGCGGCGCGGCCGACGGCGCCGCGCTCCTCGGGCGGCAGCTGGGCGACGCCCCGCAGCAGGTTCGGCAGCTCCGCCTTGCGGCCGAGCATGTGGACCCGGACCTCCTCGAGGGCGTGGCTGTCGGAGGCGGCGGCGATCGCGGCCTCCCCCTCGTCGCGCAGCTGGGCGATCCGGTCAAGCATGGCGCGCCATTCTGCCGACCTCGTACAGCGCGACGGTGGCCGCCATCGCCGGCGTTGAGCGATTCGGAGCGGATCGGGATGTGCGCGACCTCGTCGCAGGCCGCCACGACGCCGGCCGGCAGCCCCTCCCGCTCCGCCCCCACCACCAGGGTCAGGTCTTGCATTCGGTCACCGTGACCGGATGCAAGACCTGACCCCAGCTCGTGGAGCGGCGCGCCCTCGCGCGCGACCAGCGCGACCTTGCGGCCGGGCAGCTCGGCGACGTCGCGCACGCGCGCGACCGGGACCTCGAACAGCGCGCCCATCGACGCCCGCACCGCCTTGTGCCCGTACGGGTCGGCGCTGCCGGGGCCGAGCGCGACGCTGCCCGCGCCGAACGCGAGCGCGGACCGCAGGACCGTGCCGACGTTGCCGGGATCGTTGACGCCCCACAGCGCGACGCAGACCGGCCCGGCGGGCGCGGGCGCCCAGCGCTGGCCGTAGACGCCGATCGCGCGCGTGCCCGAGCCGAGCTGCGAGACGCCCGCGAGCACGTGCGGCGCGACGGGGATGCCGTCCAGCCCGGCGTCCTCGGCGACGTAGAGCGCCTCGGGCGCCCAGCCCGCCCGGGCGGCGGCCTCGACCAGGTCCTCGCCCTCCGCGACGAACTGCCGCAGCTTGTCGCGCCACTTGCGCCCGGCGAGCTTGCGGACCTCCTTGAGCTGTTCGTTGTGGGGGCTGGTGATGGTCAATTGCGAGCTGAGTACGAAAAAAAGGGCGCCGCTCCGTTCGTGGAGGGGCGCCCGGGAGAGGGATCTGCGCGACGGGTCAGCCCGTCGACGCCTCGCGGGCGCTCTGCGCAAATCGGCGGAAGGTCTCAGGATCGCGCACGGCGATGTCCGCGAGGATCTTGCGGTCGATCTCGATGCCGGCCAGCTTGAGGCCGTGCATGAACGTCCCGTAGGTCATGCCCTCCTGGCGCGCGGCGGCGTTGATGCGCGTGATCCAGAGGCGGCGGAAGTCCCGCTTGCGGTTGCGGCGGTCGCGGTAGGCGTAGGAGTCGGCCTTCATGACCGCCTCCTTGGCCCGCTTGTAGGAGGAGTGGGCCTCGCCGCGGTAGCCCTTCGCGAGCTCCAGCGTCGCGCGGCGCTTCTTGCGCGCGTGGACGGAGCGCTTGACGCGCGTCATCGGCCGTTGCCTCCGAGCAGCTTGGTGACGGTCTTGCGGTCCGCGTCGGAGATCTCCACCGGCCTCGAGAAGCCGCGCTTGCGCTTGGGCGACTTCTTCTCGAGGATGTGGCTCGAGAAGGCGTGACGGCCCCGGAGCTTGCCGGTCGCGGTCTTCTTGAAGCGCTTCTTCGCGCCGGAATGGGACTTCATCTTCGGCATTCGGCCGCGGAAGTATAGACGGCGCCGTCCGGCGCCCCGCCGAGGTTCGAATCCCTACACGCGCGCGCCGTACCGGCGCTGCCGCGGTGGGAGCAGGGGTACGTTGCGGGCGAATCGAGAGGGAGGCCTCGAATGTCGATGGTTCGACGTACGTTCCTGCGCCGGTCGGCTTACGCCGGCGGCGCCCTGGCGGCGGCAGGGCCGCTGGGAGTGCTGACGGCGCGCACCGCGGAGGGCGCGCCACCGCCCGCCGCCGGCGGCTACGGGCCGCTGGTGCCCAAGGGCGACCTCGCCCTGCCGGCCGAGTTCAACTACCAGATCGTCTCGCACCAGGGCATGCCCCAGCGTGACGGGACGCCGACGCCCGGCATCTTCGACGGGATGGGCGCGTTCCCGGACAGCGGCGGCGATCCCGCCGGCGGCGGGCACCGCACCGTGCTCATCCGCAACCACGAGAACCGCCGCCGCACCGGCGAGATCCCGGTCGCCGCGCCGCCGAGCGCGCGCTATGACCCGGATCCGACCTACATCGCCGGCTGCACGCGCCTGGTCGTCGAGCGCCGCCACGCCGGGCGCGACCCGAGCACGGGCCAGCAGCGCTACGAGTACGAGATGGTCGACTCGTTCAACATCCTCGGCGGGACCGACACCAACTGCGCCGGCGGCGAGCTGCCGTGGAAGAAGTGGGTGACGTGCGAGGAGGTCGTCAACCGCGGGGCGACCGGCGTGAAGCACGGATACGTCTTCGAGATCGACGCGATGTCCGACACGCCGGTGCCGGCCGTCCCCGTGAAGCAGGCCGGGCGCTTCGAGCACGAGGCCGTGGCCTTCTCCGGTGGGATCCTGTACCTGACCGAGGACGAGCGGATCGTGTCCGATCCGGTGCTCGGCTACCTCGGCGCGTGCTTCTACCGCTACGTCCCGGACCGGCGGCTCGGCCGCTCGGGCGCCCTCGCGCGAGTCCAGCGGCGTGCTCCAGGCGCTCAAGCTCCGCGGCGAGTTCCACGCGAACATGGACAGCCGGCCCGTCGGCGTCCCGTTCGGAGTCGAGTGGGTGACGGTCGACGAGCCCGACCACGAGGACGACACGAACGAGCGGCGCGACCGCGTGCCGGGCTTCACGCCGACGCGCGTGCAGGCGCAGGACAAGGGCGCCGCGACGTTCGACCGCGAGGAGGGCACCTGGGTCGGCGGCGGCGGCAGCAGCGCCGCCGGGGGAAGGTCTACTTCGACTGCACGGAGGGCGGCGCGAACAACCTCGGCCAGATCTGGGAGTACGACCCCGGGCGCGAGACGGTCACGCTGATCTTCCAGTCGCCCTCGGCGGCGGTCCTGGAGAACCCCGACAACATCACGATCGTCCGGCAGACGCAGGACGTGCTGGTCTGCGAGGACAGCCCCGGCGAGCAGTTCATCCGCGGCGTCACGCGCGACGGCGAGATCTACGACTTCGCGCAGACGACCACGAACGACACGGAGTTCTGCGGGGCGTGCTTCGACCCGGACGGGCAGACGCTGTACGTCAACCAGCAGGGCGATCGGCTGGGCGCGAACGAGCCGCCGGAGGGCTCGCCCGAGCTGCGAGCCGTGACGTACGCGATCTACGGCCCGTGGGAGAAGCGGGCCGGCGCGAACAACAAGAACTTCGGGAACGGAGGCGGGTGACCGCCGGCGCGCGCCTGTCCCGCCGCGCGCTGCTCGGTCTCGGCCTGCGTGAGCGGGCCGAGGTCGGGCAGGACGGCGCCCGCGACCCGGCGCGCTCCGCCGCCGGGGCGCCGGTCATCGCTCCGGCGCTCCTGTCGGATGCCGTCCCCCCGCTCCTGGCGGCGGCCGGCATCGCGGCCGGCCAGGACGTGCTCGACATCGGCGCGCCCGGCGGCCCGGCGGCGACGGCGGCCGCGGCGCTCGGCGCGCGCGTCGTGACCGTGTCCGCGGACGAGGCGCGCTCGTTGCCCGCGGCGGCGCGGAGCTTCGATCGCGTGATCTCGCTGTTCGACGTCACCCACAGCGGCGAGCCGCGGCAGGCGATGGACGAGGTCGAGCGGGTGCTGCGCCCGGGCGGGGTGGTCGCGGTCGCGGCATGGGCGTCCGCCGGGCTGATGGGGCGTGTCATGCGGCTGACCTCCGGGGGACGCAGCGCCCGGCCCGAGCGCTGGGGCCGCTACGAGGGCGCGCAGCTGCTGTTCAGCCGCTTCCCCGACTTCGAGCTGCGCGAGCACACGCTGCGCCGGTCGTTCGCAGACCCGGAGGCGGCTGCGGCGGCGATCGCCGCGCCCCCGGCTGCCGAGGCGCGGCTGCGCGAGCACGGCCGCCACGAGGACGGGGCGTTCGTGCTCGACCTCGCCTACGTGCTCGCGGTGGCCCGCAAGCCCGACTGGGCCTGAGCGCGGCGCTAGATCTGGTCGGGCTGGATCTCGGCCGGGTCGGCGGACCCTGCCGGACGGCTCTGCGGCTGGGCTCGGCGCTTCTCCGAGGCCGCCTTGGAGTTGGCGTCCGACGCCGCCTCGTCCGATGGCCTTCGCCGTCGGGGCCAGCATCATCGTCATGTTCCGGCCGTCCTGCTGGGGCCGCTGCTCGATGATGGCGAGCTCCCCGAGGTCCTCGGCGAGGCGGTTGAGGATCATCTCGCCGCGCTCCGGGTGGGCCATCTCGCGGCCGCGGAACATGATCGTCACCTTGACCTTGTCGCGCGACTTGAGGAAGCGCTCGACGTGGCCCTTCTTGGTGTCGTAGTCGTGCTGGGCGATCTTCGGGCGGAACTTGATCTCCCGCACGTTGATCTGGGTCTGGTGCTTGCGCGCGGCCTTCTGCTTCTGGTTCTGCTCGTACTTGTACTTCGAGTAGTCCAGGACGCGGCAGACCGGCGGCTTGGCCTCGGGCGCCACCTCGACGAGGTCGAGGTCGCGCTCCTGCGCGTACCGCAGGGCGTCCTGGGTGCGCATGATCCCGACCTGGTTGCCGTTCTCGTCGATGAGACGCACCTCGGGAACGCGAATGCGCTCGTTGATGCGGGTGGGATCGCGTTCCGGCGGTTGCCGGTCGAACCTACGCGGGACCGGCACTAGGAGAGTTGTGTGCGGCGCGTCAAGAAGGGCGCGACGCTGTACGGGAACGCTTGATCAACGCTCGGAAGTATAGCGGCGGCAGCCGCTCGTCAAGGCCTGGAGATGCGGATTGCAGGCGTACGCACCGGCCGCTCGGGTACTCTGTCTCACCAGTGGAGGCGGACCGGTGGTGAGACGCCTGGCGGTGTTGATGGCCCTGGCAGCGGCCCTGCTGGCCGGCTGCGGCGGGAGCGGTGACCGGACATGCCACCGCCGCGCCCGCCCGCGTCGCTGCGACGGCCACGCCCACGCCCACGCCGGACGTCGGCGAGCCGAAGCCGCGCACGCTGGTGTTCTTCCAGCGCCAGGGCGCCGCGGGAGCCACGCTGGACACCGTCACCGTGCGGGCCGACGGCACGGCGCGGCACGAGAAGCGCTACGGCGGCGCCGGCGGCCGCTTCCGCGACCTCGTCGTGCGCCGAGCGCTGCTGCCGAACGCTGCGCCGCGCGCTCGCACGGCTCCCCCGGCGCGGATCGACGCTGACACGCGGCAGCCCGCCGCCGGGCGGCGCGAACTACCTGCTGCGCATCGGCGGCCGCACGCTGACCGGCCGCGCCGGGGCGATCGCGCCCCGCGCAAGGCCCGCCATCCGCCTGCTCGACGGCCTCATCGACGGCATCGGCGTCCGCGAGTACACGCGCGAGCACGCCACGACGCGCAGCCCGGTAGCGCGCTCAGGCCGGCTAGGTGCGCTCGGCGACCTGGCGGGTGAGGCGCTGCACGACCTCGTCGAGCGGCAGCGTCCCGAGGTCCCCTTCTCCGTGGCGCCGCAGCGCTGCGGCGCGCTGCTCCTCCTCGCGGTCGCCGACCACGAGCATGTAGGGGATCTTCCGCAGCTCGGCCTCGCGGATCTTGCGCCCGACCGACTCCGTGCGGTCGTCCAGCTCCGCGCGCAGGCCGGCCTCGCCGAGCGCCGCCGCCACCTCGCGGGCGTAGTCCACGTGGCGGTCGGCCAGCGGCAGCACGCGCGCCTGGACCGGCGCGAGCCACAGCGGGAACTCGCCGGCGTAGTGCTCGATCAGGATGCCGATGAAGCGCTCGAACGAGCCCATCAGCGCGCGGTGGATCATCACCGGGCGGTGCTCGGCGTTGTCGGCGCCGGTGTACGCCAGCCCGAAGCGCTCGGGCATCACGTAGTCCAGCTGCACCGTGCCGAGCTGCCACGGCCGGCCGATCGTGTCGGTCATGTGCAGGTCGATCTTCGGGCCGTAGAACGCGCCGTCGCCGGGGTTCAGCTCGTACTCCGACGCCGCGCTGCTCGAGCGACTGCGTCAGCCACTGCTCCGCTCGGTCCCACATCTCCTCGGCGCCGATCCGCTTCTCCGGCCGCGTCGAGAGCTCCAGCCGCGGCTCGAACCCGAAGGTGTCGTAGATCGCGTAGCCGAAGTCCAGGCAGCGGTTGATCTCCTCCGGGATCTGGTCCTCCGTGCAGAAGATGTGCGCGTCGTCCTGCGTGATGTGGCGGACGCGCAGCAGCCCGTGCAGCGTGCCGCTCGGCTCGTGGCGGTGGACGAGCCCGGCCTCCGAGTAGCGGATCGGGAGGTCCCGGTAGGAGCGGCGCTCGTTCTTGTAGAGCTGGATGTGCGCCGGGCAGTTCATGGGCTTCATGCCCATCGCGCGCTCCTCCACCTCCGTGAAGTACATGTTCTCCCGGTAGACGTCCCAGTGGCCGGACTCCCGGAAGAGCTCGACGTCGTAGAGGATCGGCGTCTTGACCTCGCGGTAGCCGCGCTCCCCGTTCTCCCTGCGCCACAGCGCGGTCAGCTCGTTCCAGATGACCATGCCGTTGGGCTGCCAGAACGGCGAGCCGGGCGACAGCTCGGAGAACAGGAACAGGTCCAGCTCGCGCCCGAGCTTGCGGTGGTCGCGCGCGCGGGCCTCCTCGAGCCGGTGCAGGTGCTCCTCCAGCTGCTCCTTGGAGTGGAAGGCCGTCCCGTAGATGCGGGTGAGCATCTGGCGGTTCGCGTCACCCCGCCAGTAGGCGCCCGCCACGCTGAGCAGCTTGAACGCCTTGATCCGCTTGGTCGACGGCGCGTGCGGGCCGCGGCAGAGATCGGTGAACGGGCCCGTTCGTGTACAGCGACACGGACTCGACCCCGTTGTCGCGCACGAGGTCCTCGATCAGCTCGACCTTGTAGTCCTGCCCCTCGCGGACGAACCGCTCGAGCGCCGTGCCCGGCGTGACGTCCTCGCGCTCGAACACCTCGTCGGCCTTCACGTGCTCGCGCATCTTCGCCTCGAGCGCCTCGAAGTCGTGCTCGGAGACGTGGACGCCCTCGGGGAACTCGAAGTCGTAGTAGAAGCCGTCGTCGATCGGCGGGCCGATCGAGATCTTCGTGCCGGGATAGAGGTCCAGCACCGCCGCCGCCAGCACGTGCGCGGTGTCGTGCCGGATCAGGTCGAGCGACTCCGGGTCCCGGTTCGTGATGATCGACACCTTCGGCACGCCGTCCGCCGGCAGCGGGCGTGTGAGATCGCGCACCTCGCCGTCGACCTTCACGGCGAGCGCGGCGCGGGCCAGCCCCTCGCCGATCGATGCCGCGAGATCGGCGCCCGTGGCGCCTTCCGGCAGGTCCTTGCGGGATCCGTCTGGGAGCTCGAATTCCATCGCCGCGGATGCTAGAGGCCGACCCGGACGAACAGGTGTTCGATTCGGGCTGCTAGGGTTCGAGCCCGCGACGGTTGCTTCCGCAACGACCCGTGCGCTTGACCCGTGTCACGCCGAGGTCTTCACGCGGCCGCCGTCCGATGCACTGAAAGCGAAGCGGCGCGCGCGGAGAGTCTGCGCGCGCTCGTCAAGGACGTGATCATGAGACCGACGACCACTGCCGCGGTGGCCCTGACCGGCGCGGCGATGGCTCTGCCGGCCGCAGCGCTCGCGGAGCCCGACAACCCGCCCAGCCCCACCGAGGCCGCCCTGGCGGCCCCGTTCGGCGGTCATCTGACCGCGAAGGCCCGCCTGCGCGCCGAGGGGCGCGAGGCCGCCGCAGAGCGGCTGACCCCGCGCGTCGTGAAGCTGTCGCGCGAGCTCGCCCGCGCGCGCGGCGAGGACTTCTCCGCGAGCGCCGAGCGGCGCCGCGTGCGGGGCGAGTCCCCGGCCGCCCTCCGCGAGCGGATCCGCGAGACCCGCCGCGAGCTGCGCGAGGCCGCGATAGCCGGCCCGGCGACGGGCGCGAACACCACCGCCGCGCCGCACCTCGAGGCGATCGCCGCGTGCGAGTCCGGCGGCGACCCGGCCGACCATCGGCGGCGGCGGCATGTACCGCGGGAAGTACCAGTTCGACTTACTCGACCTGGGCCAGCGTCGGCGGGACCGGCGACCCGGCCGCAGCCTCCGAGGCCGAGCAGGACCAGCGCGCCGCGATGCTCTACGCCCAGCAGGGCTCCACGCCCTGGCCCGTCTGCGGCCAGTAGCCGAGCGTGGGCGGTTTCTGGGGGCATAGCACCCCACAAAGCCGCCCACGGCCGCCGCGACTAGGCTGCGGCGCCGGATGGATCCCGCCGCGCTGCGTGCCGAGTTCCCGGCCCTGGAGCGGGTCGTGTACCTGAACGCGGGTACGGACGGCCCGCTCCCGGCCGCGGCGGTGCGCGCGGCCCGCGAGGAGCTCGACGCCGAGCTGTACGACGGCCGCACGCCGCCGCACTTCCAGCGGCGGTTCGAGCTCCAGGACCGGCTGCGCGCGGGCTACGCCCGCGTGATGGGCTGCGACGCGGCCGACGTCGCGCTCACGACCTCCACGAGCGAGGGCATCGGCGCGGTCATGGCGGGCATGGACCTCGGGCCGGGCGACGAGATCGTGTCGTCCGACCAGGAGCATCCTGGCGTGATCGGGCCGCTCAAGGCCGCCCGGGAGCGCGGCGTGGAGGTGCGGCTCGTGCCGTTCCCGGACCTCGCCGACGCCGTGCGGGCGACGACCACCGCGGTGGTCTGCTCGCACGTCGGCTGGGTGTCCGGCGAGATCGCGCCCGAGGGGCTCGCCGAGCTCGACATCCCGGTGGTCCTCGACGGCGCCCAGGGCGCGGGCGCCGTGCCGGTCGACGTCCAACGGCTCAACTGCGCCGCCTACGCGGCCGCGGGCCAGAAGTGGCTGTGCGGAGCGGACGGCACGGGGATGCTCTACGTCGCCCCCCACTGGCGCGACCGCATCCGCCCGATCGCCCCCAGCTACGTGTCGTTCGCCGACACCGCGCTCGGCTTCGACTCGCCGTACAAGGAGGACGCCCGCCGCTACGACACGCCCTCGCTGTCACGCGAGGCGGCCGCGCTGAGCCTCGCCGCGCTGGAGACGCTGGAGCGCCACGGGCTTTCACGAGGTCCTCGACCCGCGGCCGCGCGCAGGCCGCCACGCTCGCCGAGCGCCTGGCCGGCATGGGCCGGACCGTCGCGCCGCGCGGCGACTCCACGCTCGTCTCGTGGGAGGACGAGGACCCGGAGGCCGCACGCGACCGCCTGGTCCGCGCGGGCATCGTCATCCGCAACCTCCCCGGCCGCCCGCTGCTGCGCGCCTCCGTCGGCGCCTGGAACGACGACACCGATCTGGAGCGCCTGCTGAGGGCCCTCAGCGCCGCCTGAGCGGCGGCGTCAGCTCCCGCAGCCCGAGCTGCTCGCCGAGCATCCGGTGCGGGTACATCGGCGGCGGCGGGGCGTGCGCCTCGAGCCTCGCGCGCTCCTCGTCGCCGAGCGTGACGTCCACCGCGCCCAGCAGCTCCTCGAGCTGCTCGAGCGTGCGCGGGCCGATGATCGGCGCCACGACGCCCTCGACGCCGAGCAGCCACGCGAGCGCGACCTGCGCGACCGTCGCGCTCGCGCTCGCTCGCGATCGCCTCGGCCTCGTCGACCACGCGGAAGTTGCGCTCGATCGCGCGGCGCGCCCGCGCCTCCTCGACGTCGTCGCCCGCGTCGGCCATCCGCGAGCCGGCGGGCGGCTCCGTGTCGCGCGAGTACTTGCCGGTGAGGAAGCCGGCGCCGAGCGGTCCCCACGGGATCGCGCCCAGCCCGGCGGCGCGACAGAACGGCAGCAGCTCGAGCTCGGCCGAGCGCTCCACGAGCGAGTACTGGGGCTGGAGCGAGACGAACGGCGACCAGCCCTCGCGGTCCTGGATCGCGACCGCCCACGCCAGCAGCCAGCCGGTGTAGTTCGAGGCGCCGAGCGCACGCACCTTGCCGGCCTTCACGAGCCCGTCGAGCGCCTCCAGGGACTCCTCGAGCGGCACGGACGGATCGGGAGCATGCACCTGGTAGAGGTCGATGACGTCCACGCCGAGCCGCTTCAGCGAAGCGTCGCACGCGGCGCGGATCCGGTCGGGCGCGAGCCCCTGGCCGGGCGGGTCGGACACCTTCATGCGGACCTTCGTGGCGAGCACGACCTCGTCGCGATGCCGCGCCAGCCACGGCGCGAGCACGCGCTCGGACTCGCCGTCGCCGTAGACGTCCGCGGTGTCGATGAAGGTGCCGCCGGCCTCGAGGAAGCGGTCGAGCATCCGGTGAGCGTCGCCGGCGGGCGTCTTGCCGCCCATCAGCATCGCCCCGAGGCACAGGCGGCTGACCGTGAGCGGGCCGAGCTGAGCGGTCTGCATGGGCGGATAGGGTCGCAGCCGTGCGCCGCATCTGCGTCTACGCCGGATCCAACCCGGGCCGCGATCCGGCCTACGCCGAGGCGGCCGCAGCCCTCGCGCGCACGCTCGCGGACCGCGGGATCGGCGTCGTGTACGGCGGCGGGAAGGTCGGGCTGATGGGCATCCTCGCCGACGCGGCGATGGCCGCCGGCGGCGAGGTCGTCGGCGTGATGCCGCAGGACCTGATCGACCGGGAGATCGGCCACCACGGGATCACGGAGCTGCGCGTGGTCGGCTCGATGCACGAGCGCAAGGCGCTGATGGCCGAGCTCGCCGACGGGTTCGTCGCCCTGCCCGGCGGCGCCGGGACGCTCGAGGAGCTGATCGAGATCTACACGTGGAGCCAGCTCGGCCTGCACCGCAAGCCGATGGGCGTGCTCAACGTCAACGGCTACTACGACGGGCTGGCCGGCCTGCTCGACCACGCGGTGCGGGAGGGCTTCCTGCGGCCGCAGCACCGCGAGGCGATGCACTTCGCCGCCGCGCCCGACGAGCTGCTCGAGCGCTTCGCCGGCTGGGAGCCGACCACGCTCGGCAAGTGGCTGGACCGAACCCCGCCGGGCGAGCCTGCGTAGACCACGGCGTGAGGGGGCCGGCCGTCATCGCGCTGCTGGTGTTCGCCGCGGCCGGGGCCGCGGGTGCCATGCCGGCGAGCGCCGACGACCAGACCGTGTACGCGCGCGACAGCCGGTTCACGCCGGGCACCGTCGCCCTGCGGCCCGGCGAGACGCTGACGATCACGCACGACGACCGCTTCGTCCAGCACAGCCTCCAGTTCTCCGACGAGCCGACCCGCCGGCAGGAGGCCGGCACGGGCTGGACCGTCATGCGCACCTTCACCGCCGGCGAGGCGCGCGCCGAGCCGTACGGGTTCTTCTGCCACCTGCACCCCGGAATGAGCGGGCGCGTGTACGTGAACGCGGACGGCACCGTGCCGCCTCCGCCGCCACCGCCGCCGCCTCCCCCACCGCCTCCACCGCCGCCCCCGCCACCGCCGCCGCCCGGCGCGCCCCCGGCGCCGCCGCCACCGCCGCCCGCCGGGCCGCCGTCGGCCGAGCTGCGGTCCGTCTCGCTCGCCGCACGCACGGCTGCGCGCGGCGCGGGCCGCGCTGCAAGCGCCCCGGCGTCACCGTGCGGATCGATCTCTCCGCGCCGGCCGACGTACGCGGCACGCTGCGCCGCCGGGCGCCCGGCGCGCGCCGCTTCAAGCGCTTCGGCGCGGTCGACTTCGGCCGCGTCGCGGCCGGCCCGCAGCGGCTCAGGTTCGCCCGCACCAGCGCGGGGCGGCGCCTGAAGCCCGGCCGCTACCGGCTCGGCCTCAAGGCCGCCGGCAGCGAGGAGACGCTCGCGTTCCGCGTGCGCGGATAACCTCGCGCCCGTGCCTGAGCTGATCGAGAGCCCCAGCCGCGTCGAGGCGGCGGGGACCAAGCCGAAGCTGATCGACGAGTACGCGGGCCGCGTGAACACCGGCGAGGAGCGCGTGAGCGTCGCCCACATGCGCTCGCCGGCGGGCTGGGTCGAGCCCGGCCAGAGGCCCGACTTCGACGAGTACACGCTCGTGCTCGGCGGCGTGCTGCACGTCGAGCACGAGGGCGGCGCGCTCGACGTGCGCCGCCGGGCAGGCGGTCCTCGTCCGCGGCGGCGAGTGGGTGCGCTACTCCACGCCGGAGGGCGCCGAGTACGTCGCCGTGTGCCTGCCGGCGTTCTCGCCGGACACGGTCCACCGCGACGAACTAGCCCGGCGATTCGGCCGGCTCGCGCTCCCGCTCGCGGTCGAACCGGCGCTCCGTCCGCGGCAGCTCCGCCGCCTCGCGCCGCTCCGCGAGGTCCTCGCCGCGCAGCGCGCGCTCCGTCGCGTCGTCGACGAGGCTCGGATTGCGCAGCACCTCCTGGAAGCGCTCCTCGTCGAGCTCGCCCTGCCACTTGGCGATCACCATCGTCGCGGTCGCGTTGCCGATCGCGTTGGTCAGCGCGCGGCCCTCGCTCATGATGCGGTCGATGCCGACCACGAGCGCGATGCCGATCGAGATCGCCTCGGCCGAGAAGAACGTGCCGCCGAACGCCTGCAGCGACGCGGTCAGCGTCACGAGCCCGGCGCCGGTGATCCCGGCCGCGCCCTTGGAGGTCAGCACCATCAGCGCGGCGAGCGCGATCTGGGTCGCCGAGCGGCATGTCCTGCCCGGCCGCCTGGACGATGAACAGCGCGGCGAGCGTGAGGTAGATGCAGGTGCCGTCGAGGTTGAACGAGTAGCCCGTCGGGATCACCATGCCGACCGTCTGCTTCGAGGCGCCGGCCGCCTGCGAGCTTGGCCAGCAGCCGCGGCAGCACGGTCTCCGACGACGAGGTGCCGACGATGATCAGCAGCTCGTCGCGGATCAGCCGGATGAGGCGGAGGATGCTGAAGCCGGACACGCGCGCGACGGTGCCGAGCACGCCGAACGATGAACACCGCGCACGTGCACCAGAACGTGATCGCCAGCAGGCCGAGGTTGGCCAGCGCGCCGCCGCCGAACTGCGCGACGGTGAACGCCATGCCGCCGAACGCGCCGATCGGCGCCGGCCCACATGATGATCCGGATGATCCCGAAGATCACGCGGCCGGCGAGCTCGAAGCCGCCGACCACGCGCTTGCGCAGGTCGTCGGCGAGGAACGAGATCGCCGCCGCGGTGACGATGGCGAGCACGAGGACCTGGAGGATCTTGTTGTCCACGAACGGCTGCACGAAGCTGGTCGGCAGCAGGTCGTCGGTGATGAAGCCGGCGACGCTGTTGCTGCCGCCCGCCTCGGCGATCGACTCCTTGGCCTTCGCGGCGCCCTCGGCCGTCGGCTGGGCGTCGAGGCCGCGAGCCGGGCGGATCACGTTGCCGGCCAGCAGGCCGAGGCCGAGCGCGATCACCGTCATCGCGAGGAAGTAGCCGAGCGCCCGCAGCGCCAGCCCGCCGGCGCGGGCGAGGTTGCCCAGCGAGGAGATGCCGATCACGACGGTGACGAAGATCACCGGGCCGGTGACGGTCTTGATCAGCTGGATGAACGCGTCCGCGAGCCAGTCGGCCTTCTTCGCCGAGCTCCGGCGCGACGAGCCCGAACACGATGCCGGCGACGATCGCGACGATCACCCAGAACCACAGCTGCGTGTAGAGCCTGCGGCGCGGGCGGTCGCTGGACGCGGCAGCCTGCGACGCGGCCATATGGCGACACTCTCCCCTGGTCGTACCCCTCGGCGCGCCCTGTACCCGGAAGGTGCTGCGAGGATGCGCCGCCGTGGCTCCCGTCCGACGCCGACCGATCGAGCGACTGTCCGCCGCCCAGGCGCGGCGGATCGCGCTCGCCGCGCAGGGCTTCGCCGATCCGGCGCCCGAGCGCACGCCGGACGGGTGGGCGCTGCGCCGCGTGCTGGACCGCGTCGGGCTGCTCCAGATCGACTCGGTGAACGTGCTCCAGCGCGCGCACTACCTGCCGCTGTTCGCCGGCTCGGGCCGTACCCGACCGGAGCTGCTCGAGCGCGCGGCATGGCGCGCGCCGCGGCGGCTGTTCGAGTACTGGGGCCACGAGGCGTCGCTGCTCCCGGTGACCACGCAGCCGCTGCTGCGCTGGCGCATGGAGCGGGCGGCAGACGACGCGTGGGGCGGCATGCGCCGGGTCGGCGAGCGAGCGCCCCGACCTCGTCGCCGACGTGCTCGAGGAGGTGCGCGCGAGCGGCCCGGTCGCCGCGAGCGAGGTGCTCGAGCACGAGCGCCCGAAGCGCACGGGCCCGTGGTGGGACTGGTCCGACGTCAAGCGCGCGTTCGAGTGGCTGTTCTGGAGCGGGCAGATCACGTCGGCGCCCGGCGGCGCGGGTTCGAGCGCCTGTACGACCTGCCCGAGCGCGTGCTGCCGCCGGAGGTGATCGCCACGCCGACGCCGCGCTCGAGGACGCCCAGCGCGAGCTGGTGCGGATCGCCGCCCGCGCCTGCGGCGTGGCCGCCGAGCGCGACCTGCGCGACTACTTCCGGCTGCCGCTGGCGGAGGCGCGCGCGCGCGATCGCCGAGCTGGTCGAGGCGGGCGAGCTGTGGCCGGTCGAGGTCGAGGGCTGGACGCGTGCCCGGCTACCTGCGACCCGGCGGCGCGGCTGCCGCGCTCCGTGTCGGCGCGCGCGCTCGTCGGCCCGTTCGACTCGCTGGTGTGGGAGCGCCCGCGGGCGGAGCGGATGTTCGGCTTCCGCTACCGGATCGAGATCTACGTGCCGGCGCCCAAGCGCGTGCACGGCTACTACGTGCTGCCGTTCCTGCTCGGCGACCGGCTCGTGGCGCGCGTCGACCTCAAGGCCGACCGCGCGGACGGCGTGCTGCGCGTCCAGGCCGCGCACGCGGAGCCGGACGCGCCGCCGGAGACGGCGGAGGAGCTGGCCGGGGAGCTGGCCTCGATGGCCGGCTGGCTCGGGCTCGGCGGGGTCGCGGTGGCCCGGCGCGGCGACCTGGCCGCGGCGCTCGAGCGCGCCGCCGGCCAGGGCGACCTCGCGGCCTGACCCGCCTAGATCAGCAGCAGGATCAGGACGACGACGGCGATGACGAGCGCGATGACCGCGATCGTGCGTGTGTTCACGGGGCCTCCCGATGGGTTGACCGACTGCTGTGCTTCGCCGTTGCGCCAGGACTCCCCTGCCCGTAAGCCGCACCTTGACATGTGACCTTTTGGTCACGTATCTTGGTCGGCGTGACCGACGACGACCGCGTGTTCAAGGCGCTCGCGGACCCGACGCGCCGCTTCCTGCTCGACCGGCTCTTCGTGCGTGACGGCCGCACGCTCACCGAGCTCGAGTCCGAGCTGGAGATGACGCGGTTCGGGGTGATGAAGCACCTGCGCGTGCTCGAGGACGCCGGGCTCGTCGTCGCCCGCCGGTCGGGCCGGGAGAAGCTGCACTACCTCAACCCGGTGCCGATCCGGCTGATCCACGACCGCTGGATCGACAAGTACACGGAGCGCCGGGTCTCGGCGCTCGCCGACCTCAAGTCAGAACTGGAGCAGAGCGCATGACCAGCGCGACCGAGCGCAGCACCACGACCCAGGTCTACCGGGTCTACATCCGGACCACGCCCGAGAAGGTCTGGGACGCGATCACCAACCCCGAGTGGACGGAGAAGTTCGGCTACGGCGGCCGCGCGGAGTACGACCTGCGGCCCGGCGGCGGCCTACCGCGGCCACGCCAGCGCGGAGATGCGCGCCGGCGGCGCCCCCGAGGTCGTCGTCGACGGCGAGGTGATCGAGGCCGACCCGCCGCGCATCGCCTCGTGCAGACGTGGCGGATGCTGATGGACGAGGACATGATCGCCGAGGGCTTCACGCGCCTCACCTACGAGATCGACGCGATGCCGTCCGGCGCCACGCGAGCTCGACGATCCTCCACGAGCTCGAGGGCGCGCCGCGGCTCGCCGCGCTGCTCGTCCGGCCAGTACGAGGCCGAGGGCGCCGGCGGCGGCTGGGCGTTCGTGCTCAGCGACCTCAAGTCGCTGCTGGAGACCGGCGAGGCGATCGGCGGATGGTGAGCCGGAACGGGTTCATGACCGCGGGCTGAACCGCGGCTCGCGCGCGGAGGCTCCCGGCGCCGCCGGGGCCCCCGCCGCGGCGCGGTCCAGCGCGCGGATGATGTCGGCGGCGGGCACGTCGATCTCGCGCAGCTCCCCCAGGACCCCGCGCAGGAGATGGTCGACGCCGATGTGCTCGGCTCCCTCCTCGTCGGCGCGGCGGCCGGCACGGGCCAGCGCGGCCCGGACGGCGGTCGCGCCGTCGCGATCCAGCCGCGACGCCGGGCGCAGGGTCTCCAGCCGCGCGCCGTCGAGCGTGACGCCGCCCGCGTTGAGCGCGGCCGCCGCCCGGCGGTCGTCGTTGCGCAGGATGCCCAGCAGCACGTGCTCCGGCTGGAGGCTCTCCGCGCGGAGCGCGAGCGCCTCACCGCGCGCGTAGGCGAACACCATCCGCACCTCCGGGGTCACCGGCAGCCGCTTCCTGCGCGGCCCCCTCCCCCTCTGCGGCGCGAGGTCCCTGAACCGGCGGTTGGCCGCCTGGCGCGTGATGCCCAGCGCCTGCGCGACGTCGGCGTACGACCGCCCCTCCGTCAACGCGGCCGCGACCTGCTGGCGCTCGTACTCCTCGAGCACGTGGCGCAGATCGCTCAGCACCCGCAGCGCCTGCGCGGCGTCGGCCGCGTCAGCCGCCTCCTGCGCCAGTTCGGCGATCCTGCGTCCCGAGACGGACATCCTGTCCTTCGCACGGGGCAACGGCGGTCACCGCCTACGCCGGCTGCGACCGCGCCGCCTCGCGCTCGTCGACGAGCGCCTTGCAGAGCTTCTTCATGGGGCCTTCCTTCCGTGTGGGCTCCATGAAGTCACCCTCGGAGGACCGCGAAGGTTGGCCGCTTGCCGCAAGCCGGATTGACGGCGGCATCAAGCGGCGTTGACACTCGTTTCACGTAACGGGGGGCCGGGGATCGCTGTTGCAACGTCGGCCGTCGAGGCCGGCGGCTGACCCCAACCCACTCCAGGAGAGTCGTGCGCCGCGTGGCCCCACGCGTGCGCTTCGGATCGCCCCCCGCGATCCGTCGACCGGCGAACCGCGAGCCGCCTCCGGCGGCCCGCGCGATCGCCCCTACCCCGACGCCGGGAGGCAACCCCATGAACAACGACAGAACACACGTGGACGTAGACGACGAGCTCACGCTCGAGGAGCTCAAGGGCGAGACCGCCGAGGCGCTCCCCGAGCGCGCGGCGATGTCGACCGTGAACCTGGCCGGGCTCGACGCGGCGAGCGGCACGGTCGAGGCCGTGAGCGACGGCGTCTCGGGCTCGGTCGAGGCCGCCGATACGGCCGCGCCGGAGCCCGCCGCCGAGACGGCGCCGGTCGCCGAGCCCACTGCCGAGACGGCGCCGGCCGCCGAGCCGACCGCCGAGACGGCGCCGGCCACCGAGCCGACCGCCGAGACGGCGCCGGCCGCAGAGCCCACCGCCGCGACGCCGCCGGTCGCCGACGCGGACGCGCCCGCGGCGTCCGTGCACGACACCCCCGACGGCACGTGGGAGCAGCCCTACGCGGATCGGCCCGACCACGGCAGGGGCTTCGTGCCTCCGGAGGACGAGGCGCGCGCCTTCGACGCCGAGCCCAAGCCCGAGAATGCGGCCGAGGCGGCCCCGGCGGCGGCGGCGAGCACCGCCGAGACGATCCAGGCGACCGGCGCCCAGGTCGCGAACGGCGACGCCGTCGGCGACGCGCCGGGCATCGCCGACACGGTCGCGACGACGACCGGCGGCGTCGAGGAGACGGTGCCGCCCGTCACCGACACCGTTGGCGGGGTCACCGACACCGTCGGCGATCTCGGCGGCACCGTCGGCGACACGCTCGACGGCGTCACCGAGGCCGTGCCCGTCGTGAACGACACCGTCGAGACCGTCGGCGGCGTCGTCAACGACACCATCGGCACTGTCGGCGGCGTCGTCGAGGACACGCTGCCCGAGGTCAACGACACGGTCGAGACCGTCGGCGGCGTCGTCAACGACACCGTCGGCACGGTCGGCGGCGTCCTCGACGACACGCTGCCCGACGTCAGCGACACCGTCGGCACCGTCGGCGGCACCGTCACGGACGTGCTCGGCGCGCTGGACGGCACGTCGCTGCTCGACCTCGACGCCGACCTCACGGCCGACCTCGACCTGGCGGCCCCGATCGCCGCCTCGGTCGGCGCCAACGCCAACCTCGCGGTGCCGATCGACGCCTCGGTCAGCGCGAACGCGCTGTCGCCCGACGCCACCTCGATGGCGAACGCCGACCAGGACTCGCTGCTCCAGCAGGGCCTGTTCGGCGAGGCGAACGCGACCGCGACGCAGGACTCCACGATCGGGCAGGGCGAGATCGAGGAGGACGCGATCCCGGCGGTCCAGGACGCCGCCGAGGACGTGCTCGAGGCGCCGGCGTCGCTGCTGGACCTCGACGTCGACCTCGACCTGGCGCTCGATCTGGCGGCGCCGATCGACGCGGCGATTGCGGCGAACCTCAACATCGCCGCGCCGATCGACGCAGCGGTCAGCGCCAACATCCTGTCCCCCGGCTCGACGTCGCTCGCGGTCGCGGACCAGGACTCCGTGATCGTCCAGACGCTCCAGGGGATCGCCAACGCGACCACCGACCAGACGTCGACGATCGAGCAGGGCGAGAGCGTGCCGGGCGGTGGCTCATGAGACTCCCGGTACGCAGGATCGCCACCCTGCTCGCGGTCCTGATCGCCTGCGCGCTGCTGCCCGGCGGCGCGCAGGCGGCCACCACGGACAACATCGCTACAGCGATCGTGGAGCAGGACGGCGGCAGCGCCTGGGACTTCGCCTGGGACGTCTCCAGACAGCGCGGCGGCGTCGTCGACCACCGCAACGAGGCGAACGCCGCGGCGCGCGGCACGGGCTGCGAGGCGACCGCGATCGCGTTCCAGATCGTGATCGCGTCCGACTCGAACCAGGTCGTGCCGGTCAACCTCGCCGTCGCGCTCAACCACCAGTGCACGGGGTGCACGGTCGTCGCCGAGGCGCGGCAGTTCGTCCGCGTCTTCGACCGCCGCGTGAGGCTCACCGGCGCAGGCCGCGCGGAGCTGAGCGACGTGCGCCGCGCCCTGCGCGCGCTCGAGGCCCAGGACCTGCCGATCGACCAGCTGCACCTCGCGGTCGAGGAGCAGGAGGCGCGCGTCCGCGATGTGCTCAACACGGAGCTCGTGCTGAAGGCCGATCCCGACACGGACGCGGACGAGGTCGAGGTCGATCGCTGGATGGAGCAGGACTCCGCCCTCGACTAGCGCATCGTGGCGGCCATCCCCCAAGCGGCGCAGCTCGCGGCACCTCCCCGTTCCCCCGGCGGGAGGTGCTCGCGCTCGCCGACGGCGTCGAGCTGATCGGCGAGTTCGAGGACTCGGGCTTCAAGGAGCCACCGCTGCTCGCCCGGCGCGCCGACGGCCAGGTCGTGCAGCTGAGCCGGCTGCTCTACCTCGTCGCTGCGGCCTGCGACGGCCGCCGCGACGCCGAGCAGGTCGCCGCTGAGACCTCCGCGCGGTACGGCCGGCCGGTCAGCGCGCGGCAACGTCCTGTTCCTGGCCGAGGAGGAGCTGAGGCCCCAGGGAGTGCTGGCGCTCGCGGACGGGAGCACGCCCGAGCTGCCCAAGCGCGTGGCGCTGCTGGCGCTCCGGCACCGGCGCCCGCTCGCCTCGGCACGAGTCGTCAACGCGGCGGCGAGGCCCCTCGCCTGGCTGCACCGGCCGCCGGTCCAGATCCTCGTCCTGGGCGCGCTCGCGGCCTTCGACGTCTGGCTGTTCGGCATGCACGGCATCGCGGGGGGCCTGCGCCGCGTGCTCTACGAGCCCGCGCTGCTGCTGGGCGTGCTGACCTCGGTCGTAGTCGCCACGGTCTTCCACGAGCTCGGCCACGCGAGCGCGTGCCGCTACGCCGGGGCGCGGCCCGGTGTCATGGGCGTCGGCATCTACCTCGTCTGGCCGGCGTTCTACTGCGACGTCACCGACGCGTACCGGCTCGACCGCGCGGGCCGGCTGCGCACCGACCTCGGCGGCGTCTACTTCAACGGCATCTTCACGCTGCTGGCAGGCGCCGCGTACTTCGCGACTGGCGAGGAGGCGCTGCTCTTCGCCGCCTTCGTGCAGCACATCCTCGTGCTCCAGCAGCTGCTCCCCCTGCTGCGCTTCGACGGCTACTACGTCCTCAGCGACCTCACCGGCGTGCCGGACATCCTCTCGCGCATCAAGCCGATCTTCCGCTCGCTCGTCCCCGGCCGCAGGCGCGAGCCGCGGGTCGACGAGCTCAAGCCGTGGGTGCGCCTGGTGGTCACGGCGTACCTGCTCGTGCTCGTCCCGCTGCTCGCGCTGATGGTCGCCTGGATCCTGCTCGCCGCGCCGCGGATGCTCGCGACGGCGCACGACTCGCTCCTGCTTCAGCTCGAGCGCGTGCGGGACGCGTCGGGCGTGGCCGAGACGGGCGTCGGAGCCTTCCGGATCGCCTCGCTCGTCCTGCCGCCGGCGGCGATGGCGCTCAGCCTCGGCCGCAGCTCGCGGCTGGCGGCACGCGGCGTGTTCGGATGGGCCCGCGGCAGCGTGCCGCGCAGCGCCGTCGCGCTCGGCGCGACCGCCGCGGTGGCGGCGGTGGCGGTGTCCGCCTGGTGGCCCGACGGCGACTACACGCCGATCCGGCCTGGTGAGCGCGGCACGATCGGCGAGGCGGTCTCGGCTCTGCCCGAGGCGGCGAAGGAGCTGACGTCGATGCCGTCCGCGGGGGCGGAGACGGTCGAGCCCGAACGGCGGATGCAGCAGGGCACGACGCCGTCCCGCGGCGAGCGCGACCCCGGCGGAGCCGCGCCCGGGGACAGCCCGCCGGAGCTCCCCGCGGGGCAGGACGAGCCGCCCGATCCCGACGACCCGATCGACGACGCCGGCGAGGCGCCCGCCGACGAGCCGCTGCCGGGTTCTTCGATCGACTCCTCCGGCACTGCGGCGCCACCGCCCCCGGCCGCCGCCACGCCCGCGCCGCAGAGCACGACGTCGCCGGAGAGCACGACGTCGCCGGAGCCGACCCCGTCGCCGTCCGCGACGCCGGAGCCGACACCCACGGCCACCCCGACGCCCACCGCGACGGCGCCACCGAGCACCACCGCGACGCCGTCCGCCACGCCTGCGCCCACCGAGGTCAGCAGCACCCCCACTCCCACCCCTTGACCACCCACCACAACACAGGAGGACCCATGGCAGCGAAAGGACAGTCCAGCGTGCATCTCGCCGAGGCGCGGAGGCTCCTCGACGAGCTCAAGAGCGAGGCGGGCACCGACCCGCAGGCGAAGGCGACCACGGCGGCGGCGCACGCGATCCTGGTGCTCGCCGAGCAGGTGGCCGTCGCGCGCGTCGTGATGGCCACCGACGCGGCCGAGCAGATGCTCCAGCCGACCGCGCAGAACTAGAGTCAGGCCTCGAGGCAGCTGCCGCCGGCGGGCGCCTCGTCGAGCTCGGCGAGGACGCGCGCCGGCGGCACGCCGAGGCGCCGGAGGAGCTCGGCCCCTGGCCCCGCTTCGTCAGCGACGGCGGCGCGGAGGACGTGCTCCGCCTCGATGCGCTCGGCGCCTCGCCGCCGCGCGCACTGCACCGTCTCCGCGAGCACGGCGCGGAGGTCGACCCGCTTGCCGGCAGGCCTCGCCGGGCCGGAAGCGGCCCAGGCCTCCCGCCGCGCATCCTCCAGCGTGAGACCGGCGGCGGCGAGGGCGGACGCCGCTCGCCCGTCGCCATTGCGGAGGATCCCGAGCAGGACGTGATCCTGCGCGACGACGGCCGCCCCGAGCGCGCTCGCCTCCTCGCGCGCGTAGTCGAACAGCAGCCGCACCTCAGGCGACGGAGGCAGCGTCTTCAGTACACGCCGGTGCGATGCGAGATCGCGGAAGCGCCTGTGAACCGCCTGGCGCGAGAGGCCCATCGCCCGCGCGATCGCGCCGAACGACCGCCCGGCGGTGAGCGCGCGCGCGACCTGCTGGCGCTCGAACTCGCTCAGTTCCACGTGAAGCCGCGTCAGCGTCTGGAGCGCCACCTCGGGATCGGAGGCATCCGCCGCCGCCTCCGCCAGGCGGCAGATCTCCTGTCCGGATGCGGACATGAGGCGGGGGTACCCAGAACCGCGCAGTCCAGCGCACGGTCCCGGTTCGCCGGTCATCCCTCCCCTCCCACATTAACGGTGCAATGGAGGTGAGTTTCACTTCAGTATTCAGTCCGTTAACCAGTGCAACGAGCGGAGCGAGTCAGGAAAGGGACAACCCGCAGCCGCCGGCGTGCCGGCCCGAGTGCCTGCAAATGCCCGGTGTATGCGGCGATCCGGCCGCTCAGAGGTGACGTTGGTCCCCTGATGAGAGCGCCTTCCCAGGCCGTCCCGCACCGTTTCTCCCGCCCCGCCGCAGGGGAAGGTCGCAAGCAACTAACGACTTGAAGGTAGGGGAGTTCCATGGCGAAGGACATGGCGGAAACAGTCCGCGACGCGCTCGGACACGCGGTCCGGGAAGCGGTCAAGAACGTCGGCGATGCCGGCCCCTCGAAGTCTAAGAAGGGGCCGTTGTCGGGCGTCAGAGGCCTCGCGGCGGGCGCCGGGCTCGCGGCGGCCGCACCACTCGCGAAGAAGGGCGTCGACGCGATCCGCTCCAACGGCGGGATCCCGACCCCGAGCCCCACGCGCGCCGCCTCCAAGATGGCGTCCAAGGCGGGCTCGAACGTCGGCTCCAAGGTCAAGAACGTGGTCAGCGACAAGGTCGATGAGGCCGGTGGCGCCGGCGGCCTGGTCAAGGAGGCCGCGAGCGGGCTCCTTCCGGGCGGCGGCGGCGACGACGGCGGAAAGGACGGCATGCCAGGTGTCGGAAAGGGCCGGCGGATGCCGGTGCAGCAGGCGGTCGACGTGGCGGTGCCGGTCGAGACGGCCTACAACCAGTTCACGCAGTTCGAGGAGTGGCCGCAGTTCATGCACCGCGTGATCAACGTCTCTCAGGACGACGACGACACGATCCGCTTCACCACCAAGATCTGGGGCAAGACCAAGGAGTACGAGGCCAAGATCGTCACGCAGCGGCCCGAGGAACGGATCAAGTGGAAGGTCGCCCAGGGCATCACGCACTCGGGCGTCGCCAGCTTCCACGAGCTCGCCCCGAGGCTGACGCGGATCGAGATCACGCTCGACGTCGATCCCGGCTCGCTGATCGAGAAGGCCGCCCGCGGCATGCGCCACATCAAGCGCGCCATCCGCGCGGACCTCGCACGCTTCAAGGCGTTCATCGAGATGCAGGAGATGGAGACGGGCGCCTGGCGGGGCGTGATCATCGACGGCGAGGTCGTCGAGCCGCACGACCCCGAGTACGACGAGGAGCGCGACTACTCCGACGTCGAGGACATCTACGAGGACGGCGGCGGCGACAGCGACGACGACGACGAGGACCGGGACGAGGGCCGCGGCCGCGATGACGACGAGGAGGCCGACCTGCCGCGCGACCGCACCGGGCGCTTCAAGCGCGGGGCCGGCGCGAGGTCCGACAAGGAGCTCGCCAAGAAGAAGTCCGGCTCGTCGTCGCGGTCGAGCGGCGGCGGCGGCAGCAAGTCGCGCAAGCAGCAGCTCGTCGTCCAACGGCAAGTCGGGCGCCAAGCGGCAGACGAGCCGCTCGCGGGGCGCGACCAACGGGTCGAGCTCGACGAAGAAGCGCTCGAGCGGCTCGTCGTCGCAGCGCCGCCGCGCCTCGAGCCGGAGCTGATCGGGATGGGCGTGTTGAAGAGCGCGATCGCCAAGCGCGTGAACGGCGACAAGCCGTCGCCGTTCCACGCCGCGATGGCGGCCACCGTCGCCGGCGTGGCCGCCGCGGCGGTCACCTACCGCGTGGTACGGAGCTGAGGAGGCGGCCATGGCCAAGGTCCTGGGAAAGCCGTCCGCCGATGACGTCAAGCGGGTGGCGGTCGCCGCGCTCGTCGCGGCGCTCGACGACGGCAAGGAGAAGGCCCGCAAGAAGCCGGGGCTGACCGGCATGCGGGCGGTCGCGACCGGAGCGGTCCTCTACACCGCGGGCCGCGCGGTCGTCAGCGGACGCCGGTTCGTGAACGACCGGCTGCGCGGCGACGACGACGACGCGGGCGAGGAGGAGTACGAGGACGCGGAATACGAAGAGGAGCCCGTCGGCGAGGAGGACGAGGAGTACGAAGAGGAGCCCGCGTCCGAGGAGGACGAGGAGTACGAAGAGGAGCCCGTCGCCGAGGAGGACGAGGACGACGACGAGGAGCCCGAGCCCGAGGAGGACGAGGAGTACGACGAGGAGCCCGTCGCCGAGGAGGACGAGGAGTACGACGAGGAGCCCGTCGCCGAGGAGGACGAGGACTACGACGAGGAGCCCGAGCCCGACGAGGACGACGAGGAGGAGCCCGTCTCCGAGGAGGACGAGGACTACGACGAGGAGGACGAGGAGTCCGACGCCCCGTCCGAGCGCCCGCCCGTGCACGGAGAGCACGACGACCCCGACGACGCCGATCTGCCCGACCGGCCGAGCCGCAGCCGCGCGCCGGTCGTCCGGGCCTAGGAGCGCGTGATGGCCGGCGACGACCGCGACGACGAGCTCCGGCGCTACCGCCGGGCGGCGGAGGACGCGCTCCAGCAGCTCGACTGGTGCATCGGCTACCTCCACGGCCTGCGCAAGGTCGAGATCTCGCGCGCGCTCGCGAAGAACCGTTCCCACATCCGCACGCAGCTGCTGGACGAGTCCGAGCAGCCCGTGCCGGCGCAGCAGACCAGCGAGACCTGACCAGCCGAAGGAGGCAACCTGAATGGCAGCACACGCAGCCCCCAGCGGCTATCTCGAGCGGCCGAAGCCGAGTGGCCTGGCCGACGTCATCGAGATCATCCTCGACAAGGGGATCGTCATCGACGCGTACGTGCGCGTCTCCCTGATCGGGATCGAGCTGATCACCATCGACGCGCGGATCGTGATCGCGAGCGTCGACACCTACCTGCGCTTCGCCGAGGCGGTGAACCGGCTCAACATCGCTGAGCAGGACGGCTCGCAGGGGCTTCCTGAGCTGATGGAGTCCATGACCCAGGGCGGCGCCAAGTCCAAGACCAAGGGCGCGCTCGAGGGCGTGAAGGAGAAGCTCCCGGGCGGCGGCGACGACGACGACAAGGGTCGCAAGCAGCCCCAGCGCACCCGCCGCCGCCGCAGTGGCGGCGACGACGATGAGTGAGGTCCACCTCCACGGGGTGGTGGCGGCGGCGGACCGCGAGGCGGCCGCCGCGGCCGGCGCACGCGCCGTCGAGCACGGTGAGCTGGCGGCGGTGGTCACCGATGCCGACGAGGACGGCACGAAGCCGGCGGCGCTGGTGCGCAGGCACTGGCGGGTGCTCGAGGCGATCAGCGCCGGCACGACCGTCCTCCCCGTCAGGTTCGGCACCGTGATGGCGGGGAATCAAGCGGTCGTGGACGAATTCCTCGCGCCCGGGCACGACGGGCTCCGGAGCCGGCTGGCCGCGCTGGCCGGGAAGGTCCAGCTGACCGTCAAGGGCGTCTACGACGAGGAGGCGCTGCTGCGCTCGATCGTCGAGGGCGACCCCACGGTGGCGGCACTGCGCGAGCGGGTCCGGGCGCTGCCCGAGGCCGCCTCTCACTTCGATCGCATCAAGCTCGGCGAGCTCGTCGCCGCGCAGGTGGAGCGGGCGCGCGACCGCGACACCGCGCACGTGCTCGAGCGGCTCGAGCGGATGGCGGTGGCGGCGAGCCGCGAGCCGCCGTCGAGCCTGGACAGCGCCGTCAACACCGCGTTCCTCGTGGACCGCTCGGCGGCCGACGAGTTCGGCGCGGCGGTGGGACGGCTCGCCGAGGAGCTCGAGGGCCGCGTGCAGCTGCGCTGCGTCGGGCCGCTGCCGCCGTACAGCTTCACGGACGAGCGGGCGCAGGGAGCGCCGGCGTGGGCCTGATCTCCGGCGTGCTCAAGCTTCCGCTGGCCCCCGTGCTCGGGACCGTGTGGGTCGCCGAGCGCCTGCTCGAACAGGCGGAGGCCGAGTACTACGACGAGGGCGCGATCCGCGCCCAGCTCGCCGAGATCGACGCGGCTCGCGAGGAAGGCACCATCGACGAGGCCGAGGCGGAGCGGGCCGAGGACGCCCTGCTCGAGCGCCTGCTCGCCGGCCGCGCGCGGGAGGAGGCGCCATGAGTGACAACGGCTCCGGCGACAACAAGCTGTCGGCGCGCGATCTGACGCTCGCCGCCAGGGCGACGATCGAGGACCTCACGGGCTTCCCGCCCGAATCGGTGAGCGGGATGCAGTGGGACGGCGAGACCTGGCTCATCACCGTCGAGGTGTGCGAGCTCGAGCGGGTGCCGAACACCACCGACGTGATGGCGACCTACGTCGTCCAGCTCGACGACGGCGGCGGCCTGCTCGGCTTCAAGCGCGACCGCCGCTTCCAGCGCGGCGCCGCCGAGGGCGGCTGAGATGGAGGGCGCTTCGCTGGCCGGACGCGGCTCCGGCGGACTCCCCGGCAGGCCCGACACCACGACGAGCCTCGCGGACATCCTCGAACGGGTGCTCGACAAGGGCATCGTCATCGCCGGCGACATCCAGATCAACCTGCTCGACATCGAGCTGCTGACGATCAAGCTCCGGCTGCTCGTGGCGTCGGTCGACCGCGCCCGTGAGATGGGGATCAACTGGTGGGAGGGCGATTCGTCGCTCCAGGCGATCGGCCAGGGCGACGGGAACGGGAACGGGGACGAGAACGGCCTCCGCGAGCTCGAGCGCGAGAACCGCGAGCTGCGCGAGCGGCTGGAGCGGCTCGAGCGCCGGCTCGGCGCGGCGGAGGAGACGTGACCGGGCCGCTCGACGAGTGGGCCGCGGGCAGGGCCTCCGAGCTGCTGGCGCGGGCCGAGGAGGAGGCCGTCGCGGAGCTCAAGGCGGCGCTGCTGCGAGCGGCGCTCACCGCGCGGGGCGACGCGCCGGCGCCCTCGGCGCCGCCGGCCGCACCCTCGGCGCCCCCCGTTGAGGCCCCTGCCCCCGAGCCGGGCGAAGCGCTCTGGGCGTACGGCGTCGCCCGCACGGGCGCGGACCTGGACTTCGAGACGCCGGGCGTGCATCCGGAAGGCGCCGTCGAGCGCATCGAGGACGGCGGGCTCGTGCTCCTCTTCAGCCGCGTCCCGCTCGCCGAGTTCGGCGAGGAGCCGCTGCGGCGCAACCTCAACGACCTGCCCTGGCTCGAGCGTGTCGCGCGGGCACACGAGCGGGTGCTCGAGAGCGCGCTGGAGCGGGCCACGATCGTGCCGCTGCGGCTGTGCACGCTGTTCGCCGGCGAGGAGGGCGCGCGCCGGATGCTCGCCGAGCGCCGGCCGGTGCTCGAGGACGCGCTGGCGCGGCTCGACGGCCGCGTCGAGTGGGGCGTGAAGCTGCTCGTCGACCGCGCGGCGCTCGACGCCGCGGTGCGCTCGCAGGAGGGCGTCGAGGCGGAGGCGGGCGCGGCCGGCGGCGGCGCCGCGTACATGCTCGCCCGCCGGGAGGAACGACGGCTGCGGGAGGCCGCCGATCGCGTCGCGGCGGGCCTCGCCGAGGACGTCCATGCCCGTCTCCAGGAGCGCGCGGACGACGCGCGCCTGCGGCCCGCCCAGAGCCGCGAGCTCTCCCAGCACGAGGGAGACATGGTGCTCAACGGCGCCTACCTGGTCGCGCGCGAGGAGGGTCTGCGCTGGCGCGCGCTCGTCGCCGAGCTCCAGGAGCTCCACGGCGCGCTCGGCGCGCGGCTCGAGCTGGCCGGGCCGTTCCCGCCGTTCAACTTCGTTCCCGAGGCCGAGGCGTGACGACGGGAGCGCTGGCGGAGCGCGACGTCGCGCTCGTCGACCTGGTCGACCGCCTGCTCGGCGGCGGCGTCGTGATCGCCGGTGACATCACGCTCGCGGTCGCCGACGTCGATCTCGTGTACGTGTCGCTCCGCGCGCTGGTGAGCGCCGTCGCCACCGCGGAGCAGCAGGGCGTGCTGCCGCGCATGGGCGACGCGCTCGGAGCCGACGCGCTCGGAGCCGACGCGCTGTGATCGAGCTGCTCGCGATCACCGACGACCCCCGCGAGCCCGCGCCGCCGCTGCGCGCCGTGCGCTGCGGCTCGCTCAGCGTGCTCTGCGCTCCCGCCGAGACCGGGCAGGCCGACGCCGACGCGCTCTGGCGCCGCGAGGCGCTGCTCGAGCAGCTGATGGAGGAGCGCGAGCTGCTGCCCGTGCGCTACGGGACGCGGGTGCCCGACGAGGCCGCCGCGGCCGCCGCCGTCGCCGGGCAGGCCGGAGCTCTCGCGGGGCTCCTCGACCGCGTGCGGGGAGCGGTCGAGCTCGCCGTCCGCGCGCGAGCGGCCGAATCGGCCGACCCGTCCCGCGCGCCCGACCCGGCCGACCCCCCGCGCGGGCCCAGCGGCCGCGAGTATCTCCGCGCCCGCATAGCCGGCGAGCGGGCGGCGCACCGCATCCACGAGCCGCTCGCGGCGCTCGCCCGCGACAGCGTCCGCCAGGGCGGCCCGGAGCTGCTCCGCGCCGCCTACCTCGTCGATCGCAACGCCGTCGAGCCGTTCGTGGCCGAGGTCCGCCGCCTCCAGCACGAGCACCCGGACATCGCGATCCTCTGCACGGGCCCATGGCCGCCCTACTCCTTCTCGAGCGCCCAGGAGGCGCTGTGAGCGACAAGGTGCTCGCAGGCCCGCTCGGCGGCGACCTCGACCCGTTCGCGGGCCGAGGGCTCTCCAACGCCCTGAGCCGCCGCATCGACGCCGACCCGCAGTCCGTCGAGCGCGGCCTCGCCCAGCTCGTGCTCACGATCGTCGAGCTCCTGCGGCAGCTCATGGAGCGCCAGGCCCTGCGCCGGATCGACGGCGGCACGCTCAGCGAGGACCAGATCGAGCGCCTCGGCCACACCTTCATGGAGCTCGACCGCCGGATGGAGGAGCTGCGCGAGCAGTTCGGGCTCACGCAAGAGGACCTCAACCTCGACCTCGGCCCGCTCGGCCGGCTCCTCTGAGCGGCGGCCGGGCGGGCTGCGGCGTCACAAGGCCTGCGCGGTCGGGCGTACGAGGATCTCGTTGAGCGTCACGCGCTGCGGCCGGCTGACGGCGAAGGCGATCACGTCGGCGATGTCCGGTGCGGGGATCCCGATCTCGGCGGTCGCTTCCTCGGCCGCCTTCTTGCTGTCGGCGTGGGTGATGTGGTCGGCCAGCTCGGTCGCGATGGCGCCGGGGCCTGGATGCGGTCGGCGCGGCGCGCGAGCAGGGCAACGCGATGGCCGTCGGCGGCCAGCGCGCGGGCGGTCGCCTCGCCGATGCCCGACGAGGCGCCCGTGATGACGGCGACGCGGCCGGTGTGCCGATCGGTGCTCATGCCGTGGCCTCCTCGAGCGCGAGCGATGAGGACAGGTCGCGGAAGGCGTCGATCTGAAGCCGGCGTTCGGCGAGCTTCTCCTCGGCCTGCGCGAGCGCGTCCGCGCCGGCGATGAACCGGAACGGCGGCTGCTCGAGATCCGCGATCGTGAGCAGCGCCTGGGCGAGCTTGGCCGGGTCGCCGCCCTGCCGGCCGTTCATGCCCTCCCAGAACTCGCGCTGAGCGGCGTTGCGCTCGGCGTAGTCCTCGATCGATGCCGGGGCGTAGTTCGTCGACTCCTGCGTGAGCAGCTCGGTGCGGAAGAACCCGGGGTTGACGACCGTCGTGTGGATGCCGAACGGCTCGACCTCGGGCGCGAGCGACTCCATCCAGCCGTCGACGCCGAACTTCGACGCGGCGTAGGCGGTGCCGTACTCGAACCCGGCGAAGCCCGCGGACGAGGAGATCGTCACGACGTGCCCGGAGCGCTGCTCGCGCATGACCGGCAGGACCGCGCGGGTGACGTTCATCGGACCGATCAGGCTCACCGTGAGCTGGCGCTCCATCTGCTCGGGCGTGAGCTCCTCGAAGTAGCCCGCGTAGAAGCTCGCGGCGTTGTTGACGAGCACGTCGATCCCGCCGAAGCGGTCCACGGCGGCCTGGACCGCCGCCTCGGCGTCCTGCGTGCTGGTGACGTCGAGCGTGACGACGAGCAGGCGGTCCGCGTCGCCGAGGGCGTTGGCGACGGCGTCGGGGTTGCGGCCGGTGGCCACGACGTTGTGGCCGGCGGCGAGCGCGGCCTCGGCGATGTCGAGCCCCATTCCGCGGCCGGCGCCGGTGATGAGCCAGGTCTTCTTCTCGGTGGTCATGGCGTCCAGCTAAGCGCGGATCCGGAGAAGGTGGGAGTCCCTGTCGAGAGGGCTACTGGCAGGGACTCCCAGGCGCGCCTGAGCCGGGTCTAGGCTGGGTTTCGTGGAGACGAAGCAGGAGATCCGTGAGTTCCTGACCTCGCGCCGAGCCCGGGTCACGCCCGAGCAGGCCGGATTGCCGACCTACGGTGCTCGTCGCGTTCCCGGACTACGCCGCGAAGAGGTCGCGGTGCTCGCCGGCGTGAGCATCCAGTACTACACGCGCCTGGAACGCGGAGACATGAGCGGCGCCTCCGAGGGCGTGCTGGAGGCGCTGGCCCGGGCGCTTCAGCTCGACGACGCCGAGCACGCCCACCTCTTCGACCTCGCCCGCGCCGCCCAGCCAACCGGGGCGCGCCCGCGCCGACGACAGGCCAAGCCACGCATCCGGCCGGAGATCCAGTGGACGCTCGACGCGATCACCGGCGCCGCCGCGTACGTCGGCAACGACCGCCTCGACATCCTCGCCACCAACGAGCTCGGGCGCGCGCTGTTCTCCGAGCTGTACGCCACACCCGCGCGGCCGGCGAACCACGCGCGGTTCGTCTTCCTCGACCCGCGCGCCGAAGCCTTCTACGCCGACTGGGAGCGCGCCGCCCGCGAGACCGCCGCGATCCTCCGGTCGGCGGCGGGCCGCGACCCATACGACCGCGACCTCACGGACCTCGTCGGCGAGCTCGCCACGCAGAGCGAGGCCTTCCGCACCCACTGGGCCGCGCACAACGTGCGCTTCCACGCCACCGCGGTCAAGCACTTCCACCACCCCGTCGTCGGCGAGCTCAGCCTCAGCTTCAACCGCCTGGACATCGCCGCCGACCACGGGCTGACGCTCTTCACCTACGTCGCCGAACCCGGCTCTCACTCCGAGGAGGCGCTGAACCTGCTCGGAAGCTGGGCGGCCACGCCCGACCAGGCCGAGTCGACCAGCTAGGCCGCGGCTGGCGGCAAGTCCGGGACTGCTCGCTCCGTTCGTCCGAGACAGCGGTAAGTGGCGGGTCGGCAACCGCAGCCCCGGCCGGCGCGAGGTGATGCTCGGCTACTCGACGAAGCAGTAGGAGTCGCTCGACGCGTCCCCGCCCTGGAGGCGGGTCTGGTGCACCCGCAGCCCGCGGAAGTCGTCGCCGTGCGGGAAGAACTGCGGGTCGACGGTCATGCCACCGGTCTCGGTGTTCGCGTCGATGCGGGCCATCCAGGCGCCCACGCCGTCCGGGTAGAAGACGTCGTCCCACGACGCGTAGAGCGAGTTGGTGAAGTACACGCGCCGGCCGTCCCGGCTTACCTCCACCATCTGGGGCGCGCCCGCCAGTCGCAGCTCGGGAGCGGCCGGGTGCGGGGTTCGGCCGACGATCCCGCCCAGGCGCACCGAGCCCGCCTCCCTCGGGTTGTGCGGGTCGCTTACGTCGTACTGCTTGAGCTCCCCGGTCCCCCAGCACGACACGTACAGCCAGCGGTCGTCGACAGACAGGTCGATGTCGCTCACCAGCGGCGGAACCGCGCCGAAGGGCTGAAGCGCGGGTGGGAGCTGGGAGGCGTCAGCGGGCTCGGCGGGGATGGTGATCACCTTCTTCGCCGCCCACCGGTCGTCATCCCGGTGCCACAGCCACACCGAGGCGGAGAGATCGGCGACGCTGATCACGACTCCGACGAAGCCCCAGGTCTTCTGCGGATTGTGAGCCGGCCTCAGCTCGAGCACCATCTGATGCTCGTCGCCCAGGTCGACGCGCTGGATCAGCTTGCCTTCAGACAGGCTCCAGAAGTCGAGGTGGTGGCCGAACCGCCGCCCCAGGAGGTCTTCGGGGTTCAGCCCGTTCTCGATCATCGACGGGGTCGCCCACTCCGACGTGATGGCGACGTCGTCGTTGAGGTGCCACCAGACGTCGTAGGCGAAGTGCTGCTCGCCCCGGTCCGTCTCCCAGGCACCGGTGACCTCGAAGGTGTCGTGGTCGATGAGCGCGACCCCTCCCGGGCCGTCGCTGCCGTTGGCGCCGCCCAGGTTGGACATGAAGATGCCGCCGGGCCCGCAGTGCACCGTGTGCGGGCGGGAGTAGCCGGCCTTGGCGGCGAGCTCCTCGGGCTCGATCGTGCGGACGACCTGCGGTTGCCGCGGGTCGGGCTTGGTGTCGAGCACGTAGGTGCGGGACG
The DNA here is from genome assembly GCA_963728465.1 of uncultured Solirubrobacteraceae bacterium. Lineage (GTDB taxonomy): Bacteria > Actinomycetota > Thermoleophilia > Solirubrobacterales > Solirubrobacteraceae > DATFQI01. Next base: position 596,088 of record CAVSJY010000008.1, read on the forward strand.
ACCGGATGCCCGGCACGATCAGGTAACGGCGCTCGAGCGAGCCGTTGTGGGCATGGCCCTCGTGGCAGAGCGCGCTCGAGCAGGCGTTCCACCCGAAGTGGTGCAGTTCGTTGCCTGCGGTCGGCAGCTCCGTCCAGCCGACCACCTCGCCGTAGGTGGGCGAGCCGGCGTCGCAGTCGACCACCGTCATCGCGTCGCGCTGCGTGCCGGCCGGGTCGAACGCCGCGACGTACGCGAGCCTCTCAGGCGGCGCGGCGATGGCGGCGGCGGGCGACCGATAGAACGTGGGGTCCGTCACCTCGGGCACGGAAACTCCTCTCGCCGGCGCCCTGGAAACCGGACTCTACACCGGGCTGGGCCGCGGGTTGTAGCCCGGATCAGACGCCCGCGGCTCGTCCCGAGCGAGAGCTGAGTCAGCGTCAGCGGAGATCGTTGGCAGACATCCCGGCACGACAAGCGAGATCAGCTGCCTCCGGGCCGGACGAGGCCGGTCTCGTAGGCGGCGATGACGGCTTGGACACGGTCGCGCAGCCCGAGCTTGAGGAATACGCGGGAGACGTGTGTCTTGACGGTCTCCTCGCCGACGATCAGCCGTGCGGCGATCTCGGCATTCGAGAGGCCGGCGGCGATCAGCTCGAGCACTTCGAGCTCGCGCTTGGTCAGCTCGTCCAGGCCGGGCAGGCGCGCCGCTCCCGGCGGCGGGCGGCGCAGGAACTCGGCAAGCAGGCGATGCGTGATCTCCGGCGCCAGCAGCGCGTCGCCGGCGACGACGGTGCGCACCGCCTCGACGAGCTGCTGGGGTCGCGCGCTCTTGAGCAGGAACCCGCTCGCCCCCGCGCGCATCGCCTCGTAGACGTACTCGTCGAGGTCGAAGGTCGTGAGCACGAGGATGCGTGGCGCGCCGGGCCGCGCGGCGAGGATCCGCCGCGTCGCCTCCAGGCCGTCGAGCCCCGGCATGCGGATGTCCATCAGCACGACGTCGGGCTCCAGCTGCTCGGCGAGTCTGACCGCCCGATGGCCGTCCTCGGCCTCGGCGGCGACCTCGATGTCCTCGTGAGCCTCGAGGATCATGCGCAGGCCGCCGCGCACCAGGCTCTCGTCGTCGGCGATCAACACGCGGATCACGACGGCGCCCGCTCGAGCGGCAGGCGGGCACGCAGCGCGTAGCCGCCGTCGTGCCGCGGGCCGGCCTCCATCACGCCGCCGTAGAGCGTCGCGCGCTCGCGCATGCCGGCCAGCCCGAATCCGCGGACGGTCTGTGGATCGCGCACGCCGCCGCCGCCGACGCCGTCGTCGAGGACCTCGAGCTCGAGGGCGTGGTCGCCGTAGCGCAGCGTCACCTGCGCGTGTGCCGGCCCGGCGTGCTTGAGCGTGTTCGTCAGTGCCTCCTGCACGATCCGGTAGGCCGACAGGTCGATCGCCGTCGGTAGCGGCTCGGGCGTGCCCTCGACGCTCAGCTCGACCGGCAGGCCGGCGTCGCGCACGTGCGCGAGCAGGGTCTCGAGCCCCGCGACGCCGGGCCGGGGCGCCAGCGGAGCGCTGTCGTCCTCGGACCGCAGGAGCGTGAGCATGCGACGCAACTCGACGACCGCGTCGCGACCGACGTCCTGGATCGCCAACAGCGACGCGCGTGCGCGCTCAGGCGCGTCCATCACAACCTGCTCGGCGGCGCCGGCCTGGAGCACCATCACGCTGACGCTGTGGGCGATCGAGTCGTGCAGCTCACGCGCGATCCGCGCGCGCTCGCGCTCGACGGCCAGGCGCGCGTTGAGCTCCCCCTCGGCCGCGAGCCGGCGCGCTCGCTCCTCGAGCTGTCGCGTCCCGCTGCGCCGCCAGCGGACCCAGCGCCCGAGTGTCCAGACGACGCCGAGGAACAGCGACGCGCTGAGAACATCCTCGATGCCACCGCCGTCGGCGAGCTCGACCGCCGTCACCGCCGCGACGAGAACCGCGCCGGCGATCGCCGTATGGCGCCCGCCATGGGCGGCGACCGAGTAGAGCGCGACGTTCAGTGCCAGCCACCCCGCGCCCGACCCGGGCGGGTGGTCCGTGTAGACCAGCTGCGCCCCGCCCGCGGCGATCACGAGGCCGAGAACGACCAGCGGGGCGCGCCGGCGCAGCAGGAGCGGCAGCGCAAGACCGGCGACCAGCAGCGCGTTCACGAGCGCCCAGCCCGCGCGCGCGTCCGCGGGCGGCTGGGCCGTCCAGACGTCCAGCTCCGCGACCGCGAGCACGACGGCGGCCACGATCAAGTCGCCCCAGCGCTCTAGCAACTCGCGCAGACCGTCCTAGAGCCTCCATCGGCCAACCGTACGCCCGCGCTGGCGAGCGCGCATCCCCCGCGAGCAGGGAGCCGGCTCCCCCCGCCGAGGGACCGCGAATCCCGCCGTGGCGCGACGACACGAGGAGCGCCCGCTCATAGCGTCGACGGCAACCTCATCCCCTGCCCGGAAGGAGACGCCATGAGGCGTCAGGCGATCATCACCATCACCACCATCGGCGCCGCCGCGGCCGCGGCGGCCGCGCTCGCGACGACGAGCCCGGCCAAGCCGGCGGCACCGCCCACCGGCGAACTGCACCTCGTCGCACGCGCCCAGTCGGTGACACTCGTCGACAACCCGCCCAGACAGCATGGCCGACACCACCCGCCCTCGCGCGGCGACGGACTCGTCCTGATCGAGAAGGTCTTCGACCCCGAGAGCGGCGACCGGATCGGCCGCGGCCAGACCGCCTGCACGGTGATCAACGCGCGCCAGAGCCGGCTCCAATGCGCCGGCACGGTCGTCCTGCCACAGGGCGAGATCGCCCTCCAGGGCGGCGGCCAGCCGCCGTTCGCCATCACCGGCGGCACCGGCGCGTTCGCCGGCGCACGGGGCACGGTGGACGGCAGCGAGCACGACGGGCGCATCGACGTGACCGTGCACTTCGCGAACTAACCCGTTCGGCGAAGAGGGCCCGCCTGATCGGCGGGCCCGAAGAGCCGCCCGCCGCAAGCCAGCGCACCCCGTCGTGGCACGCGAGCCTGGGACAGGCGGCAGCGGCCTCCCCGACTATCCTGGCCGCGCCTTGCAGTGGGCGATACTGGGCTCGAACCAGTGACCTCCGCCTTGTCGAGGCGGCGCTCTCCCAGCTGAGCTAATCGCCCGGGAGGTGGCCAAGACTAGCAACGCGCGCGGGCGCGAGCACGGCGTTCCGCGGAGCGAGCGCCTAGGATGGGACGCGCCCCCGGCGCCGTGGCGGAGTGGCTACGCAGCGGCCTGCAAAGCCGTTTACACCGGTTCGATTCCGGTCGGCGCCTCTCCACGAAAGCCCTGCTAACGCGGGGCTTTCACCGTTCGGGCCGGCTGTCCCAGACGGGGGGCGTGTCCCGAGCGTGTCCCGAGACTTGCCGCTAGACCCGGTAGACGGCGCTCGTGTACGGGCCGCTGGACACCTGCACGGAGGCGACGCCGGTCGACGGGGCGTTGTCGATCGTGAGGACGCTCGCGGCGCCGCTCGACACCCGGTCGGGGACGTCCGCTGCGCACTTCTCGATCTGCGCCGCTAGGCGGCGGAGTAGGGCGCCGGTCTCGGAACCGGCGGCAAATGTCAGGGTGACTGTGGCGATGGGATCAGCTCCTTGGTCGTTGTTGTCTGCGGGAGATCGGGGCTTAGGGCACGAGCGAGTACGTGACGAGGATGCCGGTCGTGGACCCGGCTCCGGTCGTGACGGTCAGGCCCTCACCCCGGTTCGTCTCGAACCAGCCCTGGGAGTCCTTGAGCATGAAGCCGCCGTTGGCGGAGGTCTTGATCGTGGGGTAGATCGCGGTCCCGGCACCCGCCGGCTTCGAGTTGAACCTCACGGTTGAGGGGGTCGTGTCGCCGTGGTTGATGACGGCGGCGTGGACGCGGATCTTCGAGTCGGGGACCGCGGCGACGAGGACGGAGTCGGTCTGGGATGCGGCGATGTTCGCGAAAGCGTTCAACCGGCCTCGTCGTGCGAGCGAGGTTGCCATGTTCAGGCGGCGTCGTCTTCCAGCACGATCGAGCCCGGGCGCCAGACGTCCAAGTAGGACGTCTCGCCCACGGTCCAGAACTTGACGCGTTCCTCGACGAGGATCTCCGCCCCGCTTGAGGGCGCGGACAGCTCCTGTCCTCTTGCCGAGCCCGTCGACCGCTGAGTACTGGACGGCGTCGCCACGGACGGTGACGTCGAGCTGAAGCCGGGGCCGCCGTCGATGACCGCGGCGTGCTCGCCGCCGCTGTCCCTGAGCTTGACGCTGTGGCGGCCGGCGAAGCGCTGTTGGCGTTGATCTCGTGCATGGCCTCTTTGGGGTCGCTAGCAGTGAATCCAGGTTCAGTGCAGCGATAATCGGTCGCGATGACCACAACTCAGCCGAGGCCGCCGTGACTCGCTCCCACGCCCAAGTCCTTCCTGAGCTCCCGACAGGTCGCAGCACGGGAGGGGACATAGACCGATGACCACCTCGACGCCCAGCGAGCTGATGTCGGTCGCCGAGTACGCGAATCACGTGAGCGCGACGCAGGCGACGGTCCGGCGGTGGATCAGGCGGGGCTATCGCCGGCGCAGCGCGTCGGCCCGAAGCTCGGCGCATCGACCCCGACGGCGCACTACCGGACATGCCGAACGGCGAGCGTGGAACCCACCCGACGAGAGGCAGGCTCAGATGACCACGGTCCGCGACCCGATGCTCAGGGGCGACGCGGCCCCCGCCAACTTCGCCTCGAGAAGATGGTGGACGCACTCGACGACGAGACGTTCGACCGTAGCGCCAGGACCGGGCATCCGTTCTGAGCGTGTCCCGAGACGTGTCCCGAAACGCGCAGCCCGAGCGTAACGGAGCGCAACTGAGCGACACGGAGGCCGCGCCGTGAGCCGACCGGTCCCGAGGGGGCCTGCAAAGCCGTTTACACCGGTTCGATTCCGGTCGGCGCCTCTCACCGTCATCGCTCGTGCAGGTACGCCTTGCGCTCCTGCTTGTTCAGCGACCGCTTGGCGCTCGACATCGCCTGCCCGACCATCTCCTCCGGCGACACGCACACGAGACATGGCCGCACACGCAGACGGGTGTCGCCCTCGGCCGTGAGGATCGCCTCGCCGCCGGGGCTGAAGGCCGCCCAGTAGAACTCGAACGTCTCGCGGCCGCGGAGCAGCGCGAGCCGGTCGCCGCTGGCGACGTCCCAGACCCGGGTGAGCCCGTCGGAGCCGATGCCCAGGACCTTGCTCCCGTCGGGAGAGAAGTCGACGCGCGCCAACTGCGCGTCCTGCGCCCGCAGCGCCCGCAGCGTGCGGACGTCGTCGCCGGTGCGCGCGTCCACGATGCGGACCGTCCCATCGTCCCCGCCGGCGGCGATCAGGTCGCCCGCAGGGCTGAAGACGGCATGGTTGACGATGTTCCGGCGCGGCGCCTGCCGCTCGCGCAGCAGCCTGCCGCGCTCGTCCCACAGCCGCAGCGCGCCGTCGGAGCCGACCATCGCGACGCGGCTGCCGTCGCGGTTGAGCGCCGCGCCCGGGTACGGGACGAAGCCGAGGCCGATGCGGAACCGCTTGTCGGCCCCGAGCTCGGACACCCGACGGCCCGTCCGGATGTCCCAGGTCTCTGCCTCGTTGCCGCCGGCCAGGAGGACGCGCCGGCCGTCCTCATGGAACGTCGCGCTGTGCAGCGGGTGCAGGTCGCTGCGCAGCACGCGCAGGGGCCGCGAGCGGCCCGCGGCCCAGATCGCGGCCTTCCCGGCAACGTCGGCGGCGACGACGAGCCGGCCGTCCGGGCTGAACGCGATGTCGGTCAGCCGCGCGCGGCCCAGCCGCATCCGGGCGATGCGCCGGCGCGTGCCCAGGTCCCAGAGCGACGCGGCACCGTCCCGCTGCGCGACGGCGATACGCGTGCCGAGGTCATCGAACGCGACGGTGGTCGGCGCCGCGCCGAGCCGGAACGTCTCGAGCGCGCGCGGCCGGCGCAGCGCCCAGAGCCGGACGGTGCGGTCGCGGGCGGCCGTCGCGACGAGGTTCGCCCGCGGCGAGATCGCGACGCTTCGTATCGCTCCCCGGTGCCCCGCGAGCACCACACCGGCGCCGCCGACGCCGCTGAGGTCCCACACGCCCGGTTTCGCACCGAACTGGGTCGTCACCGCCTGCGAGCCGTCGGGATTGACGATCACGCTCCTGACGAAGTCGTCCGCCCGGCCGCTCGCCGGCGTGACCGGGGCGGTGCGACCCGTCCCGATCTCCCAGAACCGGATCGCGCCCGAGACGAGGACGACCAGGGCGATCCGGCCGTCGGCGCTGAGCGCCGTGGCCTGGATCGGATCGCCGAACCGGTGGCGCTCGACCGGCTGGCCGGTGCCGGCTTCCCACACCACGGCCTTGCGCCGCCAGCTCGTGATCAGGCGGCGGCCGCGCGCGGCGAAGGCGCCGCTGGTGAACTCCGACAGGTCCTCGATCCTCGGCGCCACCGAGCGTCCGGTCGCCACGTCGATCAGGCGCGGCCCCTTGCCCTCTCGCGGGACGAAGGCGCGGCGGCCGTCGGGACCGACGATCGCGGGGTAGCGCGTCGAGTGGTCGATCGGCGGCGATGTGCCGGCGCCCGCCGCGGGCAGGATCCTCGTGCGGAGGCGCTCGAACACGCCGCGGGCCCGGCCACGCCGCTCCGTCGCGATCAGGCGGTCGCGACGGGAGGCGAAGGTCGCGCGGGAGTACCGCCGGGTCCCGCCGCGGGTGCCGAGCGACGCGCCCGTCCGGACGTCCCAGACGCCGATGCCGCCGCGCCGGAGCGGGGCCGCGATGCGCGTGCCGTCGTGGTTGACGCCGGGGGCTGCCTCCGCGACCGCACCCGGCATCGGTACCCGCCCCACCACGTGGCCGTCGTCGGCGTCGCGGATCGTCGCGACGCCACCGCGGACGCGGGAGGCGACGCGCGTGCCGTCGGCGCTGAAGTCCGCGGACTCGGCGTCCCACGCCGCGAGCCTGCGGCGGGTCCGGGCCTCCCAGAGGTCGGCGGTCCGTGGGTGGACGATCAGTATCCGCGTGCCGTCCGCGTTGTAGTCGGCCGAAAGCACGATGCCCGAGGAGATCGGCTGCGGCGGGCGGACCGCCGACGCGCTGACGACCTGCCGGAGCGCGGTCCGCGCCTCGGCCGTGTGCGACCGCTCCCAGGCCGCCACCGCGAGCCAGATCGCCACGTCGGTGTCGACTCGCCCGAAGCGGATCGAGCGCATCGCGAACTCGCGCGACGCCGCCAGGTCGCCCTGGCGCCGCGCATCTCCGGCGCGAGCTCGCCCTGGCGCTCGGCGCGGTCGCGCTCGGAGTTGGCGAGCAGCGCGAGCAGCACGACGACCGCGAACGCGAGTACGCCGATCACGAGGGCGAGCCGCGCGAGCCTGCGGCGCACGGCCTGCTCGCTGATCCGCTTCTCCTCCTCGACGCGCCGCGCCGCTTCGTGCGCCGCGCGCCACCCGAGGATCGCGTCGGCGAGCACGTCGTGGTAGATCTCGTAGCTGCCCTCCCCCACCGGTCGCAGGATGCGCGCGTCGCCGCCCGAGAGGCGCTCCAGCACGGCGGACATCTCGTCCTGCGGGACGTCGGTCCACTCGGCGAGGTTCGTGACCGTGTGGGCGATCTTCGAGCGCGAGCGTGTCACCAGGTAGCGGAATGCGCGCGCCGCGATGTCGCGCTGCTCGGGCGGCAGGGAGCCCATCGCCTTGTCCAGGTGGGTGCTGACGATGCCCTGCGCGCCGCCGAGCGCCTTGAGCGTGGACAGCCGCATCACGTTCGAGCCGGCGGCGGACTCCTCCGCCCACAGGCGCGTGAGCACGAGCTGGAGGTAGGGCGTCTCGACCTCCCGGACGCCGCCGCCGATCTGCTTCGCGCCGCCCTCGGCGACCTCGAGCCTGCCCGCCTGGACCTCGTCGAGGACGGCGTCGACGAGCGCCGGCTCGATGCTCGCCCGGTTCGCGCCCGGTACGAGGTCCGCCCAGCGCTCGAGCGGGCGCTCGATCGCCTGCCGGGCCGCCGCGCGATCGAGGTGCTCGAGGCGCAGGTAGTTGTCGAACAGGTTCGGGATCCCGCTCTTGAACCGGTCGAGGCGCGCGATCGCGTCCTCGCGGATCGAGATCAGGACACTGAGCGGCAGGTCGCGGCGGGCGAGCACGCGTGGCAGCGCGGCGGCGAAGTCGTCGGCGTCGTCGCCCGCCGGGTGGTAGACGAAGTACTCCTCGAACTGGTCGAGGATCAGGAACACCCTGCCGCCGCAGCGCGAGGCGCAGCGCTCGATCGCCGCCTCGAGCGTCGCGCCGGGCGGATGGCCGTGGCCGTTGCCCTCGACCCCCTCGCCGGCGTCGTCGAGCGCCGCGACGAGCGCCGGCTCGACCTCGTGGCGCCAGGCCGAGAAGACGACCACGGCGAGCCCCGGCGAGCCCTCTGACTCGCCGGTGCGGGCGGCCTGCGCACGCAGCCGGTGCGCGACGCCGGCGCGCAGCACCGAGCTCTTGCCGACGCCGCTCTCGCCGTAGAGCAGCGTCAGCCGGTAGGCCTTCAGGTTGTCGGTGACGATCGCGCTCCACTCGTCGCGGCCGAAGAACAGCGCCGCGTCCTCCTCCCGGTAGGGCGTGAGGCCCTTGTAGGGCGTGTTCCTGAGCGCCTGGCGGCCGGCATGGTGGGCGACCGCGGCGTCCATCGCTCAGCTCGTCACGGTGGGAGGCGCGAACGCCGCCTCGCGCAGGACCCGGACGTAGTCGTCGAGGTCGACGTCGAGGATCTCCACGTTGCGGCTGCGCCAGAGCCGCTCCTCCAGGCGCGAGGGGTCCTTGCGGATCGCCCACGAGGTGTACTTCTCCTCGAACGGCTGGCGGCCCCAGATGCGCTGGAGGATCACCCGCAGGTTCCAGTCGCGGAGGCTGTAGCCCAGGAACAGGAAGTGGCTCTCGTTCATGACGGCCATCAGGACCGCCGGGATGATGTTCGCGATGTCGGTCTGCGCCAGGTACTCGATGTAGTGGTCTTCCGTGATCACGTAGGAGTCCCGGTCGCCGCCGTCGCGGTCGACGGCGCCGTGGATCTTCAGGATCACCGGGCGCACGTCGAGCGACAGCTCGCGATAGCGGTTGGGCTGCTCGATCAGCCGCGCCTCCGCGCCGGGCGGCTGATGCAGGAACTTGCCGCGGTGCTCGCCCTTCGCGAGGTACGTCACCAGGTCGTACTCCTCGCCCGCCGCGGCGAACGCCATCTCCAGCGCGTCGTCGTAGTTCGTGGTGACGATCAGCTGCTGGTGCGCGGCGAAGCCGCGCTCGCGCCAGTCGCGCAGCGCGGCCGGGAGCGCCGCGAGCAGCTCGTGCAGGCGCGGTCGGCTCGTAGTCGCGCGCGAAGACGTCGTGGAGCTCGTCATAGAGCACGCGACCGCCGGTGACCGACTGCACGTACTGGGACACGCGCAGCAGGTCGAGCGACTCGCTGTCCGGGTACGCGTAGCTCTCGGCGAGGTACGAGGCGAGCTCGGCGCCGCTCGGCAGGTAATTGCCGGCGCGCCAGTCGACGTTCGCCGGGCGCCCGCAGAGATTCGTGCCCGCGCCGAGGAACGGGATCACCCGACCTTCGCGAAGCCGCCGGGTGACGATGCGGCAGTGGGCCTTGAGCTCCTCGTCCATGCGTTGCTCCGCCGCGATTAGAGCGGCGGCGGGCCGCGCCCGCAAGGCTCCGCCGGCCGCGCTGGCGGCCATCGGTCCGCGGCGCGCGTAGGCGACCCGGCGAAATGGTCAGCATGCGAACCCGCCGAATGGCGGCCCTGCGCACGCAGGGCATGCGACGCTTTGAGGGTGGAGGTCGTCGCGGCCCTCACGCTCTGGAGTCTGTTCAGCATCTGGCTGCTGTTCCCGCACGTCGGTGCCCCGAGCATGCTGCGGACGGCGGCGGCGCTGCTGATGTGGCTCGAGTTCGCGGCGCTGCTGACGTGGGGCTACGCGAGCCGGGCGTGCGAGCGGCCGTTCTGCGAGTCGCTCGCCGACACGGCGCAGACCGCCGCGGCGGTGGACCTCCCCGGCCTGACCGCCGCGCTGCTCACCATCGGGGCCGCGTACGCCGCCCGCGGAACCCGCGCGAGACGAACGCCCGGGCGGCTCAGTCGAACGCGACGCTGACGCTGCCGAGCGGGTCGAGCACGACCTCGATCGACTCGCCCGGCGCGATCTCCAGGGCGGGGACGACGGAGCCGCAGATGACGACCTCGCCGGCGCGCAGGCGCTCGCCGGCCGCCGCGACCGTGCGGGCGACGTGGACCACGAGGTCGATCGGATCGCCGGTGGCCTCCGTGGCGTCGTCGGTCGCGGCCGCCTCCGAGCCGTCGCGGAGCACGCGCGCGCTGACGCCGTCGAACGAGGCGCCGTCGGAGACCGGGCCGAGCACGACCGCCCGCTGGAAGATGTTGCCCGCGAGCACGGCCTCGGGGTCGGAAGCCCCCGGATCCGGGTCGACGAGCTCGATCGCGGGGCCGATGCCGCCGATCGCGGCGACGGCGTCGTCGCGCGAGGCGTCGCCGTCGAGATCGGCGGCCATGACCACCGCGATCTCCGGCTCCAGCCGCGGGTTCGCCCACCCCTCCAGCGAGACGCGCTCGCCCGGCGCGACGCGCGCCGACGACAGCAGGTAGCCGACCAGCGGCGCGCTCGTGCCGAGCTTGTCCATCGCCGCCGGCGTGCCCATGCCGAGCTTCCACCCCAGCGAGGCGTCGCCGCCGTCGAGCCGCCGCAGGCGCTCGGTGAGCTGCGCGAGCAGTCCGCGCTCGATCCGTGGGTCCCGCCCCATGAGGTGGGCGATTGTGGCACGGGAGGGTGCGACCGGGCCGCGCGGCGGGGGGCGTCCGCGCGGCCCGGCGCTACGTCACGTGCAGGTAACGCATCGCGACGTCGCCCAGACGCACCTCGTCGCCGTGCTCCAGCACGGCTTCGCGGACGCGCTCCCCGTTGACCAGCACCCCGTTGAGGCTGCGGTCGTCGAGGATCGCGACGTCCTCCCCACGCAGGATCACGACGGCGTGACGGCGCGAGACCGAGAGGTGCTCGAGCATCACGTCCGCCGCGACCGAGCGCCCGAGGCGCAGGGCGGTGTCACCCACCGGAATCACCACGACCTCGTCGCCGTCCTCGATCGCCAGGTAGCGGCCTGCGTCGAGCCTCGGCGCCGTGATCGCCGCCCTGCGGCGGTCGCGGTCCGTGGTGAGCGGGAGCCGGCCGGCGACCTGGGTAGGGGACTCGATGAGGGGAGCGTCGACGGTCGGCATGCCGGGAAGTCTCCCGGCCGTTCCCAAGTGGAACCTAAGCGTTCCCCGAAGAGTTCATTAGGGGCTCCCGCAGGGCGTCGGGGTCCACGCCGAGCTCGGCGAGCGTCCGGCAGGCGCCGCCGTTGGGGTCCTCGAGCGAGGCGAGCAGCAGGTGGTCGACCCCGACGTAGCCGTCGCCGCGCTTGACCGCCGTCCGGAGCGCGTGGTCGAAGACCGCGCGCGCGTACGCGGAGATCCCGCGCGGCCCGCGCGCCTCCCCGTCCAACGGCGGCCCCACGGGCGGCGCCCCGTCGACGAGCGTGGGCTGGGCGCAGCGGCGGGCGTCGGCGAGCGTCACGCCGCCGGCGTCGAGCACCCGCGACACGCTCGGCACGCGGCTGCGGATGATCCCGAGCAGCAGGTGCTCGCTCCCCACCGCCCGCGCCCCCATCGCGCGCGCCTCCTCGCGCGCCAGCGTGACCGCCGCCCGCGCCTCGCTGGTGACCACCAGACGCCCCTGCTCCGCGCGCTCGTCGGGCAGCGACACGCCCGCGAGGTCGCGGTACCGCCGGTGCGCCGCCTGGCGCGAGATGCCGAGCGCGCGCGCGACGTCGGTGAACGACTGCCCCGCATCGAGCGCCCGCGCCACCTGGAGGCGCTCGAACGCGTCGAGCTCCTCGCGCAGCGCCGTCATCGCCCGCAGCGCCGCGGCCGGCTGGCCGGCGCGCAGGGCGTGCTCGACGAGCTCCCGCAGCCGTTCCGCTGAGCTGGCCACACCCGGCAAACTACCCGGCGACCGGGCGCGCATAAGCTGCTCCGCCATGCGCATCCTCGTCACCGGCGCGCGCGGGAAGGTCGGCGCCGCGCTCCTCCCCGTCCTGCTCGACGCCGGCCACGAGGTGACCGCGCTCGACCTGGGGCCGCCGGTCTTCGAGGCTCCGAAGCCCGGCGCGCCGGCCTACCTCCAGGCCGATCTCGCCGACGCCGGCGACGCGTTCTCCGCCGTCCGCGGCCATGACGCCGTGATCCACGCGGCGGCGATCCCCGAGCCGACCCGCAACACGCCGCAGACCGTGTTCCGCAACAACCTGATGGCGACGTTCAACGTGATCGAGGCGGCCGTGCGCTTCGAGGTGCCGCGCGTCGTGCACGTCTCGAGCGAGACGGTGCCGGGCTTCCTGTTCGCCGAGCGCGAGTGGCTCGCCGAGTACGCGCCCGTCGACGAGCAGCACCCGGTCCGCCCCCAGGACCCGTACGCGCTCGCCAAGCACTTCGGCGAGCAGCTGATGGACGCCGCGACGCGGCGCTCCGACGTCACCGGCATCTCGATCCGGCCGACCTGGGTGCAGTGGGAGGGCAACTACGCGCAGAACCTGGCGCCCGCCCTCACGGACCCCGAGAACACGCCGAGCGGCAGCTTCTGGAGCTACATCGACGTCTACGACCTCGCGGACGCCATCCTGCTCGCCGCCGAGGCCGGCACGCCCGGCCACGAGGTGATCTACATCGCCTCGCCGGACAACGCCGCCAACCGCCCCCTGGCCGACCTGATCCGCCACCACCACGGCGACGACGTGGAGATCCGCGAGCACGACCGCGAGGACGCGTCCGGGACCAGCATCGCCAAGGCGCGCGAGCTGATCGGCTACGCCCCGCGCCGCTCGTGGCGGGACTACGTGACCGAGACCGGCGCGCTGCTGCCCGAGGCGGCCGGGCGGCTCGAGCGCGGCGAGACCGGCGTGCAGCGCGGCCGCGCGCTCACGAGCTAGCGGGCGGGGCTCCGCTCGCGACGATCGAGGCGGGCTGCGCCTCCTCGCGCGGCTCGCGGCGGACGGCCGCGGCACGGTAGGCGTCGTCCTCGTCGAGCGTCTCCGCGCGCAGCAGCGCCTCCGTCAGCGAGTCCAGCTTGTCGCGGTTGTCCGTGATCAGCCGCGTGACCTCGGCGTGCGCGCCGTCGACGATCCGGCGCACCTCCTCGTCGACCACCCGCTGGGTCGTGCTCGGACACCTCGGAAGCGCCGGGCAGCAGCGGCCCGTTCGCCTCGCTCGGGAGGACCGCGATCGGCCCGATCGCCTTGCTCATCCCCCAGCGGCCGACCATCTGGCGCGCGATCGCCGTGAGCTGCTGGATGTCGGACTCCGCGCCGGCGGTGATCGTGCCGTAGACGACCTCCTCGGCCACCCGCCCGCCGAGGGCGACCCTGATGCGGCCGATCAGGTACTGCTCCTCGTAGTTGGACTTCTCGACGTCCGGCGCCGACAGCGTCACGCCGAGCGCCATGCCGCGCGGGATGATCGAGACCTTGCGGACCGGGTCGGCGCCCGGGGTGAGCATGCCGACGAGCGCGTGGCCGGACTCGTGGTAGGCCGTGCGGCGGCGGTCGTCGTCGGAGAGCACGACGCCGCGCGGGGCGCCGAGCACGATCTTCTCCAGCGCCTCGGTGAAGTCGCCGTGCTGCACGCGCTCGTGCTCGCGCCGGGCGGCGAGCAGCGCCGCCTCGTTGCAGAGGTTCGCCAGGTCGGCGCCCACCATGCCCGGCGTGCTGGCGGCGAGGCCGTCGAGGTCGACGTCGTCGGCGAGCGGCAGCGAGCGCGAGTGGACCTCGAGGATCTGGCGGCGCCCCTCCTTGTCGGGCGGCGGCACGGTGACGCGGCGGTCGAAGCGGCCGGGGCGCAGCAGCGCGGCGTCGAGGATCTCCGGCCGGTTGGTCGCGGCGAGCACGATCACCGCCTCGCCGGACTCGAAGCCGTCCATCTCCGTGAGGATCTGGTTGAGCGTCTGCTCGCGCTCGTCGTTGCCGCCGCTGAACGGGCTGGCGCCGCCGGAGCGGGAGCGCCCGATCGCGTCGAGCTCGTCGATGAAGATGATCGCCGGCTGGGACTCCTTGGCCTGCTTGAACAGGTCGCGGACGCGCGAGGCGCCGATGCCCACGATCGCCTCGACGAACTCCGAGGCCGAGATCGAGAAGAACGGCACGCTCGCCTCGCCCGGCGACGGCGCGGGCGAGCAGCGTCTTGCCCGTGCCCGGGCGCCCGGAGAGCAGCACGCCGCGCGGGATCCGCCCGCCGAGCCGGCGGTAGCGGTCCGGGTTCTTGAGGTAGTCGACGACCTCGGTCAGCTCGGCCTTGGACTCGTCGATGCCCGCGACGTCGTTGAACGTGACCTTCGTCGTGCCGGCCTCCACGCGCCGCGCGCGCGAGCGCCCGAACGCGCCGAGCGCGTTCATCTGGCCGCCGCCCGCGCGCCGCGCGAGCCACACGAACAGCGCGACGAGCAGGATCACGGGCCCGAAGCCGAGCAGGATGTTCAGGAGCACCCCGCGGCCCTGGTTGATCGGCTCGGCGGAGATCTCGACGTCGTTCTCGCGCAGCAGCTGGTCCAGCTCGTCCGTGTTCGCGAACGTCGGGATCTCCGTGTCGAAGTTCTTCGCCGGCTCGGCGTCCTTGTCGTCAGGCGGGTAGGTGACCTCGCTCTTGAACTCGCCGTCCACGGTCTCGCCCGTCGAGGCGATCTTCACGACGTTGTCGGCGCGCACCTGCTGGAGGAACTCGGGCGAGTACGGGATCCGGACGGACCGCTCCTTGCCGGGCGCGAACAGGGCGACGCTCAGGTAGTTGAGCGCCAGCAGCGCGAGCACGATCATCCAGAACCGCGGGCGCCTGCGCGTGGCCGGAGCAGCCGGCTTGCCGGGCTCGTCGCGGGTCTCGCGCGGAAGCGGAGTGTTGCCGCGACGTTCTGGGGAGTCGTCGGCCATGCGACGGGGATTCTCGCAGGCCCGCCATCGTAGGATCGTGCCGATGCCGATCGACCGTGCGCGCCTCGCCGCGCTGCTCGAGCGCGAGACCGAGGCGTTCGCCGCCGCCCGGCCGCGCTCGCGCGAGCTGTTCGACCGTGCCTCCCGCACGCTGCTCGGCGGCGTGCCGATGCCCTGGATGATGCTGTGGGCGGGCGGGTTCCCGGTGTTCGCGCGCGAGGCGTCCGGCGCGCGGATCGTCGACGTCGACGGCCACGAGTACGTCGACCTGTGCCTCGGCGACACCGGCGCGATGCCCGGCCACGGGCCCGAGCCGGTGGTGCGCGCGGCCGCCGCGCAGCTCCAGCGCGGCATCACGACGATGCTGCCGACGGAGGACGCGATCGCCGCCGGCGAGGAGCTCGGGCGCCGCTTCGGGCTGCCGCGCTGGCTGTTCACGCTCACGGCGACCGACGCCAACCGGACGGCGCTGCGCTTCGCGCGCCAGCAGACCGGCCGGCCGCTCGTGCTGGTCTTCTCCTACTGCTACCACGGCTCGGTCGACGAGGCGTTCGCCGTCGCGGGCCCGGACGGGACGACCCACTCGCGCGAGGGCAACGTCGGCCCGCCGGTCGATCCCGCGCTCACCACCCGCGCCGTCGAGTTCAACGACCTCGCCGCGCTCGAGGCGGCGCTCGCGGACCGCCTCGTCGCATGCGTCCTGGCCGAGCCGGCGCTGACCAACATGGGCATCGTCCTGCCCGAGGACGGCTTCCACGCGCGCCTGCGCGAGCTCACGCGCGAGACCGGGACGCTGCTGATCATCGACGAGACGCACACGTTCTCCGCCGGGCCGGGCGGCTGCACCGCCGCGTGGGGCCTCGAGCCCGACCTGCTCACGATCGGCAAGGCGATCGGCAGCGGCATCCCGTCGGGCGCGCTCGGGCTCTCCGCCGGGCTGTCCGACTCGCTGCTGGCCGACGTCGAGGCCGACTACGAGGACACGGGCGGCGTCGGCGGCACGCTGGCCGGCAATGCGCTGTCCGCCGCCGCGATGCGCGCGACGCTCGAGCAGGTGCTCACGGAGGAGGCGTTCGCGCGCACGATCCCGCTCGCGCGCCGCTTCGCCGACGGCGTCGAGGGCGTGATCGCCGCGCACGACCTCCCGTGGCACGTCGTGCAGCTCGGCTGCCGCGCCGAGTACGGCTTCAGCTCTCCCGCGCCGCGCGACGGCGGCACGGCCCACGCGGCCGCCGACCCGGAGCTGGAGCGCTTCCTGCATCTCTACGCGCTCAACCGCGGCGTGATGATCACGCCGTTCCACAACATGGCGCTGATGTCGCCGCACACGACCGAGGCCGACGTCGACCGCCACACCGAGGTCTTCGCCGGCGCGGTCGGCGAGCTGCTCGCATGAGGGTCCTCGCGCTCGCCGACCAGCGACCGCCGCTCGACCCGGCGCTGATGGCCCAGAAGCTCCACGTCGACGCCGTGGTGCTGCTCGGCGACCTCGACCGCGCGTGGATCGAGTCGCTCTCCTCGGCGCGCATCCCGCGCTTCGGCGTGCACGGCAACCACGACGAGGAGGGGTTGCTGGAGGAGCTCGGGATCGACAACCTGCACGGCCGGCAGGTCCAGCTCGGGCGGCTCACGATGGCCGGGTTCGAGGGCTGCGTGCGCTACGGCCGCGGCGGCGTGCACCAGTACACGCAGAAGGAGGCGAAGAAGCTCGCCAAGAAGCTGCCGCGCGCGGACGTGCTGATCTCCCACAACCCGCCGCTGGGGATCAACGACGACCCCGAGGACCCGTCTCACATCGGCTACGAGGGCCTGCGCGACTGGGTCGACAAGCACCGGCCGCGGCACATCCTCCACGGCCACACGCACCCGCTGCCCGGACAGGTCGCCGACCGCTACGGCGACACCCAGGTGCACTGGGTCTCGGGCGCGCAGGTGCTCCGCCTGGACTAGCGCGGCGTCCAGGTGCGGCCGCCGGCGAGGCCGCCGAGGCCGTTCCAGGCGAAGTTCATCAGCAGCAGCGCCACGCGCTCGACCGGCTCCTCGGGGTGCTCGCCCCACCAGACGGCGAGCGACTCGCCGGCGCCGATCAGCGCCCGCGCGAGCTGCTCGGCGACCTCGGGCGTCTCGATCGGATGCCCCTGCTCCGCGGCGGAGCGCCGCAGCAGGCCGGCCACGAGCTCCGCGATCTCGCGGCGGACCTCCGCGCCCTCGAGCGCGAACGGGCCGGTGCCGGCGGTCACGTCGCCGAGCAGGACGGTCCACGGGTCGGGCTCGTCGCGGACGAAGGTGAAGAAGCCCAGCAGCCCGTGCCACAGCTGCTCGTCGGGCGGCGCGGACGTGTCGACGTTGTCGCGCAGGATCTCGAACAGCCGCTCGCGAGCGCGGGCCATGCACGCCCGGTAGAGGCCCTCCTTGGAGCCGAAGTAGGCGTAGACCATCGGCTTCGAGATGCCGGCGGCCTCGGCGATCGCGTCGACCGAAGCGGCGTGGAACCCGCGCCCGGCGAAGGCTCGCTCCGCAACCTGGAGCATCTCGCGCTCGCGTACTTCCCGGGGCACTTTCCGGGTACCGGAGCGTGTGATCGAGGTCACGGTGTGAGCCGGGGCCATCGCGGTTATATTACCCACAGTAACTTACCGACGGTAACTTCTGGCAGGGGGAATCGAGACATGGTGCAGGCTGCGAAGGCTGATCCGGCGGGCGGCGCCGCGATCGGCGAGGTGATCATCGCCACCGGGATGGCGGTCGTCGATCACGGGCCTGGCGCTGCTCGTGATCATCGGCCATCGCTCCGGGCGGTTCCCGCACCTCGGGCGGCTCGCCAGCGTTCGCCGAGCGCGTGTCCGGCGTTCCCGGCTGGACGTCGCTGCCGTTCGCGTTCGTGGGCGGCTCGCTGCTGGTCGCGGTCGTCGGCATGTACTGGGACATCTCGCTGCACATCGGCGACGGCCGCGACCCCGGCCCGCTCGCCAACCCCGCGCACTACCTGATCCTGTTCGGCCTGTTCGGGATCTTCATCGCCGGCCTGCTGGCCATGGCGCTGCCCGAGGGCAAGCCGAGCCCGACCGCGATCCGCATCCACGGCGACTGGTACGCGCCGCTCGGCGGCGTGCTGATGACCGCGTGCTCCGGCTTCGCGCTGTCCGGCTTCCCGCTCGACGACGTCTGGCACCGCATCTTCGGCCAGGACGTGACGCTGTGGGGCCCGACGCACCTGATGCTGATCGGCGGCGCCTCGCTCGCCACGCTCGCCACCGCGATCCTCGTGGCCGAGGGCCTGCGCGCGGCGAGCGGCAGGGACGGGCGAGCGCACGCCCGGAGATGCGGCGCTTCCTCGTCATGCGCCAGTCGCTGCTGGCGGGCGCGTTCCTCGTCGGCCTGAGCACGTTCCAGGCCGAGTTCGACTTCTCCGTGCCGCAGTTCCGGCTCCTCTACCACCCGGTGCTGCTGATGCTCGCCTCCGCGATCGCGCTCGTGGCGGCGCGGATCTGGATCGGCCGCGGCGGCGCGCTGCTGGCGCTCGGCGGCTACCTGACGGTGCGCGTGCTGCTCACGATCATCGTCGGCCCGATCTTCGGCGAGGTCACGCTCCACTTCCCGCTCTACGCCGTCGAGGCGCTCGCCGCCGAGGGCGTCGCGCTGCTCGTCTCGCCGCGCCGGCCGGCCGTCTACGGGGCGGTCGCGGGCGCGTTCATCGGGACGTTCGGCCTGGCCGCCGAGTGGGCGTGGTCGCACGTGTGGATGACGATGGCGTGGCCGTCGGCGCTGCTGCCCGAGGCGATCCTGCTCGGCGTCCCGACCGCGATCGCCTGCGGCGTGCTCGGCGCGGCGATCGGGCGCGCGCTCGCCCCGCCGGTCGAGAAGCTGGAGCCGACGCCGCGCTGGGCGGTGGCGACCGCGATGGTCGTCGCGCTGCTCTGCGTCGCGTATCCGCTCCCGATGTCGGAGCCCGGCGAGCCGATCCGCGCCGACATCAGCCTCACCGACGCCGTGCCGGCGCCCGAGCGGCGCGTGAACATGGAGGTCAAGCTGACGCCGCCGGACGCCGCCGAGGACGTCGAGTGGTTCAAGGTCACCGCCTGGCAGGGCGGCGGCGCGATCGTCGGCGGCCTCGAGCGGACCGGCCCGGGCACGTACCGGACCACGGAGCCGCTTCCGGTCTACGGCAACTGGAAGTCGACGCTGCGCCTCCAGAAGGGGGACATGGTGCTCGGGCTCCCGATCTACATGCCCGAGGACAAGGCGATTCCCGCCAAGGGGATCCCGGCCGAGGCGCAGATGACGCGCGAGTTCGTGCGCGACAAGAAGAACCTCCAGCGCGAGCAGAAGGGCGACGTGCCCGGCTGGGTGACGCTGTTCGCCTACCTCAGCGTGCTCGCGATCGTCCTCGGCATCATGGCCGCCCTGACCGCCGGCCTGGTGCGCATGGACCGCGACCGCGACCGCGTCCCGAGCGGGACGGGGCCCGGCACCGGCCCGGCGTCCGGGAACGGGTCGCGCTTCCGCGGCGAGACCGGCAGCGCGGCGCGGCGAGCGCCACCGGATGACCGAATGCAAGACGTGACCCCACCGGAGGGGTCACGTCTTGCAAACGGTCGCGCTAGCCTCGCCCGCGGGATGCGCCGCCTGCTGCCGCTCACCGCCGTCGCCGTCGTGCTCGCGCTCGCCGCGGGCGCGGTGGCGCTGCTCGCCGGCGACGACGAGCGGCCGGCGCCGGGGCCGGCGGGGCCGGGACGCGCGGCGCAGACCGCGCTGCCCGAGCCGGACGGGCCGCTGCCGAGCGAGCCGGGCGAGCTGGCGGCGCAGCTGGCCGAGACGCGTGACGCGCTGTGGGCGGCGATCGACCGCTGGCGCGACGGCGGGCGATCCGGCGCGCGGCGGGCCGCCGGAGGACGTCGCGCTGCTCGCCCTGCGCGTGCAGCGGATCTACCGGCGGCTCGGGGACGCGCCGCGGCTGTCGCGGCGCGTGCTCGCCTCGCTGCCCGCGCGGCTGCGTCCCGAGGCGCGCGACAACGTGCGCGCGCGGCGCGAGCTCGGGCGCATCAAGTCCGTGCGGCGCGGCCCGCCGCCGAAGATCGCGATCGGCGCGGCGCAGCCCGCGGACGCGCTCTGGGGCCACTACCGCCGCGCGTGGCGGCGGTTCGAGGTCGGCCCTCCCCTGCTCGCCGCCGTCAACTTCGTCGAGTCGGCCTTCGGGCGGCTGCGCAACCGCTCGATCTCGGGCGCCAAGGGCCCGATGCAGTTCATTCCGGCGACCTGGGCGGCCTACGGGCTCGGCGGCGACATCCGCGACCCGCGCGACGCCATCCTGGGCGCGGCCAACTACCTCCACGCCAACGGCGCGCCGCGCGCCGAGCGGCGCGCGCTGCTGCGGTACAACCCGTCGTCCGCGTACGTCAGCGCGATCTCGCGCTACGCGCGGCGGATCCGCGCGGACCGCCGCGCCTTCTATGCGTACTACGCCTGGGCGGTCTTCATGGGCGACCGCCGGCTGACAGGCCCCGGCCGCTAGTTAGGCACATTGGGCGCGCAGCGCTCATCTGCCTGTGCAATGCTTGCGCAATGAGCGAAGCAAGCCTTGGCGAGGCGGCGCGGGCGATCGGGGTGAGCGTCGACACGCTGCGCCGCTGGGACCGCGCCGGCAAGCTCCGCACGACGCGGGACGCGCGCAACCGCCGGCTCGTCCCCCGGGCCGAGATCGAGCGGCTGACGCAGCGGCCGGAACGCCACGCGGCCGGCGACGGGCTGTCGGCCCGCAACCGCTTTCCCGGCGTGATCACCTCCGTCGAGGTCGACGGCGTGATGGCGCTGGTCGAGCTCGAGGCCGGCCCGCACCGGATCACGGCGGCGATCACCCGCGACGCCGTCGAGGAGCTCGGGCTGGTCGAGGGCGCCCGTGCGACAGCCGCGGTCAAGGCGACCTCGGTGATGATCGAGCGGGGCGACCGATGAGGGCGCTCGCGCTGCTCGCGGCGCTCGCCCTGGGCCTCGGCGCATGCGGCGGGGACGACGAGGACGGCGCGTCGAACGACAGGCCCGCGCTCACGGTCTCCGCCGCGTCGTCGCTGAAGACCGCGTTCACCGCCTACGGCAAGCAGTTCGACGACGCGTCGGCGCGGTTCTCGTTCGCCGGCTCGGACGAGCTGGCGGCGCAGATCCAGCAGGGCGTCACGCCGGACGTCTACGCGGCCGCCAACACGAAGCTGCCCGACCAGCTGTTCGCCGAGGGGCTGGTCGAAGAGCCCGTCGTCTTCGCCGGCAACCGGCTCGTGCTCGCCGTACCGGCCGAGGACGCGAAGGTGTCCTCGCTGCGCGGCCTGACGGCGGACGGCGTCAAGCTGGCGATCGGCTCGGCCGAGGTGCCCGTCGGCACGTACACGCGCACGGTGCTCGAGAAGCTGCCGCGGGGCGAGCGCGAGGCGATCCTCGCCAACGTGCGCACGGAGGAGCCCGACGTCGCCGGGATCACCGGCAAGCTCACGCAGGGCGCGGTCGACGCGGGCTTCCTCTACGTGTCGGACGTGCGGGCCACCGACGGGGAGCTGAAGGCGATCGAGCTGCCGGAACGGCTCCAGCCGTCCGTCGCCTACGGCGTGGCGGTGGTCAAGGGCGCCAAGCACCCCGAGCAGGCGCGGGCGTTCATCGCCGGGCTGCTGCGCGGAGCGGGCGCGCAGGCGCTGGAGGACGCGGGATTCGAGCCGCCGCCGGGCAACTGACGCCGGGCTGGTTCGGGGCGCTGCTGGCCGCGGCCCTCGCCGCCGTCCTGCTGTTCCTCACGCTGCCCGTCGTGGCGATCTTCGTCGACACGGGGCCGCTGGACCTCGTGGAGAGCCTCGGCGACGAGGGCGCGCTCGACGCGCTGCGGCTCAGCCTGCTGTGCAGCACGGCCGCCGTGGCGCTGATCGTGGCGGTGGGGACGCCGGCCGCCTACCTGCTCGCCACGCGGCGCTTCCGCGGCCGGGCGGCGATCGTGACGCTGGTCGAGCTGCCGCTCGTGCTCCCGCCCGCGGTGGCGGGCATCGGCCTGCTGGCCGCGCTCGGCCCGAACGGGATCCTCGGCGGGCTGGTCGAGGACGCCGGGCTGGAGCTGGTGCTGACGACGGCGGGCGTGATCGTCGCGCTGACGTTCGTGGCGGCGCCGTTCTACATCCGGCAGGCGCAGGCGGGCTTCGAGGCGGTCGACACGACGTGGCTCGACGCGTCGCGGACGCTCGGCGCCGGCGAGGCGCG
Organism: uncultured Solirubrobacteraceae bacterium; assembly: GCA_963728465.1. Classification (GTDB taxonomy): domain Bacteria; phylum Actinomycetota; class Thermoleophilia; order Solirubrobacterales; family Solirubrobacteraceae; genus DATFQI01. Next base: position 618,319 of record CAVSJY010000008.1, read on the forward strand.
GACGTTCCTGCGCGTGGCCGTGCCCGCCGCCGGGCCGGCCCTCGTCGCCGGGCTCGCGCTCGCGTGGGGCCGCGCGCTCGGCGAGTTCGGCGCGACGCTGATGTTCGCCGGGTCGTTCCGCGGCATCACGCAGACCGTGCCGCTGGCGATCTACGAGCGCTTCTCGACCGACTTCACGGGCGCGCTGGCGCTGTCGGCGGTGCTGGTGTGCGTGTCCGCGGCGCTGCTGGCGTCGGTGAAGCTGCTCAGCGGCTCGGCGTGGCTCGGCGGTGCTGCGCGTTGACGCCGAGAAGCGGCTGCGGGCGTTCTCGCTCGAGGTCGCGCTGGAGGTGGCCGCGGGCGAGTGCCTCGCGCTCGCCGGCCCGTCCGGCGCGGGCAAGACGTCGGTGCTGCGGGTGGTGGCGGGGCTGCTGCGGCCGGAGCGCGGCCGGGTCTCGTGCGGCGAGGAGGTGTGGCTCGACACGGCGGCGGGCGTGTCCGTCGCGCCCGAGGCGCGGCGCTGCGGCTACGTGTTCCAGGAGTACGCGCTGTTCGGCCACCTGCGGGTGTGGCAGAACGTGGCGTACGCGCTGCGCGGCGTGCCGCGCTCCGAGCGCCGGCGGCGCGCGGTCGAGCTGCTCGACCGGTTCGGGGTCGCGGCGCTCGCCGACGCGCGGCCGGCGACGCTGTCCGGCGGCGAGCGCCAGCGGGTCGCGGTGGCGCGGGCGCTGGCGCGGCGGCCGGCGGCCCTGCTGCTCGACGAGCCGCTGTCCGCGCTCGACTCCCGCTCGCGCGCGGCGGGCGGGCGCGCGCTGTCCGCGGTCCTGGCCGACGCCGGCGTCCCCACGCTGCTCGTGACGCACGACTTCGCGGAGGCGGCGCTGCTGGGCGACCGCGTGGGTGTGATCGACGAGGGGCGCGTGATCCAGTCGGGCACGGCGGCCGAGCTCGCCGCCTCGCCCGCGTCGGCGTTCGTGGCCGACTTCGCGGGCGCCGTGGTGCTCACCGGGAGCGCGCGCTGCATCGACGGCGGCCTGACGGCGGTCGCGCTCGACGGCGGCGGCACGGTGTTCACGACGGAGCGCGGCGACGGCGAGGTCGCGATCAGCGTCTTCCCGTGGGAGATCGCGCTCGCGCCCCCCGACGCCGAGCGCGTAGGCTCGGCGCAGAACCACCTGCACGTGCGGGTCGTGTCGGTGACGGCGGTCGGCGGGCGGGTGCGCGTCGGCCTCGCCGCGCCGCAGCCGCTGGCCGCCGAGCTCAGCGCGGCTTCGACCGACGAGCTGCGGTTGGAGCCCGGTGTGGAGGTCGTCGCCACCTGGAAGGCGGCCGCGACGCGCCTGCTGCGCGCCTGAGGCGAGCGTCTACGTGCCACTTTCCGCGGCGCGTCGATTTCGCCGACGCTTGTTCGTCGCGTGAGCAAAGGCAACGAATCGGAGGTAGACCAATGGGAGAGATCCACGTTCACGAGTTCATGAGCCTCGACGGCGTCATCGACGCCCCGACGTGGACGTTCGACTACGGCTTCGACCCGAAGATGGGCGAGGCGATCGGCGCGGTCACGAACCGCAGCTCAGGGATCCTGCTCGGGCCGCGTGACCTACGAGATGTTCGAGCCGGCGTGGTCCACGCGGACGGTCGAGGACGACCCCGGGGCGCCGTTCTTCAACGACACGACCAAGTACGTCGTCTCCGGGACGCTGAGCGAGGGGACGTGGAGGAACTCCGAGATCGTCGGCGCGTACGACCCCGAGCGCATCCGCCGCCTGAAGGAGGAGTCCGAGGGCGACCTCTACATGAGCGGCAGCATCACGCTCGTCCGGGCGCTGCTCGACGACGGCCTGATCGACGGCCTGCACCTGTTCGTCTACCCGCTCACCCGCGGCGCCGGCCCGCGGCTCTTCCCGGAGGACGCCCCGCCGAAGAAGTTCTCGCTCGAGGCGAGCGACCGCTACGACAACGGCGTCGTCTACCTCAACTACCGCCCGCAGTCTGAGGTAGCGGCGGCGACTCAGCGCAGGCGGTCGAACTCCTCCGCCACGCCGCGCATGTGCGTCTCCAGCTCGCCGATCAGCTCGCGCACGGCCGGAGACAGGCGCGCCCCTGGCCGCGTGACGATCGCGAACGTGTCGTAGAGCGCCGGGCTGAACGGCGCCGTGCTCAGGCCGGTGGGGAAGTACGGCGCGTGCGTGTAGGCGCTCGGGAGGTACGTGTCGCCGATCCCGCGCGCCACGAGGCGGAGGGCGAGGTCGATCAGCTCCACCTCGACCCGCGGGCGCAGGCGCACGCCGTGCGCCTGCGCCCGCTCGGCGAGCTGCCGGCGGATCGGATCGTCGTCCGCTGCCTCGGCGTCGTAGAACACCAGCGGCGTCGACGCGAGCTGCTCGATCGTGGCGGGACGGCGCGCGCGCTCAGGAGCGGCGGTGACGTAGAGCACCTCGTCGCGCACGATCGGGCGGACGTGCAGCCGCTCGTCGTCGACGGGCAGCAGGACGACGGCGGCCTCGAGCTCGCCGCGCCGCACGCGGTCGGCGATCACGGACGAGTTGCTGCCGACCAGCCGGACGGTCATGCCGGGGTGGCGCCCGAGGAACGCCTCGACCACCGCGTCCAGCCGCCAGGCCGACGGCGCGCTGAACGTGCCGAGCGCCAGCGACCCGCTCTGCATCGACGTGAACTGGCTGACGCTCGCCGCCGCGTCCTCGAGCGTCTGGAGCGTGCGGGTCGCGTGCTCGGCGAACGCCTGGCCCGCCTCGGTCGGGATCACGCCGCGGGCGGCGCGGGCGAACAGGTCGGCGCCGAGAAGCTGCTCGAGCTTGCGGATCTGCTCGGCGACCGCGGGCTGCGAGACGCGCAGCGCCTCGGCGGCGGCACTGAACGAGCCGAGCTCGACGGCGGCGCAGAAGCACCGGAGCTGCTGGAGTGACACAAGCTCTGCCTTCGGCTCCGACAAGCAGCCAACTCTAGCTTGGGAGTGGCCGGGCGGCGATGCTTCTGCGGTGGTGACACCGGAGCAGCGCGACGTCGTGGTCGTCGGCGGCGGCATCGCCGGGCTGGCGGCTGCGTGGCGGCTTCGCGACCGCGAAGTGCTGCTGCTGGAGGCGGAGGACCGGCTCGGCGGCCGGCTGCGGTCGGAGCCGCGCGGCGAGTACTGGATGAGCCACGGCGCCCACCTGTTCCCCGGGCCCGGCTCGCTGGTCGCCGCGATGCTGCGCGACTGCGGCCTGGAGACCGCGCCGGTGACGGGGAGCATGATGGGACTCGCCGTCGGGCCCGGCGCTGCTCGACCGCGGTCGCGTCGAGACCTATCCGCTCCGGCTCCCGCTGCCGGTCCGCGACCGGGTGGCGTTCGCCGTGGCCGGCCTCAAGATCCAGCGGGCCGTCCACCGCCGCCACGCCCTCGCGCGGGCGGTTGACGGCGAGGCGGCCGGCGAGGTCCGCGCGCGGCTGCTCGCGTTCGAGGGCGACCGCACGTTCGGGGAGTTCCTCGGGAAGCTGCCGCCGGCCGTCGAGGAGATCCTCGCCTGCGCCGCCCACCGCGCGACGGCGGAGCTCTCGGAGCTGTCGGCCGGTTGCGGCATCGGCCTGTTCGCCCTGGTGTGGGGCGGCAAGCGCTCGCTGATCGCCCACAACGTGCTGGGCGGCGGCGGCGAGCTGCCGGCCGCGCTCGGCCGCGCGCTCGGCCCGCGGGCGCGGACCGGCTGCCGCGTCACGGCGCTGCGCCCCGACGGCGCCGAGCTGCTCGTGGACTACGTCGAGCGCGGTCAGGCCCGGCGCGTGCGGGCGCGGCACGCCGATCGTCGCCGCCCAGGCGCCGTTCGCCGCGCGCCTGGTCGCGCCGGTGGCGGGCGAGGCGGCCGCCGCCCTGGCGCGGATGACCTACGGCGCGTTCGTGACCGTCGCGGTCGAGACGCGCGAGGACGCGGCGATGCCGTGGGACCACGTCTACGCGATGGCGACCCCGGGGCGGGCGTTCGACATGTTCACCAACCAGGCGCACACGCTCCGCGCCTCGGGCGAGCGACGCCCCGGCGGCAGCCTGATGCTGTTCGCCGGCGCCCGCCATGCGGCGGCGCTGGCGGCGGAGAGCGACGCCGTCATCACCGAGCGCTTCCTGGCCGACCTCCACACGCTCTTCCCGCGGTCGCGCGGGGTGATCGCGGACGCGAGCGTCCATCGCTGGGAGCTCGGCAACGTGTACGCCCACCCTGGGCGGCACCGGCTTCAGCCCGTGCTCGAGGGCGCGCTCGGCCCGCACCGGAACCTCCACCTGGCCGGCGACTACTTCGCCGAGCTGGGGAACCTGGAGGCCGCCGCGGGGACGGGCGTGGCCGCCGCCGAGCGCGTCGCCGCACGACTCCACGAACACCCGCCGCAGGTCGCCGCGCCGGCCTGACCCGACCACGAGGACGAGAGCACCCATGCCCGATCGCACCGACTTCCACGGGGTCCTCCCCGCCCTGATCACCCCGTTCACCGCCGACGGCTCCGCCGTCGACGCCGACGCGCTGAGCGCCAACGTCGAGCGCCTCGTCGGCGCCGGGGTCGGCGGCCTGGTGCCGGGCGGCAGCACCGGCGAGTTCACGACGCTGAGCCACGACGAGCGCCGCGAGATCGTCGACGTCACCGTGGCGGCGGCCGCCGGCCGCGTCCCGGTCGTCGCCGGCACCGGCGCGCTCTCGACGGAGGAGACGATCGAGCTCAGCGTGCACGCCGAGCGCGCCGGAGCGACCGCCGTCATGGTCGTGCCGCCCTTCTACGACGCCCTCTCCTGGCGCGAGCTGCTCGCGCACTACACCGCGGTGGCGGAGCGCATCTCGATCCCGATCATGTACTACAACCTGCCGAGCGCGACCGGCGTGAAGCTCGACATCGACCAGTTCCGCGAGCTCCGGCGCGCGGCGCGGGTCACCTCGCTCAAGGACACGGGCGGCGACGCGGTCGCGGCCACCGAGCTCGTCCAGGCCGGCCAGGACGGCCCGACGCTGCTCAACGGCTGGGACACGCTGACCTTCGCCGCGCTGGCGGCCGGCGTCCGCGCCGTCGTCTGGGGGACGGCGTCGATCGTGCCGGAGCAGTGCGTCGCGCTGCACCGCCTGCTCATCGACGAGATCGACCTGCCCGCCGCGCGCGAGCTGTGGGCGCGGCTCTGGCCCCTGTGCAGCTTCCTCGAGCAGCAGAGCTACTCGGCGGCCGTCAAGGCCGCCTGCGGGCTGGTCGGCGACACCACCGGCCCCACGCGCGCGCCGCTGCTGGGGCTCGACGAGGAGGCCACCGCCGAGCTGGCCCGGCTCCTCGAGCGCGCCGGCGCGCAGCTCGCCCAGCCCGTGAGCTGACGCTCGCCGTCGGCGGCGCGGTCACGCCCGGTCGTCGAGCAGCTTCAAGGCCGTCTGCACGCCGCGGGCGAGGAGTTGGTCGGAGAGGTCGCGGTCGGTCAGTGCTCTCTTGCATTATGGTCGTACTATAATATTATGATCGTAATGCAAAGCCCGATGCAGTCCGCACAAGGAGAAGCGATGACGACGCTCGACGCGCCCACGGGCGCGGCTCTGAACACGACGTGGAGGACCGCGCCGACGCAGACCATCAACGCCGGCGGCGTGCAGTTCGCCTACCGTCAGCTCGGCCCGACCACGGGGGTGCCGGTGGTCTTCCTCACCCACCTGGCCGCTGTCCTGGACAACTGGGACCCCCGGATCGTGGACGGCATCGCTGCGAGACATCGGGTCGTCACCTTCGACAACCGAGGTGTCGGCGCCTCGAATGGGTCCACGCCGACGGCCATCGAGCAGATGGCGAGCGACGCCGTGACGTTCATCCGTGCCCTCGGCTTCGATCAGGTCGACCTGTTCGGGTTCTCCATGGGCGGCATGATCGCCCAGGTGATCGCGCACGAGGAGCCGCGGCTCGTGCGCAGGATGATCCTCGCCGGAACCGGCCCCGCGGGGGGCGAAGGCATCGACAAGGTGACCCGCATCTCCTACCTCGACACCGCGCGAGGACTGCTGACCCGCCAGGACCCCAAGCAGTTCCTGTTCTTCACCAGGACTCCGAACGGGCGCCAAGCCGGCAAGGAGTTCCTGGCCCGGCTCCAGGAACGCACGAACGACCGCGACAAGGCCATCTCCGTACGCTCGTTCCGCGCCCAGCTCAAGGCCATCCACCGATGGGGTCGGCAGCAGCCCGCCGACCTCTCGAGCATCCACCAGCCGGTGCTCGTCATGAACGGCGAGAGCGACAAGATGGTGCCCACCAAGAACACCGTCGATCTCGACCGACGACTCCCGAACAGCCGGCTCGTCATCTATCCCGACGCCGGGCACGGCGGCGTGTTCCAGTTCCACGAGGACTTCGTCAAGCGGGCGCTCGAGTTCCTATGAGAGCTCGCACGCCGCCGCACACCCCTCGTGGAGAACGGTCATGAAGGCATTCGTCGTCGAGCGCTACGGCAAGGACGGACTCCGCGCCGCCGACGTGCCCGAGCCCGCGGTCGGCGACGGTGACGTGCTGGTCAGGGTGAGCGCCGCCGGCGTCAACCCGCTGGACAAGATGGTCCGCGACGGCGAGTTCAAGCGGCTCCTGAAGCACCAGACCCCGTTCGTGCTCGGCCACGACGTCGCCGGCGTGGTGACCGGGGTCGGCTCGGCCGTGCGCGACTTCCGGGTAGGGGACGAGGTCTACGCCCGCCCCCGCGACCTGCGGATCGGGACCTTCGCGGAGTACATCGCGATCGACCAGGACGACGTCGCGCCCAAGCCGGCCTCGCTCACCCTGCACGAGGCGGGCGCGGTGCCGCTGGTGTCACTGGCCGCCTGGCAGGCCCTCGTCGACCGCGCCGACGTGCAGCCCGGCCAGAAGGTCCTCGTCCACGCCGGCTCCGGCGGCCTGGGGTCGACCGTCATCCAGCTCGCCAAGCACCTCGGCGCCACGGTCGCGACGACCGCGAGCGGAAAGAACGCGGAGCTGGTGCGCGGCCTCGGCGCGGACGTCGTCGTGGACTACACGAAGGAGGACTTCGCCGAGGTCCTCTCCGGCTACGACGTCGTGCTGGACTCGCGAGGCGGCGAGAACCTCGAGAAGTCCCTCACGGTCCTCAAGCCGGGCGGACAGGCGATCGGCGTGACCGGCCCGCCGGACCCCGGGTTCGCGAAGCAGCTCGGGGCGCCGAGGCTCATCGGGGTCGTGATGGGGCTGCTGAGCCGCAAGGTCCGCAAGCAGGCGCGGAGGCTGGGCGTGAGCTACTCGTTCCTGTTCATGCAGGCCAACGGCGGGCAGCTGCGCGAGCTGGCCTCCCTCTACGACGCCGGCCACCTCCGCCCGATCATCGACAGGACGTTCCCGTTCGACCAGACCCTCGAGGCGCTGGCGTACGTCGAGCAGGGGCGCGCCAACGGCAAGGTCGTCATCACGCTCGACTGACGACGCCGCCGTGGGCGGTGCGGTAGCGATTCCGCTACCGCCGCGTCACATGCAAGACCCTCGACCGCCCGAGAGGACTCGGATACGCCATCACTTGGGTAGCCCGAGGCGTAGACGCTCGCCCGGTGATGCACCGCAGGGCCCTGGTCGCGCCGTCTTACTTCGCTGCCGCCCGATGGCTGGGCGCAGACCACCGGCGCACGTGCGTCATGAGCAAAAGGACTGCTTGAGCATGTCTGAGACGACTGATGTTCTCGAGTGGCGCGGCCGCACCGCCGTCGACCGTGAAGGCGACAAGCTGGGGACGATCGAGGAGATCTACCTCGACGCCGAGACCAAGCGGCCGGAGTGGGCGCTGATCAAGACCGGGATGTTCGGTGGCAAGCCTTCGTTCATGCCGTTGGAGGGTGCGACGAGCACCGGCGAGCAGATCGAGGCGCCGTACTCCAAGCAGCAGGTCAAGGACGCCCCGCAGCCCGACGCGGACGGCGAGCTCTCCCAGGCCGAGGAGTCGGCCCTGTACTCGCACTACGGGATCGGCTACGACGAGTCGCGCTCTGACAGCGGACTGCCAGAGGGCGGGGCGCCGAACGGCGGACAGCGCGACGGCACCGCCGAGGCGGGCACCGTGGGCCATGACACCGGCGGCCCCACGACCGATGACGCGATGACGCGCTCCGAGGAGGAGCTCCGCGTCGGCACCACCCAGCGCGAGTCCGGACGCGCGCGTCTGGTCAAGCACGTCGTGACCGAGGAAGTCACACAGACCGTGCCGGTCAAGCGCGAGGAGGTGCGGATCGAGCGCGAGCCGATCACCGACGCCAACCGCGCTGACGCGACGGCCGGCGGCGAGATCACCTCCGAGGAGCACGAGGTCGTGCTCCACGAGGAGGAGGCCGTCGTCGACAAGCAGGCCGTGCCCAAGGAGCGGGTGCGGATGGACAAGGACGTCATCACGGACGAGCAGCAGGTCTCCGAGACGCTCCAGAAGGAGCAGATCGAGACCGAAGGCGTCAACTCCCCCTCCCACCGCCGCTAACTCGTTCCCGGAAGGTGGCCGGCCCGGACGGCCGGCCACCTTTCTTTCGTCTCACCTCCTTCGAAAGGCACCCACCCATGACGGTCAGCGACACCCTCGCAAACAGCACCCGCGCGGCCCACGACGTCGGCTTGGCGGCCTGGCTGGGCGGCGTGATGTTCGGCAAGCTCGCGCACAACCCGGCACTGGAGAAGATCGCCAGCCACAGCGAGCGCGGCAGCGTCTCCAACGCCGCGTGGAACGGCTACAACCCCGTCAACGCGCTCGGCCTCGGCGCCGCCGTGCTGGGCTGGGGCGCCGCTCGTCTGACCGAGGCCAAGCCCTCGAACCTGACCGGCACGGAGAAGAGCCTGTCCCGTGCCAAGGATGGCCTGATGGCCGCGGCCGTGCTCACGAGCGTGGGGAGCGGCGTGCAGGGCGCTCGCCTCGCCAAGCAGGGCCCCGACGGCGCGGTGCCGATCCTGACGGGCACCAAGCCCGCGGCCGACACCCCCGCGGAGGCCGCGAGGATCCAGCGCAGCCTCGGCGTCCTCGGCAACCTCAGCATCGCCGCCGGCGTGGCCCTCGTGGCGGTCAACGGCATCCTCGCGCAGACCAACCACAGCCACCCGGCCAAGAAGCGCGCGCTCCTGCGCTTCGCCTGAACCGAACAGACTCGAACGGAGACCACCAGATGGCAAGGAACAACGACGGCAAGGGTGTCTCGCTCGCGAAGGGCCCGGTGCTGATCATCGGGCTGGCGATGCTGGCGTTAGGCATCCTCGCCTTGATCATCGGCGGCGCCACGAGCTTCACCGCCAAGCCGCCGAGCGGCATGGTGAGCGGCAAGACCTTCCTCGGCTTGGAGGTCAACGGCTGGAGCAGCCTGCTGTTCATCGCCGGCGGTGCGCTGCTGGTGTTCGGATCGCCGCTGCACTGGGGCGCGAAGGGCATGTCGATCCTCGTCGGCGCCGCGGTGATCGCGGCTGCAGTCCTCGCGTTCTTCAACAAGGACAGCGCCCTCGGGATCTTTGCGGCCAACGGCCTCACCGAGCTCGTGTGGCTCGCCGCGGGCCTGCTGTTGCTGCTGCTCGCGCTGCTCCCGCGCGTCGGCCGCGGTAAGGCCGACCGCGAGGATCGTGGTCATCGGCAGGAGCGCGGCTTCTCGGCACAGCGCGTCGTCCAGCGCGAGAGCGCCGAGACGGATCCCCGCGCCACGCCCGTGGGCAGTACGTCGCGCCGCTCACGCGGCTGACCGCGACGCCCGGCTCGCACCGCCTAACTCAAACCGATCGAAAGGAAGAACACCATGGAGATCCCCAAGGACAAGGTCCTCGAGCTGCTCAAGCAGCAGGGAAACGACGACCAGGTCGGCCAGGCCGACCAGGAGCTGCCCGACCAGGTCGACCCCCAGCGGGACGCCGGCCTGCTCGAGAAGTTCGGCATCGAGCCCAAGGACCTGGTCGCGAAGCTCGGCATAAGCCTTCCCGGCTTCTAAGCACCTCATCGGCGCTGTCGTCGCGGCAGGCGGCTGGGAAGCCCTGGAACGACGAAGCCCTGCGTCAGCAGGGCTTTCGAAGGAGCGGATGAAGGGACTCGAACCCTCGACCTTCTGCATGGCAAGCGACGGCGAGGGTTCGCGCTCGGTGGCGTTCTGTCGCTCAGGCACGGAGGTTGCCGCGCTTCTGCCAGAGCGGCCGTTGCCGTCTGATGCGTTCCGGTGCGGTCCGGTGCTTCCACTGGCGCTTCCACGTTGAGCACCGCGTGGCGTGCCTCCAGCTTGGCCCGCACGCCTCCCGCCGCTTTTCCGAGAAGTGCGCGCGGTGGAAGGCGCGCGTCACGTTGGAGCTCTTGTGCCTGAGCAAGTCCCGCGCTCCTCGGCGTCCTCACAGTCCATCGCGGCGGTGTGGCGCAGCGCGTGGAGTCCGGCAGCGGCGGCAGCTCCCTGCGGGTGCTGCCTTGATCCGCGAAACGGCGCTCCATCGAACACGGACAGCGGGCTACTCCTGCGGGTCCGGCCAGTCGTCTTTCTCGTCGTCTTCTGGATGGCGACGAGCTTCTGCGCTCGCGTCTCGGCGGCCTCGGAGAAGGCCGCGCGTTCCTAGCCGGAGTAGGTGCAAGCGGTGTCTCAGGCACATCTACGCCGCGACCTAGGCGAGCCTCGCGACCCGCCCGCCACCGCCGCCCTGCTGGCCGCCCTCGCCGAGGTCGCCGCGTCGGTGACCTCGCCGGCGGTCCCTCCGTCCTCAGCGGTTGTGGTTGACGACTTCGACGTTGTGCCCGTCGGGGTCCAGGACGAACGCGCCGTAGTAGCCGGGGTGGTACACGGCGCGCTCCCCCGGACCGCCGTGGTCCTCGTAGCCGGCGGCGAGCGCGGCGGCGTGGAACGCGCGCACCGTGGCGTCCTCGCGGGCGGGGAACGCGAGGTGGACGTGCTCCGTGAGCGGCCGCTCGTCGTCGATCAGCGAGAAGCTGTAGTCGTCGCCCGTGAAGTGCGCGCGGCCGGGCTCGTCGTCCCCCAGCCGGATCCCGGCGTGGGGCGCGATGGTCGTGTAGAAGCGCTTGGACGCCGGGAGGTCGGCGACGCGGATCCACAGGTGGTCGACGCGGCCGTCGGGCACGGGGCGCTCGCGCTCGCCGTGCACGGCCTCGACGCTGTTGCCGTCCGGGTCGAGCAGGAACCCGCCGTAGTAGTCGGGTCCGTACTCCGTGCGCGGCCCGGGCGCGCCGTCGTCGCGGTACCCGGCGTCGATCCCCGCCTGCCAGAAGGCGTCCACGGCCGCGCGGCTCGGCGCACGGAACCCGACGTGCAGGCCGCGGGTCACGGGGTGCTCGCGGTCCGTGGGACCGATCGCCCAGTCCTCCCACTCGACGAGCTCGGCGTCCGCGTGGCTGGGCTCGACCCCCAGCACCGAGAGGACGGTGCGGTAGAACCGCTCGGACGCGGCCAGGTCCGAGACGGCGATGCCGACGTGGTCGAACACCACGCCGAGGCTACCGTTGCGGGCGGATCGATCTCAAGACGCAGCACTGGGTCGGGCCGGCGCGGGACGGCCCGACCGGCGTGCGGTCGCCGGCGATCAGCCGGTCACGAGCGTCAGCGCGTAGACCGTCAGGATCTCGTTGACCGGCTGGAAGAACGTCGTCCCGCCGCTCGAGCAGTTGCCGTTGCCGCCCGACGTGACGCCCTGGGCCTGGCGGGTGCTGCTCACGAACGGTCCGCCCGAATCGCCCGCCTCGGCGCACACGGTCGTGCGCGTCAGCCTGGAACACGCAGCCCTGGGCGTAGCTGACGGTCTGGTTCAGCGCGGTGACCGTGCCGCAACGGAAGCCGGTCGTGCTGCCCGATCTGCAGACGCTCGTGCCGACCGGCGCGACGGTCTTGCCGAGCACCGAGGAGCCGCCCTGGATCTTCGACGTCGGCACCCAGGTGGTGTTCGTGCGCGAGATCCGGCCGTAGTCGTTGCCCGGGAACGAGGAGTTCGCGACCGGTCCGATGGGGATGGTATGGCTCGAATTCGAGTACCACGTGCCGCCGAGGTTCGTGCAGTGCCCGGCAGTGAGCACGTACACCGCCCCCGACGAGTTGCGGGCGCTGAAGCCCAGCGAGCAGCGGCTCGTGACCGCCGAAGATCGCCATCCCGCCGATGAGCTCGGCGGTCGTCTGCACCGGGGGCTGGTTGTATCGCACCTGGGTGTGATCCAGCCCGGCCACGAACGTCTTGACGCCCTGCGAGGGACCGCCCGCCACGTCGACGATGACGCTGTTCGCGGTGTCGTCGACTCGCCAGCCGGTGACCTCCGGCGGCTGGGTGTCGGCGCGCGAGTCGAGCACGTGCAGATCCTGCTCGAGCTCGGCGTAGGCGGCGGCGACCAGCCGCGGCTCGGCGCCCGTTGCTCGCACGGCATCGAACACGGCGGGTTGGTGACCCCCACGATCAGCTTCTCGGAACCCGGGTCGAAGAAGGCCCCACCGTATGCCTCGCCCGCCGCCCGCGGGCCGCCTCGAGGATGCCGGGCGCCCGGCACTCCGCCCGGATGCGGTCGCGCGCCTGCTGCTGTGTGAGGCCGAACTGCGACACCATCGCGTCGACAATCTCCTTCGCCGGCGAGCACGGGTCCTTCGTCGGCTCGGCCTCCGGCGCCGCCCGGAGCGGCAAGCACGAGCACGACAACTGCCATTGCGGTCCCGAGCGACGACCTGCGCGACCGTCTTGCGATACGAGCGAACATTGCAGCCTCCTGCTTGCGGGCCACCGCCGTGGCCGGGCTCAGTTGATGTAACGGGCCTGAACCCATTGCCGTGGGTGCTCGCGACGGAAGCAGATCGGTCGGAATGCAGGTTCCGGGCTGGTCGGCGGCCGCCTGGAGCGAAGGTACACCCGCCCCAGCCCGAACGCCAGCCCTCGCCGCCTGCCGATCGAGAGACAGCGCTCGGGCAAACCCTGCGATGTGCAGGGCTTCTAGAGAGAGCGGATGAAGGGACTCGAACCCTCGACCTTCTGCATGGCAAGCATTTCGTCGCGTCGCTGATTGGCTCTAGAACGCGAAGTCTGGAGCGGCTGAATTGCGCTCTGGAGCGTTATTTCATGACGGATTGGTCCGCCCGCTGGTCCGCCCGGGCGAGTTGGTCCGCTCGGGTGGTCCGCCCGTCCGAAGCGGCGTGTACGGTCGCTCGCCCGATGACTCGCTCAGGACCCGCTGTCGACAGCCTTCTTGCTCGTCGAGACGCTGAAGCGGGCGAGCCGGTGTGGGCAGTCAAGTGGCGCAGCGCGGACGGGACGCGGTGCGCCGCCGGCTCGGCGTGCGACGCGTGGCTGGTCCGCGATGACGGTCGCGCGCTGGCGGCCGCGGAGCGGCCGGCCGGCGCCGGGCACCTGACCGAGTACCAGGCGCGCCGCCGCGTCGTCGAGTTCGTCGAGGCGGAGGAGACTTAGCGCGCGGAGGCGCGAGCGCGCGAGGCCGAGGAGGCGGCGCGCGAGGCGGCCGCCGGCGGCCCGACCTTCCGCGCGCTCGCGCACGCCTGGCTCGAGCACCTCGAGTTCGTGCGGGGCGCCAAGCCGGCGACGCTCCGCGACTACCGCTCGATGCTCGCCGAGCCCGGGACGCCATACCGCCGCGGTCGAGGCGTGACGATCGGGCGGATCATGGCCGCGCTCGGCAAACGTGCCGTGGCCGAGGTGACGACGGCGCAGGTCGAGGCGCTGCTGGTGGCCCACGCGCGGGAGGGCGTCGGTGCCCGCAGCGTCAACAAGCACCGCCAGGTGCTGTCGCGCGATCTTCAACTTCGGCCTGCGCCCCGAGCAGGCCGCGCGCTGGCGCCTGTCCGGCGAATCCGGCCGCCGCCGCCGCGAAGCGGCGCGAAGAGCCGCCCGCGCCGGCTCGAGGTCTTCACGGTCGAGCAGATCGAGGCCCTCGCACGAACCGCCGAGACGGGCGCCTGGCGCGGACCACACGAGGACCCGACGGCCGCCGGCGAGCTGGTGCGCGCCGAGGAGGACGCGCAGCTCGCCGAGCTGCTGCGCGTCGCCGCCTACACCGGCCTCCGACGCGGCGAGCTCGTCGCCTGCGCTGGCGCGACGTCCGCTGGTCCGAGCGCGTGCTCGTCGTCGAGCGCGCACTCTCCGGCGACGTCGAGGGCACCACGAAGGGCCGCCGGGTCCGCTACGTCCCGCTCGGCGACCAGGCGCTCGGCGCGCTCGACCGACTCTCGCGCCGCCCGAACTTCACCAGCGCCGACGACTACGTCTTCGCGAACATCGCCGGCGACCGCCTCGACCTCGGCGCTCCGCCGCCGCTACATCGCCGCCCGCGACGCCGCTGGCCTTCCGCCGCTGCGGTTCCACGACCTCCGCCACACCGCCGGGACGCTGCTCACGCGCGTCCTCGACCCCGTGACCGTGCGGGACGTGCTCGGCCACGCGGACCTCAAGACGACCGAGCGGTACCTCCACGCCGTGCGCGCGTCAAGGCTGACCGACGCCGCGACGCGGGCCTTCACGCCTGAGACGCCGCACGACCGCAGCGCAGCAGCCCGAGCAGCGCTCCGTGCCGCCGCCGAGCAGCTCGGGCCGGACGAGGCGCGCCGGATCCTCGAGGGCGTCGGATAGTCGCGGCGCGATGACCGACTTCCCATCCATGAAGGCGCGCGAGCTACTCGCCGTGCTCATGCGTGAGCCGCTCTCGTACGAGATCGTCCGCCAGCGCGGCTCCCACCGAAGGCTCAAGGCTCCCGGCCGGCCGCCGATCACGTTCGCATTCCACGACCGCGCCAGGTCGCGCCGGGCCTGGTCCGCAAGATCCTGTGCCGCGACATCGGCCTTGGCGAAGACGAAGCACTCCGTTACTGTGAGCAGACAGTGACCATTCGCATCCTCTACCACCAAGAACCGCGAGGGATGGTGGGCCGAGTCGCCCGACATCGACGGCTGGTCGGTGGCGGGCGAGAGCTACGAAGAGGTCCGTCGGCTCGCTGAGGACGGCGTCTCGTTCGCGCTTGCGAGCGCGGCCGAGGATCGTCGCGAGACCTTCAACGAGGAAAGTTCGCCTCGGTGAGCCTCGAGCACTACGTGCCCGCGCCCGCCCAGGCCGCGTAGACGCCGCTCGGTGGGTGCTCAGCCGGGATAGCCCAGGTGGAGCAGCTTCTCGACATCACCGGAGTCGAAGTGGTCGCCGACCACACGCTGCGCCTCACGTTCGCCGACGGCACCGTCGGCGACGTTGATCTCGCGGATCACGAATGGCGCGGCGTGCTCGAGCCGCTTCGCGATCCCGCCTTCCTCGCGGAAGTCCGCGTGGATCCCGAGTCCGGAACCTGGCACGGCCCAACGGCGTCGACCTGGCGCCCGAGCCGTTGTACGAGGAGGCCAGGCGCAATCCCGCCGAGCCAGCCTCTGCGCATTGCACGGGTCTGAGAATGGCCCCGCCATGACCGTGCGGTTCCTCTACGAGGAACCGGCTACCGCATCGGCTACCTCAGCGCGTTAACCGAACTTCACCTGAGTCGTGTTGACCCAGACTGGCGCAATCGCCTGCTTCGTGTCCTTGCGGCAGTACGTGAACTCTGCGTAGCCGCCCGCCTTTCCTCGAGGGCGCGCAGGACCTCGGCCACGTCCTCTGAGACGATCAGCGTGTCCTCGCCGAAGTTGATATTCGTTGCCATCGGGGCATCGCTCCTTGGTTGGGTAGAGAGCCCACGAAAGGTACGGCGAGGGGAATACAGAACCGCTCCGCGCTCGGCGATCTTGCGCAACTGCCCAGCTGGCATCGTTGAACGGTCAGCCGACCTCAGAAGGCGGGCGTCGGCGTCGCCGAATGCGCTTGCCTTTTTCGTCCACCCCTACCCATCGGATCTCGTCGTAGTGCGCCTCGAGACGAGCGCGACGTAGGCCTCAAGCGGCGATGCCGTGAAGGGTGCGCTTGTGGTCGGTGTCGGTGAACAGGAGTTCGAGGTCGTCGGCTACAGGATGCTCGGCGGACGTCGAACGCGAGGTGATGGATGAGGCGGTTGCATAGGTGGCGGAAGCGAAGCTTGGCGGGCTGCGGGTGCTCGAGGTCGTAGTGAGCGTCGAGCGCGATCCGGAACCTACGACCGTCCTTGCGAAGGAGGAAATCGTGTACGTCGGCGGGCGGACCTACGACGGGGTACGCGAGGACGTCGCACGATAGTCGGTGACGTCGAGGGTGAGGGCTTCGGCGTCCTCGAGCTTGCGCATCTCGTAGGCGGTGACGAAGGCGTACCGCTCGACGTACGCGGGTCTCGCCGCGTAGTATCGCGTCCCTGTTGTTCGAGAGCTTCGCGGAGTCGGGACGTTTCGCGCCAGAGCTCCGCCTTCCAGAAGTCCGCGTCGTTCACCGGCTGATCTTTGCGGACCGTTCGGCGTCGCCGCGCGTCACGGACGCGCGGCACGCCCCGCCGTGGGGTCGCCCGCGGGTGGACGGGACGAGCTCCACTCCTTGAGATCGCGTATCGCTCGTGGATCTGCTGGGCATGGCGGTGCACGTCGCAAGTGCACCCGCACAGCTGCGAGGACAGCGCCGAGTCCTCGATCGAGCGGGAGCATTGCGACGCGAGGATTCGACGCCGCCGCAGAACCCGCTCGCATGGTCTACGAATGGCGCGTTCGGCACGTCTGCGCGCGTCATCGGCACGACGACCCAAGGCAGGCACAGACTTGCACTTCGTGCGAGCCTCCCGCCCGGATTGACGCGTCAGTCATGACCCTCGGCGCCGTGAGGCTCGCGGCGTTCGTCTCCATCCCGAGGGCTCCGATTCGGCCGACCGGGTCTGCCGCTACGGCGCAAGTTCGCGAATCCGATGCGATCCGATCGTCCAAAGGGCCTCCTCGGCGGCCTGAGGGGGAGGATGCTGACGATCGGAAAGCTCGCCGGAGGGCCCGGGAGCCGGGCGGTACTACGTCGACCAGGTCGCGAGTGGACGCGAGGACTACTACGCCGGCGAGGGCGAGGCGCCAGGAGGGGTGGGTCGGTAACGGCACGGCCCGCGTTGGGGTTGTCCGGCGAGGTCGGCGAGGAAGGGCTCGTCGCGACTTCTCGAGGTCGCAGGATCCCGTCAGCTGGCGAGCCCCTCCGGCGGCCCGGCGGGCCTCCGGGGCCGTGGCCGGTTTCGATGTGACCTTCCGGGCTCCGAAGAGTGTGAGCGTCGTTGTTCGGCATCGCCGACGCTGAGGGTCGCCGGCCAGTTGCGGGCCGCGCACCGTGAGCGGCCGTCGGCGAGGCCCTCGGCTATCTCGAGCGCGAGGCGGGCGCCGGGGTGCGGCGTGGCGCTGGCGGAACTGTTCGCGTGCGGGGACGCGGGTTCGTCGCCGCGGTGTTTGAGCACCGAGCGTCGCGCGCCGGGTGATCCACTGCTGCACACGCACGTCGTCGTCGGCAACGTCAACGCAGGGCGCGGACGAGCGCTGGACTGCGTTGGACGGCCGCCTGCTGTACCGCCATGCCAAGGCAGCCGGATTCCTGTATCAGGCGGCGCTGCGGGCTCAGGTCACGCCAGCGGCTGGCCTCGAGTGGGAAGCGCCCGCCAACGGCGTCGCCGACTTGCCTGCGGTGCCGCGAGACGTCATCGAGCACTTCTCCCAGCGTCGCGCCGAGATCGTCGAGCACATGGCGCGGCCGTGGGGAGCACTCTGCCCGGGCGGCGCAGATCGCAACGCTCGAGACGCGACGCGCGAAGACCCAAAACGTGCCCGCTTGGGCGGCTGCGGGAGCAGTGGCGGTCGCGCGCGGCGGAACACGGGCTGACCCGTGAACCGTCTCGAATGGGCTGCTGCGCCGCCGGGTGCGGTCCGCGCCCGTTCGATCGCACGAGATCCCGCCGCGCTCGCCCGCCGGCGGGCATACTGGAAGGCCTAACGCGTCTGCGGTCGACCTTCACGCGGCGCGACGTGGTCCAGGCGTTCGCCGAGGCGGCGCGCGATGGCGCCACCGTGCCGCGGGTCGAGGCGCAGGCCGATGCCTTCCTCGCTCGCGACTCGATCGTGCCGTTGAAGGCGGTTGCAGTCGAGCGCCGGTTCACCCACGCGGCGAGTTGCTGGGAGTCGAGCGGGGCGCGCTCGAGCGCGCCGAAC